>NZ_BJKK01000001.1 GCF_006538325.1 Alteromonas sp. KUL42
CGTGACCAAGGCTATCGTTAATTTGTTTGAACCTGTCCAAGTCAATAAAGAAGAGACAAATAGATGTTTTATCTCGCTTGGCCTGATCGAAAGCATGTTGAATTCTATCTAGCAGCAAAGAACGATTTGGCAACCCGGTCAAGCTATCGTAGTTTGCCATTTTAACCAATGCGCCTTGAGCATCTTTTTGTTTGGTTATATCTGAGAGGATGACCAAATAGCGACTAATTTCGCTTTCGTTTCTCGGGTTACTCACTGCCGTAATGCCAATGTTCACAATATATTTATCACCTTGCAAACTCTGAATATCGGCTTCTCCACTCCAATGTTCATTCGGGGATAGCTTTCGCATTTTGCTTAATGCATGAATGAGCTTATGTTTCTGGCTAGAAAAAACCTGAATAAGTTGAGTAGAAATATTTTCGTCTAGGCATAGACAAAGCGCATCTTTAAATGATTGATTGGCAATAATTGGTTTGAAATTACTATCGAAAATCACAACCCAATCGCGAGTATGCTCAAATGCTTCTCCATACAGTTGAGCTTTGGTTTGTGTATTAATAGTTTCTGTAATGTTGGAATACGTCCCTGCGAGTTTAATCGCATTCGTTGAAGTATCATTATTGGTAACCAATGCTCCTACATCGCGATACCACTCATACTCACCATCGCGGTTTTTGATACGATAGGTGACATCGAGGTTTTTTCTCTCGCCTTTGAGTACACCATGCCATTGCGTTAAAAATACATGCTTATCGTGCTCGTGAATGAGTTTGCAATGCTCATCAAAGCTTATTGTTGCGTCAGTGTAGTGTAATTCCTTTTTAATACGTTCTTGCTCAATAGCATTTGTATCTTCGCTCCACTCCCACACTCTGGTATTACTGGCTGTGAGTGCCATAGAAAGCCTGTTTTTGTTCTTCAGTACACTTAAGTGAGCAGCTTTCAATTTGTCGCTATTAAGTTTACGTCGCCAGATAAAGATGAAAAGTAGCGCTGCTGAAACTAGACAATACATAAAGTATGCAAAAGGCGAAGCAAATGCAGGGTGTTTTACCTTAATTTGTAATGATGACACGGGGCCTGGAGACTCGTTGGCAACGTCATACCTGCTTACTAAGAACGTATACTTTCCCGGCTTTAACTGAGGAAAAGAGACTTCTGCTGATTTAGTTGGTGGGTATGAAATATTGATGTCACCAGTAAGGCTATATTGATAGTGGCTTACATTGGTGTTGTCATACTGCATGTCAGAGAAGTTAATCGACAAACCAATATCGTCATGATTTATATTTAGTAGCTTGCCACTTTTATCACCAAAACCAAGGGCTACTTGTTTTGATACTAGGGCCACATTGGTAATCAAAGTTGGGGGTAATGTATTTTCATTTTCGACGAACTTATTCGGGTCAAATAGGGTGAAACCTTTCTGAGAACCGTACACCATATCCCCATTATTTAGACGAACTTTAGAGCCCCACTTGAATTCGTTATTAATTAAGCCTTCTTTTGTTGTAAATTGCTTAAGGCTTAATGTCTTAGGATCAAGCTGTAGTAAGCCTTTGTGACTGCCCATCCATATGTAGCCGTTGTCGTCTTTCTCCAAACTAAAAACGATGTTGGTAGGCAGTATGTTAGATGTGTCAAAAAAGTATTTTTGCTCATAGGACGTTGCATCTAGCCCGTACAAACCATGACCTGGATAACTGATCCACAATGTCCCGTAGTCATCTAAAATTGCTTCAGTGGGTTGTAATATGTATTCGGACTGCACATTGCGTGTTTCGTGAATTTTCTGAAGTGAACTGGTTGCTACGTTGTAACGCCAAAGGCCACCGGTCATAGCAATTAAAACGTAGTCTTCATCCTCGCTGAAATCAGGAATGAAGGTATAAAACTGACTAACGTCTAACGTAGTAGATAACACTTCATCTTTGACAAATGTATTTTGGGTTTCGTCGAGTCTAGAGAATTGCTTTTCGGAGGCTACAACATACTTATTCTTCGATACACGTAATATGTCGTACGTCTTGTCAGAACTTAATAACTCGTTGGTCTGCGCATCCATTTGAAAGGGAATTACTTGCTTTTTAACTAAATCAAATTTACGCAAACCTTCATAGGTAGCGAGCCAAACCCAATCATCTTCACCTTCCCTTATAATGTAAATAGAACCGTAAGAGGCCACTGCTTTCTCGTCGCGAGATACAAAGAATTGCTCTATTTCACCCGATTCAAGGTTGTACAGGTTCAGTCCATTATTGGTGCCTACCCATAGGTTTTCATCGTTTTGAACATGGAAGTCGTGAACTGTATTGTCACTAAGAGAACTCTTGGACTCGTCATCGGCGTAAACGTTGTTAAACAAAACAGAGCGTGGGTTCCAAAGCAGCATTCCCGATGTTTTTGTTGATAGCCATAATTGCTCGCTAGGAGTAAACGCTATCTTCGTTAAGTTATTGTCTGTGATGAGTAAGTTGGAATCTGATGGTTTGAATAAATGTTGTAATTCCAAAGTCACTAGGTCAACGGTGTATAAGCCGTTGTTGGTAGCTAAATAGTAAAGCGAACCATCTATATTCTGTAGGCTCCAAATATTAAGCGAGGGAATGGCAGTGGCGCCAAGAGGTACATCGCCTCCGCTTTTTGCATATGTAAGCAGTGCTTCTAAGTTGAATTTATACAAGCCTTCAACGGTACCAAGCCAGAAGTTAGCTTGTTCATCAATCATGATGAGCTTGGCATTCAATTTATCCCTATTCGACTCGCGATTTTCTTCATACTGTATTTTTCTTGTCGCTTTTGTAAGCAGGTCATAAGTATAAAATCCTGCGCTAGTGGCAATAAAAAGCACTTCATCATAAAGCGCGATATGCCTAATAACTTCACTTTCAGGGAGCGCTATCTCAGGAGAAAGTAAATCGAAAACCGTCGCCCACTGCTCGGTTTCTAAATTGAATTGTACGATCACGTGATCATGAGCAATGTAAAGTGTGTTGTTGGGACCTGGTATATAATGCGAAACAAACTGATACCACTCTGGCTGACTTTTATAGGTTATTGCCAACACGCGTTTACTTTCGCCGGTTTGACGGTTAACTCTATAGACACCACTGCTATAAGTGCTTACCCATAAATCATTGTTTTGATCTTCATAGAGTGAATAAATACCATCGTCAGCGAATTCGTTGTTAAGTCCAATATATTGTTTATTGTGGTATCCGTCGTAACGGTTTAGCCCTGTTTCTGTTGCCACCCATAAAAAACCGTCGCTATCGACGAACATGTCGTTGATAGAATCTTGTGATAAACCATTTTCTGTTGATAAATGTTTGAAGCGAGGAGAGCTGATAACAGGCTCTGCTTTAGCGCTGATAAAGAGTTGTAGGGCACACAAAAGCACTAGCCACCAAATGAACAGGGGCTTTTTAGTAACTCTAGAAAAAGAACATTGGAGCAAATACTGCATCAATCAATTCGCTTCCTTTAAATAATCTATCTGTGTGAAAAATGCTTTTTCAGCGAACGCTTTTTATAAACAAACCGATGTGCGTTTAATTTGTAATAAAATGTTACCGATTATCATAAATCATAGCTTATTTAATTGTTCACAAGATAGTGGCAATAAGTATACAAATTGAACTTAGGGAAAGCCCATTTTCTTCTATCTAGCTACTGGCTCAATGTTAGTCCTGTTGATGAATGTGGTGCATTATCTAATGAACTGAGTACTTCCTGTACAGTGTGTAGTGCCGCACTGAAAAAGCCGTGATTGATGTTCTTGTAAACATCTGTGGCCTGATGATAGTGGGTGTGAACATCAGTGCCAAAATAGATATAGGGAATGCCAACACGAGCGAAGCTGGCATGATCGCTGGCTTTATACCAATCAACCTTATTCATGATCCCCTGTGTTCTTGTCGGAATAGGCGCGCCAATACGCAAATTCATACTTGGAAAGTTATACCGAGGAGCTTGTTGCTTCAGCCATGCTTTAATTGTTGACTGGCCTTTAGCCGGCAGGGCATGAAGTTGACCACGCTTCCCACCAATTCCCAACATATCTAAATTGATATTTAAAACTATTGAACTCAAATTTACTGGGGGTGCCGATACAAACGCATCAGCGCCATGTAGGCCACCTTCTTCTGCGTCAGTAGCAACAAAAATGAGTGAGTGCTTAGGTGGATACTGCGCAAAGTAAGTAGCAAGTGCAAGCAGCGCTGCCACGCCAGAGGCGTTATCGTCAGCGCCGTTAAACGTCTCTCTGCCCTGCTTACCTAGGTGGTCGTAATGTGCTGTGATCACAATGAAGGTTTTAGAGAATTCTGTGCCTTCTAACCAGCCTATAAGATTATATCCAGTTTGTCGCTGGAAACCTTGGGAAAATAAGAACGTTTGTTGGTAGTTCTCGGAAAATGCCTTCAATTCAAGTGTATGGAAACGCTTGAGAATGAAGTCTCTGGCAGCTTCATGACCAGAAGAACCGGGCTTGCGACCTTGCATAGTGTCAGAGGCCAGTATTTCTAAATCTTTCAGCGCAGTCTCATTTTTTGTAGGGGGGGGCGACATTGGTGGGGGTGGGGTATTCACACAGCCAGTGAAGAGGCAAAGTACTATTGTCAGGTTTGTTAAGTAATACTGTTTATATGAGGCGCTGTTTATCAATAGCCTAACCACTCATGATTGGTTGTTTACTATCCTTTCTATTATAGGTTAATACTTGTGGAGATGTTCGGCAATTTACATATCTGAAGAAAATATAGTTTAGATAGGAATGAAGTTGTTGGGACTCATTCCTAGGCAACGCTGTTGTGTCGATTACACTTAATTACAGGCACAAAAAACCGACTTTCGTCGGTTTTGGTATCTATTTCTTCACATCATGCTTGAAGCGTTCAGCGTTTTCACGTTCCTGAGCTTCAACATCGCCTTTACCGAAGAAAGCCCAGAACGGCTTTGGAATTTCAAGAGCACGTTGTGTGGCGGGCCTCTCGTCAATTCTATCGAACCAGGCTTGCAGGTGAGGCAGACCATCAACACTGACATTCGCCCAATAATAGGCACGTGCCCACGTATAGGTAGCCATATCTGCAATGGTGTACTTGTTGTTTACGAGAAAGTCTTTACCTTTTAAATGTGTATTCAGGACTTCCAATAGCCTTCGACTTTCGTCAACGTAACGTTTAATAGCGAAGGGATCTTCGTTTCCGTTTTTCGCCGCTATACGCTGGAAATACATTGCCTGGCCCATCATTGGTCCGACACCGCCCATTTGGAACATCAGCCACTGTAGTGTTCTTGATTTCTCATCAGGGGCGGATGGGATAAATTTCCCGTATTTCTCAGCCAGGTACCAAAGAATGGCACCTGATTCGAAAACCACGAAGTCGTTGTTGGAACGATCTACTATGGTAGGGATGCGGCCATTTGGGTTGAGCTTCACGTAGTCCGGTGCTTTTTGCTCGTTCTTCGAAAAATCGATATGTGTTAAATCGTATTCGACGCCTGCTTCTTCAAGAAAAACAACAGGTTTCCAACCATTCATGGTAGATGCTGTGTATAGGTGTATATCTTTTTGTGAACTCATCGTCGAATTCTCCTTCGAATATCAGTAAGCAATAACATGCCAAAGCAGTGCTTCAGGATGGTCTGTAAATACCATTGAAAACCTCTCTTATTTTTCTTCTACTATGATTGCAATAGCCGTCTGCTCGCCGAGGTTTGTTACTCTGTGTGTCCACGCCTCATGCGACATGACGTGCCCGTCGGGAACATCAGCAACAATTGGCTCGGCGCCAAGCGCTTCAATTTTTAACTTGCTACCTTTTTCAAAATAAACCGTTTCATTGTTGTGACGATGAAACGAATCGCTCTCACCCGGCTTTAACACCATTTTTAAAACCAAGGCTCGTTCGTTTTCGAGCAACAATTCATACTGTTCAGGTGAAGCAATGTGTCCTGGCTCATGTTGCTCGTGAGCATGAGTGTTGGCAGTCGCTGCCAAGAATAAGCACAGTCCGGATTTCAATACGGAGCGCAAAAAAGACATAAAAACTCCTCAGACGTTTTTCAAAAACGCCGCTTTACAACTGGGTTAAAAGTGCTTGTTAATATGGGTTTCAAAGCGTTTAAAGTCATTTTCAACGTCTGCGTTTTTCATCACGTCGAAGCTGGCAAAGGTTGCCATTGGTGTCATGCCAAAAAACTTAAAGTTCATATGCATTGGGAACATTAAATCGTCAACAGACTTGCCGTCGAAAAACTCTTCATTATCATCGAATGACTCTTCTGGTGCATTGAAGGTTAAAGACATCATGTACTTCACATCATTAAGTGTGCCACCAGTACCGTAGTTTTTCTTAGGTTCCTCTGCTACACGTCCGTCGCCTGAACACAAAGCGCCGCCCATTCCTGCGGTATACACTTCGTCCATATATTTTTTGAATGACCAGGGCAGACCCATCCAATTAATAGGCGATTGAAGAATGACAAAGTCTGCCCACTGGTGATGTGACAGCTGCTCATCCACATCGTATTCTTCTGCCATCGTCACTACGCGAGTGTTATAGCCTTTACCTTCAAGCAGAGTGATGGCTTTATCAACGAAGGCTGCATTAAGCTTGCCTTCTGAGAATGGGTAATACTGGTGGGCATTAATAATTAGTACATTGCCTGAACTTGTGGTGCTCATTGAA
This sequence comes from Alteromonas sp. KUL42, assembly GCF_006538325.1. Taxonomy (GTDB): domain Bacteria; phylum Pseudomonadota; class Gammaproteobacteria; order Enterobacterales; family Alteromonadaceae; genus Alteromonas. Next base: position 6,699 of record NZ_BJKK01000001.1, read on the forward strand.
TAACTCCTAAGATTACTTTTATAAGGGTTAATAAAAGCAAGTGCGTTTTCTCGCTTAACGTTGTGTGGTATATTTTAGTTACCTTTAAACAGTAATCAATTAGTATACTTTTAGTAACCTTGTTTAAATGAGAGGGTGCCATTTGGAAAGTTCAATAAAAACAGACAGTAAAGGGCGAAAAAAAGTTTATAACGCTTGCATGGAGCCCTGTGCTATCGAAAAAGGCATGCGATTAATAGGCGGAAAATGGAAAGGATCGATTATTTACCACTTGAAAGATGAGCCTGTCAGGTTTAACGATCTTGCACGAATGCTTGGTGGCGCAAGTAAAAAGATGGTTGATCAGCGCCTTAAAGAACTTGAAGATGAAGGTATGGTGTTGCGGAAGGTCATAAGCGATAGGCCAGTTGCTGTTACTTATGAGCTGACCGAGTTTGGGCGAACAGCTTTGCATATTCTAGATGAGCTCAGAGTGTGGTCTGAAGCCCATGATGTGCAGATTAGCTCTAAATAGTTTTCTGTTTATTGAAAGAAAAATATAGATGACGCCTTTTGTCGGCTCAGGTTTGGTCTCAGTTAAGCTAGCGACTTCTATTACAGTATATTGATTATGCCCTACTGAATGCTATGCGTTTACATGCATATAGCCGACTACCGTTAAATTGGTACCAGAGGCCTTCTTCAGTCGGCACACTATTAAAGGCGGTGAGGTTTGAATCTGCAAATAAAAGTAAGATGGTTTCGACGGTTTTCTTTCAGGCACAAAAAAACCGACTCAAAGGTCGGTTTCAGTATCTACTTCTAAAAGAAGAGATGGTACCAGTGGGCGGACTTGAACCGCCACGCTATCGCTAGCAACGGATTTTGAATCCGTCATGTCTACCAATTCCATCACACTGGCATTGTGTATAGATATCAACGCGATGTCGATGAGCAGCATTATAGCGATGCGGCGCGCCTATACAACAACTTTTTGTCCTTTTTATTACTAAGTGCTGAAAGATTGTCCAAAACAGCCTTTGACCTACTGGATTTATTAACCAATTAACACGTAACTCGTTTTTACCATCGTTGCAGCGTCCAATTTAGGGCAATTACTGCAATTATTGATGAAGCAACAGGCATAATCGCTTTGGCGTAAACTCTAAGGTTTCTCAGTGCAAGTAAAACAGGCATTAGCATCGCTACAATGACCAACTGACCCACTTCTACGCCTAGGTTGAAAGCGAGTACGTTAAGAAGCAAGCCGCCCGATTGTGCATTAAGCTCTCCAAATACGCTGGCAAAACCCATACCGTGCAATAGGCCAAACCCAAAAGTAATAAAACTAAGTCTCATGATCACAGGATACATATTATTTAGCGCAGTAAAAGCGACCGATACGGCAATGCCAAGTTCGACAATACGACTATTCAGCGCTATTAAATCTAGGGCCGTTGCGGTTAAGGTAATGGAATGTGCCAAGGTAAATGTACTTACCAAAATAATGGTATTTTTTAAGATAAGTTTTTTACTTAGTGCTTTTACCCACTTCTGATTTTTTCTTTGCAGGTTTACTGTGAGTAATGTGGCAACCAAAAACAGAATATGGTCTAACCCAATGAAAATATGCCAAATGCCTTGGAAGACCATTTCACCAAATTGGGCAAGTGATGCCGTTCCTAGTGCAGCAATAGTGATAGATGCCCGCTCACTGTCTAGCACATGGATATTCGTGTGGTCATCAATTGTTACCGAGGTAAGTAATTTGTGGGTAGGAAAATCATTTATTATCCCGCTGTATTGTACCGAGATTTCGCCTATATGAGTGCAATTCACTGCAAGTGGGTAAACTAGAAGCGACTCAGCAGAGATATTTTGCATAGTAGGAAGCGTTATAGAGAGCGAGCACTGGCTTTGGCTATCGCGAATAATTAAATGGTTTTGGATATAATTTATCGCCAAGTTTTGATTCGTGATTACCTCACCCCATGTTAACTTTCCATTGTTGTCTGTATCTAAGCCGGCCGCCTGCCCAATGTCTTCAGGTTTCAAGGAAAGTTCGCCTGAAAGTGCTTCGTTTGACTCTCCCCTAAGTACTAGGTAACCATTACTTAATTCGTGAGGATATAACGAAAAGCTGACTGTGGCTAATATAAGAAAAACAATATATCTAATCATGGTTCAATCACTTTTGTGAGTTGTGAGGTTATACCTCTGAATGGGCTTCATGGATTTTGATTGCGCGCTCGAGCAATTGTTTGTCTGTAGATGTTTGTGCGTATTGCCAATTAAGCTTGGCAAACTTAAGAGCCTGTGTGTAATTAGGTGCTAAGTCTAAAAAGTAGATAGCGACCTGTGCGGCATGAGAACTGTCTTCACGCCAAACACGAATCTCCATATTTTTTGCCAGTTGAGACTGTACTCGTGAGCTATTGAGTCCAAGCGCGCGCTCTGCTTTTGCCCATTTAAGCAGTAAGCTGTCGTCAGTTTTTGAAATGTCATTAATATTGCGCTCTAGGGTAGAAATGATAATGTTGAACTTGCCTAGCTTGGCATGTGCGTCAATCCAAACCAACAAGGCGCTTATTGGTAGCTTATTAAATGCCGTTTTATTCAGGTAATCAATTGCACTTTCAGCATCACCAAGTTGAAGTGACATATCAGCAAGTACTTCATAGAACCACTGCCGTTCAGTGGGTCTAGCGTTGCTTGCAAAGGTCTCAAAGGCTTTTAGCTTATTGAACAATTTTATGTTCATGCTTTGGGAAAAACTTGCATTTACCATGCAGGTAAAAGCAACTAGAAAGCTAGTTTGACCCACGAGCTTCTCGCAGAATTCTTTTGCTTTTTCAGCATTGCCTTGTTGAATGCTAATGTCTGATAACAACAAATGCACAGAAGGTAAGCGTGCGTAATTGATTTGCTCTAGGTGCTGCTTGGCTTGCTCAAACTTGTGAACGCCCTGAAGTAACCTTGCTTCCAGAAGAACAAGGCGCTTTTGTTGACCAGGGGATAACGTACCGTATTGGCTTCGCATCGTTTTCGTAAAGCGAGTTACTCGCTCTCTTTCTGCGCCTGTTGCGTCTAGGTATCTACTTTCACTCAGTGCTTTTTCTGCGTCATCAAACGTCGCTATTAATGCATGCTTTGGCTGCCAAGTTGCAATAATGGTATCGCTATGCAAAGTAGTGTCTTGGCCTTGGGCAAAAGCATTGTGACTTGAAAAGTTAAGTGCCGAACATGCTATAACAATGCTCAAAGCATGCTTATTTATAATTTTCATAGCTACTTCCTTAAAAAAAGCCATCCTTGGCTTAACTAGTGACCAAGCTTGTTAGCTTTATGGATACTGGTCGATTAGCAAGTCGTCGAACGTGTTTTCATCTGCATCTTGCGTGAACACTCTTGCGTTAATTGGCAGAGGTTCATCGGTCGGTGCTTGATTAAAGGCATCACGGGTATAGCTAGAGAACGATACCTGCTGTGCCTCAATCGTAACGCTAACGGTGGCCGTAACTTCTGGATTTACGCCGTCAGAAACGGTGAATGTGAAGCTATCGCTACCCGTTACCTGAGCGTTAGGTGTGTAGGTAAAGCTGCCATCAGCATTAACTTCTGCATTACCTAACGTACCGTTTTCACCAAGCCCGAAGGTAAGCGCATCACCATCGACATCGGTTGCTGTCAACGTGCCGTCAAACGCAATATCTGCTTGCGTCGTTAGCATTTCATCAACGGCTACAGGCGCTGCATTTTCTTCTGGCGCTTGATAATCGTTATCGTCATCACTATCGAAACAACCAGTTAGCGCTAGCACCAATCCAGAAATGACCCACAACTTATGTTTCTGCAAAGGGGTTTGAGCCGACTTAACAAACGCGGGCGCATTTGGATTCTTGTTAAATAACCTAATCTTCATAGACATGATGGACCTCCTTATTCAGAGCCAGCAAGTGGTGTTTTTAGGTAAGGAAATGACGAGTCAATCATGTTTGCATCTAGTGGCGCACCATCAGTGAAAGGTACATTTCCTACACTGGCTTGCTCTGGTGTACAAAGGCCAAGGTCTGTGTCTTCACCTGCTACCGGGATGGGATAGCACAAACGGCCCATAACAACGCGAAGGGCAATATCAACTACGTCATCACCTGGGCGGCGACCGTTCGGGAATCCTGCTAAGTCATCGCCTGCCACACCAAATGCTGACTGCGATTCGGCTGGCGTTGCTGGGATCCCTGTGTTTAGGCGCAGCATTTCTGATGCTGTTACAGTTGCTTGTTGGTTTACGCCTGGGAAACCTGTAAGGAACGCTGTCACTAAGTCCATACGCGGGAAGTTAGTCGGTGCAAGGGTCTCAATCTCCGTACCCAGCGTAGTATTCACTGCATCTTTAAACAGAATGTTCAGTAGTTCTGGCAAAGAAGGGTGGGTTACATAATCAGCGAATTGACCGTCTGCACTTGGGTGAGAAGTAGAGAATTTGTCTTTATCGCCAATACCGATAACAAGCTCATTTACTAGCGGGCTACCTAAACGAGACACTTGAGTCATCGCACCACCATTAGTCTCAGGTTTCGCAAAAGTAGCATCTGGGTTTAGGATACGCGCTTGCGGCAAGCTTGCCGTGGTCCAGCTACCAATTACGCCATTACCTTCACCGGTAACACACGCCTTGGGTACTTCAATAGATAACGCTGTCACGTTTTTATCGGCTAAGTCATCATTCATGGCACTTTGCGTTATACCGCCAGGGAAACCTTCACCATCGCCTGCGCCCGGTGCGCTGTCGCCCTCAACAGGTACGTAATTTACCAAGTCGAATGTTTTGCCTAAGTTGACAACGAAGGGGTCTTTACGCTGACCAACAAACACTTTGGCCATGTCATCGCACCCAGGGATACTGAACGAGTAAATAAAGCTTTCAGCATAGCGTGCGTATTCCGCTTCACTGGTAAAGGTTTTATTACCAATGTAATCAAGCGGCTTCTTAAACATATCGCCCATGGCGGGTGTAAGGGGAGTGCGCGTGCCTGTCTGCATGTCGCCACTCACCATAGTAAGGCTGTACATTTCCGAGAAGTTTGCTGCGCTTGAATTGTCTGCGCTGATACCGCCTACATTTTTAAGCGGCACTTTCACCATTTTCTGTTCGCCTTCAGGGCCTATTGGCAGGGCAATACCTTCGTTATCAGCAGCAAGCATATTGTTAAACTTAAAAACAAAGCTTAGGTCTTCAACCGCGTCGCCATCACTATCAATATGAATCGCGTAGTGCGCATTCGGGTCCATTGCAAAGTAGTTAGGGCCACCGTAGGCATCTTGCAGTGGAATATAGTTTGCTATGAAAGTCACATAATCTTCACGGCCTTGTTCATAGCTATTGAAAGCATAAAAGTCGGTGCTATCTAACGCTGGGTGGCGAGTAATATTCGGTGCTTCTCGGTGACTTGACGCTATTGCGCCAGCAGTTACAGCTGCACATGTCACGGCAATAGCCAGTGACAAAGTTTTGCGTTTGAATTGGATCATGTCGAGTCTCTCTGTTTTTTATGAGTTCAAGAGACCAAACGACTGAGGTTTCACCTTAGATGCAAGATTGTTTAAAAAATTAGAAAAAAGTTTTTATGAAAAGTAAAAGGCCACGTTTCGTGGCCTTTTGGTGTGCTGCTTAGTGCGTAAAATTACACGGAAACAATCGGCGCTATATATAGCACTTCCGTTGGTGCGCCCGTTACCGAGCCGCCTGGTGCTTCTAAGCTCACTGCTAACGCCGCGATACTTTGATCTAGCAAGATATCTGGTGTCGCGCGCGTGTCCCCATTAACTTCAGGCATCAAGCCAAGGGAAATTGGAGCTTCGCCGTTTGCTGGCACCATCCAAAGTTCATAGTCTTTGTCGGCTAAAGCCACGAATGCATCGGTGACCTTAACATTCATGGTAGTGTCAGAAACTTCTATCACCCACAATGGCGTGTTATCAGCATTATTGACCACGGCAATATGGGAAACTTCTGGGGTAGGTACAGGTTGCATGACGAAAAGCAATACGGCCAACACCATTGCAGCTGCTGTGGATATGAACGATAAGTTCTTCCAGCGCTTCTGCTTTTCTTTTTCAAGATCAACTACATTGTCGCTACTTGGTTTAGTACTAGTCGTTTGATCGACATACTCTGTATCATTAGCCGCCTTGTGGCCAAGCTTAATTTGTATATTCTCCCACACGCTGTCAGGTGGTGTCACCGGAGGCAAGGTTTCAGCAAATCCAGTAAGGTATTGCTCCCATTGTGCGGTGGCATCGCTAACAGCCTGATACTGCATCATTAACTTTTGATAGCGCGTTCGCGCTTTGCCGCGTAGCGTTCCAACTACATATTCAGCCGCGAGGGCGTTTAATCGCTCTTCTTTTAAATAATTCATAGTGATAGGCACCTCTGCAAGCTTTGCAAGCCTCGTCTTATCCAGCTTTTAATGGTTCCAAGTGGCGACGCCAAGTGAGTCACCACCTCTTGATGTGACATACCATTCACATAGGCTAAATGGATAGCCTGACGCTGCGGTCCATCAAGTTCATCTAAACAAGAGGCTAATTTTGCTTGTTCTGCCTCTAACTTTATTGATTGCGTGGATTCCATACCTGACGGTGCATCATCATTTAATTCCACTTCATTTCTAACATTGTGATAGCGGATTAAATCGAGCGCACGATAGCGAGCTATACTGACCATCCAGGTAAGTACCGTACCTTTGCCCCGTTGATAATTACCGGCGTTATGCCAAATTTTTATATAGGCATCTTGGGTGGCTTCATCGGCTAGCTCTGGACGTTTCAAAAGCCTTAAAGCAACAGCGTAGAGCTGTGGACTTGTTATCTTATAAAGCTCTGCGAACGCTTTTTTGTCGCCGTCTGCGGTTTTACACAGCAGAGGAAACAGTGTTTCGTGTTCCATTGTTGCTCCTATTTTTATCGTTATGGCGCGGCCATCTGTTTATTGCTTTAACTGTTTAGCGGCTACTTTTAAAAGTAGCATGCTTTATAAACAACTGCCCAAACGGTTGCCTAATCAATAGAAAGACCTCTAAACAGTAAAGCGTTTATGTATTAATAATTTATTGACAAAGTAAGGCGAACATTTCTCGGCTCTACAGGGTGATAATGCAAATCCTCAATCCCTTCCTCTGGCTCTCCGGGCAGCCTAGATGCATAAAAATAATCAATATCATGATCGTCACTGTCTAAGGCATTAAGTACTTCTAGCGTTACGTCCCATGTTGGCTGGCGATAGGCAACTTGAGCATTAATTAAAAATGTTAATGGCGGTGAAATTTCATCGAAACTTTCTACGGTGCGAGAGCTTAAGTAGCGGCCTCGTAGGGTATAGCTGAACCCTAGTTGATTGCTCTTTTGATAGTAAGTTAAACCTGCACTTACCACGCCTGGCACGGTGCCATCAATGTGGCGGCCTTCGCCTTCAACGCTGTCGCTAAATCGTGCTTTGGTCCACGCTGCTTCAACGTCTGCAGTTAGGTGATGGCTGATCCAGTAGTAGGCACTCACCTCAATGCCTTTTCTCTCGGAGGGACGGCTGGCTTCGGTAAAGCCTGCATCGCCAACGTACACCAGCTCGCTATCAAGTTCTAAGCGCCACAGGGCAGCAGATAGGTTATAGGTTTTATTATCGGTATAGTTAACACCTGCTTCATAGCCAAGGCTCTTTACTAACAAGGGAGCAGCTTCGGTGGCGTCACCACTTACCGGGTCAATGCTAATTGTCGCTCCTCGAGCATCGTTAGAGTGAAAGCCCTGCCCAATGTTGGCAAATGCGGTGAGTTGGTCTGATACACTGTACTTCAAGCCTGCTTTAAGGGTAAATAAACCGTCACTTTCGCTCCCTGAATTGGCCCCAAGACTGCTGGTAACGTCCACATATAAATAATCGTATCGACCACCTAATGACAGGCTAAGTGCGTCGCTGAGTACAATGTTCGACTGAGCGAACAGTGCATAGCTATTACTTTTAATCGCGTCTTCTCGAATGGTGCCCAATCGTGCTAAATTTTGTGTGCGATACAGCCCCACGTTTTCAATATCGTCGAAACGCCACTGGCCGCCTAGAGTAATACTGCTTCCATCTGTATTGGTTAAGGGGAGGGTAGTGAATATTTCACCACCGTAAATTTGCCTGTCGTCAGCCTGTTCGAACTGGTCACCTGTCTCTGGGGTATCAAGGAAGTAAGTAAAATTAGAAAAAAGGCTAAGTGTTGTATCTATGGCATACAGTGAGGCATTCCATGTATCACTCGTATAGTTTGCGGAGAAACTAAAGCGAGATGAATCGCCGCCAACTTGGGTGTCGATAGATCCTAGACGGTCTATTAAGCCGCTTTCAATAGCGCGCTCAGGTACTTGGTCAGCACCGTTCCAACTATTATCGTAGGCCATTCCTGTAATGGCGAGTTGACCGCCTAGCAAGGGCGTAATATAACGAATGTGGGCATTTTTCTTTTTTACATCTTCGTCAACGTCGGTCCATGGGCCGTCGTAGGTTTGATATTCCAGCGCTGTAATAACGCGGCTCTGATCAGCCTGAAAGTGATTTAACGTAACAGCGCGCTTGAACCCATATTCTCCTAAGCCTAAGAACAACTGGTTTTGCTCAAGTGAATCTCTTAAATTGAAGAACGCCCCGCCAGCGCTGGAAAAGTCGCCAATGTTGGCATAATAGGTGCCTTTGAAGTAGCTTAGATTGTCGATAAATTCGGGGATAATAAAGTTAAGGTCACTGTACCCTTGGCCGTGTCCGTGGCTTCGCATATTCACTGGCATTCCATCTACACTTACAGTGAAATCAGTACCATGGTCGAGGTTAAAACCGCGCAGGAAATACTGGTTGGCTTTTCCCGAACCACTGTGTTGGGTCACCATCATGCCTGGGATAAATTCAAGTATTTCACCGGCGCGCAACATTGGACGCTCAATCAGCGTGTCACCAGACACCCATCCCTGAGAAGCCGAGATAAACTCTCCGTTTTTTACAGACGAGTCGCCACGTACTCGAATATGTTCAATATCACCTTCGGGGTCGTCTAACGCCAATGCAACGCCCATACCGAGTGAAAATGAGCTAGCGATGAGTGTTGTTACCAGAGTTTTTGCGGTCACCGTATTTACGTCCATTATCCGTCTTTAGAAACAATAACGACTCACGGTGGCAGATGGATGCAACAATAACAAAAAATTCTCCACGAACGCGCTCGGTCATGACATTATTAAATACCGTTAAGTGTGGTTTATTCTGTTTAAGCTATTTGGCGCTTGTGTCAAAATAGAGGTTGTCATTTTTGAAGTAAAGAGAAGCCCGTGGCGAGACACGATAAGAGAGCAAAGAATAAACCCTCATCAACCAATCATCAAAAAACTACCGGTGATAATCACGCTTCTAACTCTAAGTCTGATGGTTCACCACTTCAGAGAGCCGGATTTGTGCGCCGTTTATTGGCCATGATTTACGACACGTTAGTTGCTACGGCAGTAGGTATGTGTGCGGCCATGGTGATGATAGTTACGCTGGTGGTGATGCTTAAAAATGGCGCCTTGGATTTACAAGGGTATGCAGAGCCTGCTGACCTTATTCAAGCATCATTTGGCTATAAGTTACTTATTCAAATTTGGGTAAGTGTTTGGATCGTGGGGTTCTTCTTGTGGTTTTGGCGCAGAGGCGGTCAAACTCTGGGAATGCGTGCGTGGCGTCTGCGTATATACAGCACAGTTGAAGAGCCAATGACGTGGCCACGTTTATTTGTTCGATTGGTGGCATCGCTTGGTGGATTGGGTACGCTATTAGTTTTGTTCGACATTAAGAATAAGCAATCACTGCAAGACCGGCTGGCCAAAACAGAAGTGCTTAAATTGACCAAAGAAGCGAACGATCATAAAAGTTGGTAGTCGTTTATTTTTGATAAAAAGGAAGGTGAGGACCTTCCTTCAAAAACACGTTCGGAGCTGTTTGCCAAAAGGGCTGCTTATGAGCGGGTCCACTTGCTAGAGGGCCTATTTTCCGAAAGTGCGATAATTCAAAGGTTTAACGCCTCAGCATTATTCCCGCAATTGCTGCAAAAAGAAGGCTTGGAAGCAATGCGCCTAAAAATGGCGGTAATTGATATACCAAGCTCACTGGGCCAAATACTTCGTTTAGAATAAAGAAACCAAACCCTGTCAGTACGCCCATAATCACTCTAGCGCCCATGGTTACACTGCGCAGCGGGCCAAAAATAAAACTCAGCGCCATTAATAACATCACGCCAACGGATATTGGTTGGAATATCTTACGCCACAAAGCTAACTTGTAGCGCGAAGGATCTTGTGCGTTATTTTCTAAATAATTGACGTAATCTAGCAACCCGGTAATAGACAGGGCCTCTGGTTTTACCGCAACAATACCCAGTTTGTCAGGGGTGAGTGTTGAGCTCCAGCGCACACGAGCTGTAGTATCAATACTCACTTGAGACTCAGAAAAGTACGTCACATCTACATCACTTAACCACCAACCATCACTGTCAAAGTCGGCAGTTTTAGCATGGGTGATACTTTCAAGTGACAAGTCATCATGGAAGTTAAAAATGCTGATATCTTTTAGGGTGTCTTGGCTTATTACTTGGCCAATACTGACAAATCTATCGCCATCTTTAGCCCACACTAATTTATCGGAAGAGAAAAGGCTTCCCCCAGAAATAGCTTCGGTGCGAATTTGTTTCGCTTTAGTTTCGCTATACGGCGTTACCCATTCGCCAACCGCCATCACTAACAAAATCATCACTAAGGTAGACTTCATCGCTGAATTTATGATGTTCCAACGGCTAAGTCCTGCGGCCTGCATTACAACGAGTTCGCTGTTGCTGGCCAATACGCCCATACCAATTAGACCACCGAGCAGTGTGGCCATCGGAAAAAATTGCTCAAGGTCTCTAGGTAAACTAAGCAACACATAAATGAAGGCGACCACCATGTCGTACTCACCTTCGCCTATTTTCCTTAATTGCTCTACAAATTTGATAAGCGCACTTAAGCCAATTAGTACACTTAGTGTTACGGTAATGGTGCCCAGTAGCGTGCGCGCAATGTATACATCAAGTAGCTTAAACATTTACTTTTTCCCCAATACCCAGGCGCGTAGCTGCGTACCGGTTTTTCTGTCCCTAACAATCAATGCGATACCGATAACAAGCATAACGGTATGCACCCACCACAGCCCCAATTGAGGTGGCATTTTGCCATCTTCTAATACGCGGCGGCTAGCCAGTAACAATAAGAAATAGCCTAAATACAACAGTATAGCGGGGAACATTTTGCCAAACCGTCCTTGTCTAGGGTCAACAGCACTTAGTGGTACTGCAATAAGGACTAAAAATGGAATTGATAAAGGAATAGCAATGCGCCACTGAAGTTCAGCACGAGCCTCAATGCTATCGTCTTCCCATAATTCTGATGTAGGTAACACGCTCACTTTTTTACGAGGTTCGTCAGCGGGTTTGTCTGCTATTTGAATTTGGTACTCATCAAATTCAACTTTGCGATAAGCCTTTTCTGACTGCTTACCTTCGTATTGTACGCCTTCTCGTAGCACTAGGTTGCGAGTGCCATCAGTACTGGTGGCCACTTCACCAGTTTGGGCATAAACCACGCGTACGTCTTCGTCATTGTCATCGGTTTGGTTTTGCGACAAGAATACGCGAAGTAGTTGGTCTTGCCCTTCAGTATTGGTGTCAACATCGTGTACAAAAATAACCGCTTTTTCGTTGCCCGTTTGTTGGAATCTACCTGGCATGAGGGCAGAAATGCCCGCTTCGCTTCGGGCCTTTTCACGCAGTTTATACTCGTTTTCTGCGGCAAGGGGGGAGAAGTACAATGTTATAGCACCAGTGACAATCATGATGAGCACCGACAAGAAAAGCATGACTCGGGTTACATACCATTCACTAATGCCACATGCTCGCATGACAGTCATTTCACTGTCGACATAAAGCCGCCCATGGGCGAGCATAATGCCCAAATAGGCACTTATTGGAAGTACCAGAGAAGAGAGAATAGGGGCATACAAACCAAGAAAGCCAAGGACTAAGCCAGCAGGTATATCACCGTCTGACGCATCACCTAATACGCGCACAAATCGCAACGTGACAAAAATGGCCATTAAGATGAAGAAAATCGCTAACTGAGATTTCAGCGTTTCCTTAAGTAAATAGCGGAATATCAGCATTCCAGTCCTTCCGGAAAATTAGGAATTTTAGTGAAAGAAAGCACAATTTTGTTTAAACTTACCGTTTTTACAAGTTTTGCCTGCAATCATAAACCGTTTGCATGGTGTTTTAACGCAAAATTAGCCTATGTTTTAAACATTTTTCATTACATAGGTACTTTCAGCGTATTAAATTGCAGTGTACTAAAAAGTTATGCTGTGTATTAAAACATAAAGCAGCGCGAAACGTTACGTGATTTTAGTCATCGTGCAAACCTTAAACGACGAAAAGCGAGGTGATATCGTGGAGTTTAGTGTAAAAAGTGGCAGTCCAGAAAAACAACGCAGTGCATGTATTGTTGTGGGTGTCTTCGAGCCGCGCCGCCTAACGGCAGTGGCGGAACAGCTAGACGAGATCAGTGAAGGTTATATTAGCAACTTATTACGCCGCGGCGACCTTGAAGGTAAGGCTGGCCAAATGTTGCTTTTACACAATGTACCTAATGTACTGAGCGAGCGCGTCCTTCTAGTCGGTTGCGGTAAAGAGCGCGAACTAGATGAGCGCCAGTACAAAAACATTATTGCTAAAACTATTCAAACATTGAACGAAACGGGTTCAATGGAAGCGGTTTGTTTCTTAACAGAGCTGCATGTGAAAGGTCGTGATACCTATTGGAAAGTACGTCAGGCTGTGGAAGCGACAGAAGACACCTTGTACACCTTTATGCAGCTTAAAACCAAGAAAGGCGAGCCTCGCCGTCCACTGCGCAAAATTGTATTTAATGTACCCACTCGTCGTGAACTTACCGTTGGTGAGCGTGCCGTTGAGCATGGCCTTGCGGTTTCTCGCGGTGCTAAAGTCACCAAAGACGTGGCGAATATGCCGCCAAATATTTGCAACCCAGAATACCTATGGCAACAAGCGCAAGAATTGGCAAGCCAATACGACAGTGTTTCTGCAGAAGTGGTTGATGAAACCCAAATGGCCGAGCTTGGTATGCAAGCGTATTTGGCTGTTGGCCGTGGTTCTGACAATGAAAGCATGATGAGTATTATTCATCACCGCGGTGGTGCAGCTGATCAAGCGCCTATTGTGCTAGTGGGCAAAGGCCTAACGTTTGACTCTGGTGGTATTTCAATCAAGCCTGGCGAAGCGATGGATGAAATGAAATACGACATGGGCGGTGCAGCAGGCGTATTGGGCACTATGCACACCGTGGCAGCGCTTAACTTACCGATTAACGTAATTGGTGTATTGGCGGGTTGTGAAAATATGCCTGACGGTAAATCTTATCGTCCAGGTGACATATTAACGACTATGTCGGGGCAAACTGTTGAAGTATTGAATACCGATGCTGAAGGACGCTTAGTATTGTGTGATGCGCTAACTTATGTTGAGCGTTTCGAGCCAGAGTTAGTTATTGACGTAGCGACCCTAACTGGCGCTTGTATTATTGCCCTTGGTCATCATGCTACCGGTGTGATGAGTACGCATAATCCGCTAGCTCATGAACTGTTAAATGCCTCAGAACAAAGCTCAGATCGCGCATGGCGCTTGCCATTGTGGGACGACTATCAAGAGCAATTGGAAAGCCCGTTTGCTGATATGACCAACCTCGGTGGTCGTCCAGCGGGTTCAATCACCGCAGGTTGTTTCTTGTCACGCTTTACTAAGAAATATAACTGGGCTCACCTTGATATTGCTGGAACTGCATGGCGCAGTGGTAAGAACAAAGGCGCAACAGGCCGCCCTGTACCAATGTTGTCTCAGTTCTTAATGAACCGCGCTGATATCAAGCTAGAGGACTAAGCGTTCATGCCACAAGTGATTTTTTATCAACTCAGCGCAAGTGACAATGGCGTGGCAGGCCGCGCCAGCGAAGTTATTGCTTCGGCGTTTGCAAATAAGCAAAAAATTAGCGTGCTGTGCGATACCCAAGCTCAAGCAGAGCAAGTTGATGAACTATTGTGGCAATTGCCGTCAGACCGATTTGTACCTCACAACCTTTATGGTGAAGGGCCGCAAACGGGGACGCCGGTGGAAATTTGTTGGCAACCTCAACAGGTTGCCAGGCGACAAATGGTGGTAAATGTAGGCTCTGGTATGGTGCCTTCTCCCAATCAGTTTCGCCAAATAATCGACTTTGTACCCGTAGATGAAAACGCCAAACAGGCGGCGCGGGTAAGATACAAAAACTATCAGCAAGCTGGGTGTAACATGCAGTTTAAGTCTGCATAAAAAAGACATCTATCGCTTAAAATTGAGAGTCAGTAATGGATAAAACCTTTGAACCGCAGTCTATCGAACAGCAATGCTATAAAGCATGGGAAGACGCGGGTTTATTTAAAGCTTCAGGCAGTGGCGACCCATATTGCATTTTGCTTCCACCACCAAATGTGACCGGTAGCCTGCATATGGGCCATGGTTTCCAGCAAACCATTATGGATGCCCTAACACGCTACCACCGCATGAAAGGGGACAATACACTTTGGCAAGTAGGTACTGATCACGCGGGTATTGCTACCCAAATGGTGGTTGAGCGCCAACTTAACGCTGAAGGCAAAACACGTCACGATTTAGGTCGCGAAGACTTCATCAAAAAAGTGTGGGAATGGAAAGAGCACAGCGGCGGTACGATCACTGGCCAAATGCGTCGATTAGGTACGTCACCTGATTGGTCGCGCGAAGTGTTCACCATGGACGAAGATTTGTCTAAAGCCGTAACCGAGGTCTTTGTCAAACTTCACGAAGAAGGCTTAATTTACCGTGGCAAGCGCTTGGTAAACTGGGACCCAGTACTACACACAGCAGTATCTGACCTAGAAGTACTCAACGAAGAAGAAGATGGCCACATGTGGCACATGCGCTACCCACTTGCTGATGGTAGTGGTGAGCTTGTGGTTGCAACTACGCGCCCTGAAACCATGCTTGGTGATACAGCGGTAGCTGTGCACCCTGATGATGAGCGCTATCAAAGCTTGATAGGTAAAGAAATTAAATTGCCTATCACCGGGCGCTTAATTCCTATTATTGCTGATGACTATGTAGAACAAGATTTCGGTACTGGTTGCGTTAAAATTACCCCAGCTCACGATTTTAACGACTACGACATGGGTAAGCGTCACAACTTACCGATGATCAATATTCTTACCGACGATGCGAAAATTAATGACGATGCGCCAGAAGCTTACCGTGGCCTTGATCGTTTCGATGCCCGCAAGCAAATTGTTGCTGATTTAGACGCGCAAGGCGTGTTGATGAAGATTGAACCGCACAAGTTAAAAGTACCGCGTGGCGACAGAACGGGCGCAGTAATCGAACCGTATTTGACAGATCAGTGGTACGTAGCAGTGGAGTCTCTTGCCAAGCCTGCCATTGAGGCTGTGGAAAGCGGTGAAATTCGTTTTGTACCAGAGAACTGGAACAAAACGTACTACCAGTGGATGCACAATATTCAAGACTGGTGTATTTCTCGTCAATTGTGGTGGGGACACCGCATTCCTGCGTGGTATGACGAAAACGGCAGTGTTTATGTAGGCCGCACAGAAGAAGAAGTGCGTGATAAGCATGGCCTTGGCAGTGACGTTACGCTTTCGCAAGATGACGACGTGCTAGATACCTGGTTCTCAAGTGCATTATGGCCATTTGCGACCATGGGCTGGCCAGAAGAAACACCTGATCTTGAAACTTTTGTGCCGTCTTCAGTGTTGGTAACCGGTTTTGACATCATCTTTTTCTGGGTTGCCAGAATGATAATGATGACCAAGAAGTTCACCGGCAAAATTCCGTTTAAAGACATCTATATTACCGGTCTTATCCGCGATGAGAATGGTGATAAAATGTCGAAGTCGAAGGGTAACGTACTTGATCCTATCGACTTAATCGACGGAATTGATATCGAGTCTCTTGTAACCAAGCGTACAGCAGGCATGATGCAGCCTCAGCTTGCTGAAAAAATTGCAAAGCGCACGCGCAAACAATTCCCAGAAGGTATTCAAGCCTACGGTACAGATGCATTGCGCTTTACATTTGCTGCCATGGCTTCAACTAGCCGTGATATTAACTTCGACATGGCGCGCGTTGAAGGCTACCGTAACTTCTGTAACAAAATTTGGAACGCATCGCGTTTCGTATTGATGAATACGGAAGAGCACGATACGGGTCGTGATGGTGGTGAAATGGTGCTTAGCTTAGCCGATCGCTGGATTTGGGCGAAGTTCCAACAAACCCTTGTTGAATTCGAAAAAGCGCTTGAAGACTATCGTTTCGATATTGCGGCGCAAACGGTTTACGAATTTACATGGAACCAGTTCTGCGACTGGTACTTAGAGTTGACCAAGCCGGTACTTAACAACGATGCAAGTACTGAAGCGGAAAAGCGCGGAACTCGTCACACGTTAATTAACGTACTTGAAAGCCTTCTGCGCTTATTGCACCCACTTATGCCATTTATCACCGACACCATTTGGCAACGAGTGGTGCCACTAAGTGCACTTAAAGTGGAAGAGGGCGCGAGCATCATGGTTCAGACATTCCCTGAAGTAGATGCTGCAAAGCAAGACGACAACGTACTTGCTGATATTGAGTGGGTGAAGAAGTTTATCGTGGGTATTCGTAATATTCGCGGTGAAATGGATATTTCTCCTAACAAACCGCTTAACGCGTTACTTAAGAATGTTAGTGATGAAGATGCCCGTCGCCTTGATGCAGCTAAAGCCTTCTTAGACAAACTGTCTAAGCTTGAAACTGTGACTATCTTAAAAGACGGTGAACAAGCGCCAGCCAGCGCGACTGCGTTGGTAGGAGAGATGGAAATTCTTATTCCAATGGCAGGTCTAATCGACAAAGATGCCGAGCTTGCACGTATTACCAAAGCCATGGAGAAGATTGATAAAGATGTCTCTCGTACCCGCGGTAAATTGAGTAACGACAAGTTTGTAAGCAATGCACCAGAAGCGGTTATTGAAAAGGAACGCGCTAAGTTAGAAGAGGGTGAAAAAGCCCTTGCCAAACTTAAAGAACAGTTCGAAACCATTCAAGCGTTATAATTATTGGTGGGCGAAAGCCCATTAGTACTGTGTAAAATAGCAAGAATGATTTACTTGAACGTTAAGCGTTATCTCAAATAGGATATTGCTTCGTTCAAAACACGAAAGGGTTGCCTGCAAAGGCAGCCCTTTTCAATTTTATTTATGCCAGTCGGTAATGCCGTATTTTTGGAAGAGCTGTTTCAATTCCCCTTGTGTTCTTAACTGCTCAATAGCAGAGTCAAACTCATGGGCAAGCTGTTCGCTTTCTTCTGATACAGGGGAAAAAGCAATATAGGCTGGTGAAATAGTCGTACACCCTGCAATACGCAGTGTTTCAGTATTTAAACTGTTTGTAACGTGCTCTACCACGGATTTCGCCTCTATGAAGGCATCTATTCTCCTCATATGTAGCAGTGCAAGTAATTTGGTTAGTGAATCTTTATCTTGGCCTGAAACCTTTAATATATTGTCTTGTTTGTTTTCGGCCACATAGTCATCAATAAGCCCATAGTTATAATCATTAATTACTCCCAACTTGATGGCGTCTAGATCTTGAAGAGATGTAAACCAAAAGTCTGTATCTTCGCGCGTAAAAAAGCAATGTTCTGCAACGGCAATAGGTGTTAACGGATAAAGTAGATCAGGTGCATCCATCTTAAATACAGCCACCATAGCGTCTACTTCGCCAAGTCTTGTGGCAACAATTTGTCTAGCAAAAGGCATTTCGACAAATTCGAGCTTCCAACTGTTATGTTTCGCAATGCTCTGCAATATTTCGATACTTAAACCGGGGGCTTCTTTATAAATGCTTCCATTTTCAGTGCGGATAAATGGCGGTCCATCACCTGTGCCAACGAGGATATGCTTTTGCTCGTTGGCAGACAGGGTGGAAAATTGGCTTACCAAAGTAAGAAGCAGCCAGAGTTTTGCGTAAAAATAACGCGGCGCTGCTTTAAATGTAGGGCTGTAATGCATAAGGTAGCGTGACTTCATAAATCGCTTTTTACACTTGAGTATAGCTACCTTTTAAGTATTGTCGCAAAACCTAAAGTAATACTTTTTGCTTAATGCGTTTGGTTTTCTAGTTCCTGCAGAAAATGGGTATTGTTCATCACACCTTGAAGACAAGTTAACCACAGTTATTTGTCTAAAATAAGTAGGTGGCACTTAAACTAAATGTATCGACCTTACCCGATTCCAAATCAATATAACGGTAATTGGCTCCTAGTTGTAAATGATCTGCTACTTTTACATTTATCAAAATACCCGTAAACCAGTCGCTGCCATTACGCTCTTTTGTGCTGATAGAAGTCCCCGAGCCTGATAGCGCATCGGTCTTCCATCTATAAAGCCCCAGAGGCACACTTACCGACCAGCCATTTTTCTGAAGAAGGGTATATCTTGCTCCTAATGTCACCCCTTGGGTTAAAAGTGGTTGAATAGCCGCGAGTTCTTGCTCTGTTACATCAGGCTGTAAAGTAAGCTGTTCCAGTGTGATTCTGCTGTCGCCTAAGTCTAAATAGCTTGATTCAAGGGCCCAAGATTCACTAAGTTGATAACCTAGTGTAACGCCCCACATGGTGTCGTTTAAATCATAGTTAACAACACTAACTTGAGTTGGAATTGCAGGCTTCTCAGCAGAAGCCTGGCCAATTTCAAATTGGGTGTACCACCCCTGTGCCAAACTTGAGTGACTTACAGCCAGTAAAGCGACGGCAGTAAGCAGTGTTGCACGACGGCGTATTAACGCCGCCATCAATAGTAGTGCCATCATACCTGTACCGATACTTCCGCCTGATTTATTCTCGCTAACTACAGTTTGGTGTGCTTGAACGGTTACCTCGACAACTGCTGATGTATCGGCTCCTAGGCTATCCTCTACAAAATATAGGATAGTATCGACACCATCAAAGCCTATTAAAGGAGTGTACTTAATTTGGTTGTTCACAATAGAAACAGTGCCGTGTTCAGCTTGCACTTGATCGACTATCAACGCACCGTCCTCGGGGTCAGTATCATTTGCTAATACATCAATAACAATGCTTGTTCTATCATCTGTACTAGCAATGTCATTTTGTGCCACAGGTGCTTGGTTTTGCTCAACAGTTACTATAAGCGCCGATTCAGCAAAAGCACCTTCACTGTCTTGCACTATATAACGCAATAGTTGTGAACCTGTGAAATCGTCGTACGGTGTAATTTCAACATCACCATCGCTGGTAAAGCCGATGTCTACAAAATCACCTTTCACGTCGATAAGTGTTAATTCATGCTCATCAGGGTCGGTATCGTTTTCCAATACATTGATTACCCCGAATTGGTTTATCGGTAAAGTCAGTGTATCCACTTCAAGAACAGGAAGCTGATTGTTTGCTAATGTGAGTACACCGGTAAAGTAAATTTCACCATTAGCAATACCGTCGGCATCATTAGCACCACCATCAACTAAGGGGAGTTGAATACATACATCACCCGGATTCAAGCCAGGGCGGTAAGATTCTGCACCAGCAGATGGACAAACACCCGATATATCACTAGGCGATGACGAAAGCGTTGTAAACTCGTCTTCTACCCACGATGACCACACTCCTTGAATATAAGTGCTATAAACAGCGTTACTGGCAATAGGCTGTGATAATGGAACAACTACGTCAACAGGTTGCCCAACAGTTTGTAAGTCACGAACCGTGAAGTCGTATATTTCACTTATGGCGATAGTGCTGTCAGGAAAACTAGTTTGTGATAATTGTGACCATTCCTGCACCGTTATTGCCGCGCCATCGCCGCCTGCTCCCAATGCATACGGGCCAAGTGCACACAAGTAGCCTGCGCGGCACTGAATAACTGCGCTAAAATCATAATGCAAGGGCAATTGATAGGTAAAGTTGATGTTGTCAAGGTAATCAACAATACCATTGCTATTACTGTCGATAACACCTTCAGCTAAGTCGACCAAACCATCGCCATCTGTGTCTTCATCTATACTGAGAATGGGGAGCGCATTTGCTAATTTGACAAACGCTGTCGACTGGCCGATTTTTCCCTCTATATCAATGAACTCAAAGATGAGTTGATAGATACCCGTGGCTAAGTTAGCGGGAAGTTTCAGCGCAATATCTGCACCGTCTTGTTCGAACTCAATAGGAATTGCACTATCATCAGTTGCAGATATTAGTGTAGATAACGGTATTGGATTAGGTGTTTTTGTTTCTTTTGACTCACTTGCTACGTGACCTACAGATAGTGGCCGTCCAAGATCTACACCACTACCTAAAACGTTTAAATTTACACCTGTCAGAAAATTATTATGAGAGTTAGACATTTCACCATTTATAATATTTTGAGGACTAAGTATATATGGATTGGTCGTTTGAACTTTGCTTGGTTTTGCATTTGTGTCAGAAAGAGCAAATCTGGCAACAATATTAACGTTACCCTCCTTAGAAAAGGATGACTTTGATGAGCTTTCCGTGGAGTATATGCCGGCGTTATTTGGGTAAAGTTCGGTCTCAGATAGTTTTGGTTCTAGCGAATACTTACAATAGTCACCTCCAAGAATGCCAAAAGAACCTTCGCTACTTTGTACCTCACCAAAAACGGTTAATTCAGTTTTATCACTGTTAAACAACGTATCACTCAAAGGCGCTATCTGACCCACGCATGTTCCTGAGAGCTCACTATATTGTATTGTTAAATAGTTTTCAGGTTCTGGTAGCACACCGCTTAATGCATGAGTGCCGAACGATGGGTCTTTTTGTCCATCAAAAACTTCCGTAGGGTCAAATGTATATTGAGGCCATATCCACACATCTTGATAAACAATGTCAGATTTTTCACCGTTAGGGGTTTCCAATTGCCAGCCTAATGTATACTTGCCAGAAGTCAGTATGTGATAGTTACCCAACTCATTATATCCCTCCAAAGAAAAAGATAGGTAGCTTTTGACCGCAAAAGATACATCAATAGTTGCCGTGCGTCCGTTGATTGAGACAATTTTTGGTATACCCTGTCCACTAATAACAAGATCTTCTAATGCTTGCTGAACATCATCATCAGACTCTACAGACAATAGTTTAGTGAAGGGCAACGATTCAAATGCACCCGCTGCGTTTATTTCTACTTTATCTGGTGCAATAATTTCCGGTTTAATGGTTTTTGGCGTTTTTATTTCAATTTTTTGTCTAAGTATACTTTCTGGCTTAATCCCTCTGATGACAAAATTCAGGGTAAGCGTAGAGTTTCTATGTTCTGCAGAGGGGGTTCCCTGTATTACGAAATTATTATCTATTTCTGAACATTGAGCCCACATACAGTTATGGGAGCCTGGAGGAAAAGCTATAAAGGAATTTGCATCAGCCCATGTGACATCACTTAATTCCACTGACTCTGCGTTCTCGAAACACTGATTGACACTGTATCTGAAGGCTTCATCTATGCGAGCTGTAAGCTCAAGTTCATCTTCACAAGTTGTTCGCAGCGAGGTACTTTGTTCTACAAATACGGCTATTTGTTTGACTAGTTCATGTTCATTATCTCTAACGGTGACGGTAACTGTGCTCTCGCCACCTGACAATCCGGCAATACTTAAAAGCGCTCCCTGTATATTGGCACTTGCTGCATCAGGGTTACTACTAATTGCAGTGCCTTGAAGTGAACCATTTGCCCAATTACTTTCTTCATCCTGAACGTATTCTGACATGTTAAATTGAACTGTTTCATCAGGCTCAAGATTAATAACCTCGTCTAGGGCTGCAGACCACTCAGGTCTGTCATTAGCTTCTTCAATTGTTAATGTCCAAAGTGCAGTAATTGAAAGACCTTTGCTGTTAGTAACGGTTACGGTAATCTGCTCAGTGCCATTTTTTACACCATCTAGCGTGAATACTGCGGTTTCGCCTTCAAAGGTATAATCTTCAACTAAATTGTCGATGTTTTCGCTAAACGTATACGTTAAAGTTCCATTTCCACAATTGTTAGGGTCGTAGAAATAGAGTCCAAATTCAAACGTGAAAGTAGTGTCATTTTCATTCTTTGTTACCGAGCCTAGCGGCCTATCATTTACCGGAGGGAGGTTAGTATCAGATACGGTAATATTAACCGTTCCTCTGTCGGATAAAACCCTATCACTTACGTTATAGGTGAAAGAGTCCTGCCCAATAAAGCATTGCGTAGGGGTGTAAGTTACAAACCTTTCATCTTCTGAACTAACAACAACCGAGCCGTTACCTGGTTGGGAATCGATGCTGTATATAAGGTCATCGCTGTCTGGATCTGTTCCGGTAAGGCCGATGAGTATTGGTGTGTTGATAGAAGTAGTAACATTCACATTGCCTGCGCTAGGCGCACTATTTGATTTAACTTCCAAGTCAAAAGTTAACTGGTCACTGGCATTCTCACTATCGGTCACAGTGATAGTGATACCGCTAGTAATACCAACATCATCGGCGGTGGGGGTGCCGGTTATTAAGCCTGACGTTTCATTGATGTTCAAAAAGGTCGGTAAAGCATTTTCCGTGAACTTATAGGGGCCTCTTTCAGCATCGGTTACAATTGGTTGGAACCTGAAAAGCTCTCCCACTCTTATTGTGCTGGGCGGTGTACCACTGATAACAGGGGCTGTATTGTTCCCTAATACCTCTATAAAAAACTCTAAACTGTCGCTCCCTCCGTCCTTGTCAGTAACGGTGATAGTGACGCCTTGGTATGTCCCTACATCATGACTACCAGGTGTACCCTTGGCTTCGCCAGTGATAGGGTTAATTTCTTCCATCCAAATAGGACGGTGAGTCATTGAAAATGTTAAGTCCTTTCCATCTTCGATATCGTTGACTTCAGGCGTGAAACTGTATTCATTTCCTACATTGACACTAGTTGCAGGTGTACCACTAATGGTAGGCGCATCATTAACGGGGTCAACCACAATGGTTACGGTTGCGGTATTAGAACTCGCGGCCCCGTCACTCACTGAGTACGTAAATGTTGCGGTGCCATGAAAGTTCTCATTCGGCGTAAAGGTCGCGTTGATGGAATTAGGGTCTACAATGACACTGCCATTTTGCGGTTGTGTAACGATAGTGGCTGCGAGGTCATCACCGTCGCTGTCGCTCACGTCAAAGGTTAAGGATAGCGGTGTGTCTTCATCGGTGCTCAGCGTCATGTCATTGGCAACGGGCGCAGCGTTATTACTGACTACTTCTAGGGTAAAGCGTAAGCTTTGCGGAGCAGCCTCATTGTCACTGACGGTAATAGCAATATCGCTGTAGGTGCCCACATCAGTTTCTGACGGTTGGCCAGAGAGAGAACCATCGCTACTGTCAAACATCAGGAAGCTAGGGACGTTTTCTGACGTAATGGTCAGTTCACTTAAGTTATCCACGTCCACATCGGCGATGGTAGGTTGAAACGAGTAGACGTTACCGGCGACGACCACTGTATCTGGCGTACCACTAATGGTAGGCGCATCATTAACGGGGTCAACCACAATGGTTACGGTTGCGGTATTAGAACTCGCGGCCCCGTCACTCACTGAGTACGTAAATGTTGCGGTGCCATGAAAGTTCTCATTCGGCGTAAAGGTCGCGGTAATGGAATTAGGAACTACCGTAACACTGCCATTTAGCGGTTGTGTAACGATAGTGGCTGCGAGGTTATCACCGTCGCTGTCGCTCACGTTGAAGGTTAAGGATAGCGGTGTGTCTTCATCGGTACTTTGCACCATGTTGTTTGCAATTGGTGCGGTGTTATTACTGACCACTTCTAGCTTAAAGTTGAGCTCATTGGAAGCTGATTCATTGTCGGTGACAGTAATGGTAATGTCGCTGTAGGTGCCCACATCAGTTTCTGACGGTTGGCCAGAGAGAGAACCATCGCTACTGTCAAACATCAGGAAGCTAGGGACGTTTTCTGACGTAATGGTCAGTTCACTTAAGTTATCCACGTCCACATCGGCGATGGTAGGTTGAAACGAGTAGACGTTACCGGCGACGACCACTGTATCTGGCGTACCACTAATGGTAGGCGCATCATTAACGGGGTCAACTACAATGGTTACGGTTGCGGTATTTGAACTGGCGGCTCCGTCACTTACTGAGTAGGTAAATGTTGCGGTGCCATTAAAGTTCTCGTTCGGCGTAAAGGTCGCGTTGATGGAATTAGGGTCTACAATGACACTGCCATTTTGCGGTTGTGTAACGATAGTGGCTGCGAGGTCATCACCGTCGCTGTCGCTCACGTCAAAGGTTAAGGATAGCGGTGTGTCTTCATCGGTGCTTTGCATCATGTTGTTTGCAATTGGTGCGGTGTTCGGCACAGAAAATACAACAGTATGAGCAACAACATCTGACGGTAATCCACTGATGGGATCATTTGCGACAACTAAAAAAGTGGTTGTCGAAGAAATTGCAATTGGTGCAGTGCTCCAATTACCGCCGATAACACTCACAGCCCCAGTTGCAGGGAATTCTGTAACATCAATAAGGCCATTATTATTACTGTCTATAACGACAGAAATAATGGTTCCGTCTACTGGGTGTGTACCTGAAACGACATAAGTAGCTGCTGTTGCAGATGTTGGTGATGTCACCACTGGAGCATCTGGAATAGTACCGGGCCCCGGACCTGGCCCAGGACCACCGCCACCACCCGAACAGCTAGCTTCATTTACATCTGTAAAGCCCACATTATCAAAAACGGTTGCACTATAAACAGCGCCGCTTGTTGCGCTATCAGTACTGGTAAACTCATAGCAGGTTGCATCTATTAATTGCTCGTTCTCACTAACCGGTGTACCAAATGAATCTGTTGCCGTCGCATTATTTAGCTCTGAAAGGGTATAAAGCCCAAAACCGGAGTCTACAATTGTGACCGATGAAGAAATTGAAAAATCACTGGCAGTACACATTATGGTGTGTGAGTTTGAAGTGGTACTTTCTTGTAGGCCGCCAGCACAGGTTGTGGCTTGGGCATACGCATTACTTTGCCCAACAAAAAGCGCCAAACTGGCGAGCACAATTTTAATAGGAGTGGTGTTCGCTTCAACTGACACGCGTTTAAGTAATTTGGTGACGAGCATAAACATTGGTTCCATGAGTAAATTTCCTTGCACAATTACCGCGATAAAGCAGTGCCAGTTATATGCAATTCTATTGTTGCAATATGTACAAAATGTAATCTTTAAATCATACAACGGTGTTTACTAAGTGTCATACATAATTTAATCGGGTTTAACTCACCATGAAACAATAACTAAATAAAATTTTGCTTTCATGGCCCTGCTCTTATATTGGTACTTTACAGACTGGCGTTAAATCATTAAGAAGTCGCTGTAAGTAAATAATGGTGAGGGTATTGCCAACAATTCCATTCGTTACTTGAGGTAGTGTCGTAAAACCTGAATTAAGGCTTTTTGCTTGATAGGCTTGGTTAAGTAGTCATTCATGCCAGCATCTAAAGCGCTTTGCTTATCTTCTTTCATCGCGTTGGCTGACAAACCAATAATAGGTATGTGTGTAAACCCTTTTTCTCTTAACTGGTTAGTTGCTTCATATCCGTCCATTACTGGCATTTGCACATCCATAAGCACAAGGTCGTAATGAGGGGCATTTTCTACCTTATAAACCGCTTGCTTTCCATCTTCTGCAACATCGAATGTTAAACCTAAATTAGACAGCATTTCGCCGGTTACTAGCTGGTTAATATTGTTGTCTTCTACCAGCAAAATATGACCTTCTAGCGTGGAGAACGCCGTATCATCTTGAAAAATAGGGCCATTAATGTTGTCGTCACCAGTGATGATTTGATGCATGAAGCGTTCGAATTGCGCAGGCGTGAAGGGATGCATAATGAAAGCCCCTTCCCACATTGATGCATATTTATTTTGTAGTGCTGAACCTGCACTTTCCATCACCAAACCTATATGCTTTCCTTGCTCTGATAGTGCTTTTAACCAAGCAAGCTTTTGTCGGAATACACTAAAGTCTGGAATATCAACGATTATGTGTAAGGGTAAGGCCTCAGTGCGTTCAGCGTTTTCTAATGTACTAACTGAACTTTCTTCTAGTTGTATTTGTTTACAGTAAGTTTGGGGAAGTAATATATTGTCAGTTATATAAACGCTACCTTTTGGAAGGGTTGGTACTTGCTCTAAAACGCCCAACTGATTTTCAAATGATCTCAAGGGCAGGGTGACCTCAAACATACTTCCCTTTCCTGGAGTTGAGGTTGCATGTAAACGTCCACCCATGAGTTCGGTTAACTGGTTAACGATAGCTAAGCCTAATCCTGTTCCGCCATACTTTCGATTGGTAGAGCCATCAGCTTGGGTAAATGGCTTAAATATTCTAGCTAACTGCTCTTCGTTCATGCCTATGCCCGAGTCGGTAATTCGCATAGTTAGCGAAAGTGTACTGCCTTTGCTATTGAGCTGTCCTTCAAACTCGATGGTTATTCTGCCTTGCTCGGTAAACTTCACCGCATTGTTACCAATGTTCATAATAATTTGAGCAATGCGTAGTGGATCGCCAATTACTTGAGGTGGAATGGAGGGCTGCACAGTAAAGTGCACTGACAAGTTCTTTTCTTTAGCGCGAAGTGCAATTACTGCAATCAAGTTGTCGAACAATGAATGTAGAGAAAAACTTACTTCCTCTATTTTGAGCTTGCCTGCTTCAATTTTTGAAAAATCCAGAATATCGTTGATTACACTGAGTAGAATTTGACCCGAATACGCGGCCTTATCGATATACCCCCTGACAGTAGGAGACAAGTCTTGCTGTTGAGCTAACTCTATTAGCCCTATGATGCCATTCATCGGGGTACGAATTTCGTGGCTCATGTTGGCCAAAAAAATACTTTTTGACGCAGTCGCTTGTTCTGCCTTAATTTTGGATTCTGTTAGTTCTTTATTAAGATTCTCAAGTTGCACGTTCATCCTTTGCGCTTCCGATAACAGATTTTCCGTTTGACGATTTTTATCACTGAATACAAGTGCAGATTGTGCAAGCTTTCCTATTTCATCTTGTCGGCTACTTCCTGGAATTTTCGACACTTCTACGCCTTCAGATAGTTTCTTAAAGACTTCTGTAATTGAGTGAATTGGCCCCAAGATACGTTTAGTTGAAAACAGCGCTGCTACAACAGCAAGTAAAATAGCAAATAGTGAAAACAATTCTCCATTTTGTTGTGTACTTCTGGCTAACGCATAAGTGCGCTGAGTAGTCATTTCTGAATTATCAGTAACCTGACTTGCTAATTCACCACTTAAATACAAAAACTCATTGGCAGAGCCGGCCATTACCACATTTACTAGAAACAAATTACCTTGGGTAATTTGTGTCAATTTGAAAAAGTCTGCTTTGGCTTTTGCAGCAAGCGTTACCATTTGCTCTTGTGCTGAAGGCCTATTGAAGAGCGGCAAAGTTTGCAATGCATCAATCGATTGATTAAAGGAGGATATATAATTCATATCTGGCTTTGAAATGTACTTCAGCATGGCATTTTCTGCTTTTAACAGCAAAACCCGAGCCCTGTCTAAGAACTCGGTATTAATTAATCCGTTGTTAGAAGTTACGTTAAATAAGTCTTCTATTAAGGCGATGTCTGAAAGGGTGCCGTTAGCAATAAGGCTGTCACGCTCTGCGCGTGCATCAACAACTTGTACAAAGTTTTCTTCGTAAGCGGTTAAGTGCTCTCGCATTCGATCTAAAACAAAGTCATCTTCAGCACGCTTATTGAAATTATTGTTCTCAGCAAGCTTGTCTAGTTTTGCATCGATACTAACCATCAATCTGCCAAAGCGTGTAAAAGCCGACTTGCTGGCGTTTTCTTTGAAAATAAGTACATTCCGTTGTAAATCCACAACGTCTCGCTCAAGTTCTTTTACCAAACTTACATCAACAACGGTTTTCGCTGCAAAAGAAACACCGGTAGTTAAAGTTGCTTGATTCTCTCGCGCAACATAACCTTGGGCAAGAATAAGCGCAATCAGTGCAATAAGTACCGTAATAAGTTGAATGCGAATAGATGAGAGCATCGTGATCTTGTGGCCTTATAAGAAAATGAGGTTGGTGTTTTGACTTAAGTCTAAGACGTGATGAATTCGTACCATTTTTGCAAGCTGTACTCATAGGTTGGCATAACCGTATTCCACACCGCTACGTTGCTAAAGCGTTTCTGGTAACTACCGCCGTTGCGTTGAGCACCGTTTTTTAACACTAATCATACCGTCGGTTCCTTTCAGTGCCTCTGAAGCTACTTTGCCATCGTACCAATAATCCCACTCGGCCTGTGATAGATACTTGGCTGAACGCTCTGGGTTAGAAATGTAATAACCTTGTCTGGCAATAAAGGCCCCAGGCCAGCCTGACAGCCACCAGTTCATATACTCATATGCAATGTCTTTGCTTCGCCCTTGGCTTGCCGATGACAAGCACATAACACCATGCCATCCTCGGTAACCCTCTTTGGGTGCTGCAAACGTAACCGGAATATTCTGCCCATTTAACGCAGACACTGCAGGAGAAAACATACTTTCAATTGCCACCCGACCACTTTTCATAAATTGCACTGATTCAGGAACAGACGTCCAATAACCACTAAAGTGATTTAATTGAGATAACTCATTGAGAATGCCAAAGAGTGTATCTAATTCCGCTTCTGTGATAGCGCCAATATCTTGAAATTGAATATAACCTTTGGCTTGAGCGGCTAACGCAAGATCAAATAGACCAATAGTAGGGTCGTTAACAATAGCGACTTTTCCCGAGTAACGACTATCGAGCAACCATCCCCAGCTTTCCTGTTCCTGTTTTAGCTCCGTAGGTAGCAATGATTGGTTATAACCAAATGAGTCCACGTTGTGAACATAGGGCAGGAAACTTATTTCATCGGTATGTTGTGTGCCTAGGCTGCCGTCACTTTGCACGTTTAATATTTTATGTGGTGCGTCACCTGCTCCCATTCGGGCGTTTTCAGTTAGCTTCCCTGTTTTGGATAAATTGTTTATTTCAGACCAATAATGAAGACGCTTTTTTTCAATAGGTTGAATAGCTTGTGCTCGCCATAAAACATTAATACTGTTCGACCACTGCTCGTAAAGGTCAAAAGAAGTAGGGTTCATGGATGCTTTTTGTAAAACGGTTGCACTGCCACCAGGTTCAAAAACAATATTGATCCCTAAGTCTTCCATTGCCCTTTGGCGTAATTCCTCTTGAAGCGTTACATGCGTACCCAGTACTTTTAAGGTTGGCTTGCTTTTACCTATAGCAAATGGAGTTACACCAGCGGTAATACTCAGCGCCGCACAACCTTTTAATAATTTGCGACGAGGAGGTGATAACGGAGCTAAATGCTTACCTTTCGTTGGGTACACTTCTAAAAATCCTTGAATGTCAGAGTACTAGATCTATTTGGGTACTAATTTGATATTGTTTCTAAGTCTATAATAGCAGTACATTAAAAATATGCAGGGTTTTCGAACCGTAATATGTGGATAAAATTGCGAGTGATCCAACGTAGTTGAGATAGAAGTTATAAGCACTTAATTAACGTTAATTTGTGTCGGCATATATTTGAATTGAATGAAGGTATGTGAATAGCAATGGCGGTTCTCAACATGTTGGGTTGGTATCCATGCGAGAACCTACGTTATTTTAAGTGAGCGTATTACACCTTATCACTATTTCTGTGTGACTAATTTTCTACGCGTTCTTACCATGAAGGTAAAACCGATAGCTAACAAAGAAAGTACTGACCATGAACCACCGTGTTCCTCTACAATAACAACGGTGTCTTCTACTATGTATTCATTGTTCTTGCTTTCTAATGGCAAGTAAGCCAATGAAGCATCATCGTAACCATCAGAGAATGCCACTAGCATTTCGGTATCAGCATCGTAAAGTTCAATCAACACATCATAGTCGTTACTGGGAAAGCCTGATATCAAGGTACTTTCAATAGTGAAGCTATCCGTCGAGTCTTCACCATAGATATAGAATTCAGAAGATACATGAATTGCGTCGTACTGGCCGTCAGTGCCTACATATAAAACAGCGTAAACTGGGACTTGCGTGAAAATAGTGTCGGCATCGAATTCAACAGAAAATGTAGAGTAGTAACCGTCGTAGTCAATATCGCTATCTAGGCTGGTCCACGCATCATAAATCCAAAATTCATTTACACTGTTTAGCATAATGTCACTGGATGATTTACTGGTATTTAGGTGCTTTTCTTTACGTACTGCAATTTCAGAGCCGTTAGATACGTTGCTCAAGGTTTGTTGATTTTCTTCACTAGCATTACGTGTATTTTTGTTCGAACTTAATGGTTCTTCTGATGCAACAAACGGTTTGTCGTAGCGAAATTCTTTAGAGATCGCTTGAATTTTTGTAGGCGCTTCTGCTGCTGAAACGGTACTTGGAGTTAGCATATGCAACAAGGCAAAAGCTGAGAATGTTAGTAAGGAAAATAAAGGGGTTTTCATTTGTGCATCCTTTTCCAATCGTTAATGACAGTGTCATTGTTGATGGAAAAAGATGAACAAAAGCTGAAGGGTAACTTAACGGTTTAAAAGAAGGTGATTCTAATCGTCGTAGTCGAAGTCATCTTCGTCATACGTATCGTCTTCATAAGCCCCTTCTTCTCGAGGTTCAAAATAGGTACCCCAACCATCGTAGGTAACGTTGTGCTTGTCGGCAATTTTTAGCAAAGTATCACAATCTGCGTTAAGTCGCTCAATGTCTAGTTTACGCTCAACGACAGCGTCGAAACAAAAAATCGTTTCACCATCATCAAGCATTAACTCTTCTGCATCAGTAACTTCAAACCCAGCTTTAAATGCGTCAACTGCCGCTTTTTCTAACACGTCAAAGTCAGTACTAGCAACGTGGTGTTCAATGGTATAGTCCGCGTCTGCTTGGCTGCCATCTTCAAGCAGGGCATCAATGGTTTCTTGGTTAAACTCATACCACTCTTCGCGTTCGTCAAACTGGTTCATTTAAGGCACTCACTAATAAATTTAACGTAAGTTTACCTGCTTTTTTCTAGTTCATCGACCTGTGTATTTAGTTGTTCGAATTTTTGTTTCATTTGATCGTTGAAATGCGCCATCCATTCTTTAACGGAATGTTCTGGTGTCATTGCCTGTGGAGCCGAAATATCAATGATTACGATGCCATTATTCCAGCGATTCCACTTCACTTTTTTATGTAAGTTACTGGCAGTGACCATTACAACGGGCTCATTAGTTGTACTTGCTAAACGAAACGCTCCTTGTTTGAACGGCAGAATTCCGCGGCCATAACTACGCGTGCCTTCGGGAAATAGCCAGACTGAGGTTCTCTTTTTTGAAATTAGGTTTGCCGCAACATCAAGGGTATTTCTTGCTCTGCCTGAGTTCTTTCTATCGATTAGTATGTTGCCCGAAAGCCAATATATTTGACCGAAAATAGGGATCCACTTGAGGCTCTTTTTCCCAATAGTGACCACACCAGGCAAAGCGGCTTTACATATGGTAATGACATCGAAACTGTTTTGATGATTCGCAATATATACGTAAGGTTCGTTAATTTTTACTGCAGAATCTTGTTGGATAATCAGTTTGAGCCCAACAATTTTCGCCATAAGGGAGTAGAGTTGACCTGCAATATGGACGTTATTTTTATGAAAAGGGCGTGCAATACAAACAACCAACAAAACGATATTTATGAGTAAAAAGGCAATAAACAGTGCAGGAACGCGGAATAAAGCTATCAAAACAACTCCTAGAGAAAAATGACGCGCGCAGTATAGTGGAAGTTTCAGCGTACACTTGTCCGATGAGTTTTTACAGTTACTCTTTACAGGATCTTTCTTTAAGCCTCAACGTTGAAATTACGCATGTCCATTCCTTCTTCCTGTTTACTTTTTACTGGCACATCAGAAGAAGTGTATTTATCGCAACGGTCGAGAAAAAGAGGCTGAGTAGGGACTTTCATTATTTTGATAGATCTTTGTAGCTACCTTTGATAACAATGGCACCCTCAAAAAAACGAACGTTGACTGAGTAAATGAAAAGCTCGTTTAAGAGAAAACTAAATAGGTTTCTTTTTCCAACTGAGCCTAAAGCGATATTTTGTTTGGCTTATTTAGTTCCTGGTAAATCTGACTTGGTCGAGCTTCACAAACAAGCTTGTTGGCTAAGCTATACATCTAAACCTATTGCAGTAAGAGCTCCTTTGGCGTTGTATCGTTTATTCCTGTGGTATCTTTTGCATGCTTGGCGATATTGCTTCAAGACTTGGTTAAACAATAGAAAGAAATAGAACAGTCTAATATTAGCGACTTTAAACAACTAGGACAGCTTTTTAAGCTAGCGTATTTTTATACAATACCTCCTCGTCACGACTATAACTTAAAATTATATAGTTTCCCTTCAAAGGAATGGCTTTCTTTTGTCTATACACATGAATTACCTTATTGGCATGACTTTTTTTCACCAAAAAGCTCTGCTCTCTCTCGTCGTTTGATGAGTGATAAGTCATTCTTTGAAAGGCAAATGCAGAGCTATGGTGTTCCGATAGTCCCTAGTTTGTTCACTACGAGGAAAGGGGAGAAGCTTTTAAAAAGCGATCTATTCATTGGGATGTCGTTATTCAGTGAACAGTAATTGGCCGCAGTCATCATGTTTTTTATATAAGGTTTGGTATGTTGCTGCTTGGGGAACACGCCATAGATACTGCTCATACTTTACATTAAGCCTAATGGAAATATGTCTTACTAATTTTTAGTTTTGAATTACTTTAATGCAGACTATACACTACATCGCATATATACAAACCAACGTTTTATAGAGATGTAATTATGCAAGCCCCAATTGGAAAGACCTCTTTAATAACAAAAAACCAAGATATAGTAGATGCTTCAATTGATGGCGAAACCGTTATGATGAGTTTAGAAAATGGTGAATACTATGGGCTTGACCCCATAGCAAGTATGATATGGGATTCATTGCATACTCCTTTGACCGTTGATGGTCTCATCGATACTCTGATGAGTGAGTATGAGGTGAGCCCTGAAACATGCTTGAAGGATGTGTTGGCATTCTTGGAGTCTCTACGACAACACAATTTAATTTCAGTTGAAGCGTAGAGTGGTTCAATATCTGTCGCTCTAATCTTAATCTGGATGCATTTTTTTGATGGAAAGTCATTGAAATTATAAAACTTAACGCGGATTGGTTAATCTTCTTGGTAAACCTACAATCGTTATCATTTCACACAGCAGGCAGCGTTCAACCCATTTCGATTAAGAGATAGTTTTGGGAAATTGATTTTATCGCCTTTAGTATGAGGACATTTCGCCGATACCCAATTACAATCATCCATAGGCTATAATTGGAAAACCGCGATTAATACGCGCTTGTCTTAAAGAAATTCGTAAATTAAAGGTCGATAGACCCAATTTAAGCGAATATAACACTCGGTAGAATCTATGCAGACATTTACTCCTGAAGACCTTGAAGATGATATTCTTAATGACCTAATGGAGGAAATTAATGAACTCTACGAGGCCAGTGAACAAACGCTTATCGAGTTGGAATTACGTCCTGAGGACAATGAATTGCAGCGAGCGTTGTTTCGTTCTATTCATACGATTAAGGGCGATCTAGGGTTAGTCAACTTCTCGCCCATGATCCCATTGCTTCAGCATGTAGAGGATTTGCTCGATTACCTGCGAAAAGGGCAGGTAGCCTACACCAGCACAATGAGTGATTTGGTGTTGCAAACTATGGATAGAGTAAAAGCGTTTGTTGAGCGTGTAATGGCTGAAGGAAAGGCCGAATATGATGAAGAACTCCACAAGCACCTCGTTTTAGCCATAGGTAGAATTCGACCAGACAACAGTGCAGAGCATGAACAACGACTTACCGAAGCGGTTTTGTTGTTAAACCCATCGCTTGACGTTATTACCGACAGTGACAATCCTCAGAGTGTACAAATTAAGCCGCCTGCACTGTCTTCTACGGGGATACCTAAAGATATTAGCAGTGAGAAAAAACAAGACATTTTGTTTTTTCGAGATTTAATGCAAACCATTGAACGACGCTCAAACTTTTGGGGCGGCAGAGGCGATCGCATTGCTAAACTCGCTATGTATATTAACGATGTTGCGGGCAATCCAGTGGATGAAGATCAATTAGCCGTAGCAAGTTATGTTCACGATTTTGGTATGGCGTTTATGCCACTAAAGGTATTGCATAAAGGTGATGCCCTTAGTGATATCGAATTCAATCTTATGCGTTCTCACGTGTATAAGAGTGCGCGGTTGTTGGAGCACTTGGACCAGTGGGATATGGCAAGAAAGATTGTTATGCAGCATCACGAGCGAACAGATGGAACTGGGTATCCTTTGGGTATCAAGGAAGACGACATTTGCGATGGGGCAAAACTACTTGCCATCGTCGATACTTATGACGCAATGACACATCCTCGCGCACATAATCAAGATAACGTGTTATCTAAAAAAGATGCGGTTATTGAAATTAACCGAAGTGCTAAAGGTCAATTTAGCATGAAATGGGTTCGCCACTTTAACCAAGGTATGACTGCATTGCTAACAAAAGGTCACTAATTCGTACAATGTCAATGAAGGCTGTTTAACCAGATGGGTTGAATGATTTTCTAAGCTATTAACAAAAAACGAAAGAGCAACCACTTAGGTTGCTCTTTGTCGTTTTACTATTTAAGCCGAGTTAAGTACAAACTCAGGTAATTAGTTCACACCCAGCTCTTTGAGTTTGCGGGTTAATGTATTTCGACCCCAGCCTAATCGCTTAGCGGCATCTTGCTTGTGACCATGCGTATGAAAAAGCGCGCGCTCTAACATTACCCGTTCAAAGGTGAGCATGGCGTCATTAAGAATATTGTGATGACCATCTCGCAATTGTTTGTCTGTCCAAGAAGCCAATAAATCTGGCCAGTCTCCAGCCTCAGCAGGGGGTTTTTCTATGCTACTGTCACTGTGTATTTCCGGTGGTAAATCGCTCGGCAATACCTCTTGACCACTTGCCATAACAGTAAGCCAGCGACATACGTTTTCCAGTTGCCTAACATTCCCAGGCCACGGTAATTGTGACATTACTCGTTCCGCTTCTTTAGAAATACTCTTCGCTTCTACGTCTAATTCTTTTGCCGCTCTTCTGAGGAAATGGCGTGTTAATAGTGGAATATCTTCACGGCGTTCAGATAACGAGGGGAGGTGAACGCGAATAACATTCAGCCGGTGAAATAAGTCTTCACGAAACTTACCTTCAGCAACTCGCTTCTCTAAGTTTTGGTGCGTCGCGGCAATGATGCGTACATCAACGCTTACTGACTGATGTCCACCAACGCGATAAAATTGTCCGTCCGCTAAAACCCGCAATAAACGCGTTTGAACGTCTAGAGGCATATCGCCTATTTCATCTAAAAACAGAGTTCCGCCATCTGCCTGTTCAAACCGACCTTGTCTGGCAGCTTGTGCTCCGGTAAATGCCCCTTTTTCATGACCAAATAACTCAGACTCAACCAAATCGGCCGGAATAGCGGCCATGTTCAACGCGATGAACGGCTTGCTGGCTCTTGGGCTGTGTCTATGCAACGCCTGAGCTACGAGCTCTTTACCTGTACCTGACTGACCATTGATCAACACGCTTATTGATGAGCGTGAAAGACGCCCAATTGCACGAAATACTTCCTGCATTGCAGGCGCCTCACCAATGATTTCAGTCACTGTATCATCTGGCTGTACTTTCGATGCAGTTGATTGTTCTCTGGCATGGGCAATCGCGCGCTGCGTTAAGGTGACAGCCTCGTCGATATCAAAGGGTTTTGGTAAGTACTCAAACGCCCCTTTTTGATAGGCATTCACTGCACTGTCTAAGTCACTATGCGCGGTCATTATAATAACCGGTAATAGAGGGTGTGATGCGTGCACTTCATTTAACAATGCCATGCCGTCCATTTGCGGCATTCTTATGTCTGAGATAATCACTTCCGGAGCTTGGCCGCTTTGCAGTTGAAGTAACAAATCTTCAGGATTTTCAAAGCTTAAACAACTTATATCAGCTGCTTGCAAGGCCTTTTGCAGCACCCAACGAATAGAACTGTCATCATCGACAATCCATACCGACTCATTCGTCATCGTCTGTCTCCTTACGATCTATTGGAATGTAAATTACAAATTCAGTATGTCCCGGGTAGCTATCAACATCTATTTTGCCCCCGTGGTGGTTTATTAATGTTTGTGAAATGGATAACCCTAAACCAGAACCATTTTGCTTGCTGGTAACCATAGGATAAAAAAGCGTATCTTTAATTTCAGGCGGAATTCCCGGTCCATTGTCGATGATCTTAATTTTAGCTACTAGCGCATGACGTTTAGTTTGAATTGTCATTTGCCGTTCTATTCGGGTAACAAGTCGAATTTCAGGGTTTGGGGTTTGGCTATCGATAAGCGCTTGCACGCTATTTCTGATGATATTTAGCACCGCCTGTTGAATCATGTCAGGGTCGAGCATTATAGGTGGAATACTCGGGTCGTAATCGCGCACAATAGTAATGCGATTTTCTGAGTCGACTCGCATCAAACTGCGCACTTTTTCAAGTGCCTGATGTACATTGCCTAATTCAAAACGAGGCAAAGAATTAGGGCCGAGTAGCCGGTCAACTAAGTTGCGCAATCTATCTGACTGCTCAATGATCATCTGCGTGAATTCTTTGAGCTCTTCGTTAAGCTCTTTTTCCAGCAACTGTGCAGCGCCGCGAATTCCCCCCAATGGGTTTTTAATTTCATGGGCTAGGCCACGAATGAGTTCTCGCGCAGCATAGTGTTGTGCATTTTGTAGGTTTTCTCTGGATATGCGCTTTTGCTGATCAATCTTCTTAACTTCAAACAACAAACGAGGACTATTATCGATATGTAAATTGGTAACTGTCAGGTCTGCCGACACATACCGATTATCGCGAAATGCCAGTTTAATTTCGTTTTCAGTAAAGTCTTCACCTTTTCTAATTGCGGCTTTCAGTCGTGTCGATTCAATAGTGCCAGGCAAAAAGAAGTCTTGTAGTGGATGACCAATAAGTTGCTTAAGCCCTGTTTCAAACAGTGCTTCCCCTGCATGGTTGGCATAAACAATCGTCAACTTACTGTCTACCATCACCAAAGCAGTATTTAAACTATTGATCAGTTGCTGTGTTTCTAACTCGGTAGATTGCATCCGAGCTTATCTCCTCTGCACCATAATTGTGCATTGTAGTGTGCTATACGCATTCTGGCGAATGAAGTTTTTTCTAAAAACTTATGCTGAACCGCGTTGGTGCGCCTAGGGTACTTGCGTTGCACGCTATTAGTTATTAATTAACGCCGATGCCTGATGTAGGTAAAGGGTCTGAGTAGGAGACGATGCAAGAGTCTTGCCCGTATTGTTAATTAGCTCAACTTTAAAGGTATGTGCCCCACGATGGATACCATTTAGCTTAAAAACACCGGAGCTATTGCTAGCATATGGGGCATCATCAAAAACCAAGCGGTAGATTGATGCTTTTGATGCACCAGATTGTGTCGCTTTAATGGCAATTTCCCCTAAATTGTTGCGAATAGTGGCTTCGGGTTCTGGACTTTGAATAGTCACTCGGTAATCGCGTTTAGGCTCAGTGGTAGTTTGCTTTGGTAAAATAGTAGGCGTAGGAGCGGAGTCGACAACATTTTGTGTCTTTATATCAAATGTCATTGGCTCTGCATTATCTGAAGGCTTGTCGGTAAAGGTTATGGTGCCATCAGCAGCAATGACTTTGTATATTTGGGCTGGCTTTGCTTTAGTTTGCGTATTGGTTGCAGTAACAACGAGTGGCGGGGGAGGCGGTGTCTTTGGAGTAACGGTTTGGGCGAATACATAAGTAGAAGCAAGACCATACGCAAGCGTAGATAATAAAAGTGAAAATTGTCTTGATGCAGTACGCATAGTCTTTCTCTTTCGCCTTAATGAGCCATAATCATTAATATTAGTGAAACCACAGACATAAAAAAACGCCCGCAAAGCGGGCTTCCGTATGAATCATTATACAGAGTGCAAATTACACGCTGTAGTACATGTCAAACTCAACTGGGTGAGTTGTCATGTTAAGTTTCGTTACTTCTTCAGACTTAAGGTCGATGTAAGCATCGATCATGTCGTCAGTCATTACGCCACCAGCAGTTAGGAAGTCACGGTCGTTATCAAGTGCTTCAAGCGCCATTTCTAGCGAGCTTGCAACAGTTGGGATTTCTGCTGCTTCTTCAGCTGGTAGGTCATACAAGTCTTTGTCCATAGCATCGCCAGGATGGATCTTGTTTTTAATACCGTCGATACCTGCCATAAGCATTGCACTGAACGCTAGGTAAGGGTTTGCTGTTGGGTCAGGGAAACGTACTTCAATACGACGCGCTTTATCGCTAGTTACGTGAGGAATACGAATTGACGCAGAACGGTTACGTGCAGAGTACGCAAGCATTACTGGTGCTTCAAATCCTGGTACAAGACGCTTGTACGAGTTTGTTGACGCGTTAGCAAATGCGTTGATAGCACGCGCGTGCTTGATGATACCGCCAATGTAGAATAATGCTTCTTCAGACAGACCTGCGTACTTATCACCAGCAAAGATGTTTACGCCATCTTTAGAGATTGATTGGTGGCAGTGCATACCAGAACCGTTGTCACCAACAAGTGGCTTAGGCATGAAGGTTGCTGTTTGACCGTAAGCATGTGCTACGTTGTGAACAACATATTTATAAATCTGAATTTCATCAGCTTTTTTCACTAGCGTGTTGAATTGGCATGCAATTTCGTTTTGGCCAGCGGTCGCTACTTCGTGGTGGTGCGCTTCAATAACAAGGCCCATCTCTTCCATAACTAAACACATTGCAGCGCGGATATCGTGTGCTGAATCTACAGGTGGAACTGGAAAGTAACCGCCTTTAACGCCTGGGCGGTGCGCCATGTTGCCACCTTCGAACTCTTCTCCAGAGTTCCATTTCGCTTCTGCTGAATCGATTTTGTAGAACGAGCCCGCCATGTCAGTGTGGAAACGCACGTCGTCAAAAAGGAAAAACTCTGGCTCTGGGCCGAAGAAACACGTGTCACCGATACCTGTTGTTTTAAGGTATTCTTCTGCGCGACGAGCAACAGAACGTGGGTCACGCTCATAACCTTCCATTGTAGATGGTTCACAAACATCACAACGAATATTAACTTGCGTTTCTTCTGCAAAAGGATCAACTACGCAGCTGTCTGCGTCTGGAAGAAGAACCATGTCTGACTCGTTAATGCCTTTCCAACCGGCAATTGAAGAGCCATCAAACATTTTACCTTCTTCAAAGAATTCTTCATCAACAACGCTCGCAGGAATCGATACGTGTTGTTCTTTACCTTTAGTATCGGTAAAACGTAAATCTACAAACTTCGCTTCACTTTCTTTAATCAGCTCTAATGCCTTTTCTACTGACATCGTGTCCTCCAGGTTTAATGTAAAAATGCGGGATGATCAGCTTCACCCCAACAGTGAAAAATGTGGAAGCGATTATCATGCCATCTATATAACTGCCGTATTCTGTGGCATTGCAAGACGAACACTATCCTTCTTTAAATATATTTGCACTATATTGGTGCTTTATTGCACCAGTGTGGTGATTGGTGCAACGTTTAAACTTGTTTAGACTAGGTCACTTTATCAGCATTTGCCACTTCGGATAGCTTTTTGTTCACTATTGAACATGTTGTGATTAAGCTCTCGCTTTTGCTAAACTAAAATTTCTTTTCACCAATGAAAAAAAGATGCGCAAACGTCGTGGTTTTTCTGTACAATCCGCGCAAATTTCTCTATCTGCATTTTTTTGCAACAAATCTAGTGCATATTTGTTCGTTAAGAATTGAATAGGCATCGATTTATACAGGCTCTATATAAGCATGAATACCACTGATATTAGTAAATTGCGTAACATCGCAATCATCGCCCACGTTGACCACGGTAAAACAACCCTGGTAGACAAACTGTTACAGCAGTCTGGCACCCTTGAAACTCGAGGTGAGCAAGAAGAGCGCGTAATGGACTCGAACGACATCGAGAAAGAGCGTGGCATTACCATCCTTGCGAAGAACACAGCAATTAACTGGAACGACTACCGTATTAATATCGTAGATACTCCTGGACACGCTGATTTCGGTGGTGAGGTAGAGCGCGTAATGTCAATGGCTGACTCTGTTCTTCTCCTTGTAGATGCGCAGGAAGGCCCAATGCCGCAAACCCGCTTCGTGACTCAAAAAGCATTTGCTCAAGGCCTTAAGCCAATTGTTGTTATCAACAAAATTGACAAGCCAGGTGCTCGCCCTGATTGGGTAATTGACCAAGTATTCGATCTTTTCGACAACTTAGGTGCAACAGATGAGCAACTGGATTTCCAAGTAGTTTACGCATCTGCACTTAACGGTTGGGCATCATTAGATGCTGATACTAAAGAAGATGACATGACGTCATTGTTTCAAACTATTGTTGATCAAGTATCTCCACCAGATGCTGACATCGATGGTGCATTCCAGATGCAGATTTCGCAGCTTGATTACAACTCATACGTAGGCGTTATTGGTGTTGGCCGTGTTAAGCGTGGTTCGGTTAAGCCTAACCAGCAAGTAACTGTTGTTACCGCTGATGGCAAAAAGCGCAATGGTAAAGTTGGTCTAGTATACGGTTACCTTGGTCTTGCTCGTCATGAAGTTGAATCTGCTCATGCGGGTGACATTATTGCAATTACAGGTCTAGGTGAACTTAAGATTTCTGACACGATTTGTGACGTGAATACAGTAGAAGCGCTACCTCCACTTTCCGTAGATGAGCCTACAGTAACCATGACGTTCCAAGTTAATACCTCTCCGTTTGCAGGTAAAGAAGGTAAATACGTAACATCACGTAATATCCTTGAACGCTTGAAAGATGAATTGGTACACAACGTTGCACTTCGCGTTGAAGAAACACAAGATCCTGATAAGTTCCGCGTATCAGGACGTGGTGAGCTTCATTTGGGTATTCTTATCGAGAATATGCGTCGCGAAGGTTACGAGCTTGCCGTATCACGTCCAGAAGTAATTCTTAAAGAAGTGGATGGCGAAACACAAGAGCCGTTTGAAACATTGACTATTGACTGTGAAGAGCAGCATCAGGGGTCAATTATGGAGCAATTAGGTATCCGCAAAGCGGAAATGACTGATATGTCTCCAGATGGTAAAGGTCGTGTACGTATCGACTTTATCATTCCAAGTCGTGGTTTAATTGGCTTCCAAACTGAATTTATGACAATGACATCAGGTTCTGGCTTGCTTTACCATACGTTTGACCATTACGGCCCATATAAAGGTGGCGTTATTGGTAAGCGCAAAAACGGTGTTCTTATTGCCAACGCTAATGGTAAAGCACTAACCAACGCTTTATTTAACTTACAAGAACGCGGCCGCTTATTCATTGGTCACGGTGTTGAAGTATATGAAGGTATGGTTATTGGTATTCACAGCCGTGACAACGACCTTACTGTAAACGCACTTAAAGGTAAGCAATTAACAAACGTTCGTGCATCTGGTACTGATGAAGCGCAAACCTTGGTTCCACCAATCAAGATGTCGCTTGAGCAAGCACTAGAGTTTATCGATGATGACGAGTTGGTAGAAGTGACTCCTGAGTCAATTCGTATTCGTAAGAAGTTGCTTACTGAAAACGACCGCAAGCGTGCATCTCGTGCACCTAAATAAGCGAAGACGTTAGGTTTATTGCTCAAAAAATGCCAACATTTGTTGGCATTTTTTTTGCCACTTATATTGCCTTACTAGTAGGAACCGACGAAGAAGGTGGTGAAAGTTAGCTAATCTGACTATGCTCTAATTGTTGTTTTAGAAGTATAGTGTTTGTTTCTTGAGTAATGTAGCCATAGTGCCGCGAGTACTGTATCTAGCAGAATGTTATTTGGCATGATAGGGGGGTGTGGTGTTTTCTGTCGCCGTAGTTGAGGACGATCTAATTACATTAGACTTAATTGTTCACACGTTGGAAAAGCAACTTGATGCTACCGTTTATGCTTTCAGTCGCAGTAAATTAGCGCATGAGTTCTTTTTACAGCAATCGAATGATTCGCTGAATTTAATTATTAGCGACCAGTTTATGTGTGATTACGATGGTTTAAGTTTGTTGAAAGTTTGTCGTTCAGTGGGACTCGATGTCCCCTTTTTACTAATTACTGCAGATCCTAACAAGGAGCTAGTGGTTAAAGCGCGAAGTATGCGGGTAAGTGGCTTTTTGGCAAAGCCCCTTAATATGCAGGAGCTTGTTCAAAAGGCCAAAGATCTGATTTTCATAAAGAATAATGCAAGTTGATGGAAAAGAACTACATTCCCTAATTAAGTTCATTTTGATATAGACATTTGAATTTTTGACCTAGTTTCTTTACGCGTAAACTTCTACACTGTTGTCCAAATGCAATAAGTTATAGGACATCCAGTGAGC
Organism: Alteromonas sp. KUL42; assembly: GCF_006538325.1. Lineage (GTDB taxonomy): Bacteria > Pseudomonadota > Gammaproteobacteria > Enterobacterales > Alteromonadaceae > Alteromonas. Next base: position 49,479 of record NZ_BJKK01000001.1, read on the forward strand.
GCGCTATTCGACAACACTCCACCAAGAAAGAATACTTACTCTTTTAAATGGCAAAAGTACCAAGGAAAAGACATCATTCCCGCTTGGGTAGCTGACACGGAATTTCGTTGTGCTCAGCCCATTTTGGATACTCTCAGTGCACAAATTGAACATGGCAATATGGGGTATATTTTGCCAGCCCATCACCAAGGTGCAATTAATGCCGTAGTTCGCTGGCTTAAAGATAAACATAACTGGGATATTGACCCGTCGTGGCTAGTGTGGACACCAGGTGTAGTACCTGCTTTTAATGTGGCGTGTAAAGCCTATTGTGAGGCTGGCGATAAAGTACTCATACAAACACCAAACTACCCGCCATTGTTGGCAGCGCCAAAATTAAACGGCCTTGAACGTGTAGATATCGGCACGGTAATCGAGACAAGTCAAGATAACAATGGAAACACAGTTCAAAGATATACTATCGACTTTGAAGCGTTAGAGCGTGAAGCCGCCGATCCCAAATGTAAACTGTTTATCTTGTGTAATCCAATGAACCCGGTGGGATCGGTACTAACACAAAGCGAAATAGACAGAATTGCCGCTATTTGTAATAAAAACAACGTGACCCTGTGTTCCGATGAAATACACTGTGATCTGATTTTAGAGCCGGGTAAATCACATATTCCAGCTGGCAGAGAAGCCGCGTTAGCAGAAAATAGCATTACCCTAATGGCGGCCAGTAAAACCTTTAACGTAGCTGGATTAGGTACGTCATTCGCTATCATACCTAATGCCAAACTGCGTCAGGCGTTTACCTCTGCTGCCGCAGGTATTGTTCCTTGGGTGACGGTATTAGGGCTTGCTGCAACCGAAGCTGCTTTTACGTTATGTGATGATTGGCATCAGGCTCAGCTCAGTTATTTGCGTGAAAACAGAAACAAAGTTTTCAATGCAATTAATCAAATTGAAGGCTTAAATATGTTGAAAGCGGATGCGACTTTTTTAGCATGGGTTGATGCAAGTGGGTTAAATGTCGACAACGTACTAAATTGGGCCGAAGAAAAAGGCGTGGGACCTTCACCCGGCGTAGACTTTCACAAGGCAGACCATTTTAGAATTAACTTTGGATGCAGTAGCGCCATGCTTGATGATATTTTGTCACGACTGGCTAAATAGTACAGCTCAAGCCCCTATGCTTTTTGTGTTAGGCGCATTGTTGCTTAATACAAAAAGCCAATATTGCCCCTCACTTTGCTGTTACTGGCTTATTTGGGGCACCAAACAGAACCAGTAACATCTTGCGATAGGCAATATTGACCGTCAACACGCTCTAGTAGGCTCTAGAGAGAGCAAACCACAAAACTAGCTAACAAGACCGAACAGCTTATACCCACCTAGACCCACAACGGTAGCCACAACAATGGCTCCGGCAATATTGCTTTTCCATGTGTTTTTGAATTCGCCTAGCGCGCTACTTTTATTCATTACCACCATAAGGAAAATGGCAATGATAGGCAGCAGTAGTGCATTAGTAGCCTGTGCAAATAGGATAGCGGGAAGAGGTTTAAACCCTAATGCAGCAACACTCACCCCAACCAAAATAATAGCCAACCACACAGTTTTAAAAGGTTTACTTTGCATATTATCTGACAAGCCTAATGAACCGGTTACGGCGTATGCGGCCGCAAGGGGAGCGGTAATAGCACTTGTTAAGCCTGCGGCGAACAAACCTAACGCAAAAAACCATTGCGCTTGCTCACCTAATACAGGTTTAAGCTGTTCACCCATGTTGGATGCGTTTATGGTGGCGGCTTGATTGAAGAAAGCCATCATGGCTGTTGCCATAATAATAAGCGTTATCAGACCTCCCATACTTATGGCTTTGGCAGATTGGTTTCGACAAGCTTGGACGGCATGGTGCTTGTCTTGTCCTTTTGAGGCATTTGCCACTAGGCTGGCGTGTAAAAATAGGTTGTACGGCACTATGGTGGTGCCAATTAATGCAAGTACTGTTGTAATGGTATCGATACTGAGTATTGGTGATGTAAGCTGAGCGAACATGGCGGCTATGTCGGGCTTTGCCACTAATAAAGTGACGAAAAATACGCCAGCCATTATAAACACCAAATAGACAAGGACAGTTTCAATCCATTTGTAGCTACCTGACCACAATAACGCTATCGCTAGAGCGCCTAGAATGCTTGCCCAAGGGCCAATACCAATACTGATAAACGAATCAAGCCCGATAGCTGCACCGGTTAAATTACCCGACTCGTAGGCTGCATTACCTATACCAATAGCGCTAATAATTAATAAGATAAAAACGTTCTTTAGCCAAGGCTTTCCTGTCATGCTTCTCATCGCATTGGCTAACCCTTGACCACTGGCGACGCCAAGCCGTGCTGCCATGTCTTGCAATACAATAGTGGCAAATATGGAAAATAATAATGCCCATACAAGGTGGAAACCAAAGTTTGCTCCGGCCAAACTTGCGGTAGTAACGGTTCCGGGGCCGATAAAGGCGGCCGCGATAATAAATCCTGATTTATCTTTTGCCATTGCAACGACTCTTAGTTAACTTTTGCTATGATGACAATAGGTTGGAGAGAGTGCAACTCACTCTTAAGATGGTTGGCGAAATCAAATAAAAAGCGTAAAAATGCCAGCTTATAAATGACAGCCCATAGAAGGCAGAGATTAAATAGGACATAGTAATGACCCAAACGTTGCCCATAGACATCATTAACAAAGCACTAGAGAATGCAACGTTTAAGGATGTGCTCCCATCGGTGTCACAAATTGACGGAATGATTTTCGCGGTGGCTGCTTCCCCCGAAATCCCAATGCCAGAACAATGGATGCCCTGGCTCGTTCAAAATAGCGCAAGCCACCTCGTTGATAAGGACGTAGATAAACTGGCCGATGCATTAATGAATGGTTTACGAGAGCATTTAGATTTTATGCGCAAAGGTGGCTGCGCTCTATCTGATGAAATTCTTGTTCCTGTAGAATCAGCATCAGGTTTTCGTCCTTGTCCAGATTTAGTGCAGTGGTTAAATGGCTTACTTCAAGTACACAAACAGGTCGAGCCCGTTTGGCAAAACGCGTGGGAACATTTATCGAAAAAACTAATAAAGCAAACGAGGTTTCAGCTAGCGAATCGCCAGAAATAAGGCTAACTCGGTGTCTTCGGCTTTTTTCTACGCTGGCGAATGTCGACTTAGCCATGAGTAGTCGAAGCGCAACGAAAGCTCAAATGTTGCAAGAAAATATTACCAGTCTTATCAAACAACTACCGGCTATTCTAGTTGAGTACACAACGCTTGCTGGTGAATTGGCAGCGGCGTTGCCCAACCAATTTGAAACCTTCGCAAAAGCCCCACAGTAGTAGAAGCAGTTAAAGTAACGTCTACATCAGCATACACTAATGATCTAGTGCATAAGCATTAGCGCTTATGCTGTCTATTCTGATGACGGGCAGTTATTGCATGTTTAAGAGAAGCGGTATAGCAATCGAGCTCGTGTTTTGCCTGTTCATATTGTTCATTTAGGTTTAATGAGCCTGGATCATTCATCAATGCTTTGAAGGCAATATCTGTTTGCTTGAGCAAATGTTTTAAATGCTGACTTGTATCATCCATGTGTATTCCTTTATCGTTGAGTATTGGATCCCGATCAATACCTCTAAGCTCGGCGTTTATTAATGAGCTACATCCACATTTATAGCTCTGCTTAAAGCAAGAGCTATAACAAAACCTGCAGCAAAATTTGTGCTTTCCCTTCTTTGCTAAATCAGCATAGGATATTTTTTGACTTCTTTTTTTACAAAGGCTTCACTACTGCTAAGCACACAATGGCAAGAATGAGTAACACAGGCGCTTCATTCAAAATGCGATAAAAGCGTGGTGTATGCCTGTTTTCATCACGAGCAAATTGCTTCAGTAATTTAAATAAATAGAAGTGATATCCGTAAACCGCAAGTAAAAGTAGTAATTTAATGTGTAGCCAGGCCGACATTTTGAACCAGGTTGCGCCATAACTCACGATGAGCGCAATGCCAAATACCAGCGTTAATAACGCAAAAGGTGTAACGAAAAGCCACAAACGGCGCTCCATGACTTTAAATTCATCTTTGACAACCTGAGATGTCGTTGAGGCATGATAGACAAACAAGCGCGGCAGATAAAAAATTCCCGCCATCCACGCAAGCATGAAAAAGATGTGAAGTGCCTTAAACCATAAAATGTACATATTAATATTGTGCCTTTTGTAAGAAGCTTTGAAGGATATTCCACGTAATCACGCCAATAATATCGTTAAGCTCCTGATCGTAAATATAAACTGCGCCTGAACGTGTATTCTTAAGGTGCTCATACACCTCATGAAGGGTAGACTGGGCGTTAATCCCCTCCATATCGTAATAACTCAGTGCAGTTGAGTCGTGATCTAGACTCACATTGTATTGGACCAGTTTATACTGCACATCTATTTCAAATTTTGATTGCTGGACAACAATTGTTGTCGGGTTTTTCTCTAAAAAATCAGACAAGGCTTTTTCTGGCGCATCATGGAATAACTTGTATTCGGTATTCATTGCAGCGAGAACACCTGTTTTTTCAAGCGCTTCGCGGATGGAAGAAATCGCGTAAGGCAAATTTTGATAGTCGAGTTGCCGAATAAAGATGGAGCGGTTACCAAAAAACTGTGTTGAGGTAACATAAGCAGGCACGATAACAAGCATAGCGGGTAGTATGATTTGTGGGCTGTAAGACAACTCCATAACAGCAGATAAAGCCGCCAGTGGCGCATGGAGTACCGCTGTTAACATGCCAGCTATACCAAGTAGCGCAAAACTACTCGTGAAATTAGGTATGTCTATGAAGTAAGTCAGCGGCAGTAAAAGTACCGCACCTGCCAGCATACCAATTACCATTACTGGGCCAATGATACCGCCGGGGATCCCCAAACCAATTGCAAATACAGCCAGTACAACTTTGAACACTAAGGTAGATACGAGAAGCAATGTACCAGGAGAACTGTCAAATAAATGCTCTACATCGACAAAACTTGCCCCAAGCGCCTCAGGGATAAACATGCCAATAACCCCAGTAATTGCCGCCGCTAAGATTAAACGCCACACCATAGAGACGGGGCGAAACCAGGTCATAACCCGCATCAGTTGACTGTTAAAAAGCACCGCCAACATACCCAATAGTATGCCAAGGAGAACCAAGTAAAAGTACATCCACTGGCTAAATGCATTAAAAGATAAAAATGACAGTTCGTTCACTTCACCAAACACAATGCGTGTGAGCACAGAGCCACAGGCTGCGGCTAGCATGATAGGAACGAAAATATGGATTTTATATTCCCGTAGCACTACTTCCATAACGAAGATAACGGCCGCAAAGGGCGTATTGAAAGAGGCTGATATACCTGCTGCAATTCCACAACCAGCTAAAATACGAATACTGTTATAGGGTAGTCTTAGCCATTGGCCTAAAAAGCTGCTGCCAGAAGCGCCTAAATGAACAGAGGGGCCTTCGCGGCCAACAACAAAACCGCCCGCTAGCGCAAGCATACCGCCAAAAAATTGGTTTATTGTCGTGCGAAAAGGAATATGACCGTAGTAGTACTTAACGCGATGTATTACAAAGGGAATACCGAGCCGGTAGTGTTTAAAGCCAGTTAAAAACGCGACGAATAGTATAAGCCCCACACTAAGTGAAGGTAGCACCAACCAAACTAGCCACTCTTGGGGGAGCAAAGATTGAAGCGTTGTTATACCGGTGACTTGTAACCATTCCACACACAAACGAAAGAGTATGATGATCAATGCAGCGCAGGTACCGCCGACGATGCCCAATAAACACAATTGCACTGATGTGCGTGGGTGAGCTACTTCCTCTCTTAAAGCCTGCAAGCGCATGATGTGATACAGTAGTGGTGACGTATCGGAAAGCTTACCATAAACACTTAAATTTCATAATGTTTAGCGTATTTACATCGATGACTTTTTTCTCGAAGTTGAAAAGCATTCCAAAACGTTGAAAACAACTGCAGTTCTTTGTTGTCTATCACTTTCCTTGAATTGATAGACATTGGTTTATTTTGAAGTATTAACAATGACAGCGGATCAAATAAAAAAACAATTGGGAAATCACAAGTGGTCAATACTTGTAGCCTTCATCATGTTAGTCATGGTTGGTTTTGGTTATAAATTAGCGCGTATTGTGGATGAAGGGCAAAGTCGCCAATTACAAGCGCACAAAGAATCTATTGCCATTTTATCTGATGAGAACAATGCGCTAATCACCCAAGTTAACCAATTAGAGGTGGCGTTAGTGTTGGCCAAAGGGGAAACCCAAGAGTTAGTGAAAAAGTTGGCTGAGCAACGAAAGGAATTCGATGCGCAACAAGAGTTATTGACCTTTTACGAGCGCGTTGTGGCACCCGAAAAATCGGAAGAAATACTCGCCATTGAAGGTGTTGAATTATCTGCACTTGACCAAAACCGCTATCAACTGCGAATGGTATTGCTGCAATCTCGCGAGCAAAAAGCCGTGATTAATGGCAATCTGTCTGTAGCAATTAAGGGCCAAATCGAAGGTAAGTCTGTTACTTTGCACTCAAGCAACGATGAATTGGAATTAGAAGATATCAAGTATCGCTTTCGGTTTTTTCAAGCAGTTACCGTCGAACTCTCGTTGCCTCAAAATTTTACCCCTCAAGACATTGCGTTTTCTACAACGGTTTATCAATACAAAACACGCAAAAGTGCATATGACGTGGCTTTTCCTTGGCATGATGTACTAAATACTGGTTTGGAGTAAGGTTAACTCAAAAATACCTTGTATTGGCATGCTCTTCGCTTAGTTCTTCGTTTAATTACGCACTTAGTTATGCTTAATAGTTGCTGTAAAGGGGAATTTTGATACAGTGGCGCTTAAAGTGGCTGAAAGATGCCGTGTATATAGGCTTTGTTTAAGTTTTTAGGCCTTTTCGGGAAGAACAGATGACAGAAACGTGCTTTCGCATGAAAGGTACAACACTGACCAGTATTGTACTTGAAGTAGTAGATTTTAAACCCAATGAATTTGAGTCACAGCTTGCGCAAAAGCTCGCTACCGCACCACACTTTTTTACTCGGTCTTCGCTAATCTTACATCTTCTAAAGCCAATGTCTGACTCTGAATTTACTGCTCTGGTTGCGCTTTGCAGAAAATTACAGTTGCAGCCGATGGCTGTTAAGGGAGAAGTTGGAGAGCTAAAACCCGTTATTAATGAACTGGGCTTAGCTGACGTTAGCCAAAGTAAATTTACTGATAGTGTATTGAAATCGCAACACAACGACACTACATCCCGCGAGCAAACGCAAAGTAATGAAAGCGAGCAGTCTGATAGCAAGAAAGAAACGCCGCATTCCTCTGCCGATAAAGTACAGATAATACCGACTCGAGAGTTGAAACCCGCCAAGGTTATTTCCCGCCCTGTGCGCTCTGGTCAACAAGTTTACGCGGAAGGTAGTGATTTAGTGATTACCGCATCTGTCAGCGAGGGCGCAGAGCTACTAGCCGATGGCAATATCCATGTTTATGGAACACTAAGGGGGAGAGCGTTAGCTGGCGTTAAAGGCAATACCAATGCGCGGGTATTTTGTCAGTCGCTTGATGCTGAACTTATCTCAATTGCCGGGCAATTTATTCTGCACGACGCAATTAAAAGCGAATGCTGGAAAAAACCAGCACAAATATATTTAGAAGACACATTACGCATAGTACCACTGGTATAAACGATTAAATAAAAAGTGTGCAGGATAAGCCAGTACGCTCTAATAACTCAGTCTATCGTAGGCGTAGTGTAGAAAATTTAGGAAAAAATTAATGGCAAAAATTATCGTTGTTACGTCAGGAAAAGGTGGAGTGGGTAAAACCACATCAAGTGCAGCAATTAGTACAGGCCTTGCGTTAGCTGGGCACAAAACGGTGGTAATCGATTTCGATGTAGGCCTTAGAAATTTAGATTTGATCATGGGCTGTGAACGTCGCGTAGTTTATGATTTTGTAAACGTAATCAATAAAGAAGCAACGTTAAAACAAGCGCTTATAAAAGATAAACGCAACGACAAGTTGTTTATTCTGCCTGCTTCTCAAACCCGTGACAAAGACGCATTAACTGTTGATGGTGTTCAAGCTGTACTTGATGAACTGAAGAAGGACTTTGACTTTATCATTTGTGACTCTCCTGCAGGTATCGAGCAAGGTGCACAAATGGCACTGTATTTCGCCGATGAGGCCATTGTTGTGACGAACCCAGAAGTATCGTCAGTGCGCGACTCAGACCGTATATTGGGTATTCTACAAAGCAAGTCAATGAAGGCAGAGAAGGGCGAGTCAGTTAAAGAACATTTATTGTTAACTCGATATAACCCATCACGTGTAGAAAGCGCGGAAATGTTAAGCGTGGCAGACGTGGAAGAAATTTTAGCCATACCGCTTTTGGGTGTTATTCCTGAGTCAGAAGCGGTGCTAAAAGCGTCAAACCAAGGCCTACCTGTTATTCTTGACCAAGAAGCAAGCGCTGGCCAAGCATATTCTGATGCAGTAAAACGCTTGTTGGGCGAGACTGTGGAACATCGTTTCTTGGAAGCGGAGAAGAAAGGGTTCTTCAAACGCTTGTTAGGAGGGAAATAATGGGAATTTTTGATTTGCTCAAGAAGAAGCAAAAAGCAAGTTCTGCTGCTGTAGCAAAAGAGCGTTTGCAAATTATCGTGGCCCACGAACGAAAAAAGCGTTCTGAGCCTGATTATCTACCTATGATGCAGCAAGAGATTATTCAGGTTATTCGCAAATATGTAACGATTGCTGATGATCAGGTGTCGGTTCAATTGGACAATAACGACGATTGCAGTGTACTAGAGCTAAACGTTACGCTACCTGACCGGCAGTAATCCAATAACTGCTCTTCACAAACAATACAGTGGAAGTCACTTTCACTGTATTGTCTCTTCCTGCGACTCCTTCTAATTGCATCTATGTGGCCAAATCATGGTGGAATTGTTCATAAACTGCGTATATTTAACGTTATACGTAAGAAGTATATACAAACTTCCATTCTCTTCTAAACTCTAAGTATTATCGTATGGTCATGTTGGGTGACTTGAGTGAAGCGACAGTATGAGCAAGAGATAGCACTTCTTAAAAGACGCCTTAATCGAGAAACGAAGGCGCGAAAACTTGCTGAGCGAATGCTTGATGATTATTCACAACAAGCATTTCTTGCCAATGAAACTCTCAGAAAGGCCGTGGCAACGGTTGAAGAAAAGCAGCTGGAGATAGAGTTTTTCGTTAAATCTACGGAAGAGTCAACCAGCGCTGAGAGTCACTTAACATTGGTAGAGTCACTGCTAGAGCTATGCGCAACATTCACCGACGCTAGTTACGCTGCGTGTTTTTTAAGTAAAGATGGCAACCTCACTTCCACGCCGACCATAATAAGAAACAAAGAAAACAGAGTTAGTCAGCTGGATGTCACTAACGTATTACCACTGTCTACCACACACCTATTGTCAGCATGGTGTATTCAGGAATTCATACCATCAAATAATGGCAGAGAACCAAGCTGGTTAGTGTATTGTAACTTTCATTATGCTGAGAATGTCGATGGTTGGTTGGTTATGCTAATTGATTCTGAGCTCATCGATGAAGAGAAACTTCACGCGCTGGATGCCCATATTGCTCAGCTAAGGCACAGTCTAGATAAGCTCAACAACGATAAGCTTAGAAAATTAGAAATGAAAGTGATTGATGACCTTAAAGGTCAGCTTTCAACAGCGCGTAAGCAGTTAGTGGTAACCGATAGGATGGCATCGCTAGGGGTATTGGCCAGTGGTGTCGCGCACGAAATAAATAATCCATTAGCCTTTATTTCTGCAAATAATAAATACCTTAAAAGAGCGTTAGTCCCGGCAATCGAAGGGTTGAAGAAACTTGTCGTTGCACTTGACGGTTCTGTCTTTGCCAAATTGGTGGAATCAAACCACTTGCTCAAACTTGAAGAGACCATTATCGAGGTTCTACAAGATAATACAGAGGGCATAGATAGGCTCAGTAAAATTAGCGACAGCTTAAGAACATTTGTCCACAGCAGTGTGGATGAGCATACGGTGATTGACTTAAATAAAGTGGTTAAAGATGTACTTAAGGTTGCCGCATTTAGTAAAAAATACACAAAAGATGTTTCTGTTCAGACGTTAGAGAGTCCAGCATTAGTCAATGCCAATAGCCGAGAGATTGAGCAAGTCTTATTAAACATTGTGATAAATGCTTTGCATGCAACAGAGAACCACGGTGATGTAAGTATGGCTGTGAAAGATGAAAATTATGCGTTTTCTATTGAGGTAAAAGACAGTGGTATAGGCATTCCCAAAGAGAATCTAGAGAAAATATTTTCACCCTTTTATACCACGAAGGGGGTAGGGGAAGGGACAGGGCTGGGACTTGCAATTTCAAAAAGCATTATAGATGCACATGATGGTGTCTTGAAGGTTGAGTCTACTGAAAATGTGGGAACGTGTTTTTCTATATTGCTTCCCAAAGCGAGTGAGAAACAAAACATGGGGGTAATTCAATGAGTGAAACTTTAGATATATTGCTCGTTGATGATGATGCTGCAGTTCAAAGAGCGCTGAAGCGAACCCTTGATTGTTTGTTAGTTGCCAACATTGATACTGCCAGCAGTGGAGAGGAAGGCCTGGAAAAGTGCCAAGACAAAGTATACGACATTGTAATCAGTGATCTTAGCATGCCAGGTATGAATGGCACCGAGTTCTTGAAGCGTTTAATACAAATTGCTCCAGAAACCATTCGGATAATGTTGACTGCACACGGTGACGCTGAGCAGGTACTAGATGCTATTAACGAAGCGAAAGTGTGGAGCTATTTGAAAAAACCATGGAATGACAGACGCTTAGAAATGGTGATTGGACAGGCAGTTACCATGCGCAAAACCCTGATTGAACGCAGTGTACTTAAAGTTGCGTTGCAAAAGGCTGAGTCGAGGATAAAGCGCGCAGTTGAAGGATTTATTGGCGAATCAGGTGCGTTAAAAAATGTTTATTCGGTGATACAAAAGGCTGCGCCTAGCCAAGCTTCAGTATTTATTACTGGCGAGAGCGGTGTAGGGAAAGAAGTTGCTGCCAATGCCATTCATAATCTTAGCAAGCGCAAAGGAGGTAACTTTGTTGCGCTCAACTGTGCTGCTATTCCCTCGGAACTTATGGAGTCTGAAATATTTGGCCACGTGAAAGGCGCATTTTCTGGAGCGATATCGAATAGAGATGGCGCGGCAACACAAGCGGATAACGGTACGTTATTTCTGGATGAACTCGGTGAAATGGATATGAGTTTACAGGCCAAGATCCTGCGTTTTATTCAAACGGGCACCTTTCAGCGTGTGGGGTCTGGCAAACTTGAAAAAGTAAATGTCAGGTTTGTTGCTGCAACTAATCGTAATCCTTTGGATGCGATAAAAAGCGGGCATCTGCGTGAAGATTTATTTTATCGATTAAACGTGATTGCGTTGCATTTACCTCCTTTAAGAGAAAGAGGGGACGATGTCCTATTGTTGGCAAATCATTTCTTGCATGCCTTTATGTCTGAAGAGAATAAGATTTTTTCAGGTTTTTCTGATGACGCTAAACTACTGCTGCGCAAATTCTCTTGGCCGGGCAATGTACGTCAACTTCAAAACTTGATCCACAGTTGTGTTGTAATGAACGAAGGGCCTTTACTTACCGCTAGTATGCTGTCATCTCAATTACCTATTCAAGATGAATTGATACAAGCATCTGTTCCTGCAAATCAAACGGGAAATATACCTCTAACATCTGCGCCAGTCTCTACCACTACTGGGGTGTGTCCGAATGAAACTATTGAGCAGGTGGCAGCCTTGCAAGAAGATGGTGTTATTAAAACCTTAGCCGACATAGAGCGAAAAGCGATTGAAGACGCAATAACCTATTTTGAAGACAACGTTGTGAAAGCTGCTAATGCATTAGGTGTCAGCCCATCGACTTTGTACAGAAAAATTCAGCAATGGTAATTCAAATGCTGAGGCTGAGAATGCGTGGATTAGCATGTAATATGTATTAGTGAGAAGTGAGATAAATGTCAAAAAGCAATGAAACCTCTCATCCAATGCACGATCCCGCAGTGAGAAGCCTGTTACAACGTATGGAGCCTCACATTGCTGAGAGCTTTTCTGTCGAGCAACTTATGGCCCTAGGAAGAGTGGTTGGGTTACGTGGCGGTCGGCTCCATAGTGTTGATTTAAGGGCAACCATAAAACTTCCGTTCGTTCCATGGAGTTTCTACGTGGTTCTATTAACCGGTAGAAACAGGCGTACGCTAACGGCGAAAGAAAAATCTATTGCCGCGGGGACATTGTTGCTAATTATAACACTTACTTTCATGCTACTTTCATTATTAGGCGTGGTGATTATTTACCTATTAAAATCGTGGTTGGGTATCGACATTTTTCAAGGTTTTTCACTGGGGCTGTACGACTGGTTTAGGTCTTCCTAAAGAGTGTTAATTCTGCTGCCTGAAACTCGCTTGGAATGAACAAGAAGTGTACCGAAAAGGTCAACACGCTCTGGTTCAACAAGCACTTCATCATAAAAAATTCACACGACAAATTCCTATTTTGAAAACCGGTTTTTAAAATGCTAAGGATTAGCCACTTTGTGTTTTTAAGTGTTTGAAAATATTGATAAATTATGTTGGTAAGCTTCTTGCTGCTCTCACTGAAAGTACTCGGTATGCCCCTTAGGGGGAATTTTTAAGTAGAGAATATAAGTACCGGTTTCTAGTTAATGATTTACCGATATCAGAATGTTCTAAGGAGCAAGGCTATGAACTATTTGTCAAAGAAATACACCACAAATGTGACAAATCACAAAGGTCTACCCATGTTTATGCAAAAGTTTTTTGCATTGGCTGGATTGCTGGCATTATCCCCGTTTCTTTTAATACTTGGAGTTTGTATCAAGTTAGAAAGTAAGGGACCAATTATATTTTCTCAATTGAGAGTGGGTGAGCACGGAAGGCAATTTAAATGTTATAAGTTCCGATCTATGTATCTACCCGGTTCAGAACAGTGGCGAGAAGCCGAAAAAATGAAGAGTGACAGGGAGGGGATTTGTCAAAAAATGTACAGTGATCCTCGTATTACGAAGATAGGCAGAATTATCAGAAAACTCTCTATTGATGAGTTACCTCAGTTATTCAATGTTCTTAAGGGAGATATGGCGTTAGTGGGTCCACGTCCTCACCTTACTACGGAATATGTGCAGTACAGCAGCGATACGCTCGTTCGTCTACACTGCAAGCCCGGATTGACTGGTCTATGGCAGGTGTCAGGAAGGGCTGATACCACTTTTGAGGAGCAGCTTGAATTAGATAAAACCTATATTGCGAACCAAAGCTGGTATTTTGATATGAAAATATTAGTTGCCACTGTACCTGCAGTGCTAATGGCAAAAGGGGCTTATTAACGGTACATGCCCTTGTTATGAGCATGTATTTCTTTACTTTGCTCGTAGTCTCGCTTTTATTATTGAGTTGCTATGAGCAAAGGTTTACAACGACAAATCTCTTTCAATCCTCCTTTTGTAGAATCACTATACCTGCGGTAACACGCCGCGATTACGAACATTTTAACTCTCGCTGAGTGGATAATTATCTGTGCGGACTGGTATAAGCTCTTTGGCTATATTGCATATAGCATATTGAAACAGGCTACGTTTTAAGTACATAGCCAGAGAAAGCTGACCTTTGCAGTACGTTTTTTCAGCAAAGTGTACCGCAAAGAACGACACGCTCTAGGGCCAATAGGTTTTTTAAAGCACCATTGAGTCATTATTGTCATTGCGTTTCATAAGTTCTTTTTATTAATGCTTTTTCTATCGGTATTTTTTAAAAAAAAGACAATTTGCGATTTGCGACTCACTGTATATTGCAAATTGAGAATATTTGATCGCTCAACAGCCTGAAATTAATGGAAAGAAATTTAAGGTGTTGTTTTTATTTTGATTTTTATTTTTGGCTTGCTACTTGCTGTTTCCGGTTATCAAAGAAGTTGATATCAAAATGGGAAGTTAGCATTATGAATAAGTTATCAGTCGTTATCCCCCTACATGATCATATTGATTCTATTGAGCGCGCATTAAATAGTGTTCTCAACCAGTACGAAAAAGTCGATGAAATCATCGTTGTTGATGATGGCTCTACTGATGGAAGCCTTGAATTTATTCAGAGCTATTCTTGTTACAACCTAAAACTGATAGAGCAGCCTGGGCTTGGCGTTGCAGCTGCGCTCAATAAAGGCGTAGCAAGTGCAAGGAATGCTCATGTTGCTTTTTTAGACCCTGCTGATACATGGTTACCCTTCTTTACCCTTGAAATGAAAAAGTTAGAGCAGCAACATCCACATTTAAACATTTTTGCCAGTAGATATCAGTTTGTCGACAGCCATCAAAATCCAGCAGATGCTAAGATAAGGCTACCTTCTGCAAACCCAAATGGCTTTTTACTATCCAGTTTCTACGATGCAAATAAGCGCAACGATTTACCTTTTGTTATCTCTTCCATGTTAATCAGCAAGGCGCGTTTTGAAAAATTGGGCGGCTTTCCTATTGGAAATGGAATTGATGCTCAGCGGGATTTTTTACTAAAAATACTTGAGCGCAGTGAAGTTCTATATAGCCCAAATATTCACGTACATCATCAGATGAAGGTCAACGAAAATACGGATAATTCGAAGTTATCAGCTTTCTTTTCATTGCGACTTTTCGGCTTGATGAACGGGTTGCCTCTTAACAGTGTGCTTACCCAATCGAAGACAAACTATAAAAAAGGGTGGCAGCTATGAATGTAAACACGATAGCGAAAAAAAGCAGTGTGCTTATTGTTGATGATGATGCATTAGTAAGGGCAACCATCATGGGTATGTTGAACAAAGAGTTTGACTGCCATTATGTCGATAACGGACGTAAAGCTATTGAGTTTTGCAAACAACATGGAAGCCCTGATGTTATATTAATGGATTACCACATGCCTGAATTCGATGGTCTAAAAACCTGCCAAGCCATACAGCAATATGACGAATTAAAGCATATCCCTATTGTTTTTTTTACAGGCAATGAAGATTGTGAGTTACAACGAAAGTGCTGGATGGCGGGGGCCGCGGATTTTGTATCTAAGCCGATAAAAGCTGAAGTGTTGAAAATGCGCTTGCAACATCAAATAGAAGTAAAATCTAGAGAAATTTATTTAGAAAGTTTGGCATGTAAGGATTCATTGACTTCTTTGTACAATAGGCAGTTTCTTGTACAAAGTTTGCCCCGAATTGTTCGCCAGCTCAGTCGTGAACAGGCTTGTTTGTCGGTAATGATGATTGATGTTGATGACTTTAAGAAATTCAATGATGCTTATGGTCATCTAGATGGCGACAAAGTACTAAAGGCTGTTGCGAAGACATTAAGTGGCATTGTCAAAAGGCCTTCTGATTATGTACTTCGATTTGGCGGTGAAGAGTTTCTTGTTCTTTTGCCAAAGACAAAACAAAAAGAAGCGTTACAGCTTGCACATCACATGACGCGCGCAGTTGAACGCTTGCTGATTCGGCACAAGCATTCTGACTTTGGTCGCGTGACTGTTAGTGTCGGCGTTTCTTCATCAGAAAATAAAGCTTCATTGAAATTTGTTGAGTTACTGAAAGCCGCTGATGAGGCTTTGTACGCAGCTAAAGCACTAGGTAAAAATACTGTAGCCGTATATACCTCGCCTCGGCGCTCGGGTAATGGTGTGCGCCAGAAACACTCCGCTTCTAGCTTCGTCAGTGTTGGTTAGGTTTCTAAGCGTTTGTACAAAAGGGCAAGTTATAAGTCCAATTGAGCAGAAGCAAGTTCAATCAGTTTTTCATCCAATGGTGGGGGCGTGATATCCACGCCCTCGCTAAGGGCCGCAATAACGGTTTCTAGCACATCTATTCTTGCTTGCCACTTGTACTCGCCATTAATTATACGCCAAGGGGCATACTCAGTATCAGTTTTACTGAACATATCATTTACAGCGTTTATATAAGCGGAGCGCTGTTGGCGGTTGTGTAAATCTTCTTCGGTAAGTTTCCAGCGCTTAAAAGGGTTATGTAACCGTTCTTTAAAACGTTGTCGTTGTTCATCTGACGAAATGTGCATGAACAATTTAATGATACGCACTCCGTTATCGCTTAAGGTACGCTCAAATTCGTTAATTTCTGTATAACTGCGCTGCCACGCCTCTTGGGAGGCCAATTCATCTACCCGTTCAACAAGTACTCGTCCATAATGTGAACGGTCAAATATTTTAAGTGTTCCCGGTGCGGGCACATGCTGCCAAAAGCGAAACAGAAAATGCTTATCTTGCTCTTCTTTAGCGGGCTTTGCGACGGGAAATACGCTAACCCCACGGGGGTCAAGTTTTTCGGTAATGCGTCGAATAGCACCGCCTTTACCCGAAGCATCCCAGCCTTCAAAGACAATTAACGCCCTGCGTTTTTGATGGAAGTACGCTTGTTGCACATGAAAAAGCTGCTCTTGGCATACGGTAAGCGCATTTTTATAGGCGTCTTTGTCTTTAAATCGTGACTCGCCAAAGCTTTCGGGTAGTACGAGCGGTGTAGATTGTTCTTCGCGGGGTTGCATATGTGTGTCGTCCTTGTAATGGCATTCACAGTGTGTTGCATGCATACAAATCACTTTGGTAACGCTACCAGTGTATTAACCTGAAATGCAATAAATTTGATGAGGAGTATTTTTTGCTAAACCTTGTTTCGTTAAGTTTCACCCCAATAGTTGATGAAAATACTCAAGTATTAGATAATTGTTCGCATAGTGTGTGCTTAAATGCACAGTAATTGTTAAGAGGTGGGTATGTCTGTAGAAATGGCGTTGCCAATTGAGTTTTCTGACGCGGCAGCAGCGAAAGTGAAAACCCTTGTTACAGAAGAAGAAAATCCGGATTTGAAATTACGCGTTTACGTAACCGGTGGTGGTTGTTCTGGGTTTCAGTACGGTTTTACATTCGATGAAAAAGTGAATGAGGGTGACATGACCATTGAGAAAGACAGTGTCACATTGGTGGTAGATCCAATGAGCCTACAATATTTGGTGGGCGGCGTTGTAGATTATGTAGATGGGTTAGAAGGTTCTCGTTTCCTTGTGCAAAACCCTAATGCTACAACAACCTGTGGTTGTGGGGCGAGCTTCAGCGTTTAAGTTCACTGCCATTCCAATTCCACTAAGCATTCCATCTAGATAAATGATCTAGGTGGGATCTAGGTGGAAGGCTCACCCAAACTTCTCTTATCACTTTCTCGCTTCAATTAGTTTTCGTTTTACGTGGAAATATCACCTTACAATTCATAAGGTCAAACAACCTGTCTTGCCGATAAAGCGCATTGTCTTCAAACAGTAACTTGTCTAAGTTAACAATATCATTACAAGCGTTTGGTCGGCGACCTTTTATAAAACAATGTACATAAAAGGTCTATTAGCGCCCATTATACCAATCCGTATAGATGCTTACTCAATCTGAGAGAGTAGGCTCCTATGTAGTTTGGTATTAGACAGAAAAAATAATAAGTAAATAGGGAACAGGCATGAGTAAAACCATTTTCGTCAACGGGAAAGAGTATCCCATCGATGTACCAGAAAATATGCCACTTTTGTGGTTCTTAAGGGATAGGCTGGCATTTACTGGCACTAAATTCGGTTGCGGAAAAGGCTTGTGTGGTGCGTGTACAGTGCATGTGGACGGCCAAGCTACCCGCGCATGTGTTATGCCTGTTACAGCCTTGGCTGGGCGCAAGGTGACGACTATTGAAGGCTTGTCAGAAGATGCGTCTCATCCGCTTCAAAAGGCATGGCTAGAAGTAGGAGTACCCCAATGCGGTTATTGTCAAGCAGGGCAGATTATGAACGCTGCCAGTTTGCTGTCTAAAAATGTATCGCCTACAGAGAAAGAAATTGATGATGCCATGCAAGGTAATATTTGTCGCTGTGGTACTTATCAACGCATTAAAAAAGCGATAAATATTGCCGCTACCGAGTTGGCTAATTACGATTTGGCCAAGGAGGTTTCATAATGCGCGCTGATATCGAAAGCTTACTTGTTGCACAACGGGAAAAACAAGAACAATCATTCACCGTAAAACCTTTATCGTTGACGCTAAATAGACGACAGTTTCTCAAGGCCACTGCCGTTGGTTCGTGTGGCCTCGTGGTGGGGATCTCACTAAATGCTAGCGCCAATGCATCTTCAGCGAAGCAGGCTGCAGAATTTAACCCTAATGCTTTTATTCACCTGCAAAAAGATGGCAGCGTACTTATTTATTGCGGTCGCTGTGAAATGGGCCAGGGCATAAGTACTGCATTACCGTCAGTGGTTGCTGATGAAATGGAAGCGGATTGGTCAAGAGTGACGGTGGAACAAGCTGAAGGCGATCAAGACAAATACGGTAGCCAGGCCACAGGCGGCTCGGCGAGTATTCGCACCATGTACGAGCCCATGCGAAAAGCGGGCGCCGTAGCAAGAGAAATGCTGGTGGCGGCGGCTGCCAAAGTGTGGGCGACGAGCCCTGATAATTGCTACGCTGAAAATCATTTTGTTATCAATAAAACCAATCAGCAAAAATTAAGCTATGGCGAGCTCGCCAGTGTAGCGGCAACTATGCCAACACCAGAAAATCCAACCCTTAAAGCCAAAAGTGACTTTCGTTACATTGGGTCGCATTTACCTCGTCATGACGTTTCCTTGGTGATTCAAGGTAAACGCCAGTACGGTGTAGATACCAAGGTTGACGGTATGCAGTATGCGGCTATTGTTCACTGCCCTGTAATGGGCGGCACACTTAAGTCGGTAGACAAAACCGAAGCTATGAAAGTGCAAGGTGTTACCGCGGTTGTTGAAATTGCACCGATGAAAGTGCCATTTGGCTCTTTAGGTGGTGTAGCTGTAGTTGCGAATAATTCGTGGTCTGCACAGCAAGGCGTTGAAAAACTTAAAGTAGAGTGGGATAGAGGTGAGCACGGCAGCTACAATACTTCTGATTACATGAAGATGTTGGTTGAAAACGTTGAAAAGCCTGCTAACAAAATTACTGAGCGCGGCGATGTAGAGTCTGCATTTGCCAATGCTGCGCACAAAGTTTCTGCAACTTACACCGAAGGTCATCTTGTACATGCTCCAATGGAGCCAAACGCCAGTGTGGTGTCTGTACAAGATGGTGCATGCGAAGTGTGGGCATCAACGCAAAGTCCTGACGATATTCAATCGGTACTGTCGCAGTTTTTAGGCATCGATAAAAAAGCCATAAAGGTCAATGTTATGATCAGTGGTGGTGCGTTTGGGCGTAAATTTAAATGTGATTACGTACAAGAAGCGGCTGCAATTTCAAAGGCCGTGGGTACGCCAATTCAATTGACGTGGACTCGAGAAGAAGACACCCGAACTGGCTTTTATCATTCAAATAGTGCCCAACATATTGAAGCGTCTTTAGACAAAGATGGCAATGTCACGGGATGGCTGCATCGCGCAGCCTTCCCGTCAATCAACACCTTATTTGATCCATCAGTTCAATTTGCTCCGGCAAATGCCATGAGCGAAGTAGAAAACCACCCTTACGGTATTGCTAACCTTCGCAGCGAATCAGGTCTTGCACCAGCGCATACCCGAATCGGCTGGTATCGTGCCGTGTACGCAATATTTTGGGGCTTCGCTTACGGCGTGTTTACTGATGAACTTGCTGAAAAAGCCGGTGTTGATACTGCGACTATGTTACGTCGGCTTTATGATAGCAATTCAAACCCAAAACAGGCTGAACAGGTAAGGCGCTCGAGGGGAGTGCTTGATTTAGTAGTGGCCCAGTCGGGCTATGGCAAGGCATTGCCCGAAGGTGAAGGGATTGGCATAGCGGTGCATCACAGTTTCTTATCCTATGTAGCTATGGCTGTTCACGTGCGTATGAAAGGCGATGACTTTGAGGTTCTACGCGTAGATTCAGCGGTAGATTGTGGCCAAGTACTCAACAAAGACGGTGCAACGGCACAACAAGAGGGCGCAGTGGCTATGGGTATATCACTTGCCAAATACTGTGAAGTATCATTTGAAAACGGCGCTGTAGTAAATAGCAACTTTCATGATTACCCTGTAATGCGCATTAACGACATGCCTGATGTCCACGTGCACTTTGTGGATTCCGATGCCAAACCTACAGGGCTGGGCGAACCCGGTATGGCTCCTTTTGCCCCCGCGCTCAGTAATGCCATTTACCAAGCATCGGGTACGCGCTACAGAAGCTTGCCTATTCAACCCATGCGTACCTAGTTAGCGTTTTTTGTTGATTTTGGGCTAGTTTTTTATATGTTGGTTATTCATTGAATGTTGAGTGAGTAACCTTCAACAAAATAAGTGCGAAGCAGCAATGCTTCAATTTGCATTTGCAACCACTGAGAAAAAGGTATCGCTATGAAACTATATGGCTCTACTACATCGCCTTATGTTCGTCGTATACGCATTATACTCGCGTCTACCGAGCACGAATTTCTTAATTTGCAGATTTTCTCTGGTGAAGATCGCGCGCTGCTGGCGTCACGTAACCCTACATTGAAAGTACCGTGTTTGGAAGATGACGGCCAAATGCTCTTTGATTCCCGTATCATCTACAATTATCTAGCGGACAAACTGGACCTTGATGGGCTAACGTGGGAAGAAGAGAATCAGCTTACCTTGATTGATGCTGCAAACGATTCCTTTGTACAGATGATGCTTCTGAAGCGTTCAGACTTCGACATTACTCAGGATAGAATGTACTTTCGACTGCAAAATGAACGTATCGAAGCAGTACTAACCACGCTGTCTGAGCAGCTGGATGCTGGTGGCTTTAGCGGGTGGACATATCCAGAAATTTGCCTTTATTCTATGGTTGATTGGGTGCTTTTCAGAGAGCTTCACAATATGAGAGATTACCCCCAACTGCTCGAGTTTCATGAAAAACACCATCATCGTATTGAGGTAACAGCAACTGATCCACGTAGTTAAGTGAAGCGCTCTAGTAGCCTTTATCAAAGTCGAATTGATAGTGAAGAGGCTCATGGCGTAAGTAACGTTTTGCATTGGCCAAAAATACACTGGCTACATCAGAGGGTTGAGACTCAGCAGCAGTATGCGCCGTAATTGTTATTTTTGGATGTGACCAAAACGCGTGGCTTTGGGGTAGGGGTTCCTGCCTAAAAACATCAAGCACAGCATGTGCCAGATAGCCCTTGTCGAGGCATTCAACAAGGGCAAGATCATCAACCGCACTTCCACGCCCTGCGTTTATAAAAATACTGTGTGGTTTTAGTGCCTTGAAGAAGCTATAGGACACAAAGTCATGTGTATCCGGTGTGTCAGGCATTAGATTAACCACATGGTCGGCATGTTGTGCAAATTGCAAAAGTGAAGCGGGTGTGTACATTGCATCAACATCATTAATGTTGGCACCACTTCGACTTAAACCCACAACGTTCATACCAAACACCTTTGCAACGGGAATGAGTGATTTGCCTATACTTCCAAGGCCTAAAATACCTAAGGTTTGACCGTGTAAAGGCTGACGTGGAGCCGCTTCCCAAATAGGCGGGGTAGATTGCTGATTGTCACTAAATGTTTTTATATTTCTAGCGTGTTGTAGTAAGTAAGCAAACACATATTCGCGCATAAGCTTGCCAAAAATGCCTTTTACTCCCGTTAGTGTGTAATCCCTCTTAGGCGCGCGTAGCAAAGGCGCATTACCTGCCCACGTTGATTGACACCAAGATAGATTATGGCATTGCTCAACAATACATGCGGCGAGGTCTGGATCGGCCAGCAATATCGAGACTGAATCGTGATCGATTTCATCAGGAGATGTAGCAACTTTTTGAATATGAATCTGTGCACGAGTCGGGCTATCGAGCATGTCGGAAGAACACAAAATATTACCGACATCGTCTAACTGACTGGAAATAGCCTTGGCGATATCGTCTGCTTCATCGCTTAAAATTGTGACACTAATCTGTGCTACATCTGTTGAATTCATTCGCTTTTCTCTCTAAGAGTAAACATTTCTTTCCTTGTCGATCCAAGCCTATTGAACTGCTAATTATTTAAAAAAGGTAAATTAAGTTTTACATTTTTGTTAATGAATCGAGGTGCGCTTACTTCGAGTTAGTATCAATACTTAATGGAATACCTATGCAGTCAAATATTCATTCTTCTATCAATGTCGAACATGCCAAAGTACTTTCTCCGAAACGCAATACATCTGTTGCCGAGACAACAGAGGCGCTTGTGTCTGAGCAACTGTCTCATTTTGGTATTGATGCATCAAGTGACTATGGTAAAGTCCTCGCCAACACGGCGCACCACCTTTACGGCGCACAATCTAGTGTTATGCAACTGTGGGACATTACCAGCAATACGCTGCAAGGGCTCGATAAAGAAGACAGGGTAGCGTATTTTAAT
The DNA here is from genome assembly GCF_006538325.1 of Alteromonas sp. KUL42. Classification (GTDB taxonomy): domain Bacteria; phylum Pseudomonadota; class Gammaproteobacteria; order Enterobacterales; family Alteromonadaceae; genus Alteromonas. Next base: position 72,044 of record NZ_BJKK01000001.1, read on the forward strand.
GCCAAAAAGTTCTTATCTTTCCAAATTGCCAAAATTCTAGATACATTACAAAACCCGTTTAGAGCGACTTATCAAAGTTTATCGGGTGGCAACGGTTCACAAGGTCATTATCCGTTATTCGACAACGTTACGGCTTTGTTTTCTGCAACACCTGTTGTGGTGCGAACAGCGACGTACGTTTATGCCTGCACAGAGTGGGTTGACGATGCTTTTCAAGGGAAAGAGTTTACCCACCAAATTTACTCACGTCTTCTCAACCCAACCAATATTTCATTGGCAAATGCCATTGTAGATATGGAAGCTGGCCCATACGCCGCAGAGTATTTAGCGTGGAACTTTAACTCGGGTATGGCGGCAATTGACGCGTGTCTGTCCAATGTGTTGAGTCATGGTGATGTACTCATTGTCTCTCGAAATGTGTATGGTGGCGTTTACCAACTACTTCACGATTATTTCGCTCGCAGCAATCGTATGGACATTCAAATTGCGTGGTTTGATGGCTATGACAAAGACAGCTTTGCTGATTTTATGCAGCAGACCAAGCGTGAGTATGCATCGCGTCTAGAAAATGGTGCGAATATGCACGTTTATCTAGAGTCGCCGTGTAATCCTCATGGTTATGTACTTGATGTTCCGGGAATTTGTGAGCTGGCACATGCTGAAGGTTCATTGGTTATGTTAGATTCAACCCTAGCTACGCCCGTGTTGCACCAACCTTTGCAACACAAAAATAAAGCGGCAAGACCCGACTATGTAATGCACAGTTACACCAAAGATTTATGTGGTAGTGGGGCAACGACTGCCGGTGTTGTCATCGGTGAAGGACACCGCATGTTTCAACCTAAAGGCAGTAGCATGAAGGGTGTAGATTGGTCTCAAACCATGTTCTGGGATGTGTACTACATTAAAGGGGCATTCTTAGACTCAGAAAAGGCCTTTGATGTACTCAATGGCATGAAAACCCTTGAACAACGCATGATGACTAAAGTTATTAACACCGAAGTATTTACATCGTTTTTGCATGCTCACGAGCAAATTCGAGTTAACTGCCATGCATTACCACAGCACAGTAACGCAGGACTTCGCGAAAAGCAGCACACGCATGGGTGGCCTTGCACACTATTTACTGTAGACATGGCACCAGCAAACTTACCACGAGATGTATTTACACGCTTTTTTGATGCACTGGAGCCTGCGTTTAGTCACCAAGTGAGTATAGGGCAAAACAACACCATTATTTTGTGCCCAGCACTAACATCGCATTCTGAACTAAGTACAGAAGAGCAAAAGAAAGCCGGTATCGAATTGACGACCATGCGAATAGCAATGGGTACAGATAACGTAAAACAGCTAATTGCACACTTTATGTTGGCAGCGAAGCACTTTATCGAGCCCCATGCGCCAGGCTTTTGCCAAGGTTTTATGGCCAATGAAGACATTGATGCACTTTATCTCAACGTTAGCGAGCGCGTATGTGCACAACATTTTGGCAGTAAAGCCAGCATGGCTACGTTGATGGCTGGGCATGATTAATAGGCCCTAGAGCCTGTGTACCTTTTTCATAAATTGTGCATGAGTCAGTTTTTTAGTCAGGCAATCGTAAATGTACGCGGTTTGGTGCGCTCTAATCAGTTAAGAGAAATACAATCGCTGCCGATATAACAATGAGGATGTTCTCCTTTTCCCGGGCCTTTCCTTACGCGGGCTCGGGAATTTTTATTTATATGATAAAGGCAGCGCTATGCACCAGTTTAAAATTGATGTTACTTTTGATGCATCACTTCCCTTTGTTTTTGCCGCATTTCACGAACCAGAATATTTAAGTGAATGGTTTGCTCCTGGCAATTGTGTGGTATCACAAATCATGTGCGATTTTAAAGAAGGCGGTCGCTATCGCATCAAAATGTTAGAGCCTAATGGTGTGGAAATGTCGCTCACTGGAGAATACATTACTATTCTAGCCAACGAGCAGTTGGCATTTTCATGGGCGTGGGAAGACGACTTTGAAGACTCAGTGATGACGTCTGTCGATATCCATTTCGAAGATACACCTGAAGGGCATGTGAGGTTGGTACTAGTACAAAGTGGTTTTGCAAACAAAGATGAATGCGACCAACACAACTACGCATGGATGTCGTGTTTGGAAAAACTTGCTGTGTTGGCGAGTCAGAAGCAGTCTTTTAACTAAAGCCACGGAGTTTTGCTAGGAGTGGGGCAAAGCCCCACTTTGGTGTTTTAGAGCAGTTAGCCTAATACTTAAAGCACATCTTCACCGCTTTTTTCATCATAAGTAGTGAAGTCATTGTAGCCTTCGACACTGTTTCCATACCAGTTTGAAGGATCATCGAATTCTGTTAGTGGGTAATTGTTAGCAAGGCGCAATGGTAAGTCTGGGTTAGTGATCCAAGGTCGGCCGAAAGCAATCATATCGCCGTCTCCAGCACTAATACGCTTTTCTGCATCTTCTTTTGTGTATCCACAGTTCCCAATAAGTATGCCCTCAAACAATGCCCTAAACTCGGCCAACGTCATCGGTTCGCCGCGCTCGTGAAAGCCAAAGGCAAGTCCATCCATAATATGCAAGTAACCAATCTTCAATGTATTGAGTTGCAGGGCAACAAAGGTAAATGTCTCCCTGTAATCATCTGCGCCCATGTCGTTAAACACGCCATTCGGTGATAAACGTACGCCTACTTGTTCGGAAGGCCAAACACTTAGAACCGCATCCATAACTTCTGATAAAAAGCGATATCTGTTCTCAAGCGAGCCGCCATAGTTGTCATTGCGTTGATTGCTTCTGCTATCGAGAAATTGATTAATCAAATAGCCATTTGCCGCATGCACTTCAATGCCGTCAAACCCCGCTGCTTTAGCATTAATGGCCGCTTTTTTGTAGTCTGCTACTGTGCGCTTTATATCTGCGACAGTCATAGCTCTGGGCACTTCGTACTCTTTTTTGCCTTTAGGCGTGTGGATTTCATCGCCTTCAATTTTTATTGCTGAGGCTGATAGAGGCAACTCGCCATTGTGAAAGTCGCTATGAGAAGCGCGGCCGGTGTGCCAAAGTTGCAATATCATCTTTCCACCAGCGTTGTGAACTCGACTTACAACAGAGCGCCATCCTTCCACCATTGCTTCGGTATAGATGCCTGGAGAGTTGACCCAGCCGTTACCTTCTTCAGAAATTGATGTGGCCTCAGTAATAATCAGCCCTGCGCTCGCACGTTGCACATAATGATCGCCAATGATTTTATTTGGCACACGATCCGGCCCTGCGCGGCCTCGTGTTAACGGTGCTAGTACCATACGGTTTTTAAGTGTTTGGCCAGCCCAATCGAGTGGTTCAAAAAGTACTGAATCTGTCATTAGTAGTCCTATATTTTTGTTTGGCAAATTTTCTATGATGACAGAGATAGACACTAATCGGATTGATTCAAGAATAGCTTTTAGCGCGTTTTGATATAAAAAAGCTCCGTTTACTCTAATGATGCCCCTTGAAACGAAAAACTACTTTTTAAACAGTGCGCCGAGCACCGCGGGTCGCGATGCGCCAGTGACCTCAGGAACGTTACCTGGGATATTATGTAAGTAAGCATGAGCTAACCACGCAAAGGCTGCACCTTCGACGTGTTGTGGGTGAATGCCAATAGCGTTGCTGTCACTTAATTGATATTGAAGTAGACGCTGCTCTAGCATTCGCATTAATGCATTGTTAAAAGCCCCACCACCGCATATTACGACTTCACTTTGCTCACCAGCATCGTTTTGATTCCGCAAGTTAGCCTTTATATCGTTGACAATAGTTTCTACTGTAAGAGTGAGCAAAGTAGCTTGAACATCAACAGGTTGAATATTGTGTTCAACAGAATTGTAAGATGCCGGAGACGATGAATTGGATAAATGGCTCAACACGTTTTGTAGCCAATTCAAATTGAAATACTCGCGCCCAGTACTTTTTGGGGCAGGCAGAGAGAAATACGCATCGCAAAGCAACCTACTTAACAACGCCTCGTTGGTTGTACCTGATGCAGCCCATTGACCGTTGTCATCAAAACGTAGACCTAAATGTTGCAATATCCACTTGTCCATAAGCGTGTTACCTGGGCCGGTGTCAAAACCGCGTACAGGTTCAAATTGTTTCTTAGGTGGCAAAAGTGAAACATTTGCTATTCCACCAATATTAACCAGCGCGCGATACTTACTTTCATGTGCAAATACTGCATTGTGATAGGCTGGAACGAGCGGCGCACCTTGCCCACCAAGTGCAATGTCTTTACGTCTGAAATCGGCAACAACGTCAATGTTGGTCAGTGCGGCAATGGTATTGGGATCGCCAATTTGGCAGGTAAATCCACGGAGCGACTCATTGCTAAACAGCCATGATTTTATTTCTCCACTTGGGTGATGACGAACAGTCTGCCCATGGGAGCCAATTGCTATGATATCACTTGCAACTAGGTTTGTTTTCTCCAGTAAGCCAAGTGCCGCGTTAGCGAAGGTTTCAGCTACCAACCTGTCAGCAATAGCGAGGGTATTAAGTTCGTCGGGGCCTTCACTGCAAAGTGCATTAAGCGCAGCTAGCAATTCTTGTGGGTAAGGAATGGAATGTGCGGCAAGCGTGGCGCAGTGGTCTGATGTTATTTCGCAAAGGACGGCATCAACGCCGTCCATACTGGTGCCTGACATCAGGCCGATATACTTAGCCATTTTGCTGCTATTTCATAGCAAGCATAATGCGCTTGTTATTGTCTAGCTGTGCTTGGCGCTCACTGGCTATTTCCATAAAGCGCTCTCGCTCTTCTTTGGCAATAGGCAGTGCTTTAGGTAACTCAACAGTGCGAGGGTTTCTGTGCACACCATCTACCAAAAATTCGTAATGCACGTGAGGGCCAGATGCCAAACCGGTACTGCCTAAGTATCCAATGGTTTGACCTTGTTTCACAGTTTCACCTAACTTAACGGCACGCTTTTTAAAGTGAAGGTATTTAGTGGTGTATTTTTCACCATGCTGAATAAAAACGTGGTGACCATTGTATTTGTCGTATGTCGACTTAACCACTTTACCATCACCAGCAGCCATTACTGGCGTACCTACAGCAGCAACATAGTCGGTGCCACGGTGGGCTTTCCAGCGCTTTTGCACAGGGTGGAAGCGCGCTTTTGAGAAGTTTGAACTGACATACTTAAAATTAATTGGCGCGCGCAAGAAGCTCTTACGCATACTTCGGCCTTCAGGGGTGTAATACGTGCCATCTTCATGCAGAATAGCGCTAAATTGTTCCCCTTGGTTAGTGAACTCAGCTGCCACAATGTCGCCATAGCCCACAAACTCGCCGTCGATATACTGTTCTTCAAATACTACGTTAAAGGTATCGCCAGAGCGAATCTCCATAGCAAAGTCAATGTCCCAACCGAAGATCCCTGCAAGGTTCATGATTTGATTGCTGGTAAGCCCTGCATCAACAGCTGCATTCCAAAAGCTAGAATGAATTTCACCTTGTGCGAAGTTGTAGCGAATGTCCACATCGCGTTTTTCAAGCTCAGCGGTCAGCGTTTTACCATTTTCCTGAGAGCTGGGGCGAACAAATAAGGTTTCAGTAGATGACAGTTTGTATTTTAATTCACCAAAACTGCCGTCTTTATTAGCTTTGAACGACAGCTCATCGCCAGGCAGCAGGGTTACGAGCGTTTTGGCTAATTCACCAGCATGTGTAACATTGTAGACATCACGAGATGTAAAGCCTGCACGCTTAAAAAGCTTAGCAAGGGTATCACCACTGCGCACTTTGTAAGTTTGCCAGGTTGACTCTTCTTCGCCTGAAAAAACGTCAGTTGAAGGTGTGATGTGAAGTTCTACTGGGTAGCGAACACCAGCATCGAGAATATGGGCATCATGATGACGACTTGCTTCTACCGACTCTGACGGCAAAAGAATAAGCCCACCAAGAAAAAGGCTAGCTACTGCCAAGCCTGTGCGGTGCTGCTTCGGTAAATTTTTATATAAATTAACCGCCTTAGAAGCGTTTAATGTTTTTCTCATTCTACTGCCCACCTGAGAAAGGATATTTTTCTTCCAACACGATCATGTAGTTGTTGCTCAAAAATCCAACTATTCTCATTATTTTATTAGCGCTAATTATTAAACCCAATGGTTCTTTCGTCTAATTGTACGATTTTTGTTCTTGCCTTGAAACCATTGGGTTTAACAACATGACATATTGTAACCCGCTTTTTGACGTGTAAACCTTTAAATGGTTCCTTTGTACGCGTAAAATGCCCGCCAATATTGAATTTAGTCTTATCAAAGAGTGTGACGTACAAATGAATGATTGGCAAACAGCGTTGGCTGAAATTAAACGGGGAGTAGATGAAATTCTTCCCGAAGAGGATTTAATTGAGAAACTTAAATCCGGTAAAACCCTTACTATAAAGGCGGGTTTTGATCCAACAGCGCCTGACTTGCATTTAGGTCACACAGTACTTATCAATAAGTTGCGTACTTTTCAGCAGCTTGGTCATAAAGTTGTATTTCTTATTGGCGACTTTACTGGTCTTATCGGCGATCCTACAGGTAAAAATGTAACACGCAAGCCCCTGAGTAAAGAACAGGTACTTGAGAACGCCAAAACGTATCAAGAACAAGTGTTCAAAATCTTAGACAAAGAAAAAACGGAAATCCGTTTTAACTCTGAGTGGATGGAGCAGCTCGGTGCAGCGGGGATGATCAAGTTGGCTGCAAGTCAAACCGTTGCGCGTATGCTTGAGCGTGATGATTTCAAAAAGCGCTACAGCAACGGTCAACCGATTGCTATTCATGAATTTTTGTATCCGTTGGTACAAGGCTGGGACTCGGTTGCTCTGAAGGCTGATGTAGAGTTAGGTGGAACCGATCAACGTTTTAATTTGTTGATGGGCCGTGAACTGCAAAAAGATCAAGGGTTGACTCAGCAATCAATTGTAATGGTGCCTTTGCTTGAAGGTCTTGACGGCGTTCAAAAAATGTCAAAGTCATTGAATAACTACATTGGTATTACCGATGCGCCAAATGATATGTTTGGTAAAGTGATGTCAATTTCTGATGACCTAATGTGGCGTTACTATGACCTACTGAGCTTCCGTCCATTAGAAGAAATTGCAGATCTTAAAGCACGAGTGGCTAATGGTGAAAACCCACGTGACACCAAAATATTGCTAGCAAAAGAAATCATTGCACGTTTCCACGATGAAGCCGCAGCTGAAGGTGCACATCAGGACTTCATTCAGCGCTTCCAAAAAAATGCTATCCCTGATGATATGCCCGAAGTTGAAATTGTGTTAAGCGAAGAAGGCATTGCGATTGGTAACCTACTCAAAGAAGCAAATCTTGTGGGTTCGACTTCTGACGCTATGCGCATGATTAAACAAGGCGCAGTAAAAATTAATGGCGATAAAGTGGAAGACACCCGCTTGGTGCTCACTGAAAAAGGTGAAAACGTGTATCAGGTTGGCAAGCGTAAGTTTGCGCGTGTCACGCTTTCATAGCGTTTTTGTGGTTGGCTTTTTCGCCAAACAGTAGAGCTATGTGAACAATAATACCTTGTAAAGCCCGCAAATTGCGGGCTTTTTTGTGAATTTTAAAAAAAGATAAAATAGTTGTCAGTTTTCTTGAGTATCGATCGTCTATGAGGATAACAAAAGCACAAAAACACATCTTGCGCTAAGCGTTACAAGCGCAGTTGGTGATGTTTATAACGTTTACTCAGTAAAAAGGAAAAACCATGACAACAGTAACATCAGCATCATTCAATCAAGTTACAACGCAAGCTAATAAAACGGTTTCCGTTTCATCGCTTTGGTTTAAAGACGGTTGGCAGCTTTTTAAACAAGCCCCTATTAAAATTTTTAGTGTGATGACCCTTTTCGCAATACTGCCTGGTTTACTGCAGTTGTTACCCTCTCCATTTGGTTTGATGTTATCAAAATGGGTTGGACCGATGCTTCTTGGGGTAGTGTGCTTAATACTTAACAACCTTTTCTGTGGGCGTGGTTTCAGTGTGCGAAGCCAGTCTGTTGGATATACATCAATACTCAAGCAGTGGGGACGCTTTGCTCTATGGAGCCTGTCAGGTGTCTTGTTGGCTTCTATTCAATTTCAAGTTGGTAGCATACTCATTGGTAGTGACAATATGTCGGCCTCTCTAATGGGCGACTACACGAATGTTGCTTTGTGGCAGGCTGGAGTCATCTTTGCTTCTACAACGCCCATAGCCATGCTACTTTCTTTTGTTCCCATGCTTCTTATCCTACAAGGGCAACCGCTTTACCGTGCATTCCGTCAAAGTGTCTTCTGTGTAATACGAGCGTGGAAGCCTATGAGCGTGCTCATGTTACTTTCAATTATTGTCGTTTTTTCGGTGCCTTACACTGGTGCGTTAAGTGCATTGCTTGTAGGTCCTTACATGACATGTGTAACGTTTATCGCCTATAAACAGCTGTTTAAAGACTCACAAAGCCCAAATGATATAGATTAAGTAAAAGTGTGTGGAAAGGTCAAAGCGCCTAACTGACATGGATGTAATGTGAACAAATGCTATGAAGAAAATTACCCAATTACTTGAAGAATTTACGCCACTTATTGCCCGCGTTGCAGCTACTTTCGAAGCAAACAATTCACTGCGTGAAGAGTTAATGCAAGAAATTTCGCTGGCAGTATGGCGAGCGTTGGACAATACCTCCAATTCGACAAATAACGCGTTTCGAGGTGATTCAAGTTTAAAAACTTTTATAGCAAAAATAGCACATAACAAAGCCGTTGATCATGTACTTAAGGAACAGCGATGCAAGGAATTTTCGAGCACAGAGGCTATTGAGCACAGTGAAGCTCACGACCACACATTTACTCAGCAAGACAGAGCGTTAGATCTCATGGCAGCACTACACCGATTAGACATCAAGTACAGGCAAGTTCTCTCATTGCAATTGGAGGGTTTTCATCAACTAGAAATTGCCCAAATGGTGGGACTTTCTGAAGCGGCCGTAGCAAAGCGACTAAGCCGTGCACGTCAAAAGCTTGCTAGCATAATGGAGTATTGAAATGAACAACACTGATTTAGATAGTCAATTAGCTCAATGGCAAACTGCCTACAAAGCAGCAACACCAAATGTAAATGCACGTTTGTTAACGCAGCAAACCAAGAAAGCGCAATTTAAGTTAAAGTGCAAAGGACTTGTGGATTTAATACTGGGCTTAGTTGTAACGTGTTTTTGTATTTATGCCGCAGTTTTTGAAGCGACTAGTTTATTACAGCAATTACTCATTAGCGTATTATCACCTTTACCTGTCGGTTTTGGTTTGTGGGGATACCGTGTCAGGCAAAAGCAATGGCAAGCTGAAGTATTAGACGTACAGTCAATGCTAACGTTTAAAGAAACACAGTTGAAACAGCAACTACACTATTGGAAAATAAGCTTAATATGGGGAAGCGCCTTATGGCTAGGGTTACTGGGCATTGCTATTTATAACCTAGTTGTATCGAGTGAATATATGCTTTGGGCTACTCAACTTGGTTTAAACAGTTTCATTTTATTACTTGTGTGTTTACGCTATAAAAAACTCAAACAGCGCTTACCAATACAGCTTATGGATATTCAGTTATTGCGATGAATTGTTTTGTTTGGGATTACAGACAATCAGCAAAGAAAGTGTAAATAGGCCTGATCTAGTCGTTGTTGTTTGATGCTACTCGACGGCTCGTCTAGCTCGATACGAGCCGATAACATTCAATAGCCAGGCCTATTTTTCATTAATAATACTACTTACTATTCCTCGCCAAGTAATATTGAAACAGCGGCTTCAATAGCATGGTCTTCCAAATTATCTCGCTGCGAGCGAGTGAATACGGGTACTTCTACGTCAACTGGAATACCGCTGCGTTCAAACCATTCTTCATCCACAGAGCGGTATTGCTCATTTGACAGTGAGAAGGCAATACCGTTTGGTAGTATTTTCTCTAGTGCATCAGAGAACGCACCTTGCGTAGGCTCACCAACAATGACGACGTTATCAAAATTGCGCATTATAAGTACAAATACTTCCGCTGCGCTTACTGTACTGGCACTGGTAAGAAGGATCACAGGTTTTGTATAAGCATTGTTATGACCCTGAAAAGAAACCTCTGTGCGGAACTCTGCTGCCGAAGGTGTTTGCAAATCTTTATTAAATACGTGGCGTTCACCGGTGAAAAAGTACTGGGCTAGTGCCATAGACACAGCATCTCTACCACCATTGTTAAGACGTAAATCTATTACCAGACCATCTGTGCTCGCAAGTTCTTCCATAGCGATATTCATGGCTTGGCGCACGGCTTCTACGTCATCATCGGTATTTTCATAATCGTCAGCAAAGCCAAACATGCGTTGTATAGACAAATAACCTAAACCTTCGCGACTAAACCATGCTATTGCGCCATTGCCAGCCTCTTTTAAATCGCTCGGAGATTCAGCGTATTGCAGCGTTGCTTGACTTACTTTCGCCAATTCCTGCTCTATATATTGGTTAGCAGCAGTAAGCTGCTGTTGGTTGAGCGGCAGTGTATAGCCATTATCTTCAGCAAACTCGGCAAGTAAGGTCTCTAAAAAGGTATCTGCGTTGTTTACGCTAGCTACACCAAGTTCCTCAGAAGTGATGGCAACATGTGAGTCTTTCAAAGGTGCAATCATGTTAGCCATTACTTCAAACAGATCCTGGTTACTACTTGATGCGTTAATCTCTGCATCGGCAATTTGGTATTGTTCTTCCCAGTCTGTATTAGTAAGTTCAAAGCTTACATAGTAATTCGAAAACACCTGATAAAAGTAAGCAAGGTCGCGATCAGTATCAGCTTCATAGCCCGTTGAACCTACAACACTGAGCATGTTGTCTCGGCACGCCGCTGGAGTAGTGGTTGGTAAGCTCTCAAGCACTTTTTCATATACCAGACCAATATCTGCAAAGTCTTCGTCGCCAATATCGTCAATGTCAATTATCTGCTGATTGTCTTCATCGAGGTAAAAGACTTCAGCCATGTCTTCTCCACTCACACCGTGAAGCACTTGTGTTGCAATACAGTAGTCATCTGTGTAGTCAAACACGGTAAGGGTTGCATTATGAAGGGTTAAACCCTTACCGTAGTGAGAAGCTATCCATGTGCCATCGTAATCAGAAGTAATTACTCTAGGTAAGCCTTTGGGATCGTTGCTTCCGCAGGCGGCTAACAAGCCGATAGTTGCTGTGGCAATAGTAAGTTTGGTTAAGATATGTTGCATTAGTAAAGTCCTTTTCTTAGAAGCGGTAGTTCATATTTAGGTTAAAGGCGTTCTCTAAAGAGGCGTCGTTCTCATAGCCGTCTTTAAGTGGGTCGAAATCGGTTGTTGATAGGCCTAGTGTAAAGTCTGTTTGATTACTGTAATTCCAGATGACGCCGATACCAAATTCAGAGGCATTGTCCTGATTGAAATCTTTCAGCTCTCGATAGGCAGCTTCGGCATATAGTGAAACATTGCTCATAACCTTTAAAATGGTGCCTGCGCCTACACGAACTTCACTGCGGTTGTCTCGAAGATCTTCGTTCCAGAAGAGATAGTGAGAAGAAAAGGTAAATGCTAGCGCATCGCTTAAGACATATTTACCAGTGAGTCCTGCGCCTAACGCGTAGCTGTCATCAAACTCCTTGGACTCGTAGTAGCCCATTAGGCCACCATCCAAAGTAACTTCTAAACCGGTTCCGTCGTAAGCACGAGGCAATAGGTTATAGCGCAAACCAACAGGGCCAACAGTTAAATTGTCATTCACACCATACGCCGCACCTAAAATTGGGCCTGTATAGTTGTGACCATTTGTTTTGCCATGTGATACGCCAGCACTAATAAGTACTTCGTTGTCTTGTAACGTCAGTGAACGTGTTACGGGGTTCGCAACACTGAGTTCACTTGCGTTTGCACCCGTGGCTATCAGGGATATCGCTATTAATGAAAATAAGGGTTTCATAATTCACTCTGTGTATGTGCTAGGTCTGCGTATATATTGACTTAACGTGAGTGAATGAAAGGTGAAGCAAAACTGAATTGAAACTGAAAGTAGTACTATTTCCTTTTAAGTAATCCGCTGTCTAAACAGGAGCTTTGGCCTATATGATATTTCAATCCCGCTCAAACCCTGACTAAGAATACACGGGATTGTTCTCGAAACCCTAAGTTACAGTTCTAGAATCGACTCAAAACCACCATATATCATACGTTTTCCGTCGAATGGCATAGGATTTTCTTCATTTTGCATTCTTGGATCTTCCATTACCTTCTGCCATGCTTCGTCGCGAACAGCTTTAGATGGCCAAAAAACAAATGACAAAACGACAGTTTCATTTTCTTTAGCTTTTACCGCCAACGGGAAAGAAGTTAGCGTGCCATCTGGCACGTCATCTCCCCATGTTTCGATTATTTTTATTGCACCATATTCTTTAAATATTCCCCCAGCCAATTTTGCATGAGCAAGGTAAGCATCTTTTTTGTCTGATGAAACAGCAGCGACAAATCCGTCTATGTATGACATAACATAACTCCTTATGTTGAATAGTAAATGTTGCTAATTTGGAATAACCAAACCACGCAATTCGTTCATCGCCTGAAACTCGCTTGGAATGAACGAAAAGTGTACCGAAAAGGTCAACACGATCTAGTTGTTCAATATGATTTAAACGGCTAGGTACATTTTTCTGCAATTTGGTATAGTTCAAAATATACGCATAAACATAGGTCACATTTCAATTGATGTAAAACTAGTAATGCGCTAGTCGCCGCGTTTGGTTAGTTTCAACACAGCACTGATAGTAGGGTATTTACTTACTTAAAAACGATATTTTGAGTGCAAAGAAGCAGATATGTCCGGCGAAAGTCATATTCCGTGATCTTCCGCATGACTCTGCTGGTGAAACTGACTCGAGATCAGTCCAGTTTTTTCTGCGGTTTATCGCTCAGCAATTTTGGCCCATTGATATAAGCCGTGCAGTGCCATTCTTCTGAATGATGAAAATGGATAGGTAGGCAAAGGTGTTTGGAACAACGGCAACGACAAATCGATATTGCCAGTATTTAACATGCGCTGCGCTAATCGCATACCTGCATGGGCCGCAAACGAAACGCCTGAACCGCAATAGCCCATGGCATAACCCATTTTGTGATTATCGTCGCCGTCGACGAATATTCTGGGTAAATCATCTAACGATACACTTACCCAGCCACTCCAAAAGTATTCCATCTTTGTACCGTTTAGGGCAGGAAAACTCTTTATCATTGCCTGATAAAGACGGTTTTTTTCTTTAAGGTTATCGCCATTTTTTCCTGCAACGGCGCCGCGCCCACCAAACAACAAACGGCCATCGGATAGAACGCGATAGTAATATTTCATCATTCGCGTATCCATAAAGCTCATCGGCGAATTTAACCCAGTTGCCGAGCGCAGCTGTTCGCTTAAAGGTGCAGTAACAAAGATACTCGATTGTACGGGAAACTGCTTTTTATCTACTATGTTTTCGAAGCGCTTTGGGGTATAGGCGTTGCTGGCAATAAGTATATGTTTTGCCTTTATTTCGCCGTTAGGTGTATTTACAGCATAACCATTTGCTTTCTTATCAATACTCAACGCTGGTGTATTGAAGTAGAGTGACGCATCTAAAGAACGTGCAATACGAGCGTATTCGTCAGCTAACTTAAGCGGGTGAAGACAAGCGCCATCAACGCGAACACCACCGTACACATTGTTAATTGAAAAGCGTTGCTGAATGTCTTCTTTGTTAAATGCAGTACTTGGCACATTAAACTGGTTTTGTTGGTGTAATGCCGCAGCTTGAAGTGTTTTAGCCTGCTTTGGCGTGTGCGCCAATTTGTAATAGGGCCCTTCGGTGTAATCGACACGCATAGCATAGTGTTGAATACGAGAAGTAAGCAGTGAAACTGCGCCTTCATATTCTGCTTGCATGGCTTTTGCTGTGCTTAATCCCCACTTCTCTTCAATTGCGCTTAGCGAAAGCCGCCCACTTCCTGATAAAACAAAACCACCATTTCGCCCTGCGCAGCCAAACCCTAATTTATTCGCGTCAATGAGCACAACTTGCTCGCCTGCTTCTGCTAATGTAATAGCGGCGGATAAACCGGTATAACCACCACCAATAATGAGGTATTCGGTTTTACAATTCTGACTAAGTGCAGGTGGTGTTACACAATTGTGGGTTGCGTGCCAATAAGTATTAGGGCTTGGCAGCGAAGGGCTCACTCGTTGTGATATAAGCGGGTCGTATGTCATAAATTAGGTGTAATGTTAAAATACTAGAATTTAAGTAGCATTTCAGCGCCTTCACATTCGCAATAGCCTTCGCAAACTGGGCAGTCGTAACCTTCGTGAATTGATGGGTAGCGCCATTTATCAGGATGCTTCTTAATAAGCTCACCGCCATTTTTTGAGAAATATTTAAACGCACTGTTGCCTGGGCTAGCTAACCAAATATGGGCTAAACCTGCCTTGGCCCCTTGAACCTTTGCCAGTTCAATGGACTTTCGCAAAAGTGAGCTACCAATACCCAAACCTTGCATTGCAGGGGCAACGGTATTGCATTTGAAGTAGCACACAAGGCTTGGTTCTACTGGCCAGTTATCTGGTGTGCACCACTTGTCGGGTTGCCATTGGCTATGCGCAAAAGTAAGCCTAAAGCCAACAATATGTCCTTCATTCACAGCGACCCAGCTAGCGTTAACATCGTTGTGAAAGCTCTTACGGTAGTACTCGTTAAGCAAATCGTCTGTTAAATAATTGTCGCCGTGGACATAATTGCCCAAAGTAATGACGCCTTCAAAATGTTCTGGGGCAAGTTGAACATATGTGATATCTGATTTTTGTGGTTTTGCCATGTTATTATTTTTGTTTGTCATGTGCGTTTTTCATTCCATCAAGGTGTACATCTAAAGCTTCAACTGATATCAGAATTTCCCTTACTGACATCCACAGAGAATAGAGCAGTGATACCAAACTTGCTGCAAACACCCAGTTACCCACTTTCTGGTAAGTAAGGTAGATTGCCAGCATGGACACCACGCATAAAAAGAAGCTACCCACTCCGGCAATTTGCATGCGTTTGATCAATTGGATACGCAGGCGCAAGTTTTTAATTTGTGCCAAGGTGTTCTCATCTCGTTCTTCTTTCGAAAAATTACGAATGATGGTGGCCAAGGTGAGAAAGCGGTTGGTATAGGCCAGCAACAACAAAGAAATGGCAGGGAACAGCATGGCTGGAGTGGCAATATCAATGATCATCTTGCATACAAATTAGAAAATAAACTAAAAGTCTATCACAGCATGGCTACTTGCACAGCTTGTTAACGGGATCAATAAAGGCATGTTTATAAACACAATGAGTAGGTAAATATACTGGTACCAAACGCTTAAGCTTCACGCTAGCTATACACGCCTTAGCTACATGCGGTCGATAGTTAAGCCCGCTGCACTCCATCCAAGCATATCGCCTTCTAAGTGCATGACTTCAGAGAAATCCATATCTTGTAATACTTTCATCGCCAACTGTGCACGGCGACCAGAACGGCAATAAATAATGATTGGTTTATCTTTATGCCCTTCAAGGTCAGCGATGTAATCGTTAATACTGTCGTGGGGCATATTGACTGCGCCAGGAATATGCCCATCGGCAAACTCTTGTGGAGAGCGAACGTCGATAAGTAACCATTCGTTATTAGCAACGCGTTCAATTAAGTAAGGGGAAGCTGCAACGGACGATTGTGCAGTTGCTTTCGCAGAGCATTGTAGCGACACAAATGTCACTATGCTGACGACGATAAAAAGTCCTGCAATAACCACCTTCATCTTAAACTTTACCCTTTCCGCTGCTTAGCCCATCAGTAACTATACTTAATAACTATAGTTCAGTATAACCCTTACATTCACGGGTTTATACTGTTACACATCATTTTTAGCTCATCGATTAGGCGCAGCGAGAAACGACTTGTTACGTCTGGGTTTACCGTAATAATGGGAGCATGCAAAAATTGGCGGTGGGGTTGCCAAAATTTCGCTAGTGCTTCTTGTGAACTCTTACTCGCCGCAATTAGGACTTTGGGTTGGCGGCTTAATACGTCTTTTACCGATACTTGGGGGTAGTCGACTGGGCTATCGTAAAAGAGGGTTTGCGCTCCGCATATGTTGAGTAATTTATTCGCCCAGGCATTCGGACCTATTGTCATTAAAGGTGAAGTCCACGAATAATAGAAAACCGTGTCAAGTTCAGGCTTGGCGAACTGAGTTTCTAACTCATCCAGTCTTTCAATAAACTGAGATGACAGCGCATTGGCAGTTTTCTGTGTTTGGGTAAGTTCGCCTAATCGAATGAGTTCACTGGCTATATCGCGAATATCGGTGATACGACTCTTAAAAACGTTTAGTCCCAGTGCAGACAACTTCTGAATATCTTGGGGTTTATTACCACCATCCCAAGCCAGTACTAAGTCGGGCGATAGTGTGATAATAGCGGCAATATCTGCGCCTTGGTAATCAGCAATGCGTGGCAAGGTTTTTGCGGCTTCAGGGAAGTCGCTGTAATCACTTACTGCCAATAGGTTGTCACCTAAGCCTAGACTGTACACCCACTCGGTTAAGTGGGGGGCTAAACTCACAATTTTCAGCGGCTTTTTAGGTGAAGAGGTGTCTATATTTGCAAAAACATCCCTAATACAACCTGTAAAAAACAAACTCATTAAAAGTGGCAGGACGTATATTTTCGATAGTGAAGTCATGGTGATAATTCGCTTTAGCGTACTAATTTGAAATTGCTAATAAGCATAATGATGCAACCGCAGCAACAGCAATCATGGCGTAGGTCACTGTATTATTAGCAAGAAGCATATGGGAGTACTTAACCTCTTCAGTCCCCCCTACACGTGGGTAACGGTATTTTCTGTTGGCATAGATTGCGGGACCGCCCAGCTTGATATTGAGTGCGCCCCCTAATAGGGCGAGAAGCAATGAGGTTTTATCTTTTGCGCTACATCGTCGAAACGCTTTCAAAGCCTTTACAGGGTGACTGACCAGAAGTGACAGCAACGCGCCAATAAAAGCGGGAGGTAAAACTAAGAGCGACACAAGTTTTCTAACGGGTATGGCAAAATAGCGCATGGTTGGCGTTCTAAAGTGCCATTGCCATGTGGTTAGTAATAACAACCGATAGACTAGGGCGCCAATTGGCCCTGCAACAACAAAATAAAATATAACGCCGCAATATAAATAAAGAAATTTAAGCCAAAGTGATTCGATGGCTGCTTTGGCAATACCAATGTCGGTCAATGTGTCACATTGTCTAGCGGTGATCGTTCCAACCATCTCACGGGCGAGGGACTTTTTATTTCTCCCCACGCTCTTTAATACTTTTTTGTATTGTTGACGTTGATAGCCAAAGTCTAACAATACTATCATGATGACAGCTTCAAAAAAGATTGGGTATTCGGCCATGTAGACCAAAATGGCCAAGCACACCACAATAGGCGTTAGCAGTACCAATGCTGCCAACGAACCAGAAATGTAGTGCTGAGATGGGCTAAATGACGACGACGGAAGTACTTTGCGCCCCATTTGGCGCACTAAAAAGCGCATAAACGTGAGAGGATGTGTACTTTGTGGCCACCGCCATACGGCATCGACAGCAAGGGCCAACCAAAGTACCAATAGCGACCCGTAGTTGATGTCGCTAAAAAAGCTTGTCATTACTTGGCAAGCTTTTCAATCATAGCCATGACTAATTGCGCTGAATGCTTTGCCGCGGTGTCTAAATATTCTTTAAAACTTACCGACGACGTTTTTCCAGCAATATCAGACAACGAGCGGATCACAAGAAACGGTGTGCCCAACATATGACAGGTTTGACCAATGGCGGCGCCTTCCATTTCAACTGCTTTCATGTCAGGGAAGTTTTGGCGCAATTCTGCAACGGCTTCGTCACTACCGATAAATGCATCACCAGTACAAATTAGGCCAGTAGTAGATTGTAACGAAGGAATTGTGTTCGCCGCATCTGCTGCGGCGCTCATTAGTGCTTCATCGCAACGATAATCTTCAGGCATACCCGCACACTGACCTAATTTATAGCCAAAGTGGGTTAGGTCGGCGTCGTGATGAATTACGTGACTGGCAATAACCAGATCCCCAATATTTAGGTTTTTATCAAAGCCGCCGGCCGAGCCTGTATTCACCACAGCATCCGGTGCATATTGTTCAATCATTACAGCGGTTGCGATGGCGGCAGCAACTTTACCGATACCACATTTCACAAGCACTACATTCATGCCGTTTAATGTACCTTCGAAGAAAGTGAGATGTTTCCACTGCGTTTCTTTAAGGTTCTCTAGTGAAGACTTAAGCAACGCAACCTCTTCGTCCATTGCGCCTAAAATACCAATTTTGTTCATAGCTGTACCGACTTGTTTATATGATTATGAGGCGCGACGGCACCCCGAGCGTTTTGTTTGCCCGTAATTGTATAAGGAATATAAGAAAACTGACAGAAAAATGCCTTTGTTAATAGTACCTGTTGAAGTCATCGGTGCGCTAAATACCAATGACTTTAACAGGCCTTTGCCATTTGAGAGTGAAAATAGCGTATTAACAAAGGCTAGGGGAAGCGTTGCTCTTAGGCTTAAGAGCAAGTTAAGGAGCAGGTACGCTCCTTAACTCAAGCTGCTGCTGGTCGACTAGAGCGCACCGGACGCGTAGGGCGTTTAGGTGGCGCTGGGTTGTGTGTAGGCAATTGTGCCATTTTCTGTTGAAGTCGACGGTAAGGAATTAACTTGTTCTCAAGGCACTCGCGGATATCGTCTACCGAATAGCCCGATTTCACTTTAATACGAGCATGCGGAAGGCCTGCTGCATCAAGTGCACCAGTAACAAACCAATCTTTCTGTGATTTGTAGCCATCTTTACCCTGATTGTGAACCAAATCGATAGCCAATACGGGGCTCATGTCATTTTTATCGACTAGAACAAAATCTAATTGTCTGCTTGATGCACGACTAACGGCTTGGCTTGCCATTTTCTTATTGGTGGTCTGACGTACAGAAACCAAATCGTTCAAGCGGACTCGACAGATAATACGGAACTCTCTGCCCATGGCTTGCTCAATGAGATTGAGAAATGAATGCTCCACTGGTGTGAAAAGCTGTGGCTTTCGGCGAAAAGGGAATGCCACGCCACCATCAGACAATTTAATGGCACCTAGCGCAACAACAATAAGTAACATCATCAGAATAATTGCCAATTCCATTGTAGTCCTCACAAATATCAAAAGTTAAAACCCGTGACAGTAGTGCGCTAGCAAGCCAATAAAGTCTTAACTTGCTGAAAAGACTTCGTGTCACTACAGGTACTGTACCAGTGTCAGAAAAATGACACTTGGCGACGTCACGGTGCCGTTGTTAATGATTTTGCAAAGCAAATGCCAACATGAGCATATATGAAGTAATGCGTTATTTTTGAGGCGAGGTAACTAGAATATCGATTTGAGAGCCGTTGCTATCTGGGCTAATGATTATTCTGGTGCTTTTGTCATTGGATGACAGAAAATTACGGTCATTAATTGCAGGATGTAGATGTAGAGAAGGATGTGCTGCTCGATAAACGGCGAGTAATTCACTTGGTGAAGAAGATGAATGGTATACCATTACCGCAGTACTGTTTTTGTTAAAAGCTTGGCAAAGTTTCGCGTTATCAACGATAGTGATTTGCTCAAATACCGCCGGGCATTTGACTGTGCTGGGGTGGCTTGGAATTCTACTACCATTACTGCGACTGTTCGTGTCTTGGTCTTGTGAAGTAGGAGTCGCCATGCAGATGCCTGTTGCGGTAAGACTTAGCGTCAAAAAAAGAGCGAGTTTGTTTAAATGTACATTATTCATAGTGAAGAGCTTTGTTACGTTCACAGTAAATTTAACTCTATGTCGCAAAAAATCATCACGCACTAATACGGCAAATATTAAAGGACAACGAGGTAAGGGTGTTTATCTCACTCTACTTTTCCCTAATCTTACTGGTTATTCAACAAGGCGATGGCTTTATCACGTATGCTGCTATCGCCTCAGGTATATAATTCTTAGTTTGTCGACTGCGTTTTGCTTACTGCGCGTATGGTGTAGTAAACAAATGATATAAAGATTCTGTACCGCTATAGAAGTTGCCAATGCGCAAATTTTCATTAGGTGCATGCTGGTTGTTATCTGCATTAACTAACGGAATAAGAATCGCAGGCTTATTCAAACTTTTAACCAAAGGCGCTGTGGGTACAGTTCCCCCCATCAAAGGAATAAGAATTACCTGATCATCACTTACGGGTTGTAATGCTTCTTTGGCCCACAAACCAACAGGGGTATCTAAAGGTGTCTGTAATGCATCGGTTCCCTCTCTAACCTCAAAGCGAACGAGCTTTTCATGCTGTTGACGCTGCGCTAGTGTCGGCGCTTTATCAATGATGTGATACCCCTTAGATACAATATAGTCTTTTAGAAGTGCTACTTGTCTTGCAGAGTACGCCGCTTTGGTGGTTCGTATATCTATAGATGCTGTTGCTTCAGCGGGAACAATGGTTCTCACTGCTGTGGTACTTGCTGCGCTAAGCCCGTTTACATTTAACGAGGGAAGGCTAATCGCTTCATAATAATTACCGCCTACCGATTCAGCCTTTGCCACACCAAGTCGATTTAACAGGGCCTTTTCATCAATAGGAATTGCACTTAGAACCTGTTTTTCTGACTCTGAGAGTGGCGTATCGCCATAATAACGCGGAATGGTAACTTGACCATTTTCGTTTTTCATTCCAGCTAATAGCGTAGACAGCATAAAGGCAGGGTTTTGAATATAGTTCCCGAAATGGCCACTGTGGCTATCTGATACTGGTCCGTATACGGTTATTCTTACAAGCGTGGCGCCACGATGCCCAAAGACAACCGTTGGCGCGTTAGATGGGTGCATTGGTCCATCTAAAATAACCACAGCATCGGCTGAAAGTAATGACTTATTACTATCTATAACTTTTGCTAGCGTTGGTGAACCCCCTTCTTCATTGGAATCAAGAATTACCTTGATATTAATGGAAGGCGTTGTACTGTTCGACGCTAAGGCATGTATCGCCGCAAGTAGCATCATGATAGGCGCTTTGTCATCTGATGCTGAGCGGGCAAATATCCGCCAGTCTGGGTCTATGTCACCGGTTAACATCGACAAAGGCTTTGTCGTCCAACCTTCGTTTTCTTTTACTTTTAATACAGGTTTCCACGGGCTCTCTTGATCCCAAAGCTCGGGATTGACAGGTTGACCATCCATATGTGCGTAAAAGAGTAATGTAGGTGCGTCTTCACCTGCCTGCATATAATCGGCATATAGCATAGGCTGGCCGTTATTTTCGAGTAACTGTGTTTTTAGCCCATATTGGCTATATTTTTTAGCGGTCCATTCGGCAACCTTCTGAATATCTGGCGACGATTGTGTGGCTACGTTAGGTAACGTTAGGTATTCCAAATATTCATTAAAAATTTGTTTGGCCGCTTTTTCTGTGTTTTGAACACTGGCATATACAGGAAAGTAGAGAAAAAAAGAGAGTAAAGACAATCCGGATAAAAGCGCTGAACGCATAGACATAAGCACACCAAGGGATAAAAGAATTTCCTTTAATGTAAAGCGTACATCCTTAGTTTTAAACAAAAAAAGCTCGATAGCAGTGCTTTCGAGCTTAATTTCTAATTTAAGGCAAATACTATTAAACGCCCATGTAGTCCATGATCCCTTCTGCAGCTTTACGGCCTTCATCAATGGCTGTCACCACTAAGTCACTACCACGAACCATGTCACCGCCAGCAAAAACTTGAGGGTTTGACGTTTGAAAAGCGAACTTACCAGCAGATGGAGCCCGTACACGGCCTTTTTCATCTAGCATAATACCAAACTCAGCAAACCAAGGCGCAGGGCTAGGTTGGAAACCAAAGGCAATAATTACCGCGTCGGCTTCAAGTACGTGCTCTGACCCTTCAATTTCAACTGGGCGACGACGACCGTTGGCATCTGGTGGGCCCATTTCTGTTTTAACCAATTTAACGCCGCAGGCTTTACCATTTTCATCAACAGCAATGTCTAACGGCTGCAAGTTAAACTGAAACTCAACACCTTCTTCTTTTGCGTTTACTACTTCTTTTCGCGAACCGGGCATGCTGGCTTCGTCACGACGATAGGCACAGGTTACTTTCTCTGCACCTTGGCGAATTGACGTACGTACGCAGTCCATTGTGGTATCACCACCACCAAGTACAACAACCTTCTTGCCTTTCATGTCGATAAAGTCAGCGGGATCTTTCTCAAGGCCCATGACGCGATTGGTATTAGCAATAAGGAAAGGCAGCGCATCGTGAACACCTTCAACGTGTTCGTTATCAAAGCCACCTTGCATCGACTTGTACGTACCCATGCCTAAGAAAACAGCATCGTATTTGTCTAATAAGTCTTGGAACTGAATGTCTTTGCCAATTTCTGTATTCAGAACGAATTCAACACCCATTTCGGTGAAGATTTCTCGGCGTAGCTTAATCACGTCTTTTTCCAACTTGAACGATGGAATACCAAACGTTAACAGGCCGCCAATTTCTTCATACTTGTCATACACAACAGGTTTTACCCCGTTTCTAACCAGTATGTCGGCACAAGCGAGTCCAGCAGGGCCCGCTCCTACAATGGCAACTTTTTTGTCAGTCCATACCACGTCAGACATATCAGGGCGCCAGCCCATCTTAAATGCAGTATCGGTGATGTACTTTTCAATACTACCGATGGTAACCGCACCAAAGTCGTCGTTTAATGTACACGCACCTTCACATAGTCTGTCTTGTGGACAAACGCGACCACACACTTCAGGTAAGCTGTTAGTTTTGTGTGAAAGCTCTGCAGCTTCCAAAATGCGCCCTTCATTTGCCAAACTCAACCATTGTGGAATGTAGTTGTGCACTGGGCACTTCCACTCACAATAAGGGTTGCCGCAGTCCAGGCAGCGGTCTGCCTGGCCTTCGGTTTGAGACTGACTGAGCGGTTGGTAAATTTCCGCGAACTCTTGTTTACGTACCATGATCGGCTTTTTCGGCGGATCAATACGTTCAACATCGACAAATTGATATACGTTCTTTGCCATAAACTAAATCCTCCTACTGAGCCTGAATACGTAATTCAGCACTTGAACGACTGATGTGACCAAGCAAGTTCTTCACATCACTGGTTTTCGGTTTAATAAGCTTAAAGCGTTTAAGCGTTTCAGCGAAGTTAGTCAGTAACGACAGCGAATGCTCACTACCGGTTTCTTCGTAATGCTGATTAATCAAACCTCGTAAGTGCTCAGCAAGAATGGCTTTGTCTTCAATAGACATAATATCTACAAGCTCGGCGTTTACACGGTTATCAAGGTCGTCATTGTCATCCATAAGATAAGCAAAACCACCAGTCATACCTGCGCCAAAGTTAACGCCAACAGGACCAAGTACTGCCACAATACCGCCTGTCATATATTCACAGCCGTTATCACCAATACCTTCTACAACCGCAATAGCGCCAGAGTTGCGTACGCCGAAGCGCTCGCCCGCGCGACCTGCCGCAAATAATTTGCCGCCGGTTGCACCGTAAAGGCAGGTGTTACCCATGATAGCACTGTCATGCGCATCGAATGTGATGTTACGCGGTGGGTAGATAACCAGCTTACCGCCAGTCATACCTTTGCCCACATAGTCGTTTGCATCGCCTTCTAAATGCATATGCAAACCACCGGCATTCCATACGCCAAAGCTTTGGCCAGCTGTGCCCGTTAGCTCAACTTTAATGGGTGTATCTTCAAAGTCGTGATTGCCGTGATGTTTAGCAATTTCACCTGACAGTAGCGCACCAACAGAACGGTCTGTGTTGCGAATAGGATACTTCAAGGTTATTGATGAACTATTCACTACCGCTTGTTGACCGTCTTTAAGCATCTGTGCATTCAACTCACCTTTGTCCACCGGTGTATTGGTGGTTTCAGAGCAGAATAAACGGGTATGCTCACCGGCCTTCGGTTGTGCAAGTAATGGTGATAGGTCTAAGCGATTCTGTTTCGCCGTCATACCGTCCAATACTTTAAGTAGCTCTGTGCGCCCCACAAGGTCGTCGAATTTCGCAACGCCCATAGACGCCATTATTTCACGTACTTCCTGAGCGATGAACTTGAAGTAGTTCATGACCATTTCAGGTAAACCAATGAAGTGGTCGTCGCGCAATTTCTGATCTTGTGTTGCCACACCGGTTGCACAGTTGTTTAAGTGACAAATTCTTAAATATTTACAGCCTAGTGCCACCATAGGACCGGTTCCAAAACCGAAGCTTTCTGCACCTAAAATCCCTGCTTTAACCACGTCTAAGCCCGTTTTCAAACCACCATCAGTTTGAACGCGTACTTTGTGGCGCAAGCCATTCTCGATAAGTGCTTGCTGTGTTTCAGATAAACCAAGTTCAAATGGGCTACCCGCGTATTTCACCGATGTCAGCGGGCTTGCACCTGTACCACCGTCATAACCTGATACTGTGATAAGGTCTGCGTAGGCTTTTGCTACGCCCGTGGCAATAGTACCAACGCCAGGTTCTGATACCAATTTTACAGATATAAGCGCCGTTGGGTTGACCTGTTTCAAATCGAAAATTAGCTGAGCCAAATCTTCAATTGAATAGATGTCGTGGTGCGGCGGCGGAGAAATAAGTGTTACACCAGGTACTGAGAAACGCAGTTGCGCAATGTACTTGTTAACTTTGTCTCCCGGTAGCTGACCACCTTCACCAGGTTTTGCACCTTGGGCCACCTTAATTTGAATAACACTCGCGTTAACCAAATAATGCGGTGTTACACCGAAGCGGCCCGATGCCACTTGCTTGATTTTGGAGTTTTTCTCGGTACCAAAGCGTGAAGGGTGCTCGCCGCCTTCACCTGAGTTTGATTGACCACCCAAGCGGTTCATAGCAATAGCCAGTGCTTCATGTGCTTCTGGGCTCAGTGCACCTATTGACATCGCGGCGGTGTCAAAGCGAGGGAATAAGGTTTCCGGCGCTTCTACTTCACTGATGTCGATAGGGTCACAATTCGGGTTAATTGCTAGCAAGTCGCGAATGTGCGCAGGTGCACGTTCGTTTACTAATTTTGCATACTCTTGATAGTCGCTATAATTTCCCGATACCACGGCTGTTTGCAATGTTTTTACGACATCTGGGTTGTACGCATGATACTCCCCGCCGTGTACATATTTGAGCAAGCCACCGTGATCGATAGACTTGCGCTTAAGCCAAGCGATACGGTTTAGATTAACCAGATCTTGCTGGAAATCATCGAATCCTGCACCTTGAATGCGGGAAGTTACGCCTTTAAAGCACAGCTCCATAACTTCATTGTTTACGCCAACTGCTTCGAACAGCTTAGAGCTACGATAGCTGGCTACTGTGCTGATGCCCATTTTTGACATGATTTTATACAGGCCTTTATTGATACCTTTGCGGTAGTTCAACGTGGCCTGCATTGGTGAAATATCTAATTCACCTTTTTCGCACAGTTGCTCGATAGTTTCATAAGCAAGGAATGGATAAACTGCAGTGGCACCAAGTCCTATCAGGACTGCAAAGTGATGTGGATCCCGTGCACTGGCGGTTTCAACTACCACGTTGGCGTCACAACGCAATGCTTTGTCTACGAGTCGGCGTTGCACTGCACCGACAGCCATTGCCGCAGGGATCACCAATCGGTTTTGTTTGATGTTGCGGTCTGACAATATAACAAATGCTGCACGCTTGTTTTTAACCAACATTTCAACTTCGTTACACACCCGTTCGATAGCTTTCTTTAAGCCTTCTTGTGGAGCGTACTGAAGCTCTACAACTTCTGAATAGTAGTTGTCAGGGTTGAATTCGCGCAGCTGTTTAAGGTCGGTGTACATCAAGATAGGTGAGTCGAACAATACTCTATCTGCGTAGCCAGAAGTCTCAGTGAAGACGTTTTTCTCGCGCCCAATACAAGTAGCTAACGACATCACGTGGTTCTCACGTAATGGATCGATAGGTGGGTTCGTTACCTGAGCAAACTGTTGACGGAAATAATCATATACCGTGCGCTGACGAGATGACATGACAGCCATTGGTGTGTCGTCACCCATTGAACCCACGGCTTCTTGACCGTCTTTGGCAAGTACTTTGATGACTTGTTGAATTTCTTCATAGCTGTAGGCGTTTAACTTATGGTAAACCGCCATAGCGTCATCGTCGAAAACACGCTTTCCAATTAATGATGCGTCTAGCTGTTCAATTGGGGTTAGACGACGAATGTGCTTTTCAAGCCACTCTCGATAGGGGTGACGTTCTTTTAATTCGTCATCAATTTCCGTTGAGCGCCAAATTTTGCCTGTATAAGTGTCAACCGCAAGCATTTCGCCCGGACCTACACGGCCTTTTTCAATAACATCGGCCTGTTCGTAGTCCCAAATACCCACTTCAGAAGCAAGGGTAATAAAACCGTTTTTGGTAATGACGTAACGGGCAGGGCGCAAACCGTTGCGGTCGAGGTTACATGCAACATGACGACCGTTGGTTAATACAATACCCGCTGGGCCATCCCACGGTTCCATGTGCATGGAATTAAACTCATAAAATGCACGAAGGTCGTCATCCATGGTTTTGTTGTTTTGGTATGCCGGTGGAACAAGTAGGCGCATAGCACGGAACAAGTCCATACCGCCTGCCAAAAAGAGTTCCAGCATATTATCCAGTGAAGACGAGTCAGACCCTTCTGTATTAACAAAAGGCGCTGCGTCTTTTAAATCTGGGATCAATGGTGTTGCAAATTTTGCTGCACGGGCCATAGCCCAATCGCGGTTACCTTTAATGGTATTAATTTCACCATTATGAGCTAGGAAACGGAAAGGCTGTGCTAGCGGCCAACGTGGTAGCGTATTAGTTGAAAAGCGCTGGTGGAATACACAAATAGCGCTTTGCATACGCTCGTCAGCTAAGTCGAGATAAAAAGCTGGTAAGTCTTTGGGCATTACCAAGCCTTTATAAATCGTAACGAGTCCTGATAAGCAGGCAACGTAGAAGTCTGGATCGTCCTCGAGTCGTTTCTCCACACGACGACGAATCATGTAGAAGCGACGTTCAAGATCGCGCTTACGCCAGCCCGCTGGAGCATTGACAAATACTTGCTCGATTTGTGGTACACCAGTTAGTGCTAGTTCACCCAGTACTGAGCGGTCGACAGGCACTTCGCGCCATCCCACTACTGAAAGTGTTTCTTTTTCAAGTTCTTCGTTTAGTACATCGCGAGCGGCTTTCGCACGTACAGGGTCCTGACTTAAGAAAATCATGCCAACGCCGTATTTTTTGCTGAGTTTCCAGCCATTTTCTTCGGCGATTGCATTGAAGAACGCATCTGGCTTCTGCAGTAATAAACCACAGCCATCACCAGTTTTACCGTCAGCGGCAATACCACCACGGTGCTGCATACGGTCTAGGCCGTGAATTGCAGTTGTTACCAATTCGTGACTGGCTTCCCCGTGAGTGTGAGCAATTAAGCCAAACCCACAGTTGTCCCGAGAATCATTGGGATTATATAAACTCATCTCATAACTCCTTCAACCTTTTGACTGGGTAAGGTATGCGTTGCGTGTAGATGCGCCTAGATATGCGTATCACAACATTATTAGACGTCTTTTTGCTCTTAAGCGATATTGCTTGTGGCATGCGTCTTTCTTGTCGTTTATTTATTATTAGAGGATTCCAGTCTTTCCGCATTTTTATGCATTATTGCGATGCGGGCCGTACAAAATACCCACATTGAAATCTAAAATCAAACGCTAAAAGTGTCACTGATATAGTGAATTAGTATAACTTTAAATAAATTTATAATAATCAGTGGTCTATGTTGTAGGGAATGAGTTTGTTATAAAAATGTTGCAAACCCATTGAGATGCATGATCACAACTTCACAAATGATAATACTTCTCATTTGTTTATTATGTTTGAATAATTATGCGGCAAAGTTGTTATTTTATGTTGTCAATGGGGTGTGGGTTTGTATTTTTATTAACTTGTAAACATGAAGTTCCACTAATTTTTGTACTCTGCTATATTGGTTAATTATTGTTCAGATGTAAAGCGGTTTGTCTCTCATGTGAATTGCTTATGCTGATCGAAAGTAAAATGCTTCAGTGGAATAAGAAAGGGATTTTCGTGCTCACGTTTCAAGAAAGGTCATCTAAATCTAAATTGGATCTGCGAATAGAGCGGTATCACCTGCATGGTGTTGGCGTTAGATTTCAGCGTGCTATCAACACTTCTGGCGAATTCGAGCCCGGTTTGCCTGATACGCTAGTGATCCACTTTACGGCAGGTAGTAACTTGGCCTCGTCAGTTGATGTTTTAACGAGCCCTGAAAATAAGGTATCTGCGCATTTTGCCGTGGGAAGAAACGGAGATATTGTACAGATGATGCCTACCAATCTCATTGCGTGGCATGCAGGGCGCAGTAATTACATGGGCAGAAGTGGTTACAATCGTTACTCAATCGGCATTGAGCTTGATAATGCCGGCCAACTTGAGAAAAGGGATGACGGCCTTTTCAAAAGTTGGTTTGGAAAATCATATTCTGCAAATGAAGTGGTAACGGCAGTTCACCGCAATCAACAAACGCCAACACATTGGCACAAGTACACTGATGAACAACTCTTGCGTACGTTTGATTTGTGCAAAGTGTTAATTGAGCACCACGCCATTACAACTATCGTTGGGCATGATGAGATTGCTCCGAAGCGAAAAGTAGACCCAGGCCCGGCATTTCCCCTTGATGAATTCAGAGCCGCACTGCTAGGCGGTGCAACGACCAATTTATAAACGATGTGTTAGCAAGATTCCCGAAGATAGCAAACCCTGTTAGGATACAAGTAAAGTAAGCCTAAGTTAACGATATGCATTTAGATTCTCCAAACGATTCATGGGCAATTCGATTTGCTCAATTTGTACAGCGTTTTGGCACGTTAAAACTCAGTATTTTGTTTGTGGTACTTTCTCTTGTTTTTACACTTGGTGGCTCTTATGTCATTCGAGTGAGCATGGGAAGCCAGGTTCAACCAGATGATTTTATCAGTGCTGTAATTCTTACTATGTTGTCAGCGCCATGGGTGCTGTATTTCTTTAGTGAGCTGATAAAGCAACTTGAAAACTCGCGAACTAATTTAAAAGAGGTCGTGAGCCAACTGGAAAGCCTTCGTGAAGAAGATGTCTTTCTCAATCGTGAGCTACAGAGCAATATTCGACAACTCAATCACGAAATAGAACAGCGTAAGCAAGCGCAAGAAGAACGCGAAGCCTTGTTCAAAGACCTAGAGAAAGAGATTCAAGATAAGTCTGAACAAGAAGCGCAAGCTAGACGCCTTTCAACCCTATTACGTTCAATTATCGATGCATCGCCTGACCTCATTTACTATCGTAATGAAGAAGGACGTTTTGCCGGCTGTAACCGAATTGCAGAATTGATGACAGGGAAAACAGAGCAAGAGCTTCTTGGGTTAACGCCTAAAGACGTATACGAAGAAGATTTGGCTCGTCAAATAGTCGCTAGCGACCATGAAGTATTGGAAACTAATGCCAGCATTACCGAAGAATTGTGGTTACGCTTCGCCGATGGACGACGTCGTTACTTCGAAATGAAACGGGTGCCTTTCTTCGACAAAGAAGGCAATCGTTTGGGCTTGTTATCGTTTGGCCGAGACATGACTGAGCGCAAGCAAGCAGAGAATGCTGCAGCTAAAGCAAGCACAGACAAAACCCGTTTTATTGCCACGATAAGTCACGAACTGCGTACGCCACTGAACGGGATCGTAGGACTAAGTCGCATGCTGCGCGACACAGAGCTTTCTGACGAGCAGTTCAACTGGGTGAGTACTATTTATGCCAGCGCTATCACGTTAGGTAACATCTTTAACGACATTATCGACCTCGACAAACTCGACCGCGATAAGCTGGAGTTAAGTCTTAAAACGATTTCTCTAAAAGATTTCACTGAAGAGCTTAGCAGCATAATTCGTTTATTGGCGGCAGATAAACAATTGGAGCTTAAAACAACAATCAATGAACCGCTGCCTCGGTTAGTGGAAATTGATGGTACGCGTTTGCGTCAAATTTTGTGGAATATCCTGTTTAACGCAGTGAAATTCACACAGAAGGGCCATGTGAGTTTATCGGTCTCATCAACCAAACCTGATGGCGACAAAGCCTATGTAACATTCATTATTGAAGATACGGGCGTTGGTATTCCAGAAAGCGAAATCGATAAAATATTCGCCATGTACTATCAGGTTGACCATCCTGATCATCAATCGGCGACGGGAACCGGTATTGGTTTGGCTATTTGTAAGCAAATGGTCGATTTAATGAAGGGTGAAATTCACGTATCAAGTAAGGTTGGTAAGGGAACGCGATTTGAAATTGTATTACCTGTACAAATTTCAAATAGTCCGATGAAAGTCGCGCAGCTTGAAGTAACAGGCCTTAACATTTTGTTGGTGGAAGATATTGAGCTTAATGTGATGGTTGCTAAAGCCTTGCTTGAAAAGCTAGGGCAGAAAGTGGATGTGGCCATGACAGGACAAGAAGCCATTGATAAGGTAAGAGCGAACCAATACGACCTTATTTTATTGGATATTCAGTTGCCTGACATGACAGGGTTTGATGTTGCCAGTACCATCATTGAAGAAGACTTGGTAATGCAGACGCCTATTGTTGCACTGACCGCCAATGTCATTAAAAAAGCGCGACGAATATCTTGAGAATGGTATGGATGATGTTATTGCCAAACCAATTAAAAAGTCCCGTGTTATCGAAGTGTTTAATGAGTTGTTCCATGCGCCACCTGCACCGCTAGAAATTGACGGAGAAGTGGAGCGTCCAGAACCGAGCAAAACATTAAGTAACATTTTAGATATGGACTTATTGCAGATGTTGGTAGATACAATAGGTGATGACATGGTTCGCGCTAGTGTGAAAGTGTTTCAGGAGAAAATGCCTGAATACATGGAAATACTGCAGTTGAGCCTAAGTGCCGATGAAAAATCTGAAGTGTGTTCACAAGCGCATAAGATAAAAGGTGCTGCTGGCTCGGTAGGTTTAGCCCGAGTTCAGCGTATTGCTAACCAAATTCAGCAGGGCGATCACCCTACGTGGTGGGAAAACGTGCACGATTGGGTTGAAGAGCTACAGATGGCAGTTCAGCACGACATGAAAGCCTTACACGACTGGTTAAACGAGCAGCAGGTCGACGACTAGGTGCCATGTGTCTTAAGACAAATATTGGTAAAGTTTTAAAAAGGCCCTGAGGGCCTTTTTTGCATAAAAGCACAGGTAGAAGGAATACAAAAATGGTCAGTGAACAACCGATGACACCACAGGATACTTTGTTTTCTAACCAGCAAATTATGCACAGTGAATTACCTCAATTAGCGCAATTACAACTTGAGCCTATAAGTACAAAATACCGCATTATTAATCTTTCAATTGCATCAATGGTTACACTGGTACTTATCGCAATTGCCTCGTTCTTGCGCTTTAATCCCTTTTTCGAATTACCTGAAGATTTAATATACGCCTATCCGTTTATTGTAGGTGTTATTGGCACATTAGGAGGCTTGTGGTTTGTGTATCACGTGTTTGCTGATACCAAAATTAAGTATGCCATACGCGAGCAAGACATCAGTAAGCAGGCAGGGCTAATTTTCCGTGGTATTTCATGCCAACCTATTTTGCGTGTGCAACACGTGGATGTAAAAAGAGGGCCAATCGACCGCTGGGCTGGCCTTGCTAAACTGCAAGTATTTTCGGCTGGTGGTGAAATGCATACCTTTGAAATACCCGGTCTTCCACTTGAGAACGCAGAGAAAATAAGGCAGTTCATTTTAGATCATAAAGATGTGAGCGCGCGCTAATGACCGATCAAGTCAGCGCAAGTGAATCAGCAGTAAACAATATTCAGGTAGACACCGGTGATGATTGGCAGCGGTTATCACCCATTGCCATTGTTTATTTCACAATACGCAATATTCTTACTACTTTTCAAGGCCTAATATATGTCATTCCTGCCCTTGCAGTGACTTTCAATGTTTTCGATAACCTCAATTCACCTGAAGCCTATATCGGCATTTCTGCGATTATTTTATTGACTGCAGGCAGCGGTATAGTGAGCTTTATTATGTATAAATTTCGCGTGCATAATCAACACGTGGAGATACACAGCGGTGTATTTCAGCGACGTTACACAAACCTGCCGTTGTGGCGAATTCAAAATGTAAAAATAGAATTGCCATTTTATTATCGACCATTTGGTTACGCACTGGTTGTGTTAGACACTGCGGGCAGTGGTAAAGAAGAAGCGAAAATTGTTGCTGTGCCATTAGCTTACGCCCATGCGCTTAGAAAGCGAGTTCTAATTGAAAAGGCCCAGCAAAACGAATCTGTTACAGCGAATGCACTTACTTCACCAGACGGTGATAAGACCTTAATTACGGGGGAACAAGACGAAGAGAAAGAAGAAATCCTCAATACGCGCTCAGTGGGTGACATTATTATTCATGGTATTACTAATAATCGCGTATGGATAATTTTAGGTGCAGCTGCCCCTTTTTATGATGATGTATTTGGGTTTGTTTCTGAATGGTTGGCTGAAAAAGGGTTGCAACTTAATCAACTGGTAGATGAACAAGCCATTGCGTGGTGGCAGTTTAGCTTATATGCCTTTGTCGTGCTAATGATGGTGATGGCGGCATTGGCACTTCTCAGTGTTGGTGGGGCATTGTTTACGTTTTATGGTTATACACTTTCTCGCGCTGATGACAGATACATTCGCCGCAGTGGTTTATTAAATAAATTGGAAGTGAGCATGCGTGCGTCTCGCATTCAAATGATCACGGCGAAACAAGACTGGTTAGACAAAATTCTAAAACGGGTAAACCTGTATTTTGAGCAAAACACAACTGCTAGCCAACAGGTGCAGGAGCTAATGTCTCCGAATAAGCTCATCGTACCTTCTGTCACAGAAAACGAGGCCATCGAGCTCAGTCAAGAAGTGATGCCTGGGTGTAATTTGCATGCGCAAACTTACCAGACTATTAGTAAGCGTTTTATTCTTCATTGGTTGAGTGTTGCTTGGACAGTACCCTTTCTTCTTGCAATAACAGTGGGCGTAGTAAGTGAACACATGGATGTCGTTGTTTTGGCATTTAGCATTTTTTCTGGGGTGGCTTTGTTATTGACGCTTCGTTGGTGGCGCTGGGGCATTGCATTTGACCGCCGCTATATCTACGTTAGACGAGGTCGCGTAGGCGTCGATTATTTGTGTTTTGAACCTTACAAAGTGCAGCAAGTTATGGTGAAGCAAAGCGTTTTTATGAAGCGTAGGAAGTTAGCTACGTTAAAAGTGGTTTTAGCGTCTGGTGCGGTCACAGTTCCCTTCCTTCCAGAGAGCTATGTTTACAGGCTTGCCGATTCAATTCTTATAGAGGTTGAATCAACAAGGCGCTCATGGATGTGATCCAAAACGTTACCAGTAACACCTTGTGATGGGCAATGTTGACCGGCAACGTAAAAAACGGGCTGTATTTATCATGAGCATTTTGTTTTTAGAACAAATATAATCCGGGCTCTTTTTCCTCACTGGATATACGGCATTCTGTGAATAAACGTTTTTTGTCAGCCATAGTGTCTGTATTGTTGGCCATGGTAGCTATTCAATCTGGGGCATCGTTTGCGAAGCAGCTTTTTCCCATAGCAGGCCCTGAGGGCACTAGCGCGCTTCGTGCATTTTTCGCTGCAGCCATACTCTCTATTATTTTTAAACCATGGAAAGCCCGTTTATCGCCGAGAGGATGGCGTAACGTTATCTTTTATGGTCTTTGCCTTGGTGCCATGAATATCATTTTTTATTTGGCAATTGCGCGTATTCCTTTAGGTATTGGTGTAGCACTAGAGTTTACTGGGCCTTTGGCTGTTGCATTTTTTAGTGCAAGGAAAAAACGTGACTTCGCATGGGTGTTATTGGCCGTTGTTGGCGTTTGTTTGTTGCTCCCTGATATTGGTACGTCTCCAGATAGTCTTGACCCCGTTGGGGTTATGCTTGCACTCACCGCTGGTGCATTTTGGGCTGGTTATATTGTTTTCGGCAATAAAACCGGTAGCGAAGGTTCAGGTGGTGTTACGGTAACACTCGGTATGTTAGTAGCGGCATTTGCTATCGTACCTATTGGCGTGATTAGTCAGGGGGAGGTTTTACTTACTCCTTTCGCTCTTTTTATGGGCGTTGCGGTAGGGGTGTTCTCATCTGCCATCCCTTACACATTAGAGATGAACGCGATGCGAAATATGCCAAAGCAAACCTTTAGCATAATGATGAGTGTTGAGCCAGCCATTGCTGCCATCGCAGCGTTTATCATTATTGACGAAACACTGACAGTTTCGCAGTGGTTTGCGGTGGCGTTAGTCGTAGTGGCAACTGCGGGAAGCTCAATAACACAAAGGCAAAAGCAAGTTGAAACCTTGTCCTAGCGTGATGGTTATTTCATGCCTTACTCTTACGCGTCATTGTCACGAGTCACTTTTACGCGACAATGTCACGCGTTACTGTCACGAGTTACTATGCAATCTTTACCCGAGTGTTTCGCGTGATATAAGCGGGCATCTGCCACATCCAATTGAGACTCTAAGCAGTCATACTCTTCAGCACAAACTCCAATGCTGCAGGTAATATTGAATTTATGTGGTGTAAATGGCGTTGTTCGTACTGCATTCATAAACGAAGACACTGCCGCTAAGTAAAGCTTGGGTGGACGCAGTGATACAACGGTAAACTCTTCACCGCCATAGCGCACAATGAGGTCATCCGGAAAATACTCTTGAAGTAAGGCGGCAAACTCTTGAAGCAATGTATCGCCCGTTTTGTGGCCCAGTGTATCATTCACATTTTTGAAGTTATCCGCATCAATCATTGACACAATGACTTTATTGCGAGATTCCTTATTTGCATATAATTCCTCGGCTTTTTCATACAAATAGCGTCGGTTATACACTTTGGTAAGCGGGTCTAAATTGGCATTGTCGCGAATAGTTTGAATCATTTCTTGAGACTCAAGATTCTGCATAATACGACAATAAAATTCTTCGTGATAGAAGGGTTTGGATAGAAAATCGTTTGCCCCACTTTTAATAAATTTAGACGTTAGAACACTGTCTCCCGTTGCAGATAACCCAATGAAGACAAGGTCTTGTAAGCGTTTTTCGTGGCGTATTGCTTTTACCAGTTCATAACCATCCATGTTAGGCATGCGATGGTCAGAAATGACCATTTTAATATCTTGGTGTTTGTCGAGTTCTTCTAACGCTTCAATACCGTCGTTGGCTTCATGAACCTGAAATTGGAATTTTTTCAGTAAGTTACATATATGATGGCGGCTAGTTTTAGAATCTTCAACAACCAATACTTTGGTATTTAGGTTTTTGCGCAAGCGGTCAATAAGTTTAGACACCTGCAAATAGGAATAACGAGATTCTTTGGTGATGTAATCAAGCACGCCTTGGTCGAGTAGTTGAGAGCGGGTAAATTCGTCGAAGTTACCAGTGAGTACAATAGTGGGCAAATTGTACGATAATGCAAGCTCTACACTCTCACCGTTAGGTGCATCAGGGAGGTTCAAATCAACGATGGCTGCAAGATAATCAGCATTGTTTGCCAAAGCAGCACTAGCCTCAGCCAAGTCTTCGCACAAATCACAGGTAAAGTGAGGGTTATCCTCTATCAGTTTATTAACTATTTTTCGGACAGTAATACTGTCTTCGACAACCAAAACTTTATACATGTGGACTTCTCAATACATATCTTGGGACATATTAACCAAAATAGAGAAAAAAGCCCTCAAAAAAGAGGGCTTTTCATACGAATGTCTAAATAAGATTTTTCTTATTTTCAGTCACCTATCGCAGGTTGGCGTTTATTTCGCTTTAGCATTGCTCTTGTGGAACGCGAACAAAGCCTTCCATAAGCACTCGGGCACTACGGCTCATAACTGCCTGATTTATCTGCCACTGATTGTTCTCTAAAGCGGCCTTTGCTCCCACGCGAAGGGTGCCAGACGGGTGTCCAAAAGTAACAGATTCACGGTCCTTACCGCCAGCAGCAATATTTACTAATGTACCTGGAATGGCTGCGGCAGCGGCAATTGCTACGGCAGCAGTTCCCATCATAGCGTGGTGAAGTTTGCCCATAGACAACGCGCGAACCAGAACGTCAATATCTGAACCCAATACATCTTTGCCGCTAGATGCTTTGTAAGCTTGAGGCGGCGCAATAAAAGCCACTTTTGGTGTGTGTTGGCGGTTTGCTGCTTCGTTGACATCGCTTATTAGGCCCATTTGAACTGCGCCGTGGGCACGAATGGCTTCAAATTTGTTTAATGCATCGATGTCGCTATTTATGTCATCTTGAAGCTCAGAACCTGTGTAGCCAATATCTTCTGCATTTATGAAGATGGTGGGAATACCCGCGTTGATCATAGTGGCTTGAAGTGAGCCCACCCCGGGTACTTCAAGAGTGTCGATCAAACGCCCTGTTGGGAATATCGCACCTTCACCATCGGCTGGATCTACAAAAGCAACCTCTACTTCCGCAGCTGGGAAGGTAACGCCATCAAGTTCAAAGTCGCCAGTTTCTTGTACTTGGCCATTGGTAATTGGTACTTTCGCGATAATGGCCTTATTGATGTTGGCTTGCCAAATATTTACAGTAGCTATGCCGTTGTCTGGAATTCTGCTTTGATCTACAAGACCATTCGTGATTGCAAATGCACCCACTGCGGCGGTTAAATTTCCGCAGTTTCCACTCCAATCGACAAAAGGTTTGTCTATAGCCACTTGGCCAAATAAGTAATCGACGTCGTAACCTTCGCGCTCGCTTTTGCTTAAGATCACCGTTTTACTGGTACTTGATGTAGCACCACCCATCCCGTCGGTTTGTTTACCGTAAGGATCGGGGCTGCCAATTACACGCAGCAACAACGCATCGCGCGCAGGGCCTGGCTGTTGCGCTGCTTCTGGTAAATCCGTTAATTTAAAAAACACACCTTTGCTGGTACCGCCACGCATGTAGGTAGCCGGTACTCGAAGTTGTGGCGCATACTTTGTCATGTTTTTTCCTTTCTTCGGAAAGAGAGCGTTGAGGCACTGTTGAAACACGCCGTGAATACATCCTTGTAGGCTCTCGGGGCGCGTCCATGCGCCCCGAAGGTTTCAACATTGCCCCAACATTCTCTTAAATTAAAAAACGTTGGTTTAATAGTTTGAAGGAGGTTGGTTCGAATTGAAACACGCTGTGAACACATCCATGTGCGCTCCCCAACCGCATCCTTGCGGCTGGAAGGTTTCAAATCACAAACAGCTTCCACCCAAAAGTAATAAACTCTTTCGAGAGAGGAGGTCTACACCCCGAAGGTTTCAACCGTGCCCCAACACTCTCTCTAAACTAAAAAGCTAACAAAGATAAAAGGGGAGAGGTGAGTTAGTTTCTGGACTCTCAACTCGCAAGGATGCGAGTTGAGAGCCTACAAGGACGTATTTACGGCGTGCCCTGTAACTGATTCACTTCTTCGTCCAACAGCTAGACTATAAAGGGAGTACTGAGTCGGGTGTGGGACCCTCAATTCGCATGGATGCGAATTGGGAGCCTACAAGGATGTATTCACGGCGTGTCCCGTAACCGACTCAGTTCTTCCCAATTAAATCAGCTAGCTTCAGCTTCCAAGAAGTCTTTGGCAAAGCGCTGCAATACGCCGCCTGCGCTGTAAATAGATACTTCTTCAGCGGTATCTAAACGACAGGTTACAGGCACTTCTAGCTGGTCACCATTGGTGCGATTCACAACCAACGTGAGCGTTGCACCAGGTGATGGCTCGCCGTTAACATCGTAGGTTTCAGTACCGTCAAGCTCAAGGGTCTTGCGCGTCGTGCCTGGTTTAAATTCAAGCGGTAACACACCCATACCAATAAGGTTAGTGCGGTGAATACGCTCGAAACCTTCAGCGACAATAACTTCAACGCCAGCAAGGCGTACGCCTTTGGCTGCCCAGTCACGTGAAGAGCCTTGACCATAGTCTGCGCCAGCAAAAACAATCAATGGTTGTCTGCGGTTCATATAGATTTCAATGGCTTCCCACATACGCATCACTTTACCTTCAGGTTCAACACGGGCCAGTGAACCTTGTTTCACTTCACCGTTTTCTAACACCATTTCGTTGAACACTTTCGGGTTCGCAAGGGTAGCGCGCTGCGCGGTTAAGTGGTCGCCGCGGTGGGTGGCGTACGAGTTAAAGTCTTCTTCTGGCAAGCCCATTTTCGCCAAATATTCACCAGCCGCGCTGCTTGCCATAATTGCATTTGAAGGCGATAGGTGGTCAGTGGTGATGTTGTCACCCAAAATGGCCAGTGGACGCATGCCTTTCATGGTGCGCTCGGCATCCATCGCACCTTCCCAATAAGGTGGGCGACGAATATAGGTACTCATTTCACGCCAGTCATAAAGCGGATTTATGTCTTTGCCGTAGTCCACACTTAAATCGAACATGGGCTCGTACACTTTTCTGAAATGCTCAGGCTTTACCGACTTTGCGACAATGGCATCAATTTCTTCATCAGTTGGCCAAATGTCTTTCAGAGTAACTGGGTTACCATCTTTGTCGGTGCCTAGGACATCTTTCTCAATATCAAAGCGAATAGTACCGGCAATGGCATAAGCAACTACAAGCGGAGGTGAAGCTAAGAACGCTTGCTTGGCATATGGGTGAATACGGCCGTCGAAGTTGCGGTTGCCCGATAATACTGCTGTAGCGTATAAGTCACGGTCGATGATCTCTTGCTGAATCTTCGGATCTAACGCACCGCTCATACCGTTACAGGTAGTACATGCAAAAGCAACTACACCAAAACCTAAATCTTCTAACTCTCCCATTAGGTTGGCTTCTTCAAGGTACAACTTAACGGCTTTAGAGCCCGGTGCAAGGGAGCTTTTCACCCATGGTTTACGGGTTAATCCACGCTCGTTAGCGTTTCGTGCAAGTAGGCCTGCCGCAATTACATTGCGCGGATTAGACGTATTGGTACAGCTAGTGATGGCAGCAATAATCACCGCGCCATCTGGCATTTTGCCTTCTTCTTCTTCCGTCCATTTTGCCGCAATGCCACGACTTTCTAAGTCGCTGGTTGGCAAGCGCGCATGAGGATTTGAAGGGCCTGCCATATTGCGACCAACAGCAGATAAATCGAAGGTTAGCACACGTTCGTACTCAGCTGTTGCCAAGTCATCGGCCCATAAACCAGTGTGTTTCGCGTACTGCTCAACAAGCGCAATTTGCTTTTCTTCACGACCTGTTAAACGCAAATAATCAATGGTTTGCTGGTCAATGTAGAACATGGCCGCGGTAGCGCCGTATTCAGGTGTCATGTTCGAGATAGTGGCACGGTCACCTAATGTTAGGTGTGAAGCACCTTCACCGTAGAATTCTAAATAAGCTGATACAACGCGCTCTTTACGCAAGAATTCGGTAAGTGCTAATACGATATCAGTTGCGGTAATGCCTGGCTGCGGTTTACCGGTAAGCTCTACACCTACAATATCAGGTAATCGCATATATGAAGCGCGACCTAGCATAACGCTTTCTGCTTCAAGACCACCTACGCCAACAGCAATAACACCAAGTGCATCAACATGAGGCGTATGGCTGTCGGTACCGACTAACGTGTCTGGGAAGGCGACGCCGTCGCGAGCTTGAATAACCGGTGACATACGCTCCAAGTTAATCTGGTGCATAATACCGTTACCCGGAGGGATAACGTCCACATTTTTAAATGCGGTTTTTGTCCAGTTGATAAAGTGGAATCGGTCGTCGTTGCGTCTATCTTCAATAGCGCGGTTTTTTTCAAACGCGTCTTTTTCAAAACCTGCATGTTCAACTGCGAGTGAGTGATCAACAATCAGCTGCGTAGGAACAACCGGATTTACTTTAGCTGGGTCGCCACCTTTTGCCGCAATGGCATCGCGAAGGCCTGCTAAGTCAACAAGAGCGGTTTGACCTAAAATATCGTGACATACAACACGGGCTGGGAACCATGGAAAGTCCAAGTCGCGTTTGCGGTAAATCAGCTGTTTAAGCGAATCGGTGAGTTTTTCAGGCTCGCATTTACGCACTAAGTTTTCAGCTAATACCCGCGAGGTATAAGGCAATTTGGCGTATGCGCCTGGCTCAATAGCATCTACCGCTTCACGAGTATCGAAAAAATCGATACCCGCGTTGGGAAGGGGCTTACGGAAATCAATATTCATAAGCTACTAACCTTAAGCGCGTTCGCTAATAGCTGGTACTGGGCGAAGTTCTTCACCTGTGTATTCAGCAGATGGACGGATAATACGGTTGTCAGCGCGCTGTTCCATAACGTGAGCAGCCCAGCCTGTTAAGCGTGACATCACAAAGATGGGGGTGAACAATGGCGTAGGAATACCCATGAAGTTATACGCTGAGGCATGGAAAAAGTCGGCATTACAGAACAATTTCTTCTCGCGCCACATTACTTCTTCACAGCGAACAGAAACTGGGTAAAGCACTTCATCACCTACATCGGCAGCCAGTTTTTCAGACCATTGTTTGATGATTTCGTTGCGAGGATCAGACTCAGAATAAATAGCGTGACCAAAGCCCATGATCTTCTCTTTGCGTTCTAGCATGCCCATCATTTTTTCTTCAGCATCATCAGCAGACGTGAAACCTTCAATCATCTCCATTGCTGCTTCGTTCGCACCGCCATGAAGAGGACCGCGAAGTGAGCCAATAGCGCCGGTAACACAAGAATGCAT
Source organism: Alteromonas sp. KUL42 (assembly GCF_006538325.1). Taxonomy (GTDB): domain Bacteria; phylum Pseudomonadota; class Gammaproteobacteria; order Enterobacterales; family Alteromonadaceae; genus Alteromonas. Next base: position 113,062 of record NZ_BJKK01000001.1, read on the forward strand.
ATCAGAAAGTGTTGATGCACAAACGCGAGCAGTAAACGTTGATGCGTTGAACTCGTGCTCTGCGTATAAAATAAGTGATACGTGCATAACTTGCTCGTGCAATTCACGAGGTTTTTCGCCGTGAAGCATATGCAGGAAGTGACCACCAATAGAGTCGTCATCAGTTTCAACGTCTACGCGTACGCCATCGTGTGAGAAGCGATACCAGTAACAAATAATACTTGGGAAACAGGCTAGCATGCGATCAGTTACATCTTGCTGTTGATCAAAGCTGGTTTCCATTTCAAGGTTGCCAAGCATTGAGCAACCCGTGCGAAGTACATCCATTGGATGGGCGTCTTTAGGAATGCGTTCAAGCACTTCTTTAAGCGCTGTTGGAAGACCGCGCATACCGCGAAGTTTGGTTTTATAAGCATCTAGCTCAGACTGGTTAGGTAGCTTGCCCTTAAGAATAAGGTACGCTACTTCTTCAAATTGACAGTTTTGCGCTAAGTCTTTTACGTCGTAACCGCGATACGTTAAACCTGAACCTGATTTACCTACGGTCGATAATGCTGTTTTACCTGCAACTTGTCCGCGTAGTCCCGCGCCACTTAACTGTTTAGCCATCTTGTTGTCTCCGGTCTTGTGTAATTTGTAAGGTACTTAAAAGTCTGTTTAAAAATAAACTGTGTAAGTTACAGCTTCGAGTGGGGTGCGTGGCACCATTGGATCGGGTGCGGTGCGCAGGGCGTTACCACGCCGTAAACCCATCCATGGGGGCTCCGCCTCGGCATCCATGCCTCGGAGGGGTAACGCCCAGCGCACCACCCCCACTCTTTCGGTGCCTCGCCCCCCTTCTCGCTTAAAGCTGTGTCGTATTAATTCTAATTTTTGCCTTGGGCGAATAGGGCATCTAGTTTTTGCTCGTATTCGTGGTAGCCAAGGTAATCGTATAGGTCCATACGTGTTTGCATCATATCGACTACGGCTTTTTGGTCGCCGTTTTCAAGTATAGATTTGTAAACCGTTTCTGCTGCTTTATTCATCGCACGGAATGCGCTCAGTGGGTAAAGCACCATGTCAGCGCCCCATTCGCCAAGCTCTTCCTTGTTCCATAGTTCGGTTTTTCCGAACTCAGTGATGTTGGCAAGAATAGGTACGTCTAGCGCTTCGGCAAATGCTCTATAATGCTCTTCGGTTTGTACCGCTTCTGCGAAAATACCGTCGGCACCAGCAGCAACGTATGCTTTTGCACGTTCGATGGCTTTTTCTAAGCCTTCTTGTGCGAATGCATCGGTACGGGCCATGATGAAAAAGTCAGGATCTGTTCTGGCATCTACCGCGGCTTTAATACGATCTACCATTTCTTCAGTGCTAACAATTTCTTTGTTAGGACGGTGACCACAACGTTTTTGTGCTACTTGGTCTTCCATATGAACGGCCGCTGCGCCTGCTTTTTCCATATCGCGTACGGTTTTAGCTATATTGAATGCGCCACCCCAACCGGTGTCGATATCCACAAGTAAAGGTAAGTCACATGCACTGGTGATACGCTGAACATCAGCAATAACGTCGTTTAGTGAGGTCATGCCTAAATCAGGAAGCCCATAAGACGCATTTGCCACACCGCCACCTGATAAATAAATAGCTTGATGGCCGATGGCTTTTGCCATCATGGCCGTGTAGGCGTTAATGGTGCCGACAATTTGTAGAGGCTTATTATTCTCTAAGGCGATTCTGAATTTTTTTCCTGCACTCATGGTATCACTCGCTTATTTGAAAGTAGGGTAGAGGTGTAATGGGTTTAAAGAAGCGTAGTCCAAATTAATCATGGTTCAGCTTCTTTTCGATATTATTTTTGGAATAAAGAATATGGCGTCTCATTAGTATTTCTGCCAATTCTTCGTCTCGGTTGGCAATGGCATTAACGATGTGCCTGTGCTCGTCAAAGGCGGTGCTTACACGGGGGCCTGCCATACCAAGTTGCACGCGATACATGCGCACTAAGTGATAGAGGCCATCAATAAGCACACTGATCAAATGCTCATTCTTACTGCCTGTTACAATGCGGTAATGGAAATCCACATCGCCCGCTTCTTGGTAATAATTGTGGCTGTCTTTAACTTTGTCGAAGTGACTGTCTAACAATGACTGCATATCGCCAATTTCTTCATCACTCATGTAGCGCGCTGCTAAGCGAGCGGCCATACCTTCTAAGGCTTCGCGAACTTGATAAAGTTGAATAAGCCCCTCGGGGGAGAGGGCAACCACACGTGCCCCCACGTTGGCCTTGCGCTCAACCAAATGGCATGTAGCCAAACGATTAATAGCTTCGCGAATAACCGCACGGCTAACTTCGTATTTTGTCGACAACTCAGTTTCGCTGAGTTTGCTACCAGCAGGGATAACACCTTCGACAATATCCTTTCTTAGTTTGAAGAAGGTTCTGTCTGCATTGGTGATAGGTTGTTCGCTGTTTGAAAGCACAATTATCCATAAATTCTTCTGTTGATGTCGACAATATAGGCCCTTATTTGCAATTTATCAAATTTTAATGCTTAAATTGTCGACAAAGTTTGTTTTTGAACAGATGGGCAGGCTCTAGATAGATGAAGTGAAATGTGACTGAGCTTATGGTAGAAGCGAGTTAACTATGTATACATGGTTAGAGGTTGCCCACTTGGTCAACAGTTTAGAGGTTTTGAACTAGTGAAGTTGAATAAATAGGTTTAAGTTCTATATATATGATTAATATGGGATAAAGCTATTTATTGACTCTCCCAGAGCAGCTGGCGTTGCATTGACTATATGGTCTTAAATTAAAAAGTTAATTTAGCAAAATTGCAATTTTTATCTTTGCAAGATAACAAACAGCCAGTATCATGCATTTCCAGTCTTCAAACCTAAATTCTTCTTCAAGATAATGGGGGCTGGTAAGGGTAGCGGTCACTGTTTTATGCCGATTATCAGCACTATATTGTCCTTGTGACACCTCATCATCTTTCCTTGAGCTTAGGTTTTTAAAAGTTCCACAGAAGAACTTGAAGCAGCCAAAAAAATATTAAACACCTAACACTCACGCAAAGAGGTTACATCATGACAACCAATACTGACGTGTCAAAGACACTTGCCAGTAAGCTTTCTCCTGTCGCACTTGCTGTGGCGATGACTATTCCTGCACTGTCTAACGTTGCGATTGCACAAGAAGATGAAACGCTAGAAGAACAACAATTTGAAGCTATTACGGTAACTGCGACAAAACGTCCACAAGTAATTTATGAAGTTCCGATTGCCATTAGCGCCTTTGATGGTGACAAATTGGCTGAGCAAGGGATCACTGACCTTACTGATGTTGGTAAATTTGTACCCAACCTGAACGTAACTGGTTTCTCTGCGGGTCACACTTCTTCTGTTAACCCCTTTATTCGTGGTATCGGCCTTCAAGATCACCTTATTACTACCGACCCAGGCGTTAGCGTATACGTTGATGGTGTTTATCTTGGTCGTCAAGTTGGTCAAAACTGGAGCTTGAACAACATTGAGCGTATTGAAGTATTGCGTGGTCCACAAGGTACGCTTTACGGTCGTAACTCAATTGGTGGTGCTATCAATATTATCACCAAAGAGCCAGACCAAGGTGATGTAACTAAAGTTAATACAGAATTCGGTACACGCGGTCGCGTCAAAGGTGATTTGTTCGTTAATCACGGCTTGTCTGATACGGTTGCGTTTAATATGAACTTGTCTTTCAACAAGCGCGATGGCCTTGGTGAGTTTATTAATGTTCCTAATGCAGAATACGATGTAGGTGAAACGGAAGACGTTTCAGGTCGCGTATCACTAAAATGGGAACCTTCAAACGATTTTCGTATGGTGTTAACCGCTGATGCGAATAATGGTGACGGTGGTCTTCGTCCGTATACGGTATTGATTGATGAAGTGGGCTCAGCACGTTATTTCGGCGGAGCCAACGGTGTTGGTGAAGAGCTACGTAACTCTGACGTAATTCCTGATGGTTATGATGAGTATGACAATGCAACGGGTACACCTGAGGTAACCAGCGTATCGAATGAAGCTCGTGGCATTTCATTAACGACCGAGTGGGATCTCAACGAAGATTACACAGCGAAAGTTGTAGCTAGCCAACGTACTTCTAAGTACAAAGCGGGCCTTGATGACGACGGTACTATTTATTCGCTTGACCAATTTCCTGAGCGTGGTGAAGCTGACCAAACCTCAATCGAACTTCAATTAAACGGTTACATCAACGAATATACCGATTTTGTTGCTGGTGTTTATTACTTCAATGAAGAAGGAAGTAACCGCCAAGGTGACGATTCAAGTTTTGATGGTGGCGCCAACTTACTTGAGCTTGACCAGGAAACCACATCAAAAGCTGCGTACGTGAACGTGCGTCATGACTTAACCGACGAGTTGAGTGTATCCGGTGGTATTCGTTACACCAAAGACGAAAAAGAAGCCTCGGCAAATGTATTCTCAGCACTTGGTACTATTTACGATGAGAATGATTGGGACGAAGTAACGTGGGAGCTTGCAACCAATTATACCTTTGAAAATGGTATGACAGGGTATGCCACTATTCAATCTGGTTATCAATCAGGTCAGTATCCTGCCCGTCCATACTGTCTTATCGGTCAGTTCTTTGGCGCAGGTGGATTTGACGATATTCCGGCGGCTCAAGCGGCAGTGAGCGCAAACAACTGTTTTACGGCGTCTGATAACATTACAGCGACAAACTACGAAGTGGGTATCAAAGGTCGTATCAACGAATACTTCGATGTAAGCGTTGCTGTATTTAATACCGAGTTTGAAGACTTACCTTATCAGGTAAGCCGTGTTAGCGAAGGTGGTTTCGACACTGCTAACCTAGTGGTAGAACAAACATCACGTGGTGTTGAATTTGATTCTACATTTACTTACGGCAACTTCAGCATGATGACTAGCCTAGGTTATATGGATGTTGACGTTGAAGAGCAAGATGGTTTTAACCCTGTAGCACCTCTTACGCCAGATTTAACATTGGCAATTGGTCCTCAGTATACCTTTGAGCTAGAGGGCGGAGCATCAATTAACGTTCGTGCAGACTACTCTTACCGCGCAGAAATGTATGGTGAGCCGACTGCCGCGCCAGAACGCCAGACAGAACTAGATAGCCGTGAACTGGTTAACTTTGACATTGCCTACACACCTGCAAATGATGCTTATACGGTTGCGCTCTATGGCCGTAATATCTTTGATGAACGTTACGACAATGCGCGCTTGAATACAGGTGACTACATCCTGCAAATTCTAAGTAATGACGCCAGTGAATTCGGTGTAAGGTTCTCTACGGAGTTCTAAACAGCACTGATTGCACAATGAAGCCGGTCTGTATATGACCGGCTTTTTTATTGCCAGTCTTAAATCGTCTATTAAGAAACCTGACATTGTGAGTTTATATAGTTATAGTGGGGTTACAGATTGGGTATCCCGTTATTTAGGTGCTCACCTTAAATGAGTACTTCGGTAGAGCATTTCGAAAAAGCTCTGTGAATATCTACTTGAAATAATCACTGAGAAAGAGGCGCAACATGGGATTGTTGGCAAGTTTCAAAAAGTCACGTCTAGAGAGAAAATTCAAAAAAAGCGATTGGGTCATTATTCAAAGCATCCCGTTTGAGCAATTCGAACAAACTATCGTTGATTATGTGGATGATGGGTGGGAGATTGAGGATGATTATCAGCGGCTTGCTCCTGAAACAACGACATGGCAATGTGAACTAAGAAAGGGTATCAGCACACTAACGTGTGTTTGGAGTGCTAGTGTATCAGGGCAAATTTATGGACCTGAGAGGGTGCTCACTAGTTTGGCCAGTAAGCTAAACCTAAGTACATCGACGTCTATTTCTCACCCTTGGTTCTAAGAACAATTCTAATATAACTGAGTTTCCAAAACATCTGTACTTGAAGTGATTTAATCACTATCACTTGCCCCCAAGTAACCCATTCCAAGCTCTTTTAAATTAGTCCGATGCATTCATTTCTCTGCTTAGAGACTTCTGGAATAAGCGCTGTGCAATCAGGCTACAACCATCCCTTTTGTTTCGCTATGCGTGCTGCGTCTATTCGGTTTGTAGCATCGAGCTTTGATATAGCTTCTGAAAGATAATTCCTGACGGTTCCTTCAGATAAAAACAATGCCTTGGCAATATCTTGGGTTTTCAAACCATCTGACGCCAATTTTAAGGCTGACATTTCCTTTGCTGAAAGTGGGTTATTGTCATCAAGGGCCATGATTGCCAATTCTGGGGAAATCACTTTCTCGCCATTAATGACCTTATTAATGGCATTAATCAGATAATCACTATCAGACTCTTTTAATATAAAACCTTTAACGCCAGCACTCATTGCGCGCTTTATATAACCGGGTTTAGAAAACGTGGTCATAAGCACAACCTTACTGGGAATTGCGTTATCGGTAATATAATTGGCTACATCTAGCCCTGATGCTATCGGCATTTCGATATCGCTAAGTACAATATCGGGAGAGGCACTTTCTTTTAAATACGAGATAGCATCTTGCCCGTTGCTGCATTTTCCTACCACGCTAAAGTCGTCTTCAAGTGATAACAGCATAGCAATGGCATCGCGAACTAAAGACTGATCTTCAACAACAAGTATAGACGGCATGTGATAATCCTATTTATGCTCTGCTCAATTGATAAGGGAGAGTAAGTTCACAGCTAAAAGCAACACTAGGTGTGTGTTGAAAATGTACTTTAGCACCTATGGAGTCAGCGCGTTCTCGAATACCCGTTAACCCATTTCCTTCAGCGAGTTGTTGTGGGGCAGCAGTGTCACCGTAATCGTGATAGCGCAGGGTAATTGCATCTTCTTGATAGGTTATTTCTAGCGAAACTTTATTGCCGTTGGAGTGACGTAAAGTATTGGTTGTAAGCTCTTTAACAACAAGGGCAAGTTGAGATTCTTGCAGGGAACTCAAGGTTGTTTCGAGGTTTTTTGACAATGTTGCTGATACTACAAAGTGGTTTTCTTCAAGCAACGCGATATTTTTCGATATTTCATCACTTAATGTAAGGTGCTTAATGTCTGAAACTGCGTGACGAATATCACTAAGTAAACTTTGAGACAACTGGGCGAGTGCTTTAACTTCTTGTTGTGCTAGCGATACCTCATTCTTAGCCAGCAGTTTGTCGGCTAATTGCGCTTTGAGTGCAATAGAGCTTAATGCGTGCCCCGCAACATCATGTAAATCACGTCCAATACGCTCTCGCTCGGCAATAGCAGATAGTGTTCGCATTGATTCCGCGTGCTTCGCTTCTTTCATTTGATACAGTGTTTCTTTGCGCTCCATAGCACCAAAACCGAATAACACCACGCTATTTATGGTGGCCGCCAATAAGTAGAACCCTTCACCTTTGAAAACAAGAAGCTGAAGCAGTGCTAATGAAACGGCAAGCGTGGAAATAAAAGCGATACCTTTTTTTAGCGTGTAGTAATAACCAATAATGAAGCCAACAAAACCAAAAATGATGGCGCCGCCCGGATTTTGAAAACTCAGCGCATAACCCAAGATTATTAACGCAGTTAAAAAGTAGGGAAGTCTATTTACAGGTTTGTTTATTGCTTGAATGTACAGGGCTACAAAAAGCGCATAACCCAATAGCTGAGTTATCCATACTGTACCATGCAGCGGTGTAGACAAGATTAAAGGGACAAAAAAGAACAATGAAAAGAACAAGCTGCTATAAGACCAGCGTTTTTTGCGGCCACTTGCAAGAAGTGGCATTGCTATGCCACTGTTTAAAGATGCTTTATTTTCTAACACGGGTATTTCGTCCCTACTGAAATACGACGGTAGATTTACTAGTAATAAGTATCGTACCTGAAATGATTAACATAATACCCAGCACTGCATAGATGTCGAATGTTTGTTTCCAAAACACCACGGACGCTGCTGTAATGAGGGCAATTCCCATGCCTGACCAAATAGCATACGCCACCCCTATTCCCATATTTTTTAGTACCAAGGAAAACAACATGCCCGAAATGGCGTAAAAGAATATTGCACCATAACCAAATGCCCATTTTTCCCATCCGTTAGAGGCCTTTAATAAGAGTGTAGCGGTAACTTCTGTCACAATGGCAATGGTGAGAATTAAGGACGTCATTCAGAGTTCTCCTACGTGCAGACTTTGTGTTGATTAAAGGTTTCTATATCGCATTTCTAACGCATAAAGCGATATGGCATAGATAGCCACAATAACAGCGCTGATCGCTTCAACACGAGCCTCAGGAAAGAGATACCACACGGTAACAATAGCAATGGTGCGAGCGACAGTGTGGAAATAACCTACCCAATGTTGAATTGCCCATGAAAGCGGCATCCACATTAAGCCAGCCAGAATACCTAAAGAAAGCGGCACAGTAGTATGGTCGATGGCTGCCACAGGCAGTGCAATACCAAATACCATTAAGCTCATAATCAGCCCGACAAAAAAGAGCCGGTCAAAGCTTGTTAAAACCTTATCTTTGGCAAAGAAGCGCTCTCCGGTTACATAAGATAATCCAGTGCCGAGGTAGAAGATAGAACCGGTGCCGATATACAACAGCCAAGTGATGACAAAGTCGGAAACAAAAGGGGCGGTAAGTCCTAGAATTGCCCAAACAACAGTGCCAGCCAATGGCATGGCGATAAACCGATTTTGCTTGAACAGTGTTCTTTCCTGTTCCAAGGTCAAAGTGGCAGAAGAGGGGGCTTGAGAGGATGTTGGAATATCGTGTTGTCTTATAGCTTGTGTCATTTTCTTTTCCGTTGATGCATATTAAGCGTTAGAAAAAGTATGACGAGTTCCGCCTTAAGAGGGTATTCACAAAGGTCATGAATGTGTCATGACAAATGTCATATTGTTTTCATCTGTTATGACGTTTGTTTTTTATCTTTGCGTTTATTGAGCACGCTATCACCATCTTCTTTCGACAGAAGCCAACTGTCTGCAATACTGATAAAGGCAATAAATGCCATAAACAACATGGCCAGCGTAAATGTGCTTAAGTCAGGCGATGATGCATGTTGGTCTAAGATGAAGGTGGCGAATGCTATGGCTAAAGCAGAAAGCGTAATGCCAAGCCCTCTGTTCATTTGCATTAAGATAGCACTAAGCGTATTGGCGTCACGCATTTCATGTGCTGGTACATCGGCAAATGCGATGGTATTTAACAAGGTTAAGTGCATAGAACGCGTTACGCCATTGATAAACAGTATGATACCAATGGTTAGTGATGATGTGTTCTTTGTAATAAGAGCGAGTGCTATAAACCCAGCTGCAATCAGTATGCCGTTGACAATTAACACACGTTTAAAGCCAAATGTATTCATTATCCAAGTGGTTGCGGGCTTTATTGCGAGGTTTCCTGCAAATAGCCAAAGCAGTAATGAGCCTGCCTCAACCGGTGTGTAATCTAAGCCCAATTGCAACATTAGGGGAACAAGAAATGGTGCACTGCCCAACGCTATACGTACCACAGAACCGCCGTAAACCGATAGGCGAAAGGTTTTGTATTGCATTGCGTCAAATGAAAAAAGCGGGAACGCTGCGCGCTTCACATGCCTAATAGCTAGTATCATAAGTAGCAGACCAGTAAAGATAATGCCTACAGCATGTAGTAGCTTGTCTGTGTTACTAGCTAAATATTCAATTCCCGCCATAAAGAGGGCAAAGCCAAGGCCCGTTAATAAAAAACCTTTTAAATTAAATCGACCTACTTCGCCTTTGGTATTTTTTAGCAAATAAAGTGTGGCGACGATGGCGAGCATACCAAGTGGCACATTCATGTAGAATATCCATTGCCAACTAAAATGGGTGGCAATATAGCCGCCGATCACTGGGCCGAGTATAGGAGCACTCAGTGCTGGCCAAGTAATAATGGCAACGGTTTTTACTAGTTGTTCTTTGGGTAAATCGCGAAACACGACTAAACGCCCAACCGGCACCATCATGGCTCCCCCAATACCTTGTAATACACGCGCTAAAGTAAACTCAACAAGGTTGGTGCTTAGGCCGCATAACACTGATGCAATGGTAAATAGCGCAATGGCAGCGACAAAGATAGTACGCGCACCAAATCGGTCGGCAACATAACCACTTAAGGGGATAAACAGTGTTACTGCCACGAGATAGGCGGATACGCCAATAGAGAGGTGCGCCGCTGCAATACCAAAATCAGCGGCAATAACGGGCAGTGCCGTGGTAATGACTGTGGCATCTAGAATTTCCATAAAGAGCGCCCCTGCCACTAAAAGGGCAGTGGCAACTTCTTTATTGAATAATTTCAAACGCTCTAACCACTCTAGCCACACCTGTAATATTGCGTGCAATATCTACAGCGGCAGTTGCTTCTTGGTTGGTGAGCCTACCCATTAAGAAAACTTCGGAGTCTTGCACCACAACTTTTACTTGAAGCGCAGGAACCCGCTCATCAGCAAGGATCTTAGTTCGTACTTTAGAGGCAAGCCAAATATCGTTAGCTTGCGTGCCTGCCCCTATGGGCTCAGCGATGCGAATTTGATTGTGAATTTTCTTTAGGTAACTGACTTCTTGTGCTCGCTTGACTGCATCATCGATGAGCCCTTGGGTTGGAGCTTGGCCTGTGAGCAAGGCTACACCATTGTAGATGTCAACTTGCAAGTTGGCTTGATCTTTCAACTCGTCACTTTTAGACCATTGAAACGCAACAGCGCGATCTGCATTTTGATCGTCGAGTTGCGTTCCTACTGTTCGGCGATCGTTGGCAACCTTTGCCGCCATGGCACCTGCGGCACCAACAGCAACAACGCACCCTTGCATGTTCAAGACAAGGGCTAACAAGCACCCAATAACACTTAACTTTTTGATGTTATTCATAAGTGAAAGCAATTACTCATCACCGTGGTCGGCTGGAAATAAACTATCGTCGATACATTCACATAGGTTGTGGATCACTAACAAGTGTACTTCTTGTATACGTGCGGTGCGGTTTGACGGTACGCGTATTTCTACGTCATGCTCACTTAAAAAGCCCGCCATTTCACCGCCATCTTTACCCGTTAGAGCGACAATTGTCATGTCACGAGAGAGGGCGGCTTCCATTGCTGCAATAACGTTGCGCGAGTTACCACTTGTTGAAATAGCAAGAAGGATATCGCCAGGCTGACCTAAAGCGCGTACTTGCTTCGCGAAGATTTCATCGTAGCTGTAGTCATTGGCAATAGACGTCAAGGTAGAGGTGTCTGTGCTAAGGGCTATAGCCGGTAGGCTTGGGCGGTCGCGCTCATAGCGATTGAGCATTTCTGAGGAGAAGTGTTGAGCGTCACCTGCCGAACCACCGTTACCACAGCTTAATACTTTATTGCCACGAATAAGGGCTTCAACCATCATATTCGCCGCTTTTTCAATAGACTCTGGCAAAATTTCAGAGGCTGCAATTTTGGTTTGAATACTCTCTGTAAAATTCGCTTTAATTTGTTCAATCATACTTCTCTTTCTCTTCAATTTTACTTTCGAGCTGTGTAAATGGAACTAGTTCGAAAGTAACAGGAATTGCCCGAAAATTAATTCTAGTCAGTGTTAATTTCATCGAGTAACAGGAAGACTCTATAGCTTGCTTAAACAATCATTTTGAATGTATTAAGCGTGTGAATTTTAGCTCAATAAGATAGGTAGGGGGATACCGTAGAAAACCCTCCGCTGCATGGATGCAGCGGCGGAGCGCCCATGGATGGGTTTACCGCGTGTTTTCGGAGGTATTCCCCTACCTAGCTTAACGAATCTGCTTAGCCGATGTTTTTTAACCACTGCAGGTTGTTCCCATCAATGGCTATAACGTCTATTCGCAAAGGCGTAGACGTCGAATTTAGGTTATTATCTAACAAATAGAATTCAAACGCAGCCCGAATTCTGTTTAGTTTCTTAGCAGTGATGAACTCTACCGCACTGCCGTAATGATTTTGCTTTCTATATTTTACTTCAATGCAAACAATGGTGTTGCCATCTTGCATAACTATATCAAGTTCACCGCGTCTGGTGCGGTAGTTTCGACTGCGAAGTGTTAGGCCTTGTTCGATTAAAAATGAGCAGGCTTTGTCTTCGGCTGCATTCCCTTGCAGTAGTGACATAGTGCTCTTCTACTCCATGACCATCTGAATTTCTTCGTCTCTGATAATGGCCTGAGGTTGTTGCCTAATTACTTCGCCACGTTTATTTACTGACAGTTTGCCGGTGAGGCCCTCATGAGTAATGTAGTGTAGGGTATTGAGCATACCGAGTTCAGGTAAAAGTTGATAAGCGTCATAGCCGAAAGCGAAAAGACGCTTCTGCATGGTATTTTGGTTAGACCACGCTTTCTCTGCGTCTTCTTCTAACTGTTTCCAGTTATGCTGGGGCATAAGCCATGGCATATCAATGAAATGAACATTTTGCAGATCCCGCCACTGGTTTTTGCCCGAATCGTAATCCATTGAACGAGAAGTAGCATACACTGGCACCAATTTCCCATCGTAAGGGTTTAAGCTTGCTTCAATAATGGGGTTCAGCAGTTCTGTATCTTGTGGAGACGCAAACGCGACAATGGCATCAATATCTCTGCGACTGCGCGGCATATTATAGACCTCGTCATTGGTCATATACTCAATCTGATTAATACGCGCATTGCTCTGAGCTACATCTAGCGCTTGTGTCACCCCTTCTCTAAGCGAGCTACTGTCGTTAAATGACACTGATGTTATATTCGCCCTTTGCTTATTTTCAATGTTGTTAAGTTTTATCCAGTGCGCTTTGAACGTGCTATCCATGCGTTGATACAGGCCGCTTTCCGCTGAAATCACAATAGGTGCGCGATAACCTTTGCTGAAGATAAACTCAGCCAACTGTATTGCCTCGTCTTCTGGAGCCAATCCAAAATAATTAAGTGCAGTGGGGAATAGCATCTCTTGCTCGACATCAGTATGGCTTTCTAATACTGATTGTTGATTTTGAGTAAGTTGTTCAACAGCGTTTGTCGCATTGGGCTGTGTGTTCGCACTTTCTTCTGGGCGATTTAGCGCCAATACGTTAATGCTAGGAGGAAGTATTGGAATAAGGCTATCCACTGTTTCTTTCAATAATGGACCGATGACAAACTTGGTTTCGCCAATTTGTTCGATAAGTGACTGAGGCGAAGACTCGTTTGTATCGATAAAGCGCAAACGAGGTAAGTTTCTTTCGCTATTTTCTTGTTCAACATCGTTGTAATAGGCTGCCATAATGCCGTTTTTAACCGCGTTGCCAGTTCTGGCAAGTCGTCCAGATAGAGGCAACAATACTGCGATTTCACTGGCGTAAATGGGTTCAACTTTTACTGCTTCCAGCACTTCTTGTGGTATTGCCTCACTAAGTACATGACCACGGTAGACTTGTTGAAATTGTGTCAGGCTTTGGGCAAGTTGCTTGGGAGAACCTATGTGCTCTTCGGTCAATTCGCGTAATGTCACAAAGGGAGAAAGGGCTGGGTATTGGGCGTTTATCTCATTTAATGTTTCGCGGGAGAGTGACGTAACCCATGCCCAAATTTTAGTGACTTTTTCTTCACTGGATAAGTCGGTTTTCATCAAGCTGTTTGCAGCAGCAGCCAAATGACCTTGCTGCGTATAAAGCTGAGTTTGTAGATATGCCTTTTCTATAGCGACATCACTATTGTCGTTGATAGTGTCTAGAAGCGCTAGCATGGACTCAACAGATGCATGCGGTTGGGCTAAGTAAGCTTTAACCAATAGCAAGGTGTATTTTGATGCTTGACTAGTTTCTACGCCTTCTTGTTGAAGCTCGAACAAAATCTGTTGCGCAAGAGTAGGTTGATTATTTTGAAGGTACAGGTCAGCAGCTTGTAACAAAAGCTCATCGCGCTGTACTTTATCTCGTGTATTAGCCCATACTTTTTTCGCTTCAACCAATTTATGTTCAGGTGTAATAGCAGCGGCTTTTGAAGTTTCTATAGGTGTAGGAGCGCGCTCACGTGTTACCGAGGATTGTTTAGGTGTACTGCCACAACCTGATATAAGTACAACTGAGGCAATGATTGACAGGGCAAAAAATTTTCCTTTGTGTCTTGTTGGGTACACAGCGCTCTTCCTTTTACATCAATAATCGACAAGTTTATCGTAAACCGTGTGAAAATCTACGCTTGCCAGCATAATCTGGCCTAATGGCATGGTACACTTACCGCAAATAACACGTTTTAACCAGATCTAGTAACTTATATGACTGACATTGCCACGCTATATATAGTTCCAACGCCTATCGGCAACTTAAATGACATGACGGCGCGGGCCATCGAAATATTAAGTGAAGTGAGTTGGATTGCTGCGGAAGATACCCGTCACAGCGCGCGATTATTGCAACACTTTAATATTAAAACCAAAACCTTGTCGTTGCATGAGCACAATGAAGATAAGCGCGCAGCGATGTTATGTGAGCGATTAAAGTCGGGCGAGGCGGTTGCATTGATAAGTGATGCCGGCACCCCTTTAATTAGCGACCCGGGTTTTGTATTGGTAAGACGGTGCCGCGAACAAGGGATCCCAGTTAGTGCATTACCCGGCCCTTGTGCAGCAATCACTGCATTAAGTGCCTCAGGGTTACCTACAGATAAATTCATTTTTGAAGGCTTTTTACCGGTGAAAACACAGGCCCGTGAAGGTGTTCTTACCGAGCTACTAGACCGTACTTTTACCACCGTATTTTATGAAGCCCCCCGTCGTATTCTCGATACGGTAAAAGACATACAGCGCGTATTAGGTGAACGTTCAATTGTTGTTGCCAAAGAGCTTACCAAAACCTTTGAGACTTACGTTAGCGGTACACCACAAGATGTTATTACTTACTTAGAGGCAGATGCTACACATCAAAAAGGTGAGTTCGTGGTAATGATTGGGCCAGCACTTGTCGATGAACAAGCCTTGCCAAGTGAAGCTATGTCATTATTAATGACACTGTGTGATCATATGCCACTTAAGAAAGCGGCAGCTGTAGTGGCTGAACACTATGGCTTGAAGAAAAATGCGTTATATCAAGCAGGGCTTGATGCGAAGGGATGAGTAAAAAAGGCTGACTAGAAAGGGCTTACTAGAAAGGGCTAAGCAGAAAGAGCTGAGTAGTAGCCAAATATATGGAACTGATGTAAAAGCTTAAACGCAAAAAACTCAAACCGAACATAAAACAAACCCGCTGAGTAAGCGTGTTTGTTTTATGTACAAGCTTTTATGTCTAAGTGCGTATTCCTAATACCAGTGAGCATAGAAGTTTACCTACTCTGAGAGTGTAGACTTCCATGCGGATTGGTATAAGTTAACCGGTTTTAATAAACGAGATTATTCCTTAAGACAAACGGCCTTTAAAGTCTTCATAGGTAAATGCACGTACAAGTTCAAATTCACCGTTTGTACGTAAGATACCAATACCAGGGTGTTCAACACCGTTGAAAAACGTCGTTTTAACCATGGTGTAGTGCATCATATCTTCAAACTGTAAGCGATCGCCAATTTGTAGTGGCTTATCAAAAGAATAGGTGTCGATTACGTCACCCGCTAAACAAGAGTTACCACCTAGTTTAACATCATGAGCTTTCTCACCGGGTAAACCCGCATCGAGTATTGTTGGGCGATAGGGCATCTCAAGTACATCAGGCATGTGCGCCGTTGCTGAAATGTCCAAAATAGCAATGTCACCTTCGTTGTTGACCATATCCACCACTTCACAAATAAGTGGACCTGTTTGCCATGCTACCGCCGAGCCTGGTTCAAGGATAACGTCAAGATGAGGGTAGCGTGCCTTAAAGTTCTTCAGGGTAGTAATTAGGTGTTCGACGTCATAGCCTTCACGAGTCATTAGGTGTCCACCACCTAAATTCAACCATTTAAGCTGTCCTAACCATTTGCCAAAACGCTTTTCAATAGCCTCAAGTGTACGCGCTGTCGCAAACGAATCACACTCACACAGGTTGTGACAATGGAAGCCTTCTATACCGGTCAAATCAACATTTTCTAATTCGCTTGCACGAATACCTAAACGAGAGCCTGGTGCGGCCGGGTCGTAAAGCGGTGTATCTGCTTCTTGATGTTCCGGGTTAATACGTAAACCCAGAGATACCTTTGCAAGGGTATCTTTGTGGGTCTGCCATTGGGTTAGGCTGTTAAAAGAAAGGTGGTTAACCAACTCAGCTAGTGCTTTTGCGTCATCTACTTTATAAGCCGGTGAATAGGCATGTACTTCTTTACCCATTTCTGCGGCGAGCTTGGCTTCCCAAACTGAACTTGCCGTTGCACCTTGAAGGTATTGTTTGATGATGTCGAAACAAGACCACATCGAAAAACCTTTCAACGCCAAGATAATGCGTGCGCCAGATTCGTCTTGAACCCGTTTCATTAATTCAAGGTTGCGAATAAGTTTAGCTTCTTCCAGCACATAACATGGAGAAGGGATATCAGTGCGTTGGGTTAAATCGGTCAATGCAGTAAAGCTCCAATTAGATTTCTGTTTTGTATCTAAAACGTCATTTTGCGCTAAGTCTTTTCGTGCTAAATAGCGCGGCGCAAACAAGAATGCTGCGTTAATAAAAAAAGGCGCTTTTAAAGCGCCCTAGACAGTTATTACTTTGTGAAGGGGCTCGCTTCACATTCTAGTACATGCCATGGTAGACCATGCTCATTTAGCATGTCCATGAATGGATCTGGATCGAATTGTTCCATATTCCAAACACCGGCTTCTTTCCAAGTACCATTAAGCATAAGAGCTGCACCAATCATTGCTGGAACACCTGTTGTGTATGACACTGCTTGCGCGCCAACTTCTTCATTACATTTGGCGTGATCGCAGTTGTTGTAAATAAAGATAGTTTTTCTTTGCCGTCTTTAATACCAGTAATGTATGTACCAATACATGTCATACCGCTATATCCTTCAGCTAAAGAACCTGGGTTAGGAAGTACGGCTTTAAGAAATTCAAGAGGGACAATTTGTTGACCCTGGAATTCTACCGGTTGAATACTTGTCATACCAATGCCTTCAAGTACGCGAAGGTGGTTCAGGTAAGCATCGCCAAATGTCATCCAAAAACGAGCGCGTTTAAGTGTCGGGAAGTGCTTAACGATAGATTCTAACTCTTCGTGGAACATCAAGTAAGAAGCGCGTACACCAATATTTTGATAGTCTAAGTCTTCACGAACGCTTAATGGATCAGTTTCTTTCCACTCGCCATTTTCCCAGAAGCGACCACGTTGTGTAATTTCACGGATGTTGATCTCAGGGTTGAAGTTGGTAGCAAAAGCTTGACCGTGATCACCACCATTACAATCTACGATATCTAGGTAGTGAATCTCATCAAAATAGTGCTTAGCAGCATAAGCGGTATACACATTCGTCACACCCGGGTCGAAGCCGCTGCCTAGCAGTGCCATGATGCCCGCGTCTTTAAATTTGTCTTGGTACGCCCACTGCCATGAGTATTCGAATTTCGCTTCGTCTTTTGGCTCGTAGTTAGCGGTATCGAGGTAGTCAGTATTTGTAGCAAGGCACGCATCCATAATTGGAAGGTCTTGATAAGGAAGCGCTAGGTTAATCACCAAGTCTGGTTTTACTTCGTTAATAAGTGCTTCAACTGCTTTCGCATCGTCAGCATCAACAGCGAATACGCCTTTTACGCGATCTGCACCTACTTCTTGTTGCAGTGCTTCACACTTAGATACCGTGCGGCTTGCTAAATAAATTTCGTCGAAATGTTGAGGTAAACGTGCACACTTTTTCACGGTTACCGACGCAACACCGCCAGCACCAATAATTAAAACGCGAGACATAATAACCAATCCCTAATTTGCTAATGAATTTTGGGCTGAATGCTAGCAGACCAAACTAATTTGGCAAGCAAAGTCAGCGTGTGAAAGTACAAAAAATTTTAATCGTGATAACCAATCAGAGCAGCTGTTAATAGCTGTACCCGCTTCTAGCTAAGTAATCTTGAGCGCAACAAGCACAAATAGAGACATGCTCTAGAGTTGTAGCATTCCACTAACGTGAAATGGCATCAATTGGCGGCGAAATCACAACCTTATCATCAACCCTATAATATGGGTATAGCAACAAGCGTTCTTCTTGGTCTGGTGTTGATGTCGCCACTGCAATCGCATTAATTTTCTTACTGTCTTGCGTGTTAATTGTAGCTGCATAAACAATTACACTATAGCTTAGGCGATCTGTGGTGGCGTCGATAACTCGCCACTGCAATTGCTCTATGAGCTGAGATTCGGTTTTTCTTTCGAGAGATTCATCACTAAATACGCAGCCAATGCGTCCATCGTCAAAAATGGCGGCAAATGGGTAAAGAACATCGTTAAGAGGAAGCATTAACTCGCACAAGTTAAGTGCTCGCGTTACAAGTTTATTCAAGGGTAATGGCAATGTAACTGGTCGGTCGATCATAGTATCTATCCTTAAGTTAGCGTTGCTTTAGACTCTATAAATTTTTACGCATACACTTTCACAATAGTTTAATAATTGAAAAATAAACAGGTGGAATTTTTGGTGAGCTGGCAGTGAGAGCTCACTCTTTTAAAGTTTCAGCTTTTCAGTGTTATTAGAAACACAACAAATATAAATATAGCGATAAAAGAGAGTAGCTAAAGTACTTTGCAAATTAGTTTTTTCGAGCGCCTTGTAGGCCACCTGTGTGCACAATAACAATCTTAGTACCCGGCGCAAAAAAGCCCTCATTTAGCATATTTTTTAGGGCCCAAAACACCTTACCTGAATACACTGGCTCAATCTTAAATGGCATAGTTTGGATGAATTCTTCGCAGAAGGTGGCCAGTGTAGCAGGCACTTTCGCATAGCCTCCGCAGTGATAGTTGTGGTTAATAGTCCAATTGTCCATCTGATGCGGAAGAAACTGTGAAACTAGTGACTCTAAATACCCTTGCCCTTTCAAAACGCCAATACCTATCGCAGTTTGTTTTTCGCTCAATGCGCTGGTAATACCGGCAAGTGTCGCGCCACTGGCCACGGGAGCCATAATGACGTCAAAGGGAGTAGTTATCTCATGCACTAGTTCTTGTACGCCTAACAGTGCAGCGTGCTGGCTACCTCCCTCTGGAATAATAGTGGCGTGAGGGTGCTTAATTTGGAGTGCCGCTAGATAATGTTCATCGTTGCGCTTTTGGTAGGTTAGGCGATTAACATAGTCAATCTGAGTATTCCAACGTACGAGATCGCAAATCATCGGAGTGGGCGCTGCGCTGTAATCCCCCCTAATGATGGCTGTAAACTTAATATTAAGCGTGTAACACACAAATCCCAAAGCGTGTAGATGATTGGAAAATCCACCACCAAAACTAATGACTTCTGCAATCTTATTACTGCGCAGAGCATACGCTAATTTTCGCCACTTATTTCCTGAGATAACAGGGTGAATCATATCATCTCGTTTGACCCACATAGATACACTTTCAGCACCATGCCAAGAAGGGCAAAAGGGTATTAAAGGAGAGGGAAGTGTTAGTGATTTTTCAAGTACTTCAAGAGAGTTCAAAGGGGGAGCCGCTGTTTTTTGATCAATTGTTTTCACCGCAAAGTATAACCAGTATATGTGCTAAACAACATGGGTACTTTTAAACATGAGTACTTTTAACAAGGTGGAATGAAAGGTGATAAAGATCTTTTCGACTTTTTTTATCATGATGTTGATAGGAACTAACAGCAGTATGGCAGATGATGATATTCCTATTGAAGTAAGACAGCACGTGCCGAATGCGAGTCTTGTCGGTGAAGGTATGTTTACGTTTTATTTTTGGGATGTATATCGCGCATCCCTTTATGCACCTAATAGAAATTATGATCACGCAAAACCTTTTGCATTGCGTTTAACTTATCAGCGGGAGCTGGAAGGTAAGAAGATAGCGCAGCGTTCTATCGATGAAATGAAAAAGCAAGGCTCCTTGTCCAATGACGTGGCTGAAACCTGGTTGTCTAAAATGGAAAGCATATTCCCCGATGTTTCCGAAGGTGATGTTTTAACTGGTATTGCTATCAACAAAGAGGAGACCCAGTTTTATTTCAATGGTGAGTACATTGATGCGGTCCAAGATAGCGACTTTACGTCTCGTTTTTTTGATATCTGGCTTGGTAATAAAACCTCAGAACCTAAATTCCGAAAGCTATTGTTGGGTAATTAAATAATGAAGTAGCGCTTGGGAGTGTTTGACGGTTTGGTTTGTTCTCGCCAGCCGGTAGGCGCTGATTGGCTTCAAACACCGTTTCAAAACGAGCGTCAAAACTAACGTGAAAACTAAAGTGAGAGAAAGTTATGAACAAAATTAAAAAGACAGTATCGGCTACTATTGTCGCGATTCTAGGTATGTTGGGTACTGTGGGTTGTTCGGTTTCCGTTGACGGCAACGATTACCAAGCTGTATCTCCGCGCTTTGACTTATTCCAGTTCTTTGATGGCAACGTTAAAGCGTGGGGCATCGTACAAAACCGTTCAGGTGATGTCGTACAACGTTTTGTGGTTGATATTGCCGGTACTGTGAACAACGACACGTTAACCTTAGATGAAACCTTTGATTACGGTGTAGGAGAGGGGCCCACTTCGCGCACATGGACCATTGTTAAACAAGGCGACAATACGTTTAAAGGCAGTGCAACCGATATCCCCGGTCCTGCTACAGGTACGTCTTACGGCAACGCATTTAATTTTCACTATCAAATGACATTGCCCGTTGATGACACAAGCTACGATGTAACCTTTGATGATTGGTTTTGGGCATTTGATGATTCAACAATGATGAATCGCTCTTACATTCGAAAGTTTGGAATTGTCGTGGCAGAAGTGACGATATTTATGCAAAAACAGTAATGTTTGTTTAGTACCGCGGAGGTTATTCCTTTTATTTCCTCAAACTACACACCACACCAAGTCCATGACCTTGCATTAAAGGGTCATGGACGAACCACAATTGACCATTGTGCAATTTGATAATGGCTGACACGAGTGACAAACCCAACCCGTTGCCTTTGCTGGTTCGACTTCTATCAGCGCGGTAAAATCGCCTGTCTAAATTAACAATATCTTCCTCACTTACGCCAATACCGTTGTCACGCACAGCAATCGTGATATGCGTAGTAGTTTCGCTAAGTTCCATTTCAACGCGACCACCATCTTTTGAATATTTAATCGCATTATCGAGAATGTTAGCAATCGCCTGAAACAGTAAGTTTGGATCGGCTTGCATTACAATCGGCGCCAATTCACTACTTAAGTGAATATCCCGTTCTTCTGCAAGTGGTTGATAAAGCTCGATAACATCCAAGGCAATGGCGTTTAACTCACACTGAGTAAAACCTTCTTTTTGTTTGGTCGTTTCAATACCGCTGATACGCAATAAGCTATTGAACATGTTGAGAAGATTGTCTGCTTCTTGCGTGGTTTCTTCTCGAAGCTGCGGGTCGTCTATTTTCTCAAGTGTATTGCGCAAGCGTGAAAGCGGCGTTCTTAGGTCATGAGCAATACTGTCGGTGACTGATTTTATATTGTTTACAGAGTCTTCGATGGTATCGAGCATATGATTAAAAACAAAAGACAAACTGCTTAAATCATCCCAACTGCTGTCTATTTCTAGCCTTTCCTCTAAATTTCCGGTTTTTATTATTTTATCTGCCGTTTGCGACATGCGATTAATGCGATTCACCACATAGGCGGCCACAACAAAACTTAAAATACTTAACAGGCAAAGTAATACTACAATGATCCAGCTGAAGGTTTTTTGCAAACCATTGCGCACTATAGAGCGAGCCAATGCCACGGCCTACGTATAACGTATATTCACCCAGTTCAACGACTTCCAGTAAGGCTTGTTCCAGTGTTTCACTTTCATTTTGTTGAGAAAGCGTGATTGAAAGCGAAAACGTTTTAAATTGGCCTTCATCGTGATGCTCTTTAATTTGCGGAACCTCGGTGAGATTTCCTGCAATAACCTCATCCTTGTTACTAAGTACAATAAAGGCCCGAAGGGGCGGGGGCTGCGCAGATTTATTTTGAGCAGTATCATCTGCGGTTAATCGTTCACTGTTAATAATATCGATAACAGTTTCGATCCCTGCACTGTGATAGACACCTGCTAGTGCTTGGGTTTTTGCGTTAACCGCAGCATAGGATTCTGCCACATAGATATCTGTGTTGTTCAGTCGCCAAAAGTAAATAATTAAAACAATTGCCAAACCTGCTAAGGTCGTAAGCAGTGCGCCTACGCGAAAACTCGAACTTCGCGTAAAGTCGCGAATGGCTATCATGCTACGTCATCCGCAATCCGATACCCTGTGCCTCTGACTGTTTCAATAAGTGGAACATTAAAGGCTTTATCTACTTTCTGGCGCAATCGACTGATGTGCACATCAATAACGTTGGTCTGCGGGTCGAAGTGATAGTTCCACACCTGCTCAAGTAGCATGCTACGCGTAACTACTTTGCCTTTGTGCCTCAGTAAGCACTCTAGGAGTTGAAACTCTTTTGACTGAAGGTCTATTTCTGTCTCGCCTCGCATTACTTTTCGGTTAACCAAATCAAGGGTTAAGTCGCCTACTTTGATCAATGTTTTGTCGTCACTATCGCGATTTCGGCCTGCAAGCCCCTCAACACGCGCAAGAAGTTCTTCAAATGCAAAAGGTTTGGTTAAATAGTCGTTTGCACCTGTTCGCAATCCTCTGACTTTATCTTCAACTTGGCTTTTTGCACTGAGTAATAGCACCGGGGTGTGATTGCCCGAATCTCTTAATTTTTCAAGAACGGTAAAGCCATCTAGTTCAGGTAGCATTACATCAAGGATAACGGCATCAAGCTCTTGTGAAACAGCCTCGCGATAACCTGCTGCGCCATCTCCCACGGTTATGCATTGATGTCCTTCTCCTAATAACGAATCGGCTATGTATGAGGCAACTTTTGGATCATCTTCTACTAGTAAAACTTTCATTGTCACACTTCTTTTGGCTATTTAACGGGTTACTTCCATAACGTAATTGAATATCAACACTGACATACTCATGTTAATTGGTTCACAAATGCTTAAATGCACTAACACTAATAAGCATGTTTTTTATACGTATTGGATATGGGCACGCGATCACATTTGGCCTTTAATGCTTTATGTCTAATTTAGGCAAAGGTGAGCATACTTTAGTTACTCGTCTCGTTACCTGATTCAGGTAACGCAACTCTTTCAAAGCGCATGTTAGGGTTGTAAGGCGTAAAGTGTTGGACATCGCCACGCTCGCACTTACGCTGTACCTCGTGCCAATACTCCGGTGTCATTAAGTCGCCGTGTAATTCTTTCAAAATGTCTTTGAATTTTCTCTTACCTACAATGAAATGTTCAAATTGTTCTGGAAACACGTCGTTGGGCGCCACGGACAATGTATCTATTGCGTAAGGGTCATCTGATTTAGGCAGCGCTCTGAAATTGCGTTCATTCATTAAACATATTTCATCGTAATCGTAGAAGATAACGCGGCCGTGGCGTGTAATGCCGAAATTTTTGTGCAGCATATCGCCAGGGAAAATGTTTGCCATGGCAATTTGTTTAATACAAAGTCCCAATTCATCAAGTGCCCGTGTGATCTTTTCTTCGTCGGTTTCTTCTTGTAGGAACAAGTTAAGGGGCGTCATTTTGCGCTCGATATACATGTGCTTAATGATGAGTTCACTTTCTGTGAACTCCAAACTTGAAGCACACGTGTCTTTTAATTCCTCGATTAGTTCAGGTTCAATTCTATCTAGAGGGAATCTGAAATTGACGTATTCGTGGGTGTCCGCCATTCTGCCAACACGGTCCGACATCTTGACCAGCTTATAGCACTCTTTAACATGCTCACGGGTAATTTTCTTACTTTCTGCGAACTCGTCTTTGATGATTTTGAATACGACGCCATAAGAGGGGAGGTGAAAAACCATCATCACTAAGCCACGTATACCAGGTGCAGCTTCGAATTTGTCGTCAGAAGCGTCCATATGCTGAAGGAAGTTGCGGTAGAAGACAGTTTTACCGTGTTTGTAATGTCCAAGCGCCATGTACAACTCAAAGTGCTTTTTATTGGGGAGGAGTTCTTGTAAGAAGGCTGCAACTTCTGCTGGATTTTGCGTGTCAGCCATAAAGTAGCTTCTTGCAAAACCAAAGATAACACTGAGATCTTTGCGGTCGGTCAATAGCGCGTCAACAAACATGTGAGGTTCATTGTAACGACGCATGGCAATAACAAATGGCAGTGTTTCATCAGGCATGCAAATACGGCCAATTAAATACGCTGCTTTTCCTCGAAAGAATGTTGGTTTTAAGATCTCTACAGCTTGTACACTTGCTAATTGCTCTTTGTTGAGCCTTGCGCGCAAGGCCGCTTCTAAGTTTTGTAAATCCCGTTCGAAATTCTCAAAAGGTATGTTGTAACGATAGATTTTGAAAATCGACTCATACATTTCGCGAACGGTAGTGGTGGTGTCAAAACTGTGAATGACTTTGTGTCTGTCTTGGCCGGGTAAGTAACAACGACTGGGTAAAACGAACATCATGTCGTTTTCAATTCGGCGGTGCTTAAATAATCGCCCTATGACAGAGTTGTAAAAGGTTTCCGCTAATTCAAATTGTGGATGACCTTCGAGTTGAACCGCAAAGGTTTTTTTGAGCTCCTGCCAAAATAAATCGTCCTTTTGACGTACTTCGGTAAGGTGGTAAATCTCTGCAACCGCATCAGATAAACTTTGCTCGTATATGGTAATACGTTCTTTGGAAGCAAGCTGTGTTTCTTTCCAATTCCCTCTTTCAAAGCGTTCTTGGGCACCGCGAGTGATGCGCGTAAACCATCGGTAGCTTTTGTCAAAGTGTGACAAAACCTGATAAGCGACTTTTTTTATTAGCTGTGTATCGTTTGGTGCGATTGCATCGTTCATAGGGTTAATTCCTTTATTCTATGGACGTTATATCTACCACAAAACAGGTACTAACGTGAGATAAGATTATAGAACTTAACGATTAAGCTGCCAGAGAGTGGCAGTTTTTTTGATTTTATTATACTTTTGATTAATGTATTCTCTTGAATGACTAATATTCAGTATTTAGCGTGGAATTGATGAGTTTTAACATTCTTATTTGTGATGATTCAGCACTGGCACGAAAAATGGCGCGTCGAAATCTACCCGATGGATTCGCGGAAAGTATCTATGAAGTGTCAAATGGTATGGATGCATTAGAGGTGTTAGCCCATCACACCATTGACCTTGTATTACTTGATTTGACTATGCCTATTTTAGGTGGCATCGATGTGCTCAGTGAAATTAAACGCAGGCAGTTGAAAACCTTTGTCATTGTGGTTTCAGGTGATATTCAACCTATGATGCGAGAAAAAGTGATGTCGCTTGGCGCACTAAGTTTTATTGAAAAGCCGATTAAAAAAGAGTTGCTTACTTCAGTATTGCGTCGATTTGGTTTTATTCTCCCCGAAACACAGCAAAGCGCATTGGCTGGGTAAAAGTGCGTTGGCTGGCAAAAAGTGTTTTAACTGGATAGAGACCAAAATCTATTATTCTCAAAAAAAGGGTAATCGTCTATTGATTACCCTTTTTTATTTGTCGAGTTATAACGTTATGTGATGCAGATTGGTTTAAATTATTCCGCAAACCAATGACGAGTTTTGTTAGCAAACCAAACCAGTGACAACATGACGGGCACCTCAACAAGTACGCCGACTACTGTGGCCAATGCTGCACCGCTGTGTAAACCAAACAAAGATATAGCAACCGCAACTGCCAATTCAAAAAAGTTAGAAGTGCCAATCATACAAGCGGGAGCGGCAACATTGTGCGGTAGTTTTAGGCGTTTGGCTACAAAATAAGCCAGCGCAAAAATGCCGTAAGTTTGAATAAGTAACGGAATGGCAATTAACAGAATATCTTGTGGTTGAGATAAAATCGTATTCGCTTGTAAGCCGAATAGAATAACGATAGTTAACAGTAAACCCAATACAGAGAAGGGTTTAAATTTATCAACTAAAGCGGTAACGGCATGACTTCCGTTTTTTCTCGATGTGCTTTCGTGTGATATACCCCGCTAATAAAGGTAAAACCACGTAAAGTACGACAGATAGTAAAAGTGTGTCCCATGGCACAGTAATATTGGTGACACCCAGTAACATTGCTGTTATCGGGGCAAACGCCACTACCATGATCAAATCGTTAATTGATACCTGTACCAATGTGTAGTTAGCATCACCTTTTGTTAGGTGACTCCAAACGAAGACCATGGCGGTACAAGGTGCTACGCCCAGTAAAATCATACCGGCAATGTACTCGGTTGCTGTCTGTGGGTCGACCCAATCAGCAAATATAAAACGGAAGAATAGCCAGCCAAGCAGCGCCATGGTAAACGGCTTAATAAGCCAATTGATGATTAATGTAAGTACAAGCCCTTTGGGTTTTGCCCCAACATGTTTCAGTGAACTAAAGTCAATTTGTACCATCATCGGGTAAATCATTAACCAAATGAGTAAGGCGACTATCAAATTGACATGGGCATATTCTATGGCTGCAATTGCTTCAAATACACTGGGAAAAACATAACCTAGCCCAACGCCAGCGGCAATACATAAACCAACCCAAACTGATAAGTATCTTTCGAAGAATCCCATTTACTGTGCTCCTAGCGCAATAAGTGCCTTTTTTAGCGTTTCTTTTGTGTGTGTTTGTTCGGCTATTTCTGCAAGTGCGAGCACTCGCTTTTCAATAATATCCATGGTTTGATTAAACGCTGATGCTTTCTCGCTGTCAGTGCCCTCGAGTTTAGATGGGTCTTCTAATCCCCAGTGCACTTTCAGAGATTGACCAAAGTAAATTGGACATGACTCACCCGCTGCAGAGTCACAAACTGTCACTACAAGATCTGGCGAATACGCTTCAAACTCATCCCATGATTGGCTTTTAAGTCCTTCAGTCTTATATCCCCGTTCGCCAAGATACTTCAAAGAAAGTGGGTGAACTTCACCCACGGGTTGGCTTCCAGCACTGCGCGCGTTCAAATTACCTTGCGACGCATTAGTAATAGCTTCGCAAAGAATACTCCTACAGCGGTTGTGGGTGCATATATAGAGAATTTTCATAAGAGACCTTTGATAATTTGTGATTATAACAACCTGAAGTTAAATGTTTGTTTTCTCTGTTTTTATGTAACTAGGTAATACGATAAATCAGCAACCTTTAATAAAGGCTAGCAATAGGGGCTAACAACTACTGCATTTTAGGTTATCCAGTGACTCACTAATGTAGTCAGTGTTACTTGATGCTGTTTGCTCAATGATGGTCTTTGCCCAATTAGGTAAAGTAGGATGTAGTCGGTAATAAACCCATTTCCCTCTGCGCGTATCTTGTACTAACCCACACTTACGCAAATCGGCTAGATGACGAGAAATTTTGGGCTGACTGATCTGTAAGGCATCGGTGAGATCGCACACGCATAGCTCTTCTTTGATGCTCAGCATCAGTAAAGTTTTTAATCGCGTGTCCTCTGACAAACACTTGAAAAATGCCAGTGGTGACAGTGAAGACTTTGACATATTATATCACATATGAAATTTCGTATGTGTTGCATGGTATATGAAATTCCATATGTGTCAAATCATATATTTTTGCCCGACGAGCAGGTGCTGAGCACGCTGGGCTGGTGGCAGCCTGCGGCTAATTTGGAATTTTTCGTGGCTTATATACCTTATCAATGCGGTACGCAGGTGTTGCTTGAACGTGTATTGAAGCTTTTTCAGTCTCTGCTACAGTCAGTTAGCTTACTTTTAGGATTCTAAAGGTGCAGGGGCAAAAGACATGCTAACAGAGGTTCCCTGTAATGCGTTGTAGTGAGCGACAACTTCACTCATAAAGGCATGCCATGTAGGGTTGGGGTGCCAAATGGCCATTAAATCTTGTTTTGCTTTTTCTTCACTTTCACCCAATATCGCAACGCGATAAAGGTAGGTAAATGAAGCGCCTCGCCAATTGAGTTTACAATGAGTAAGTACTTTTTCGTCAGTAGCGTCCACGCGCTGCATAAAAGCGGCGTAGTTCAAAAAATTAGCCAGTGTTGGAGCCTCCCAATCAACCGGCACGTTAAAATACTCAAGGTTAAGCTGAGCCGTAGCTAAAATTTCATTAACGCGATTTCCAGGAATAAGGTCAACTACATGGGTTACGCCTTCTTCTTTCAGCGCTTTTAGTTGCTGTGCACTGGGTAAGCCTGAAGAAAATAGGTAAGCATTATTTCTTTGTAAATTAGTCAAGTTGGCCAATGTATCTGCTGCAGTGTCTTGTTCTGCGTTATTGTGTACAGAGGGATCGGCCAAAGCGGCACCGCTAAGCGAGTGATATACAAAGAGACTCATAATGGCGACAACAGTCAGCAGCTTAATTTGATTCATTGTTAGTTAACCTTTTTTTATGTTTGCCAAATATGTTTACCAATTGCGCCACGTACTTCGCATTTTGCAGCGTCATCGGCGTTCAATTTATACCTCAATAATCTCTCTGGCAAGACAAGGGCTGACTAGAGCGTGTTGCATTGGCTGATTTCAATGGCGAAAATTTTTGTTTGTATTTTTTGCTTAACCAAATGGAGGCTGGCACTCCAATTAGGCTGGGTACAATCCAGCTAGCAATTTGCAATGTAGGTATACCTTCAAATAAGGTTCTGCCACCAAATGCGAAGAAGGCAGTATATGCGCCAATACCCGACGCAATAATGTGGCCAATATGCTCTAACACCCACTTACCTTGCTTAACTTCTTTTTGTAGAGCATAGCGAATAATACCAATGGCATTGAGTACTGCGATGGGAGCGAATATGCAGGTTAGCGTAATGTGATATTTAATACCTTGATACAAAGATACTGAGGCAACCACAAAGAGTAATACAGGTAGCCATAAATAGCGTATAGAACGCATTTGGTTTATGTCGCTTTTTATTACAAGCACTTGTTGCGCATGACGAACGTTGTTCCAAACTAAAAGGCTGAGCATAAGTAAGAACAGATATTGACCGCGCAAGTAAGCAACAAAGTAGCCAACGGATTCGAAATGAGCAGGCATTGTGGGGTAAATAACAAGTGGAGCAAACAAAACAATGGTTGAACTAATCACGCCACTAATAGAGGTAAATTGCATTGCTTTTATATAGTAGTTACCTATTTGTTTGTGAAGCTTGCCACCTTTAGCAGCAAAGCATGGCACCCAAAATAGTAAGAGTGACAGGGCGCCAGCAATAATATGGCCGTATACCAATAAACTGTGAATGGTTTGCATCGAATATCTCCAAGAGTACATAGCTGAACGTTAATTGCACTCATTGTGTCTATTCCTCTTGTTGTGAAATAGTGCCAAAAGTAACCGTATAAAAAGTGACTTTTGGCCTATGCGTAAATGAATAATATAAGTAACAATAGGAAGGTCCAAAAGCCTTAGGGCTTGCATACATATAAGGTACATATGACTCAACTTTCAATTTGCAAAGCGTGGTTGGTAAACAATGTAGAACGTGGCTCAGCGTTTATTACATGGCTTTTCGTGAGTGGTTCTGCACTTTATTTTCTATCATTGAATTATAACGTTGGTGGTGGAGCAAACATTGGCCTTTGGCGTATGTTTGTGGCTCCAGTGCTATTCATTGCCATTGCCGTGTGCTTCGTAATTATTACCCGGCACGATGAATCTTTACCTAAATGGCGCGTGCCCTTGCTATGGGGGATGTATGGCTTATCAGTTTTAAGCCAACTCTTATTACCGTATGCCTACATTGCTATTTTCTTAGTTATTTGGTCAGCAGTATTACCTTATTATGTGTCGTGGGGAAGGTGCTTAGCATTGTCTATTCCACTGTCGATACCAACAGTATTAATACAGAGTATGGTGTGGGGAGAAAATCAAGCGTTGCTTACTGGGGCATTGTTTTGGACTTTTAACTTATTCGCTATGATGATGTCGAGTACAGCAATAAAGGAAACCGCTGCTAGAGAGCAGGCCGATGCTTTGAATCGACAGCTCCTCAGTACACAGCATTTAATTAAACAGGCCATTACTCAAGATGAGCGCTTGCGTATAGCGCGAAATATCCATGATGTATTGGGGCATCACCTTACTGCTTTGACAATTAATCTACAGGTGGCCTCACGCAAGAGTGATTTAGCAAAGTGCGAAGATGTAAAAACGCATGTTGAACAGTGCCATGCCATCGCAAAACTGCTGCTGTCAGATGTAAGAGAAGCCATTTCTGATATTAGAGAGAATGCGGCAATTGACTTTAAAGGTGCGGTTCGCTCTTTGGTCAGCGATTTGCCGAGACCGCAAGTGACACTGCATATTCAAGACAACCTAACGTTAACCAATGTGCGCATTGCGGATGCTTTGCTGCGGTGTATGCAAGAAGGCTTAACTAATGTCATTCGTCACACTCAGTCCCATGAATTTACCATCAGCCTTACTCAACAAAATCAACAATATAATTTAGTCATGCAAGATAGACAGTTTGTTGCTCAAAAGTCATTTCAACAAGGAAATGGATTAACGGGAATGAGAGAACGCGTTGAGGCACTGGGTGGAAGGGTGTTTTTTGAGTTTAATGAAATAGGGTTTCGTTTGACTATTGATGTTCCGGAGGAGGAATGAAAACGCGAGTGCTGTTAGTCGAAGATCAAATGTTGGTGCGCCAAGGTATTACATCCTTGTTAGCGCTCGATGAATCTGTTGATGTTGTTGGCGAGTGTGAAGATGGAAGTCAACTAATTGATACCTTGAAGCGAGTTTCATGTGATGTAATTTTAATGGACATACGCATGCCAAAAATGTCAGGGATAGACGCATTAAACGCACTAAAAGAAAGCGATATTGGTATTCCCGTTTTAATGTTGACTACCTTTGATGATCACTCCTTGGTAAGTGGCGCCATTAATGCAGGGGCTCGAGGGTATTTACTTAAAGATGTGTCACTTGAAACCTTAGTTGATGCTATTAAAACGGTCGAGCGGGGCGAAACATTAATTCAGCCTGCGGTAACAGAAAAAGTGTTGAAAGGACTGCAAGGGCTCAGTGTTACCTTTGAATCTTTTGATATGCCAGAGTCGCTTTCAACGAAAGAGTTGGAAATATTGCGTTTAGTTGCAGCAGGGTATAGCAACAAAGAAATAGCCGATACCATTCACAAATCTACGGGTACAGTAAAAAATCAGGTATCTACCATCATGGCTAAACTTGGTGTACGGGACAGAACCAGAGCAGTTTTGAAGGCTTTAGAGCTAGGGTGGATTTAGAGTTCGAATGGAATTAAAGCATAGCAAAAAACAAAAAGGCTCGTGTTGAAACGAGCCTTTGTTATTTAGAGCCTGTTGACCTGGCTTATTTGTCCATATGTACAACAGAGCGAATACTTTCGCCTTTGTGCATTAAGTCAAATGCGTCGTTTATATCTTCTAAGCCCATGGTGTGTGTTATGAATTCTTGAAGACCAAATTCGCCATTTAGATATTGTTCAACAATACCTGGCAATTGAGAGCGACCTTTTACACCGCCGAATGCTGTACCTCGCCATACTCGGCCTGTTACAAGTTGGAAGGGACGAGTTGAAATCTCTTGGCCTGCGCCAGCTACACCAATAATGACCGATTCACCCCAGCCCTTGTGACAACATTCAAGGGCAGAACGCATAACATTAACGTTACCAATACACTCAAATGAGTAGTCCACACCGCCATCTGTCATATCAACGATGACTTCTTGAATAGGCTTGTCAAAGTGCTTAGGGTTAACCACATCAGTAGCCCCAAGTTGTTTGGCTAGATCGAACTTACTTTCGTTAATATCAATACCGATAATACGGCCTGCACCCGCCATGCGCGCACCAATAATAGCTGAAAGCCCAATGCCGCCTAAACCAAAGATAGCAACGGTATCGCCTTCTTGTACTTTGGCAGTATTTAACACCGCACCCATACCTGTAGTTACACCGCAACCAAGTAAGCACACTTCTTCAAGTGGGGCAGATTTATTCACCTTAGCTAATGAAATTTCTGGTAGCACGGTAAATTCAGAAAACGTAGAACAACCCATGTAGTGATAAATAGGCTCGCCATCTTTAGAAAAACGGCTTGTTCCGTCAGGCATAAGCCCTTTTCCTTGCGTGGCACGCACTGCTTGGCAAAGGTTTGTTTTACCAGACTTACAGAATTTACACTCTCCGCATTCTGCGGTGTAAAGTGGAATAACATGGTCGCCAACTTCTACACTTGTTACACCTTCACCCACCATTTCCACAATACCGCCACCTTCGTGGCCCAATATTGATGGGAATACGCCTTCTGGATCTTCACCTGAAAGGGTGAATGCATCAGTATGACAAACACCGGTAGCGACAATGCGAACTAGTACTTCACCTTTTTTCGGCAACTCTACATCCACTTCTTCCATTTTAAGTGGTTCACCCGGTCCCCAAGCTACAGCAGCTTTAGACTTAATATGTGTTTGCCCTTCTTGTAGTGAATCTTTAAATGATGCCATTCGGTAACTCCTTAATCACAAATATGATGGATAGGTAATGCGCTAAAGTATAGGAGAGGGAAAGGTTTAGATAAATACGGATTTAGTAAATCACTTTTACGTATTTGTAATAATTTCTAATGAAGCTTAATATGTCTGCAACAGTTCAACGATTATTAAAAATGAAATATCTAGAAGGCATCGCCGAATTTTGTTCTGTCGCTGAAGTAGGCAATTTTACCGGTGCGGCAAACAAGCTCGATACATCAGTAGCCCAAATTAGTCGCAAGGTAGCTTCACTTGAAAAGCAATTGGGTGTGAAATTATTACAGCGCACCACGCGCAGTGTGTCACTCACCGAGGCAGGCGAGTTGTATTTCAAACAGGTACAACCTGCTTTACAAGCTCTTGAGGACGCACAGTTGGCTGTCAGCGCATTACAGCAATCGCCTCAAGGCCTTATTAAGCTTACAGCGCCTGTTGCATTCGGAGAGGCATTCATTGCTCCATTATTAAACACTTTCATGAAGATGTATTCAGGTATCAGTGTGCAATGTGTTTTTTCTAATGAAAAGCTGGATATTGTGGAAATGGGGTTAGACCTTGCTATCCGAATTGGTAAGTTACAAGACTCCACATTGGTGGCGAAAAAGCTTGCTACACGTCACTTGTATATCTGTGGCAGCCCCAGCTATTTCGAGCAACACAGTGTGCCGCAAACCCTTGACGAACTGAAGCAACTCGATTTGTTGGTTGGCTCTCAACCCTTTTGGCGAGCGGTGATTGACAACAAAGTGCATTCAATACCTGTCCAAGGTCGTGCTCGCTATAACAGTGGTAATGCGTTGCGCGATGCCTCTCTAGAAGGTTTGGGGCTCACACAGTTGCCAGGGTTCTACGTGCGCGACGATTTAGCCAAAGGAAATTTAATAGAGGTACTACCAGCGCTCAAAGATAAGCAAGAAGCGATTTGGGCAGTGTTTCCGTCAAATCGAAATGTGGCGCCAAAAATTAGGTTACTTGTTGATTTTCTTGCTCAAAATATTGTTGATGACCGTTGAGAAGGTCAAATATTTCGACTTTTGTACCTTAATTCGAAATATTTTCTCAAGAGTGTTTCATTTTTTGCAATACAGTGTGGTGAAAACTGCGGTTGACAGATAGACGTCTATACGGCAAATTGCATGTATGAAAAAGATTCTACTTATTGGCACCACAACCATGTCGATTACCACCTTAAATAGGGCGGTCGCTGACTAGTGCAAGTAAGCAAAAGACAACGAAAGCCCGCCTAAACAAGAGCGGGCTTTTTTTTACTCACGTTTTAGCATGCGTAACCTTAAGGAGCAGCATATGAAAGTCTTAAAGTTTGGGGGTTCCTCTCTAGCCGATGCACCGCGTTACATGCGCGTAATGGAAATTAGCACGGCAACCCACCAAACCGACGGTGCTGCGGTTGTACTCTCTGCCCCTAAAGGGGTAACGAATGCGCTTTCATTACTTTGTGAACAAGCAGCCGCCGGTGAAGATTTCCAACCCCTTTTCAACAAACTCAATGAAACGGTAACGGGAATAGCGAATAACTTAAATCAAGATTTAACAGGCTTTGATCACACCCGAGTTATTGATTTTATTAACTCGCACCTTAATGTGTTGAAGCAACATTTAGAAGGTATTGCGCTATTAGGTGTGGCACCAGACAACGTGTCGGCGGGTATCTTAAGTATTGGCGAATATATTTCAGTCACTCTGTTCAGTGCTATGCTTTCAGCTAAGGGAATTGCGAACCGCGTTATCGACCCAGTAACTTATGTTTTAGCCGAAGGCGACTATTTAGATAGCATCGCGGATGTATCACTGAGCAAGGCTCGTTTTTCAGATGTACCTACTGATGGCAGTGAATTATTGGTGATGCCGGGGTTTGTGGCGGCCAATGAAAAAGGTGAAAAAGTCACACTGGGACGCAACGGTTCTGATTATTCAGCTGCTATATTGGCGGCGTGTATTGATGCGAGCTGTTGTGAAATTTGGACTGATGTAGACGGCGTTTACAATGCCGATCCTAATCAAGTTGAAGGCGCAGTTCTGCTTGATAAACTTACCTATCAAGAAGCGATGGAATTGTCTTATTTCGGTGCAAAAGTGCTTCACCCTAAGACTATCGGCCCCATCGCGCAACATCACATTCCTTGTTTAATTCGCAACACACTTAACCCAGCTGCGCCTGGCACGCTCATTAGCAATGAAAAGAGCGAAAAGTGGACGTCGGTTAAAGGTATCTCTCAGCTTGATAATGTAACCATGTTCAACGTTGCAGGCCCCGGCCTTAAAGGTATGGTTGGCATGGCAAGTCGCGTGTTTGAGGTGATGTCAAACGCCAATATTTCTATTAGCCTTATCACGCAATCGTCATCAGAGTATTCCATTAGTTTTTGTATTCAAAGCAAAGATGCAAGCCGCGCATTAACGTTACTTGAAGATGCGTTTGCACTAGAGCTCCAAAATCAATTGCTTGACCCTATCGAAGTACGTCACGATTTAGCCATTGTCACCTTAGTTGGTGATGGCATGCGTCAAACGAAGGGCCTCGCTGCGCGTTTCTTTAATTCACTAGCGCAAGCTCGCGTGAATAATGTGGCCATTGCGCAAGGTTCATCAGAGCGTTCAATCTCAACAGTAATTGAATGCAAGCGTGCGAAAAAAGCGGTGAAGGTGATTCACCAGAATTTTTTCTCTGACCGTCACACCATTGATGTGTTTCTTGTTGGTTGTGGCAACGTGGGTACCGAATTATTGGGGCAAATTGCCAAGCAGCAACCAGAACTTCTTAAACGCAATGTTCAGCTACGTGTTTACGGTATAGCAAATAGCCGAAAACTGTTGCTCAATAGCCAAGGTATTGACTTAAATAGCGATTGGAAAGCTGCGCTGGCATCTGCCAGTGAAGGATTAAGTGTTGAGCGTTTACATCAATTCGCTAACGATAACAGTTTGGTTAACCCCGTCATTGTTGATTGTACAAGTCACGAAGCTATTGCACAGCAATACGTTGAGATGATGGAAAGTGGCTTCCATGTGGTTACGCCGAATAAAAAGGCCAATACCTCGTCGATGGACTACTACAAAACACTGCGTAAAACAGCCCAGTCTACTAATCGTCAATACCTGTATGAAACGACTGTCGGTGCAGGCCTACCTGTAATCGACAACTTGCAGAAATTATTCAGTGCGGGTGATGTGTTACACCGTTTTGAAGGTATTCTTTCAGGCAGCTTGTCGTATGTTTTTGGCAAGTTGGAAGAGGGCATGAGCCTTTCACAAGCGACGCAAACAGCCAAAGATAACGGCTTTACTGAGCCAGACCCACGAGATGACCTTAGTGGCATGGATGTGGCGCGCAAGCTATTGATCATGGCACGTGAAGCTGATTTGGCATTAGAGCTATCAGATATTGAAATTGAGTCTGTACTACCTGCTGGATTTGCTGAGGACTGCTCGATTGATGAGTTTATGCGACAACTTCCTGAATTAGATAGTGACTTTGCTGAAAAAGTGGCCAGCGCTAAAGCTCAAGGCAAAGTGTTGCGCTATATCGGCAGTATCGAAGCAGGTAAATGTAAGGTAAGTATACAGGCCGTGCCAGCGACTAACCCACTTTCCCAAGTGAAAGATGGTGAAAACGCATTGGCTATTAACAGTGATTACTACAATCCTATTCCGTACGTTATTCGCGGTTATGGTGCAGGTGGTACGGTTACCGCAGCCGGTGTGTTTGCAGATATTCTGCGCACCATGCCATGGAAACAAATGGCCCATTAAGCCAAGTAGAGGATATAAAATGAAAGCATTACGGGCCTTTGCGCCAGCCTCAATTGGAAATGTGAGTCTTGGTTTCGATGTATTAGGTGCGGCTTTGGCCCCTGTCGATGGTACTCGGTTAGGGGATGAAGTAGAAATTAAAGCCGCGGAACACTTTTCGCTGGACGTTCTTGGGCCATTTGCGCACAAGCTTCCTGGGGATGCTGACAGCAATATCGTAACCAAATGTTATCACTATTTTTGTGAGCAAATGGAAAAAGCCGGTAAACCAACATCGCCTGTTGCGCTAACGCTACATAAAAACTTACCTATTGGCAGTGGACTAGGTTCAAGTGCCAGTTCCATTGTGGCTGCTTTTGCGGCGCTTAATGCGTATTTCGGCAATCCGTATGATGAAGATACCTTGCTTTTCATGATGGGCGAGCTAGAGGGGCAAATTAGTGGTAGCGTTCATTATGATAACGTAGCACCTTGCTATTTAGGCGGCATGACCTTAATGACGGGAGCTGCTGCGCCACTTACCTTGTCACTACCGCTAAATAAAGATTGGTACTACGCTATATGCTACTCGGGTATCAGCGTTTCTACTTCGGCTGCGCGAGACATATTGCCCAAACAGGTTGATATGGCCACGGCGTTGACCTTTGGTCGACAGTTGGGCGTTTTTGTACATGCACTGCATGCAGGAGATTTTTCTCTTGCAGCATCTGTGATGAAAGATGTGATTGCAGAGCCATATCGAAAGTCATTACTTCCCGGTTTTGATGACGCGCGAGTTTACAGCGAACAAGCCGGTGCGTTGGCGTTCGGTATTTCAGGGTCAGGGCCAACAGTGTTTGCAGTGTGCCCAACCAAAGAGCAAGCAGACGATGTGG
The DNA here is from genome assembly GCF_006538325.1 of Alteromonas sp. KUL42. GTDB lineage: Bacteria > Pseudomonadota > Gammaproteobacteria > Enterobacterales > Alteromonadaceae > Alteromonas. Next base: position 150,359 of record NZ_BJKK01000001.1, read on the forward strand.
CTGAATATCTGACAAAACACTACATTCAAAATGAAGACGGTTTTAGTCATGTGTGTCAGATACCAACGCAAGGTACGCTTGTCACAGATGTAAATGTCACAGATATATAATTTAAGAAATATAGTTTTTAGAGAAAACGCTTCAAAGATGCAATTTCAGTAACGAAATTTGCAATAGCAATAAGAGATATAAAGACTGCCAAATTAGGTGCTTAACCTCGCGGTCTAAATAAAAAGGTAACAGCAAGTGGAATTGGTAAATTTAAAAGATCCTTCGGACACAGCAAACTTTGCTGAAGCTGTAAAGCGCGGTTTAGGTAAACAACAAGGTTTGTATTTTCCTGAGCGTATTCCAACGCTCGACAATATTGACGCATTGCTTGATAAGCCATTTGTCGAGCGCAGCATTGATGTGCTTCGTGCGCTTATTGGTGATGAACTAAACAATGGCGAGCTAGAAGCTATTGTTGAAACGGCGTTTGCTTTTGGTGCTCCGGTAGAGCAGGTTAGCGATAATATTTATTCGCTAGAGCTTTTTCACGGTCCTACATTGGCATTTAAGGACTTCGGCGGCCGCTTCATGGCACAAACCTTATCGCGTATCAGCGAAGGCAAGCCAGTTACTATTTTAACCGCAACGTCTGGTGATACTGGTGCAGCGGTAGCTCATGCATTTCACGGTATAGACAATATCAATGTTGTTATTCTTTTCCCGAAAGGCAAAATAAGTGCCCTTCAAGAAAAGCTGTTTACTACGCTAGGTGGCAATATTCACACTGTGGCCATTGAGTCAGATTTTGATGCTTGCCAAAGCCTTGTTAAAACGGCTTTTGACGATCCGGATGTGCGCGAAGGTCTACACCTAAATTCAGCGAACTCAATTAATATCAGTCGATTACTTGCTCAAGTGTGTTATTACTTTGAAGCGGTTAGCCAGTTGCCAAAAGAGAAGCGTGATCAGCTGGTCGTTTCTGTACCAAGTGGTAACTTTGGTAACCTTACTGCCGGGATGATTGCAAAGGCGCTAGGGTTACCTATTAAGCGCTTTATTGCTGCAACGAATTTAAACGATACCGTGCCACGTTATTTGAAAACCGGTGAGTGGGCACCAAAAGCCACGGTTGCCACTATGTCGAATGCGATGGATGTGAGCCAGCCCAATAACTGGCCGCGTATTGAAGCATTAATTGAGCGCGGCTATATCGATAAAGCATGCTTGAAAGGTGAAATGGTTGACGAAGAGTATACGCAGTTAGCGATGCGTCAATTGGCACAGCTAGGCTATACCAGTGAACCACATGCGGCGATTGCATATCGCGCCGTAAGCCACGACTTAGAAGAGGGAGAAATCGGTCTTTTCCTAGGTACAGCGCACCCAGCTAAATTCAGAGAGACTGTGGAAAATGTTTTGGGTAATCCAATCAGCTTGCCTAAAGCTCTGGCTGATGTTGCCGGAGAAGACAGTTTAGCGGTTGATTTGCCTGCTTCTTATGACGTGTTAAAACAACATATGATGGACTTACTAAAAGCATGAGCGACACGCTGATGACATGGGAAGATGCACTTGCTGTTGAGAAGCAGCAAGCGTACTTCGTGTCTTTGCTTTCTAAAATTAAGGCCGAACGCAAAGCGGGGAAGGTTATTTACCCTGCTCAAGATGACGTTTTTAATGCACTTACGCTGACACCGCTTAACGACGTAAGGGTGGTTATTTTGGGGCAAGATCCTTACCACGGCCCGCATCAAGCTCACGGACTATGTTTTTCTGTGCTGCCGGGGGTAAAAACGCCTCCTTCGTTGGTGAATATATACAAAGAACTCGCTAACGACATAGATGGTTTTGCCATTCCCAATCACGGCACGCTAACGCAATGGGCCAAGCAGGGCGTATTGTTGCTTAATACTGTATTAACTGTTGAGCAAGGAAAAGCGCATAGCCATGCTAAGTGGGGATGGGAAACTTTCACTGACAAAATTATTGAGTCCGTTAACACGCACTGCACAGACGTTGTATTTTTGTTGTGGGGGAGCCACGCACAGAAAAAAGGAAAGCATATTGACCGTGATAAGCATACGGTTTTACATGCACCACATCCGTCACCTTTGTCTGCGCATCGCGGTTTTTTAGGGTGCAAGCACTTCAGTCAAGCCAATGAGTACTTGACGTTAAAAGGCAAAGCCCCAATAGACTGGCAGGTGTAGTTCGGTTGCGTAGTGCAATTAAACTACACGCGCAAGTAACAGGATAGAAAGTAAAAAGGCCGCTTGATTCATCAAGCGGCCTTTCTATTATCTTTCCAGTGTTTCTAGCTCATATTCGAACCCACAATCGAGTTCAGCTAGTTCTTTTTCTAATTTGTAGCGATCTTGCAGCGCTTCGATTTCTCTCCACTTACGTTTTTTGCTTTTGGTTTTTGCTGGGCTTGCTTCGATGTCTAACATGGCAAATAGATCTGATTTATCCACTGGGATCTCCTTTTTATACCACTATAACTAATACAGAGCTTATTGTCAGAGTGTATTGACTCAAGGCCAATATATTCTCATTTCCCTCTGTACGATTTTGTATCACAGCCGACACTAAAATAAAATAGTTAAATTTACCTTTTATTAACAATTTGTGACGATATGATGACAATGGTAAGGATGCGTCAGGTAGGGTGAATAGATTAACGTAGAATGCTATGTTATTGAGCTATTTGCTTTTATTGCATTAAATTACATCTCAAGACAGTACGAATATCCATAAAGATCGCTATCTATCAGTGTAACAATTACGTTAACTATTTTAAGCGTGTAAACAAAAACGGCCGCTTTATACTGTAAGGTATATACGGCCGTTCAATGTTCGCTTTGTGTTTGCTTTGCACCAAATGGGTAATTTTACATCACCCTAAATTCCTTATTTTGGTGCATTCGCAGCTCTGAATTTAGCAATCAATTGTTGTGTTGAAGCGTCGAAATTATCTTTGTCTGCTTCACCTTGAATGCCTGCAAGTACTTGGTTTCCTAGTACTTTACCTAACTCAACGCCCCATTGGTCGAATGAGTTTAGGTTCCAGATAACACCCTGAACGAATACCTTATGCTCATACATTGCAACCAGCGCGCCAAGAATGTTTGGCGTGAGGCTTTCGAACAAAAAAGTATTGCTAGGCTTGTTACCCGGCATGGTTTTGTGCGCTGCTAAGCGTTTGCGCTCGGCATCGTCTAGCCCTTTACCGTCTAGATCCGCATAACAGGCTTCAAAGGTTTTGCCTTGCATCAATGCTTGAGTTTGACCAAAGCAGTTAGACGCAAGCATGGCATGATGTGTGTCATCTTGGTTTGGTACGTTTAGCGGAAGCATAAAATCTGCAGGGATAACACCTGAGCCTTGGTGAATCAGCTGGTGGAAACTATGTTGACCATTAGTACCTTCACTCCCCCAAATAATTGGGCCCGTAGGGTAATCAACACTATCACCTTCTTGCGTCACTTCTTTGCCATTACTTTCCATATCAAGCTGTTGCACGTAGGCTGGTAAGCCGCGCAAATAGTGACAATAAGGTAACAACACATGCGACTGCGCATCGAAGAAGTTTCTGTACCACACGCCTAAAAGCGCAAGCAATACCGGCATATTTTGCTCTAGCGGTGCCGTGGCGAAATGGGTATCCATTTCGAAAGCGCCTTCTAATAAGCCTTTAAAGTTTTCAAAACCGAGTGCCAGTGAAATAGGCAAACCAATTGCCGACCACAATGAATAACGTCCGCCAACCCAGTCCCACATTGGGAATATATTGTCGGCACTGATACCAAAATCTGTGGCCGCTTTTACATTAGAAGACACGGCAACAAAGTGTTTGGCAATGTCTTCTTGCGTGCCGCCTGATTTTATAAACCAGTCTTTGGCAGTAAGGGTATTTTGCAGTGTTTCTTGCGTAGAAAACGACTTAGAAGACATCACAACGAGCGTTTCTTCAAAATCGACGCTCGACAGCACATCGTGAATATGGCATCCATCAACATTCGCAACAAAATGTACTTTCACCGCGTCAACGGTATGCGGCTTAAGTGCTTCGGTCATGATTTTCGGGCCCAAAAACGAGCCACCAATACCAATCGCCACTATGTGCTTAATAGGTTTGCCTGTGTAGCCTTTGTGCGAACCGTTGTGAATAGAGGCTGTGAACGCTTCTATTTTAGCAAGGGTGTCATGAACTTCTGGCATTACATTTTGACCGTCTACCATGACAGGGCGGTCAGAAAAATTGCGCAGGGCAGTGTGCAGTACAGCGCGGCCCTCAGTTGAGTTTATTTGCTCACCCGAAAACATAGCATCGCGCAGAGTTTCAACATTGCAAGCGCGAGCTAAATCGAATAATGCGGACAACGCATCATCATTAACGCGGTTTTTAGCGTAATCGAGGAAAATACCACATGCTTCAAGTTGCATTTTCTCGGCTCTTTGCGGGTCAGCTTCAAACCAGTCACGCATGTGTGCGCTTTTTACTGATTCCGCTAACTCACTTAATTTTTGCCACTGTGGGAGTGAAGTTAAAACGCTCATTGTTTTACCTTATCCTTATGCGCTTAGTTTCTCGCGAAGCATGGTTTCTAGTTTTTCTTGATCGGCAGCAAAGTTGCGAATACCTTCAGAAAGCTTTTCCGTTGCCATAGCATCTTCGTTCATTTCCCAGCGGAATTGGCTCTCAGTTAAGCGTTCGCCAGGTGTTTTTGTCGCACCCTTGTCTTTTAATTTCACTTCAAGTTCGCCAGATTCATTGGCCAACTCTTCTAGTAACGCTGGGCTAATGGTTAGACGGTCACAACCTGCTAGTGCCTGAATTTCACCAATGTTGCGGAAGCTTGCGCCCATCACAACAGTCTTATAGCCGTGATCTTTGTAGTAATTGTAGATTTTGGTCACAGAGACTACGCCAGGATCTTCTTCGGGTGCATAGGACTCGGTGCCTGTTGCCTTTTTGTACCAATCTAGAATTCTTCCTACGAACGGTGAAATTAGGTAAACACCCGCTTCCGCACAGGCCTGTGCTTGTGCAAAGCTAAACAGCAAGGTTAGGTTGCACTGAATGCCTTTTTTCTCTAGCTCTTCTGCCGCTTGAATACCTTCCCATGTAGATGCAATTTTGATAAGAATTTTCGATTTATCAATACCTGCGTCTTTGTATAGTTGAACCAAGCGCTCAGCTTTCTCAATCGTAGCGCTTTTATCAAAAGATAAGCGAGCATCTACCTCTGTTGAAATTCGACCAGGAATGGTTCCTGAAATTTCTTTACCAATCGCCACTGCCAGTTTGTCCGCTGCATCGGTAAGTTGTTGTTCCGCATCGTTAGATTGAAGCTTTGCCCACGCTACTGCATCGTCAATTAGGCTAGCATACTGAGGAAGACTTGCTGCTTTAAGCAGTAATGAAGGGTTAGTAGTGGCATCTACAGGCTGATATTTCTTTATTGCATCGATATCGCCCGTATCGGCAACAACAGTGGTGATATCACGTAACGAAGCTAGCTGATTGCTCATAAGTCTCTCTGTTCTTAATTTCTGTATTCTACATTCTGCTATCGAGATAGCGTTGGACAACTCGCCAGTAAGGCCAATTGTATAAAGTTGATTCGCTTTTGCGTTTGTAGGGTCTTGCAGTCTGTTTGAATCAGACTTTTATGGAATAGCACTATTTATATCAAACCCGTGTCATAATTTATAGCGGATAAGCGCGAAATAAATGCTAATCGAATTTATCTGTTAAGCCAATTTGTGTCTTTCTTATGCCTTTTTAATTTTTACTGCGTATCAAATGGTACAATGCAATGGTTAAGAATTAAGGAGTAGACATGTTAGTTGTAGTATCCCCTGCGAAAAACCTCGATTTTGAAAGCGATATTCCGTCAAAGCAATTCACCCAACCGAGTATGTTGGAAGACACGATGCGCCTTATGGAAGTATGCCGCACACTATCACCTGCAGATTTATCATCGCTGATGAAGATCAGTGACAAACTCGCTACCCTTAATGCTAATCGCTTCGCCGAGTTTTCAACACCGTTTACACCAGATAATGCGCGCCAGGCTATGTATGCGTTTAATGGCGATGTGTATACAGGGTTAGATGCTTATTCCCTTGATGCGAATACAGTTGAATATGCTCAGAAACATTTGAGAATACTATCGGGTTTGTATGGTTTGCTACGCCCACTCGATTTAATGCAGGCCTACCGCCTGGAAATGGGAACTAAGCTTGCGAACCCAGCAGGCAAAGATCTCTATGCGTTTTGGGGCGATCGTATTACTCATACCCTTAACCAAGCATTAGCAGAACAAGGCGACAATGTGCTTATTAATCTTGCTTCAAATGAGTACTTCAAAGCGGTTAAGAAAACGTCGCTAGACGGTATGGTAATTACGCCTACCTTTAAAGATTGTAAAAATGGTCAGTACAAGATCATCAGCTTCTTCGCGAAAAAAGCCCGCGGTTTGATGGCCCGATATATTTTAGAAAACCGCGTCGCCGATGTAGATGGCCTTAAAGCTTTTGACGTAGATGGGTATCAATTTAGTGAAGCGCAAAGCTCTTCCACAGAGCTCGTGTTCCTTCGTAATCAAGAAGCCTAGTTTTATCTTTGGCGTGGGAAGTAAATAACCCGTCATCATCTAAAAGCCTTGACATTCGGGTGTTCAATATATAGAACGTTCTTTATATCGAACGCTTGAGTGTCAGCATGTTAAATCAATCAACACTTAATACCCTTGGACGCCATTTGCAAAAGCTGCGACAAGAAAGGGGTATTTCTCTCTCTCAACTTGCCGCAGGGGCAGGTATTGCCAAGTCTAATCTTTCTCGACTTGAGCAAGGTAACGGCAACCCCACTTTAGACACGATTTGGCGTTTGGCAAAAGAACTCGATCTATCCTTTGGAGAATTAGTTCATCCTCTCAGTACCAGCGTTGGTGAGCAGGGTGTAGAAGTTCGCCTTATTGAGCAGGGAAAAGGCGACCCCAAAGTGGACGCTTATTGGATGTCTATTGCTCCGAATACGCATCGTGAAGCAGAGGCGCATGCAACGGGGACAGAAGAGAGCATTACGTTAATAAGCGGTTCATTAGAGGCGGGGAATACAGGGAATACCGTGGTTTTGAGCCCAGGCCAAAGTACCGCATTTAACGCTGACTTGCCACATTGTTACAAAACACAAGATCAATGGGCAACCTGTCTTATTACTATCGTTTATCACAAAAAGGCGCAGCAATGAACGCTTCAACGCAAAGAAGTGGCTTAAAGCAAGGCATACTCGACGGGTTACCATTACTTGGTGGCTACATTCCCGTAGCAATTTCATTTGGTGTTATTGCTGTTCAAGCAGGGTTCTCTACACTTGAGGCGACACTTATTTCGGTATTTATTTATGCCGGTGCTTCTCAGTTTTTACTTGTCGCCATGGTGGCTTCTGGCTCTCCATTATGGTTAGCAGTGTGCATGACATTACTTGTTAATGTACGTCATGTGGTTTATGCACCCAACCTTGCACTGCATCTAACGCAAAGTAGGGCATGGCCTTGGTTGATGCATGGATTGACCGATCAAATTTTTGCCCTTGCTCACACGCGCTTGCCATCAATGGAAGAGAGCAAGAAAGTCGACTGGTTTAAAGGTGTGTCGATGGTGGCATGGTTAAGTTGGGTTTTAGGGACTGCATTGGGGGGAATTGCCGGTGATTCATTGACACAAAAGTGGCCTGTGCTAGATAGCGTAATGCCGTTTGCGTTGCCCGCACTTTTTCTGGTTTTGTTGGCCCCCAAGTTTGCCAATAAAGTGTGGTCTATTACCCTGTTAGTTACCATGGCAAGTGCGTTATTTATTGCACTAAGTACATTTAAGAACGCAGCTATTCCATTAGCGGCTTTAACAGGGGCTCTGACTTTTTATTTACTGACTACGCGATTTGATAGGAAGCAATCTCATGCAAACTGATATTTGGATAGCGATTGTTATTGCCGCCATTGGCACCTATGGATTACGAGTTGGACCGTTATTATGGACACAACGACACATTAACAAACACAAAGCCAATAACACTGAAGCCCATTTACCCACGTGGCTAAGCGTTTTAGGGCCGCTGATGATTGCCGCCATGCTCGGCGCCTCTTTGATCCCCAAAACACCTTCGTTATCGAGTTGGCTTGCTAGTGCTGTGGGTATACTGGTTACCACCTTGGTTTGGCGTAAATTCAAAACGCTGGGGTTACCGGTGTTTTGCGGCGTATTGTCTTTTGGCTTGGTGTTCGCGGCTATCTCTATTTTTTAAGTGTTGACCTTTGATGACAAAATACTACAAAGGTCAACAGATAATGGTTAAGGGATTTGTTAAGACATTGAGGGCTTTTGTAGCCGTGTCACGATAGTAAATTAACAGCAGCGAGTATTGTCATTGCAATTAAAATAAGACACCCCAGCATAAATAGACGCATTCTGGTGGGAACATAATTCGACCCGACATGCACAAATGCATGAAAAACGCGACTTAGGGCATATGCCCAAGCAAGAGATATTGCCAAGTAACCAACGCCATTTGAGGCATAGAGCAAGCCACAAAGTGCATAAAAAAGTACCGGCGTCTCAAATTGGTTGGCAATATTGTTTGAAACTTGAATAACTTCGTTAGGCCAAACTTGATTGTTCAACGCAGCCTCTTTTCTATTTACTTCACCCGCTTTCACTGCTTTGGCTTTTCTCATACCCAGTACGATAAACATACATAACGTCAGCGCAATTTGTGTCAAAACCGGCCAAAATATACTCGTTGCTTGCATGAAAGTGTCCTTTGTCAAATATTGAGCAAAGATGCTCTTTTACAATAAATTAATTTAACGCAAAGCCTCAAAGCAGGCTCTAGTTACAGCACGTCAAACTCTACAATTAGCAAGTATTCGATTAGACGTGAATTCAAACAAGAATACTTTGCTGGCAGTGCGCAATATAATACTCATCGTTCAGTTAGTTATACTAATGCTCCGCTAATTCCTGACTTTATATCAAATCAGAAACACAGTGATACAAAATCCGTGTAGCACTTTTTTACTAAACGACATAGAGTGTTAGCTTCATTTATGTAATGGAGTGAGGCATGTATACTTTATATGGCTACCCTAAAACGCGTTCAGTTCGCGTAGCTTGGGCGCTGGAAGAGTTAGGTTTACCCTACGATTATCAACTCATTGACTTACGACAAGGGCAACATTTATCTGATGCTTTCAGAGCGTTAAGTCCTGCAGCAAAGATTCCTATTCTTATTACCCCTGAAGGCGCGCTTAGCGAATCTGCAGCTATTGTAACTTACCTAGCAGAGCGTCATGGCATGCACGAGTTCATTCCTGAGCCGGGGAGTTTTGCACGGGCCAAGTACGAAGAAATGTTGGTGTTTCTGGTTGCAGAGCTAGAGCAACCTATTTGGAATATTGCAAAGCACACTTTTGCATTACCAGAAGACAAGCGTATAGCAGAAATGCGTGACGTAGCAGCGTGGGAATTTACGCGTGCCATGAAGACATTCTCTATCTTGCTAGGCGATAAGTCTTTTGTTTGTGGTGACATGTTTACCATGGCTGATGTGATAGCAGGGCACATTCTTGCGTGGGCTAAAGGGTCTAAATTGTCGCATTCCTATGATAACGTACATGCTTACACTGAGAAGGTACTAGCTCGTCCTGCTTACACAAAAGCGTGGCAAGGTGAAGCTGATAAGTTACCCAAATAAGAAGCGCCAATATGTTCGACTCAGTACGCTTGAATCAGCATACTCAGATGAACATATAAGACGCAGTACATACGACATAGTATATACGATAAAGCAGAACAACTAACAATACGACAGGGAACCTGACCGGTTCAACGACAACAGGAAATACAATGAAAGTATTCAAAACACTTTTGGTGAGCGGTGCAGTGGCGCTAGCTCTCGGAAACCCTTTAGCTATTGCACATGAACACACAGGTTCAAAGGCAGAAGCACCCGCCAATCAAGCGGTTAAAACTGAGCATGACAAGCTTTTCGCACTATTTGCTGCTTCTGATGCGCGTAATATTGAGCTTAATCCTGTCATGGCCATTTTTCGTGGTGACATGAGCCGTGCTGATAAACTCGGTGATTTTCTAACGGATTCTCACACTATAGCTAGCAAAACCGCAACTTTGCTTAATTTGTCTGAGTTGTCTCACATTGATAGAAGCAAACTCAGTGATACTGATAAGTTAGCCTACGACGTTTTTAAATATAACCAAGAACGTTCTGTAAAAATGTCTACCGATGAAATTGAGGCGCTAACAGAAGTTCGCCCAGTAAACCATTTCAGTGGTTTCCACACTTTCTATCCTACTTTTGCCAGTGGTAAAGGGGCAGCCCCTTTTAAAACAGTAGAAGATTATGAAAATAACCTGTCTCGTCACAAAGACTACATCGCCATTTCGGACCGTGCTATCGAAAAATTCCGTGAAGGCATGGAAACCGGTGTTTTTGAAACCAAGTTGACGATTGACCGGGTGATCAAACAGTTCGATACCCAATTGGCTATTCCGCTTAAAGAATCACAATTTTGGGGGCCAATTACCATGTTCCCAGAAAGTTTTTCTGACGAAGAGAAAGCACGCTTAACGGCGGACTATGAAACTGCAACCCAAGAAATTTACGATGCGACTACCCGTATGCGTGATTTCTTGCGTGATGAGTACTTGCCGGTAGCTCGTGAAACCATCGGTTTGAGTGACATGAAAGGCGGCGCTAAGCTGTATCAATTGATGGTTGAAGGTTCAACTACGCTACCAATGACACCTGATGAACTGCACAATCTTGGCCTTAAAGAAGTTAAGCGCATTAAAAACGATATGCTTGAAATTAAGGACGAAGTGAACTTTGAAGGGACGTTAAACGAGTTCTTCGATTACGTACGCACCGACCCTAAATTTAAGCCTGAAAGCCGTGAAGCGTTAACAGAGAGTTATTATGAAATTGGTCGCCAAGTCGATGAGAAAATTGACCAATATTTCTCTTTGCTACCTAAATCTGAGCTTGAAATAAAACCCTATGATCCTGCCATCGAACAGTTCAGCGCGGGTGGCTCGTACCAACCAGGTACACCTGATGGTTCACGACCTGGTACGTTCTACTTTAATGCTTACGACTTACCAAGTCGTTTGACCACAGGTAACGTTACTTTGTACCTTCATGAAGGTGCACCGGGTCACCATTTCCAGGTAAGCCTTGCGCAAGAGAATGAAGCGCTACCTTCATTTATGCGCTTTAGCTTCTTACCTGCTTTTGGTGAAGGCTGGGCATTGTATTCTGAAACCCTTGGTTACGAGATGGGCTTTTTTGATGATCCGTGGAACCGTTACGGCACACTGCAAGATGAGCAACTACGTGCCATGCGTCTTGTGGTGGATACGGGTATTCACGCTAAAAGCTGGACCCGTGAACAAGCTATCGACTTTATGCTAGAAAACTCAGGTATGACGCGTACTGAAGTGGTAGCAGAAGTAGAGCGCTACATTGCCATCCCATCTCAAGCGTTGTCATACAAAGTGGGCGCGCTGAAAATTCAAGAACTACGCGCTCGTGCAGAGAAAGCGCTTGGCGATAAATTCGACATCCGTGAATTCCACGCTCAAGTGCTGAACACCGGTGGTATTCCACTGGCTATTCTAGAGCAAAAAATTGACCGCTGGATAGCTAGTCAAAAAGCCTAGTTAAAAAACTAGCAGTCAGTCAAAACTATCATCAAGGGCCAGTTGATGCGTTGCATCACTGGCTTTTTTTATATTTGCGACCAACGTCAGTGATATTACTTTTGGTCTTCTTTAAAGTATGAATTTTAGTCAGTTTGAATTAGGGAAAGCGCGTGGAACTAGGTCTATTTTCATTAAGTTTGTCTGTAAAGGATATTGCACTATCAAAAAGCTTCTATGAAACCTTGGGGTTTGAAGCAATGCCGTCGTGTGGCTCGATAGAAGAGAAGTGGGTGATCATGAAAAATGGACAAACCATGATAGGGCTATTTGAAGGTATGTTTGAAGATAATATCTTAACCTTCAACCCAAGTGATGTTCGCGCCATTGAAGCGAGTTTAAAAGAACAAGGTGTAAGTATTGATGTGCCGGTGAAAGGTGATAGTGGTCCGGGACATTTGATGGTTAAAGACCCGGACGGCAACACAATCATGTTCGATCAGTTCTAGATAAACAGGCTTTAGATATACGTCCTATATTTTTGCTGCCAACTCTGCGCCTTGGCGGATCGCTCTTTTGGCGTCAAGTTCTGCGGCAACATCTGCGCCCCCTATAATGTGTACGGTAAGACCCGCTTCTTCCAGTGGCTGTTGTAATGGCTTGAAGGGTTCTTGTCCTGCGCACACAATAACGTTGTCTACAGGCAGCAGTTTTGGGCTGTCGTTGATAAGAACATGAAGCCCTTCATCGTCTATTTTTTCATAGCTCACACCATTTATCATTTGAACATTGTGGTGTTTTAGCGATTGACGATGGATCCAACCAGTGGTTTTGCCTAGTCCTTTGCCTACTTTTGATGTTTTGCGTTGCAGCAGATATACCTTGCGAGATGATGGCTCTATGGCTTTTTCTTTTAGAGCTCCAGCATGCGTATATTGTGTATCAATACCCCAATGTGAAAGCCATTTTTCTTTGTTTTCGGTGAGCTTTTCGTGCTCGACCAAAAACTCGGCAACATCAAAGCCTATGCCGCCTGCACCAATAATTGCGACGTTTTGTCCCACAGGCTTGTGGTCGCGCAGTACATCCAAATATCCCATAACCTTAGGATGGTCATGGCCTTCTATGTTGAGTTTTCTTGGATTAATACCTGTGGCCAATATCACGTCGTCAAAATTACCTTGCTGTAGGCTTTCTGGTGTAACAAGGGTATTGAGATGAATATGAACCCCTGTACGCGCCAGTTGATTAGTAAAGTAACGCAGGGTTTCATAGAATTCTTCTTTACCTGGTACTTGCTTGGCGTAGTTAAACTGCCCACCAATTTCTGAAGCTTTGTCGAATAAGTGTACTTCGTGACCGCGACCGGCTGCGTACATAGAAAACGCAAGCCCAGCGGGGCCCGCGCCAACAACTGCAAGTTTTTTGGGGTTTGCTGTTGGCGTGAATGTAAGCTCTGTTTCATAACACGCCTGTGGGTTCACAAGGCAGCTAGCGCGCTTTTGCTCAAAAGCGTGATCAAGGCATGCCTGATTGCACGCAATACAAGTATTAATAAGTGCTGACTCATTGCGCATCGCTTTATTAACGAAATGTGCATCGGCAAGAAAAGGTCTTGCCATCGACACCATATCAGCATGGCCATCTGCCAAAACAGATTCCGCTACTTCAGGTGTGTTTATTCGGTTTGTGGTGATAAGCGGAAGTGATACTTCTTTTTTCATTCGCTGGGTTATCCACGTAAAGGCCGCCCGTGGAACTGAGGTGGAAATAGTCGGTACGCGCGCCTCGTGCCAGCCTATTCCTGTATTAATTAAGGTTGCCCCCGCTTTTTCAATAGCTTTAGCTAAGTAAACGACTTCATCCCACTGTGCGCCACCTTCAACTAAATCGAGCATAGATAAGCGATAAATAATGATGAAGTTAGTACCTACTTTTTCTCTAACACCTCTTACCACTTCAATTGCGAGTCTGGCTCTATTTTCAAGGCTGCCTCCCCACTCATCATTTCGATGATTCGTACGTTCGCAGAAAAACTGATTGATAAGGTAGCCTTCAGAGCCCATGATCTCTACACCATCATAGCCAGCATCTTGGGCTAGGCTGGCACACTTGATGTAATCTTTAATGGTACTTCTTACACCGCGTGAGGAGAGCTCTCGTGGCTTAAAAGGGGTAATGGGTGATTTCATTGGTGACGCAGAAACCGCGAGAGGATGATAGCCATAACGCCCAGAATGCAGGATCTGCATACATATTTTTCCGCCTTCGGCATGCACTGCATCGGTGATAACTCGATGTTTTTTCGCATGTCCTTTACGGGTCATTCTACCTGCAAAGGGCGCCACCCAGCCTGATATATTTGGACTGATACCGCCGGTCACAATAAGTCCCGCACCACCTTTAGCCCGCTCTGCATAAAAGGCAGCCAATTTGTCAAAACCGCCTTTTTCCTCTTCAAGACCCACGTGCATTGAACCCATCAATGTTCGGTTGCGCAACGTTGTAAAGCCTAAATCTAAAGGTTCAAGTAAATGTGGGTAGGGGCTATTCATAGTCAGTCTCTTTCTTATTTTGTTTTTGGGCCTATCGGTTTGCGCTAATTAAAATATGCGCAGTTCAAAGTAGCGAGTCGCTACAATGAAACTTGCCCGACCAGTTGTCGTAATTATTCATCACACAAGTGCACAGGTAAAGTAAAGAAGATTGCATTGATGTTGGCTAGATTTTTAACTCAAATTAGATCGTGTTGACCTTTGCGGCCAAAACGTACGCAAAGGCCTATGAATCGACCAGCCTTCTCTAGACACTTCACTCAATAGCGGTTAGCCGCCCAAGGGGAGGGGAGAATCAAAAAGGTATTTATTCTCTACCAACAAAAAAGCGCCTAATGGGCGCTTTCATATAAATATTCAAAGCGTCGAATACCCTTTAATTATCTACATACATTTTTTGCTGGAACTTTAGCGTTTGTTTATCTTTACCTTTTTGTACATCTATTTCAAAACGAAAGGTTTCTTGGTCGCGAAAAGGTAATACAGCCAGATAGTAAATAGCGTCACCTTCCTCAACTTTTTTAAAACTTAACGAACGACTATTGCCAATTAAGTTTTTGGCGACACCGGTGACATCGGCACGCTGCGCTTTACCCGTAGTGTTATCTAGCACAGAAATATTCACTAAGGCGTTAAACTTACTTCTTACAATGCCGTAACTTGCAGCCACTTCAGGGGTTAGAAAAGGTGTATTTACTACCATGTAATGCACATCCCAGTTGCCTAACGTTTGCTTTTGTTCTGCGATGGCAGTGTTACACAATGTGGTAAGTGCGAGCGTAAAGAATGCTAACCATTTTATCTTAACGTTTGTCATGTTCATTTCCTCAAAATAATACGAGGTACAACTGAGCCTTTAGGCTCAGAACATAGGGAAGAGATCTTGCAACAATAACTGCAAAAACTGTAGCGCAATAATGGCCACTAACACCGACAAGTCAAGGCCGCCCAAAGGAGGAAGTACCTTGCGAATAGGCGCCAAAAACGGCTCGGTTAGCTGATATAGCACATAGTCAATAGGTGAGCGACCTTGTGATACCCAGCTTAAAATTGCGCGTAATAACAGTACCCAAAATAGGAGCGACAAGGTTTCTTTGATCACGCCAACCACTGACAGTATCAGGACGCCCAATGGATTAAGATTACCGTTAAACATTAAAGCAAGAGTAACAATTTTGAGTGCACACACCACAACGGCTAACACAAAGGTTGCCGTATCGAAACGTCCAATTGAGGGGATAACACGACGCAACGGCCCCACTATAGGGTGGGTTGCTTTAACAATAAACTGACTTAATGGGTTATAGAAATCTGCCTGCACCATTTGCAACCACAGGCGAAGAATTACCACCATTAAGTAAAGGCTGAATAAGGTATCAACCAAAAAAACCGTTGCGTTCATGTATTGTTTTTCCTAAAACGTTAGAGCTGTTTTGCCATTTCTTCTGCACGAGCCACTGCCGCGCGCATTGACTTGCTGACCATGTCTTTTAAACCTTCATTGATAAAGGTGTTTACTGCTTCTGCAGTTGTACCACCTTTAGACGTAACTTGGGCACGAAGCTCACTTAATTCAAGGTCTGGGTTGTTACAAACCATTTCAGCAGCACCTAACATCGCTTGCTGTACCATAAGGCGTGATTGCGCTTTGTCAAAGCCCATATTCATGGCTTCTTCTTGCATGTTTTGCAAGAACAAAAAGAAATACGCTGGGCTACTTCCGGCTGCTGCAATTACGCCGTTAATACCGTCCTCTTGGTCAACCCATACGGTTTCACCAACGCTATTCATCACGTCGTCAACATATTGTCTATCAGACTCTGACACAGTGGTATCAGCGTACATTCCCGACATGCCTTTGCCCAACAAGCTTGGAGTATTTGGCATAATACGTACCACGGGATAGGCGCCACCTAGCATTTCTTGCAGTCTAGCGACGGGTAGACCAGCGGCGATGCTCAAAAATAACTTACCTGAAAGGTCGTTGCTCTTTTGCAATTCAGCACACATATCACCCATAATTTGCGGCTTTACGGCAAGCACAATGGCATCAGCAAATTGGCAAGCTTCATCATTCGATTGTGTGGTGTGGATCCCGAATTCTGCTTTTAAACCATCGAGCTTTGGTGTCGAAGGGTTGGCCGCAAGAATATTTTCCTTCGCATAACCTGATTTGATTAAACCACTGATGATACTGCGGCTCATATTGCCCGCGCCAATAAATGCCAATTTCTTCTGTTGCATGTAAATCCTATTGGTTGTTGAAATTCTAACGTTAGCAGTGTTCGCTTTTGGTTCACTATCCACTATTTTTAAACGCGAAACATAACGCGTACTTACCCGCTTAAATACAAGGTAGCGACTTTACGCTTTTGGGTACTCTCGCTTACCAAATATGGCGGTTCCGATCCTCACCATCGTTGAGCCGCTTAAAATAGCGGCTTGCATATCACTGCTCATTCCTACGGATAGGGTATCAAAATTGGTCAAAGAATTGTGATAATGGTCGAATATTTCTTTGAGTTTACTCAAACTCATGTTTTGTTCATCTGCTGTTGGATCAGCTTTGGGAATTGCCATGAGGCCACGAAGTCTAAGATTTTCTTGGCTCTGAATAAAAGTGATAAGGTCGGCTAGTTCACTTGGTTTTACACCTGACTTGCTTTGTTCGTCATCGATATTTATTTGTACACACACGTTAAGCGGCGGCATATTGGCAGGGCGCTGATCATTTAAACGCTTCGCTGTTTTCTCGCGGTCAATTGACTGCACCCAGTCAAAATGTTCAGCCACAACTTTGGTTTTATTCGATTGAATAGGACCAATCATGTGCCATTCTATGTCGTTCAGATGCGCCAAAGCTTGTGCTTTTTCAACGCCTTCTTGCACGTAATTTTCACCAAACATACGTTGTCCCGCTTCATACGCTTCCATGATATCTGATACGGGTTTAGTTTTGCTAACCGCTAGTAATTTAATGGAATTTGGTGGACGATGTGCATTATTAGCGGCTTGGTCTATTCCTTTTCGTGCGGAATCTAGTCTTTCTGCTATTGTTTGCATTATTCACCTTGTTTTGGAGAAGTGGTTGTGGATATTACCGAACTTTTGGCCTTCAGTGTTAAGAATAACGCGTCGGATTTACACCTTTCGGCGGGCCTCCCACCTATAATTCGTGTTGACGGCGATATTCGAAAGCTAAATGTCCCTGCGCTCGATCACAAACAAGTGCATGCGCTCGTTTATGAAATTATGAACGATATGCAGCGTAAAGAGTACGAAGAAAACTTAGAAACCGATTTTTCTTTTGAGGTAAAAGGGCTTTCTCGTTTTCGTGTTAACGCCTTTGTTCAAAATCGCGGGGCGGCTGCAGTATTGCGTACCATCCCAAGTGATGTGCTTACTTTAGAAGATTTAGGTGCGCCAGAGATATTCAAAGAAATTATCAATCAGCCAACGGGAATTGTATTGGTTACTGGGGCTACTGGCTCGGGGAAAAGTACCACGCTAGCGGCTATGATTGACCACATCAATACACATAAACGAGAACACATTCTTACCATTGAAGATCCTATTGAATTTGTTCACGACAACAAGTTAAGCCTTATTAACCAACGTGAAGTGCATCGCGATACCCATTCATTTAATAACGCGCTACGCTCGGCGCTTCGTGAAGACCCTGACGTTATTCTCGTTGGTGAGCTTCGCGATTTAGAAACAATTCGCCTTGCGATCTCGGCAGCTGAAACAGGGCATTTAGTATTCGGTACACTGCACACTAACTCCGCTCCGAAAACCATTGACCGTATCATTGACGTTTTCCCTGCGGAAGAAAAGTCGATGGTGCGCTCAATGCTGTCTGAATCGTTGCGTGCGGTTATCTCACAAACACTGCTAAAAAAGGTTGGTGGAGGTCGAGTCGCTGCCCATGAAATCATGGTAGGTATTCCTGCTATCCGAAACCTGATTCGAGAAGACAAAGTGCCTCAAATGTATTCGGTTATACAAACTGGTCAGGCGTATGGTATGCAAACAATGGATCAGTGTTTGCAACGCTTAGTGGCGATGGGGGTGATTACGCGACAGGATGCCGCAGAGAAATCAGTTGATAAGCAATCGATGAGCAATTTTTAGGAGTGATGATGTTAGACACCTTGCTACAAAAAATGGTCGACTCCGGCGCCTCCGATTTATTTGTCACAGCAGGCTTTCCCGTTAGTGCGAAAATCAACGGTAAGCTTACGCCTATAACCAGTGAAGTGGCATCTGAAGAGGCGTCACTGGCATTGGTGCACGAAGCCATGACAGACAAACAGAAAGATGAATTTCACACATCAAAAGAGTGTAATTTCGCCATTGTGAGAGAGGGAATTGGGCGCTTTCGTTGCTCTGCATTTTGGCAACGCGATCAAGCTGGTATGGTGGTGCGTCGCATTGTAACGCAAATACCCAAAGCAGAAGAGTTGGGGTTACCCGAGGTGCTAAAAGACATTATCATGTCTAAACGCGGTTTAGTGTTGTTTGTTGGGGGCACAGGTACGGGTAAATCAACGTCACTTGCTGCGTTAATTGGGCACAGAAATGCTAACTCTCACGGTCATATTCTTACCATAGAAGACCCCATTGAATTTGTTCATGAACACAATAATTGTGTAGTCACCCAACGCGAGGTTGGTATTGACACTCAGTCTTTTGATGACGCGCTCAAGAGCTCGCTACGACAAGCACCTGATGTCATCTTAATTGGTGAAATTCGTTCTATGGAAACCATGGAATACGCCATGTCGTTTGCCGATACGGGGCACTTGTGTGTGGCAACACTTCACGCTAACAATGCTAATCAGGCCATAGAGCGAATCATGCATTTGGCGCCAAAAGATCAGCATGACAAGCTGCGTTTTGATTTGAGCTTGAACATACGCGCTATCGTCGCGCAACAGCTGGTACCTACACCCGACGGTAAAGGGCGCGTAGCTGCCATTGAAATTCTATTAAACTCGCCATTAATACGCGATCTCATTCAGCGCAATGAGATTGGCAGCCTAAAAGAAGCCATGAAAAAAGGCAAAGAGCAAGGGATGCAAAGCTTTGACATGGCACTTTACGACTTGTACAAAGCGGGCAAGATAGATATGGAGCAAGCCCTACATCACGCTGATTCACCCAATGATTTGCGTTTGATGATAAAACTGGATACCAGCGATGGTTCGAGCTTAGGTACACTATCAAATGTATCAATTGATATGGACGACTAGCACGCTCTGATAAGAATGAGGCACCGGCATTGTGAAGAAGCTTTTCTCTTCCCTTGATAGATTTGAAATACAAGCAGTGCGAAGCGAGCTGGACGCTCTGTCTATTCCTTACTTGGTTAAAAACGAATATGCGGGCGGTGCTGTTGGAGAGCTCCCTTGGCAAGACGCACAGCAAGAATTGTGGTTAATTGACGATACTTGGTATCAGCGTGCCTCCGCAATAGTGTCCTCTTTGGTTGCTCGAATGACGCAATCCTCAGAAGGCGCTAACAACGATTGGGTTTGTGCTTTTTGCGCCGAAGAAAATGGTGCGGCGTTTGACCATTGTTGGCATTGTCAGACGCTTCGCCCGTAAAATCCAAGCTGTTTACGTCCTAGCTTCTAAAGTTCTAGCGTACAACGGCTTAGTTTATAAATGCCTAGTATAAAAACGCTAATCCTAGCAAGTTGTCAGCAACAAAGTTTGCGCTCGCATAGTAAACAACGATAAAAAGTGATGTTGCTATTTTCTATCGGTTGTTTTAATCAAACTGGTTTTCAAACCAACTTGTGAAAATAACACATGCAGACACGCTATCTACTTTGTCTTTGGTGAGTTTCTTATAACCACCTAACTCAAATAACATGGACTTGGCATCCGTGGTTGTGAGTCTCTCATCACAGGTTTCTACGGGAATGCGAAATCGTCCATGGAGTCGGTTAGCAAACTTTCGCGCACGTTGCGTCATTTCTTGCTCGGTGCCGTCCATGTTTAGGGGCAAACCTACAACAACAGCTTGCGGCTGCCATTCGGCGTATAGTTTCTCAATAAGTGTCCAGTCAGGAATGCCATCTCGGGCCTTTAACGCGGGTAGGGGAGAAGCGGTCCCTGTAATTTCTTGTCCTACCGCGACACCAATACTTTTTGTACCAAAATCAAACGCAAGTACAGTGCGACTGCCAATATCAGGCATGACCGGCTCCTGGGGCGAGTTGCCACACATCTACACCCAATTTGTTTACAGTGGCCTGCCATTTTTTATGTATGGGCGTATGAAAAAGTATTTCTTCGTCAGCTTCGATGGTCAACCATGCATTTTCTTGCATTTCAATTTCTAGTTGGCCAGCAGTCCATCCTGCATAGCCAAGTGCTATTAACACGTCTTTAGGTCCTTCATTGTTTCCAATTGCAGTTAAAATATCCTTCGATGTGGTGACCATTACATTGGGAGCAAGTTGCAGGCTAGAAGTCCAGCGTTTCTGATCGCAATGCAATACAAAGCCGCGCTCTTTGCTTACAGGGCCGCCAGCCAGTACGATTTGTTCGGCTTTGTCTTCAGACACATTGAGTGAGCTATCTACTTGTTCAAGCAGTTGTTTCACGTTCATTGTGGAAGGCTGATTGACTACGATACCCATTGCACCTTCACTGTTATGCGCACAAATATAAATGAGAGAACGAGAAAAGTATGGGTCTTCTAAATCAGGCATTGCGACTAAAAAATGGTTTTGTAAGCTTTTTATTTCTGTCATTTTCTATGTTTACTTTACTAAGCTGTAACCGGAATATCCCGATTAAGAACTATTTGTCTTTTTATTCGAGCGTTTTGAATTCTGGGTATAACGTCGGAAGTTATGATTGTTTATAGATTTAAAGATATTAACGGTAATTATACCCCAAATTGTAAACCGAGCAGAGGTTAACAGATGCTTTTCTGAATTTTCTAACTACATTGTTGCATTCGCCTTGAGCAATAGTGTTAATTTCTGTGTTCAAATGGTGCCACATCGAAGTATTCAAGCTGTCCCGAAAGATCACCAATATATGCGACAAATTGGTCTTGGTCATATTTGTCTTTATTCATCACTTTAACTCTATATGTATTACGTGTGTTATTTCTTACCTCTAAATAGCCTCCACAACCGACTAATGTGTTAATGAAGTAATATTGTAAGTCATTCGTGCTCGCCAAGTTTGTCCAAATGGTGTACGCCCTATTTTCCAAAGGAATGTCATCAAATTTTTTCGAGTTAAACCCTAAATGCACAGCGACTTGGCCCATTAAGTTTCGTGTTTGAGCCGTTGCTAGAATAGCGGTTTCTTGAGCAACACTATACGTTAAATTGTAACTCGCTTGTTCGAACATTTGTGTAGAAGAATGTCCACCAGGTGCTGTTTGTATGGGGTGATTGTTATGCGCAGTCGATACCCCCCATTGAAATTGCCAATAATTATTTAGAATGAGTTGTGTAGCGTAGTCTGGTTGGTTGGTAACGACGCGATACTGTGCATCGCAATAAATAACGGGCTCACCATTAACGTATTCGACTATTGCACTATCTCCTGATGGGTCGGACAAGCACATATGAAAAAGTCCTTTTTTATTCGAAGCGTCAGGCATGCCCTGATCAACCAGTACGTACTTTGGGGACTGCAAAGCAATGATAGCTTCTGCCACAGTTGCAAATGAATCTAAAATGTATTGCGCCCACCTCAAAGTACTGAGCTGTTTATCTGAGTCTGATGGAGTACCAAATTCAGAATTGGTATCAGCCAATGCATTAACTGTTAAACCCGCCTCATTCATTCCGTCGGCGCAAGCATACTCAAATCCACGATAGGCAACTTTACTACTAATGCTTTTTTCTTGCTCTACATGCTCTCCATAAATAATAGTTGAAATACTGGCGTATGTAGATTGCCAAGTAAAAACTTGACTAGGTTCAAGCCCTTCGTTCTGGCAGTAACTATCGCTTAATCCTTGTTTTATTAGGTGTTTGGGTGTGGAATACAAAAAGGTATCGAAGCTCCACATCCAATTCATATTTCGGCCTGTCACCGGAAAGTCTGCAGCAGTTGAGTTAAAAATTCTACAGCACATGGCGTACTCCTTTAATTCACATGTATTGGTAAAAAAATGATGGTAACATCGCAACTTAGTAATTTGACTGATAAAAGTGGACGATGTCAGCAATTAAACCGGAAATAGATTTAGGCAATCATCAACTCAGAAACAGGGTTTTATTAACATTGAGTTTGGTGATATTCCTTTCCTGCTTAGCGACGGGTCTACAGAACTTATTTACTAATAAGGTCATCACACAATGGGTGGCTGTTTCGCAATTTATATTCTCCTCTTTTTTTGCTTATACCAGTGTTAGTTTGTTTCGAGGCAAGAAAAAATCTTGGTTCAACTGGGCCATTGTTTACACCTACATCGGCCTTATTTTGTTCGCGGTATGTACTTTTGGTATAGATAAAAGTGTAGTCATGTGGCTATATTCTGTGCCGGTAGTCAGCTATTTTATCTTGTCCCGTTTTCACGGCTTTTTCGTTTCTACATTGGTGCTCACAATAATTATTTGCATGCGAATTGATTACAACCTTTATGAAGCAGGTAAAGCGTGGAACAGTACTTTAATCAATCATATATTTCCCTATGTTGTAATAATAGCAATGGCCAACGTGTATGAAAAAGTGCGAATACAAAACGAATGGGAATTAAGTGAATATGCCCTTACTGACCCCTTAACTGGTTGCTATAACCGATTGGCACTGAAATCTATTTATTCCACTTTGAAAACAGCACATCAAAATACTTCACTACTTTTGATTGATATTGACTATTTCAAAAGAGTCAATGATTTATATGGTCATGAGGCAGGAGATAAGGTATTGAAAGCTCTGTCTACATTATTTGTTGAAGCGCTGAGTGAGAAGCAAGTGTTTCGTATAGGTGGTGAGGAGTTCTTACTTATATTAGATGGGGATGCTAGAGAGGCTAAAACGCAGGCTGAAACACTTCGTAGCAAAGTGCAGAATTTGAATTTTTGTTATGATGAAAAGCCAATTCACCTAACGTTTAGTGGTGGCTTTAAAAGGCTTGCTGTGGACGATGTGTTATCCGATACATTAAAAGAAGTAGACTTAGCCTTATATGACGCTAAATCAAAGGGAAGAAATCAAATTTCATATGTGTAAAGTAGCGAGCTATGCGTGTTGAGAGTCGCTTTAGCTCGCTAGTAGCAATTGATACTCGTTTATGCAAAACGTAATTCAAACGTTATTTTGTAAGACGCTTTTCGATGGCGTCAAACAGCGCACCCATAATACTAATATCATATGCCGCCTCTATTTCTCTTACACATGTTGGGCTAGTAATATTAATTTCAGTTATTTTACTGCCAATAACATCGAGCCCTACGAACAGGATGTTGTTTTCTTTTAACGTAGGTGCAATGGCTTCTGCTAATGCTCTATCAGACTCGGATATAGGTTGAGGGCGACCTGTACCACCTGCTGCTAGATTACCTCTGGTTTCCCCTTTCGTTGGCAGTCGTGCAAGACAATAAGGCATGACTTCACCGTCAACGATAAGCACGCGTTTGTCACCGTCTTTAATTTCAGGCAAGTATTCTTGAACCATCATATAACGCGTGCCTAATTGGGTTAATGTCTCAATAATGACGCCTAAGTTATTGCCGTCGGGCTTTACGCGGAAAATAGATGCGCCGCCCATACCGTCTAGCGGCTTACAGATAATATCTTGGTGTTTGGCGTGAAACGCGCGAATGATCGCTTGATTGTTAGATACTAAGGTGTCGGGAATATGCTCAGGAAAATAAGACGTAAAGAGCTTTTCGTTATAGTCACGGAGGGCTTGAGGATTGTTGACTACAAGTGCTCCCGCATCTTGTGCCAAAGAAAGAACTTGTGTTGCATACAGAAATTCGCTGTCAAAAGGTGGGTCTTTGCGCATAAGCAATACGTCAATGTCGCCTAAGTGCACCACGGATTCCTCTTCCAAGGTATAAAAGTCAGTTGCTTGGTCGCGTACTGAAACGGTTTTAGCTAACCCCATTGGTTTTCCATTGTCGAGATACAAATCTTTAAGCTCAAAATACACGACTTTTGCACCGCGGCGCTGGGCTTCAAGCATCATTGCGAAACTCGTATCTTTATGCGGTTTAATGTTCGCAATGGGGTCCATTACTACGCCAACGGTATATTGCATATATTTCTCTCTTTCGACAGTTGAATGACACTGTGCCGACAAGCACAGTATCAATTTATTTCCAATATTAGATGAGCATTTCACGTAGCTTTCTGCAAAGCTGAGTCGATGCTATCAACACTTCTAAATATGTTGGGGCAAGTACCTTTTCTTCAAGTTAGCGCTTAACCAATTTATACTTTTGTTAGAAATCACCATGCTGGGCTTGCAGGATACTCAAACTACTCAACGCCGCCGTTTCGGTTCTGAGAATTCGTGGGCCAAGGCTTACCGACTGATAACCGTTTTCGTTTGCTAGGTGTATCTCTGCTTCAGACAAACCACCTTCTGGGCCAATGAGTAATCTGTATCCATGGGTATTGTAGGGTTGTCTAACCAAACTCTGCTCAGCACCCGGAGCTAGTACTAAACGCGAGCTCACTGTTGAACTAGACAACCATTGGTTTAATGAAACCGGCGTGTTTAGCACGGGTAAGGTATTGCGGCCGCTTTGTTCGCAAGCACCAATGACAATTTTCTGCCACTGACTTAATTTCTTCTCCCAGCGCGATTCATCAAGCTTCACTGCACAGCGCTCGGTAATAACAGGTGTTATTTCACTGACACCGAGTTCCACACTTTTCTGTAAAACGATGTCCATCCGATCACCTTTGGAAACACCTTGGCCCAAATGCAAGTGTAATGGCGATTCTTTGGCAATGGATAAACAAGCATCCGCTTCTACGATTACTTTTTTACGTTGAACACTGATTATTTGTGCGCTGTACTCATTCCCATCGCCATTAAATAGTACTATTGGGTGATTGGGCTTTAAGCGCAGAACCGTGGCGATGTGGTGACCAGCCTCATCAGTAAGGGTGAATTCTTCTTCAAGTGGAATAGGGTTGGGGTAATAAATTCTAGGTATGCGCATCTTGCTTCACGTTTCGTCATGTTGAGTTCTATGATACTTGTCTGTGGAGAAGAGTTGCAAATATTGCGTGCTAAATTATTGGTCTCTGCCCGATTTGCTGATAACGTATCTAATGAGGAGTACCTCGCAGACTCATAACACCATCATCAACAAGGAATACAGTATGGAAGAGACACTTTCGCTTTTTTCTGCAAGCGACATTGAAAGGTATATTAATGACTATGCAATCCCATGGGCAATTAACATTGCAATGGCTATTGCTATTTATGTCATTGGTCGTCTAATTGTAGGCGGTTTGCTTTCCGTATTTAGAAAGATTATGGCCAAGTCTAAATACGACAATATGCTGGTTGACTTCCTAGAGTCTATCCTAAGCGCTATTTTAATGTTGTTTGTTATTGTGGCGTCACTAGATCAGCTTGGCGTTGACACTACATCCCTTGTCGCTATTTTAGGTGCAGCAGGTTTGGCTATTGGCTTGTCATTACAAGACTCGCTTAAAAATTTCGCTGCGGGCGTTATGCTTCTAGTCTTCAAACCGTTTAAAGCGGGCGATTTTGTTGAAGCGGCAGGTACTGCGGGTTCAATCGGCAAGATTGGCATTTTTACAACAACTATGAATACGCCTGATAACAAGGAAATCATAGTACCTAACGGTAAAATTTATAGCGACAACATCACAAATTACTCGGCACGAGATACGCGTCGCGTAGATATGGTTGTCGGTATTGGTTACGATGCTGATTTGCTAAAAGCAAAACGTATTCTTCAAGAGTTAGTGGCTGAAGATGAGCGTATTCTTCCTGATCCCGCTCCGAAAATTGCGGTTTCAGAGTTAGCTGATAGCAGTGTTAACTTTATTGTTCGACCTTGGGTAAATTCTGCAGATTTCTGGGGTGTTAAGTTTGATTTTACTGAGAAAGTGAAGCTGCGTTTCGACGAAGAAGGCATTTCTATTCCATTTCCTCAAATGGATGTTCATTTGCACAAAGTGGAAGGCGAATAGCCAGCTTTTGCTTTTCCATCACACAAAAAAACGCCGCATTGCGGCGTTTTTTGTGTACATTCCTTTTGGATTAGGCGTCTCTTACGCTTATTACTGTTGGCACTTCGTTTAGTCTTGGCATTTGGGGCGATGGGCTGTGAGTTGATAATCTGCTAACGCACTTTGCATATTCGCTTGTAAGTTGTCTATACGCGTTTGTGGTGCAGGGTGAGTAGACAGCAACTCCATGGGTCTATCCCCTCCGCTTGCCGCTTCCATATTTTGCCAAAGATTAACCGACTGCCTTGGATCAAACCCTGACTTTGCCATGAGTTGCAGGCCAATAACATCGGCTTCTGATTCGTGTGTTCGGCTAAAAGGTAATTGAACACCTACTTGTACACCTAATCCAATCGCAGCCATAATTGGGCCTGATTGTGGTACTTCGTTTGCAGATAATATCTGACCCACTGCCTGCGTGCCCACGTTGATCAAGGTTGATTGTGACATACGCTCATTACCGTGCTCAGCAATAACATGCCCTACCTCGTGACCGATTACGGCAGCTAGCTGATGTTGATTTTCAGCAACATTTAACAGCCCCGTATAAACGCCAATTTTACCACCGGGAAGTGCAAACGCGTTAACTTGTTCATCGTCAAAAACGACAACTTCCCATTGACCGTCAAAAACAGATACCGGTACATTTGCGGTAATTGCGTTGGCTACACATTCTACATAGGAATTTTGAACGGGCTTGTTGGATATTTTCAGTTCTTCTTTCATGCCTGTAAACGCTTGGTCGCCCATTTGAGCAAGTTGGCTCTCAGAATACAGTAATACTTGGTTGCGCCCCGTAGGTGATGTTGCGCAGGCGGTAAGCACGAGTATTGATGCAGCAACTGCAGAGGCAGTGAACTTCATTTTCATTTTTAATCCTTATTTTGCAATCCAAGTTACATTAATGGGTACCAACAAACATTCACGCATAATAGTACACCTAAATGTAGCTCAAACGATATAGCGTTAAGGTAGGGTTCATTTTTGATTGCGTATTGTGTCAGGGTCAATTTGCCTCTGGAATTAACTTTATGCACCTTCACCGCCACTTAACTAAATCTGTAAACCTTTTCACTCTATGTGTCATCTTGTTTGGTACAGCCGGTTGTACCTCAATGGGAGAACGGGCTGACAACGAACGAAATCAATTTGTAACCACTTTCTATGCCACCGTTGAAGATGTTACACCGATAAAGTTTGCTTCACATGCACAAGAAGCTGCGGCCATGGGGGCAGTTGAAGGGGCATTGTACAATTTCGGAGACGACGACATGTTCATGTCAGCGCTATTTGGCGCAGTGTTCAGTGGAATGGCTGTGTCATTAATAGAAGGAGACCTAAATGGTTTAGAAGTGGGGCTTCAAGCTGTGGACGGCGATTACGTTATTGTCACTACCGAAAACGATGACATAGTTGTTGGTGACTGCGTCTACGTTCGCGTAACTGAAAATGTGCACTTAACATCGGTGCCTGTTGATTATTGCGAAAGCGATTACTAACTTGTAGTTCATCGCGAAGGAACGAAAGCAATACACATGAATCGAGCTTTGTGAACAAGGCTGTATGATTTGTACCATATGAACCGAAATAAGTAGGCTCGTTAAATCTCAACTGAGCAGTATACTGTTTTCACTCAGTTTTTACGCTTTGCCTTCTTAATATTTGTGTCATAAACTGACTCTAACATAGACAGAGAAGTTAACATTTTCAGTTATCCTCGTTGTAATTTGTCACGCTTGTAATTGTTTGTGCTCTTACTCTTTTGAGCAGGAGAGAACGTTTGCGTCGAAAACATTCAGCGAGATGTACGGTATAAAACAAAAGGAAAGCCCATCATGGCAGTGCGTAATAAATTCAAGGTAGCGTTACTCGCGTTTCTCGTTTCAGCATCATTAACTGGTTGTGGTCTCGATGGTGACGACGGTGCACAAGGTGAAACGGGTGCTCAAGGCCCACAGGGAGAGCAAGGAGAGCCAGGCTCTGATGGAACAGACGGAGAAGACGGGTCTAATGGTAATGACGCCTCTATTGGTATTGCCATGGACGTGGTGGGCCGCGCGTTCTTAGGTAATCTTACAGCAGCTGAAATTGTGCAGTATCACGCTGAAACAAGTACTATTTACGCAACCAATGGCGAAACCAACTCTATCGCTGTTATCCCTGCGCAAAGCGTTTCTACGACGGTAATGACCGACCCAATCAATACCACAACGTTAACACCTACTTTTGTCAACTTACCTGCTGACATCAATGGTGTAACACTGGGTAGTTTAACCAGTATTGCAGTACGTGGTGACCTTATGGCCGTTGCGGTACCTGCTGACGTGAAAACGGACAACGGCTACATACTTTTTTACAACGGGTTAAACAGCTCAGCGCCAGCATTCCTCGATTCTGTAGAAGTAGGTGCACTTCCTGATATGGTTACTTTCACCCCTGACGGCGGTAAAGTCTTAGTGGCAAATGAAGGTGAACCATCAAGCGACTACACGGTTGACCCTGTTGGTTCGGTATCGGTAATTAACATTCTTGCCAATGGTGAACCAGAAGAAACAGGCACTACGGTGGGCTTCACTGGATTTAATGATCAGCAGGCAGCACTGGTTGCTCAGGGGATGATGTTTCCTAATCCATCTGGTCGTACAATCAATGGTGTAGAAATAGCCACCACAGTAGCGCAGGACTTAGAGCCAGAATATATCACTGCAACCAATGAACTTGCTTATGTGAGTTTGCAGGAAAATAATGGTTTAGCCATTGTTAATTTGGAAGATTTAACCGTTGATGTAGTGGGCCTAGGTACAAAATCATGGGCTGGTCTTAACATCGATGTTCAAGAAGATGGCGCGGTGAGTTTTGGTCAATATACAGGGCTATATGGCGTATATCAGCCTGACACCATTGCTAATTTCTCTTGGAAAGGCGCAACCTTCATTGTAACGGCGAACGAAGGTGATGCTCGTGAGTACTTCTTCGATGTTGCAGATGAAGCAGCTTGTACTGACGCAGGCGGCGTAGACTATGATGAAGATGATGGATGCTTAGCCTACACCGACGAAGTTAAACTTAAGAACCTAACTGCTGCAGCAAACTCTGAATTGGCTATGTTACAAGCCAATGGCGAAGCAGATGATTTACGTGTAACCACTGCGATGGGTGATGCAGATGGTGACGGTGAGTATGAAGCAGCATATACCTACGGTGCGCGTTCATTCACTATTTGGGATCAAAACGGATTAGTCGTTTTCGACTCAGGTGATGATTTTGAGCGCATTACAGCGTCTATTCACGGTGCGCAATTTAACAATGGTGATGATGAAAACGAAGGTGATTCACGCTCTGAAAATAAAGGTCCAGAGCCAGAAGCGCTAACGGTTGGACAAGTGGGCGATCGTACTTATGCGTTTATTGGTACCGAGCGAATGGGGGGTATCTTTGTTTACGATGTAACCAACCCATATGATGCAAAGTTTGTCGAATATGTTATCAACCGGAACTTAACTGAAGGGCTTGGTGCAACCGATATTATTGGTGACCTAGCGCCAGAGAGTTTGGTTTTTGTAAGTGCTGAAGATAGCCCAAGCGATGTTCCATTACTTCTTGTTGGAAGTGAAGTAAGTGGCACGGTGACTGTTTGGCAAATTAACCAGTTGTAAAACTATGTAGACAATGTTCTTTTGTTGTTGATTAAACCCGCGCTTGTCGCGGGTTTTTTTTGGGGGAAAGGTCAATAAGCAAAGTAAACCTCAATAGTTACAGATTGAAGCGATTGAGGTAAGCTATGATGCATAAACAGATAAGTTGGTTGAAAAGCGCCAACTCAGCGTTGGTACCCGTGCGCGTTATAACGTTTTACCTTAATGAAAAGTGCAGGTTGCCAGTGGTTTTACCAAATTTATATAAGAGAATGCATATGTCTCAACAAGTTGTAATTAGCGGTGTGGGTGTTTGGCATCCAAAAGAAAGCATTACCAATGAAGAGTTGGTGGAAAGCTACAATGCTTACGTAGATGCGTTTAATCACAAGCATGCAGATGAGATTGCCGCGGGCGATGTCACCGCTATGCCGTATTCAAGTGCAGAATTTATTGAAAAAGCATCGGGTATTAAACGCCGCTATATTTATCAAAAGGATGGTGCGTTAGACATCAACCGAATGAAGCCTAAAATTGCGCCTCGTGCTGATGAGGAATTATCACATCAGGCTGAAATAGCGGTTGAAGCAGCTAAATTGGCATTGGACGCTGCCAATGTATCTGCACAAGACGTCGATGCCGTTATCGTGTCATGTGCTTACACGCAGCGTGCTTATCCCGCTATTGCAATTGAAGTTCAAGAAGCATTGGGTATTGAAGGTTTTGGTTTTGATATGTTGGTGGCGTGCTCCGCTGCGACTTTTGGCATGCACCGTGCCTATGAGATGTTATGTGCAGGCAATGCTAAGCGGGTGTTAGTGATCAACCCTGAATTGGTTTCCCCACAAATTAACTACACAGACAGAGACAGCCATTTTATCTTTGGTGATGTGGCCACTGCTACAGTATTAGAATTGGCGGATACGGCCAAAGGTGAACACGTTTATGACGTGTTAAGCACCAAAGCCTTGACCAAGTTCTCAAGTAATATCCGTTCTAATTTCGGTTATATGACTCGCGCTGAAGATGTTGACCCTTACGGTCCAGATAAGCTATTTCATCAAGCAGGACGCAAAGTATTTAAAGAAGTGTGCCCGCTTGCAGCAGAACATATAGAGACGCATCTAGCGAGTCACGATATTGCACCAGAAGGTGTTAGGCGCTGGTGGCTTCATCAAGCCAATATCAACATGAATACATTAATTTGTAAGCGCTTGTTGGGGCGTGAAGCGTCTCAAGAAGAAGCGCCAATTGTACTTGATGAATATGCCAATACCGCTTCTGCTGGTTCTGTGATTGCTTTTGGATTAAATCACAAAGACTTAGTCTCAGGTGACGTGGGCGTACTTTGCTCCTTTGGTGCAGGTTACTCCATTGGTTCCTTGGTGATTAAAAAGCGCTAGGTGGTTCGTAGCGCTAAATGCGCCCCTGACAATAATGATAAAAAGGGTGAAGTAAAAGCATGATTTCAGATGTGGGTTATTTTCTCACGAGTCTTGCGCATTTAGCGTTATTGCTATTATTGTTTACGGTAAGAAAACCCGGTGTTGCTAAGCATCTGCTGGTACTTGCTACCGCAGCAACCGTTGTTTGGGCCACAAGTTTAATCTCATCTCTCTTTGGGCCCATATCCCTAAGCAGCTTGATCAGCAGCGATATCTTTAAACAACTTGCGTGGTTACTGTTCCTCGCAGGTTGTATTCAGACTGATTTTAAAAATTTCACCGACGTTATTAAGCGACCCGCCACGTTATTTATTATTTCACCGGCGATAATTTCATTGGTCGCGCCACTCTTACTTCCCATAAACCCTGCATGGAGCTTTCTAGCGCTTATTGTTTTGTCTTTGGAGGTGTTGGTATTACTTGAGGTGGTTTATCGGCAAGCTGGACGAGAGCAGTGGGCGTTTAAGCCTTTAATTATTTATCTTGGTGCAACGAATTTATTTGATTTTGTTACCTATGCTAACGCGACTATGGTTAGTCAAGTTGAAATTGGTTACATCGCCGCTAGAGGCTACATCTACTTCCTACTGATGCCATTGCTGGTGATCTCCATACGTCGTATTCACCATTGGGGAATCGACATATTTATTTCTCGTGATGTGGTGCTACACAGTTCTTTGTTGCTGGTAGCTGGTGGTTACTTATTTTTAATGGCGCTTGTAGGCTATGCAATTAACTATCTCGGTGGTAATTGGGGCGCGACGGTACAAATAATTCTTGTGGTCATGTCGTTTGCATTGTTGGCCACATTATTTCTTTCAAACGGGTTTCGCACTCGAATTAAAGTGTTTATAACGAAGCACTTCTTTGCTAATCAATTTGATTATCGCGAAGAGTGGGTCAAGCTAACCAAGTGGCTTACCCGAGCGGGAGATAGCGCTTCTGAGGTCTATCAAACAGGCTTAACCGGTTTGCTCAATGCCATTCAATATGAATCAGGATTGTTGTTTAAGATAAACAACGATGACATTGAATGTATTGCAAAAGCATCACCATTAAAGTCATTAGAGATTGGTGACTATCAAGATACTTTAAAAGCATTGATACACTATAGTGGTGAAAATGGCTGGATAATTGACACCGATGCATATCTTGTCAAACCGTTTGATTACGATGGCCTTAAACTAGACAGAAATGTGCTGAAATCCTGGGGATATCAATTGTTTGTACCACTTATTAAAGATGGTGAATGTTGGGGATTTGCACTGCTTGCCGCAGGTGACAAAGAGAAGCTAAGCCTAAATTGGGAAGTTAAAGACTATCTCATGGCAGTCTCTGAGCAAGTTGGTACCTATATGCAGCATCATGAAGCTGCGCAAGTTGTTGCTGAGAATGCTCAATTTGCGGCGTTTAGCCGAATGTCTGCTTTTGTATTACACGATTTAAAGAACGTATTAGCCCAAGTTAATCTTATTCTTGCGAATGCTCAGCAACATAAACACAACCCTGAGTTTATCGAGGACACATTTGAAACTTTAGAGCATACTAAGGCCAGAATGGAAAAGATGCTCAAGCAATTAACAGAAAAGAAAAGTGTGGATGATGGCGTCAATGCCGAATTGTTGTTATCTGAAATAGCTGACTACGTTGTCACAAAATTGTGCTCAGGGCTTCGTCCCACGCCTCAAGTCCATTTAGTGAGTGAGCAATCTGTCGTGGTTGATAAAGAAAAAGTGGTTAATGTGTTTTATCATCTTATCAGTAATGCACAGCAAGCTACTGACGATGATGGAAATGTTGATATAACCTTGTCTTTAGATGCAGAGTCGCACAATCAATTGATAATTATCGAAGATACAGGAACTGGCATGGACCGCACTTTTATCGAACAACGCTTATTTAAACCTTTTGATACGACCAAAGGGAATGCGGGCATGGGGATTGGTGCTTACGATGCTAAAACCTACATTGAATCGATAGGCGGCAAGTTGACAGTGCACAGTGAACCAGGCCGTGGTAGTTGTTTTACGCTGTTTTTTCCAATAGTTTGATAATACGATGCTGGGTACGGATGAAGTTTGAAATTAGGACGACAAAATGACAGATACGATTTTGGTAGTTGATGATGATTTAGGTATTCAAAAGCAATTGAAATGGAGCCTAACAGACTTCAACGTTGTTTTTGCTGATGATCATACGTCTGCTATTGCACAATTACGTCGATTTGAACCAAAAGTGGTAACACTGGATTTAGGGCTGCCTCCTGATCCTGCTAATGCATCCGAGGGGCTTCGCATTCTGCACGATATTATCTCTTTAGCTCCGCGGACTAAGGTTATCGTTGTAACTGGAAATAACGATAAGCAAAACGCCCTTAAGGCCATTGAGTTCGGTGCTTATGATTTTTATCAAAAGCCAATTGATTCAGATACCATAAAGCTATTGGTAAACCGCGCACTAAACCTTGCCAAACTTGAGCACGAAAACAGTATCTTAGCACGCACGCGCTCTGGCATGACTAGGATCGTGGGCAATAGTGAAGCAATTCAAAAAGTGGTGCGCAAGGCAGAGAAAATTGCCAGTACTGATATCAGTACGCTTTTATTAGGTGAAAGTGGCACGGGAAAAGAAGTCTTTGCCCGAAGTATTCATGAACACAGCCCGCGCAAAGACAAACCGTTTGTTGCTATTAACTGCGCATCCATTCCTGAAAATTTGTTAGAAAGTGAGCTTTTTGGCTATGAAAAAGGGGCGTTCACTGGAGCAAACAAAACCACACTGGGCAAAATTGAAACGGCACAAGGTGGCACATTATTTCTAGATGAAATTGGTGATATGCCTATTGGCCTTCAAGCTAAAATGTTGCGTTTCTTGCAAGAGCGGGTGATTGAGCGAGTGGGCGGACGAGCAGAAATTCCAGTAGACATTCGCGTCATTTGTGCAACCCACCGTGACTTACAGGGAATGGTTGCGCAAGAAACATTTCGCGAAGATTTGTATTATCGCGTGGGTGAAATGCCAATTATGATCCCACCACTTAGAGATCGGGACCAAGACATTATTTTGCTCGCACGTACGTTTCTTAATATTTATCGTGAAGAATTCAAAGCCAAAGCAAAGAGTTTTTCTGAGTCAGCGGTTAATGCCATGTTGGCGCATAAATGGCCTGGAAATATTCGAGAGATGCAAAATAAGCTCAAATCAGCAGTGATCATGGCCGAAGGTACGGTTATTCAACCCGATGATTTAGGGCTAATGCCAGTGAGTTCGGAAGATGAACCCGAAACGTTGAATTTACGTGAAGTCAGAGAAATTGCGGAAAGCCGTGCAATTCGTCGCGCTTACCAAAAAGCTGAAAAGAATATGTCGAGAACGGCAGAAATGCTTGGTGTTACTCGTCCAACACTGTATTCGCTCATTGACAAATATCATATGGAAGATATTAAAAGTAGCGATTAGTACTCGTTCTAGTGCCGTATTGTCTCTTTACACTACAAATTGGCAATGCGGCTCTGAAAGTGCGTCGTGACCGTTAAAAAATACATCGACAATAACCTTCTTTGCGGAGGTTTCAACAAACATCAAATGCCCGCATATATTGCACATATGATGGGTCTCGCCATTCGGTACATGCAACTTTGCAAGTGCTGAGGGGGCGCAATCGATTACCAACACCTCTTTATTGACTTCCAGTCTAAGTGATTGATTATCGCTATTGGCTATACGCTCATTATCTGCGTCTAATTCATCAATGTGATCAATTTCAAACTGAATGGCTTGGCAATGACAATGACCTTTGTACATACTGCTACTCCTCATGAATTTCGGGCCATTTAATAGATGCAACGTTATTAAACGACGTTGCAATTCTAGACCCAGGAAATTTGAACTTTGCATCAAGTGGTGTTTGATGAACGCTGATTTCGTCATGAATTTCTATCACGCCCACCCAGCCATTTCTTCCTGACAGCTTAGTGGCATAAAGCGCATAGTCGATGACTTCAAATGTTTGTTCCCAAAGCACTTCGAAATCTTCCATGTGGTTTGGGGGCAACAATGAAAAACCAATGCTACATGTGATATAAATAGGTGAAGTAAGACCTATATCAAATGGCGTACTGGCAACCATTTCTCGGCAGCGTTCAGCGAGTTTGGGTAAATCTTCTCGGTTTGACTGTCGACATACCACAAGAAACTCTTCACCGCCCCATCGGATAATCAGGTCGGTTTGTCTAAAGGCATCTTTTAATACTTTTGCGAAGCCAGAAAGCACTTCATCTCCTGCAATGTGACCATAATCGTCATTGATGCGTTTGAAAAAATCAATGTCGATAAGCAAGCAAAGGAGATCAGAGTTGCTTTTTTTGTCGTTGCAATCTTGCTTAGCCGCAAACTGACTACGTCTCAATTCGCCAGGTAGGTGCGACTCTAAATAATGTCGATTATAAAGCCCAGTAAGACGGTCCCGTAAGCTAACTTCTTCAAGTACACTATAAGCCTGCTTAAGTTCATCATTTTTTTGTTGTAGGGCCAGGGTTTGCTGTTTGACTTCTCGTGCGAGTAAAACCGTTTGCTGCCGTTGTCGGTATCGACTCCAAATTAAAAACAGTGAAAGAATACCCGCTAAGGTTAGGCTCCAAAACAAGGTAGTACTTAAGTTTTCACGTTCAGCTTGTGCTAAAGCAAGTTGCTTGGACTCTTTTAATTGTTCAAATGCAGTGGATTGACGTACAAGCTCAATTTCAGCTTGTAGGCCTTCAATAGCCGACATGTTGTGAGAGTTGAGCAGTAACGCTCGAAGTTGTTGTATTACAGCTTGAATATCTAGTGCTTTTTTGAACTCGTTAAGTGAAACATAGGCGCTAAATTGCAATGAGAGAAAAGTAAGCTGTGACCTAATATCTTTGTCCTTTCTCGCATCGGCAGTCCCCTCGCGGGCGTAAACCAGCGCTTGCTCAAAATTATTCTCGTTTAATAGTGCTTGTGCTAGTGCCAAGCGAGCCTGTTTGATTAAAACAGCATGTGCGGACGACTGTGCAAAGGCCATGGCTTCTTGAATTAATGCAAACCCTTTTGAAGAATTGCCCATTGCAATAAAGGTTTCACCAAGCGCAATTTGTGCTTCAGCCACGCCCTTTTTGTTGTCAGCAGCAAGGAGCAAGTTTAAACCTTCGCTGATAGTCGCAACGGCATTATCAAAGAACCCTTCTTCCTTTTGGGCATTGCCAATACGGATTTTTATAGTACCTATTAAGATACTATTACTGTCTTCTGTACTTAGTAGTGTTAACGCGTCTTCATAGTAAGTTCGCGACAAAGCCGTTTCATTAAGTAAGTGGTAAGTGTCAGCGATATGAACTAACGTTTCACTCGTTTGTTGTGTGTCTCGAGTTACCCTGAAAAAACCTAATGCATCTTTAAAAGGCGTAAGTGCACTTTCCACATCGCCTTGCATATGGTGGATAATCCCAATTTCTAGATTCAGCTTGGCCTTTAATTCCTCATTGCGCTCTAAATGCGCTAGTGACATTGCCCGTTGTGCATACGCCATGGCCGCAGTGTAGTTTGCAAGATGACGCTCAACACTGGCTAGACTTAGCAGAGTTAGCGACATTTTTTCAAGATTTGCGTGCGCTGTGTATTGCTCTAGTGTTGCCGCAAGCATTGATTTTGCGACGGTAAAGCGGGATGCTTTTTTAAGTGTTTTGCCTAAACCAAGCAATTCATCAGCAGGGTAGTTTTGTTGTTGGAGCGCGCGTTCAAGAAGTAACATGGCGCTTTTTTCGGCGCGTTCAAATTGTCGGCTAGACAGTAGTGATTTGATGGACGCAATGTCATCATCCACAACGCGCTGAGCATAGGCCCAAGTCGACATCAAGCTTAAGAAGCAAAATAGGAAACTAATAAGCGCAAACGTTGCTCTTCTTCCTTTGTGGCCCATCAATGCCTGTTTCCTCCACGCTGTCATGTTCATCACTACTAACGTTCACACCTGTGCGCTGCTGATGCATCTTATCGCTCGCACTATGGGCTTGTTAAGAGGAATACGATGAAGAAGGGTATACGGGATTAGACTAAAGTATAGATATGGCGTGTATACTAGATAAACAGGCACTAGACACGCCATATGAGCAAGCATTACTGGGTGTTTTGCTGGATCCACTCGCGAATTAATGCAGACTTCGCTTTACCTTGTTGTTTTGAAAGCTGCGTAAGCTTCAAAATACACTCTGGGGTGAGCGTGAAGGTTGCATGGCGCATAGCGCTACCTTTTTGCACTTTATGCAAGCGAACAACCCTATTGTCACTGCTTTTACTCGAGGTATCTTTGTGGCTACCCCTTACCGGTTTAGTGTCTATGCCTTGTGCATAATGCAGTGCATCTTCAATAAAGTCATCGACCGAGCGCAGTGTGGGCTTAGTTAACGGCTGCGATTTTCTGAGGCTGAGTAAACTCATGAGCATCCTCCTCTTTGGCAGCCAAGAGCTCTTCAAACAAGCTTCTTATTTCAATAGCTGCTTTACCTTCGGGTTCGCTTTCAATAACTGATTTTCCGCATTCTTCGGAATCGTCATACATGTTGCGACTGAACGTGACCGAGTTGAGGACTGGAATACCAAATGAACGACAAACCTCTTTAGCTTCTAATATCCTGCTTGCCAGACTAGGTAGAGAGGGGCATTGGGTAATGACAAATGCCGCATTCATCTTGGGATTAACCATCTTACATGTGGACAAGATATCTTCCATGTGCGGGACCGTCTTCAAATCGCGGCGCTTCGGACGCAAAGGAATAAGAATATGATCAGCAACAGCCATTGATGAGCGCAGTGCTAAGTTATCCTGACCACCACAGTCAATCACCACATAATCGTAGTATTGACGCAAATTGAGAAGTTCATTGCGTATCTTTCCATATAACTGTACACAGTTGATTTCAGCGAGTCGAGGGTCTGCCTTGCGTTCTTGGATCCAGTCAGAAGTCGTTCGTTGAGGATCACAGTCAACCATCAGGACGTTAGCTCCTTTTTCTGTGCGTAGATAAACGGCTATGTTCTGTGCCAGACAGCTTTTACCGCTGCCACCTTTTTCACCACCAACCAGAATAATCATGGCGTAAACCCTCAAGCGTTACTTTTCAATTTTGACCTACTGATGTATATCTTCACACAATACAGCATTTGCCTATTGCAAAAATGATAGGTAGAGCTGTTGAAACATTCAGCATCAAAATCAATATTAACGAATGTCATATAATACCTATTGATTTGTTAAGAGACACAAATTAGGCTCGTAATCAGCAGTAGTTCATGTACTGAGCTTTTCACCTATTTTTTGCTTATCGATTTGCAAAACAACAAGTAAAGTTATCATGTGGTCATTAACGACGTTAACAAATAACCGAGGAAGAATTTGCTATGTCTGAAAGTCGCTTTACATCTAAAGAAGGTCAAAAAGTCCCAAGTGTGTCGTTTCCTTGTCGAGATGGCGAAGCATGGGTTACCAAAACCAGTGACGAAATTTTCTCTGGTAGAAATGTTGTTGTATTTTCACTACCAGGTGCGTTCACGCCAACATGCTCTTCAACGCATTTACCTCGTTACAATGCGTTGGCGAAGAAATTTGCCAAGCATGGAATTGATGAAATCGTGTGTATCTCGGTGAACGATACCTTTGTGATGAATGCTTGGGCTGCGGATCAAGAAGCCAGCAATATTACCCTTATTCCCGACGGAAACGGTGACTTTACTGACGGAATGGGAATGCTAGTAGATAAAGCTGATTTAGGTTTTGGCAAGCGCAGCTGGCGTTACTCAATGTTGGTGAAAGACGGTGTCGTAGACAAAATGTTCATTGAACCAGATGTACCTGGAGACCCATTTGAAGTCTCTGATGCCGATACCATGCTTGCCTACATTGCGCCGGAAGAAGAGCCTAATGCCCCAGTAGCCATTATCACTAAACCAGGGTGTCCATATTGTTCAAAAGCAAAGGCTTTGCTTGAAGACAAAGGCTTTGAATATGAAGAAATTGTACTTGGCAAAGACGCATCACTCACAAGTTTAACGGCAATTAGCGGGCGCGAAACGGTTCCTCAAGTGTTTATCGGGGGTAAACATATTGGTGGGTCTGATGACTTAGCGGCATATTTTGGCGAGTAAAAAGTAAGTTCTATTCAAATAGAAAAACTGCCTCTAGAGCGTGTTGACCTTTGCGGTACGTTTTTGCAGCAAAGGCCAACATGCTCTATTTTATGGTATTTAGCGGGAGCATGTTATTATGCTTCCGCTTTTTTGTGCCCATTCTTTTATCGGAGAATCATAGTGTCGTCTAACGTTGTTTTTAGTTGGCTTCTTCTGCTTAGTTTTGCTTTCTTGCCTCAATATTCCGCTGCAAATACGACATCGTCGAAAGAAGCTGATGTAACATTTAAAGCGCTTTACCACGCACAGTGGGGCTCAACTCAACCTTGCCGCGAAACGGCACTAAACAAAGTAAGTGTATGTAGTAATGCATTGCGCAATGAAGGGAATGCGCCATTTATTCTGCATCATCCCTCAAGCACCAAAGTGGCGGTATTGATCCACGGGTTAAGCGATTCGCCTTTTTTTATGAGGGAAATAGCGAACACCTTATTTGAAGAAGGTTATTCCGTGATTGTGCCTTTGCTTCCTGGGCACGGCAAACGCGAGGCCGACGATGATATGTCTGATTGGGACATCGCTGAACGTTGGCAGTCTCATGTTGATGATGTGTTAGCGCTAGCTGATGAAATGGGCGACACATTGATTGTGGGTGGGTTTTCAACAGGTGGAGCGCTGGCGGTTGAACATTACCTTGGTGGGGACGAAAATATTGATGGCCTGATGCTTTTTTCAGGTGCTTTAGCGCTTTCTGACAATGCTGAAGGTATGTCGAGAATTTGGGGGATAAAGCTGTTAGCCCAGATTATTGATGGCACATATGAAACCCATGGGCCTAATCCTTATAAGTACCCCAATGTTGCCGGTTTTGCCGGTTTGGAATTAATGGATCTCATCAATACTATTCGCGACAAGCTAGAGGAAGGCGCGCAAATTGATGTTCCACTATTCGTTGCTCACTCTCAGGCTGATGCGACTACGCCTATTCACGGTGTGGAGCGCTTAATACAGAGCAGTAAGGGCCCTAATACGTTTTTTGTAATTGATGAATCTTACGCCTTATGTCACGCCGACCTGGTCGTGAGCCCACAGTTGCTACAGGCGATGCAGTTCAATGCATCTATGGTAAATCAACAAGAAATGTGTGCAGTGCCTAAAGCCAATCCGCTTTTCTCGACCATGGACTTCATGCTTCGCGAATACGCCAAGCAGTTCTAGCGCTAATAAGTTATTCGTCGCCGATAACATACTTGTGATGTGCTGTGTATTTACTCATTGCTGACATAACGCTATGCTACAACCATGAATAAAGGTAGCACGCACGTAAATACAGCGAAGTTCGCTCAATATCAAGGTAAACCCTCCCGAGGGTTTACTGCGTTAGCGTTTCTTGTTATTTCTTGTTTATTTTTTGCAACCTTAGTTCAGGGCGTGTCGCAGGGTAATGTGATGTCACTTGTTCACGCTCATGGCATGCAAAACGATGTATCACTAATGCATGCAAACTCAGTTGATTCTGACGTTAAACCTGATATGACCAGCACAGCGGATCTCGCAGATCATTCTACAATGCAACATGCTGTGCAAGGCGCACAATCTGCACATTGCCAACACAATAGTTATGTCGGCAATGAGTCAGAAGGTAATGCGTCGATGTCTGAACACGAAGGAATTCATCAGGAATTAAGCAGCCAGGCTGTTAATCACAAAAGTCATCAGGCAAGCAATCAGGAGAACAGCCAGCTAGCATGCCAAATGGACTGCTGTGAAGGCGAATGCCAATGTACTTTTGAACATTGCTTTAATTCCACTGGGTTGGCACTTATCCAGCCCGCAATAA
Source organism: Alteromonas sp. KUL42 (assembly GCF_006538325.1). Classification (GTDB taxonomy): domain Bacteria; phylum Pseudomonadota; class Gammaproteobacteria; order Enterobacterales; family Alteromonadaceae; genus Alteromonas. The sequence continues at coordinate 191,904 of NZ_BJKK01000001.1, forward strand.
CGTCAACTGTTGTCATTGCTCGCACTATGGCAGTGGGTCAACGTTATGGCGAACTCTCACATCCTCTCTCAGGCCAATTTCGTCCACCGAAAGCGCTTTTCACAGCCTAGATCTATCTAACATTTGTTGATGGAGTATCGGCAAAGCAGTGCCTTAACTAAGTCATCTGTTTCTGTTCACAATACAGTTATTGTCCGGTGAACCAACTGCCTAGCCTTACTTATCAACGTTTCTAATTTTGTTTCAGTAGCGGTCAATTCGTTATAGAAAACCAAATACAAAGTAAATTTGAAATGGCAATTAATACTATTCATTACAGAGCGTTATTGTGTTTTCGTAAGTCGCAGAAGCGTGTTGTTACACTTCTTATGGTATGTGTTTTTCACTCTCCTCTTTATGCAAATGAGATTTCGCTATATCAAGCGCAACAATTCGCTATCTCACAAGATCCTTTTCTAAAGGGAAATAGTTTTCGAGAAGAGGCATTGTCGAATGAGGAAAAAGCCGCGGCTTATTGGGCTAACCCACAGCTTTCTTCGACAATACAAAACCTACCAACGGATGGCTTCTCACTAAATCAAGAGCCCATGACGCAAGTGAAAGTGGGTATAAAGCAACAGTTACCAAGAGGGAATGTTAATACCCTAAGCCAGCAGAAAACCGCTTTTATGGCGCGTAAACTTAAGACGGAAAGTGATGCGCGCAAAGCGCTGTTAAATCGCGATGTGGCATTTGCTTGGTTAGATTGGTACCTAGCCAGTCAGCGAATTGCGCTATTGAGCAAAGAGAAGTCACTACTTACACAACTTCTTGATGTTACTGAGTCGCGCTATAGCAGCGTGGTTGGAAGTGCTCAACAAGACGATATTTTACAAGTGCGTCTGGCCTTAATGACACTGCAAGATAAATACACACAGGCGTTGCAAAAAGAGCTCGAAGCCAAAGCAGCGCTATCAAAATGGTATGGCGCTCCACTTGACGACACAGCAACGCCATCATCATTTAATGCGGATATGATTTTTACAAGTTATCACATTGATGCTCATGGGTTTATTGCACAGATAGACAAGCTCGACCCCTTTGACGCCTTACAGAATCATCCGCTGGCAGAAGGGTTACAATTGCAAACACAAGCTGAAACCAAACAACTGGATATTGCTCGCGAGCAAACCAAATCACAGTGGAGCGTTGAAGCAAGTTATGGCTATCGCCAAGACGCGCAAAATGGAATGAGCAGAGCTGATTTTGTTTCAGTGGGAGTGCAGGTGGACTTGCCCTTTTTTACTCGTGGAAAGCAAACTGCTTCTATTTCAGCGGCTGCCGCTAAAGTGAATGCCTCAAAAACAGATTTTCGTTTAAAGGTAAATGAGTTAGCCGCTCAAGCTGAAATACTCACTGAACGTCTATTTTTTCTCAACGAGCGCAAAGCACTGTATGAGCATGGCTTGGTCAGTGAAGTTGCGCAGTTAGCGCAAACACTGTTGACATCCTATACCGCTGACACGGCCAATTTCAGTGACGTCGTTAATGCGAATATACGTCAGATTCAAGTTCAAGACGAACTGCTGCGCATGCAAGTCGATGAAGCGAGGACCCTCGCATCTCTCGCATACTTGTATTTACCCGCTTTAACTTCAACGTCGCACCAATAGAGGGAATTTCTTTATGTCATTCACAAGTTCGAATAAAGGTGCGCGCGCATCAAAAGTGTGGCTATGGCTGTTAGTTGGAGCAAGTACGGGAGCACTAATCAGCGCTTTCGTGGCTTGGCTCATTGTTTCTAACAATAGTGTTTCAGCATCTACTGGCGATAACGAAAGTACTGATTCTCAAGAAAAACAACCGCTTTACTGGGTTGCTCCCATGGACGATAGCTATCGACGAAACGAGCCGGGAAAATCACCTATGGGAATGGACTTAGTGCCCGTGTATGAGGAAAGTTCGCTAAGCATTTCGGGCAGTCGCTCTCCTGGGACCGTAATGATTAGCGCAACTATTCAGCAGAATATCGGGGTGAAAACTGCACCTGTGCACGTCGGTAAACTTAATCAAACTGTTACAACAGTTGGTGTGGTAAGTTTTGACGAGGATAAAATAGTCCATATTCATCCGCGCGTTGAAGGGTGGATTGAGACGCTACATATAAAGTCTCAAGGGGAAGAGGTAGAAGCAGGTCAACCGCTTTACACATTGTATTCTCCGGAACTTGTTAACGCCCAAGAAGAATATTTACTCGCGCTAAAACGCAGTGATAAAAGGCTGATAGAAGGCGCTTTGCAACGGTTAAAGTCACTGGCGCTACCCGATGCGTTTCTTACGCAGTTACAGACATCAAAGCAAGTTTCACAAACGGTGACATTCAGTGCGCCTCAAGGTGGTGTTGTAGAGGCAATGACAATTCGCGAAGGGTTCTTTGTTCAACCCGGTACGACAATCATGAGTATCGCGAAATTAGAGCATGTGTGGATAATTGCAGATGTCCCTGAAAAATATGTGGGCAGCATTCAGCTAGGTGATACAGCCGATGTTGAAATGGACTATTTGCCTAATGCGCAATGGCAAGGTCAGATTGACTATATTTACCCGTCGTTGTCTGAGACAACGCGTACCTTGAAGGTTCGAATTCCATTGTCTAATCGCGATGGTGCCCTTAAGCCAAATATGTTTGCCAATGTAACCTTATCCTCATCTAAACAAGAAACTGCACTACTTGTGCCCAAAAGCGCTGTTATTCGAACCGCCGGAGGGCCTCGTGTTGTGCTTAGCGACGGACAGGGTCACTTTAAGTCGGTTAACGTAAAACTTGGCCAGCAAGACACGAGGTTTTTTGCGGTATCAGAAGGCTTATTACCTGGGGATGAAGTGGTGGTTTCAGCGCAATTTTTGATTGACTCTGAATCGTCTAAAAATAGTGACTTTGAACGCATGGCTGAACCCGATCATCAAGCGACAACGTGGGGCGTAATTGAGCAGATAACCGCATCGAATGAAAGCGAAGATAGCGTAGCAAGAATGACTATTTCACGGGGGCCTATTGAAAAGTGGGGGCGTGGTCCAGCTACTATGTCTTTTGCCCTTTCTGAGCATATTGATAGTGCCTTATTTGACGTTGGTGACCGCATTACCTTTACGTTTGTAACAGGCGATGAGTTTGTCATTGTGGCGATGAAGCACGGCGCTAACGACAGCGCAATGTCTAAGGGTGTTACCGATCACAATATGAGTCAAGATCACAAGATGGATGTGCACCATGATTGAATCTGTAATTCGATGGTCAGTGCAAAATCGCATAATGGTGTTGCTGTGTGCTGTGATGCTAAGCATTGCCGGTGTATGGGCAGTAAAGCAAACACCGATTGACGCCATTCCCGATTTATCTGATGTACAAGTCATTGTAAAAGTGAATTATCCAGGGCAATCCCCACAGGTAGTGGAAGATCAAGTCACTTTTCCGTTAACCACCGCTTTAATGTCAGTACCTGGCGCGCAAACCGTGCGAGGTTACTCGTTTTTCGGTGATGCTTATGTGTATGTGATATTCGATGATGACACCGACATGTATTGGGCGCGCAGTCGCGTTTTAGAATATCTAAGTCAAGCTGCACCACAGTTACCAGAGGGCGTTACGCCACAATTGGGCCCTGATGCTACCGGTGTTGGTTGGGTGTATATCTATGCTCTTGAAAATGGTGGTGACAAGAGAAATGCATTGGACTTAGGCGAGCTGCGATCGCTTCAGGACTGGTTTTTGAAGTTCGAACTACAGTCTGTTGAAGGCGTTTCTGAAGTGGCGTCTGTGGGCGGTATGGTGAAGCAGTACCAGGTGGTGGTAGACCCTGAAAAACTGAGGGCTTATAACCTTATGCCTTCTGTTATTGAAGTAGCGCTTAAACGAGGAAACAGAGCCACAGGAGCCTCCGTTATTGAGATGGCCGAGGCTGAATATATGGTATCGGCAGAGAATTATATCCAGCAAGTGAGCGACATTGAAGCAATACCAACTGGCGTATTACAAGATGGTGTGAGCATAACCATAGGTGATGTGGCACGTGTTGTTGAGTCTCCGCTAATGCGAAGAGGTATTGCTGAACTTAACGGTAAAGGCGAAACCGTGGGCGGTATCATTGTTATGCGTTATGGCGAAAACGCCAAAGCGACTATTGATGCCGTTAAAGATAAACTTGATAGTTTGCGTGTAAGTCTGCCAGAAGGCGTAAAGATAGTGCCTGTGTACGACCGCTCAACACTTATTGATAACGCCGTAAATACGCTGTCTGACAAGCTTGTCGAAGAGTTAGTTGTAGTTGGGTTGGTGTGTTTGGTCTTCTTGTTTCATATACGCTCGTCACTGGTAGCCATTATAAGCTTACCCATAGGTATTCTTTGCGCATTTATCGTAATGAAACTCCAAGGGCTAAATGCAAATATTATGTCATTGGGGGGAATCGCCATTGCTATTGGCGCCATGGTTGACGGTGCTATTGTTGTGGTCGAAAACTTACATAAGCATCTAAAACAGGCGTATGACACTAACAATACTCAAGTACTTGATGCCAAAACGCGCTGGAACCTGGTAGTAAAATCAACCGTAGAAGTAGGGCCTGCATTGTTTTTCTCCTTGTTGATCATAACCGTGTCTTTTGTACCTGTGTTCGCACTAGAAGCTCAAGAAGGACGGCTATTTTCTCCTCTGGCGTATACAAAAACCTATGCAATGGCCGCTGCAGCCGCATTGGCTATTACGTTAGTTCCTGTACTGTCAGGCTATTTTGTACGAGGGAAGATTAAATCTGAAGATGAAAACCCCCATCACCAAGCTACTAGTAAGCATGTACAAACCTATTTTGGTGAAGGCACTGCAATTTCCCAAAGTAACGTTAACTGCCGCTACGCTCATATTACTCTCAGCATACTGGCCACTGAGCCAGTTAGGCAGTGAATTTATGCCAGAACTCGACGAGGGTGACTTGATGTACATGCCCACCACTTATCCGAGCATATCCATTGGCAAGGCACGAGAGCTTTTACAACAAACCGACAAGCTTATTAAAACTGTGCCTGAGGTTGAAAGTGTTTTTGGCAAAGTGGGGCGCGCAGATACAGCAACGGACCCTGCGCCATTAACCATGATTGAAACCTTTATTCAATTAAAACCAAAATCACAATGGCGAGAAGGCATGACGACTGAAAAACTTAAACAGACGTTTAATCAGTTAGTCGATTTTCCGGGGGTAACCAATGCGTGGGTCATGCCCATAAAAACGCGCATTGATATGTTAGCTACCGGTATTAAGACCCCAGTAGGCATTAAAATAGCTGGGCCTGAACTTGACGGCATAGAAGAAATAGGAAAGCAGATAGAGCAGCTTTTACCTAATGTACCTCATACTACGTCAGTGTATGCTGAACGCGTGGTTGGTGGGCGCTATGTGTATCTTGATATCGATCGCACGTCTTCTGCACGTTATGGTCTTAATATTGACGATGTGCATGCCCTTGTTGGCACCGCTATTGGAGGGCGTACAATTACGCAATCAGTAGAAGGGCGCGAGCGCTATCCGGTAAGTTTGCGTTTTCCTCAACATTATCGAGATACCCCCGAAGCACTGTCTCTCATACCACTGGTAACGCCAAGTGGCGTTCATATCACACTCGGTGAAGTAGCCAACGTGCGCATTGCGCAAGGTCCCGCAGGCATTAAAAGTGAAAATGCACGGTTAAATGGCTGGGTCTTTATTGATATTGATGACAGTGACCTCGGCGGTTACGTAGACAAAGCTAAAACCTACCTTGATGAGAATTTAGCACTGCCGGCTGGGTATTCACTGTCGTGGGCGGGGCAATTCGCTTATCTCGAACGAGCAAAAGCGAAACTGTCAGTTGTTATTCCCGTTACGCTTGCCATTATTTGTTTACTGCTTTATTTGGCGTTTAACAGACTGAAAGACGTGGCACTTATTTTGGCTACACTGCCGCTTGCCCTAGTGGGTAGTATTTGGCTGTTATACGGCCTTAACTTCAATATGTCTGTGGCGGTTGGTGTCGGGTTTATTGCGCTAGCTGGTGTGGCGGTAGAAATTGGAGTAATAATGTTGGTTTATCTCAATCAGCAGGTGTCTGATTTGGCAATGAGTGCTGATAGAACAGGCAACACAATATCAAGCACAATAGGGCCTTCAGCGATTGGAGATAAGGACGTTAAAAAAGCAATCATTCACGGTGCAACCATGCGTTTAAGACCGGTATTAATGACGTCATTTTCTATTATTATTGGCCTTCTACCTGTGCTTTATGCCACCGGAACGGGCAGTGAAGTAATGCAGAGAATCGCGGCGCCTATGGTGGGGGGCATGTTAAGTGCGTTGGTGTTGACACTCATTGTGTTGCCTACCGCGTTTTATCTTAGCCTAGGAGGTAAAAGCAAAGGTAGCCAGTAGCCATTTCTTCGCGAGAGTATAAAAACAAAACGAGAGCACGCATGGCGAACTCTCGTTTTGTGTTATTGTCGCGCAATTGCTGCTACGCATTTGGTCTGTTTACATCGTAGCTGTTTACATTGTTGCGAACTTCTCAAACAGGAAACTATGTAGTTGCTTAATGCGAAGCAGCGTATGTCTCTACTTGCTGCCAGACGCGAAGCACATTGCCGCTTAGAATTTTCTCGATATCTGCTCTAGTGTAATCTCTATCAAGTAAGCCTTGAACTAGGTTAGGAAAACTCGCCACGTCTTTAAGACCAATGGGTAATGAATCGCCCACGCCATCATAGTCTGAACCAATACCTACATGCTCAATACCCACAAGTTCGACCACATGATCGATGTGATCAAGCACTTCATCGAGTGTTGAGTAAGGGTAAGGAACCGTTTTTCTGTACTCTTCTTCAAAGTTTGCCAGTTTAGGGCTATCTTCACCTTCTTTCTCTATTAATGCCTTTTTGGCGTTAGTTAGCCCTGTTCTCCACTGACCTGCTTGTTTTGAAACAAAACTAGAGCCGAAGTTAATCATGACTACACCACCATTTTCACCAAGCTTTTTGATCATTTCGTCGTTCATGTTTCGCTCAAACCCTGGGGTAAAGCGTCGAAGCGATGAGTGTGAGGCAATCACAGGAACCTTTGTTAGTTCAATAACTTGATAAAAGGCGTCGTCAGATACGTGAGAAATATCTAACATAATGCCAATATTGTTCATCTCAGTAACGAGTGTTTTACCAAATGGACTCAATCCCTTCCATTTTCTACGAAGATCATAGGAAGAGTCGGAAATGTGATTCGCTTGACTGTGTGCTAGCGTAATGTAACGAATACCTCGCTCGTAAAACGCTTCTAAATTAGCTAAATCGCCTTGAAGTGGAGAACCGTTTTCCATACCCATAGGAAGCGAGATTAATCCTTTCTCAAACTGCGCTTTCACTTCTGATGGACTTTTAGCTATAGCAAATTTATCTGGTGCTCGAGCAACTATTGCTTCAACAGAGTCGATTAACTCATGTGCTAACTGTGTTGATTCAGGTGAATTGTCTAAACTAGCGGGCACATAAATACTCATAAATGGGGCATTTAGCCCACCTTTCACTGCGCGCGGATAATCAAAATCTCCGCCTTCAGTAGCTTTAGTTACATCTACCCATTTCTCTTTAACGCGATAGGGGACATCGATATGGCCATCTACAATAATCGTTTCTTTTGCAATGGCTATGGCTTGCTCAGACGCGGAATAATTTTTTTGCTCTGTGGCAAATGCAGGTGCACTTAGCAATGCAGCAACAACTAATGCACATGATGAAAGAGGGAAGCGCCTGGTCATACGTATAATTCCTTGTGTGTAATTACTCTAGTCAACGTTCAATAACGGTCTGACAATATAAATTGCATCGTATAATCAAATATTGTTTTGCTTTAAATAGATTTGATGCAAGACACGAGAGTAAAACATATTAGGTGCCCTTCGCAATTGTAGTGTGATGAAGGTTTGTTACTCATTGTCGGTCCTTCTTACGAATCTCTTGAATCAGTGACTTCTATTTAGGCTGAATTTCGTATGTCAACGCTCATTAGTCCCTCGGAAGCAATGTGAGAAGTACAGTCGGTGTAGGCGGGTAAATAAACCAAAAACTCAATTTGAGCCCTATTTTGGTTAAAATTAGAGCGCTTGTGCCCGTTCACCTAAATTTTACATTGAAATAAAAATTTAAAACTTGTTATTGTGAAGATCGCGTGACTTCATTGCGCTAATGCGTAATACTCCTGAGCGCTCTGCCTACTATCGATGGAGTAAATGATCGATGACAGACATTATCTGTAGGGCTAACGTAATTTAAAGTGGTACTCGCTCTTCTCAATTTTTTAGCCGAGACCACAGTAAACAAGTATGAGAAATAAATATGGCTATTAATTTTGTACCGCTAGACAAAGAAAAACATAAAGACCTAAAGCTTGCGGTAAGCACGACTTTCAGCTATGCGAAAAAAACGCATTTAGCTTCAGCATCTATCCGTGAGTTTGCACAGCTTGCGGCAACCATGCCTTTGGTATTCATTGAAGACGCAGAAGCAAAGCGTCATCACGTTGTGACTATGTTAGGTATGGAACAAGGTCAAAACCTATTCCTAACAGGTGACAGCTGGAAAGGTCCTCACGTACCAATGAACATCCTTCGCTATCCGTTTGATGTACGTCCTGATGGCGACAAGTTAGGTGTTTTCATTGATGAAAACTCAGACCTAATTTCTGATGAAGGCCAAGCATTATTCACTGAAAATGGTGAAGCATCTGAGTTCTTGAACAATCGTCAAAAATTCCTAAGCGATTTGGCTAACAGCGAAATGATTACCCAGCGCTTCATTGCTAAGGTTGTTGAACTGGACCTTCTTGATCCAATTCAAATTCGCCTTACTTATCAAGACGGTACACAGCGTAATGTAACTGGCATGATGAGCATCAACGAGAAGAAACTTCTTGAGCTTCCTGAAGATAAAATTGTTGAATTGCACAAAGCTGGTTTCTTAGGTGCAATTTACGCAGTGATGATGTCTATTGGTCAACTAAACCGTTTGGTTGAACTGTCTAACGACACTGAAAATCCAATTCGCAATATGCATTTGTCAGCAGTTGGTGTGCAAGCTCAACCTGCTAACGAAGAAGCGCCTAGTGCATAATAACTTGGTGGCCTCTTAATTTATTGAAAACCCGCTTAAAAGCGGGTTTTTTTATACCATTCGTCCACATTCAGAACCTGTTAGTATTCGTTCAGAATACGTTAAGTTTTCGCCTCTTATATTTGTTCCTGTTTTCTTCACACACTTTTCTAAAGGTTATAAAACATGGACTTAAAAAACACATTCACAAAAACGTCAATGACTGGACTTGCGCTGATGCTGGCTTCACTGCTTAGTGCAACAACGGCAACCGCCAACACGCAAAATGAAGTTAGCGCAACGGTACAAGATATCGAAGGGTTTAACGACAACTTTTATACTGCTAGTTATGTTCGTTATTTAGACTCTGTAAAAAGTGATTCTGGCGCTTACTTGATAAACCCTTACTTACAAAGAGTATCTAGTCTTTTTGGTGGTTATGCTCGAGGCGGAGATAGAGACGCTCTCATTTTGGGAGGTACTTTCTATTTTAATGAGCAATGGTCAATTACGGCTGAAGGTTCATATAGCGAATTAGACAATAACTACGGTGACCAAGAGAGTAAATTTGTAAAGGCCAGTGTCGGCTACAATTTGTCACCCGAATGGCAGATTGGAGCCGGTTTACAATATATTAGTTTCGATTACGACCTTAATTTCGATGGAAATGTATTTGATGAAGAGTTCAGTAACACGTCTCCGGTTGCTTTTACTCGTTACACCACGGTTGGCAAAACAGGTACGGGTTGGGACTTAATGTTTGAATTTGTCGAAGATGATGCGGACACCTACACAGGGAGTGCGCGTTATTTCTTTAGCCCAGCTTTAAGTGTCGCCGGTACGTTTGAGTATGTAAATTCACCTTCAGGGTTTGACGATGACAAACGAGCAGGTATCGAAGTGGATTACTGGTTTAACGAACAGTTCTCAGTTACAGCGGGTTATGAGAAAAATACCGATAGTGACGCTGACGATGATGTAGCAACCTTAAGTGCATCGTATCGATTTTAAGTAAAAGCGTATTTGAACTCATACCTACCTTTCAACAATTATATACAAGCGACGTTTACCTCGTCGCTTGTGATAAGAACGTATAATGCTACTTATTTTCTCTTTTACCGCAGTTCGTCGATTAATTAGCCTTTATTAATACTCTCTTCAAAGAATACTGCTTCTTTTTTACATGCCTAATCATATACTTCCAAAATCTACTGTATATATAAACAGTTTGAACCCAATAAACACGCGGCTTCCACGGCACTTTTCTACTTGACAGTGGGGATCATTGATACCTAAACTGTACCTCAGTGGGTAAATGTGGCGAATTGTGGATCAAATCATCACTTTGCAGATTAGTACTCAAATAATAAGAAAACCAAGAGCAAATAATAAAAGGCTAGGGGAATGTTCCGCGGCGCTAACGCAATCAATCTGGATACAAAAGGCAGACTGGCTATACCTACGAAGTATCGTCAGTCGCTGCTGGATGATTGTCAGGGACAACTCGTCTGCACAGTCGATACACAACAAAGTTGTTTGCTACTTTACCCACTTCCCGAATGGGAAGAGATTGAGCTAAAACTCTCTAAGCTTTCAAGCATGATCCCCGCTGAGCGTCGCTTACAGCGATTATTACTTGGGTATGCTTCAGAAGGCGAGATGGATAAAAGCGGACGTATTCTTATTCCTACTCCATTGCGAACATTCGCAAAACTCTCAAAAGAAGTCATGTTAGTTGGTCAGTTAAACAAATTCGAAATTTGGGATGCCGATATTTGGGCACAACAAGTTGATGCTGATATAGACACCGAACGCAAAGGCGAATTTGAACTTACCGAACGATTACAGGACTTCTCTCTATGAGCCAAAGCGAATTTAAGCACATTTCTGTGCTACTTGACGAATGTATTGAAGCGCTGGCGATTAAGCCCAACGGAATTTACGTCGATGCAACCTTCGGTCGTGGCGGTCATTCTGCGCATATTCTGGCATCACTTGGTGATGAGGGGCAGTTAATCGCCTTCGATAGAGATCCTCAAGCAATTAAAGCGGCAGAGCGGTTTGCTGACGATAAGCGCTTTCGCATTATTCATTCGCCTTTTGGTGACATGGCTGAAGAAATTGAGGCACTTGGACTAACTGGAAAAATTGACGGCGTATTGATGGATTTAGGGGTGTCGTCTCCACAGCTAGATGACGCTGAGCGCGGTTTTAGTTTTTTGCGTGATGGTCCTTTAGATATGCGTATGGATACTTCGCGTGGGCAAAGTGCTGCCCAGTGGCTAGCCAATGCAGAAGAGCAAGACATCACGCAGGTTATCAAAGAATTCGGTGAAGAGAAATTCGGTAAGCGCATTGCCCATGCCATTGTAAATACACGTAAGCACACGCCAATTACTCGTACAGCACAACTTGCTCAAATCATTGATGAAGCGGTTCCGGTTAAAGACAAGTTCAAACACCCTGCTACACGCGCGTTCCAAGGAATACGCATTTACATTAACGCCGAATTAGAACAACTGCGTGTGGGTCTAAAAGCTGCCACACAGGTACTTGCCAAAGAAGGGCGACTGGCGGTGATTTCATTTCACTCGTTGGAAGACAGGTTAGTTAAACGCTTTATTAAGGAACAAAGTAAAGGAAAGGTTGTTCCACATAATTTACCCATCACCCAAGCAGAAATTGATGCAGATAAAGTATTAAAAGCCTTGGGCAAAGCCATTAAACCTTCAGAACAGGAGATCGCGAACAATGTTCGCTCTCGCAGTTCGGTACTGCGGGTGGCTGAGAAATTATGACCAAGAGTACGCCAGGCAAGGCAGGGACTAATTTCAGTTTACTGTTGATAATTGTTTCAGATTTGACCCGCAACAAGTTGCGGGTTTTGTTGTATTTAATGGTTATTGCAAGCGCGATGGCTGTCATTTTAAGTAGCCATCACAATAGGCAACAAGTTATCGCCCTTGAAGACCTTATGCAGGAAAAAGATGAGCTTGATGTGGAATGGCGTAATTTAGTACTCGAGCAACGTGCGCTTACTGAACACAACCGTATTGAAACCCTTGTCGAGAAGCAGTTGGATATGTATCGACCAACCGCAGACGATGAAGTTGTAGTGAGGCTAAAATGAGCCTAGCGAATTCCTCACAAAGTATCCAATCTGCGCGACAACAACCGCGTAAGAACAGTCGTGGCGGTAAACTAGGAGCCAAGCCAGGAACTAAATCAGGCGCTAAACAAAACGTCACGCCAAGCTTGGTGCACTGGCGTTTTGTGGTTGTGCTAGTTGTCATTATGGCGGTATTTGCAGTGTTAGCTGCTCGGGCAGCATACATTCAGGTGATAGAGCCGGACGAGCTTATTCAGCAAGGTGACAGTCGTACTTTACGTACTCGCAATATGCCAACCTATCGCGGTCTTATTACTGATAGAAATGGGGTTGAATTAGCCGTCAGTGTGCCGGTGCGCGCCATCTATGCTGACCCTAAAGTAATTCATGAAAATAATGGCTTTGATGAAGCTCGACGTTGGGAAGCGCTAGCCGATGTATTGCGTCAAGACGTCAACGAACTCAAAGATAAAGTCGCAAACCCCAAACGCCGTTTTGTCTATCTTCAGCGCCAGGTTTCACCGGCAATGGCTGAGTATGTTGATAAGCTGGATATCCCGGGTATTTATCTACGCCGAGAAAGTCGACGCTATTACCCAACTGGTGAGGTATCAGCCCAGCTAATTGGTGTCACCGATGTAGATGACGCAGGTGTCGAAGGCTTAGAACGCATGTATGACGATTGGTTAACAGGCACGCCTGGGTCTCGGAAGATTCGTCGTGACGCAAAGGGCCGTCAAGTTGAAATACTGGAAACCACATCTGGCGAGAAAGCTGGTGATTTGCAGTTATCTATTGACCAACGCATTCAGGCCCTAGCGTACAAAGAAATTAAAGAAGCTATGCTGTATTACCAGTCGAGCTCGGCCTCAGCCATTGTTATTGACGTCAAAACTGGCGACGTACTTGCTATGGTTAATGCGCCTTCATTTAACCCCAATGACAGAAGTGATATTTCACCACACAGAATGCGTAACCGCGTAATTACGGATGCTTTTGAGCCTGGCTCATCGCTAAAGCCACTTGCCGTGCTGACCGCATTGGAATTTGGCGACGTTGAACCCGAGGATACTGTTGATACCTATCCAGGTTGGATGCGCTTAGGTGGAAGCTTGGTTAAAGATACGCGCAATTATGGTGAGCTTACTCTTGAAGAAATCATACAGCACTCATCTAACATGGGAACGTCAAAGCTCGCGTTATCTGTACCTAAGCAATTCCTGTTAGATACCTATTACAACATGGGGCTAATGAGTGATACCGGTTTGAATATGGCAGGCGAAAGCAGTGGTATTTTCCATGAGCGCAGCCGTTGGTCTGAATTCGAACTGGCTACCTTATCGTTTGGTTACGGTATTTCGGTGACCACCGCTCAGCTAGGCCGTTTATATGCGACCTTAGCCAATGGGGGCATTAAAACCCCGCTTAATATTATCAAGTCGCCAAAGGAACCTACTTGGCAAGCACAAGCAGAGCGCGTGATAAGCGAAGAAAATGCCAATGCCATTATTCAAATGATGGAAAGCGTAACTCAGCGCGGTGGTACCGCAACTAAAGCGGCAATTCCCGGCTATCGCGTAGCGGGTAAAACTGGTACAAGTCGTAAAGCGGTAGCAGGTGGTTACGGTGAAGAGTATGTCAATATCTTTGCTGGTGTGGCGCCGGTATCCGACCCACGTTTAGTTACTGTTGTGCTTATTAATGAGCCAGGTGGTGATTTATATCACGCTGGCGACACGGCGGCGCCAGTATTTTCAGCCATCATGGGTGGCGCCTTGCACATGCTAAATATTGCGCCTGATGACAAACAGGTTACTTCTAGTCGGTTATTAAAAGGAGGCCAAAGTGGTAGTTAAGGCCTTTATTCAGAGCACTCGCGCGCTCATGGCAAAGTTTGGTATTGACGCACCAGATATCCGTATTGAAGGGTTGACGTTAGATAGCCGCGAAGTGAATACACGCTTGGCGTTTATTGCCATAAAAGGGCACGAGCGAGATGGTCGAGATTTTATCCCGCAGGCAATAAGTTTAGGGGCCCGTGTAATATTGGCGCAAACTGACGACAGTGATAACCATGGAAACATGGAAATGCGCGACCACAGTGTCATTATCTACTTGCACGGGCTGCCACAAATGCTCTCTGCATTGGCTGCGGCGTTTTACGATTATCCTGCGCAAAAGATGGCAACAGTTGCTGTTACCGGAACTAACGGGAAAACCTCTACAGTTCAACTGCTTACGCAGTTAAAAGATGCGTTGGGTACACGTAGTGCCAGCATAGGTACGTTGGGCAGTAGTGTATTTGAAGGCAGTAATACACAATGGAAAAACACGCCTGCGGCCAACACTACACCCGATGCCATACGTATGCAGTACTTGTTGGCAGAGTTTGTGCAAAGCGAAGTGCGTCATACTGCTTTTGAAGCCAGTTCACATGCGTTAGTACAAGGGCGCCTTAGTACGGTGAAAACCGACATCGCTGTGTTTACCAACCTAACCCGTGACCACCTCGATTACCATGGAACAATGGAAGAGTATGGTAGTGCTAAGCGCTTGTTATTAGCGCAACCGGGCTTGAAAGCAGCAGTATTAAATGCCAATGATAGTGAAAGTGAAAAATGGGACAAGGAAGCAGCCTCATCAATATTGAGAGTGTGGACAGGTATTGAGGTTGGCGAGTCTGGCAGCGCAATGAATGCCTACAAACAACCCCAATATCGCCATTGTTTCGCCACAAAGCCAACTTATCATTCGTCGGGATGTCAGTTCGAATTGAACACGTCTTGGGGCAACGCATTTATTTCTTTGCCGCTGTTTGGTGAGTTCAACGTGAGTAACGTACTTAGTGCAATAGGTACATTGCTTGCAGAAGGTGAGCGCTTTGACGAGGTGGTAAACGCAGTTAATGCGATAACACCAGTACCGGGCAGAATGGAAGTGTTTCCAGTAAATGGCGCGGCCAATATTGTTGTGGATTATGCACATACCCCCGACGCGCTTGAAAAGGTACTACTGAGTGCAAAATTTCATACCTCAGGTCAAGTGTGGTGTGTGTTTGGTTGCGGTGGTGATAGAGATAAAGGCAAGCGCCCACTAATGGGCCAAGCTGCCGAAGTGGGTGCAGATGTGATTGTGATCACCACAGACAACAGCCGTAGTGAAGCGCCAGAGGCAATTGCAAGTGACATTATTGCTGGACTTAAGAATGCTGAGTGTGCTGTGTGTATCGCTGATCGCGAAGCTGCCATCCGCCATTGCCTTTCGCTTGCTACTGAAAAAGACATTATTGTCGTGGCCGGAAAGGGACACGAAGACTATCAAATCATTGGTGATAAAAAAACTAACTATAACGAACGTGCAGTTGTGGCGCGACTGCAACAGGAGTACAGCAAATGATAAGAACAACGCTGTTATGGATAGCCGAAAAAGTTAACGGAAAACTGCAAGGAAAAGCAGATATTGAAGTAACCGCAATTAGTACAGACACCCGTACTATCGAAGAAGGTGCAGTTTATCTTGCGCTGAAAGGGCCCAATTTTAATGGCCATGATTTTGTCTCTCATGCACAAAAAGCCGGAGCCATTGCGGTTATTGCTAGTGAGCCTGTCACAACGTCACTTCCCGTAATTATGGTCGAAGATACAAAAGATGCTTTAGGCATGTTAGGTGCTGCAGTTAAGGCTGAAGTTGCACCTAAGACAATTGCCATCACAGGAAGTAGTGGTAAAACCACGGTGAAAGAAATGTGTGCTTCTGTGTTATCACGCCGAGGAAGTGTGCTGGCCACAAAGGGGAATTTTAATAACGATATCGGTGTGCCGTTAACGCTGCTACGCCTAGAGCCACATCATGAGTTTGCGGTTATGGAGTTGGGAGCGAATCACCTTGGTGAAATTGCTTACACTACTAATTTAGTTAAGCCTGATGTGGCCACTATCGTTAATGCCGCAGCTTCTCACTTAGAAGGTTTTGGAAGCTTGCTTGGTGTCGCTCGTGCTAAGAGTGAAATTTTTAAAGGGCTAGGTGATGAAGGCGTTGCTGTCGTTAACGTCGATAGTCAGTTTGCTGATTTTTGGCTTGGTAAGCTTAAACATACACAAACACTTACCTTTTCACCTGATCAAAAGAACCACGCTGATTTTCGCGCTCAGGATATTTCACTTGGTTTAGACGGTTGCGCTGCATTCCATTTGGTATGCCCCAAAGGGGACATTGCAATTCAGCTCACTATTCCGGGCCTTCACAACGTGGGTAATGCATTGCTCGCAGCAGCATTAACTTTGCAAGTTGGCGCTACTCTTGAAAATGTACGCGATGGCTTATTGGCCATGAAACAAGTGAGTGGCCGACTTAATGTCAAACAACTCACTGAGCAGGTTCGTTTGCTTGATGATACTTACAACGCCAATGTGGCCTCGGTTAATGCGGCAATAGACACATTAAGCAGCTTTGCAGGTATTTCAGTACTTGTACTTGGTGATATGAAAGAACTCGGCGAAAAGGCGCGTTTTTATCATGAGCAAGTTGGCGAGTACGCCAAAGAAAAGGGCATTGATTACCTCTACACAATGGGGGTGTTAAGCCAGTCAGCAAGTGATGTATTTGCCGAGAATAGTGGCCATTTTAGCGATGTTGAAAGTTTAATGGAGGCGATGCACAACGATTTGTTGATGCAGCAGCGCGATATATCAATTTTGGTGAAAGGTTCACGTAGCTCCAAAATGGAGCGTGTGGTAGAGGCAATCGAGGCCTCTGCGCTGGGAAAGCTTGATAGCCGTCGGGAGCGAATAGCATGCTAATTTGGCTAGCCGACTGGCTAACACAATTTGATACAGGGTTTAATGTCTTTTCCTACCTAACGCTGCGGGCAATTTTGAGCACGCTGACGGCGTTATTGATTGCCATACTGATTGGCCCCAAGATGATCCGTTATTTGCAAACCATGCAAATTGGTCAAACGGTTCGTGACGATGGCCCGCAGAGTCATTTATCTAAATCGGGCACGCCCACCATGGGTGGATTACTGATACTCGCGGCTATTGTTGTAAGCGGGTTGTTATGGGCCGATTTAACAAATCGCTACGTGTTGGTTACTCTGTTTGTAGTAGTCGCTTATGGTGCGATTGGTTTTGTCGATGATTACAGAAAAGTGATTCGCAAAGACTCGAAGGGCCTTATTGCCCGTTGGAAGTATTTTTGGCAGTCGGTTGTTGCACTAGGTGTAGCTTTCTTCTTGTATAGCTCAGCCACGCTAAGCGCAGAAACATCCTTGCTTGTACCCTTCTTTAAAGAAGTGTTCCCACAACTGGGTGCATTCTTTATTGTTGTTACCTATTTTGCCATTGTGGGTACGAGTAACGCAGTAAACTTAACCGATGGCTTAGACGGCCTAGCCATTGTACCTACTATTCTAGTGGCTGGAGCATTTGCTATTTTTGCGTATGTAACCGGAAATGCTAACTTTGCTGCCTATCTCAATATTCCTCATATCCCGTTAACCAGTGAACTTGTGATCGTGTGTACGGCTATGGTCGGCGCAGGGCTTGGTTTTCTCTGGTTTAACACCTATCCAGCACAGGTTTTTATGGGTGATGTAGGCTCTTTAGCACTTGGAGGTACATTGGGGGTGCTTGCTGTGTTAGTACGCCAGGAATTGGTGCTTATCATTATGGGCGGTGTTTTTGTAATTGAGACACTCTCAGTCATTCTACAGGTTGGTTCATTTAAGTTACGTGGACAGCGCATTTTCCGCATGGCCCCGATTCACCATCACTACGAACTAAAAGGCTGGCCCGAGCCTCGCGTTATAGTACGTTTTTGGATAATTTCCATCATTTTGGTCTTAGTTGGCCTTGCAACCCTTAAACTGAGATAAGTTACAATGAATTATAACGTACGCGAACACAGTTATGTCGTCGGTGGCCTCGGGGTTACCGGTCAGGCCTGCGTGCGTTATTTGTTACGTCATCAAGCTCTCGTAAAAGCCTTTGATACTCGCTCGACATTTGCTTTACCCAGTGATCTTTCCAGCGCCATGGGCAACAGTTTTACTTCTGCACCTCTGACGCCCGACTATTTTGATGGTGTTGACACCCTAGTGTTAAGTCCTGGGCTGTCTCTTGATATCGAGCAAGTGCAGCTTGCTAAACAGTGTGGTGTTGAGGTTATTGGAGATGTTGAGTTGTTTGCCCGTATAAATGGCGCGTTGCCGCCAGAGCAAGCCAAGAAGGCAGTTGGTATAACAGGCTCGAATGGAAAGACAACAGTGACCTTGCTGGTGACACACTTGCTTAACGCCTGTGGTGTTAAAGCGATTGAGGCGGGAAATGTTGGCCGCCCCGTGCTAGAAGCTATCGATAGCGATGCAGATGTTGTGGTCATGGAGTTGTCGAGCTTCCAGCTAGAAACGACGAGTTCACTTTTACTTGAAGCGGCAACTGTACTGAATATTTCTGATGATCACTTAGATCGCCACGGTACGCTTCATCATTATATCGATGCTAAACATCGCATTTTCAAACACGCAGAATCTGCTATTGTTTGGAGAGATGGAGAATATGTAACGCCTAGTGTAGAGCACGAAAGTGCACGCGCGAATACTGTTGAGTATGGGTTAGGCCAATCTCAACAAGGCTTTTCAGTTCAAAATGCACAAGGTAGCGATTGGGTCGCGTTTAACAATACGCTTTTGATAAAAGTGAACGATATTCCTTTGGCAGGAACCCATAATGTACTGAATGTAATGGCTGCATTGGGCATATGTATGCAAGTGGGTGTAAAGCCTACTGATGCAATTTCACATCTTGCCACATTCAAAAGTGCTCCCCACCGCTGTGTAGAAATTGCCAATTACGGCGGTGTGCGGTTTATTGATGACTCTAAAGCTACAAATATTGGTGCAACAATAGCAGCGTTAGAAGGCCTAGCGCCACATACTAAAGGCAAACTTATTTTGATTGCAGGCGGCGATGCAAAAGGAGCTGATATGAATAGCCTTGCTCCTTATCTCAGTCAGCACGTTGCCTGTGTATTTGCAATAGGAAAAGACGCGTCATTATTTAAAGCGTGTTTCCCTAATACCACATTAGTGACTTCTATGGCTGAAGCGGTTAAAGGTGCATCGTCATTCGCTGGTAATGGTAATGGTGATGTGGTTTTACTTTCACCTGCCTGCGCCAGTATTGATATGTTTAATAACTACATGCACCGAGGTGAAGTGTTCAAGCAAGCTGTTGATGCTCTATTTGTCGATGAGGTGACATCATGATGTCGGCAGCACCTAAATTGAGTGAACTTTTTGCCGCAAGACACGATGCAAAAGCACAAGTATCTCATCCTTATGATGTGACGTTAATTTTGATAGCGCTCGCATTGATGAGTATTGGTATTATTATTGTTACCTCAGCCTCCATGCCAGTGGCTGACAGGCTTCACGATAACCCTTTTTACTTCGCTATTCGTCATGGTATTTACATCGTGGGTGCCATTGTCGCTGCCATGGTGGTACTGCAGTTACCCATGCAGTTTTGGCGTATGTCTAACCCGTATTTATTGCTCGCCGCTATTGGTTTATTAGTCGCTGTTTTACTTATAGGTCGCACGGTGAACGGGAGTACGCGATGGCTGGCTATCGGCCCTATCACCATTCAGGCAGCAGAGCCGGCGAAACTGTTTTTCTTTGCTTATCTCGCTGGCTACCTTGTGCGTCGATACGAGGAAGTGACAGAAAACCTGAAAGGTTTTATCAAACCTCTGGTGGTAGTTTTTTGTGCTGGCTATGTTGCTACTGCTGCAACCCGACTTAGGTACTGTGGTGGTTATGTTTGCTACTACCATTGGCCTTTTGTTTTTGGCAGGTGCGCGCTTGTGGCAATTCTTTGCGCTCGTCTTCGTGGGTGTGTTGGCCGTAGTTGCGCTTATCGTATTTGAGGAATATCGCCTTAAACGGGTAACGTCTTTCCTTGACCCATGGGCTGACCCGTTCGGTGCGGGCTATCAGCTAACGCAATCTTTGATGGCATATGGGCGTGGTAATTGGTTTGGTCAAGGTCTTGGTAATAGCTTACAAAAACTCGAGTTTTTGCCCGAAGCCCATACAGATTTTGTCATGGCTATTCTGGCTGAAGAATTGGGCTTTATGGGCGTTCTCGCGGTATTAGGCCTCATTTTGTGGATGGTATTAAGAGCGTTAAGTATTGGAAATCGTGCGCTTGAGAAAAGTCGCGCATTTGATGGCTTCCTTGCTTACAGCATAGGCATTTGGTTCAGTTTTCAAACCGCCGTTAATATCGGCGCAAGTGCCGGCATCCTACCAACGAAAGGATTAACACTGCCTTTAGTGAGTTATGGGGGCTCTTCACTGATAGTGATGTCTGTCGCCGTCGCCATTTTACTTCGAATTGATTTTGAGTTGCGCGTTGATGGTGTTCAAGCGCTTGGGCGTGGTGAGAGTAAATCTGGGCGTAAAGCGCTAAGCAATGATAGCGTCGAACAGCGCAGTAATTCAGACGCGATCAAAGCACAGCAGTCAGAAAAACCGAAAGACGAGGATAAGCCAGCATCATCAGATGTTAAAGAGCGTGCCTCTGTGAATTCTGCTGAAGAAGAAGGTAAGGCGGGTATAAAGGCCATACTGGCGCGAGTTGCGCAGGAGGCTAACAATGACTAAGCGCTGCTTAATTATGGCTGGCGGTACTGGTGGACACGTATTCCCCGGCTTGGCGGTAGCCCATGCACTACAAAAAGAAGGATGGGATATTCATTGGCTTGGTACGGCAGAGCGAATGGAAGCTGACGTGGTACCCAAACACAAAATTCCTCTACACTTTATACCAGTGAAAGGGTTGAGGGGAAAAGGCCTTGCTGCCCGTTTAAGCGGAGCATTGGCGTTGGTTAAGAGCTTATTCAGTGCTAGGCGCATAATTGGTCGTATAAAACCAGACATCGTTATTGGTTTTGGCGGATACGCCAGTGGACCCGGTGGTGTCGCCGCCAAGTCACTAGGCATTCCTGTGATAATACATGAGCAAAACGCCGCAGCGGGAATGACAAATAGGCTATTAAGTAAAGTGGCACGTCGCGTTTTGCTGGGTTTTGACGATGCGAAAACCCAATTCTCAGGTGGTGATCATAAAGTGGTTACTGTGGGTAACCCTGTTCGCGACGAAATTTGGCAGATAGCGAGTCGTACTGAGCTAGGGGTAAAAGCGCTCCAAGAAGGTAAAGCGCTTAACATGCTGGTTGTTGGCGGAAGTTTAGGTGCGCAAATATTAAATGAAACCGTGCCTGAAACTTGTGGCGTTTTAAGTGGGCTGGCAATTAGGCATCAATGTGGCAAAGGCAATAGCCGTGGTGTTTTTGAGGCATATCGCAACGCTGGTGCCGATATGTCAAACATTGAAGTAAGCGATTTTATCGACGATATGGCAGATGCGTATGCCTGGGCTGATTTCATTGTTTGTCGCGCCGGTGCACTGACTGTCAGTGAAGTCGCAGCAGCGGGAAGAGCCGCTATTTTTGTGCCGCTTCCGTTTGCGGTTGATGATCATCAAACCAAGAATGCACAGTCATTAGTAAAACGCGATGCAGCCGTAATGATTGCGCAGCGCGTATTTAAAGAAAATGTAGGGCAAGCGGTGCGCCAGTGGCTTCAACATCCCGAAGATTGTTTCAAAATGGGACGGCTTGCTAAAGAATGCGCCACGCCGCTTGCCACAGAAAAAGTAGTAAGCCACGTAAAAGAAGTGGTAGGAGTGAATGACTGATGGTGTTTAAAACCCCATTTCAGAGCCCTCAAATGCGTAGGGTGAATAATATTTTCTTTATCGGCATCGGTGGTGCGGGTATGGGGGGGATTGCTGAAGTCCTACTAAATGAAGGCTATCGTATATCGGGGTCTGATATTCAAGAAGGCCCTATGACACAACGTTTAAGCCAATTAGGTGTTGATGTGAAAATAGGGCATCGCGCTGAAAACGTTGAAGGCATGGATGTGGTTGTTGTATCAAGTGCCATCAACGAGCAAAACCCTGAAATTATTGTGGCACGAGAAAATCGTATTCCCATTATTAGACGTGCAGAGATGTTAGCCGAATTAATGCGCTTTCGACATGGCATTGCGGTTGCGGGTACACATGGAAAAACCACAACTACGAGCCTTATCTCAACCATTTTTGCAGAAGCGCAATACGACCCCACATTCGTTATTGGTGGCTTGTTAAACAGCGCCGGCACCAATGCGCGTCTGGGTAAAAGCCGTTATTTAATCGCAGAAGCTGATGAAAGTGATGCCTCGTTTTTGCACCTACAACCTATGGTATCAGTAGTAACAAACATTGAAGCTGATCACATGGACACCTATGGCGGTGACTTTTCTAAAGTGAAGGATACCTTTGTAGACTTCCTGTCCAACTTGCCGTTTTATGGTCAAGCGATTGTGTGTGGGGACGATGAAAATATTCAGGAAATTCGCCCGCGTATCGGCAGAAGTATTCTCACTTATGGTTTTGGTACTGATAACGATTACCGTGCAGAAAATATAAAGTTGTCTTTTGGTAAAGCGAATTTTACGGTAATTCGTCCACAGCAAGCCCCGCTGGAAATCACGCTTAATCTCACAGGTAATCACAATGTACTTAATGCACTAGCTGCAATAGCAGTAGCCACCGACGAAGGTATTGACGATGATGCAATCATTCGAGCGCTGGCGAGTTTTGGTGGTATAGGTCGGCGTTTTGAACTACTAGGTGCGTTTAAAACAAGTAAGGGCGATGTGTGTTTGGTTGATGATTATGGACATCACCCTACAGAAGTGAAAGCAACAATTGCTGCGGCACGCGCTAATTGGCCAGATAATCGTTTGGTGATGGTCTATCAGCCACATCGCTTCACGCGAACCCGTGATTTGTACGAAGATTTTGTTGAAGTTTTATCGAGTGTTGACGTCTTACTTCTACTCGATGTCTATGCCGCAAGTGAGCAGCCTATAGAAGGCGCGGATAGTAAGTCGCTTTGTCGTTCAATTCGTCAGCGAGGACAAATAGAGCCTATTTATGTAGGCGATAAGGACGCTCTTCCGAGTATTCTGGCTAACATCATGCAAAATGGCGATATAGTTATGACGCAAGGGGCTGGAAATATTGGTCAGATTGCAAAATTACTGGCTAAACATGAACTTGAACCGCAATGTTTAGCTAAGGAAGGGAATTAATATGTTGAAGCCTTCAGTACATATTTTTAAACCAGAAGTTTACGGCAAAGTAGCCGTGTTGTTTGGTGGCGACTCTGCGGAGCGCGAAGTGTCGCTAAATTCTGGAAATGCTGTTTTAAATGCACTTGTGCGACAAGGCGTAGATGCCATTGCGTTTGACCCTGCACAGCGCCCTTTGACTGATTTAATTGAGTTGAATGTCGATCGTGCACTTATTATGTTGCACGGCAGAGGCGGTGAAGATGGCTCTATGCAAGGTGCCCTTCAATTGTTGAAAATTCCTTATACAGGCAGTCGTGTTTTGGGCTCAGCACTTGCCATGGATAAAATTCATACCAAACAAGTGTGGCAAAGTTTAGGTTTACCCACTGCAAAATATGAAATTGCAGACAAAAGGCACTTTGAAGCTGGTAAGTGCAGCGCTATAATGGATAAATTGGGGAATGAGGTCATGGTAAAACCGGCCAGAGAAGGGTCGAGTATTGGCATGGCAAGAGTAACAAGCGCTGAGCAACTTCAAACGGCTATACAGGACGCTTTTAAATACGATAATCAAGTTCTGTTAGAGCAATATATCGATGGACCTGAATTCACGGTTTCTGTGTTACAAGGCCAAGCTTTGCCATCAATCCGTATGTCGACACCCCATACATTCTACGATTATGCTGCGAAATATCAGGATAATACGACAGAGTATTTTTGTCCAAGTGGTTTGTCTGAAGAACAAGAAGCACAGTTAGCCAAGCTCGCCTCGCGCGCATTCGATGCTATTTCTGGAAGCGGGTGGGGCAGAATTGACGTTATGCAAGACAGCCAACGCCAGTTTTATTTGCTAGAAGCAAATACAGTACCGGGCATGACAGAAAAAAGCTTGGTACCTAAAGCAGCTAAAGTAGCTGGTCTGAGTTTTGATGAATTGGTATTAGGTATTTTGTCGACCAGTATTGATACTGATGTAGTGACGGATTGAGGTAAGGCGTTTAGTTCGTCATGGCAGAATTGATAGCAGATAAAAAAAAGCAGGCCAGCGTATCTTCGTCAAAGAGTAAGAGCGCGATATGGGGCGGCGTCGCTTTTTTAATTCTGGTACTTTCAGGGATAGTATTTGGCGCAATCAAAGCAAATCAGTATTTGTTTGATGAGCAGCAAATGCCAGTGCAAGTTATCGACTTTTCTGGCAGCTATCAACATGTGGACATTGCTAAATTAGAAAGGCTGATTCGACAAGCACAGCCTGGCAGTTTTTTTGCCCTTGATGTCAACGATGTGTTCGAGCTTTTAGAGTCACAGCCATGGATATATCGAGCTTCGGTGCGTAAAAAATGGCCCAATGTTTTGAAGATTTATTTGGTCGAGCAAACACCGGTTGCCAAGTGGAACGAAGATTTGTTGTTAAACCCATACGGTGACACATTCAATGATGAAGGTGTTGAATTGAATTTACCAAGGTTGTATGGCCCTGGAGGCAGCGAAAAAACTGCCCTAGAAGGTTACAATGCGATGCATGCATTAATTGCTACAACAGAGATGGCAATTGATGAACTTAGTCTAAGCGAACGTTTTGCATGGCAAGTTCAGTTAGACAACGGTATCAAGTTAAATTTAGGACGTCAGGAGTTTATTGATAGGCTACAACGCTTTATCGATGTTTATCCGCTTCTGATGCAACAAGAGAAGGCGGTGAAATACGTCGACCTTCGCTATGACACGGGTGTTGCTGTAGGTTGGAACGACGGTAGCACCACAGATGAAGAGAGTTAGGAAAACCATGTCAAAACCTGCTGAACGCAATTTGATTGTAGGACTAGATATCGGCACGAGCCAAGTGAAAGCCGTGGTTGGTGAGCTACTAGAAGATGATCAAATCAGTATTGTTGGTGTAGGTACACACGCATCTAAAGGCATGGACAAAGGCGGCGTAAACGACTTGAACCTAGTAGTTAAATCGGTTCAACGTGCAGTGAATGAGATGGAGCTAATGGCAGATTGCCGAGTATCTTCAGTATTTATGTCCATCTCGGGCCGTCATGTTAAGTGTCAGAATGAAAATGGCATGGTACCGATAAACAATCAGGAAGTAACACAAGAAGATGTCGATAACGTCATTCACGCTGCGCGCAGTGTACCCATTGCCGCTGAGCGACGTCTGCTTCATGTGCTTCCTCAAGAGTTTACTATTGATGTACAAGAAGGGATTAAAAACCCCATCGGTATGTCGGGAGTAAGAATGGAAGCAGATGCCCATATCATTACTTGTGCCGATGATATGGCCAAGAATATGGTCAAATGTGTCGAAAGATGTGAATTAAATGCTGATCAGCTTATTTTCTCAGCACTCGCTTCGAGTTATGCTGTGCTAACAGATGATGAGCGTGAACTGGGTGTGTGTGTTGTTGATATTGGCGGTGGCACCATGGATATGGTGATTTACACTGATGGTGCTATTCGTCACACAGCAGTTATCCCCGTGGCGGGAAATCAGATAACCAGCGACATCGCTAAGATTTTTAGAACACCTATTAGCAATGCAGAAGAAATTAAGGTGAATTACGCCTGTGCATTGAAAGATATGGTGAGTATGGAAGAGAGCATCGAAGTACCTAGTGTAGGCGGACGTCCGGCACGGGTAATGTCTCGACATACATTGGCCGAGGTAATTGAGCCTCGCTACCAAGAATTGTTTGAACTGGTTCACGATGAAATTCGTGCCAGTGGTTTGGAAGAGCAGATTGCTGCGGGACTTGTCTTAACTGGCGGAACCGCAAAAATGGAAGGTGCAGTCGAGTTTGCTGAGGAGCTTTTTCAAATGCCCGTGCGCGTGGGCAAACCCATTAACGTAAAAGGCTTGTCTGAATACGTTGATGATGCCGGATTTGCAACAGTTGTAGGACTGCTGCAGTACGGCAAAGTACAATCTGATAATAAGAAGTCCAGTACGCAAAAGACCGGTGAAAGTCTTTTTCATCGCGTGCAAAGCTGGTTTAAAGGCGAATTTTAATTTTATTTTGGGGGCGCTATAGCTACGGCACTAAGACTTGCAGGAAGCAATGAGTCTTAAGGAATGACCTGGCGTAGTGTTTAAAAGACGTACAACCGGAGAGTAAGTATGTTCGAATTAATGGATAGTCACGGCGAAGAAGCCGTAATTAAAGTCATCGGCGTCGGTGGCGGCGGTGGTAATGCTGTTGAGCACATGGTGTCTCAAAGCATTGAAGGCGTTGAATTTATTGCAGTTAATACTGATGCACAGGTGCTTCGCAGCTCAAGTGCAGACGTCACGCTTCAAATTGGTTCAAGTGTAACCAAAGGGTTAGGTGCTGGTGCCGATCCGAACATTGGGCGTGAAGCAGCGCAAGAAGACAGAGAAACCATCCGTCAAGCTCTTGATGGTGCTGATATGGTTTTCATCACTGCCGGTATGGGCGGTGGCACAGGTACAGGTGCAGCGCCAGAAGTGGCGAAAATTGCACGTGAGATGGGTATTCTTACGGTTGCGGTTGTCACCAAGCCTTTTCCATTCGAAGGTAAAAACGTACTTCATTTGCTGAACAAGGTATTGTTGAATTAGCAAATAACGTTGACTCGTTAATTACAATTCCTAACGAGAAGTTACTTAAAGTGATGGGGCCGGGTACACCGTTACTTCAAGCTTTCAGTGCAGCAAACGACGTCTTACGTGGTGCAGTGCAAGGTATTGCTGAGCTTATTACCCGTCCTGGTCTTATCAATGTTGACTTCGCCGACGTACGTACGGTG
Source organism: Alteromonas sp. KUL42 (assembly GCF_006538325.1). GTDB lineage: Bacteria > Pseudomonadota > Gammaproteobacteria > Enterobacterales > Alteromonadaceae > Alteromonas. The sequence goes on from NZ_BJKK01000001.1 coordinate 219,117, forward strand.
ATGTCTGAAATGGGTAAAGCCATGATGGGTAGCGGTGCTGCGGTCGGTCCTGATAGAGCGGAAGAAGCTGCTGAATCAGCCATTGCCAGCCCTCTGTTAGAAGACATAGATTTGTCTGGTGCCCGTGGTATTTTGGTTAACATTACCGCAGGTCCAGATTTTGCTATCGATGAATTTGAAACAGTAGGTAACGCTGTTAAAGCATTTGCATCAGAGAACGCCACAGTTGTTGTGGGTACTGTTATTGATATGGAAATGACAGACGAGTTACGTGTAACTGTTGTAGCGACAGGCATCGGCGCTGAACGTAAGCCAGATATCTCATTGGTGAGCTCTGAAGGTTCTCGATTGACGCAAACAGCAAAGGAATACGGTAATACACACTCCAGTGAGCCGCGTTCATCAGTTGGTGGTACAGAAGGTAACCAAGCGCTTAAAGCTGATGAGAGTGCGCAGCCAGACAACGATTTAGAGTACCTTGATATTCCAGCGTTTTTGCGTAAACAGGCAGACTAACGTCTGTCTGTAACAAAAGTGAATTATTTCGCGATAGCGTGGTCATACGCTTGAAATCGAGGTTTTGATGGCCGAGAACGAGATTGTGACATTATTGCGCATAAGTACAAGACACCTAAATTTGAATGTTTATAACACTCAAATTGGGCGGCTTTGACATGTAAGTAATAACTCACTATAATTCGCGACCGCTATTTTTTAATAGGTAGAAAGCTTAAGTAGATGATTAGACAACGTACAATCAAGCACCCGGTTCAAGAAACCGGCATTGGGCTTCATAAAGGTGAAAAGGTCACAATGACTCTCCGACCTGCGCCGGCTAACACGGGTATCGTGTTTAGGCGTGTTGATCTCGAACCTTATGTAGATATACCTTCCCGCGCAGACGCGGTGGGAAACACCATGCTATGTACATGTTTGAATAATGAAGATGGCGTTACTATCCAAACGGTAGAACACCTCGCATCTGCGCTTGCTGGGTTGGGCATCGACAATATTATTGTTGAAGTAGACAGCAATGAACTGCCTATCATGGATGGTAGTGCTAGTCCGTTTGTTTTCTTACTCCAGTCTGCTGGTATTGAAGAGCTAAACGCGCCTAAGCAGTTTATACGTATTAAAAAGCCTATTCGTGTTGAAGATGGTGATAAATGGGCAGAGCTTGTCCCCTATGACGGCTTTCGCGTCGATTTTCAAATTGATTTTGAGCATCCCGTTATCAGCCAAACTCGTCAGCACATGGTAATGGATTTTGACTCATGTTCGTACGTAAACGAAGTAAGTAGGGCACGTACTTTCGGTTTCATGAGCGACCTTGAATATATGAATGCCAACAACTTAGCACTTGGTGGCAGCATGGAAAATGCGGTAGCGTTAGACGAATTTCGCGTACTTAACCCAGAAGGGTTGCGTTATGACGATGAGTTTTTGAAGCATAAAATTCTGGATGCAATCGGCGATCTTTATCTTGGTGGTCACAGCTTAATTGGTGAGCTTCGCGCCTATAAAACAGGACACGGCTTAAACAATAAACTACTCAATGCTGTACTCGCTCAGAAAGAGTGTTGGGAATATGTAACATACGAATCGCAAGAAACAGCGCCAATTCGTTATGTTCAGCCCGCCCTTGCATAAAATTTGTAAAAAGCCGCCTAACAGGCGGCTTTTTTTCGTATGGCAATTACTGGAATAAATGATACAGTAGCCAAATAATTATAAAAGTTTCACCCAAATAACAAAATAACGCACAGAAGCGAAAACTGTGACAATAACAAATTCGGCGTGAAGCAATACATTTTCTTCGTGGTATGAAACTAACAATTACACTAGCAGGTAAAAATAAGCGCTACAGGCACAGTATCAGTGTTCGTACTCTCGTTAGTGCGACGGTGCTTTCGTCTATTTTTATGTTAGTGTCGAGCCGCTCCACGGAATCTGTTTCTGAAGATGTAGCTCGAGTGCGCTTGGCCCAAACAGAGGTCAATACATCACAAAAAGATGTAGAAGCACTGAAAACACAAACTACAGTCAAATTACAAGCATTGCTTTCTCATGTAGCCGCGCTTTCGGCGAAGGCGACGTTACTCGATGAAAAAGGAAAGCAAATTGCAACTGAATTAGGTATGTCAGCGGCTGACCTGGACGCTTTCGTACCGGTATCGATACCGGATAACATCCATGACGATCCCATCCTTTATGAAATAGCAAAACTAGAGCAATCACTTGATTTGAAGTCTCAACAGTTATCTATGCTTGAAAGTTTGGTAAGGGGTCACCATATCCACGAACAGAGCCAATTATCTGGTCGTCCGATTGAGTCGGGATGGTTGTCTTCTTATTATGGTATGCGGGCTGATCCGTTTACCGGTAAACCAGCCATGCATAAAGGTTTGGATTTTGCGGGTAAAGCGGGGCATAACGTGGTTGCTACTGCGGCAGGTATAGTTACCTGGGCGGGCGATCGTTATGGTTATGGCCAACTAGTAGAAATTGATCACGGGGATGGACTTGTGACCCGTTACGGGCACAATGACAGCCTCAGTGTTTCAATTGGTGATGTGGTTACTAAAGGGCAACCTGTCGCTAAAATGGGCAATACAGGGCGCTCAACAGGGGTCCATGTCCACTACGAAGTAATAAGAAACGGAAAACACGTCGATCCTCTACCTTACGTTTATCAGTAGACAGAAGGGTAGCAGCCAGGTAAGTGAGTTAACACAGTGCTAGCACTGTGCTCATGCAAGTAACAAATACATCGCCAATACAACGTTTATCACGTTGTATTTTATACGTTTAATTTAGCTGTGCACGATGTGCGGCGTCTCGACAAGTAGTGGAATATTAAAGCTAATGTTTTCAAGCATCCTTCGAAAAGTATTCGGTAGCAGAAACGACCGATTATTAAAAAAATTAACTAAGAACGTAGATGCCATCAATGCTCTAGAAGCAGAGTATGAGAAGCTTTCTGATGAGGCGCTAAAAGCAAAAACGGAAGAGTTTAAGGCGAGATTAGAAAAAGGGGAGACCCTTGATGACATTTTAAACGACGCGTTTGCAACTGTGCGCGAAGCCAGTAAGCGCGTTTATGGTATGCGTCATTTTGACGTACAGATGCTAGGTGGCCAAGTGCTTCACCAAGGTAAAATTTCTGAGATGCGTACTGGTGAAGGTAAAACCCTTACCGCTACGCTTCCAACTTACTTAAACGCATTGTCAGGAAAAGGCGTTCACGTAATTACTGTAAATGATTACTTGGCTCGTCGCGATGCTGAGTGGAGTAACGAACTCTTTAATTTCCTGGGAATGCGAGTTGGCTGTAACGTTCCCGGTATGTCTCCTGAACAGAAGCGCGACGCTTATCAAGCTGATGTTACCTATGGTACCAACAACGAATTTGGTTTTGATTACCTGCGCGATAACATGGCGTTTAGCCCTCAAGACCGTGTGCAACGCCCCTTAAACTTTGCCGTAGTGGACGAAGTTGATTCAATCTTGATTGATGAGGCAAGAACGCCTTTAATCATCTCCGGTCAAGCAGAAGACAGCTCTGAACTTTATCGTCGAATCAACACAATCATCCCTAAGTTGGTTCAGCAAGAAAAAGAAGATGAAGAAGGGCAAGAAGGTGATGGCGATTACACCATTGACCTTAAAGCGAAGCAGATTCACTTAACTGAACGCGGGCAAATTCACGTTGAAGAAATACTTCAACAAGAAGGTATGTTACCTGAGGGCGAATCATTGTTTGCTGCGGGTAATATCTCCTTACTTCATCACATTAATGCAGCACTTCGCGCGCACAAACTGTTTGCAAAAGATGTAGATTACATCGTAAAAGACGACCAAATAGTAATTGTTGATGAACACACTGGCCGCACCATGGAAGGACGCCGTTGGTCTGAAGGTTTGCACCAAGCGGTAGAAGCAAAAGAAGGTGTACGTATTCAAAACGAAAACCAAACTTTGGCTTCAATTACTTTCCAGAACTATTTCCGCCTTTACAACAAATTGGCCGGTATGACAGGTACTGCCGATACAGAAGCCTTCGAATTTAATCATATCTATGGTTTAGAGACGGTTGTTGTTCCTACCAACCGCCCGATGCAACGCAAGGACATGGCTGATCTTATTTATCTTACTGCAGAAGAAAAATATGAAGCCATTGTTGAAGACATCAAAGCGTGTGTTAAGCGTGGTCAACCTACATTGGTGGGTACGGTATCAATTGAAAACTCTGAATTAATTTCTCGCATTCTTAAGAAAGAGAAAATTGCTCACAAAGTACTTAATGCCAAATTCCACGAACAAGAGGCAGACATTGTTGCACAGGCCGGTAAGCCGGGCGCAGTAACCATTGCGACTAACATGGCCGGTCGTGGTACTGATATTGTGTTAGGTGGTAATTGGCATGCAGAAGTTGAGAAAATTGAAAATCCAACCGAAGCACAAATAGAGAAAATTAAAGCAGCCTGGAAAGAAAGCCATGATGCGGTATTAGCATCGGGTGGTCTTCATATTATTGGTACAGAGCGCCACGAGTCTCGTCGTATTGATAATCAGTTACGTGGACGTTCTGGGCGTCAGGGTGACCCTGGCTCTAGTCGTTTCTATTTGTCTCTTGATGATGCACTTATGCGTATTTTTGCGTCAGAGAAAATGGGCAACATGATGAAGCGCTTAGGTATGGAGCGCGGCGAAGCAATTGAACACCCTTGGGTAACACGTGCAATTGAAAATGCACAACGCAAAGTAGAAGGACGTAACTTCGACATTCGTAAGCAACTTCTTGAATACGATGATGTTGCTAACGATCAGCGTAAAGTCATTTACGAACAGCGTAACGAGTTACTTGATGAAGGTGATATTAGCGAAACCATCGCAGCCATTCGCGAAGATGTCATCACAAGTGTTGTTGACGAGTATGTTCCGCCACAGTCACTTGAAGAGATGTGGGATGTTAAAGGTCTTGAAGAGCGTCTTAAAGCCGATTTCGCCGTAGATTTGCCACTGCAAACATGGCTTGAAAATGACGATAAACTTTATGAAGAGAAGTTACGTGAGCGTATTCTTGATGAGGTTGTAAGTGCATACAAAGCGAAAGAGGCAGTCGTTGGTGAGCAAGTACTTCGTCAGTTCGAAAAAGCGGTAATGCTTCAAAACCTAGATAGTCATTGGAAAGAGCACTTAGCGGCTATGGACCATTTACGCCAGGGTATACATTTACGCGGCTACGCACAAAAGAACCCTAAGCAAGAATATAAGCGTGAGTCGTTCGATTTGTTCTCTCAGATGCTTGAAGCACTGAAAGTAGAAGTGATCACCATTTTGTCTCGCGTGAAAGTACAAGCCCAAGAAGACGTTGAGAAAGTGGAAGCACAACGAAAACAAGCTGATGATGTGCCTAAGAGTTTTGAACACGAAGATGCCTCAGCGACGCCAGAAACTGCTGATGGCAAACCTCGTACCCAAGTAAGAGACGGTGCTAAAGTAGGCCGCAACGATCCTTGTCCTTGTGGTTCTGGTAAGAAATACAAGCAATGTCACGGTAAATTGAAGTAATGAAAGTCGTTCATGTTGCCGTTGGAGTTATTTCCCGCGGCACTGACATTTTTATAACCTTGCGCCCTGACAATGTTCATCAGGGCGGCAAGTGGGAATTTCCCGGTGGTAAAGTTGAAGAAGGTGAAACCCTCCTAGAGGCATTATCGCGAGAGCTCGCAGAGGAAGTGGGAATTGATGTAATAAGCACACAGCCCATTACAATCATTACTCACGACTATGGAGATAAAATCGTTAAGCTTGATGTACATAGCGTGAGCGAGTTCACTGGTGAGCCCCATGGAAAAGAAGGGCAATTGTCCAAGTGGATTAATGTGCATCAATTAGATGCGAGTGATTTTCCTGAGGCTAATGTCCCGATAATCACTGCACTGAAGCAGCAATAATAATTTTACCTTTTTATTTCTAATTGTCCCATCCTTACTCTCATTGTCCGAATAATACCAGTCCGCATAGAAGTTTACTCACTCACAGAGGGCAGACTCCTATATGGATTGGTATAAAACGTATCTTGTTAGAGAGTAATCTTTTCTGCAGTAGCAAAAGCTACATCAAGTTTGAAATAAGCCGCTTCATTTATAAAGTGAGGGTAAGTTTCGTGTTCTCCTTGCCATGTTATATCGCGACCGTCAAACGTTCTAAACATTGGCATACCTGGAACGAGGGGTTCAAAATCAGCGTCTTGTAAGGCGTGGTGGATCATTGCGGTTCGCTGACCATTTTCATCAAGGGGAAAGCTAATATTTTCGCCTAATCGAAATGCTTCACATGGGGGAAGGGAATCCGCTTCAATAGTATTTTGGTTGTAAGCCAAACAGAAAGCTAAAATTACCTCTGCCATTGTCTGCGTCAGTAAATAAACATCTTCGCGCAATACACCTTGAGGTTGTCCGCCTACTTCAATCATTACACCGCGTTTGCCGGTGGTACACAAATAACCGTGTTCTAGAAATGGCTTCTCATCTTCAACCAATATATTGGCTTCAGGCATGTGCTTTTTAACATAACGGGCAAGCTGAACATGGAATTCATCAGCTTCTAGAATAATAAGAGTAGCGCCCATCTCGCTGGTCGTATTGTGAATATCAATGACAAAGTCAGTATTTGATGCGCCTTTGGGTCCTAGCTGCGCATTGATAGTTCTCGCAAGCAAAGCTTCTTTTGACGAATTTGAAGATGCTAGTCCGTTTAGAGTGAATTGTCTGTTGAGATCTTCTTCTACAAAACGAACATTAGCATTAAGCGCAGCGTGATTGGCTATATGAAGAGAAATATTTAACGCTTGGAATTGTTCAGGAATACCGTGTTTTTGCCAATTTTTAATAAGTTGTATACCACTAGTTTCATTGCCGTGGGTCCCGCCAACTAGCGCGATTGAGTTGAACATTTAATGTTGTCCTTTCTGTGTGTAAACACGCTGTACTTCAGTGCTTGAAAAAATCATCTTGCTGCTGAGCGAGCATTGCTTCAATTTCTTCGATATCAATATGTTTTGGGGTTACTTCTTCAGCTGGTTTACCCGCAATTTTTCGATCTTCACCCGCCCATTCACCTAAATCGATAAGTTGGCACTTCTTACTGCAAAATGGGCGATATTCACTTTGGGGTGACCACACAACCTGCTTTGCACAGATTGGACATTTCACTTCCATCATATTACTCCTATGAATGAGCTAGCGATGAGGCGCATTTTAGCAGGCGGATAAGTGAAACTGAATATCATTTTCGACAGCGGAATTTTGCCCCTCTTTAACAGAAAATTGCATAAAACGAAGGGCATAACGGTACTTATTCCCACTTAGGGTTGGATAATAACCTTCATCAACGCGACATTTAACCCTAATTAGTTCTTTTGAATCTTCGGCGACACCTTGATAAAAACCATTTTCAGCAACAACATTTGAGAATTGACTGCGTTCTCGAATAAAAGACAAGCTTACGGTTATGGCGTCATCGAGTAACGTTAGGCTTCCTAACCACTGTGATATTTCGTACTTACGCCGTTCAAGAGGTTGTTGTAACCAAAAGTGAAGGCTAGGTAAATCAAAACTACAGGTTCCTCCGGGGATAGCAAAACGCTGTCGAATTGAACTTAGAAACTTGTCGTCTTTGAGTACACTGGCAAATCGTCTGTCAGCTTTGAGTTTTTCTCTCAACGTTAATACCGTTTTTAGCGCTTGCTCCAATGCACTGCTGTCGATTTGTGGATGACTTGACCAGTAAACGAGATTCTTTTCATGGGCTTCTAAGTCTTTCGTCAGATCAGAACGAAGGTCTAAACGTTCGACAAGGTCTAGAAGTTCAAACAATTGTTCAAAGAAAATCAGCTGTAAACTGGTGAGGTCTGCAGTTGCTGTCATTTTAAGTTGCCCCAGCAGCTGCTCTACACGTAAATAGTTACGTACTTTTTCCTTTAGTGGAAATTCGAAAACAGCGCTACTCATGGATACCCTTAAAAGACATGTACTTAGCACTTAAGCCTAATGCATGATCAGGCTTAAGCCAAGTAGACTCTCACTTGAAACACTTAATTTGGTACTATTTGATCAAAAAAGTTTCATATATCACAATACTTCAATGTATTGTGAGGGCTTTTTTATCTAAGTGGGCATATTAGATTAGGCAGTAGCTTGAGCTAACAACTTTTCATGTAGAGCATTTATCTGAGATGCGAGGCTGCCAATAGTAGTGCTGTTGTCTAATACATAGTCTGCGGCAGCGAGGCGTTCTTCTCGATTTGCCTGTGAAGCCATAATATTCTTAATGGTTTGCTCGTTGTTGCCATCACGCTGTATAGCTCGTTGTAGCTGCATTTGCTCAGGGCAATCAACTACCACCACACATTGACACATAGATGTTAATTTATTCTCAACGAGAAGAGGGACTGACAAAATACAATAAGGGCTAAGTGACTCATTGATTAAATCAAGCATTCGTGCGCGAATAAGAGGGTGAAGAAGCTCGTTTAACCAAGCTTTCTCGTTCTCATTATTGAATACTCGCTCTCGCATCGCTGCGCGGTCAAGGGCGCCACTTTCAAGCAAAATGTCGCTTCCGAAATAGGCACTAATTTGCGCTAAACCTTCAGAACCAATGGCAACGACGTCACGAGCGACTTCATCGGCATCAATAATATCAATATCATGCTTTTCAAATAGGGCTGTAACTGCAGATTTACCACTTCCAATTCCACCAGTTAACCCAACAACAAATTTACTCGTCATAATATTTCATTCTTTATAAGGCCCATGTTAAATAGGCATCTATGATTTCAGTTTTGTAAAGCAGGGTAAACCAACCCGCTACGGCAAGATAAGGACCAAATGGAATGGCAAGAGAGCGCCCCTTATTTTGCAATACCATGATTAATATTCCGGCGATCGCACCAACAAATGATGACAATAAGATTACCACTGGTAGTCCTTGCCAACCAGTGTATGCCCCAAGTGCTGCCAAAAGTTTAAAATCGCCATAGCCCATACCTTCTTTACCTGTTGCTAGCTTAAATAGCCAATAAACAGACCATAAGCTTAAGTAACCTGCAGTAGCCCCAATAATAGCGTCAGTGGTATCTACAAAAATACCTTGTGTACTGATGAGTAGACCAATCCATAATAACGGAAGTGTCAATTGATCGGGCAATAGCATCTTATCTAAATCTATGAACAAAAGCGCGATGAGTATATAGGTAAATAGTACTGCCCACAGTGCAGAGGCTGTAGGGCCAAAATGAATGGCGGCAAAAGTACATGCTAATGCTGTAAATAGCTCTACAAGAGGATAACGTATTGATATCCCGACTTTACATTTTGCGCATTTGCCGTTTAAAAATAGATAGCTCAGAATCGGTATGTTTTCCCAAGCGCGTATTCTATGACCACACGAAGGGCAAGTACTGTTTGGTTTCATTAAATTAAATGTTGTTTGCGTATCACTTGATGGTGAAACCATTTGTTCTTGCGATTGGCTAAAGTACTGCTGATATTCTTCTTGCCAGCTTCTTTCCATCATGATGGGAAGTCGATAGATTACGACATTCAAGAAACTGCCAACCATTAAACTAACGATAAAGACTAATGTGTAGAAAAATGCTGGGTAGAGCTCGAATAAAATAACAAAAGTCTCTGTTGATGGTATTTCCATGAATTGCTTGTTCTTTTTAATTGCTAGAGTCTATGAGCCTTTGGTGTACGAATTTAGCTCTAAATGAACCATTTTAATTTCGAAACCGAACCTGAGTTGTAGTTATACCACGTTACCCATTTGGAAAATAGGTAAGTACATAGCAACAATAAGACCACCAATAACGACACCTAGTACCGCCATAATCATGGGCTCTAGTAAGCTGGTTAACCCGTCAACCATATCATCAACTTCTGCTTCATAAATGGTGGCTATTTTACTTAACATTTCATCCACTGCGCCGGACTCTTCACCAATGGCTATCATCTGTGTAACCATGTCGGGGAAGACTTGTGTAGCGCGCATAGCCACGTGCATCGGCATACCCCCTGCCACTTCTTTACGCATGTACAAAATGGCGTCGCGATATACGGCATTACCCGATGCACCAGCAGCAGATTCTAACGCGCCAATAAGCGGAACCCCAGCGGCAAAGGTCGTTGCCAATGTGCGAGTAAATCGGGCAATACTGGCCTTTTTGAGGATCTCGCCAATTACTGGAATTTTTAAAATATTTCTATCGACCTTGTCGCGTAGCTTTTGGCTTTTCTTGTGTGCACGCATGAATAGAAAACCTGCAGCCGCAATACCGATGCCTATAAAAATTCCATAGTCTTGAACAAACCGTGAGATGGCCAAAACGAACTGAGTGAATGCGGGAAGCTCTGCACCAAAGCTGCTAAAGATTTCCTCAAATTGAGGAACAACGAAGACTAAAAGAATAGTAGTAACAATAAACGCAACGACAAGTACTGCAACTGGATAGAACATAGCCTTCTTAATTTTTGATTTTAAAGCTTCGGCTTTTTCTTTATAGGTTGCAATTCTATCGTAGATGGTTTCCAACGCACCTGACTGTTCACCGGTGTAGACCAAGTCACAATAGAGGTCGTCGAAATAAAGAGGGTGTTTTCTTAATGCTGAAGATAACGGATTACCGGCCTTTACCTCTTCGGTAATTTCCCCTAACAGTTTGCGCATAGTTGATTTGGCATGTCCTTGCGCAATCATTTCTAAGGATTGTATCAATGTAACACCAGCGGCAAGCATAGTTGCTATTTGACGGGACGTAACCGAAATATCGGCCGGTGTTATTTTCTGTGCACCACCTAGTAGGGGTTTAGACAGCTTTCTTACTTTGTTGGCAGAAATACCTTGTCTACGTAGTAAATTCTTTGCTTCATATAAAGACGAGGCAGCAATTTCTCCTTTGCGAGATTGGCCGTGTTTATCCTTTCCTTGCCAAGTAAATGTAGTAGCTGCTTTTGGCATTTTCTAACCTTTTTCTAGGGCTAAAAAAAATGCCCAAGACATCATCTTGGGCATTTGTGACACGCTATGCTTAGCAAAGTGTATCAGGAGTACAGTCAGCTTCCCAAGTGATGCGACCATCTGTAAGGGTAGGCGTTAACTTGAATGTAGCTGCATTACCTGTGCTGTCTTTGATGTTTGAATCTGGAGATGCTGTAGCAGTGATAGTACCGCCAGAAGTTGCAATACCAACAATCTTGCCTGAAGCAGATACGTCAGCAGGGACACCATTTGAACCACCAGTACAGTTAGTTAACGCGCCAGCAGTTTGTGCGCAGATTTCAACTGCTGTTTTCGCTGCCGCAGTTGCGTTAGTTACTTCAGTGAACTTCGCCTTTTCTGTGTAGTTCTGGTAAGCCGGAAGTGCAATTGCTGCAAGAATACCGATAATTGCAACAACGATCATTAGTTCGATTAAGGTGAAACCTTTTTGTTGTTTTTGAGTGTTCATGTTCATCATGGTTTATCTCCGGGACGTGTATAACACGTTAAGTTTAAATGTAATTCAAATTGACGTTTATACCTGAGTCGTATGGGAACGCCCCTGGTACTTGTTTTCAAGTATAGAATCTTTATGGTTGCTGACAAGTATTGAGGAACATACCTATGTCTTACTTTTTCACTGAGCCATTTTCTCCAATTTTGTTTAACCCTTGTTTATAAGGCTTTCTTCGTGTGTGGAGCTTTGCATTACACAATCTTCTAAACAGCCTTATTTGCACAAGCCTAGTACAAATTTAGTATAAATATCAAAGCAATGGCATAGTTTTAATGCAATAGGTCAATAAACAATAACGTATCACTAACGATATATTCCATCATATTAGTCAACCCTGAGATAAGTAAACATCGTGAAAGTTTTATCACAAGGTATAACCATCTATACACAGGCGATGTTGATGTGTTGTCGTTAAACTGCTTTGCGTCATTTTGCATCAGGTGGGAATATCGAGTGAGGTGCAAGGCATAACAATTTGCTATGCCTTTTTATCACAAGTACAGAATATGGTTTTCTATGACAAATTAATACGCAGAGAAAGGTCGATAGCCTGTACATGTTTGGTTAATGCACCCGAAGAGATATAGTCCACACCCAAATTCGATAATGACGCTAAACGTTCATCAGTAATATTGCCTGATACCTCTAGTTTACATTGCCCTTTATTGAGTGCTACTGCCTGTTGGATCTGTTCGTTGGTAAAATTATCTAACATGACTATATCTGCGCCGGCAGACAATGCGATTGTAAGCTCTTCAAGGTTTTCTACTTCAACCTCTACTGGCTTTGTTGGCATCATTTTACGCGCATTTGTGATGGCGTTTTCTATACCTCCACATGAAAAAATGTGGTTCTCTTTTATTAAGAACGCGTCAAATAAGCCTACGCGGTGGTTTTTACCACCACCACAGCGCACGGCATATTTCTGCGCATAGCGCAAACCCGGTAAGGTTTTGCGTGTGTCTAGAATTTTTGTTTGGCTACCCGCCAATATGTTGGCATAAAATGCTGTGATGGTTGCGGTACCCGAAAGGGTTTGCAAAAAGTTAAGCGCAGTGCGTTCAGCGGTGAGGATCCCCCGTGCAGAACCCTCGATATCAACCAAAACGGTGTCAGCTTCCACTTTGTCTCCATCAGCAACATGCCACGTAAGTGAAATAGTGTCGTCAATGAGTGCAAAAGCCTGATCTACCCAGGCCACACCACAAATGACACAAGGCTCTCTGGTCAATATGGTGGCTTTCGCACTAACATTGCTGTCAATTAAGTTAGCGGTGATATCATTGGCGGCGTTTAGCTCTCCACCGAGATCTTCGATAAGTGCAGTAGATACCTGTTCGCGAATGGCTTGTGGGTCTGGTGATGTCATTTTTTTGCTGCTATCTCTTTAAAGGGTACGCAATATTAACCAATCTCCACGCTGAGTAAACTCTAATTGGCGCAGAACACTCATTCCAAGCAAAATATGGTCATCTTGCATACCAGGATTAAGGTTTGCTTCCACATTGTGCAGAACAATTTGCCCGATACGAAGGGTGTCGATACGTGAATCAGCTATTTTAACCATCCCATTAGCGGTAGATGCCAATCCTTCTCGACCTGCGCGAAGCTGCAGTTTGTTGGCAAGATGCGCTGGCACGGCAACATCCGTTGCGCCAGTATCAACTAGAAAAACTACCTCTTCGCCATTAATAAAGCCCGTGGTGACATAGTGGCCTTGTCGATTTTGCTTCAAGCGTACTTCTGTTTGTGAACCGATACGCTGAGATTCAGGTTCGCTATTTGGATTAACTTGTTTTTCCAATAAGTCAGAAAAAACGAACACGAGTAGTCCCAAGCCGCATATCCAAGCAAGTGCAACCATCCATTTGCCGGCAGAGTGTACTTCGCTATTTTCTTCGTTCATTAGTGTCTCCATTCACTGAGTATTTAGTCACTAAACCGTCCTTTAAGAAGCCTTCAGTCATGTGTTGCCCTTAGTGCTTAGTCTTTATGTAAAGCTACTTACGAGGTTGTGGCCAAAATCAACATAACTGTGAATAGCTTGCTTTTGACTACCTAGCAATGCCACACTTCATTATATGTAGTTAAATAAGTAAAAAATCAATTAGCATGGTGCTTTACAAACCAGCCACATTTATCGATTGTCCACATTACGATGACCGCCCTTGTGCAAGTGGCGAGTGTAGTGACAATGTTGACCTACTGGTGATCCATAATATTTCTCTGCCGCCATCACAATTCGGTACCTCGGGAATTCGCGATTTGTTTACCGGCAAGCTCAATCCCGATGCACATCCATTTTACAAAACAATAGCAGGGCTTAGGGTATCAGCGCATTGTGTTATTTATCGAACGGGAAAAATAGAGCAATTTGTACCCTTTGACAAACGGGCATGGCATGCCGGATTGTCATGCTTTCAAGGACGAAGCAGCTGCAACGATTTTTCCATAGGCATTGAACTTGAAGGGACGGATACATTGCCCTATACCGATGTACAGTATGACGCACTTACATTACTGAGTGAATTCATTATTAATCGCTATCCTCGGATCTCTTTAGGGCGTATTGTAGGTCATAATGATATAGCGCCGGGGCGAAAAACAGACCCCGGCGTAGCGTTCGATTGGGCAAGATATAGAACGAGTTTACGACGCGTACTGAAACAAGGAAAACCCTGATCTATGATGTTAATGAGTTTACTATTAGTGCTGAGCTTAGAACGTCTTATCACTAAAGATACACACTGGCACGTTGAAACCTATGCCAACCAATATCGTCAGTTCGTTATTGATAAAGGCTGGTTGAGTGAGGACAGCGCCGCGACCTCATTCTATTTAACCATGTTAATGCCTGCCTTAGCCCTTGCCATTATTGAATATTGGTTACTTGGTGCTTTTCTCACTTTCGTCACGCAAAGTCTTATCTTGTTTGTGTGTGTAGGGTGCCCTGCGTTGCGCGCCACTTATAAATGCTTTTTGAATGCTGCTGAAAGGGGAGATCTTCAGGCGTGTAGCATGTACACCGACCAATTAGGGCACTGCGCTAACTCAAATGAAAGTGATGGTAGTGCGAAGCACGAGGGAATGAGTTTTGGTCAACATCTAACTTGGCTTAACTATCAACATTATGCTGCGGTTATGTTGTGGTTTATTGCCTTTGGAGCACCGGGAGCACTCTTTTATTGTTTATGCAGAAGTACAACAGAAGCGTTTTGTTCTGAGAACCACCCCTTGAGAGAAACCGCTGGTCGTTTGATGTTTGCACTTGATTACATACCTGTTCGGATTACTGCCTTTGGTATGTTGATGATGGGACATTTCTCTCGTGCTTTACCAGAATGGCTGAAGCATGCCCTAGAATTTAATATTTCTGCCTACGATGTGTTAACTAAAATATCGTCAAAGGCCGAGATGCTAACCCCTGAAGAGCAAAAAATGCAGAGTGAAAATGCATCAATTGAACCCAAAGTTCTCGTTAAACTCGCCAAGCGAAATGTTATTTTTCTACTCGTCATTACATCTGCATTAACCCTACTAGGCAGCTTAGCATAACCAATATTTTTTACATGTACGTAAGTAGTTAAGTTTGGTCTATAAATAAATCATTTATAGATCAGGCGCTTTAGTACAGTTTTCCCGCTTTTCTTTTCTCATCAGACCAGTTTATTGGTCTTTATTTTTCTTAACAATTTCAACGATAAAGCTTAACAGTAAGCAAAGTGCTACAGCTTTGCTATGCTCTAGAGTATTTACCTGCAAATCGATCTGACTTAAACTGTATAGGTAAAATGGTATTACCAATTTTGTCAAAGATTAAATATTCAGCGATTATTTTTTACATTCATCAGGTTTATGTTTGCCGGATGGGTGTAGAATAATTGATAGGGTAAGGATAAATAAGACGCATGCGTCAACCGCGAAAAAAACTTTCTGATGTAATTACTGAGCAGCTCGAGTCAATGATCCTCGACGGTACTTTGTTGGCTGGTCAGAAGTTACCACCTGAAAGAGAGCTTGCGCTTGAGTTTGATGTATCGCGTCCTTCCCTAAGAGAAGCGATTGGTAATTTACAGGCCAGAGGGTTAGTGGAGCGCAAACAAGGCGGGGGTACGTTTGTGAACCGCAATTTAAATGCGGCCATGAAAGACCCATTAATGGATTTAGTGAGCCAACGCCCTGAGACGCAATTTGACTTGCTTGAGTTTCGTCATGCCCTAGAGGGTATGGCAGCTTATTATTCAGCTCTTCGCGGACAGCCAGAAGATTACGAAGCGTTGAAACAAGCGCTTAACGAGCTACCAACGCCAAAAGCCGAAGAGAGTAAACGTAGCCAAGCAGAAGCATTGGGACAGTTTTACATCATTATGGCTCGTGCATCTCACAACATGGTGCTTTTACATGTTATGAGCACTATGCAAAGTATGCTTGTGGATAATATCGAACGAAATTTAGACATGCTGGCAGCGCATCCAGAGGCGGTAGAGGATATCGCTAAACAGCGTCGTGAAATTGTAGATGCTATTGCATCTCGTGACCCTGAAGCAGCGCGTCAGGCATGTAATACGCATTTGGCGTTTATCGAGAAAACGCTTTTGACAATTAATCAGCGCGACACTCGTGTTCAACGTGCGTTGCGTCGATTAGAAATTTAGCTTTTCAACCCTTGTTGTTTAGTTATTCATTCGCAGAGGCCGGTCGGGTTTTTACCTGTGCCACTGCAAAAGCAGGTGAGCCAGATAGGGTCACTGTGAGTACAACGTAATTTAGGTTTCCTTCTTTCGGCGTTTCCCAGTGGAAACAAAGCCCTAAGAGGATTTTCTATATAAGCAAAAAATAGGATGGCACCATGACTGATATGATGCACCAAGATGTGGATCCACAAGAAACTAAAGAGTGGATTGACGCGCTTGAGTCGGTTTTAGAAGAGGAAGGCGTAGAACGCGCACATTACTTGCTCGAAAAGCTTATTGATAAAGCGCGTCGCAGCGGCGCGCATCTACCGTATGATGCAACGACTGCCTACATCAACACCATTCCTGCCGCACAAGAGCCGAAAATGCCTGGCGACTTGACAATTGAAGCGCGTATTCGTGCGGCAATTCGCTGGAACGCATTGATGATTGTATTGCGTGCATCGAAAAAAGAACTGGAACTTGGTGGTCACATTGGTAGCTTCGCGTCATCTGCCATGCTTTACGATGTGGGGTTCAACCATTTCTTTAAAGCACCCAATGAAAATCAAGGTGGCGACTTTATCTTTTCTCAAGGTCACATCTCTCCTGGTATTTACGCACGTTCATTTATCGAAGGCAATCTGACCGAAGAGCAGCTTAATAACTTCCGTCAAGAGTGTGCGGGCGATGGTCTATCGTCATATCCTCACCCTCATTTAATGAAAGATTACTGGCAGTTCCCGACAGTATCGATGGGTCTTGGCCCACTTCAAGCTATTTATACTGCACGTTTCCTTAAGTACCTGACAAACCGCGGTATTAAAGATTGTTCAGATCAGCGCGTATACTGCTACATGGGTGATGGTGAGTGTGATGAGCCAGAGAGCTTGGGTGCAATTGGCCTTGCGTCTCGTGAAGGCCTAGACAACCTAACGTTTGTTATCAACTGTAACCTGCAGCGTCTAGACGGTCCTGTACGTGGTAACGGCAAAATTATTCAAGAACTTGAAGGCACGTTCCGCGGCGCAGGCTGGGAAGTGGTAAAGGTTATTTGGGGAAGTTATTGGGATGAACTTCTTGCCCGTGATAAATCTGGCAAGCTTATTCAGCTTATGGGTGAAACGGTAGACGGTGAATATCAAAACTGTAAAGCCAAAGGCGGCAAGTACACCCGTGAAAACTTCTTTAACAAGTACCCTGAAACAGCGGCGCTTGTGGCAAACATGTCAGACGACGACATCTGGCGTCTAAATCGTGGTGGACACGACCCAGTAAAAGTATTCGCAGCTTATCAAAAAGCCATTGATACCAAAGGGCGTCCAACGGTAATTCTAGCTAAAACGGTAAAAGGTTTCGGCCTTGGTCGTTCAGGTGAAGCGCAAAACGTTGCGCACAACGTGAAGAAAATGGACGTGGATTCAATTAAACAGTTCCGCGATCGCTTCAACATTCCTGTAGCCGACGAAAAAGTTGCTGACTTACCTTACTTCAAGTTTGACGAAGACAGTGAAGAAATGAAGTATCTTCGCGAGCGTCGTGAAGCGTTAGGTGGTTACTTACCTTCGCGCAGAGAACAAGCAGAAGAACAGCTTGAAATTCCTGAGCTAAGCGCATTTGACGCCATTCTTAAAGGTTCTGGTGACCGTCAAGTATCATCAACCATGACCTTTGTACGTGTGCTCAACGCATTGTTGAAAGACAAGAAGATTGGTAAGCGTATTGTACCAATTATTCCTGATGAAGCGCGTACCTTTGGTATGGAAGGTCTATTCCGTCAGGTTGGTATTTACGCGAATGAAGGCCAAAAGTACGTACCGCAAGATGCCGACCAAGTAGCTTACTATCGCGAAGATAAGAAAGGTCAAGTACTGCAAGAAGGTATTAATGAGCTAGGTGCAATGGCATCATGGGTAGCGTCAGGTACGTCTTACTCAACGTGTAATGCAACCACTATCCCTTTCTATATTTATTACTCAATGTTTGGTTTCCAACGTGTTGGTGACCTTGCATGGGCGGCAGGCGACAGCCAAGCACGCGGTTTCCTTCTAGGTGCAACAGCCGGTAGAACCACACTAAATGGTGAAGGTTTACAGCACCAAGATGGTCACTCTCATGTTCAGGCTAACTTAATTCCTAACTGTGTTACTTACGACCCAACATACGGTTACGAAGTAGCGGTTATTATTCAAGACGGTTTACGTCGCATGTACGGTAATAACGAAAACATCTTCTATTACCTAACCTTGATGAATGAAAACTACCATCATCCAGAAATGCCAGAAGGTGATGATGTGGCAGAGCAAATCATTAAAGGTATTTACAAACTTGAGCGCGTCGAGAACGAAAAAGCTAAGCTTAATGTTCAGCTGATGGGCTCTGGCACAATTTTGAATGAAGTGCGCAAAGCTGCACAAATTTTGAGTGAAGATTACAATATTTCTTCTGATGTTTACTCAGTAACCTCGTTCAATGAGCTTGCTCGTGAAGGTCAAGACGTAGCGCGTTGGAACATGCTTAACCCAGAAGCCGAGCAAAAAGTACCTTACATTGGTCAGGTGATTACGAAAGACGCGGGTCCTGCGATTTCTGCAACTGACTATGTGAAGAGCTACTCAGATCAAGTTCGCGCGTTTATTGATACTGAATACCGCTGCCTAGGTACAGATGGTTTCGGTCGAAGTGACAGTCGCGAAAACTTGCGTACTCACTTTGAAGTTAATGCGTCATACATTGTGGTTGCATCACTTTACGAATTGGCGCAACGCGGCGATGTTGAGAAGAAAGTGGTAGCAGAAGCCATTAAGCGTTTTGATATTAACGCTGAAAAACTTAACCCACTTTACGCGTAGCCAAATAAGGTATTTTACATATGTCAGATATTCAAAAGATTATCGTACCCGATGTAGGCGGTGACGAAGTTGAAGTTATCGAGCTATGTGTTGCCGTAGGCGACACCATTGAGGCAGACGAAGGCGTGGTTACTGTTGAAAGTGACAAAGCGTCTATGGACATCCCCGCACCGTTTGAAGGTGAGATTGTAAGCTTGTCGGTATCGGTAGGCGATAAAATTAAAGAAGGCGATGTTATCGGCGAAATGAAAGTTGCAGGCGGTGAGAGCGCTTCTGAAGAGTCATCTTCAGAAGAAGCGCCTAAGCAAGAAGCACCAGCACAAGAAGCACCAAAAGAAGAAAGCAAGTCAGAGGCTGCGCCGGCAGCGTCTGGCAGCGAAGTCATTGAAGTCGCTGTACCAGATATTGGTGAAGACGGCGAAGTTGACGTTATCGACGTATTGGTTTCTGTGGGTGACACCATTGAGAAAGAAGATGGGCTTATCACGCTAGAAACAGATAAAGCGACGATGGATGTACCATCGACACACGCAGGTACAGTGAAAGAAGTATTCATTAGCACCGGTGATAAAGTGAAAGAAGGCACGGTTGTCATCAAGCTTGAAGTTGCAGGCTCTGGTTCAACGTCAAGTGATTCTTCAGAAGCACCAGCTCCAGCACAGCAAGAAAGCGCTGAACAAGCGTCAGCACCTGCAGCAGCGTCAAGTAGCGAAACAATTGAAGTTGCCGTCCCTGATATTGGTGAAGATGGCGAAGTTGATGTTATTGATGTGCTTGTATCAGTGGGTGATACCGTTGAAAAAGAAGACGGCCTAATTACGCTAGAAACTGATAAAGCTACCATGGATGTACCTTCAACTCACGCTGGTACTATCAAAGAAGTCTTTATTAAAGCAGGCGATAAGGTTAAGCAAGGCACATTAGTGGTTAAGCTTGAAACCAATGGCGGCGGGTCATTAGCGCCTAAAGCTGAAAAACCTGCTGAAGCACCTAAGCAAGAGCCTTCAGCCTCAAAAGAAAGTACTTCTGCGTCACAGCAACAGGCGTCGCAAAATCGCTCTCCTGTGCCTCCAGCTCCTGAAGCAAAAGGCAAAGGTAAAGCGCATGCGTCACCTTCAGTTCGTCGAATCGCTCGAGAGTTCGGTGTTGATCTTACCCAAGTAAGTGGCACTGGCCCGAAAAATCGTATCTTGAAAGAAGATGTTCAAGCTTATGTGAAAGCAGAACTTGCGAAGCCGCGCAGTACTTCAGCATCTGCTAGCGCACCAGTGGGGGATAACGTACTTCAAATTGTTCCCGTGAAACCAGTAGATCACGCCAAGTTTGGCGAAATTGAAGAGCAGCCATTATCGCGTATCCAGAAAATTTCTGGTCCATTCCTACATCGCAACTGGGCGACTATTCCGCACGTTACACAGTTTGACGAAGCGGATATCACTGATGTTGAAGAGTTCCGCAAAGAGCAAAATGCGTATCATGCGAAAATCAAGTCTGGTCTTAAGATCACGCCACTTGTGTTCGTTATGAAAGCAGTAGCAAAGGCGCTTGAAAAGTACGAGGTGTTCAACTCATCACTATCTGATGACGGTGAAAGTTTGATCATCAAGAAGTACATCAACATTGGTATTGCAGTAGAAACACCTGGAGGTCTTGTTGTTCCCGTTATTCGTGACGTGAACAAGAAAGGTATCGAACAGTTATCACAAGAGCTTATTGAAACGTCTAAGAAAGCCCGTGAAGGCAAGCTTAAAGCTGCCGACATGCAAGGCGGTACGTTCACTATCTCTAGTTTAGGTGGCATTGGTGGAACAGCATTTACACCTATTGTAAATGCGCCGGAAGTCGCCATATTAGGTGTGTCTAAGTCTGAGATGAAGCCTAAGTGGAACGGCAAAGACTTTGAACCGCGTTTGATGGTGCCGCTGAGCTTGTCTTACGATCACCGCGTTATCGATGGTGCGGTAGGTGCAAGGTTCTCTACTGAAGTTGCCGCAAATCTTACGGACTTGCGCAGAATCATACTTTAAATAAAAGGTCGAAAACGTTTACAATATCAGTGAGGTTTTCGACGATTTTATAAGCCCATTTGGTGGGATTTAGGTTATGCTATTAGGCAAATCTAATAGCACAACCCTACAAGAACAGGATTGAGGTTCACAATGAGCGAAATTAAAACGCAATTGGTGGTATTGGGCGGCGGCCCTGGCGGTTATTCAGCAGCATTTCGTGCAGCTGATTTAGGTATTGAAACAGTTATCGTTGACTCTCGCGAAACCCTTGGTGGTGTTTGTCTTAATGTTGGCTGTATTCCTTCAAAAGCCCTTCTTCACGTAGCTAAAGTGATGAAAGAAGCGAAGCACCTTGCAAGCCACGGTGTAACGTTTGGCGAGCCTACCATCGATTTAGACAAAATTCGTGCATACAAAGATGGCGTTGTTAAGCAGCTAACAAACGGTCTTGGCGGTATGTCTAAAATGCGTAAAACTAAGCATGTACAAGGCTTTGGTAAATTCACTGGTGCAAACACGCTAGAAGTAAAAAATGGTGACGACGTTACTACTATTACTTTTGAAAAAGCAATTATTGCTGCGGGCTCTGAGCCAGTTAGCCTGCCTTTCATCCCAAAAGACGACCGCGTAATTGATTCTACCGGTGCGCTGGAAATGAAAGATATCCCAGAGAAAATGCTAGTGCTAGGTGGTGGTATCATCGGTCTAGAAATGGGTACTGTATACGAAGCGCTTGGTTCACAAATTGACGTTGTTGAGTTCTTAGATCAGCTAATTCCAGCGGCTGACAAAGACATCATGAAAGTATTCATGAAAGACTACAAAGACAAGTTTAACATTATGCTTGAAACCAAAGTGACAGCGGTTGAAGCAAAAGACGATGGCTTGTATGTAACTTTTGAAGGCAAAAACGCGCCTGCTGAGCCAGTTCGCTATGACAAAGTACTTGTTGCTGTTGGTCGTAAGCCAAACGGTAAGCTAGTTGGTGCTGAAGCTGCTGGCGTTAATGTTGACGACCGTGGCTTTATTAACGTTGATAAGCAAATGCGTACTAACGTTGACCACATTTTCGCAATTGGTGACCTTGTAGGTCAGCCAATGCTTGCGCACAAAGCAGTTCACGAAGGCCATGTTGCCGCAGAAGTGATTGCTGGACAGAAGCACTACTTCGACCCACGTGCTATTCCTTCAGTTGCATACACTGAGCCAGAAGTTGCTTGGGTTGGTTTAACTGAAAAAGAAGCGAAAGAGCAAGGCGTAAGCTACGAAACAGCGGTATTCCCATGGGCAGCTTCTGGTCGTGCTATTGCTTCTGATGCCACTAACGGTATGACGAAGATGATCTTCGACAAAGACACTGGCCGTGTAATCGGTGGTGCTATGGTTGGTACGAACGCAGGCGAAATGCTGGGTGAAATTGGTCTTGCGATTGAAATGGGTGCAGATGCTGAAGACGTTGCACTAACTATTCATGCTCACCCAACGCTTAACGAATCTATTGGTCTTGCGTCTGAAATCTTCGAAGGAAGCATTACTGACCTACCAAACCCGAAAGCAAAGAAAAAGAAATAAGAACGTTTTCTTGAAGAAGTAAAAGACCCGCTTTTAGCGGGTTTTTTGTTGAAGTGACCTCCTAAAAGCAGGAGTTATACTAATTGCTGATTTACCTCGATTATTTTTCATTTAGACTCTCCGCTTTTTACGTTTAATCAGCATAACGCTATACACGCATACAAGGTTGCAATGCAAAACACTTCAAGTGCTCATCCTTCTTCTACTAAAACACTGTTTAAACATGGCGAATATACAATTACGTTGGAAGGTCATGTCATTAAGGCCGAATTTACTGGTGTTGCTACAGAGAATATGATGAAGCAATATCATGCGGATGTGGTCTCACTTGTTCAGCCACTACAAGGCGCATCTTGGGGGTTCTTGGGCTCAATACATGGAACTGGCGTGTTAACACCTGAAACGGAAGCGCTGTTAGTCGCGTCATTACAAGAGCGGATGAAAATTGGTATGCGTGGCTGCGCAGTAATCGCAGATGGGGCAAAGATCCCTGCTATGGTCGTACAACAATTAGCCCGTGTATTCAAAAAAGCCAGCATGCCATACCTATTTTGCAGTAGTGATGAAGAAGGGTTTAAGTGGCTTGCAGAGCAGGGCTGTGTGTCTTCTTAACCCTTTTTCTATAACCCCTCTATTGGTACTACATTATGCGGTTATCTTTTTAATCTCACTACGAATTTCCTTGTTACCTTCATCTTTTTTCAAATGAGCGGGTGTAAATTCATTACAATCCATATTGCGTTGTTGCATAAAGCGCTTAACAGTCTCTTCACAATACGCCTTACGGCAACACTGAGACAGTAGCATCTCGTGGCGCTCGGCTCGTTCGCGGATGAACTTAACAACCAGTCTACGCAGCCATTGTAAACCTGCATCTTGATCTTGGCGCTTGTGCCACATGACAGAAAGTGAGGAGCTCACGATTTCAATGGGCGTCTCAAATACGGCAAGTTCACCAGAGAATATTTCCTTCTCCATTACTAGTGAAGGTGCTACACAGATTAGATTGCTTTCTTTTAATAGGGGAGGGGCATTGTAAAACTCATTCACCGACATCGCCACACGTCGTTTGAGACCCAAATTCGCGAGCACTTGGTCGGTCGGCCCAGTAACATCACCCGTAACAGATACCAATAGATGATCAGCCGCGACAAAATCTTCAAGACTCAGTTGTGACTTAGCCAATGGGTGATCGGGGCGCATTACTACGACCCAACTAGGATCTAAAACATGCTCTGCACGTATAACAGATCCAAGTTCTTGATATTTCGAGAAGGTAAGCTCTGCTTCCGCGTCTTTTAGAATTTTGTCAGTCTGCATATCGTAGTTGGGGATAGCATGAATATTGATACCTGGCGCTTCGTTTTCAATGACTTTTCGAAGTGGTCCCCATACCATCGAAACTATGCTATCGGTAGCTGCAATACGAAACGTGCGTTTAGCTGTGGCTGGATTAAAATCAGTGGGGTTTACTGCTACCTCAAGTTCGCCCAAAGGACCTTGAATTTGGCTCCACAGGTTCTTGGCGTACGACGTGGGTTGAATACCGCGCCCATCTTTGACAAATAGCTCGTCTTTCCATGCCGTTCGCATTCTCGATAGAGCGTTTGACACGGCAGGTTGAGTCATAGCAAGTCTATCTGCAGCACGGGTGATGGCACCTTCAGTCATAATGGCATCAAAAATCATTAATAAATTTAAATCATGTGGACGCATCATCGTCTCCTTCAGTGGGGAGGCATTGAATAAAATTGTTCAAACTATTAGAAAAAAGCACTCTGTAAACTCGCCGTAAACCCGTCCATGGGAGCTCCGCTACCGCATCCATGCGGTAGAGGGTTTTCTACTCTTATTTCTGACAATTGAAATATCACATTAGTAAAGTTTAATTATAGGTTATATCTAAATACATTCACCTATCAAATGAATGCGACGAATAACAGTGTCAACCTGTAGTCTCGTATCACACGAGTTTCCTAAGTTACTGCTTCATATAAGGTTATTTTAAAAGACAATGGTGAGCTTTCTATCAATTCACCTTTCAATGAGCTAGCTCTGGTTGTCTGTTTTTTAATATATAACATGATGTGATGTGTTTCATATTAAAAGATAATTATTTTTATTGTTTGAGCTCCTCCATAATGCGTTCATCGAATTTAGCAGAACCGTTAGAGAGAATCTTGCAATGAAAACTTTTACCCGTTTATTGGCCATCGTTAGCCTAACTGCGCTTGTCGCTGCATGCGGTAGTGACGAGCAGGATCCTAGTCAGATGATGCATGCAAATGCAGGTGTCCCTGTTGATGTTGCAACTGTTGTATCGCAACGCCTAACAGAGTGGGATAACTTCACCGGTCGATTGGAATCTCCACAAATTGTGGCCCTTCGTCCACGAGTTTCAGGATACATCGACTTTGTTGCATTCAAAGAAGGTGAGTTTGTAGAGCAAGGTCAAACCTTGTTTCTTATCGATAATCGCACGTTTAAAGCTGAAGTATCTCGCCTAACAGCACAGCTTGAAGAGGCGAAAAGCCGTGTTCAACTTGCTGAGCAAAACTACAACCGAGCTCACAAGCTTCGTAAAACTCAAGCTGTATCAGAAGAAGTGCTTGATGCGCGTCTTGCCGAGAAAAACCAAGCTTTAGCTAGCTTAAATCAAACACAAGCAGCACTTGAAGTGGCTCGCCTAAATCGTGGTTTCGCGCGTGTTGAAGCGCCTATTTCAGGTCGTATTTCTCGCGCTAATATCACCGAAGGTAACTTTGTCACTGCAGGTCAAACAGAGCTTACTCGTATTGTATCGACTGACCAGCTTTATGCGTATTTCGATATTGATGAGCAGACTTACTTAAACTATATCAGTAATGGCGAAAATGCGTCAGCAGCAGTGCACGAACAACCAGTGGCAATGCGACTTGCTAATGAGTCGGAATACAACCATTGGGGCCAAATTGATTTTATCGACAATCAAGTCAACGGCAACACGGGAACCCTTCGCGTTAGAGCCGCTTTCAACAACGAAGAAGGGCGTTTAATCCCAGGTTTGTTTGCCCATCTTAAACTGGCGGGTGATACCACTGACCAAGGAATACTTATTCAAGAGCGTGCTATTGGCACAGACCTGAACAACAAATTTGTTTTGGTTGTGAATGACGAGAGCAAAGTGGAATACCGCGAAGTTACACTGGGCGACAAAATAGGCAGCATGCGTATTATCAAAAATGGTCTACATGCCAATGACACCATTGTTGTTGATGGGCTTCAACGTGTCCGCCCTGGTGCTCCGGTAGCGGCGAACGAAGTACCTATGGGTGATGAAGCAACATTGGCTAACTTGTCTGATTGGCAGTCTCGTGTAGATAGCGCTACTGAATTAACAAGCAACATGTCGCAGATTGAAGATGTTTTGTCTGGCGGTACTTTTTCTGCCAGCACAGCTACAGCAGGTCTTAAGTAATGAACATTTCGCAATTCTTTATCAGTCGCCCAATTTTTGCGGGTGTACTGTCACTACTGATTTTTATAGGAGGGGCCATTGCAGTATGGCAGCTACCTATAACAGAATATCCTGAAGTAGTGCCACCCACCGTAGTGGTTACAGCCAACTACCCAGGTGCAAACCCAGAAATTATCGCTGAAACAGTAGCAACACCCCTAGAGCAAGAAATCAATGGTGTCGAAAACATGTTGTACATGTCTTCTCAGGCAACCAGTGATGGACGTATGACATTAACCATAACGTTTGCTATTGGAACCGATCCTGATGAAGCAACGACCTTGGTACAAAACCGAGTAAATCGCGCTACGCCTCGTCTTCCACAAGAAGTACAGCGATTGGGTGTAGTAACCGAAAAATCATCCCCCGATTTAACCATGGTTGTTCACCTAACGTCGCCTGATAATCGTTATGACATGTTGTATCTGTCGAACTATGCTGATCAATTCGTCAAAGATGAATTGGCGCGTATTGATGGCGTAGGTCAGGTGCGTTTGTTTGGCGCAGGTGAGTTTAGTATGCGTGTGTGGTTAGATCCCAATAAGCTTGCCGCACTACAAATGAACCCAGGTGATGTTATTGGTGCGATTGCCGATCAAAACCAACAAGCAGCAGCGGGAAGTCTTGGGGCGCAACCAACCGGAACCAGTGAATTTCAGCTGCTTATCAATGTGCGCGGTCGTTTAAAAGACGAAACTGAGTTTGAAAATATTATTGTCAAAACAGGTTCAAACGGTGAAATCACGCGCCTTAAAGACGTGGCTCGAATAGAACTTGGTTCAGATTTTTATGCTCTACGTTCGTTAATCAACAATAACGCAGCGGCTGCCATACCTATTTTCCAAGCACCTGGCTCTAATGCGATCCAAATATCTGATGATGTGCGCGCTCGCATGGCAGAGTTATCGAAAGTATTCCCCGATGGGCTGGAGTACCAAATCGCGTACGATCCTACCGTATTTGTTCGCGGTTCAATCGAAGCAGTAGTCAAAACGCTTTTAGAAGCAATACTGCTGGTGGTACTGGTTGTTGTGCTGTTTCTTCAAACGTGGCGTGCATCAATAATACCGTTAGTTGCAGTACCTATTTCTTTGGTCGGTACATTTGCGTTCATGCAATTGATGGGATTTTCACTAAACGCGTTATCACTGTTTGGCTTGGTATTGGCTATAGGCATTGTTGTTGACGATGCTATTGTTGTAGTGGAAAACGTGGAGCGTAATATTTCAGAAGGCAAAGCGCCATTTGAAGCTACCGTACAAGCTATGAAAGAAGTGACTGGGCCTATTATTGCCACAACATTAGTATTGGCAGCGGTATTTGTTCCAACGGCATTTATGAGTGGCTTAACGGGACAATTCTACAAACAGTTCGCTCTTACTATTACTATCTCAACTGTAATATCTGCAATTAACTCGCTAACACTAAGTCCTGCATTGTCTGCACTGTTATTGAAGCCTCACGGTAAAGCAAATGATTGGCTGACTCAAGGTATGGACAAAGTATTCGGTCGTTTCATCTTTGCACCGTTCAACCGATTCTTTGACCGTGGCGCAAAGAAGTACACGGGCGCTGTGGGTGGCCTTGTTCGTAAAAGTAGCATTGTAATGGTGTTATACGCGGGGTTGTTGGGGTTAACTTACTTCCAGTTTGCTAATACACCGACAGGCTATGTGCCGCCTCAGGATAAACAGTATTTAGTTGCATTTGCTCAGCTACCTAATGCGGCAAGTCTTGATAGAACAGAAGCAGTGATGCGTGAAATGTCGCGTATTGCAATGGAGCACCCTGGCGTTGAAGATGCAATAGCCTTTCCTGGTCTTAACATCAATGGGTTCACTAATAGTCCAAGCTCGGGCGTGTTATTTGCCGCACTAACTAGCTTTGATCAAAGAACTACGCCAGATTTGTCTGGAGGGGCCATTGCGGCGCAGCTTAACCAGAATTTCGGTTCTATTAAAGGCGCGTTTGTTGCTATTTTCCCACCGCCACCGGTGATGGGATTAGGTACAATTGGCGGGTTCCGCCTTCAAATTGAAGACAGAGGTAACCTCGGATTTGAAGAACTGGAGCGCGTAACACAAGAAGTAATTGGCAAAGCATGGGCTCACCCTGCACTTACTGATGCTTTCACCAGTTTTACTGTTGCTGTACCTCAGCTCGATGTCGATGTGGATCGCGAGAAAGCGGTTAGCCAAGGCGTAAATATCGATACCTTGTTTACCACGCTTCAAGCTTATCTGGGCTCACTTTATGTAAATGACTTCAATTTATTTGGCCGGACTTATCAGGTAAATGTGCAAGCTGATGCGCAATATCGTCAAGATATAGAGAACATTACCCAGTTCAAAATTCGCAATACACAGGGTGAAATGATCCCATTGGGCTCATTCTTAAACATTGAGCACAGTGCAGGCCCAGACCGAGTTATGCATTACAACGGTTATATTACTGCGGAAGTGAATGGCGCAGCAGCACCAGGGTATTCATCAGACCAAGCGAAAGCGGCTATTGAAGAAATTTTGGCAGAAACGCTACCTTTGGGGATGACTTACGAATGGACAGAATTGACCTATCAGCAAATTCTAGCGGGTAATGCGTCGGCTTTTGTTTTTCCATTGGTTGTGTTGCTGGTGTTCTTAGTTCTGGCTGCGCAATACGAGAGTCTGCGTTTGCCACTGGCAATTATTCTCATTGTACCAATGACATTACTAAGCGCGCTCATCGGTGTTCAAGTTTACGGTGGAGACAACAATATCTTTACCCAAATTGGACTTATTGTATTGGTAGGTCTTGCGACTAAGAATGCAATTCTGATTGTCGAATTTGCCAAAGAACTTCAAGACAACGGCATGGATGCACTGTCAGCCATCAAAGAAGCAAGTCGTTTGCGTCTTCGCCCAATATTGATGACATCTATAGCATTCATTATGGGGGTACTACCAATGGTTATCTCTACTGGTGCTGGGGCAGAGATGCGTCAAGCCATGGGCGTCGCCGTCTTCTCTGGCATGATTGGCGTAACCTTCTTTGGCTTAATTCTTACACCTGTATTTTATTACTTGTTGAAACGCAAAGGTTAATTACCCGTCTACCCAAGCGTGCCCCGTATGGGGCTCCTTTTGGCCACTCATTTGAGTGGCCTTTTTTTTGCCACCATTGAGCAGGTTTCATCTCGTTTTATACAACTTGAAAGCTTATATTGTGAGTTAGCTTTAAAGGCATCGATGTGCAATTACCTGTTTTTTATACAAGCAGGTTTTACAAAGGAGATACAAATGAAAGTAGGTGCGGCAAGTATTATTGCCCTTGGAATGATAGTGGCGTTAGGTTTATTAGGGTCAACCCTATCTTCAGCGGTAAATGACATGCAAACCTGGGACAGGGTTGTAACGGTAAAGGGCTTGTCTGAAAAAGAGTACATTGCTGATCAAGTAATTTGGCCCATTCAGTTTGTCGATGCAGGTAATGATTTACCCGCGCTTTATGACAACATTGCTAAGAATAGTCAAAATGTCGCTAACTTTCTGAAAAGTAAAGGTGTATCAGAAGAAAGTATTACTATTGGTAAACCGGAGATTACTGACAAGCTTGCACAGCAATATGGCAGCAACGACGGTGCGCCATTTCGTTATAGTGCTATTCAAACAGTGACGGTTTTTTCTGAAGAGGTTGAAAAAGTAAGGCTGCTGATGCAGCAAATTGGTGAGTTAATAAAAACGGGCGTTGTTCTCTCTGAGCAAAGCTATCGCGCTCAACCTGATTATGTGTTTACCCGCTTAAATGAAGTGAAGCCAGCTATGATTGAAGAAGCTACGCTCAATGCCAGAGAAGTTGCAGAGAAATTTGCAATGGATTCAAAGAGCACACTTGGCAAAATCAAACGGGCCAATCAAGGTCAATTCAGTATAAGTAGTCGCGATAGTCATCATCCACACATTAAGAAAGTGCGTGTGGTATCAACCATAGATTATACCCTAATTGACTAAGCTACCCGTTAGCTGTGTGGTTTATAAATTTATAACTTTTGTGTGCTTAGAAAACCCTTACTCGCTAACAATATAACGGTACTGATGTATAATTGTGACGAAAGTTAGCGTGTTTGAGTAGACGTTTACTATTGTTTAGATAAGGATGTATGTACCAACTTCATTCAGACCTTTTGTAAAACGCGAGTAATTGACGTGACAGAGCACAATCCTCATGCAGAGCAATTGGAATTTTTTGACATTCCTAGCCCTTGCATTGGTGTGTGTGAATCAGGCCCTCGCGGATTTTGCAAAGGGTGCTTTCGCAGTAGAGATGAACGTTTGTACTGGCTAAAGGTTGATGATGCCACAAAGCGTAAAATTGTTAGTGCGTGCGCAAGAAGGAAGCAAGCGGTTTTAGCTCGTGAACGCAAAAAGGGGATGTCAGACAATAACGACAGTGGTGAACAATTCTCGTTGTTTGATGAGCCCCAGTAAACTGCAATACGCAATTACCCATTGCCAATTAGTGTGGGAAGCCATGATGAAGGCAATGGCCTATATTATAAGTTGAGAGTTATTTGATGTTGTTAGAAAAATACGCAGCGTTTGCCGCTAAATCATTTACGCTTCCAGATGTTTGTATTCGCCTGCGTGCTACCTTGGATGATCCGCGTTCAAGTGCTGATGATATCGGTAACTTAATAGGTATTGACCCGTCACTGACAGCCAAAGTATTGCGATTGGCGAATAGTTCACTGTTTCGGTTTCCATCACAGATAGAGTCTGTCTCAAAAGCCATTAATGTGATTGGTGGAGAAGCGCTGTATAACTTAGTAATAGCCGAGACGGCAAGTACGGCATTTAAACGTTTTCAAACTGACCTCATCGACATCGATAAGCATTGGAATGCTTCGGTTTACTGCGGTATGGTGGCAAAAAGCTTGGCGATGCGCTTGAATTTGCGTGGTGCTGAACGATTCTTTGTCATGGGAATGCTGCAGAATTTAAGTGAATTAGTTGTCGCTAAACGCGCGCCTAAGCGCTACACAACTTATTTAAATGATGAAAAAGATGCGTTACCTTGGGATAGGCAAGCGTCACATTTTGGTTTTACGTTTGCACATTGCAGCGGTATCATACTGGAAAACTGGAAACTTCCTTTAGGGCTTTATTACCCGGTGACGCATATGAATGATGTTAGTCGCCAAGCGGTTGACGTTGATGTTAGTGTACTTGCGTTAGCGAGTCGCATAACCATCAATCAACTAGAGTCCCAAAGATATGGTGACATTGCACTGTTTACATCTGAGATAGCAAATAACATTGATTTAGATATGGAAGTGATTAATAACTCTGCAGAGTATGCGGAAGTAGAGACAAGTAAGGTCTCATCACTTATTCAATAGTCTCTGTTCGAATAATGTCGCTAGCAAGTTAAACAGTAAAGCAAAGAGTTTTAGTCTTAGTATTGGCCTTATTTAACGTATCTATGGCCATGCGGCGCTTGGTTTGGTTAGGCGCTAGCAAACGCGTAAACTAATAACGATAAACAAAACGTAAATCTGAACATGTTCAATAAACTTGTTTTTCGCATAACTTTATTTGTCATTGCGTGTTTTTGCGCGAACTTTACAGTACATGCGAAAGATCTCATTCAAACGTTATATCACGCTGATTTTTCGTCTGACACTGATGATGAAATTCCTCGTTTTAGTCTTGATGGCGAGCTAGGCGTATTGATTAACACTGGCAATACGTCGGCTGCCAGCGTCAAAGCTGCCGTTAATGCAGATCATGAGACTCAAAACTGGTCCAGCGTTTATTTTTCCGAGCTTCTTTATAAGGAAAGTGGTACGGCCACAACTAAACGAAATGTAAGTGCACAGCGCTTCTATACCAGTGCTCAATTTGACTACAAATTACATACACCTGGCCGCCGTCTTTTTATGTACGGTGACTATGAAGACGATCAATTTACTGGTTATGATCATCGAGCTTCACTGGCTGCTGGGTGGTCGCAACGACTATGGCGGGATGAAGACAGTGAGTTTCGTTACAGTATTGGGCCGGGTTATACCTTTATTGAAGCAGAATCTGCGAATGATAATTTGGTCAATGACGGCATTATTGTTCGTGCCTCTGCTGAATATAAATATCACTGGAGTTCTGGGGCGAAACTAAGACAGTTTGTAAGTACTGAAGCGGGTGACGAAAATACCAAATCGCGTTCAGAAACGTCATTGTCGGCAAATGTTTTTGGCTCTTTAGCGATGAAGTTGTCGTTTATTTTGAATCACGAGACGGATACAGCCGAGAACGTTGATCCACTCAGTACCGAAACCTCGGTCGCTTTGGTTTACCAGTTTTTCTAGCAACATACTTGATATACCCTTCAAGATAGGGCTTTTTAGCGCTAATACATTGACTGCGTATGTAAAGTCGTTACACTGCGCCACTCGTTTGGGTGTTGGTTATAATATCAGCACCTTTGGAAGAGAGTGTCTTCACAATTTTGCGTTGTACCGCCTAACAATATGTTAGGTGTAAGTACAATAAATGGATCGATAATCAATAGGATTGTTCAATGAAAAAGC
This sequence comes from Alteromonas sp. KUL42, assembly GCF_006538325.1. Classification (GTDB taxonomy): domain Bacteria; phylum Pseudomonadota; class Gammaproteobacteria; order Enterobacterales; family Alteromonadaceae; genus Alteromonas. The sequence goes on from NZ_BJKK01000001.1 coordinate 251,850, forward strand.
AAGTGCTTGCATCTTTAGTTGCAATTTCTCTCACGCCAGCTGTATTCGCTGAAGACGACGTAAAGCCGTTTACGATGGAAGGTGAGCTTGGTTTCATCTCTACAACGGGTAACACTGAAACAACGTCAATTACCGCTGGTATCAATGCGCACCAAGAACTAGAAGATTGGAGTAACGACTACGCCATCGAAGGCTTGTATAAGCAAGAGACGGTTGAAGGCTCTGATGGTGAAGATGTTGAGTTTACTTCAGCGCAAAAATTCTTTGCTTCTGCGCAAGGTAACTACAAGCTAGAAAATCCTGATTATCGCTTGTTTGGCTTTGCTTCATACGAAGACGACCGCTTCAGTAACTTTAATTATCAAGCCACAATCGCTGCGGGTTGGAACCAAAAAGTATTAAAAAGCAAAAAGCATACTTTAGAGTACTCAATTGGTCCGGGTTATTCATTTATTGAAACCCAAGACGGTGAAAGCTTCGATAGTGTGATTGTTCGTGCATCGTCTGCATATTCGTGGAAGATTTCGGATACTGCCAAGTTTACACAAACAGTAAGTACTGAAATCGGTTCTGACAATACCAAATCAAGAGCTGAGTCAGCATTAACCGCCACCATTAGCGGTAACCTTTCAATGCGTTTGTCGTTCAAACTTGACCACAACAGTAACGTTGCGAACAATGTTGAGAAGCTAGACACTGAAACAGCAGTTAGCTTGGTTTACAATTTCTTCTAAACACAGTTTATTTCAACATACTTGTCAAACCCATGATAAAAATAAAAAACGCTGCACTAGGCAATATTAACTAGGCAGCGTTTTTTTATATATGGTGTGTAGCGCGCATCAAGATGTAATCTATATGCGCTCTACAGGCTTAGTGATATTAATGAAGAATACGGGTTTTGATTGTACCTTCAATTTGCTGTAATTCGGCCAGCGCTTCATAACCGCGATCTTCTTTGACATCCACTACCACGTAACCAATTTCAGCATTGGTTTGCAGGTACTGTGCTTCAATGTTGATGCCTTTTTCTGCAAAGGCTTGGTTAATTTGTGTAAGAATACCTGGCTGGTTTTTGTGCACATGCAATAAGCGCGAACGGCCAGTGTGCTCTGGCAAGGATACCTCAGGGAAGTTAACGGCAGACAATGTAGAGCCATTGTCACTGTACTTCGCTAATTTACCTGCTACTTCAATACCGATATTTTCTTGTGCTTCCTGCGTGCTACCACCTACGTGTGGTGTCAGGATAACATTGTCGAATTTGCGAAGCGGCGATTGGAACTCTTCTGTGTTCGACTTTGGCTCCACAGGGAATACGTCAATGGCAGCTCCATTTAGGTGACCCGTTTCCAACGCATTTGCTAACGCATCGATATCCACAACAGTTCCGCGAGACGCATTGATTAAAATGCTGCCTTTTTTCATTTGAGAAAGCTGCTCGGCGCCAATCATGTTTTGCGTTTGCGGCGTTTCAGGAACATGAAGTGAGACAACATCAGAGGTACTTAACAATTTCTCTAGCGATTTAACCTGTGCAGAGTTACCCAGCACGAGTTTATCTTCAATATCGAAGAATTGAACACGCATACCAAGGTGCTCAGCAAGAATACTAAGCTGTGTACCGATGTGGCCGTAACCAATAATACCCAGTGTTTTGCCGCGTGCCTCATAGGAGCCGACTGCGGTTTTTTCCCATTCACCACGGTGTGCTTTGGCGTTTTTACTAGGCACTTGGCGAAGTAGTAGAATAATTTGCCCTAATACTAATTCAGCCACCGAGCGAGTATTCGAAAAAGGGGCATTGAAAACAGGAATGCCGCGACGCTGCGTTGCTTCCAGATCAACCTGGTTTGTTCCAATACAGAAACAGCCAATCGCAACCAACTTTTGCGCTGCTTCAACGACATTTTCGGTAATTTGAGTACGAGAGCGAATACCGACAAAGTGTGCATCTTTAATCTTTTCTATTAACTCGTCTTCTGGAAGCGATGTCTTAAGAAACTCAATGTTGCTGTAACCGTTGCTTTTAAGTGTTTCCAATGCACTGTGGTGAACACCTTCTAGTAACAAAATTCGGATCTTGTCTTTCTCTAATGAAACTTTGCTCATGGACTCGCTATCTCTCGCTGATGTATTTGGATGGTATTAAAATACCTTATTACCATCGCCTTGTTCTCACTACATGGTCACTAATTACAAGTACCTATAAAACTATCAATATAACTACTTGCTTGGTTAGTTAGCTGCTCTTATTTGCTGACATTTACTGTATTCTCGCCGCATCATCAATGAATTTCGTTAAGACATCTAGACGTCTAAACGGAAATTATCAGAAAACACCAAAAGTTGAAAGTAGTATTTAGTCGATGTTTCTTATTTATACGTTTCTACGCCGTTGTCGGTAGCAGAAAGGACAATGTCTGCACCGCGCAGGGCAAAAATGCCATTGGTTACAACGCCTGGTATGTTGTTGATTTTCTGCTCAAGTTCACGTGGGTTCAATATTTCTAAATTGTGAACATCGATAATAACATTGCCATTATCGGTAACCACACCTTGTCGATATTCTGGATCGCCACCAAGCTTAACCAATTCTCTTGCTACAAAAGAACGTGCCATAGGAATGACTTCTACTGGCAGTGGGAATTCGCCTAGAACAGGAACGCGCTTGCTTTCATCCACAATACACACAAATGTTTTTGCAACACCTGCGACAATTTTTTCACGGGTTAGGGCTGCTCCGCCACCTTTAATCATATGCTTGTGTTCGGTGACTTCGTCGGCGCCATCAATGTAAACTGATAAGTCGCTCACATCGTTTAGTTCAAATACTTCAATACCCAATGCTTTTAGGCGTTCAGTGGACGCTTCAGAGCTTGAAACCGCACCTTCAATTTTGTGCTTTATTTTGCCTAGCTCTTCAATGAAGAAGTTAACAGTTGAACCTGTGCCTACACCGACAATACTGTCTTGCTCTACGTAGTCGATAGCGGCCTTTGCTACAGCTTGTTTCTTTGCGTTTTGATCCATGGTTACTCTCCAGAAATTATTGCGTGAAGTGTAACCGATATCGCCAATTGAACCCACCTCAAAGCAATATCAATTTTGTTATATTCAAGATGCAAATCAAAGATGAGCTGGCACGACATTAAAAAAAGTAAAGCCAGTTAAGATACGGTAAGTAAAAACACGGTAAGTAAAAACACTTTAAGAAAAAACGCAGCAAGTAAAAGGCTTGCTGCGTTATCAATGCTACGTGTTTGTCTTAGACCTTTTTAGGCTTTTGCTTCAGGAAGCCTTAATTGCATTTGATGGGGAACAAGTTTTAGAACCCAGCGGCGACAGTTGTGCCAATAAGCGGAAAGTAATAGCAAAGATGTACCAATACATAGTCCAGTTACGGCAAAACTTGAGGTTACCATGCCGAAGTCTTCCATTAATGCTGAGAAGGTATACACCACATAGGTTAATGCTGACACCATGATTGCACGACGGTCAACGGCGATAGAGATAAGTGCCAGTAACACGTACAAAGCTAAAACAACTAGCGAAATGAACATGTCGCCACTGCCTTCAAGTACGCCTAAGCTTTGAAATATAGGGTGCACAATCATAGGTGCTGAAATAAGGTGTAACCAGAATGCCACGTCTGATGCACGGGTTTGTCTTGCTGTATCTTTGCTGTCCCAATACATAGCTAGGCCGAATAGCAACAACCCAAATCCTAATACAATGTGATTAATGAATAACAAGGTTGCAGGGAATAGATAAAGCACTGTTGCTACAATACCAGCGGTAAGCGTGGCGGCACCTGCGGCAACGGTGATAGGTACGCGAAAGCGTATCCAGTGGGCAATAGCACCAAAGGTAGTAAGTAATCCCGAGCCAATAAAGGCAATTTCTTTTACTTCGGGTCGAAACAAAATGGGGGTAGCAAAAAGCCCCAAAAGAAAAGAAAGGAGTAAGGCAATGGCAGGTAATGCCATGCGGCGTTTATATACAAAGTATTCGGCTAATACCCAAGAGCCGGCGGCTACTGCAATCCCACCAAGTGGTGGAGTAACTGCATAGCCTAACCAAGCCAATGAAGCTAGAAGCAATGCACTGGAAATAACGACAAAAATATCATTAAAACCGTTAATTAATCGAAAGTTCTCTTCATCTACCGAATGGCTGTTTCGGCTTTTCTCAATAAACTGCTGAAATTGTTTTACATCGGATTGTTTGAGTACGTGGTGCTGAACGGCAAGCGTTAAATCTTCATCAGTATACATATTGTTGTCCTTATTCTTGTTACCAAAAGGACTAAAGCAATATGAAAGCCAATAATAAAAAAGCATATAAAACAAGGTGTTAGTGTTGTATCTTTAATTAAAGTACGCAATTCACCAATTCAGACTAACAGAAATGACGAATAACTAGTCAACTTCGCCACTTTACGCAGACGGTAAGACAGTGTTGGGCATTAGCTTGAATTAAAGCACTAAAGTTTGTGTTGGAGTAACGATAGCATCAAGGGGAATGTCCCACGGCGCAATTGGTAATGCGTCAACTTCTTGCACATCATGCGCAATACCGATAAGCATGGGCTTTTGTTCAACCTTGCGCGTAAATGCCAAGGTTCTGTCATAATAGCCGCCACCCATACCAAGGCGGTTTCCTAATTTATCAAACCCTACAAGCGGCATAAGAATAATATCGAGCTGTTGGGTGGGGACAACTTGTTGGCAAGCTAATACGGGCTCTTCTATACCGTATTTGTTTTTTACCATATGCGTTTGCGACGCATATTCAAGAAACAGCAGGTGGCCTTGGCACACAGGGTGTAAAACAGGCAGTGAAAACTGTATATGTTCAGAGCATTGCCAGTGATGTTCAATATAAGGCATGAGGTTTACTTCACCATCATTTGAGAGATAAGCCGCAACATTCATAGGACGAGCGAGCGCGATAAATGAGGATAGTTGTTCTGCTATCGCTTGTGCTGCATATTCTTGCTCGTTAACGGAAAGCGCTTTTCGGGCTACACGTAAGGCTTTTCGCAAGTGCGCACGTTGAGATGAAGTGGATGCTTTTTCATTTGATAAATGAGAATTTAAGGTCACGGTGGTTTATACAAAAAGTAAAGTCATTTAAGGTGGTGATTTAGTGTATTGACCAGTTGTGTACTGTCAATAGGCTTTGTTAGCACAGCGTCAAACCCCTTTTCTCGAAGAGTATCAGTTTCAATAATGACATCTGCGGTTAGCGCGATAACAGGTAGCGATGGAAAGGTAGATTTGATTTTTACCGTTGCTTCATCGCCTTGAATACCGGGTAGATTGATATCCATTAGAACTAAATCAACAGCATGAGTGTTAACATACTCAATGCCTTCTTCACCGGTACATACAATGGTGACAGGTACAGACAGTTTGTCACAGAGTGCTTTGATCACCGCTTGGTTAATATAGTGATCTTCTACCACCAATACATTGGCATTCTTGTTTTCAAATACTTGTGCAACTAAGTCTATGGGCTGTTCATCGATATATTGATTCGCACTTAATTCACTGACCGGTAAGGTCAAACTAATTCGGGTGCCTTCGTTTAGCTTACTACTTACCTTAATATGGCCTTTCATAAGTTCAGTCAGACGTTTTGAAATGTTCAGACCCAGCCCTGTCCCCTTAATTTGTTGGGCATTCTCCATGCGTTCAAATGGAGCAAACAAGCGTTTCTGATCTTCCTCGCTTATACCTATACCTTCATCGACCACAGTAAATACAAGGTTGCCATTTTTGTATTTAACATTAGTACGAACAGCTTTACCGGATGGCGTAAATTTAATGGCATTTAGTAACAAATTGAGGGCAATTTGGCTAAATTTGGTATCGTCAAAAAACAGCGAGTCGGGAACAGATGCGTCAATGCTTGACGAAAATTGAATATTACTGTCTTGTGCACGAATACTTGCGAGTGAAAAAAGGTGAGCAAAAAAATCTTCTGTGTTTACCGCTCTTGGCAAAACATGCATCTTACCCGCTTCAATTTGATTGATATCCAGCACTGAGTTAACTATCTCAAGCAAGCGTTCACCGCTTTTGGTTACATGAGATAAAGGCGTAACAAAGTTATCGGGTAGTGAAAGCTGTTTTGCTTCGGCTTCGAGTAAATGACTAAACGTATTAATCGCATTGAGTGGCGTTCTGATTTCGTGGCTAACATAGGAAAGAAAATCTGATTTGAACTGGTTTGTTCGTTCCAGCTCTTTGTTTTTTCTTTTTAGCTCTAAATGTGCAATTACGGACTTGCTAAGTGTTTTTAGCGATGCCTTTTGCGCATCGCTTAACGCTTTAGGTTTAGTATCTATCGTACACAGAGTTCCTATGGCGTATCCTGAAGGTGTTATGAGTGGGGCGCCAGCATAAAAGCGGATGTCAGGAGGCCCTGCTACCAAGGGATTGTCATGAAAGCGGTTATCTTCCAGTGCGTTTTGTACCTCAAATACATCCTCTTGCAAAATAGCGTGAGAACAGAATGCGATTTCACGGGAAGTTTCACAGGCATCTAGTCCAATACGAGACTTAAACCATTGACGGTTGGGATCTACTAAGCTGATTAAAGCGATGGGCGTATCGCATATTTGTGAAGCAAGTAAGGTCAATTCATTGAACAATTGTTCTTCATCTGTGTCGAGCACGTCATAACTTAGGAGTTCCTGTACCCGTTCTTTCTCGTTTCTTGGTATTGGCGCAGACTTCATGACCTTTTTATCTCAACCTTTTAGACAATAAAAAAGGGGAATGTGTTACCACATTCCCCTTAAGATTATCACAAGGCAATTATAGTGCGTAGGTATCGATGAATAATTGCTCTAATTCACCGTGGTTTACCTTAGTGGCTACTTTAATGGTGTTGGCTTCGTTCCACAGTGGGCTGGGCGTTGTACCTTTAGGCGCTACAACAGTTTGTCCTCTGTCCAGTGTACCTGTGCCTACGCGCACATGACCTTCAGTAAGCTCAAATAATTCAGGCTTTATAAGGTGCGCAATTGGGAAGGCATCGTGGAAGAAACATACGCGCTCTTCACGATTCTGAGAATAAAAGTCCATGTAGAACTGTGCACTTTCTTGTACAAAGCTGCCCAATTTTGGATTTTTCTCAGCAAGTACATCTACAAACGTTGGTGCAAATGGCACGTAGTTCGTTACGTCAAGACCAAACATTGTTAGCTCCCAGTCGGCAGCAAAAACAATTTCAGCAGCGTGCGCGTCATTCCAAATATTGGCTTCGGCGACAGGTGTAACATTACCAGGTACAAATGCAGCACCACCCATAATGCTCACGCCTTTTACAAGCTTAGGTAATTCTGGCTCTAGGCGAAGTGCTAATGCTAGGTTACCCAATGGGCCAATAGCAACAAGGGTAATTTCGCCCGGGTATTTACGTGCCATGTCTACAATAAACTGCGCAGAGCTGCGCGGGTCTAATTGTGTTTTTGGTGCTTCTGGTTTCATGTGACCAAAACCGTGCTCACCGTGAACAAAGTGTGCATAGGTAGACTCAGGTCCAACCCAAGGCATACCTACACCCTTAGTAACAGGAATGTCTTTGCCAGCAATTTCGCACAGAGTTAATGCGTTTTGCGCAGCCATAGTAACCGGAACATTACCGTATACTGTTGTTAAGCCGAGTACTTCAATGTCAGGAGATTGAAAAGCGAAGAAAATCGCCATTGCATCATCAATACCCGGATCTGTATCTAAAATGATTTTATGTGCCATAAATTATTCTCTAATGCAGTTTGCTACTTCGCGTGTTTCGCTAGAAAACGATCCACTTCTTTTTGCGTTGGAATACTCTGTGCTGCGCCTTCGCGGGTAACCGCAATAGCTGAAGCTGCACAGCCACGTCTCAATGCTTGTTTAGCATCAGTGTGGTTGCTGTATGCCGAAAGAAAATACCCGATAAAGGTATCGCCTGCAGCAGTGGTATCTACAGCGTCAACAGAGAATGCTTTTACTTCAATAACATCGTTTTTACGCAGCATCATTACACCAGCTTTACCCAATGTAATGATTACTTCGCAGTGCGACCACTGTTCTTTGAACACAGCCACAATATCTTCTAGTGATTCTTGTTCTGTGATGGCGGCAGCTTCAGTCTCGTTGACTATCAGCAAGTCCACACATTCAAGAGGTAGGCGTTTAACCGACTCGCTCATAGGGGCAGGGTTGAATGCCACTTTAAGCTGTTTTTCTTTGGCTTGACGAAGTATTTCTTCAATACTGCTGGTTTCGTTTTGCGTAAGAACCCAATCAGACGGTCTTGTGTCGTTTAACGCATGCATAACGGTTTTTGCGGTAATGGTTTGGTTAGCACCGCCAAACAGCACAATGGCGTTTTCGCCACTTGGAGTAACTTGAATTATAGCGTGACCTGAAGGGGTTTCAGAGCATTTTACACCGCGACAATCTACGCCTTTTTTGATTAGCGCTTGTTTAAACGCAGCGTCGTTCTCGTGAACGCTGCCCACGTGACGCACATCAGCGCCCGCTTGAGCGAGAGCAATAGATTGGTTTGCACCCTTGCCACCTAACAATGTTTGATAGTGGGTTGATGCCAGTGTTTCTCCAGGTTGCACAAAGTGCTCTACCTGATAAACGTGGTCAATATTGATCGATCCAAAATTTATTATTGCCATTTCTTCTTCCGTCGAAAGAGGGCGCTTCCCAGAATGCCGCTGTCCATGTTTCGCCCGTGAACCGAAAAGTTCAGGGCGGAAGCATCACAACAACCGTAGGCTTCTCGATACGCGTCGAGCTTGCACAATAGTCATCGTTTCAACTTCCTAGGTTTAAAGCATCGGCCAGGGACATGAATGAACTAGCAAACATCCCAGGAAACATTGTTATATTAAACGCAACAGGGTATATCAAACGCGCGGCCCATTGAAGAGGGTCGTACTAAACGCCGAGAAACAATTTTGCGTAGTGTTAATGAGCCTGTCGAAATTTATTCGATTTTTGCTGTACGCAGTTTAATGTTAAACGTTATTCAGGCTCGTATTACTGCTAAAAGAATTGAAAGTATTCTTGACCAGTTGGTCAGCAATTATACACGCATCTTCAATAAGCTCAATATTCACGAAAACAGCAAAGTTTGCTCGGTGAATATCGTACTTTCTTAACCTGACGGTTGCGAATGGAAATCCTTATCCAGTGGGCGAAAGTCTAGATGAAATGTAGGGAGGTTGCCAGTGAATGAGGCGCAAAAAGTAGATTCTTTCATTTGTTTGTTCAGCGAGTAAGCAACCCGATTACTTTTGAATCAAAGAAGAAAGGGAGCGTATTAAAACCTTTCACTTCCAATAACCAAATATTGCTAAAGTAGGCGTTACCTAATGAATTTTGCTAGTATTAGACACAACGTGTACAAAGGTGTTTCTTATTTCATGGTGCAAACTAGTAGCGACATTAATAGTGCTGCTTAGTCATGCAACCAGCGCCTTTAAACTCATTTATATTTCAACAGAGAATTTTTTGTGGATAAACAGCTCGATTACGACAGTGTAAGCAACAAGCTATCTCAGCATGGCATTATTGTAGATGGTGCAGAAGTGCACGGCATTTTGTGCGGTATGCTTTGTGGTGGTATGTCACTCACCGATCAGAAGTGGCTGGAAGCGTTAAGTGAAACTATTAATCAAGGAGATACATTTAACGATCAAGCTACCTTCACACTTAATAGTTTATTTAACCAAACCTGTCAGCAACTTCTTGAGCCAGAATTCGCCTTGCAGTTATTACTGCCGGAAGATCACGCGCCAATAAACGATAGAGGCACTGCGCTCATTAATTGGGTTCAGGGGTTTATGTTGGGTTTTGGTTTGCATCAGCAAGATTTAATGCAATGTTCTGAAGACGTAAAAGAAGCGCTAGAAGACTTTGCAGATATCGCGCGAATGGAAGAGCCCATGGAAGCGGATGAAGAATCAGAGAAAGCGCTATTTGAAGTCATAGAATACGTTAAAGTGTCTGCAATTTTGTGTTTCAGTGAACTTGGGCAGTCGTTGCTTGATGATCAGCAAGATACGCCTTCAGTTCATTAACAGATGTTCGTATCTGCTTAGGGTTAATTAGCCACATGGCCTGCTCAATTTTCAAAATCTGTATTTTGCGTTGGTCTCATTTCTGGTTGTATGAAGGTTTTCGCTTATGATCAGTGCACTAGAGTTTATTGCACGCCAAGACAGATTACTCGCCCAATGCGAACCCAACAGTGTTTGTATTATTCCTGCGGCAAGCGTTGTCACGCGTAGTCGGGATACCGATTACCTGTTTCGTCAAGACAGCAACTTTTGGTATTTAACCGGTTTTGAAGAGCCAAGCGCATGGCTTATATTGTCTAACCACCCGCGTTATGGCGAGCGCTACAGAGCTATGGTGGTAGCGGCGAAAGATAAAAGCGCAGAAATCTGGAGCGGAAAGCGCCTTGGGGCAGAGGCGGCTTTGTCTCGCTTTAGTCTAGACGAGGCATTTGAATTACAAGAGCTTGAAGACGCGCTACTTGAGTCACTTCAAGGTCATCAAAGTGTGTACTTTGCGCTTGGGCAAAACCGCGACAACGATGCGCTTTTCAAAGAAGCAATGTCGACCTTACAAGACGCGCCAAAAGAGTCATTAGCGCCGGTTTCTGTTCATGACTTCAGGCCTATTTTACATGAGATGCGGTTATTTAAGTCGGCTTGTGAAGTGGCTGTTATGAAAGCGGCAGGCGAAATATCTTCCCGCGCTCACAAGCGTGCTATGCAATATGCCTCACCAGGTTGCTTCGAATATCAACTTGAAGCTGAAATTCACCACGAATTTGCTATGGCTGGAGCGCGTTCTCCGGCCTATAGCACCATTGTTGGCAGTGGTGAAAATGCCTGTATTTTGCATTACACCCAAAATGCTGCGGAAATAAAGGACGGTGATTTGATCTTGATCGATGCCGGTGCAGAATATCAAGGGTATGCTGCAGACATCACAAGAACGTTTCCCGCAAATGGTAAGTTTAGTCAGCCGCAGCGGGATATTTATTCTGTCGTACTAAAAGCGCAACAAAGTGTGTTAGCCATGCTTGGGCCGGGTGTAACGTTGTCAGAGGCCATGCTGCACAGCGCGGAAGTTATTACGGAAGGCTTGGTTAACCTTGGTATTTTGCAAGGCAGTCTGGCGGAAAACCTTGAACAAGAAACTTGGCGTGATTACTACATGCATGGGTTAGGGCATTATTTGGGGTTAGACGTTCACGATGTGGGTAATTACAAGATAGAAGGGGAAGACAGACGTCTTAAACCATCTATGGTTATTACCGTTGAGCCCGGTATTTATATCAGTGAAGACAGTGATGTGCCCGAGCAATACAAAGGCATTGGTGTGAGAATTGAAGACGATGTTGTTATAACCGCAACTGGCATAGAAATACTTACCGCTGATGTTCCTAAAGAAATTGAAGAAATAGAAGCACTTATGGCGAGTTCTAGATAGCACTAGTGATTTACAGTACTAAAAAATAAAACAAAGGACAGTGAGAGAACCTAAGTGACAGCGGTAGATGTAGTAATAGTGGGCGGCGGCATTGTTGGTGCTGTGTTAGCAAAAGGTTTGTCTGAAAACGTGGGGCTTAACGTTGCCCTTGTTGACGCCGCGCAGCCTCAAAAAGCAGAGGTTACCTTCACGGCGACGCATACCGAAACGTCAAAGTGCGAAGACAAACCAGTATTGTCAGATACACGAGTGATAGCCCTTGCAAGACGCACAGTGCATGAATTGGCAAACTTAGGCATAGACGTCAATGCACTATCCGAACTACAAGGTGGCGAACGCCCACCTGAAATCAAGCATATTGAAGTAAGTGATCAAGGGCATTTGGGGTTAGTTGACTTAGACTGTGATGATTATCGTATCGACGCCTTTGGCAAGGTGGTTTCACTTCGCGCGCTAACTCAATTGGCCATGAGCGTCAGCACTTCTTATGAACATATCGCGCCTGTTAAAGTCACCTCATTGATTCAGCACAAAGCACATACCACAGTTGTGCTTAGTAATAACCGTGAGCTAAAAGCCAAACTACTCATTTTGGCCGATGGTGGGCGTTCAGGGTTAGCAGAACAAGTTGGCATTACCAAAACCATTAAAGACTATCAACAAACGGCCATCGTATTTAACGTACATACCCAATTGCCCCACAATAACAAAGCGTATGAGCGATTTACGCCTACAGGCCCTTTGGCGTTTCTTCCTTTCGATAGCAATATTTGTGGCGTAAACGCTTCAGGAAACGGTTTTTCTGTCGTGTGGACGGTTAATTCACATGAGGCAGAACAAATACTTGAGCTTAGCGATGGTGCATTTTTAGGTAAGTTACAATCAGAGTTTGGCTATCGCCAAGGCAAAATATTGCGAGTGAGTAACAAAGAAACCTACCCACTTGCGTTAACGTTTGCCGACGATGTGACTGCGCATAGAACGCTGGTTGTAGGTAATGCAGCGCAAGCGCTACATCCTATAGCGGGGCAGGGGTTTAACTTGGGCTTAAGAGACATCCATACCCTTGTTGAAACTTTAAAAGAAGCAAAGCAGCAGTGGCGCATAAACCAAGTAAAGGTTGATGAGTTGCAAAGCGAGAATCAACAACAGGCTATTGTTGACGGTGACGTTGACTTCGATGCAGGCACATTTGATATTATCCATCGCTATGCAAAGTGCCGCACTACCGATAGGAACAACACCATGTTACTTACTGATACACTGGTACGTACCTTTTCAAATAGCTTTGCACCTACGGTGATGGGGCGAAATATTTCATTACTGCTGTTGGGGTTACTGCCATCGGCTAAATCCGCTTTTGTTAAGCAAACAACAGGCTACGGCAATGGTGCCGTGATACCTAGCTGATTTACACAAATAAGTGTAAGCACTATTACGGTTGTGCAGATTACGTATTTATATAAGAGCAGAAAATGCAACATGTTGATATTGCCATTGTAGGTGGCTCAATTGTAGGTTTAACTTTGGCGGCTGCATTAAAAGCGGTTGACGTAACGGTTGCTGTAATTGACAAGAACCCATCTTTTCAAGCGTTAGCGCCCAAGCCAACTGCCCGTGTGAGTGCAATTAATCACGGAAATATTCGTGCACTTGAAGCGTTTGATGTTTGGTCTGGTGTGCAAGCTGACCGTGCTAGTCCCTATACGTCGATGCACGTATGGGATAAAGACAGCTTTGGCGATATTAACTTTTCCTGTGACGACATAGGCAGTGACGCCCTGGGCGTTATTGTCGAAAATCAAGCCTTGGTAAATGCACTGGCACAAGCCACATCCCAGCAAAATAACGTATTGCAAATTACCGCTGGTATAGAACGTATACTCGCGGGCCCGCTTCAAACTATGCTGATGTTGGATAATGGCGATGCGTTAAGTTGTCGTCTATTGGTTGGCGCAGACGGTGCGAATTCCTTGGTTAGGAGGGAATCTGGGCTTCCCATTACGTTTAAAGATTATGAACACACTGCTATTGTGGCCAATATTAAAACCCGTGAGCCTCATAATGGTGTGGCCCGACAAGCATTTACACCCACCGGCCCGCTCGCTTTGTTGCCCATGGCATCGGGTGATGTGTGTTCAATTGTGTGGTCTCAGCACACGCAAAAAGCGACAGAACTGATGACGTTAGACGATGACGCTTTTTGTCATGCCCTTACTGCAGCCTGTAATAGTGTATTAGGCCCCATAACGCTGGAAACAGAACGTGCAGCGTTTCCACTGACGATGCGTTATGCCAGACAGTGGGCGAAGGAAGGAGTTGTACTTGTAGGTGATGCCGCGCACACCATACACCCACTTGCTGGCCAAGGTGCTAACTTGGGAATGCAAGATGCACTGGCATTGGCCGCCTTACTGCAAGAACTTGTGCTTGCAGGCAAAGACATTGGGTTACTTAAGAATTTGCGCAGTTACGAACGAAGCCGTAAAACAGAAGCCATGAAAATGATAGCGGCTATGGATGGTTTTAAATTCTTATTTGATGGTGATGATCCAATTAAAAAGCTGGTTCGCGGTATTGGCTTGTCTACTACTGATAAATTGGGCGCAATTAAAAATGCATTTGTCAGTCATGCCATGGGGCTTTAAGCCTTTAACGGGTACAGTAAGTCTTTAACGGGTTCAGCAGCACATTGAACGATTAAGCATTGTGATAGCATAAACATAGGGATACCCTTAGGTATCCTTTTTTAATTGTTATAAACGGCAACCAATGCTCCAATATATTCAATTAAGACGCCCCTCTTTGGCGTCGTTGCGTAATCCATTTCATTCTTCATGCCTTATCTCGTCTGCACTCATCGCTCTTGCCAGCGTGTTAACTTCTGTGTCTGCACAGGCTGTTGAAAAGCAAACTAACCATTTGAAAACACAGCCGGTTAAAGCGGTAAGCTCGGTTGATTTGGACTTATATCGCACTCACGCCAAAATACTGGCTAGCGATGAGTTCGAAGGGCGAGGACCGTTGTCTGAAGGGGAAACTAAGACGGTGGCGTACTTAGTTGATAGTTTCAAAGCGCTTGGTTTAAAGCCAGCTTTTGGTGATAGCTACACACAAGCGGTACCTCTTGCCAAGATTACCCCTGTTGATATGACAGCCCTTAAAATAGGTGAGCACACTTTTGCTGCAGGTAGTGAGTTTACTGCTAGAACACAGCGCATCGTTGATGAATATGCCTTAAATAATAGCGATGTTATTTTTGTAGGTTATGGCATCAATGCTCCTGAATATAGCTGGAACGATTATGCGGGCGTTGACGTAAAAGGCAAAACGGTGGTCATGCTGGTTAATGATCCTGGGTTTGCTTCAAAAGATCCCAACCTGTTTCAAGGTAATGCCATGACCTACTACGGTCGTTGGACATACAAGTATGAAGAAGCAGCACGACAGGGTGCTGAAGCCGTATTTATTGTGCATGAAACCATGCCTGCAGGCTATGGCTGGGGTGTAGTGGAAAACTCCAATTCCAATACTAAATTTACGTTGGTTGATAGCGAAAATAACGCCTCGCAAGTAGGCGTGATGGGGTGGCTACATTTAAATGCGGCGCGTGCGTTATTCGAAAGTACAGGGCATGACTACGCCTCACTTAAGGCAAAAGCCGCCAAACCGGGTTTCAAAGCTATTCCCTTAAATATTAAAACCACGTTGAGTTTCAATAACCATATCACTCATGCTGAATCACAAAATGTGGCCGCTATTTTAGAAGGTAGCAGTCGACCTGAAGAATGGGTGATGTTACACGCTCATTGGGACCATTTGGGTAAGGTAGAAAAGAATGGCACTACTACCATATATAACGGTGCGGTAGATAACGCATCGGGTGTGGCTGGGGTACTGACACTGGCTAATCATTTTGTGAAGCAGCAAAAGCAAAACGCTATGCCAAGAACTCTCATGTTCAGTGCATTTACGGCCGAAGAAACGGGCTTGTTGGGAGCAGACTATTTCGCTAATAACGCGCCTATTCCTACTGCTAATATGGTAGCGTTTCTCAATATTGATGGCATGAACGTGAATGATGGCGTCGATTATGTGCTTCAATATGGTGATGGTTATTCATCGATAGAAGATGACTTGGTCAATGCGGCAGCGTTGCAGGGTCGAACAGTGAAGCTAGACCCTCGCCCACAAAATGGCCTTTACTTTCGCTCTGATCATTTTGCCCTTGCTAAGCAAGGTGTGCCGTCTATGTTATTTATGAGCTTAGGTGATACCGACCCCAGCTTTATTGCCAATCGCTATCACAAGGCAGCTGATGATTATTTACCAAGTTGGACGCTAGGTGGCGTAGCGCAAGATTTAGTCTTAATTGGCAACATGATGGACTACTACGCAAGCGGCAATATGTGGCCATTTTGGAAGCGTGAGTCAGACTTCAAAACTAAGCGAGAAAACGACCGTAGCGATGCTAAATTATCTAAGGCAGCGAAGTAATAACGCTGGCCAGTTAGTGTTATGAACTGGGTTGTATTGACAGTGTGCGCGGTAATTTTCCAAACCGCGCGCAATGCCCTTCAAAGTCAGCTAAGTAGCCAAGTAGACACCGCAGGCGTTACGCTTTCGCGCTTTCTTTTTGCGCCACCTATTGCGATTGCCTATTTATTTGCGCTTTACCACATTAAACCCCAGTCCATTCCCAGTTTTACGTTGTCGTTTATCATCATTGTGTTGTGTGCGGCCTTGCTTCAAATTGCTGCCACTTACTTAATGATTGCACTATTTAAACAAAGAAATTTTGCCGTTGGTGCTGGTCTTGCGAAAAGCGAAGCATTGGTAGCTGGTATTGTAGGGGCCATGTTTTTCGGCAGCCACCTATCATTACTAGGGTGGGCTGGCATATTAGTAGGGGGCGTGGCCGTTGTCTTACTTAGTAGTGGTATGCACATCAAAGCGGTTAGCCCGAAAACCATTTTAATTGGCTTAGCGTGCGGTACGTGTTTTGCCATGACCTCGCTGTTAGCACGTGAAGCAAGCCATATTCTATCTATTCCACTTGAACATGCTGCTGGTTGGGTGTTGTTGTGGGTTCTCTGTATTCAAGCAATTAGCTTATGTGTTTACATTAGCGTTAAAAGCCCCTTTGTTGTTAAACAACTTTTGAACGCTAAAACACAGGTAATGACCATCAGCCTGATAAGTTGTTTAGGCTCTATCTGCTGGTTTACTGCCATGGCACTTCAACATGTGGCCTTGGTTAAAACACTTGGCCAGCTTGAGGTTATTCTAACGCTATTGTTGTCTCACTATTGGCTTAAAAATGCGGTTGGTCGACGAGAGATTACGGGGTTACTGCTTATTGGTGCTGCGGCTGTCATGGTTATGTGGGCATAAAAGCAGAAATAATAAATAGCAAAAATAAAAAATAATGAATCAGACAGGAATAATAATGAATAAACGACATTTTCTTAAATTGGCCGGCGTTGGTTTGGCGCTTTCACCAATTGCGTCGCCACTTGCATCAATGGCTGGCACATCAAATGTAGCCGTAAAAACCAGTACCGATGAAACCACCTTGCGTGACATCACAGGAAACGTAGATGTTATTAGTGTTCAAGAGCGCCGCGAGCGAATAGCTAAAGCTCAAGCACTGATGAAAACCCACAACATCGCCGCCATTTTATTAGAGCCTGGTGCTGCAATGGATTATTTTTCCGGTATTCAGTGGTGGCGTAGTGAACGGCTAACTGCGGTAGTTATTCCGCGACAAGGTGATATCGCCGTAGTAACGCCGTTTTTTGAAAAGCCCAGTGTGCTGGAATCGTTAAAATTGGGTGATGATGTTCGCGTATGGCAAGAGCACGAAAGCCCGTTTGATGTGGTTGCCGACATTCTTAAGTCTCGCGGGATAAAAAGTGGCAATATTGGGTTTGAAAACACAGTGCGCTACTTTGTTGTAAATGGGGTTTCAAAAGCGCTTCCCAACATGACTGTTGTACCAGCAGAGCCCATTACCCTTGGTTGCAGAATGTATAAAAGTGCGGCTGAATTAACACTAATGCACAAGGCCAATGAAGTTACCCTTCGCGCCTACGAACACGTGTTTAGCCGATTACAAGAAGGTATGTCGCAGCAGGACGTTAAGGGGTTAATGAACGCGGCGCAACACCAATTAGGTGGCAGCAGTGCATGGTGTTTGGCCTTGTTTAATGACGCCAGCGCATATCCTCACGGGACTAATGCCAAGCAGGTCATTCGCAATGGCTCTGTGGTATTACTTGATAGCGGTTGTAGCGTGCATGGCTACCAAAGCGATATCAGCCGCACATTGGTTTTTGGTAAACCATCGAGCAAAATTGAAGATGTGTGGAATACTGTGCGCGAAGGGCAAAACGTGGCGTATGCAGCAGCTCAATTGGGTAAACCCGCGGGTAAGGTAGATGATGCCGTACGCACTTACTATGCAAGTAAAGGGTATGACAAAGACTATGCATTACCGGGCTTAAGTCATAGAACGGGGCACGGTATCGGTATGGAAGGGCACGAGAGTGTGAACTTTGTGCGTGGTGAAAGTACATTGCTGAACAAAGGCATGTGTTTTTCTAATGAGCCCGGGTTGTATATTCCCGGAGAGTTCGGTGTGCGTTTAGAGGACTGTCTATACATGACCGATAACGGCCCCGTCTATTTCACCGAGCCGCCAAAAAGCCTAGCGGAGCCTTTAGGTCGTTTGCAAAAACTTATCGTTTAGATGGCACAATGTTTAAGCACGGTTAACGCTATTTTATTGCGTTAGCCTAACCTTAAAAAACTCAGCTAAGGTTTTACTGATAATAGGGTGTTGGGTGTCTTGATTGAACAGGCATATGTTTACTTTGCCCAATTTGGGCAAGTGTGGGTGATTCAGCGGCGTTAGGTTGGCGGGTAAACTGGACTTTGCCAATGCGGTAACCCCCAGTCCTTGCTGAATAGCTGCCACAAGACCACCTAAATCTGCATTGGTGTAGGTGATTTTCCAAGCAAAGGTTTGTTGTTTTAATTGCTCAATAACACGGCTTCGGTACATACAGCCATCGGGGGCTAAAACCAATGCAATGGAATTGCCCACCAAGGGGTGAGCATTGTCGCCTACCCAGACCACATCATCTTCTAGGACCACTTCGCCCTCGGTTTCTTCATTGGGGTTAACTAGCGCTAAAATAAGGTCGAAATGATCGCGCTGACTCGGGTGTAACAAGTCTCGACTCAATGCTGATGTAACTTCAAGTGACACATCCGGATAGCGCTTTGAGAACTCACCAATAAGCCCAGGTAAAAGAGTAGAGGCAAATTCATTTGGTATACCTAATCGCAAGCGACCGCTTAAAGGCGCGGGGGTGAGGCTTCGAAAAATATTGTCATTGAGTTCTAGCAGTTCTTTGGCTTTTGGGTAAAGCCAATTGCCATCGGCACTAGGTACGTGGCGCTGCCCAACTTTGCTGAACAGCTTTCTATCTAGCTGAGTTTCTAGTTTCTTTATCTGCAAACTGATGGCCGGCTGAGAGCGGCCCAAAAAGTCTCCCGCTTTTGCGTACCCGCCCAGTTCAATAACACAAACAAACGTGCGTAAATTATCAAGAGAAAGTTGGGGCATGCTGATTAGTCTTTTTAATGTTTTCGTCTGCTTCCATTATATTTGTAAATGAATTAATGAAAAGCAGCAGGTTTACATAAAATATATTAAGTGCCACCAATTTCTGTCGCTGGCAGGATCTCGATATTTCTTTTACAGATATGCGATTGAATGTGCTTGACCTATTGTTAATTTCAGTGATGACAGCGATGGTTTGTGCAATGTGTTCTCACGCGGACATTTTACTGACTAGGTAATCTACCAGCACACGAACCTTAGCTGGCATCTGCCGGTTTTCAGTAAACACCGCATGTATTGGCAGGCCTTGCGGAATGACAGGGTATTTGTCCAGTACAATAACAAGTTTTCGTTGTTCCAAGGCTTCACGCACGGCCCACTCAGGTACCAAAATCACACCGACAGATTGCACGGCAAGCTTTTGCAACATCGAAACGCTGTTCACTTGTAAGTTACCTTCAACCTTTACACTTATTTCTTGCTCACCGCTTTGAAATAACCAGACGCGCTTGCCCGGACGGACCCTGAACGACAAGCAGTTATGCTGCTCAAGTTCACTCGGGTGCTCAATAGAGCCATGTTCAGCCAAGTATTGAGGACTGGCGCACATAACAGAGTGACTTTCACCAAGTTTTCGGGCTTTTAAGCTTGAGTCTTCAAGATGGCCCAGGCGAATCGCCAGATCCATTTCTTCTTCCACCAAATTTACCCTGTCACTACTCATGTGAATTTGTAATCGAATGTCCGGATACAATGCTAAGAATGCCGGTAATAATGGTGCTAGACAGACTGCGGCAAAGTCGGCTTCCACAGACATTCTAATATCGCCGGAAGGGCGGCTGGACAGTTGGTTCAGCATATATTTGGTAACCGCCATTTCCGTCAGCATTTTTTCCGCGTGGCGAAAATACAATTGGCCAGCTTCTGTTAGTCGCTGAGACCGCGTGGTGCGTTGAAACAATAAACTTCCTAACTCATCTTCCAATTGAGATATTTGTCGACTGACACCTGAAGGCGTGCTTCCCAGATCTCGTGCTGCTCCCGAAAAGCTGCCTGCTTTTACAACCTGAGTAAACACCTGCATGGCCGCAAATTCATTTATTTTTGACATATTTTCACAAATCCTATGAAAGAAACTCTGTTTTTCTCATTAACTGCACAATTAATAATGCACGTAACTAAACGCAATGCCAACGTCATGCGTTTGTATTTTTCAATAAATAGAGGATAAACATATGTCTAAAACCGTATTAATTACTGGCTCATCATCGGGTTTTGGCTGGGATACCGCAAATACATTGGCAGATGCAGGGTGCACTGTCTTTGCTTCGATGCGAGATATTGAAGGCAAAAACAAACGCCATGCAGACCGTTTTCGCGATAGAGGTGTTCAGGTTGTTGAGCTAGATGTTACTTGCAGTGCTTCTGTCAACCGCGCTATTGATAGTGTTTTACAACAGGCTGGCCGTATTGATGTACTGATAAATAACGCTGGCGTTGCCTATGCGGGTGTGTCTGAGGCTTTTACCGATACACAGGTGCAGCAACTGTTTGATGTTAATGTGGTAGGGGTACATCGTGTGTCTCGAGCTGCGCTCCCCATAATGCGTGTCAGAGGTGATGGATTGATAATCAATGTTGGCTCAATCTTAGGGCGGGTGACCTTTCCATTTTTTGGCTTATACGGTGCAACAAAATTTGCACTTGAAGCCATGACCGACAGTCTTCGCTACGAACTGTCTTCTTTGGGTGTTGACGTGGCATTAGTGCAACCTAGTGCCTATCCTACACAAATGTATGCCAGTGCAGTCCAACCTGAAGATTTCGCAAGAGTCACGGGTTATGGTGCGGTGGGCGAGATCCCTTCGTCAATGTTTGCCAGCTTTATGGCTATGTTTGAGTCAGATGATGCTCCTGATCTGCACGATGTCGCCAGCGCGATTGTCGAACTGGTCAATGCGCCAAAAGGGCAGCGTCCAGCCAGAACACTGGTAGGCGCTGGTTTTGGTGCAGATCAGGTCAACCAAGCTGTCTTTCCCATTCAGCAACAAACTATGGCAGCGTTGGGTCTACAGCAATTAGTGCCTGAGTGTGAGCAGCAAGCATCACTTCAACAAGAAAGTTGAGGTGGGTTGTCTATCAGAACACACAGAAACGTGAGTTTCCTGCGCCTTCGCTCTGCACTTAACAGTGCGGAGGCGTAAAAATGTTATTACTGGCAAACTTGGGAGAACTGCTATAGAAGATAAAGTGGTTTTGAGGGCGATGGGCACATTTTAACTTGTTGAACACCTTTAATAAGAGGTTCTAAGCTTTACTCTACTTGCAAATTAATTCATGTAACGCAGCTAGGGTTATACAAAGTACTTTAAGTGCCGCCATTTCTATTGGCTTCCTTTTTATATTAGAAATTGCTTCTATACTAAAACAAACGAAGTAACGAAACTGAGCTTAATTGATGTCTAAATTGATCCTACTGTTATGTATAACAGGGATATTGCTGGGGCAAGCCCATGCAAAACTTGGACAAAGCGTTGTTGTTACTTATAAAAAGCACAACGAAGACGTGAACGTGGTAGGCCTTAAGTCCGAAGGTATTTATCATTTCAATTCCGCCGCAGAAAAACAAATTACACTAGCTACCCTCGATTGGCCACCTTATATCAGCGAGCAGTTATGTGATGGTGGTTGGGTATTTCAACTGGCGGTGTCATTGTTCCACGCCGCAGGATACGGCGTAAAAATAGAGTTTTTACCTTGGGCGCGAGCAGTGCGTAAAGTAGAACAAGGTGAATATGATGTACTTTTTCCAGAATATTTCATAGAAGCGCGAGCACCTTCAGATAATTTTACCAATACCAAGCGTCGTGATTTACTTGAACTGTCTCAAGCTTTTCCTGGCGGTAATATTAGTTTTATGAAGCTAAAAGGAACGCCTGATAATTTCGAGGGTGATTTGGCATATATGCTCGGAAAAGATGTGGGAGTAGTGAGGGGCTACCAAAACACGAAAGAGTTCGATGCCATGATGGACTCTGGAAAGTTCAATATTGTCGAGGCAGTCGATGATCTTCAGCAAGTTAGGCTGCTATTTGCTAAACGAGTAAATTTTATAATTGGTGACCCTATGGTGATAGAGTCAGTGATAATGCTAGCACCAGACATTCCATTGATGCAAAAACACAGAATGATCAGAAACCTAGAAGAGGTGAAGCCCGAAATTCAATATAACCCCTTATATTTTGCGGTGTCCAAACGCAAAGCAAATTGGCAAACCACGCTAAGTGACATCAACCAAGAAATTAGCCACTTTGAACAACACAATGCGTTTGAACTTTTAATTGAGCGTAGCAAGCAGGCTTGCTTGTAGAGATATTCTAAAAGGTGTAGTAACGAAAAAGCCTACCATAGATTTCATATTTTCAGATTTCTGCTTTGGGCAATTGCGGACGTTCAAAAATATCCTTAAAACTACTCTTGTGGTTTTGTCAAAACGCGCATTGAAACCACCTAAAAAAGCTAAAATAGCTGAGCAGTACCCTAAACCATTAATTAATAGACGCCAGTGTCTTCTGTCACTAATAAAATGGCCTAGGTTTTTGTATGGTTTGGTGCTATTGATAAGCTTCCAACTGATCTAGATAAGCCTGTTTGTCAGATTCAGGCAGCCAGGTCACGTTGAAGGCATTAGCCATGAGTGTTTTAAGTTCTTCGCGGGAAAAATCCCCTTCTTCCTGTAGCGCAATTAAATTTTCATTCATGTACGCTCTGAAATAAGCCGGATCATCTGAATTTATCGTTGCTAGCATTCCTTTTTGCAACATCTGACGAATTTCGTTAGAGGTGAGTGATTGCACGACAAATTGATTGGAAACCGGACAAACCGTCAAACCAAGCTTATGGCTTTTTATTAATTCACACAGTTGTTCAGACTCCAGTGAGTTCACCCCATGATCAATTCTGTCGACACCGATAATCTCGATGACTTGTCGAATGTGCTCAAGCGTATTTTCTTGATTCACGTCACAATGCATAGTGAGTTTCAATCCCCAGTCCTTGGCAAGTTTAAAGACGTCGCGAAATTTCACTGGTGGATTATTATATTCATCAGAATCGAGCCCAACGCCAACCAACCAGCCAAGATATGGCTTAGCCATTTCAAGATGTTCCATGGCTGATTCTGCTGACATATCGCGTAAAAAACACATAATCAACTGACTTTTTATCCCCAGTTTTTTCTCTGCATCGGTTTGAGCTTTGCGGATGCCGGTAATAACCGTATCGAATGCGACGCCGCGAGACGTGTGGCCTTGAGGATCGAAAAAGATTTCGGTGTAGATCACATTTTGCGAGGCTGCTTTAGCTAAATAATCCCAGGTTAGTTGATAAAAGTCAGCTTCGTCGATAAGCACACTCATACCAGCATAGTAAATTTTGAGAAAAGAGGGTAAATCGTGAAAATCGTAAGCAGCAATTAACGCTTCTGGGGTTTCAAAAGGTAACTCTATATTATTCTTCTTTGCCAGCGCAAAACTTAATTCAGGCTCAAGCGTGCCCTCAATATGTACATGTAACTCGGCTTTAGGCATACCTTCAATAAATGCTTGCATACACACTCCGTATTCTTGTTAGATGGGTACCAATCGGGTAAGTACTGCAAATATTATTCCCTTTGCTGATTTGGGTTAAGTATCTGTAAATTAGAACTTTAATATCATTGCTGCGCGTTACGATGATTCAAAAGGGTGCAGTTTTTCCTGAATTAAAGGCAAGTTGAACATATTCAACCTTTAACGCAATGGGAGAGTAAATGGATATTCAAGCATTACACAGGAGCGCCCCTTTTTTAAACTCCAACACTACTTACTCAACGCACCACTAAGCGAAGCCTTCATTGCATAAAGTGCTTTTTCATTTGGGCTGGCCATTGATGATAATGGACTTGAAAAGCGCTGCATGCCAGCGAATATGCAGTACCACGACGGACGTAAATACACCAGCTTGCTATCAACTTGGTTAAGTGCTGTTTCGAAATTGGCACCACTGTCCCATTCTTTCAGTAAATAGGCGAGGGTGTCGGG
Source organism: Alteromonas sp. KUL42 (assembly GCF_006538325.1). Classification (GTDB taxonomy): domain Bacteria; phylum Pseudomonadota; class Gammaproteobacteria; order Enterobacterales; family Alteromonadaceae; genus Alteromonas. The sequence continues at coordinate 276,080 of NZ_BJKK01000001.1, forward strand.
GACTTTTATATCGTGTCTACAGGCCTGCCAATAGGCGGTATCAGTGCGTGTATTAAGGTAGTAGTGGGCGGCGATATAATCACGAATTCCGTCAAACATACGGTTCATTTCTACATTGTATTGCTGATATTTGTGAGGGTGGTCTGCCTGCCAACAATCAACGAAATGATGAAGGGCATATTGCACGAGCATAAGGGCAGTGGCTTCTAAGGGCTCGATAAACCCTTGTGAAAGCCCAATACAAACACAATTACCCTGCCAGTGCTCTTCTAACCTGCCTACTTGCATGCGAAGGTGTCTGGCTTCACTGTCATTTACTTGTTCGCCAAGTACTTGCCTAAGTTCTGCTTCAGCATCACTACTTGAACAAAATTGTGTGCTGTATACATAGCCATTACCAGTGCGACTTGTTAGTGGAATTTCCCACTGCCAACCGTGTTCAAGGCCTATTGAGCGGGTTTGCAATTTGGCTTCTGGCGATGGTAAAACTGGGCTTGCTATGGCAACAGCAGCATCGTTGAACAAAGTATCGCTGTAACTCTTGAATACGCGTTTTTGGGCTTGCTTGCCCAGTAGCCCGCGAAAGCCTGAGCAATCGACGAAGAGTTCGGCCTGTAATTGTTGGCCATCTTCCAATTGCACAGCGTGAATGGTTTGTGCGTCGGCGTGTACTGAAGCAATGGTGCCTATGTGATGCTTCACGCCTTTTGCTTTAGCGTACTGCTTTAAAAAGTCGCCCAGTTGGCCTGCGTCAAAATGATAGGCGTAGTCGATATGTGTAGCCGTCGAAAGTGTATTAGGCAAAATGCCATCTTCAACCATTTGCGCAGCGGTAAAATAGTGCGATGGATTAACATCGGTATTTATACCACGTCTTCTTTGATTTACCGCGTCGAAGTACTGATCAGCAGTGGGAATATCAAGTGCTGAAAAGAAAGGGTGGAAGTAGCTGTTGTCAACGTCGGCGTTATTCCAATTTTCAAAGCTAATGCCCATTTTGTAGGTGGCACTGCACGTTTGCATCCACGTATTTTCATCAACGCCCAAATAATCGAAAAAGTGGCGTAAATAAGGGGTCGAGCCTTCGCCTACGCCTACGGTGCTTATGTCAGCCGACTCCAATAGGGTAATGTTAACGGGCTGCTGTTTGCTTGGATGTTGCTGACGCGCCAATTCAACCGCTCTTGCTAAATAACACGCGCTCATCCAGCCAGCCGTGCCACCCCCAACAATAACAATATTTGCTGGAAGCGCCTTCATGATGCTTTCTCTGTAGAAGCGCGTACCACAAGTTCTGGTACAAAAGTGTGAACTAGGTTCTCATGGGGAAGCTTGGCTTTTTTTGCACGCAGAAATTGAATAAGTGACGCAGCAGCATGTTGAGCAATTTCATTAGTAGGCTGAGATGCCGTGGTAAGTGGTGGAAAGGTTTGACGAGAAAAGGGGCTATTCTCGAACCCTGCAATGGCTAAATCATTAGGTACATCTACACCTTTCATGCGTGCCCCAAATAGGGTTCCCGCTGCAATTTCATCGTTACATGCAAAAACTGCTGAAGGGTGGGACGGCATAGCCAATATAGTCTCGGCACTTTTTACCCCCGTTTCAAACGAGTAGGTGCCTTTAATCACTAACGATTCATCAAAAGCAATATTGGCATCCTTGAGTGCCGCTTTGTAACCATTAAAACGCTCGATGGTAGATTTGTGTATTTCATCACCGGCAATAAACGCAATGTGGGTATGGCCTTGCTTGATCAAATGCTGAGTTATATCAAATGCCGCTTTAAAGTCGTTTACTAGAACATAGGGCAGGGAAGAGTCAAAAGCACCATCACCGGATAAAATACGAACGTAGTTTATGTTGTTATCGTCAAGTTCTCCGAGCACATCCGGCATTTCAGATAGAGGCGGAGATAAAATTAGCCCAGCCAATTTGGCGGTGTCTACCATGTCTACCAGTTCTTTCGCGATGTCTTTCGAACTGGCATCACAAGGGTGAATGAGAAGCTCAAAGTTATTTTTTCTGCACACATCTAATATGCCCTTTTGCATATCGATAATGTAGTAGGCATTCGGGTTGTCATAAACATACCCTAAAACCGATGCGCCTTTGCTGGCAAGGTCTCGAGCGGCCTTGTTCGGTGTGTATTTAAGTGCAGTAATGGCTTCTTCAACACGCTTTAAGGTGTCGGGCTTTACTGTCCCTTCTTTATTAATTACACGCGATACGGTTTTTATTGAGACGCCTGCCATTTCGGCAACACTTTTGATGGTAGCAGCCAAACTTTTTCTCACTCTTAAAATTGGTTTAAATTTCAACAATTAAGACAGTATTATTATCTTTTTGTTAAAAAAACTATTTGCAGCTTCACAATCTGTCATGTAAGTTAACATTTAATGACAGCGTTGTCATCTAAAAACTGTACCTTATAACAACGCCTGTCATTTTATTATTATTACAAATGACAGCGTTGTCATTTTGGCTGAGAGAAGGTTAATACAATGTACAAAAACCAACAAAGTAAACTAACAAAAAGTGTTCGCCTCGCCATCGCAATGGGCACACTCGCGAGCATTTCTGTACCTGTAGCCGTTGCGCAAGAAGCAGGTGAAACAGAAGTCATTGAAGTAACAGGGATCCGTGGAAGCCAAAAGGCCAACATTAACGCCAAGCGTTTCTCAAATGCGATTGTTGATGCAATTACCGCAGAAGACATTGGTAAATTCCCAGACAAAAACGTAGCAGAAACCCTAGCACGAGTTCCGGGTATTACTATCGACCGTGACTTTGGTGAAGGCCAAGGCGTTACCATTCGTGGTGTTCAACCAGACCAAAACTTAACCCTTGTTAATGGTCAAGCAGTAGGTACGGGGCAGTGGTTTGTTCTGTCAGATGCAACGCGTAACTTTAACTTTGAGATTTTGGCATCTGAAATGATTGCTGGTCTTGAAGTGTATAAGTCTTCTCAAGCTGATATCGACGAAGGTGCATTAGGTGGTACGGTTATTCTTAAAACTCGTAAGCCGTTTGACCTTGATGCAAACTCTGGCCAAATTTCAATTGAAGGTCAGTACGGTGATATTGCTGATGCACTAGACCCAACGCTGTCAGGCTTATACAGCTGGAAAAATGATGACGAAACTTTCGGTATCTTGTTCTCTGGCTCATATCAAGAAAGAACAGTTGAGCGTGAAACCAACGAAGACTTTGGTTGGTTTGGCCCGAGCATTGCGCGTATCGACCCACTTATCGAGCCGCCAGTTGGTGCTTCTCAAAAAGGTGCTATTCCATGGGGTATGGGTTCTGCATTGTTCAAACAAGACCGTGAACGTGTAGGTTTTGATGTTACTGCACAATGGGCGCCTAATGATGACTTCGATATGTCAGTTCATTACTTGTCATCAACCCTTAAAGCCGACAACGTAAACTCTAACTTAATTGGTATTCCATTTCGCGGTATTGCGTACACAGGCACAGACACTAGCCCAGGTACTGTAAGCGCAGACAACGTGGTTGAATCATTAAGCATGATGGGTGTGGACAACCGTCCTGGTTGGGCACGTTTCATGGCGTACGACAACATTTTCCGCGATGGCTCTGAAATGTCGACTGAAATTGTGGACGTTGAAGGTCATTACTTAATGGGTGACGGCAAACTACACTTCCAACTGGGTACAACCACAGGTGAAGGTGAAAACCGTGACTTCTTTACTGAATTCTGGGCAGGTGCGAACGACCCACGTGCTGCTATTGATTTCTATAACCCAGGTGGTGACAACCCTTATATCGACTTCACTACAGCAAGCCCTTGGTTAGCTAATCCTGGTGATGAAATGTGGTTAGGCGGCATTTTCGATCAGTTAAATGCAACAGAAGATAAAGAAAACTACATTCAATTCGATTACGAGCACACCGTTGACTGGGGTGCGGTAACAGAGATTAAAACCGGTATTAAACGCCGCGACAGAAGCTTCTCGCAATCGCGTTACAGAACTGACCTAGCTAACCTAGATCCAATTGGTGCAGGTAGCCTAGGCCCAGCATCGGCGTTCTGGACAGGTGACATGGTAAATGTGTCTCACTCTAACACTAACGGTGTAGGAGCTAGCTACTTCTTCCCAGACAAAGATGCTATGTATTCAGCGTTGTACAACGTTGCTGAGTGTACAGGTGACGCGTCTACTTTGTGTCGTCGTACTGACCAATTCTTAGATGAATCATCATTTGAAATTGAAGAAGACATCACTGCTTTATATGCCATGGCTAAATTCAGCGGTGAAGGCTTCAGAGGTAACGTAGGTATGCGTTACGTTGAAACTGATTCAACATCAAACGGCTATGATCTTACAACTGGTGAAGCAGTGGCCTTTGACGGCGGCTACAACGAGTGGCTACCAAGCATCAACTTGTCTTACGATTTAACCCAAGACGTACTATTGCGTATGGCTGCAGCGCGTGTACTTACTCGTCCAGCGCCATTCCAGTTGGCACCTGCGGTTAACTTAACACCAGAGACAAGCTCAGGTTCAGCGGGTAACCCACAACTCAACCCACTCACTGCAAACCAGTTTGAAGTGGGTGCAGAGTGGTACTTCAGCGACTCATCGGTTGCAGCAATTACGGTATTTAAGAAAGATATCAACGACTTTATCTTTACCAAAACCGTATCTCGTGAAATTGATGGTCAGCAAATTAACCAGCTAAGAACACCTGAAAATGGCGGCTCAACCACTATTGATGGTATCGAAATGCAAATTCAACACGTGTTCGACAATGGTTTCGGCGGTTATGCAAACTACACCTATACCGATGTGGCAGATGCGCAAGTGGATGAAGCGGTTGCGGTGACTGATGCCGACGGCAACATTGTTGGTGCAACGCTAGCTTCTCGTTCAGTGAGCTTCCCGAATACGTCAAAAGACTCGTTCAACATTGGTGTGTTCTATGAGACTGATGTGTACAGCGCGCGCTTGAACTACAACTACCGTTCAGAGTACTTCATTGCACAAGCTGAAATTGGCGACCAGTACCGTGATGAGCAGTCTCAGTTAGATGCGCAAATTAGCTGGAACGTAACAGAAAACATTACGTTGAAAGCTGAAGCACTTAACTTAACTGATGAAATTTGGGAAAACTACTACGTTCGCAGCAGCGATGGTAAGCGCCTAGGCGGTACGCAAAGTGCCAATGGTCGTCGTATCTTCGTTGGCGCGAGCATGAAGTTCTAATTGCCTACGTTTAAAAATAGTTTGTGTGTTCGCTATTTTTAATGTGCATGAGGGTAGGGCATAAGCTCTACCCTCACTTTCCCAACACGTAAGTGGTATCGTGCAGTTAATTAATATAACTGTATCGTTGAGTTACAAAACAAGTGAAGGACGTTCTACGTGAGAAGTATTCTGGGATTATCGTTTTTATTGATGTCATGTTCATCCGCTGTATCAAAAGTGAGTGCGGTTGACCAGTCTCAGCTTGATACGCTAGGCCAGAGCCTACAAGTTAAGTATGCATTGTTGAGCAATCTTGATGACACTCAGTGCCGTACTCACATTCCAACAGGTGACTGTTTTTCTGCAAAAATAACGCTAAGCGGCTCATCAATCACTATTCCAGCTTCTACTTCACTGTATTTCAGTCATATAGCGCCAGTAAGAGGGTTTGATGTTGCTGGAGATTTTTCTGGACAGGAGCATGTTTCTGGACAGGCGCTTGCCAAAAACAGTGACGCTATTAGTCTTGAACATATTAACGGTGACTTGCACCGCCTGACATTTAACAAAGACTTGACACTTAAAGAATCTGACGCTGGTGACGCACTGTCCGTTACGTTATCAGCCCCTTTTTGGCATGCTTCGCGCTCTGACGTTATGCCAAATTACTATTTAACTTATGCTGAGTTAGACCCCGTTATAGTGGCGTCGACTACCCGCGTTCAAGAAGCCGGTAGCGGCTTGTTGGTGAATAAGCACACCACTGCATGGGCTGATGCTAGCCAGTATAAACGCGTGCCTAGCGATAATATGCCGCTAATGGATAGCGCCTACTTTTTTAACAATGACAAGCCTTTTACGCCAGCTACCGACAAAGCGTTACAGCGCGTTAATCCTCAGCGCGTTATTCCTCAGGTTAGTGCGCGAAGCGACAGCAATGAGCGCGTTGTTGTAAAGGGTATAACCGTTGATTTTGAGTTCGATAAAGAACAAAGCGCAAATAAAGAACTGGCGCAATTAGAGGAACTGAAAAAGCAACTTGAGCCTGCCATTAGCCAAATGATGTACTTTGGCTTACAAGTGCAAGATACGGGCATGCCAGTAAGTGTTTCCCTTAATGCCAATGACTTTACGCAAGGCGAATATGCACTTGAGGTAACCAAAGACAAAGTCAGTATTAAAGCCAAAGATGTAATAGCAGCAAACTATGCATTGCTTACATTAGCGCAGCTTTTTGATAGTGAAAATAACACCTTACCTGTTACCTCTATTCATGATGCACCGCGCTTTGATTTTCGTGGAATGCACCTAGACATTGCGCGTCATTTCCCGGGTAAAGCGACCATTGAGTCGGTCATTCGCCAAATGTTCACCTATAAACTGAATAAATTGCACCTTCATTTAAGTGATGACGAAGGGTGGCGTTTACAGATAGATACACTGCCAGAGCTCACAGACATTGGTGCATACCGTTGTCATGATCTCTCGGAAAGTACGTGTTTGCTTCCACAACTTGGCAGCGGGCCATTTAAAACTGCAACAGGCAATGGCTTTTTAAGCAAACAAGATTACATTGATATTGTGAAAATGGCGCATGAACGTGGTATTGAAGTTATTCCGTCGCTGGATATGCCTGGGCATGCACGTGCCGCAATAGTGTCTATGAATGCGCGCTACCAACGCTTAATGCAAGAAGGCAAGCCGCTAGAAGCACAGCAATATTTATTAGTGGATAAACAAGATACTACGCAGTATGAAAGTGTGCAGTTCTATGGCGACAACACGATTAACCCTTGCCTAGACAGCACATATACGTTTATCGACACGGTTATGACCTCGGTTAAACAACTGCACCAACAAGCGGGTGTGCCGTTACGCCAATTCCATGTTGGCGCTGATGAAACCGCGGGTGCGTGGATAAACTCACCTGTGTGTCATGCTAAAGGTGTGAATGTTGACAATATTCTGCCTGACTTTGTTGCACGAGTGCAGCGTATAGCGATTAAGCACAATCTCAATATTGGTGGCTGGAGTGATGGTATGGAGAAAGCCGCCAACACACTAGACAATGAGCATGCTTACACCAATGTGTGGCACCTATTAGCGGCAGGTGGAGAAAACACCGTATCGCACTTTGCCAAAGCCAATATTCCAGTGGTGCTGTCATTTCCCGACGTGCTCTATTTTGATTTTCCCTACAGCAGCAACCCTTATGAGCCAGGCTATTACTGGGGCTCAAGGGCAACCAGCACTGAAAAAGTCTTTTCCTTGATGCCTGCACATTTAGCGCTACACAGCAGAGAATGGACAGACCGCATGGGTAATAGTTATACCAGTAACGACACGGTAGATGCGTCTTCGGTGGTAGGTATTCAGGGGCAGCTATGGTCGGAAGTAACAATAAACCAAGATGCTGTTGAATACATGGTTTTTCCTCGCTTACTTGCACTAGCTGAACGTGCATGGCACTACGCTGACTGGCAAAAAGATGCGTCGACATTGTCTAGTGAAAACCAATTAAAAGCAGTACGAAATAATGATTGGCAAGGTTTCAACAGCGCATTGCTTTCACAGCACGCACCTGTGTTGGTTAAACAGGGTGTGAATGTGCGCGTGCCTCAACCTGCTGCGATAGTTAAAGACGGCAAGTTGTTAATAAAGCCTCAAGCAGGCCTTGTAATGGAGTATTTAAGTGCTGATCAGCAGTGGATTGAATATACACAACCTGTAGCAATAAATGGGGTGGTTAACGTGCGTGCTCGTATTGCAGGTACACAACAAGTAAGTCGACAAGCACAGTTATAAGTGCTTGTTTTCATGGTTAAAAATGACAGCGTTGTCATGTTTTAAGCAACGTCGCAATTTCTAAAAAGAAAGTAATGCGCCTGGTGCATTCACTTAAAATGAGATGTTTGAATGAGTTCTGATTTATTTTTATTGGTATTGATGGTGGGGGAACCAAGTGTCGCGCTAGGTTAGAAAGCCCCGACGGCACCCTTCTTGGTGAAGGGATCAGCGGCCCGTCCAATATCATGCGAGACAGCGAACTGGCCAAAGTATCCATATTAGATGCTATCGACAAAGCAATTGGCAGTGCAACGGCAACCTATGGTTCGCCAATAGCATTAACGCAGTGCGTAGTAGGCACGGGTGTAGCGGGAGCCAACATCGCATCTGCTAAGGTGCATTTTGAGCAGTGGGCTCACCCTTTCTTATCATTACATGTGCTAAGCGATTTACACGCTGCTTGTATCGGCGCACACAATGGTAACCCGGGTGCGGCAGTTATTATTGGTACAGGGTCGTCTGGTACCTTGTGGCGCGACAATACCTTTTGTGATGTTGGTGGTCACGGCTTTCCTATCGGTGATATTGCTAGTGGTGCATGGCTTGGTCTTAAGGCGCTGCAACACACCTTATTGTGCTTAGATGGTTTGAAGCCACAAGACGAATTGGCAGACAAAATATGTGCAGCTTTTCAGTCGACCAATACCGATGACATCGTGGGTAAATGCGCAGAATTTAATACCCATCACTACGCAGCATTGGTAGAACAAATGTTGCCACTGCTATATACCAACCAGCCCACCGTGCAGACCTTGTTTGAAGAAGGTGCGCGATATATCGAATTAATGGCGCTAAAACTGTTAGACGGTCATTCCCATAAGCTGGCGCTTATTGGTGGGCTAAGTAATGTGTATTCAACGTTTTTTTCAGATCCTGTTAAAGCGCGCTTAACCGCATGTAAGGCATCGCCACAACAAGGTGCCATTTACTATGCAAAAGCTGCTTATTCTCAACAAAAAGGTGAGTAATGAATTTATCAATAATGGCCAGTGAAACCCGAGAAACCCCTTCTGTGATTGCCAAGCAATTGGACAAAAACCAAGAAGCTGTTTCGCAATTAGTGGCGTCACTAAAGCAAATTAACCCTCATTTGATTTACATTATTGGGCGTGGCTCTTCCGACCATGCAGGGGTGTTTGGTAAGTACCTTTTTGAAACGCAAATGGGTATTCCCGTATGCAGTGCGGCGCTGTCTATTGCCGGTATTTTTGGTTCGCAGTTACAACTTAAAGGCGCTGTAGCGTTTGTTATATCTCAATCTGGTCGAAGCCCAGATATTTTGAATCAAGCGCGCTCTGCCAAACAAGGCGGCGCATTTACTGTGGCTTTTGTAAACGATGAAACGTCACCCCTAGCGGAGCTTGCCGATGCGGTTATTCCGTTGTCAGCCGGTGAAGAAAAAGCAGTAGCCGCTACCAAGAGCTTTATGGCTACATTATCAGCACTACTTCACGTATGTGCAACGTGGAGTGGTAATGCTGAATTACATGAAGGATTAAAGCAGTTACCTGCTCAGTTGGATAAGGTTATTGCGTCACCCATGCAATTAAGTAAAGCTTACCTAGAAAATATGCGTAACACTGTGGTGTTAGGTCGAGGGTTTGGCTATGCAGTAGGGCGGGAAGTGGCACTTAAATTAAAAGAAGTGTTAGGCATTCACGCAGAGGCTTTTAGCAGTGCTGAATTTATTCACGGCCCGGTAACACTTGTGGAAAATAAACCAGACAAAAAAGTGAAGTTGATTGCGCTTAATGTGCATGATGAGAGTGCATCATTTCACGATGACATGGTACAAAATGTAAAAGCGCGCGGCGCAGAGTGTATCGACTTAGGCATAGCCATGGACAACGTACATCCTCGTTTATCTGCACTTTTATTGATGCAGCGTTTCTATTTAGATATAGAACAAATCGCTCGCGAGTTCGGCCTAAACCCCGACACACCACCAGGGCTTAACAAGGTAACGAAAACCCAATGATAAAGCAGACCGTATTCAGTAATGTGTTAGTAAAGGGTACTTGGCAGCAAGACCAAGTACTCACTATTGAAAAAGGTATCATCACAGATATCACCCCGCTTTCTTCAATGCAAAGTGCGGGGAAAGCAGTGATGGATTTACCGCGCATTGATGGCACGGTAATACCGGGTTATGTGGATACTCAGGTTAACGGCGGAGGTGGGGTTATGTTTAACCACGCCACTAGCTACGAGAGTATTAAAGTGATGGCAAATGCTCACTTACAGTTCGGCTCTACCACACTGTTTCCTACGTTAATTACTGACGACATTGACACCATAGAGCAAGCCGCTGATGCCGTGGCAGAGGCGATTGCCGACGACCACCCGTCTATTTTGGGTGTGCACTTTGAAGGTCCGCATTTGTCGGTAGAAAAGAAAGGTGTGCACCTTCCTAAATATATTCGCGCGTTGTCAGATCGCGAATTAGCTACTTACACCCGTAAAGACATTGGCCAAGTTCTGGTAACAGTGGCGCCTGAAAATGTGCCATGCGACATTATTCGCGAGCTAGTTGAAAGTGGTGTTGTAGTTGCGCTTGGCCATTCTAATGCGCCTTACGATATTGTTGAGCAAGCTATTGAAGCTGGCGCGACCGGGTTTACCCATTTGTACAATGCCATGTCGCCGTTGACATCGCGGGAGCCGGGTATGGTTGGGGCGGCGTTACTTCACGACAGCATTTGCGGACTTATTGTCGATCATCAACATGTTCACCCAAAAAGTGTTGCGTTGGCCTATAAAACCAAAGGGCCAAATGAATTGATGTTGGTTACCGATGCCATGGCGCACGTGGGAGCCAGTGAACCCACAGTGGCATTTTTTGATACGCATATTACCCGTGAAGGCAACAAGTTGACTACGCCTGATGGCACGTTAGCAGGTAGCTGCTTAGATATGCACGGTGCCGTTACCAATAGCGTAAACGATATAAGTATTCCCCTGCGTCACGCCAGTGTGATGGCCAGCACCACACCTGCAATGTTTACCCATATACACAATAAAGTAGGTGAGATTGCCGTTGGGAAGTATGCCAATTTCCTTGTGCTTGATGATAACAAAGCGTTGGCAGAAGTTTGGCAACGCGGTAGCAAAATAAATAATAATAACTAAGAGAGATTTTTGACATGACAACGCAAGCTCACTCAGATGTACCCCACGCAGCGGGCGTAGCCCGTTATATTCCCATTTTAAGTATTGGGTTGTTGTTTTTCATTTTTGGTTTTATCACTTGGCTTAATGGGGCGTTGATTCCTTTTTTGCAAATGGTGTGTGAACTATCAGAAATACAGGCGTTGCTAATTGCGTTTTGCTTTTACATTGCGTACGTGGTGATGGCACTACCCATGGCCAAAATTCTTGAAAAAACAGGCTATCAAAAAGGCATGAGTTTAGGGTTAGGCATCATCGCTTTTGGGTGTTTGTTATTTGTTCCTGCAGCGCTAAGCGCCATGTTCCCTATCTTTCTATTAGCGCAGTTTGTGGTTGGCAGTGGTTTAACTATTCTGCAAACGGCATCTAACCCATTTATTGTGCGCCTTGGTAATGAAGAAAGTGCAGCCGCGCGTATTGCGTTTATGGGGCTTTTGAACAAAGCCGCCGGTGTACTTGCGCCAATTGTATTTACCAGTTTGGTATTAAGTGGGTTGCCTGATGTGAATCAAGAATCGCTTAATGCTATGCCAATGGATACGCGTACTGCGCTTATTAATAATATGTCGGTATCACTCATTCAGCCGTATGTGGGTATGGCCATCGCCCTTGGTTTATTGGCATTGGTGTTTATGCGTTTGTCGTTGCCAAGCATTAATGACACTTCATCAAACGAGGCTTCATCAAACGAGGCTGCTTCGAGCGGTGATACAACACAAGATAAGAAAATTCTGCAATTTCCACATTTAGTGTTAGGCGCAGTTAGCTTGTTTTTCTATGTGGGTGTGGAGGTTATTGCCGGTGATACCATTGGTCTTTACGGTTCATCTATTGGCGTTGAAAATGCCACTACGCTTACGTCGTTCACTATGGTGGCAATGGTTATTGGCTATGCCATTGGTTTGTTGTGTATTCCGCGCTTTATTTCACAGCAAACCGCATTGTTAAGTTCTGCGGTATTAGGCTTGATACTAACGACTTGCGTATTGTTAAGTTCGAATGCTGACATGGGTATTTCACAAGTGTTATGGGGCTGGCTAGGTGTGCCTTTGCTACCTAATTCGGTTGCCTGTATTGCATTACTTGGTTTGGCTAACGCATTGGTGTGGCCTGCAATTTGGCCGCTGGCATTGAATAATTTGGGCAAGTATACTGCACAGGGTTCTGCTCTTCTGATCATGGGGATTGCGGGTGGCGCAATATTGCCTATGGTATACGGTGGCGTAAGTGAGGCTTTAGGTGGGCAAACTGCGTATATCATTATGCTGCCTTGTTACTGCTTCATTGCATATTACGCACTGTGGGGATGCAAGAAGCAAAGTTGGTAGGCTAATACAGGTATTGCTGGTGGCCTCGAATGAGAGTGCCACTAGCATGCTAATAGGTTGCCACTGGCAAAAAGGCGACTTGATTGAGTGTTGGCTTGGCCTTGGATTGGCCTTGGTTTAGTCTAGGCCTAGTCTAGAGTTAGACCGCTAAATCAATTTGCTGTAACGTGCCGCTACGCCCATCTTCAAAAAGAAAAAAGCTGCTGGCGCGCACAGATGCTTGAAGTTGGTTATCCCTATCTTTTACATCAAATGGCGTTGCTGTATTTCCAAGGTAAAGCGCACCTACACCCAGCTCGCTTATTGGAATAATGACGTCATTGCCCTGCGCGTCTTTTTGGTAAAATTTAAGCTTGGAAAAGACATCATCTCCTTCATCTATGAATTGGTTGCCGTCTTTATCAAATTTGGCAAGCTCGCTAAATCCATCACCGGTCAGTGCTCCAAACAATTCGCTGCCATCATCAATTTTACCATTCTTATTTGTATCTATAGCCAAAAAGCCCGATGTGCCTGTGGCGAAGTGAATGTTGTCGGTCTTGCCATCACTATCAATGTCAAAGGCCACTTTGTCTTGAGTAAGGTTAAGTCCAAAGTGGTTTTGATTGTCTAAATTAAGAACCAGTGGGTCAGTGACCTCTACTTCGCCTACCTTCATCTCGACACGATTTTCAATGTAAAACTGACGCTCTGAATAATGCGACATTGCAATAGTAATTGTTTCGCCGGTGTCGGTGATAAACTGCCCTTGTGCGCTAAATTGTCCAGCTTCTTGTTCTAAATAGCTTTCCTGATATTGATATATTAGGTCTGCCTTGGTTATTTGTAGGGGTTGTGTTTGTTGAGCTTGCGCATTGTTTGAACTATCGGAATTGCTGCCAGTGCCACTTTTCCCCGCGCCACTTTGCGGGCTAACATAGTGAGATGTTTTTGATAGTGTAATTTCGTGGCCAGCCAGTTGCTCTACCAACATCTTTAGCTGTGCGGTTTTGGCATCAAGCCCTTCGTCGTCGTTGTTATTTGTTTGGTCGTCGAGAGAGATAGAAGCAGCGTCGCTACTAGTGCTATTTTGAGCGGAATATTCCGATGCTAGTAATTGCCCTCGCTCAGACAGGTCGACATCATTACGCAGTGTTTCATTTCTTGTGCTGTTTTCTTCAATGAAATTATTTGCGTTATTAGAAGAGGTAACAGGTCGCGTAATCAGTGATTCTTTTATTGAAACCGTTTCACTGTAGTGATGCCGGTAACCAAATTCTACCTGACTTTGTGCAATTTTCATTGTGTTGGGCCCTGTTTGTGAATAAATTCAAGGTACAACTGTGCTTAGCGTTGTTATCGGCTAGCACCTAAGAAACTTTATGAGTTTGTGAAAATAATGCCATTAGTCTACGGCGTGTTGCGTGCTATTATTATTTGGACGCCCACTAAAGGAAGTACAATTTAACTATGTCGGCAGAAAGGATTAAGAAGTCATCTTTACTAAGCAGTATCCTAAAGGCGCTTGGGCTTCCTTTTGTTATTTTTGTGATTGGCTATTTGTATGCCCTTCAGCTTGATAAAGAATTTCAGGTAGAGCGGCAGATTCAGGTACAAAAGGCCGTGGAAGAACGTCTTGAACGAGTAAGTGAAGGTGTGGCTGAGCGCGTTACATTCTACTCTCGCGGTATTTCAAGTTTAAAAGCGGCTATATCTGCCTTTGGTACTGACAATCTGAACTATGCCTTTATGTATAATTATGCAGAGAGTCAGGATTATCGTACTAAATACCCTGGTGCTAGGGGGCTAGGTTTTATCAAACGAGTAGCGCATTCTGATATCACATCCTTTGTTCCGCAGGCTGCGAGTGATAGGCCAGATAACGTGTTTTCGGTAAAAACACTTAGGCCACATAGCAATAGCGCATACATCATTCAATACATCATGCCTGAAGAGGTGAACCTTCAGGCAATTGGACTCGACATTGGTTCTGAAACCATGCGGCGTACATCCGCTGATATTGCCTCGCAAACAAATTCGGTGCAGCTCACTGCGCCTATTACATTGGTTCAAGCTGACAACAAAGCTTATCAAGGTTTTTTAATATTACAGCCCGTTTTCAAAAGTGTTAGCCCTCCACAAGATGAGCAACAGCGTTTGGATGCAACAGTGGGCTGGACATATGCTCCTCTTTTAATTGAAGAAGTGCTGTCGTCATTAAGCAGTTTGAGAGGTGACGTGCAGTTAACAATTACCGATATTAAACACAGCTCCGATACCCCGTTTTTTGTTTCAACGTCAGAGTCTGTATTAACAGGCTATTCGGCTAGTCAAACGCTGCCGTTATTTGGTCGGGAATGGCAGTTAACGCTAACTGCGGATGAAGGGTTTGTTGCTAATTTACCACTTCCCAAGCAAAACCAAGCCTTCACCAATGCGATGGTGGTTGTAATTATTCTCATGCTTATTGCCTTTAGCGTGCAGTTAATTATTAACCGGCAGAATGAAGAGAAGGAGTTTAAGCGCAAACTGATATTGGCAAACCAAGAGGCGCTAAAAACTCACAATGAGCGACTTGAAAGAGAAGTAGAAGCGCGCACGCAAGCAATGGTGAAGTCTACTGTATTGCAAAAAAGTATACTTAAAGGGGCTGGTTATGCACTTATTGCAACAGATGAAGAGGGTATAATCACGGTGTTTAACCCAGCGGCAGAAAAGTTACTTGGGTATTCTGCCGAAGAGATGCTTCATAAACATACGCCAGCAACTTTTCATCTAGAAGAAGAAGTGGTGGAGCGAGCACAGCTACTGTCGAATGAAATTGGCGACACTATTGCGCCTGGCTTTGAAGTGTTTGTTTTCAAAGCGCGACAAGGCAATACCGATACAAAACGTTGGACCTATGTGCGCAAGGATGGCAGCCAAGTACCAATAAAGCTGAGTGTGACAGCACTTCAAGATGAAAGTGGCCAGCTGTTTGGTTTTTTGGGGATAGCGTATGATCTCTCTGAACAGTTGGCACGAGAGCACGAATTACGATTAGCGAAAGAGCAAGCCGAGAGAGCGAACGAAGCAAAATCTCGTTTTCTCGCCAACATGAGCCATGAAATTCGCACGCCAATGAACGGCGTTTACGGCGCCTTACAAGTACTTAAAGAAGCCGTAGTCGATAGCAAAGAAAAAGGCCTTATCAATACCGCCATTCACTCGTGCCGAGCCCTTACCACCATCATCAATGACATACTCGACTTCTCAAAAATTGAAGCTGGAAAGCTGGTTATTGAAGAGCGTCCTTTTCAGCTAAGTGCGCTGTTAGATTTACTAGAAGCTGATTTAAATATAATGCGCGGGAAAAAGCCCATTGAACTGAGCTTTACAAATCAAACCACGCACGATGTGTGGACTGGTGATGCAGTAAGAATAAATCAAATAATGCTTAATATTGGCTCGAATGCCATTAAGTTTACTGACCATGGCAAGGTGAGCATTCAAGTTAAGCAAGCTACAGACAATACCCTGAAGTTTTTTATTACCGATACCGGTATTGGTATGTCACAAGCCGCATTAGATAGCTTGTTTAAACGTTTCGAGCAAGCTGATACGTCTACAACACGAAAGTATGGTGGCACGGGCTTAGGTATGGCAATTACTGATTCATTGGTCAAACTGATGAACGGTGACATTAAAGTAGTTAGCACGCCTGGGCAGGGCACCAAATTTATCGTGTCAATTCCGTTAGTTCCCAGTATTGAAGAGCCTCTGGATGCGTCGGCTAGTGAAAGCGAAGAGCAGCCAAGTACGCTTAAAGGGACAATTCTTGTGGCTGAAGATAACGAGATTAACCGAACTGTAATAGAGGTAATGCTAGATAAAGATGGCCTTACTTTGTATTTCGCTGAAAACGGAAAGCGCGCAGTGGAATTAGTTAGTGAAGTAAACCCCGATTTAATTCTGATGGATATTCAGATGCCAGAAATGGATGGCATAGAAGCATGTAAAATAATTAAGTCATCGCATCCGCAAATTCCTATTATTGCTGTAACCGCCAATGCGATGGCAACAGATATTAGCCTGTATGAGTCGGTGGGGTTTGACAATTACCTCGCTAAACCCGTAGATATAGACATGCTTTACAGTGCAATTGGTGAGCATTTAAATTCATAATCGTTTAGTAAAGGGAGCGTTCTGTTGCGATATATCGTTGTTGCTATAAGTCTGCTGGTAAGTTGTGTGTGTTGGGCAACAAAGCCAATTCAAGTCGGTATTAGTCACTTCTGCCGATGCGCCAAAATCACCCATTATGATCCAAGGGCCCATGCCCATTGAAGCAGAATACTTTGCTAGCTTGCTCAAGGATGTGCGTATTGAACAGTCGGGCAACGCGACATTTTACATCGGTACGCTTAATCAGTACCCCGTAGTGGTGGCGAAAACAGGTAAAGGGCTTGAAAATACCGCGGCAGCGACGGCCATTGGTATTGAACGCTATCGTCCAATTGCCATAATTAACCAAGGCACTTCTGGTGGTCACGACCCAAGTTTGAATGTAGGCGATATTGTTTTAGGCAAGCGTGCTGTTAATGCAAGTAATTTCAAAACTGCGCGTTTAGCCAAAGGGCAAGGCTCTGAACCCATGCAGTGGTTACCTATGGATATTATGGCGTCTGAGGGTAGTGCAGGGGAAGGTGACAGTGCCGCAGATGCAGAAAAAATTCGCTACTACGCAGGCAATGCCGACTTACTCGCAATTGCACATTCGGTAAAAGGCAAATATGAACGCGGGAAGGTAGTAGAAGGTACCATTGGTAGCGGCAATTTTTGGAACAACGAGTTAGATCGCATTGCTTGGTTACATCAGCATTTAGGAACCAGCGTGGAAGAAATGGAAACCTCAGCCGCGGCGCAAATTGCGTTGGCTTATGATGTGCCGTTTCTAGGTATTCGGGTACTGTCT
Organism: Alteromonas sp. KUL42; assembly: GCF_006538325.1. Lineage (GTDB taxonomy): Bacteria > Pseudomonadota > Gammaproteobacteria > Enterobacterales > Alteromonadaceae > Alteromonas. The sequence continues at coordinate 293,569 of NZ_BJKK01000001.1, forward strand.
AACAATATTACCAATGGCGGACATTACGACCCCACAACGTCGGTAAGTTGCCAACAGTTTGTTAAAGTCGTAGTGCTGCAGTTTATTGAACAGCAGGTGGGAAAAGTAAGTACAAGTAAGTTCAAGTAAGTACGAGTAAGTCTTGCCTGTAACTTTACCCACACTACAAAAACGATGACACCGATTTGTAAAGCTCTGCTGATCTTTCCTTAGATTGCGGGCCTAGTGCTTGTTCTTCGTTGGCCCGTTCATTGGCTTGGCGCAGCAATTCTTGAAGGGCTTCTTTTAACGTTTCTAGCTTGTCTTGCAGTTCAATAAGTTCTTTCTTTTGCGATTCGCTCAACGGTTTTTTAGCACTAAGGGCTTCAATGGCGTCTTCGGTTTTTTCAATTTCTTCTTTCAATTCGTCCATCTTTCCTTGATCCACACCTAACCGGTTTAACAAAACCCGTTCAAATGCTTCTTCAAGAAAGGTTTTAGGGCGCTCTCCACCGGCAACAGCGGAGTCATTTACGCCTTCTTTGGTCGCTTCGGCGGCAAGTTCCTGCCCCTCTTTATAGTCAACAGCGGCTTGTGTATTCGTATCTTGCTCTGCTGAGGTAGTGCGGCTTCCTTCACCGTACAGCGATTGCCAGCGGTCGTAGTCTGACTTAGTTACAATCATAATTAATCCCTAAAATGTGCTGAGTGCCTGTAGAAGTAAAGACTGAAATAACGGCTAATGAGTTAGCTAGACTCGTAAAGTCTTTCGCAAGTTATTCGCACTTTATTATTCGCAAATTATGTCGCAAATTATGTGCCTGTTTGAAAAACCGAAAACGCATTAATACTTGGATTAGCTTTCGGGACCTATGTAATTTGTATTAAGTGTGAGTTGTATAACGAATATTTGATTTTCTGATGTTAGGGTGCGAATACATTTGCTTTTTAAATGTATTGATAAATATTTCCAATTTGTTGCATAAAGGTTAGCTCACTATACTCAATGGCGTTTTCTACCTTTCAATTCAAAAAGAGTATGTGGAATGTCTAACACCACCGCCCTACACGCAAAGCACCTAGAAGCAGGTGCGAAAATGGTCGACTTCTTCGGCTGGGATATGCCAATTAACTATGGTTCACAAATTGAAGAGCATCACGCTGTGCGTCAAGACGCAGGTATGTTTGATGTATCTCACATGACCATTGTTGATGTTAAAGGCGCGCAAGCGAAAGCTTACCTGCAGTACTTGTTAGCTAACGACGTAGCTAAACTAAAGGAAAAAGGCAAAGCGTTATACAGCGGCATGCTTAACGAAGAAGGTGGTGTTGTTGACGACCTGATTGTTTATCACTTTGACGAAACAAACTATCGCCTAGTGGTTAACTCGGCAACACGCGAAAAAGACATGAACTGGCTGATGAGCAAAGCGGAAGGTTTCGACGTAACGATTACCGAACGCCCTGAGTTTGCCATGATTGCAGTACAAGGCCCTAACGCAAAAGAAAAAGCGGCTACACTTTTCAGCGCAGCGCAAAAAGAAGCGGTAGCCGGCATGAAGCCTTTCTTCGGTGTACAAGCTGAAGACTTGTTCATTGCTACAACTGGTTATACCGGTGAAGCAGGCTACGAAATTATGGTGCCATCTGAGCAAGCACACAGCTTCTGGCAAGCACTATTAGACGCTGGCGTTAAACCATGTGGTTTAGGTGCTCGTGACACGCTTCGTTTAGAAGCGGGCATGAACCTATACGGTCAAGATATGGACGAAACGGTATCGCCACTTGCCGCTAACATGGGCTGGACAATTACATGGGAGCCTGCTGATCGCGATTTCGTAGGGCGTAAAGCACTAGAAGCACAACGCGAAGCGGGTACCGACAAGCTAGTAGGCTTGGTGATGACTGAAAAAGGCGTTCTACGTCATGGTCTTAAAGTGAAAACCGAAAGCGGCGAAGGTGTAATTACCTCTGGCACATTCTCTCCAACATTGGGCCACTCAATAGCTATGGCACGAGTACCAAGTAATGTTGGTGAGACAGTTGAAGTGGAAATGCGCAAAAAGTGGGTTACAGTAAAAGTGGTTAAGCCCTCCTTTGTACGCAATGGAAAAAGTGTTTTATAAGTTAACAGAGAATAACAGGAACGATTATGAGCAACATCCCAACTGATTTACGCTATGCCGCTACGCACGAATGGGTACGCCCTGAAGGTGACGGTGTTTTCACGGTAGGTATTTCTGAGCACGCACAAGGCTTACTTGGCGACATGGTTTTTGTTGAATTGCCAGATGTAGGCGATGCAGTAAGCACTGGCGACGATATTTGTGTTGCTGAGTCGGTAAAAGCAGCGTCAGACGTTTACGCGCCTATTTCAGGTGAAATTGTTGAAGTAAACGAAGCGCTAGAAGACTCGCCAGAGTTAGTAAACTCTGACCCGTATGGCGACGGCTGGTTATTCAAAATTAAAGCTGACGACGTTGAAGAAGTAGAAGGTCTACTTGACGCGGAAGGCTACGAAAACAGCATTGACGAAGAGTAATTCGTTACACGGTTTTCTTTCGATACACATTTAAAAAAGGGGCATGAATAATATTCGGCCCCTTTTTAAATTCAAGATTTAACGACGCCCTTGCGGCAAACATTACGAGTGCTTAACAACGTTATGTCGAATACTTCTCCTACATTGGCTCAATTAGAGCAAAAAGATACATTTATCCGCCGTCACATTGGCCCGGGTAAAGGCGAAATTGAAGAAATGCTGTCTGCTATTGGTGCAAGCTCATTAGACGATTTAATTGAGCAAACGGTACCGGCAGGTATTGCGCTACCAGAGCCACTAAAATGTGGTGAAGGTGCGACAGAAGTTGAAGCATTAAGTGAATTAAAAGCCGTTGCACAAAAGAACAAAATTAACCGTTCTTTCATTGGTATGGGTTATTACGACACACACGTACCAAACGTTATTCTTCGCAACGTGCTAGAAAATCCAGGTTGGTACACCGCATACACGCCTTACCAGCCAGAAATAGCACAAGGCCGTTTGGAAGCTATTCTTAACTTCCAACAAGTGACCATCGACCTAACAGGCCTTGAGTTAGCATCAGCATCATTGCTTGATGAAGGTACTGCGGCAGCCGAAGCTATGGGCCTTGCCAAGCGTGTATCTAAAAACAAAAAATCAAATGCGTTCTTTATTGCCGATGACGTTCACCCGCAAACTATTGACGTAGTAGAAACTCGCGCGGAAATGTTTGGTTTTGAAATTATTGTAGGTGCAGCAGAAGATGCAGCGCAGCACGATGTATTTGGTGCACTACTGCAATACCCAAGCACCACTGGTGAAGTAAAAGATATCAGCGACATTATTGCTGCGGTACAAGCAAACAAAGGTATTGTGGCAGTAGCGGCAGACCTGATGAGCTTGGTAATGCTTAAATCACCAGGCGAGCTAGGTGCAGACGTTGCCCTAGGTAGTGCACAGCGCTTTGGTGTACCTATGGGTTATGGCGGCCCGCACGCGGCATTCTTTGCAACACGCGATAGCTATAAGCGTTCACTACCAGGCCGTATCATTGGTGTAAGTAAAGATACTCGTGGTCGCCCAGCTCTGCGTATGGCGCTACAAACGCGTGAACAGCATATTCGTCGTGAAAAAGCGAACTCAAATATTTGTACTGCGCAGGTACTTCTTGCCAACATGGCAAGCTTCTACGCGGTTTACCACGGTCCACAAGGCCTTAAAACCATTGCTGAACGCATTCACCGCTTTGCTGACATTCTTGCTACTGGTTTAAATCAGAAAGGCGTAGCCCTTAAGCACAGCACGTACTTCGATACGCTTACTGTAATGGTAGACAACAAAGAAGACGTACTAGCAAAAGCATACGCAAAAGGCATGAACCTGCGTGCAGACCTTGAAGGCGCAGTAGGAGTGTCGCTAGATGAAACCACAACACGCGAAGACATTGTTGCGCTGTTTGACGTTATCCTAGGTGAAGGTCACGGCTTGACTGTAGAAGGCCTAGACGCTGAAGTGACTACACAAGACGTGAAGTCTATTCCTGAAGCGCTAGTTCGTACCAGCGATATTCTTACCCACGAAGTATTTAACCAGTATCACTCTGAAACTGAAATGCTGCGTTATATCAAGAGCCTTGAAAACAAAGACTTGGCACTTAACCACTCAATGATTTCATTGGGTTCGTGCACCATGAAGCTAAACGCAACGGCTGAGATGATCCCAGTAACATGGGCTGAATTCGGTCAGCTTCACCCATTTGCACCACTAGACCAAGCAACAGGCTATCAAGAAATGATTGCCGAGCTTGCTGAGTGGCTAATTAACGTAACCGGTTACGACGCACTTTCAATGCAGCCTAACTCTGGTGCGCAAGGTGAATACGCAGGCCTATTGGCTATTCAGCGTTACCACGAAAGTCGTGGCGAAGGTCACAGAAACGTGTGCCTAATTCCAAGTTCTGCCCACGGTACTAACCCTGCGTCTGCGCAAATGGTTAGCCTAAAAGTGGTAGTAGTGGCGTGTGATGCTAACGGTAACGTAGACCTTAACGACCTTCGCAAGAAAGCGGAAGAAGTGGGCGAGAACCTATCTTGCGCCATGATCACATACCCGTCTACTCACGGTGTATATGAAGAAACTGTACGCGAAATTTGTGACATTGTTCACCAGCACGGCGGTCAGGTTTACATGGATGGCGCGAACATGAACGCGCAGGTGGGCATTACTTCACCTGGTTTCATTGGTTCAGATGTATCGCACCTTAACCTACACAAAACCTTCTGTATTCCACACGGTGGCGGCGGCCCAGGTATGGGACCTATTGGTGTTAAGTCGCACCTTGCGCCTTTCTTGCCAAACCACTCAGTAGTGAACATTGAAACAGCAGGAAAAGACTGTGGTGCAGTATCGGCAGCGCCATGGGGTAGTGCGTCTATCCTGCCAATTAGCTACATGTACATCAAAATGATGGGCAGCGCAGGCCTTCGCCGTGCAACCGAAGTGGCAATTCTAAATGCAAACTATGTGGCTAAGAAGCTAGAAGGGCACTTCCCAGTGCTTTACAAAGGCAACAATGGCCGCGTAGCGCACGAATGTATTATTGACCTTCGCCCACTAAAAGAAGCAAGTGGCGTGACTGAGCTTGATATTGCGAAGCGCCTTAACGACTACGGTTTCCACGCGCCAACTATGAGCTTCCCAGTAGCGGGTACGCTTATGATAGAGCCAACCGAGTCGGAAGCGAAGTACGAACTAGACCGTTTCATTAACGCGATGGTTAGCATTCGTCAAGAAATTGCGAAAGTGGAAAGCGGCGAGTGGGATGCCACTGACAACCCATTGCACAACGCACCACATACATTGGCTGACATCTGTGACAGCGACTGGAACCGCAGCTACGACCGCATGTTAGCGGCGTACCCAGCTCCAGAAGTTCACAGAAACAAGTTCTGGCCAACGGTTAACCGTATTGATGATGTTTATGGCGACCGTAACTTGATCTGTTCTTGCCCTAGCATTGAGAGCTATGTTGAGGAATAGGGTGGTGTCGACCTCGAATAAAGATTGCAACTATCGGAATTAAGTTTGCAACTCAAATAAAGTTTGCAACCGATAGTTGAATCTTGAGGTCGGTAAATATGAAAAAGCGAACCAGAAATGGTTCGCTTTTTTGTTATAGGTCCTAGTGGCTTGATTCAGAAATAGCTAAATTTCATTGTTTTTGCATTACAATGGGGTAATAACTTCAATATCTTCATTTAAACAGGTATTTTCTTCTATATCTCTTAAAAATAAGTCCCATGTGCCAGGTTCAACTCTTCTGGAGCAATATGATACCGCACACTTTAAGAAAACTTTTGAAACACTTAATAGAGCACTTATAAACTGATCTAAGAGTTCAGAGTTATTTTCTCCATACGTGAGAAATAGCGAATCTCGATAGTTTGATTTTCCTCTGAAGCGCTCTGCTTGTACAAGAAAGTTAAAACAATTTTCAGATAAAATAGAATCTCGAAACTGTTGCGCTTTTTTTGTTCTAAAGTTATCTACGTCAAGAGATTTGAACTCATCCATTTCTTTGATTGATGTTTCTTTTTTCCATAACTCATACCCATGCGTGCCTTTCAAATAAGATAAAACGCCACTAAGTGCCATAGTCGCGTCCTTTACTGGGTGATCTAATGTATAGGAATTAGAACCACGATAGTTTTTAATAAGAGTCTCTGCATCTTTTTTACTAAAGTAGGTACATTTAAACTAAATGTAGATATTATAAGTTCATTATCTATGATGGTTTCTTGCCATGTTTCACTTAAAAGTTTTAAATCATTATGGGTATCACTAATTTCATCATCATAGAACGATGCAATCATTGCTTTAGCAGAAAATAGAATTGAATCGTGCCAGCAAATTATCGCTGAATTACAAATGTCCTGTTTGAACTCAACATCATTATTTAATGCATTTAATGAAGCGATATTTTGAAAAGCAAAGTGAATATTTTCAAATACGAGCGTATCTAATTGTCTACAGTTTATTGGAAATCTCATCAATGTCATGGTGTTATTTTGGGGGGAAAGGTCAACACCTCTCATTGCGTATTTCAGTACCAAAGACCAGTTCAAGTGCTTAACGACAACTACTTCACTGACTTTTGAAAACCATCCATTTGACACATTTGCAACTAGCCATAAATACAGCTGACACAGTGGGTAGTAGTACATAGCGTTAATTTTTCCTATACCACGATTTTTAAGGAAAGGCTGTTAATACTTTAAAAATTTGACAAATCTAATTTCTTTGAATTAACTTAATGCTCGAGCCCTTCGTAGTTAGCAATGGCATTTTTCTAATTGATTGGTAACTTAAAGTGTTTATTGCGGGGCGAGTTTATGCCAAGGATGCTAACTCAAGATATCTTTTCTTTCCCAAGGCTGGCGTTTTTTGTGCGACAGCACCTACCCAGTCGTCTCTCAAGTAATAACAAAAAATGGTCTGCATTCCGCAAATTTGGTGATTTTTCAACGCTAGAATCACTAGTAGCCGTTGGTTGGGAATTAGATAGCCCACTTTTGCTTGTTGAGTCGCTAGGAGTAGGAATTAACGGGCGTTTCAGTCCTTCAAAGCCCAGCCATATATATTTAGAGCGTGAAATAGCGCAGCGATTCGAAACAGATCATGCCCTTCCTGAAGCTCAAACTCTCGTGGAGTCTACTATTTTGCATGAAATAGTGCATTGGGGAGATCACAAAGATGGGTGGCACAAGCGGCCAGAAGCCGGTGTGAGTTTTGAAATTGAGGCATATGGCAAAAACATCATGAGGTACTGGGGGCGCGGAGGAGACACCGAACATTGTGACTCTGAGTCTCTTTATGACAATGATCAACGAATACAGCCAAGTTTTAGAGGTATCAGAAACCACAATCCCGGCAATATCGTGGTTACCGGCGACCGTTGGAAAGGTCTAGCAACAGTGGCCCAAATGAATGAAGTTCAAAAACAAGAGCGTCGTTTTTGTGTGTTTATCGCACCCGAATGGGGGCTAAGAGCAATTTTTATTTTATTGCGAAACTACCAAACTAAAGGCTGTAAAACTCTATTTGATTACATTTCTCGTTGGGCTCCGGCCTCCGATGGCAATCATACATATGGATACGCAAATTTTTGTGCTGGACGGCTGAGAATTAAAACGTCAGACATTCTTAATATTCAAGATATAGACGTTCAAACTGCAATGGTTAAGGCTATTGTTGCTTTTGAAAACGGCAATTATGCGTACCCCAATATAATCATAGAAAAAGCGTACAAATTATCATTATGACAAGGAATAAAAGAATGAGAACGTTTCAAAAAGTAATCATTTGTTTAGTCTGCTCGGCGCTTTGGAGTTGCGCGATGCTGGATCCCTACGAGCCGCTAACCAAGTACTATGATGACTACTCGACCTTACCAGCTGATTCAATAACTTTGCCGCAGGCAGTGGGTTATGCCCGAGCAGTCAGAATGGATTACATTAAAAAAATTCAAGCTGAGAATAAAGATTTAAGTGAGCTGGGCATAGCGACTATGATTTTGGCGGGAGCTATCGGTGCTGACACCATTATCGATAGGTCTGATGATTTACTCACCATAGGCACTATCGCTGGCGCAACAGGTTTGAGTGCAGCCCAATGGCTTTCTGATGGTGACCGAACCAAAATTTATGCACTGGGAGCAAGAGCACTCACCTGTGCTGTGGAAGCTGTCGTGCCATTACAAGGAATTCAAATAAGTGATGTTTCGAACAAAAAAGCAGCATTGTTTGCAGAGCTTCGCAAAGTACAGGCTTTTTACTCGACGGCCATTCTATTGCAACAAAGTAACCTCAACTCACCCCTAAATTTGGTGATTGAGAAAAACTTAGCAGATGCCAAGGGGCAGATAACGGCTGCACAAAATATCTATAAAAACGGCGATATTTTACAAAGAAAAGTGCAATCAGCGGGTAGTAATCTGCAAGTCACCGTAGATGATATTAATAATAAAGTTCTAGCTGGTCTCACTGAAGGGCAGCGAGATATAGCTACTTTGCGTGAGACGATTAAAGGCTTAGTCGTTCAAGCCGGCGGTTTTATCGAAATTCCAGGGCAATCTTTGTTTACTTCGATTGATGCGGTTGCTGGGGGAGTCTCAAATGATCTACTTGACCTAGACGGCGGTCCAGGCCAAACAAGTTTAAATGATGTTATAGCAACACTCACTAGCTTAAAGGTAGCGTTGGCCGCACTGGATATTGCCGCTTTTGAATTGGAATCAATGATCGCTAGTGTTACCAATACATATTCAGATGAAAAATTAAAGGGATGTGGGGTTGATGTAGTAAGGCCTCTCAGTGTCTCAAAGCCTGAGATTGTGTTTGTCAAAGGGGTAGATTTTGTTGAGACATTTACCATCGGTGGTGGAAGCAAAAAATATTCTGCGAAAGCTGACCAAACTATTCCGGGGGTTTCCTTGGAACAATCTGAGCATTTCGGCGCTCGCGTAACAGTTAAAGCGGTGGGCAGTGAGCTAAAATTAGGTAATTATTCTATTTCCGTATCGGATGACACGGACCAAAAACAGTATGTTACGGTTAAAGTGATTGAACCCCCTCAGCAGGCTCAAGGCCCCAATTCTCCCGCCCCTGATGATGAAAAACAATTTTGTGAGAAACCTGAAAACAAAGAAAATTCGGTGTGCAATGTTCAGTTGTCGCTGCAACGTTTCAAATTGTTTGATGATCCGGATGCTAAAAACCTCGATGGGGAGTGCGGTGAAGATACTCTAAATGGGCTTCGCAAACTTCTATTATTGCTGAAACCCAGTGACGCTCTGCCAACGTTAGGATGTAACGAAACGACGATTGAGGAGCTTTCAAACAATATCAACTCCCTTTTCCCTTTTATCCCAATGGGGGCTCTCAATGAGTCTGGTTTGTTATTGCTTCACGCCAGAATGATGAAAGAAAGCAAACCAATCGATCAAGTGAGCCGCGATCCACTCGGGCAGGCTGAGGTTGATTTTCTCAACAGGGAAGTTGAAGGGACTGTTACTACTGTAAGTAAGCCTCAAGACTTTCGTGTGATGCTAAAGCGACAGTATTTCAAGACTTTTAAAAAGTATCTCGCAGGAAAGCTTAATGAGGCAGCATTTGACGCGAGTACACCTTGGACAGACGCAGATACCCAAGCGCTCGATAAAACCTCATATACCGCTCTGAAAGGAAAACTAACAACAAAAAGTAACCTCTATGACCTGATTGAAATCACTCCTACTCTGTTAGCACTGGAGCCACCAGGAGATGAAGGATGAGCGGGGATACTCAAGTAGCTTTTGGTGTTGGTATCTTAGATGTCATAATTGGACTTGCGTTTATCTTTTTTAGTTTAAGTGTAATCGCTAGCTATTTGTTGGAATCTCTTTATAGCGTCACACGCGAGCGCGCCAGGTTTCTGAAGAGAGCGGTAGCTCAATTAATTGACCAACGAAGTAACGGGCGAGTAATTGTTGGGGAATTAACAAGAGAGTTATTTACTCACCCGATCATAGCCAAAAAATCAGTTCGGATTGATAGCTCTGCTCGACTAAAAATTGCAGCTTCGGGGCCGGCATACTTGAAACCGCAAGATTTTGCCGACGCGTTACTTGCGGTTTTAGGTGAAAGGTACCCTCATCAACCATCAATAGTGGGCTATGCCGAGATGATAAGGCGCTTACCTCAACAAGAATCCATTAAATCGGTGTTAGCGGTATTGTTGGATAAAAGTGATTCTATTGGTGAATTCAGGCAGCACATCGCTGCTTGGTATGCCGATGGGATGGAAAGAGCGTCTGGTTCCTTCAAACGCCGTACTCAGTTGCCTTTGCTGATCATTGGCACTGTTTTGGCCGTGAGTATGGATATAAGCACGATTGAATATGCCAGCCGCCTCGAAAGCGATGGAGTTTTACGTAATGCTTTAGTGACGGAAGCCATAAATCAGGTCTCTGCTCATAAAAGTGAAGCGCCGGACATTACCAAAGAATACTTAGTGGATGTCTCTGAAAGTATCCGAGCATTCAATAATGATATGGCTAATTTTGGTAGCAACGTGGCCTTGCGCGACTTGAATAACAATTTGGCCGAGTTACTGCAAAGAGTATCCACCCAGCATGTTGAAAAAGACACTGATACCCCTCAAGGTTTCGATGAAAAAGACAGCACATTGTTGTGGCTAATGGGCTGTCTTATTACTGGCGTGGCAGTGTCCTTGGGTACCAGTTATTGGTTGAATTTCCTTCGTCTTATGATTTCAGTGCGCTCATCAATTCGACCCAATGACACCAGTACAGGGAGCTCCGCTAGTGAGGGCATAAATATTAATACGCCAAATGTTGCGGGTGCCCAAAGTGTAGGTGTTTCGAGTGCTTCATTTGAGGAATTGTTAGATGCAACAAGGTTAACCGAAGTGCAGGAGATTTTGGGGCTGGGTAGTGAAGAAGTTACTGGTACCATGTCTTTGGCCACTCGAGTAGCTCTTGATAATTGGCGAGATAACTTTGGGCTCCCCAAAGGAACACCGTTGACACTGGAAGAATATATGTTGCTGATAAATCCAAAACGCTGGAGCTAGTACCTACAACGCTTATCGAAATCAGTGCTGTGCGTAAAACTAGTGCATCGGAATCCACTCAGCTTTCTGAGCAAACTGCTCAGAGGGTTGCCGAGAGATACTTATGTGATGATTTTTAAAAGTAAGTTTATATGAGTGTCCAGAGTAACCTCATACAAAACGGTGTAAATAGATGGCGTGCGTAGTTTACTCCGCAATTGCAATTTGTCCGTTAGTTTTGAGTTACATTGCGATGTGTGATTCATAGAGATCATTTCAATATAATACGGCTCTATGAATAAAGAAATTAGACAGCGATTAAAGTGGATTGAGCTTTACGAAGAAACTAAAAATGCGGGTCTGGTTTGCCGCAGATGTGGTATATCTAGGCCCACCCTTCGTAAATAGTTAAATCGATATAAGGAAAATGGGCTAGATGGTCTTCAGGACGTTTCTAAGCCCCTCATACTTCACCAAACGTTCAAATGAACGCAGGTAGAGGAATGGATTCTAAGCCTGAGAAAAGAAAGGAAGCTTGGTGCACGTAGAATTCAAAATGAGCTCTTTCGCGAGCACAGTGTTCAATTATCGCTTGCTTCCATTCATAAAGTGCTGACTAGACATGACGTTAAACCAATAGTATTTCAACGGAAGAAAAAGACTTCATCCGTTACCAAAGATCTATTCCAGGTGACCGAGTGCACATGGACACATGCAAAATCGCTTCAGGAATTTAGCAATTTACTGCTATTTATGACTGCTCTAGATATCGCGTACTATATGCGTTTAATCGGAGGTCGGCAGCAAATACCCTTATTTTTATCGATAAAGTAGTCGAGGAAATGCCATTTCCAATACAGCGAGCATAAACCGACCGTGGTACAGAATTTTTCGCAGAGAAAGTTCAGCGAAAGCTGATGAATTATGCCATCAAATTCCGTCCTAACAAGCCTGGCTCTCCTTGCCTGAATGGCAAGGTTGTTACTGGAATCATAGTTCGTACTAATTTATATGCAGGCACGATACTGTAACACCACCACAAAATGAAACAGTTCATAAGTAGAATTTTCCATTAGTTGAAATAGGAAAATTGACGATGAGAATAAATCTAAGTTCACCCAAAAGCAAAAATACTGCTAGGGTTGGAATTATCTAAGCCTTTTGAATACAAAGCCTCGCACTCGCGGGGCTTTGCTTTTATGGGTTAGCTGTCTATTGGTCCGAAAATCTCAATACCTGATTGCGCCACTCTTGGGAAATATGCTGATATTTCACCATCGATCTGCTCTCTACAAAGCTCATAACTGCCAATCGTTTGTCTCATTTGATAAAAGTTTATGCCACCATCTCTTTCACTCAAGGCATTTACAACAGTATGGATAATCGAATTTGGGCATCTAAGGCCAAATGTAATATCGGTCATAGCAAGTGGAGAGTCATTTAATCCAATTTTATCAAAAAGCCTCCATTCATCTTCATATGCCCAAGGTGTTGCTTTTCTTAATAATACACTTTCGTCTAGCTGATTTTGGGCTTTAGGATCTTTATCAAGTATTGCTCTGGCGATTAGACTGGTATGCAGAATTCGATTATCGCTGTAAATTACTTTGCGAAGAGTAGGCTTTGGATTTCGATCTAAATTGTACCCGATGCAGAGTCCTTGGTGTTGATCACCATAATGGCTCCAAAGCAGCGAGTTGTCGTAAGTCGAAGAGAAGCAACAAACTCCTTTACGATATTTATTCAACAGTTCTCTTTGTATTTCACATCGTAACAGCCAGTTTTGCGCTTCTTGCTTACTCATCCCTTGTTCGTCGTAATCAGGGTTTGTAGCATAATATGCAATTCTAGTTAGTTCATCTTGTGCTGTTTTAGCGCCTAAATTAGTTGCGTAGCTTTTATTTCCGTCATTATTGATTTTTGCTGAATTCAAAGAAGTTAGTGTTTCTACTTCGACTCTATTTTTAACCAGTTCTGTTAAAATGGCGCTTAACTCTTCATCGGTTGAGTCAGACTGAATTGTTGGTTGGCAATCCATTGGATCATTAAATGAATTTGGGTTAGCGAAATACAACTGATCCATACAAAGGCTATCAATTGTTAGGTTGCTAAAACTTCTATATCGGTAAACTTTTTCTGGTTGTTCCATTTCAATGTACTACGTTAACGTTATCTTAATCAGTTAATCTACACTTTGTAGAATTCACTGTTAATAATTCTGTGAAATTATCTTCTGCTGTGATCCAATAATTAAGTGGGTTAACGTTTTAATTAAGATGGTTAACGAATAACGAGAAAGGCGAGTTTACTACTCGCCCTTTTTACGCCTAGCTTTTACCGTGGTTAAAAGGTGAAACTGACACTTGCATATGTTGACTACGTGTGTAATCCTAAATTGGACTACGAGTGTAATCCAATTGGTAGATATGACTATTAACATAAAAGCAGATATATCGAACGCAGAATTTGAAGTACTCGATGTGCTTTGGGATGACTATCCTGCGACATCCAGTAATTTAGTAGAACGCTTAAGTGAGCGGAAAGATTGGCATCATAAAACGGTTAAAACACTGTTAAGTAGATTGGTGAAAAAACAGATTGTTAGTTATGAGCAAGATGGTCGCCAGTATCGCTATTTTCCACTCATAGCACGGGAAGAATACACTCAAAAAGAAACGAAAAGTTTTATCAATCGCCTATTTGATGGAAAAATCACTCCTTTACTAGCGGGCTTTTCTAGCCAGAATTCGCTTTCTAAGGACGAAATAAAGGAGTTGAAAGAGCTAATTAAAAAGTGGGAGCAGGATAGTGATTGAATGGATAATTGATCAACAACTTTTACTTTCTGTTTCACTCATCCTTTTGATAGCCTCTGAGCATTTTCTAACAAAAAAGATCAGTGCCAAATTAGCATATGCACTATGGCTTCTGGTGCCTTTAATCTTAGTTGGCAATAGTATTCCTCAGCAATGGGCCACGTTACCCGCAGAGGTAATCAGTCGTTACGTTGTAAACATTAACCCCGTGAGTAAACACTATGATATCGACTGGTTTTTCCTAGTATGGGTTAGTGGAGCATGCCTAATACTAACATTTGTTAGTATTCAGTATATTCGGCTGTATCTATCAATAAACAAAGAGGTGCGAAACGGAAATAGTGTTTGTTACTATTCTCGCTTGATCAGCTCGCCAATTGTATTTGGGTTTCTAGCTCCTAAGGTTTTACTTCCAACCAATTTTCATCAGTTATTTTCTGAACAACAACAGCAGCTAATTATTGAGCATGAAAAAAACGCATATTAGACATTGTGACCATTTGTGGAATGCAATCGCAGTTCTTTTATTAGCATTGTTTTGGTTCAACCCCTTGGCATGGTTTGCCACTCGTTCTTTTAGAGTGAATCAGGAGTTGGCATGTGATCACCAAGTACTGAAATCTAAGTCTAAACATCAAAAAGTTTTGTACGCGAATGCGCTTTTAGGCTGTTCAGAAAGCCATTCTTTGCAGCCTTCGCTGTTCCCGACTATGGGTGAAAAAATAACTCTACTTAAAAGGCTGGACTTGCTTAAGAAACCAGTATCAACAAACAAGATTTTAGCAGGTACAGTTATATTAATTGCCGCAGCACTGGCAGTGAACACTGCGCTTGCGAAATTGCAGCGCGAACCAGCTAAAAACATCAAGATTAATGAGGTCAAATTCACTAAACGAGTGGAGCCTGAATATCCTCAATCCGCAATAGATAATCAGTTAGAGGGCTATGTAACACTTAAGTTTGACCTTGCTGAAAGTGGCAGCACAGAGAATATTGAGATTGTTCAATCTTTTCCTCAAGGAGTTTTTGATATTAGCGCTGTTGAAGCTCTGAAGCAGTGGGAGTCTAAAAATAATAAAGGTGCTGTTCGTCGTGATTTATATGTACAGCTCGACTTTAGGTTATATAGGCGGGATACACCATAAATAATGGCACTCTGCCTCCAAAGCCTTATTAGTACGAGATTTAATTACGTTGTCACGAAAGCTTATGCAGTCATAAAAAGGCCAATAACCCTATAACGAAAAGGAAATCAAATGACCAAACACTTATACATATTTATATTATGTATTTTCGCATTGACTACTGAAGCAGCCTCTTTTGCAGATAATGCAGTTGAAAGGCATCGCCCTTATTCTAAAGTTCCTCTATCTTCATCTGTATTGAAAGAAACCGTGGATATTTATGTTCAGTTGCCTTTCAAGTACGAGAGTCAGTTTATGCAAAAGGAGCGCTACCCAGTTATTTATGTGTTAGACGCTCCTGTTGGATTACCTCTAATTTCAGGCATTTTAGAGCCTCTCATTGGATACAATAATGCTCCCCAAATGATAGTCGTAGGGGTTTCCACTTCTAACAGAAATAGAGACTTAACTCCATCAATCGATCTTAATTATGAAACTCATGGTGGCGGAGCTGATAAGTATCTGGAGTTCATCGAAAAAGAAGTGATTCCCTATATCAATGAAAACTATAGAACTGAAGACTTTCGCGTGCTTTCAGGGCATTCCTACGGGGGACTTTTCGCGACTTATGCTTTCTATAAAAAGCCCAATTTATTTCAGGCTCATTTTGCAAATAGCCCGTCTCTCTTTTGGGAGAATGGAAAGACCGTAAAGGAGCTGATTAAATTTGTAGAGCAAAATCCCAATCATAAAAACTTCCTCTATATGAATATGGGAAATGAGGGAAACCCAGAGTCAGAATCTCCTGAGGGCGTAGAAATGTTGAAAGGTGTTCAAATGATTGAAAGCGCATTAACGTCTTTAAACGCGCCTAATTTAAGCTTTAAATTTGAATACTTTAGCAACGAACCCCATCAAACTACGCCTATATATGGTGCGATTGGAGCATTGCGAGGCTTATATCCGCAGTGGTCTATACCTTACAAAACGTCAATTGCTGGATATGAGAGTGTCATGGATCATTTCGAACAACTTTCAATTAAGTATGGATATAAAATAGAAGCCAAAGGTTGGCAAATCTATGATGAAGGTGTAGCTCAACTTACTTTCCTAAATAATCCATCAGAAGCAATTAAATACTTTAATCACAACATCAGCCGCGACCCTCTCTCTGATGGTTCACGAAAGAAAATTGTTGATGCTTACGTTCAGCTAGGAAAAGTAGAAAAGGCCCTTGAACACCTACGTGTTTTGATAAGTAGAGATGATCTAGAAGACAAAGAGCGTCAGACGTTGTCAGAGAAAATATCTACTTTAAAAAATAAGTAGTCACAGTTTTTAGCTTCAATTCGCCAAGCTTAAATGGAGGTAGAAGATGAGTATATGCAAAAGTGTTCAATTGAGTGCCTGAATCGCGATATTTGTGTCATTCATCAGTGCGGCTAAAGAAGCTAAATAAGCACTTTTATAAAATGAAATGGATCGAATAGCGGAGAGAAGCATTAGCGCTGACGGCCTCGGATACTCAATGGGAATTATCCTAGACCGTCGGTTTATTTTCAAAAAAATTTATGGGCTTGCCAATATTGAACATCAAGTTCCTCTTAGCTCTAAATCAGTGTTGCGCATGGCTTCGGTTTCGTAACAGTTCACCGCATTTGCAGTCTTGTTGTTTGTCGAGAATAAACACAGCATAGGTGAATTAGTCAACACGACCTTGAGAAAAGCTTAAAGTGGAATTTATCAATTTACTCTTTTGAGGATTGCATTCATATTCTAGTATTTATTTTTCCGCAGTTAACATTTCCTGTCAGCCATAGTTCAATTTTTTCGCTTGATATTACACGATTGAACTCAAGACAAACAACGGACATTGAAGGATCTCAGCTCATGATTTCGATATGTGCTCAGGCTGTGCGAAAACTCATTTTTAACCGATACCATTGTGATTGCTCGATACCATAATTCTGGGTCTATAAAAACTTTTGAGTGAGTGTTGTCGCAACTCTTAGGTTGTCAGTGCGGATATAAGTCCACCAACGCCCATGATATCCATCATTCTTATCAAGTTGTAAGCCAAGACTTGCAGACTCACCTCTGTTTTAACGTGTTTTAGTGTCTTTGTAAGCGATTGGTGAGTCCCTGCTCATTGCTTTATCGTACCGAAGGGATGCTCGACGGTCTGCTGCCTTAATGTCATTGCCTGCATTACCTACCCCATCGCGATCAAGGGGATCCTCGACCACCTCGACAAAATCGCATCGACAATTACCTTACCACTACCATCATTGTTACCACCTCTGCGTGTGCCGCCGAGGGAGGTATCTGATGACTCCCATGTAATTCAATGTGACTTCGATTGGGGGCATAATATATAACAGCATTTAACGAAACTCTGATAATCCCATGATTTGAGCGGTTTGGGCAAACCTGCGTCTACGTTCAATTTTCTAGTCTATTGGGCAGGTAAAAGTCGATATTTTAATCTCTGCAAGCAGCTATATTTTAGCCAAATCACTTCGAATCAGTAATGAACCTGCACTAAGGTGGTACTGTAATTAAGTTTAGGATATATTTTTACTTGTTCTGATACGTAAAAATTTTTTACTCATTTAATTTGTGTTCAGGATCTCAATCACCTCAAAATACCTTGATCTTGTTGGAGCGCTATCTCAAACGGGTAAAGCTGAAAATGCTAAGATTTTCTCGTGCCCGATAAAGTTTTGTCGGTAAGTTATTCTGATTTTCAGAAAAATGAATAAAATCGAATAATGTTACAATTGGTCAGTCGTGAACCTAGAAATTATCCTCGGTCACTTTACCAGATTAAAATGGACATGAAAGACAAACTGGTGGTTTACATTATCTAAAAACAGATATAGAAAATAAGAGAAATGAGCTTAAAGTTTTATGAACAAACCCAACTTTTTTCTGATTGGAGCCAGTAAGTCCGGCACTACATCGCTTTATCATTACCTAAAGCAACACCCTGATATATTTATGTGCTCGGAAAAACGAGCCTTCATTTTTTCTCTTTCCCAATGGTACTCCCCCTCTGGTTTTTCCTGACGGACTTATGAGCACACTATTTCGTTATAGTGTTAAAAATGTTCCAAGAGTATTTCCGACATTCAATGAATACGTGGATTTGTTTAAGGATGCGAGTAAACAAAAGATTATTGGAGAGGCCTCTCCCGATTATCTAGTTTATCCAGATGCGCCGAAGGCCATCTTTGAATTTGACTCTAACGCAAAACTGGTAGTAATTTTAAGAAATCCCTTTGATGCAGCCTATTCTGAATTTTTGATGAACGAGCGTGATGGTGAATTTGTGAAGGGGACGACTTTTATGGATGTGTTGAAGGTTGAAGATTATACAGACAGCAACTTGCAAAATCTCCCCAAACTGATTCGTTCGCGGCTTTACGATATTCATATCAAACGATATTTGGATTTTTTTAAAAGGGATCAGATGCACTTTTTTTTATTTGAAGACTTGAAAGATACAGACCAGCTTTTAAAAATTCTGTTTGAGTTTTTAGGTATTTCTGTCGAATGTAATATTGATGTGTCTAAAAAATATAATAATGCCAGCACTCAGAAAACCAATCCGAGATTGGAACTATTACTAAGGCGCATTCCTGTTTCAGTCAAGGATAAGATCATTAGAGCAATGCCTTCATTTCTGTCTTCCTGGTATTTGAGTAGAAGATTTGGCATCCATGAGGGTGAAAAACAAACAGTAAAATGTCCAGAGGAAGCAAAGGAATACCTACGCCCCATATTTACGCCAGCTATAAAGGAACTAGAAAACGTGATAGGCCGGGATTTGTCTACCTGGTTAAACTAGGAGTTAATGACATAATTTGATTAATCAAAAAAGAATAGAACTCTTCATCACTACATATTATTTGTGAAAAAGACGTTGGTCTGTTTTCATTGGTGCATCAAGTCACCAACCATATACCAGAGGGTTAGTATTATAACAGAATACCGGTGGTATTT
The DNA here is from genome assembly GCF_006538325.1 of Alteromonas sp. KUL42. Classification (GTDB taxonomy): domain Bacteria; phylum Pseudomonadota; class Gammaproteobacteria; order Enterobacterales; family Alteromonadaceae; genus Alteromonas. The sequence continues at coordinate 312,627 of NZ_BJKK01000001.1, forward strand.
TATGGTAAAAACTGCTGCTACTGGCTGAATTAGGGCTTTGAGGGCGAGCATACGGTGTAGGAATATTATTTTGAGCCATAGTGTGATTTAATGACCGCGAAATATATTCTTCTACATGTCAGAAGACACTTTAACGATCACTTCCCCGGCCATACACACCTAGGTTGTTTAATTAACGAAAATGTCTTTATCACTAATCATCACGGTGACCATTCGCTGTTTTTTCTAGTACCACATCAACGTTAACTGGTTTGGTTACTACATAGGTTCCAATATATTGGCTTAGCGCTTCTTGGCTAATGGGCACTAACGTTTTAATTTGAGCTTCCTAGTAGCCTACGCCCAATGCTTCTTTTAAGCGTATTTCTAGTTCAGTTATCAACTGCCTACCATTGTTACCGTTTGTCATAATGGCGTAGCCGTTGCCCGTATCTAGCTCAATGTACAGCTGCGACATAAACCCTGCATCTGCGCCACCATGGCCAAAGCCCAGAATTGCACCGTTGTCATCCATATTGATGAAAAAGCCAATTCCTACATTAGGCGGCTGAATACTTGGTGTGTTGTTGGATAACATTTCCTGCGCGGTTGCTTGCGATATCCAGTCGGTTTTCTGCCCCAAATATGCGCTACGTACGCCGCTTGCCAATTTCAACATGTCAGACGGTGTACTCCACATGCCAGCTGCTGCAAGTGTAGCGTAAGTATGTGCGCCTCCCGCTATTGGCGCGCCGTCACCGTCGTACGGGGTAGCCATATTGTTTGACAGGTTTGCTGTTATGGGTTGCTCAAAGCCAGAACGCGTCATACCTAAAGGTGCAAACAAAAGCCGTTGCGCCATGGTTGGCAAGGGTTCGTTAGCTACGTCTTGCAAGGCAAGCTGAGCAAGCGTAGTGCCGCCACCTGAATAACGCATTTGCGTACCGGGTTGAATATCGACAACCACAGCGCTGGTGTTAGCTGGCGCGGTACCTTCTAACACTTGTTGTAAAGTAGGCACTGGCTCACCGGCTGCGTATCCAGGGAAGCCATGCACTGTGGTGCCCGCCGTGTGGCTTAATAGTCGGCGTAACGACACCGCTTCTTGCCCAGTCCATTCGTGTTCAGGCAGTTTCCAGCTGGTAAGCAAGTTATTTACGTCTGTATCTAAATCAATAGGGTTATCTTGGCGGTACTTCATCAATACTGCTGCAAATGCGGGTTTAGAAATACTGCCTGCTTGGAATACCGTGTTTTCATCAACAGCCAACTCGGTGGTTACGTCTTTAACGCCGCTTTGCATGGTCCACGCTAGTTGCCCATTTCTCATAAAGGCAACAGACACCCCAGGTACATTGTAATGCGCCTGTTTCTCTTCTAAAGACTGGAAATCAACCGCTTGCCCTTCAATACGAATTCGCTCTGCCAGCCCAGTTTTTAAAAGGTTAGCTTCATGTGTTTCTTCAGCAGGCGAGGAAGTTGCTGATACAGTTTCAGGCTCTGTACAACCTAAAAGTGATGCTAGGCAAATAGAGAGTGTTAAGGCAGTGAGTGTTTTGGGTGATTTCATTATGGGTATTCCGTTACGCGTTTTTTTCTACAGTAGCCCCAGAGTACGTTGCTGGCATTACTGCGTCAATCAATCTGCTACGCGACAAAAATTGCAGCGCACCATATACATGTAATCACATTGCTTAGCTCGTTTAGTTTGCAGTTTTTAAAACATTTATTGCGTTGTGTTCAATGTTTCATTATGATGCGCGCGTTCAATTAATCATCAATTAACTGTAAAGGAGTAAATATCATGACAATTACATCATTTCCTTTGCAGGTCTTGTCCGTTAAGTAGCAGGAAGCTATCCAACTATATTTAGCTTTCTTGTAAAGCTGCGCCCCGGTCACATACCCGTTTAAAAAGACCTGCCAATTCATCCTTCGTTATAAATCCTTATTTTCTAAATAAAGAGAAAGGAATTGGTACTATGGGCAAATCCGTCCAAAAAATTACTGAAAACGTTAGCCTTATTGCGTCTGAACAAACGTGGGTCGAAGGTCTAGCGATACAACAATTAATTAAAACGTCAGAACTTGTCGGTATGCAGCGCGTTGCTGGTATGCCTGATTTGCATCCGGGAAGAGGCTACCCCATTGGTGCAGCATTTTTCACGACAAACAAAATTTACCCCGCTTTGGTAGGTAACGATATTGGCTGCGGTATGTCGCTTTGGCAAACAACTGCGAAAGTATCGAAGGTTAATGTAGATAAAATGGCTAAGCGATTTAGCCACGTTGAATTACCTCTAGATGAAAGCTGGGCAAACATGGTTGACGTAAGAAAACTTGAAAAAGGCATAGCTACAAGCGCGTATGATCATGCGCTTGGCACTATTGGTGGTGGCAATCATTTTGCAGAGTTTCAGGCAATTGAAGAAGTGTATGACTACGCCGCGGTAGATGGGTTAGGGCTTAACAAAACGCACCTTCAGCTTTTGGTGCATTCGGGTTCTAGAGGGTTAGGGCAGTCGATTTTGGTTAATCATGTTACTACACACAATCACAATGGTTTAAATGCTAGTGATACGGGTAATGGCAACGATGACTTTATCGATTACATGGCCAAACACGATGAGGCTGTGCGCTGGGCTGAGTTGAATCGCGAGCTCATAGCAATGCGCTTTCTTGGCGCTATTCGAGCAAAAGGGACATGCACGCTAGATGTAAATCATAACCTTGTCTCACCCAAAGAAATTGATGGCATACAAGGCTATTTACACCGAAAAGGGGCAACACCAAGCGACCAAGGCTACGTGGTAATTCCTGGCTCACGCGGAGATTACAGCTATCTTGTAAAACCACTTGAGGGTGCAAACGCAAACATGGCGACTAGCCTGTATTCGCTAGCCCATGGTGCAGGTCGAAAATGGAAACGTGGTGAGTGTCACGGCAGGCTTGGGCACAAATACAAACGCGATGATTTGTACCGCACGCCGTTAGGGAGCCGTGTGATTTGTGGCAACAAAGAGTTGTTGTACGACGAAGCGCCTCAAGCCTACAAAAAATGTGAAACCGTTATTAGCGATATGGTTGACGCAGGGTTAATAGAGGTAGTTGCGAAGCTACGCCCCGTTTTGACCTTTAAAACCAATGGAGATTGTGCATCATGATTTTGCTGCAACTATCTTCAGGTCAAGGCCCTATAGAGTGCTGCAAAGCTATTGGTTTAGCAACAAAGCTAATTGCTAAAGAATGCAATGCAAATAGCGTTGGCTGTAGCGTGATTGAAGCTGTTGACGCCAGTGAATCAGGTTGTTTTAAGTCGGTACTGTTAAAATTAGATGCAGCGGAAACGCAAACTGCTAAACAATTAGCCCTTACGTGGCAAGGGCCAATGTTGTGGGTGTGTGAAAGTCGTTTTAGGCCAAAGCATAAACGTAAAAACTGGTTTTTCAGTGGGCAGGTGTTTGAAGTTAACGAAATGGATATGACCGACCACATAACCTATCAGGCGTGTCGTGCATCGGGTGCAGGTGGTCAGCACGTAAATACAACCGACTCGGCGATACGGGCTACCCACACTGAATCAGGTATTTCGGTGCGCGTTGAAAGTGAGCGCAGCCAACACGCAAACAAAAAGTTAGCGAAAGCGTTGTTGTTTCAGAAGCTTGAAATGCAGAAACAATCACAAATGAGTTTGCAAGAAAAAGTGCGTAGGCAACAGCATTGGGAACTCGAAAGGGGAAACCCTGTAAGGACCTTTAAAGGAGAAAAGTTTGCCCCTGTGAATAGATAACGTACTCGCTCAGACTTGATGTTCATGGGCAGCCATTCACAAGTTTAATTGTTGTTCTCCATTAGGGCGTTGCTGTTTGAGCTTATTTTGATTGGAAGGCGAACTATAAATGGAAAGGTCAACTTCACCGGTTGGTTCGCCTTTTTTATATGGATTTTTTTTATGCGGGCTATGTAGGTAAAAATTACTAGCTACCGTGTTTCTCGTTCTTTTAAAGTCGTGCCGCAACAACTCACCGTCGACATAGGAGAAAAAGATATTGGTAAAAGAAGCTTCTTTAAAGTTCTTTCACTGGCATTAAGTGGCAAGTGAATAATTAAACAAACTCACTGAGTAAAAAGTGCCGCTGATACGACTTTTCTTTTATATCATTTTGGGAATATTATTTATGGCTATTGAACATTAAAGCGTGTTGACATTTGCTGCCTGAAACTCGCTTGGAATGAACAAAAAATGTACCGAAAAGGTCAGCACGCGCTAAAACTAAGAAAAAATATTTATTGCGTAGTTAGAGTAATAATATCGTTGTGAGTGTAACTTATTGAAAAAAGAGAGCATCAGCTTTAATCAGTGGAGTGGTCATAGTAGCCCTCAGAAGATCTTAGTGATTAGAATTCAAGCACTGGGTGATCTGTTTTTTACTTTTCCGTTGATAGCTGATTTAAAACAAAAATACCCAAACAGTAAAATTGACTTGCTGACTCGTTCAGATTACGCCCCGTTTGCTGAGAAAATGAGTTTGTTTAATCAGGTTCACAGTATCCCTATCAATATTAAGTCGCGTTTCCAAAGATTTATAAATATATATGCCTCAATTAAGCTAGCGCTACAATTGAAGAAACATCAATTTGAGGTGGTCATAGATCTTCAAAGAAACGAAAATTCGCGATTGATAAGACGATATCTGAATCCCTTGGCTTGGACTGAGTTCGACCGTTTTTCGCCACAATCGGCACTTGTACGCAACCAACAGAGTATCAATTTACTTGGGCTTGAGTATTTAGAACCTAACTTTAGTTTTGCCAAAACTATTCCTTCACAGCAAAAGTTTATGAAACTGTTAGATCAGTTTGGAAAAAACTCGAATACAGATGTTGTCATAATTAATCCCGCTGGAGCATTTGAAAATAGACACTGGCCATTAGAAAGGTACATTGAATTTATAAACTTGTGGTTAAAAAAACATAGCCAATGTCAGTTCGTAATACTGGGCGTAGATAAAATCAAACAAAAAGCGGACGCATTACAAGCCCGTTACCCAGAACATGTCATTAACTTAGTCAATGAAACCAGTATATTTGAAGCTTATCAGATAGTTCTGAGCGCCAAATTAATGTTGACTGAAGATTCCGGCCTTGGCCATTTTGCTTGGCTATCAGGTGTGAATACTGTCATGATGTTAGGAGCTACTCGCCATGATTGGGTTGCCCCTATCGGTCAACATACTTATTGTTTTCACTCTGGCGATTTACCTTGTGGTGACTGTTGGCAGTTCACGTGTGCAAGACACGATAATTACTGTATGACTCGGTTAACCAGTCATCAAGTTTTCGATAAGGCTAATGCATTATATTCCCAAAAATAACTGTACGACCTATCGCTAGCATTTTCGTTTAGTCAGCTAATAAATTAACACTTTCTGCAACGTAGGCTCTGCGCAGCCTAAAAGCGATGCTGGCATTACTTTGTCAATCAGTTTCCAGAATACAAAGAAGGCAGTCTGTATTTTGACAAGCAAGTTCAGAATGCGGGAAGCCGTGCTTTCGGGAGTATTCTTAAATATATTGGTAATATGAGGTAGCTTGTTCAGACTTGCGTGTTAGCCAAACAGCGGTCAAAAATTCTTATTTGAATAGAATGTCTATTTCGCTATATTCCACGCGCAATTTTCGGCAGAATAGCAATAAGTTAATAATCCCAGTCGCGTTTTTGCCGCATTATCAGTTTTAAAGAGGAACTCATGGCGTCGCCCAAATTTCACAATACATTCAGACAGTACCACCGTTGGATTGGGTTTTTTTCTTGCCGGCATCATGGCCGTTTATGCGCTTAGTGGCGTGTTGTTGATTTTTCGCACTACCGATTTTCTGAAGTTTGAGTACACCTCTCATCGTCAGTTGGAGGCAGGCTTAAATGGCCAGGGGCTAGGTGAGCAACTGCGTATGCGCGGCTTTAGCGTTGAGCAAGAAACTGACGGTAAAATTGTTTTTCCACAAGGCGAATATAACAAGCAAACTGGCGAAGCCCGAGTTACCAATAAAGATTACCCGTTCCCATTGAATAAAATGGTTAAGCTGCATAAGGCAACTACCAATAGCCCATTATTTTTCATGAACATCGCGTTTGGTGTTGCACTGCTGTTTTTCGTGGTTTCCGCGTTTTTGATGTTTATACCAAGAGCATTACCGTTTAAGAATGGGCTAAAAATTGCAGGTGTTGGTTTTGTCTTTGCTGTGCTGATGGTGTTGTTCAGTAGCTGAGCTGCCTGAGTTATCAGAACCAAAGAGGCCGCTAATTAAAGCGGCCTCTTTGTGTTTCCTCGCTAAAACAGTTTCGGTCTTAAGTCGCTACGAAAAGTACTTTTCCTTCCGAATTTCTTGGAGTTTAGCGTTGATTTTCTTTTAGCTCGCATCTAGATAAAGCGCGGTAAAGGTTAATGAATCAACCACACCATGAACCAAGATAACAGGCCAAAGATTTTTCTTAAGTAACAGGTACGAAGTTCCAAATGCTAAACCTATTAGGCCTGTCATAACAAAGCCTCGAATGCCCTGATAATGATAGTGCCCGAAGCCAAATATCACGGCTGGAATGAGTACAGCAACGATTGTTGCTACGCGTGAGCTAGGTAAGGCTTCTTTAAGCCTAGTAACAAGATATCCTCGGAAAAACATTTCTTCTCCAAACGCCGCTGATATCCAAACAATACTTAACCACATTAGAAATTTCGGTAAATTGCCTCTTACTTCACCAAAACGCCCTTCAACGCCTTCAGATACTTGTGCCAATGCAGTAATTTCAAAGACGTTGGTGAGAATAAGCACCGAGCCAACAGCAAGTGCAAAACTGATGGCAACAATTAGCGCTTGTGGAATTACCATGAGTTTGGGTTTGATTCCTTTCAACGGCTTAAGACCATACTGCGCCCATGATTTACCTTGGTTACGCATATGTAGCGTCAGTACTACTAACGTAAAAATAAGCGTAATTGGCCCCGCGTATTTGGCTGTCCATTCCAATGCAAGTGCTTTGGTACCCAAAGCAAAAATAACGAAAAACAGAATTTCGAGCATGACAAAAGTACGACTTGAAAAAGCCATAGTAATACCTCAATAAAGTAAAGTTACGTTAGCTGATGCTTATCAGCATCTTAAATTGCAAGAGCTCGCAGGCTTACTGGTTAGTCTCTATGAAAGCGCTTGCCAATAAACCCGTGGAGTGACTTATAAGCGCTGGATCAGTAAGCTGCTAGCGATGCTAGAGTGGAGAGTGACAAGTAATCGCGCTATGTGCATCGACAAGGTCATGCCAATTGCTCCAATGATTGTTGTAACAGGTAACCAATACCAATCGATATCGATAGCAAGGTGTGGGGAAAATGCGTGAATGATGGGGTCAACCAGTGGCGTAAGTATTAGCGCCAGCGAACCCATAAATAAAATCCATACCGCAGCAAAATACGTTGCACTTAAAGGCAGGTGTAGCGCACTGTACAAGGCTACTTTCCAGCCATGGGATGATTTCAACGAACCCCAGATGACTTGCCATGAAAGAGGTTTAGTCGAGGTCGACGGCACTAACCGACCAACACGCCTTGGCATTCTTACGCCAAAAAAGGTATTGATGAGCTGACCTTCGATAAGGGCAATGTAAGGCTGAGTCTTTAAAAATAATGCAAGAAAAGGTAGCCCAACAACAACTATAGACAATGCGAAGGCGGGAATGCCAAATAGCATTAACCACCCGAAATATACAATGCTCAGTGGTAGAGAAATGAAAAAATAAATTAATTTTTTGTAGTCACTAAAGCACGATAAGGGTTCAAAAAAACCATTGAACATTGGCTTTTTGGATGCAGTACCGTTAAGAAAACGCTTAGCATCTTCTTCTAATTGAATGTACTGTGACGCTACCTCTTGGGGAGTACCAAATGCATCAACCAGTGCATCCATAGTGGCACTTTTATCAGTAGCTAATGCTTCATAAAAATGGTTTTCCACGTCGTAAAGGGCATCTTGGATCAGCCCTGCTGGTTGACCCTGCATTGCGTTTTTCAACGCATTTAAATACGGCTTAATGTCTTCGTAAGGTTTATTCATTGTGTTCACTCAAACCTAAAATATTGTTCACTTGAGCTTGGGCCGCACGCCATGTCGACTCCCATTGCTTAAGTACTTTTATGCCCAAAGGTGAAATACTGAAGTATTTTCTCGGTGGTCCGCTTTCAGACAGTTGCACCTCGCAATTAAGTAAGCCCTTGCTGTTGAGATTGCGCAAAACAGGGTAAATTGCGCCTTGCTTATGGTCGTTCCCCAGTTGTAAAGACTTTGCAATTTCATAGCCATACATAGGTGACTTTGATTGTGAGATAACCGAAAGAAGCATTAAGGCGACCGTTCCTGAATTTAGCTCTTTCTGAAACTTCTTTGCCTGCTGCTCTATAACTTCTGCTTCATTAAAATCGGTATTTTTATTACTCATTTTCACTAGTAATTAGTTATCACTAGTAAGAAGTTAACACTAGTGTTTATTTAATACTAGTGTTTGTATTAATAAATCATGTTTCAAAATGTAAAGTTAAGTATTTGGGGTGAGGCAATGAAAAATAGAAAAGGCCGCTTTGAGTTTCAAAGCGGCCTTAAAAAGAGGTAAATAAGAAGTGCTATAGGTTAATCGACTGAATTACATTAACGACGTTGTATCGTTGCAGTGGTGATAACCTTTGTTGTGGGGTGTTATAACCTGTAAGTCATCATAGTCAATGTTTTCCAAACCTGCTTCTATTGCATGAGTGAATTTGTCTGCATGAGCGCTGATGGTATCACCTTGTGTACTTATGGCTTCAAACTTGTCTTCATGCTGCGCCACAAAATCGGTGAGTCGTTCTACTGCGGCGAGTTGCTCTGCCATCATGTGTTTATCGATAAAAAGGCTATCATCTGTTTCTTGCACTGCCATGCTAGTGAGAGCTTCGATTTCTTCGCTTAGTAGTTCAAGTTGTTCATCAATACCCTCAACGCCCACTTCAATAAAATCCATTTTTTCAGCTTCTTGTTGCAGTGCTTCATAAGCGGCAATTTGCGTGGATGTCATGGGTTGTTCTAGTACAAGCGTACAGTTTTTGTATGCTTTGATTTTGTATTCGTTTGTGCTTGTTCTATCTTGTTGAAGCCCAAATACTGGAGCCACAGATGCAATGCCTAATGTCGCTATAGCTAATAAAACAGTCGTCTTTTTCATACTAAATACTCACTTGCTCGGTTGTGTTATTTATTAAGTCGAGCCATACATGCAAAAAGTTGTAATAGAGTGAAAATATTTTTTCCGGTGTTGAAGAGAACTAAACAAATAGCTAATAAGATTTATTCTCGTGAATAGAAACACTGAAACTTTCGGTCTTAAAACATATTAGGAAAGATAGTGTGGAACAGTGGCTATGCTTTTGCACTTTTTAACTCTCTCAAATCCAACCAATGAACAGGGACAATAACGTGAAAAACAACCCATCGAAATTCTCGAATATCCTGCGAAAGTACGTACACTTGCGTCAGCAAAATGGCGTAATAACAGTATGGTTATCAACGTTATTGTACAGTTCAGTGTTAAGTTTTTCACCGTTAGCGTTTAGTAGCGATAATCAACCCCATGTAGCGCCAACAAGTGAAATAAATCGTACTCAAGTATGTCACAACGTGTCGGTACAGGTACTTGGTTCTGGTGGGCCTGAACTAGATGATGGCCGTACATCAAGTGCTTACCTCGTGTGGGTTAATGGTAAAGCGCGAGTATTGGTTGATGCTGGCAGTGGCAGTAGCGTGCAGTTTGGCGCATCGGATGCTGCGTTTAACGATATTCAAGCCATTGCATTATCGCATTTGCATACTGATCATGCTGCCGATCTACCAAGTTTTATCAAAGGCAGTTTTTTTACTTCAAGAGACAGTGACTTATTGGTCTTAGGGCCAGATGGCAACGATGTGATGCCTTCGACATCCGCTTATTTAAAGGCTTTGTTTGGGAGCGATGGGGCTTTTCGCTATTTATCTTCTTTTCTGCAAGAAGGGCGAGATAAATATACTCTTCGTCCTGTGTCGGTTGAGCTATCAGCCTCGCTGAAATCTCCTTATGCCACCGACATTAGTGATAATATCAGCCTTGAAGCGCTTTCAGTACATCATGGGCCAATTCCGGCTCTAGCGTGGAAAGTCAAAGCGAATGGGTGTGAAGTTGTTTTTTCTGGCGATACCAGTGACAAAGGCAAAACACTGTCTGAATTTGCCAAAGGCGCCGATCTTTTGGTTCTGCACAATGCTATTGATGACAATGCAGGTGGAGTAGCCAAACACTTACATATGACTCCCTCACAACTAATTGCTATTGCTGAGCAATCAAAAGCGAAACAAATAGTACTGTCTCATATTATGAAACGAAGCGAAGCAGGATTAAGTGCATTAACCGAAGCCATAGCCGTGGTAGCAAAGGGGCGGGTTTATAGTGCTAAAGAATTGATGAACATCCCACTTGACCAAAAGTAATGGTTATCTACAGATGTCGCTTCCAGCAGTTTAGCCTTTAAACCGCTGGAAGCACGCTGTTGAAATACAGCTTTAGAAAATGTTTAACCCAAAAACATCTTTAACATCAGAAAGTACTTGTGCGGTTTTTTCTCTGGAAATTTGGCTTCCTTTTGCCAGAATATCCAACAGTTGTGCCTTATCATTTAATAGCTCACTTCTTTTTTCTCGTATTGGTTTAAGCATCTCTTGCAAGCACGTTTCCAGTATTTTTTTAGTTGTCCCATCACCTAGTCCACCTCGTTGATAATGGTCTTTTAATTCACTGATATAACTCTCATCTGGGTGGAAAGCATCTAAATAAGTGAAAACTACATTACCTTCAACGTTACCGGCATCTTCAACTCTAATGTGATTGGGGTCGGTATACATGGATTTCACTGCGGCGGAAATTTCCTTTTCCGTTGCCCCTAAGTTGATGGCGTTGCCCATCGATTTTGACATCTTATTTTTCCCATCAGTACTTGGAAGTCGAGATGCCTTACTTAACAAAGGCCTACACTCATTTAAAATATGACGCCTTGCTAGTGAATTAATTTTTCTTACTATTTCATTAGTTTGCTCAAGCATGGGCAACTGATCATCACCAACTGGCACTAATGAGGCATTGAATGCCGTTATATCGGCAGCTTGGGATATAGGGTAGGTGAGAAAGCCCGCTGGAATCGAGCGCTCAAACCCTTTACTTTGAATTTCACTTTTTACTGTTGGGTTTCGCTCTAACCGGCTAATACTCACGAGATTACTGTAATACATTGTTAATTCGGCAAGGGCAGGGAGCTGCGACTGAAGGCATATTGTTGTTTTCGTTGGGTCGATACCAACCGCTAAATAGTCAGCTACTACGTTGAGAATGTTGGAGGAAACTTTCTTAGGATCATGCGCATTGTCAGTAAGGCCTTGCATATCTGCGACAAGAATGGTTTGTTCATGGGAATTTTGTAATGCTACCCGTTGTTTCAAAGAGCCCACATAGTGCCCTAAATGCAAGGGTCCTGTGGCTCTATCACCGGTTAGGATAATTTCTTTTTTATCAGTATGTTGGTTTGTATTCATGATTATCTCCAAGTAAAAAAGATCGCTACTGGAGATATAAAGAAATTACAGTCTTAGCTACCTTCCAGCAGCTTAAGAATGTAAGAATTCCGTGCCGCTCTAATTAGAGCGCCACCAGAAAAATGATGTATGTGATGTAGGCATCGAAATGTACTTCATGCAGCCAATGTAACCATAATCGTATTGAAACTCAATGTTAATGTTAATGTTGATGTACAGCGCAATGGTGCCCTTATGTGTTTAGTTTGTGCTTTTTACTTCAAGAACGACGACGAGGCCTGCCAGTTCTGGCTTTGTTGTTACCCTTCATACCAAGCGCTTTTGCACGCATATTCTTCTTAGATGGTTTGCGTTTAGCGCTATTGGTAGCTTCTTGCATTTCTGGATTAGGCTCAAACCCTTCTTGCCACTGCAACAGATAATGTTCTGATGTAAGCTTTTCGATGCCTTCAAGCAGGTACTTTTCTTTATGAGACACAAGTGAAACGGCTAAACCGGTATTGCCAGCACGGCCAGTTCGACCAATACGGTGAATATAATCTTCGGCGTTGTAGGGAAGCTCATAATTGATCACGTATTTAAGCTGTTCAATATCCAGGCCTCTGGCTGCGACATCGGTAGCAACTAGCGCTCGCACTTGCCCTGATTTGAAGTCTTCAAGGCCGCGGTCTCGAGCGCCCTGTGATTTATCACCATGCACTGGGGCAGTGCTTATCCCGTCTTTCTTAAGCTCTTTGGCAAGTGCATCAACGGCTTCTTTGGTACGGGTGAATATCAGTACCTGTTGCCAGTTATTCGCGCCAATTAAATAAGCAGTTAAGGCTGCTTTGCGTTGGTTGTCCACTTCGTAAAAGCGCTGTTCAATTTGCGTTGCCGTTGTATTGCGCTCGGCTACTTCTATAAGCTTTGGCTGGTTAAGCATTGTTTTACTTAACGCGAATACTTCATCGTTAAACGTGGCTGAGAAAAACAGCGTTTGGTGGCTTTCTGGTAGGCGTTTAATAATGCGGTTTATGTCTGTAATAAAGCCCATATCTAGCATACGGTCTGCTTCATCTAGCACTAGCGTTTGTAGGCTATTAAGGTCAATGTATTGTTTTATAACAAGTTCAAGCAGGCGACCTGGTGTGGCTACCAGCACATCACACCCTTTATTCAAAGCGTCAAGTTGTGGGTTAATACTGGCACCACCATAAGCTACTACGGCGCTAAGGCTTAACCCTTGGCTGTATCGAACGAAACTTTGATGTACTTGCTGAGCAAGTTCACGAGTTGGGGTTAGCACTAAAACGCGAATAGCTTTGTCGCTGGTTTCTGTTGTGAGGTAGCGCTGAATTAACGGCAGCGCAAAGGCGGCTGTTTTGCCTGTACCCGTTTGCGCGCCAGCCATAACATCATGCCCAGCCAGAACCTGTGGGATTGCCGCTTGCTGAATAGGTGTTGGGGTGTCATAGCCCAACGAATCAAGAATAGCTACTATATTCGCTTGTAAACCCAGGGTTGAAAAACGCATTAAAACGCACCGCTTTTAGAAATTGAAAACGGCGCTATTGTAGCATTTAAAAAGTAAATTTCGCCCAAGTCACTCTATTCGTATTTACCGCTTTATCAGGAAAGCTGAAGTTTGCGCCATATTTACCATCTTGGTAAATGGCGCTGAGGCTTATCATCATATTCCACGTATCACCTTTGAATTTGCTGCGCAGTATTTGAATTTCTCTGTGTGAGCCTTTTAAGAATTTTGTACGCTCGCCATCTTCTGTTTCTTCAGTGCCAGCGAAAGGCACCCAAAAACCGCCCCAATCTTTATTATTCCAGCGAACAGGATGCGCCCAATTATCAGCTTTTAGAATACTTTCAGAAAGCTGTGCGGATGCATGTAAATTATACAGCTCTCCGGATTGCGGATCTTCTATGTACAAATCTATTACGGTGTAATCTTCTAATTTCCCTTTTGCACAAATAAACAACGCGTCTTTATTTTGCATAAGGTAAAGGGCTGTGTTTGCAGGTAGTGCTAACTTTGTAGCAAATTGCCATTCGGCGTCGTTGCACTTTCCGTCAAATAGGACTGTATCTGAAGTGTGGTTTACGCTGATTGCTTCTGCTGCTCGGCCCTCGCCATGGTTAAAAAGCACTGTAATTAAAGATGCGGTTATAATAGTGTTTAATTTGTGCATTATTTCCATCTTACTTTTACCTTACTCTTACTGAGTTTCTACATCATTGATGTTGTTGTTCCAATCGTGAGAGCTAGGGTAAAGATTTCAGCTGGAAAAGCTGGAAGTTGCGCTGATTAATTGCTGATTTCTCTCTGATACTTCGCTAACTCCATAATTTCTAGATAAACACGTTATAATGTCCTACGAACATAGATAGGAATTCATATGAAAGTTTGTGGTGTAGATTTAAAAAGTAATGAAGCTAATGTGTGTCTGTTGTCACTGGTCGACGGTATGTTTCATATCCCCGATTGTCGCATTCGCCGTTTAACATTGGCGGATACGAGTGCAAAGGGGTTAAAAAGCTTTCAAAGTACGTTTGCTAAACTGGTTGCTGACTATCAAATTGATGCAGTGATCATTCGCCAGCGTCAGTCTAAAGGTAAATTCGCGGGCAGTGCGATTGGCTTTAAACTGGAAGCGGCTATTGAATTAATTGAAGGGCTAAACGTTGTTGTTTATAGCCCGACAGACATTAAAGAGTCGTTGCGTAGAAACCCAATGTCAGTGCCTTTTGCAGAAACAGGGTTAAAACAGTTCCAAGAAACAGCGTTTACTACCGCTTATGCGTGGTTAATGAAAAATGAGTATGCTTCTAACGACTCAGCTGATTAACAAAGGCTAAACAACAATTGCTTGGCATCAAATACAGCCTGTACTCTGGGCAGGCTGTATTTGAACTGTAGAGTATTCAATTTACAAACACGGAAAGTGCTTGTGCAGTACTCAAGCTCATCAATGCGTATTTTCCACTTCAATTCTTCACATACACAACCCGGTATGGTGGCTGAGTACGCGCAAATAATCACAATTTGCTGTCAAAAGTATTTGCTTTGTTTGAACGTTTTGTCGACAATGCGCACCCTCAGGAGTTACTTAAAAGGAAATTAGTTATGAAAATAAAACGTACTCTTCTTGCGCTTAGTTGTTTGACATTAAGCGTTTCAGCCTCAGCGCAGTTTAGTCTAAATAAGCTAGTTGGCGGTGACGGCCTACCTACATTAACCTCTTCATTAACTAAAAAAGTTGGATTTACCAAAGTTTCTGCACCTTATGCTAATACGGTGGAATATTTTGGTTATATAGACAGTGACGTCAAACCAGATGCGGTTATTAACGATAAAAATGCCTACTTTATTTACATGTGGGTGCCAGGCGCAATTGATGAGCTTGGTGTAAGAATGATTTCACCAGTTGGCGATTTAGCTACACCAGAAAAAGGTGACTTTGTTCAAGACAACTTTACTAAAAAATTCAGTAAAGATGATAAAACCTGGTTTGATACGTGGTTACGCGTAGAGCGTATGGACGTTGTAGATGCGTCAAACATCAAGCAGGCCAGCAAAGCCATTCAAGTGCTTGATGAAGATGACGATGGTGATGACACTTATGAAGAAAAGCGCCACTCGAAATACAACTCTTTAGTGCGAATTAAGACCGAGCTGAGCTCACCCACTAAGGCATTGGTCAGAGGCTTATATCGCATTAGTTTAACAACTTACAAACGCGGTGAAGTTGAAGGCTCTTTCGTAACAACCATTGGTAGTAACGTACCTGGCGTTAAGTTAGCGACGTCACTTGAAGAGTTGGATAAATTGGTTAACAACTAAACCTTTTATTGATTGAAAGATACCTGTTGTAGGAAAAGTTACACTCTTACAGATTATTTTGTTGGTATTTTAAACTAAAAAATGCCCCGCGGAATGTGGGGCATTTTGTATTATTCAATTTCCATCAGTATTTTATCGCATACGGTGCTATTAAATAGAATGCGCGTATGGCCTAGTTGTTCTGTTTGATAAAGCGTGGCTATTTTTGACGTACTAACCAGCCTTTGCGCATCTTTAAACGGTATTTGCTTATCGTATCTATCATGGATAACAAGGCTGGGTATAGTTGATGACTTTACTTTGTTTACTACTTCCACTTCTTCATGTTTACCTACGAGCTCTTCTACTTTATTAGTAAAAAGCGTTGTCGCCTTAGTGCTTAGCCTTAAGGCATTTGCAAAGCGCTCTATTACTTCCAAAAAGGACGCTGGACTCGAAATTAACACAAGTTTATTTGCGATGATGTCTTTTGCCTTCATATCGGTTTGAGGGTTAAGCTCAATTTCTGAAGCTGCAATTGCTAGTGCACCAGCTCCCATTGAGTGGCCAACAGCTGCATTGACTGGTCTTGGAATAAGTTTACAGGCATGTTTAATTGCATTGATGAATAGCTTAGGATTGGACATCATTTCGTTAGATTTTCCGTACCCCAAGGGGGCGACACCATAGATAGTTATACTTCTATCACGCAGCAAAGGAAAAAGGGTTTGAAAGTGGTCGAAAGATCCATTCCAACCATGAATCAAAAGGACTGATTTATCGGACTCCCCTTTCCAAACATGGAGGTGTGAGCCATCTGGAAGCCGAGTGACAATATCTGCCTTCGGTATTTTTTTACTTTGTGCTTTTGTCTTATCTACCGTGAACATGAGCTTTAGAGCTCTTTTTGCCGCGTAGTTAGGCAGAATGCGGCTAATAAACCAGAAATAGGACAGGATTGCAGTAGCCGTTAGCGTATTCATCAACAATTCCGAAAAGTCATTGGGTGAGATAGGCTATAAGAAATACTGAAGAGAAAAGCGTCTATACATCCAGATTAAATTGCAGATAGTCCACATCAAACAGGAAAGTGTCGATTTTGCAGCAAAAAAACGTAGCGAAAAAGTCGACACATTCTGAATAGAGGGCTTACTTAGAAGTTATACCGTACTTTTGCTCTAAATGTTCTGGGCTCTATAGGGTGAAAGTGCACATCCTCAACGGGCTGCAATTCATTGGCCAACTGTGATTCGTACAAATAGTCAATGTCGTGGTCATTACTATCAAATACATTCAAAGCTTGTAGTGTTAGCATCCAATTTGAACGTTGCCAATTAATTTGGGCGTTTATTACCGTAAGGCTGCTCGACTCGTTTTCACCGTAACTGTCTAATACTCTAGGGCCAAAATGACGAAGTCGTATGCTAGTATCTACATTTGGTGCTATTTGCCATGTTAGTCCTGCACTGAGTACTTCACCTAAAGCGCCGTCAATTCTATTGCCTTCGCCTTCTTCATGCCCTTTAAATCGTGAATGGGTAAGGGCTGCTTCTAAATCGACACTTAGCGCTTCGTTTAACCAGTAATATGCTGCGACTTCCGCACCATAGCGTTCAGAGGCGCGGCTAGCTTCGGAGTTTCCTGCGTCACCTACAAACAGTAATTCTGAATCTAATTCTAACCACCACAATGAAGCTGAAACATTAAGGGCCTTACCGTAAAAGTATCGAAGACCCATTTCTGCGGTGTTTCCACGAACAAGTAAATCAACTGGTTCAGCGGTTTCACCCGACGCTGGATCTATGCTTAAGGTTGCCCCTCTAGCATCATTGGAATGAAATGACTGTCCAGCGTTAAAATAGCCTTCCCAGCGCGTAGAAAATATGTAGCTTAAGCCTGTTGACAGACTAAGAATACCATCGTCTTTCTGTCCAGAGTTGGCCGTAAGGTCACTATTAACATCGACATTTAGATAATCATATCTAGCCCCAACGCGCAGCGTTGCGCGTGAGGTTAGCAATATTTCGCTTTGGTAATAAATTGCTAAAGATTGTTCTTTAACTTCGTCTTGACGGACGGTGGAAAGTCGAACTCTGTCTTTGGTTCGATGCAGACCCACGTCTTTAATATCGTCCATGCGTATTTGCATTCCAACTTGGTGAAGCCAGTCCATGCCATTTACGATTTGGCCAAAATGGTAGCCCGCTTCTCCACCGTAAATATTTCGATCATCTACTTGTTCAAACTGATCGCCATTAACTGGGTCTTCAAGAAAATAAGTGAAGTTCGAAAATAAGTTGAGGTCGCTGTTGATGATGTAAGCGTTAAAGTACCAATCGTTGTGTGTGATGTTGGTTGAAATACTATATCTATTCGATTCGCCACCTACACTTGTATCAAGTGAGCCTAACGATGAAATTAATTGGTTTTGTACTGCACGCTGAGGGATCTGGTCTGCTGCATTCCACGAGTTGTCGTAAGCCATCGCAGTAATAGCAATGTTGCCCGAGTCAGTCTTGGTTGAGTAGTTTATTAGTCCATTAACCTTTTCGATATCCTCGTCGATATCTGTCCACGGACCATCATAGGTATTAAGTTCTCCGCCTATCAGCAGCGTTGAAGAGTGGTTCTTCAATGTCTTTGCTGCTACTGCTCTTGAGAAACTATTTTCGCCAAGCTCCAAGCTAATCATGTCGTTTGGTAGTGCAGCAGACATAAAAAACTCTGCAGAACCTGCTGTAGAAAAGTCGCCTTTTAATGCGCTATAAGCCCCTTTATCGTACGCTATGTAGTGGACGAGTTCCGGAATAATGAAATTTAGATCACTGTAGCCTTGTCCGTGCCCATGGGTCCGCATATTAACAGGCATGCCGTTTACAGATGTGCTGAAGTCGGTACCGTGGTCTAAATTGAATCCTCGTAAGAAGTACTGGTTTGCTTTGCCAGAGCCACTGTGCTGAGTAACCACCATTCCGGGAACAAGTTCTAATACCTCTCCGGTGCGCAGCAAGGGGCGTAAAGAAATTTCCTTTTGTCCAATAATGCCTGATGAAGCTGCAATAGCCTCTCCAATTAACCGTGTCTTATGGCCTACCACTTCTATTTCTTCAATATTTATTCCGTGTCCGAAGGCACTAGTAGAAAAAATAATTAAAGAGCAGGCAGATAACTTATTCATGTGGAAATACAACTAATAGAAATGCAAAAACTTCGCGTATTGTATGTTGTTACAATATAACATGAAATGGCCAGTACGAGATTTACCAGAATATTCGCGATAAAGCGCAGGGATAAGGCCATATGCTCTAGTTACTAATCGCTTAACTCTCTTTGCACAATCTAAAGAATGAAAGATACAAATTGATGTTTGTCGACTAAGGTTAGAAACACACATTTTTTACGGTTTGTTTAACTTTCACCTAAAGGAAGCACGCAATGAGCACAAGCAATTCGAGTGGTGGCAAATGCCCGGTAATGCATGGCGCAATGACATCGGCAGGGCAAAGTAACAGAGACTGGTGGCCTGAGGCGTTAAATTTAGACATTCTTCATCAGCATGACACAAAAACCAACCCAATGGACCCCAATTTTAACTACCGCGAGGAAGTTAAATCGCTAGATTTTGAAGGGTTAAAGCGCGACTTACATGCCTTAATGACAGATTCACAGTCATGGTGGCCTGCCGATTGGGGGCACTATGGAGGTCTTATGATCCGTATGGCATGGCACGCGGCCGGTTCTTATCGCATTGCTGATGGGCGTGGTGGTGCCGCAACAGGCAATCAGCGTTTTGCGCCACTCAACTCATGGCCAGACAACGTAAACCTTGATAAAGCAAGACGTCTTCTTTGGCCAATTAAGAAAAAGTATGGCAACAAAATTAGTTGGGCAGACCTTATTGTTTTAGCCGGTACCATTGCTTATGAAAGTATGGGGTTAAAAGTGTATGGTTTTGCCTATGGTCGAGAAGACATTTGGCACCCAGAAAAAGACACATATTGGGGGGCTGAGAAAGAATGGCTAGCACCAAGTGACAGCCGATACGGCGATGTGGATAAACCTGAGTCTATGGAAAACCCGCTAGCTGCGGTGCAAATGGGGCTTATATACGTTAATCCTGAGGGCGTGAACGGTAATCCTGACCCACTTAAAACCGCACAGCAAGTAAGAGAAACCTTCGCTCGTATGGCGATGAACGACGAAGAGACCGTTGCGCTAACCGCGGGTGGTCATACGGTGGGCAAGTGTCATGGCAACGGCGATGCTGACAATTTAGGACCAGACCCAGAAGCGGCAGACGTAACTGAACAAGGGCTAGGTTGGAACAACCACACAACACGTGGCATTGGCAGAGATACAGTAACAAGTGGTATTGAAGGCGCTTGGACTACAAACCCAACGCAGTGGGACAATGGTTATTTTTACCTGTTGTTTAACTATGACTGGGAATTGAAAAAGTCACCAGCTGGCGCATGGCAATGGGAGCCTATCAACATTAAAGAGGAAGATAAACCGGTCGATGTGGAAGACCCGTCTGTTCGCCTAAACCCAATTATGACAGACGCTGATATGGCCATGATTAAAGACCCAGCGTACCGCAAAATCTCAGAGCGTTTCTATAACGACCCTGCTTATTTCTCTGAGGTTTTTGCTCGCGCGTGGTTCAAATTAACCCATCGCGACCTTGGCCCCAAAGTGCGCTATTTAGGCCCTAGTGTGCCAAGCGATACGCTTATTTGGCAAGATCCTATTCCCGAGGGAGCAACTGACTATGACGTAGGTGCATTAAAGGCGAAGATAGCCGATAGTGGTTTGTCGATAGGCGAGATGGTCGCGACGGCGTGGGACAGTGCAAGAACGTACCGAGGTTCTGATTTACGCGGTGGCGCTAACGGTGCACGTATCCGTTTGGCACCACAGAAAGATTGGATTGGTAATGAGCCTGAACGTTTATCTAAAGTACTCACTACGCTAGAGCCTATTGCTAACGATGCGGGTGCGAGTATTGCTGATACCCTTGTTCTAGCGGGAAATGTGGGTATTGAAATGGCTGCTAAGGCCGCAGGTGTTGATGTTACTGTGCCATTTTCGCCAGGTCGCGGGGATGCAACAGATGACATGACCGATGGTGATTCATTTGCGCCTTTAGAGCCGGTTGCTGATGGTTTCAGAAACTGGAGCAAGAAAAGTTATGTGGTCAAAGCCGAAGAACTGCTTTTAGATCGCGCTCAATTGCTCGGACTTACCGCAGCTGAAATGGTAGTGCTTGTAGGCGGTATGCGCATGTTAGATACAAATTACGGCCAAACACAGCACGGCGTGCTAACTGACAATGTGGGGACTCTTAGCAACGACTTTTTCGTTAACCTAACGGACATGCAATACACATGGAAACCGCTAGATGAGCAAACTTATGCAATTGTAGACAGACAGTCGGGTCAGCAAAAATGGACAGCAACTAGAGCCGATTTAGTCTTTGGTTCCAATTCAATATTGCGCTCATATGCGGAAGTTTACGCGCAAGATGACAACAAAGAAAAGTTTGTAAATGACTTTGTTAGCGCATGGACAAAAGTGATGAATAACGACCGTTTTGACTTACGTGTTTAGTGAGTCATACAAAATGAAGTAGCGGTTTCAATCGCTGCTAAAAGTGATAGAAGGAGGTGGAATATTACCTCCTTTTATCTAAATGGCGGCCAATTATTTCCTATAGACCACTCCAAAATTCCCCTTTAAGCGTGTCATTTAAAGTGGGGTTGTCGCCTCCGATAAGCATGCTACCGTCTTCCAAAAATTTGAATATAATTTTTGTGGCAGGGCGGTTGTCGTCAAATAAGTAGCTGTATTTTTCAGTGATGCTGTCTCGCTCGGCCTGAGTTGTTGCAAGTGACATTTCATCGCGCCACGCTTGCCCTTCCATTATGCCTGCGTAGTGACTGGCAACAGCAGCTGTTGTGCGCAATGCTTCTTCTGTGGCTGGCTGTTGATTTAATGCTTGCTTTAAAGCATCGGCATAGGGGTAGTCAGGTGGTAAAACCATATTTCCTTCATCATCAAACTCCATTGTTGTTGGCGGTTCAGGAATATTGTAGTCACTCAGTAGTTGCTTAAACTGTTGCTCAGCGTATTTAGATAAGGTTTCAACATTGTGCTCGGTTGGCAAGAGCAGTGGTATATCCTTCAAGTTAATCGAACCTTGAGGCGATTCTTTAGAAAAATACTCGTCTAAGTCAATGTCCTTTTGACCAAGGTTGGTGTGCATCATAACTCCAGAAGATGCGTTTTTTTCAACCTGCTTCGCCGCGTCTATGGAACCGTGTTTTAAACCTTGGGTTTGCTTTAACGAATTAAAGATGTCAGCAAAGCTATTTCCAGTGTTTCTTGATTCGGTGTTTTTGCGAGCGGAATTGCTAAATAGCGTAGCTGTGGAGTCATTTGATATCTGCATGGTGTCCCTTATTACTGCAAAACCTTGCTTTCTGTGGTCGTGTCACATAACAGGAGAGCAATTTCTACGCCATTTGCAAAAGCCTTCCATATCTTTCCGTTTATAGAAGGCTTAATTTTTGCGAAGTAAGGTATAAGCTTTAGCAAGCCAACAGTAGAGGATGGTAGCTGCTCACTTTGTGTTTAGCGTTAATTAACGGTACACCCTTTGGTATATGAAACGATGGGGTTCTACACAATAACTTTTACTCATCAGATAGAAATTTGTCGTTTTTCTCAATAGATTCACTATCACTTTTCTCAATAAACTCAATATCACCTTTTTCAATGAATACTGTCTCATTTGGCCAGAGCACAATTAGAAGCAGTAAAATAATAGCTAGTATTACGGCAATGAACGTCATGTGTTTAACTTTACTAGCTAGTCGCCTGTTTTGGTTCTCATTGGGTTCTACATCGGAAGTTGATAGCTGCTTTTCTTCGTCAGTAATATCTACTATCACTTGTGGTTGAGCCAACAAAACATAACCTCTTCGGGGGATTGTCTTAATAAATGTTGGATTTCTAGGGCTGTCTCTTAATATTTGCCTTATCTTTGAAATAGCTTGAGTTAGTGACTCATCACTTACATATTCGTTTTCGGATATTTGATTCAATAACTCCTCCCGTTTAACTATCTCTCCGGGTTCTTGTGCTAGTCGAACAATGATACGCATTAAACGTGGTTCTATATTGATATATGTATTTTCTCTTTTCACCGTATTCTTGCGTGTGTCAATTTTTAGTCCTTCCAGCATAAATAAGCCTTGAAAGGCTATATCAGTGGTCTGATTAATCATTCTCAATGTTTCTCAATCTGTTTCTTCAGGTTTCTTTAGCTTCTCGAGGCTAGGTTTATCATTTCTATTATTAAGCATATGGGAACAAACGCTATGCAAACCAAAATCAGCTATTTAATTTTTGTTCTACTACATTTTTCACTCAGCTATCAAGCCTTAGCGAAATCGCTACCGGAAAACGACTTCACGCAATTGGCACATATTAAAACTGCGATTCAGCCATACGTTAATGATGGCTTTGCAGGGAGTATTGTTGTTGCCAATGAATTTGGCACTATTTTTAGTCAATCTTATGGTCAAGCCGTTCCTGGCGTGGCTAATTTTTCCACTTCAACTGTTGTCGATATAGCATCGGTCTCAAAGCAGTTTACAGCAGCTGCAATAATGAGATTGGTCGAAGATGGACTTATGGATACATCAGATCTTATGTCGCAATACATTGAAAATGTACCTGAAGACAAAGTCGATATTACAATTCATCATCTATTAACCCACAGTGCTGGTTTTAAACGTGACGCAGGTCGAGACGAAGAGGCTGCTTCGAGAGTGAGTTACGAATATAAGGCAATGGCTTCAAAGCTTGCATTTGGTGTTGGTGAGCAATATCACTATTCAAATATTGGCTACAACTTACTTGCCATCATTGTGGAAAAAGTCTCGAAAATGCGATTTGAAGACTATTTGTTCGTGCATTTATTTAAACCAGCTGGCATGTTTTCTACGGGTTATTTACGTCCGGATTGGTCACAATATAGCGTTGCAGAAATAACCGAGCCTTATAAGGGTTATAAAAGTCAACTTGAGTTGAACCAAGATTTAGAAGATGAAGCGTGGAACTTTGTTGGCTCAGGAGGTATTTTGTCCACAGCGGATGATATGGTGAAGTGGCACGTGGCTTTGTCAACGGGGAAGATTATTTCTTATGTGTCTCAGGAATTAATGTTCAGTCCACATGTGAAGGAATATGAAGAAGGATATTTCTATGGATATGGGTGGTCTATTGTCCCTTTTAAAGATAGAGATACTCTTGTTTGGCACAATGGCATGAGCTTTTTTGGTAAAGCTGAATATTGGCGTATACCTGAGCAAAAGTTAATGATTTTTGTGGCCTCTAATCGCGGTGAGGTTGAGCCTTGGAGTGTTGCCAATGCGTTATATCAAACACTCTATCAGCAAAAATAATTGAGCAAGATATGCTAACTAAAGCGTGTTGACCTCTCAGGCACTAAGTGTTTAGCCTTTATCCTGCGTCTGCGCACACTTATGTAGATAGCTACATAAGTGCGCACTTCCTTGTCTAAATGCTAAACACTTTGCTGCAAAAACGCACCGCAGAAGTCAACACGCTCTATATGTGTTTGCCTTATTAATTTCATGAACACTCGTTAATTCTTAAAATAAAGTATCTCCCAAACGCTACGCATCATAATCTAAAGTTAATCGTAGTTAGCCCTCAGTGTATTACTTGCTTTCAAAGCTATTAGTGAGACATTGGCAAAACGGCTGAAAATTAATAGGAAGATGCAATGTCTAATGAATTCATGGGAAAAACGGCCATTATTTCAGGTGCCGCTGGTGGTATAGGTTTGGCGATTGCAGAAGCACTTGCTGAGCAAGGTATGAATATTGCCATGGCCGATATCGATAAAGCGGCGTTAATTGCTTCAGGCGAGGCTTTGCAAGCGAAAGGATATAACGTAATCACTTGCTCTTTGGACGTTACTGACTATTCACAGTGGGAGGACGTTGTTGCCAATGCCCAGGATAAATTTGGCAAAGTTCACATGGTAGTGAATAACGCTGGGGTAGGTGGCGCATCTGGAAAAATAGAAGACGCTGAACATGAAACCTGGCGTTGGGTAATGGATGTCAATGTGACAGGCGTACTATACGGCGCTCAAGCCTGTATACCGGTAATTAAATCTCATGGCGAGGGTGGTTGGGTGCTTAACGTTGCATCTATGGCTGGTATGATGGGAATGCCATATGCTACAGCATACTGTGCCTCGAAAGCTGCGGTGGTATCGATGACAGAAAGCTGGATCCCTGAACTTGAGCCACATCATATTCATACGTCGGTGCTTTGCCCTGCTTTTGTAAAAACCCGTATTCACGAATCGTATCGCAATCGCCAAGAAAAATATGCGATAGCACCTGATAAACGCATTGATAAAGAAAAACTTAAAGCAGGAGCAAATGCGGCAGCCATGGCGGTAGAGTCTGGAATTCCGACAGAAATGTTAGCAAAAAGAGTAATTGAAGCGCTGTCTTCCAAACAACATTATATTTTTACTCATCCACATTATCGCAAAGTTGCCATGGGAAGGTTCAAAGCCATAGAAGAGGCTTTTGTCGATGCTGAAGAAAGCCCTGTGGTTGGACATTTGATTGACGAAGATATTATTACCTTCTAAAGCTTTGCGGGAAGGTATGTGTGGGAAGGCTTGTACGGTAAGGACAGTGAGTGGAGCTAAGCTAGCTAGCGTTAAGCAGCTCTACCTTCCCATGCATTTTGGAAAGCTCGTGATGTAGCAAATCTAATTGGGTTATAAACCCTTCACTGTTCAACTGTTCATTTTGTTGGATAGCTAGTTCAATGGAGTTAGTCAGCGTAGCTAACTCGTAAGCCCCAATGTATCTAAGTGCCGAAATGTAAATATGCGCAATTCTAGACACCGAAGCAAAATCTCTCTCATCGATGGCTGTTCGTAATGTATCTAGTTCATTTTGAAGCGCAATAAAATCGCTCATGAGTACTTTGTATAATTGCTTATCGCCAAGTAGCGAATTTATGGCTCGCTCCTGATCAATATAATCAAGGGCTTGTGATGCTGGTTTAATACCTGCAATGTCTGAATCAAGGGGGGGGGTCAGTGTTTTTGGGCGACAGTGTTTCTTGTTGCTTTTCTTTTGATTTATCGCTTTCTTTTACCTCTTTGAATGCCTCTGTCAACGTGCTAAATAGTCGGTTGGGATCAATTGGTTTATTGATGTGAGCATTCATACCTGCTGCAAGGCTTTTATCAATATCTTGCTGCATGGCATGTGCTGTCATAGCAATAATGGGGAGCGTTAACTTCAGTTCAGTACGAATAGCACGGGTGGCTGTTAGGCCATCCATTACAGGCATTTGAATATCCATCAATACGGCATCAAAGTTATTGTCATCCCGCAAAGTTTTGTATGCTTCTAATCCATTGTTGACTACCTGAATGTCGGCATGGGTATCTTTTAATAGGCCCAGTGCGACCTTTTGATTAAGCGCGTTGTCTTCAGCGAAAAGAATACGCATCCCTTTTAAGTTTGGTACAAGAACACTATCTAACGTTACAGTATTAGTAGTGACATTTAAGCAAAGCTCTTGCAATTTATCTATCAATTCGCTGGTGCTAAATGGCTTTTCAATAAAGGTGTGTATACCAATTTGTTTTGCTTGTTCACGCATATGAGGCGAATCGAAAGCAGATAGCATAATTACCTTAGGCTTTTTGTTCGCAAACTCCTGATTCATGATTGCGGCAACTTCAAAACCATCGATATCTGGCATTCTCCAATCCAGAATAAGCACGTCATAAGGCGTATTGTTGGCAGTCGCTAATCGCATTTTAGCAATAGCTTCTTGCCCTCCAGTAGCTATATCTGGTGCGATGTTGGCACTTGAAAGCGCTTCGCAGATAGCATGTCGGGACAAGCTAACATCATCAGCAACTAGCACCTTTAATGACGACAATTGTTTAGAAGGTGAGATCACTTTTTGTGTAGGATCTTGTTTGACAGCAACCGTAAAATAAAAGCTAGCGCCTTTTCCTAGCTGGCTTTCTACCCAAATATTGCCGCCCATGAGTGTGGACAGTTGCTGACAAATTGTTAAGCCTAATCCAGTACCGCCAAACCGGCGAGAAATAGACTCATCCCCCTGATTGAAAGGCTGAAAGAGCTTGGCTTTTTGTTCGTTGCTTAGCCCAATACCTGTATCTTTAACTTCAAACTCTAGTTGTAGGTTTTCACCTACATGTATACATCGAATACTTACCGATATAAGCCCATCTTCTGTAAACTTGAGTGCGTTACTTACTAAGTTACTCAGTATTTGTTGAATGCGTAAAGGGTCGCCTACTAAATTAAGAGGAACATCTCTGGCGATATGCTGAATGAGTTCTATATGTTTTTCTTCGGCGCTAGCTAAATGTAAACGAATAGTTTGGTTGACTAACGCGTCTAACTTGAAAGGAATTTTTTCAATATCTAACTTCCCTGCTTCTATTTTAGAGAAGTCTAGAATGTCGTTAATAACACTTAGTAGTGTCTTGGAAGCGCCTTCTATTTGAATAAGGTTTGTTTGTTGTTCCTGATTTTCTGCTGCCCGTTGTGAAAGTTTGGTCAGGCCAATAATTGCATTTAGCGGTGTGCGAATTTCGTGACTCATTCGGGCGAGAAAATCTGATTTCGCTTCTGTTGCTCTTTGTAAATCATGGGTTAGTGTATTCAATGCCTTACGTTGTTGACGTGTTCGCAGCCACAAAGTAATGACCAAGACCAAAAACAAAATAACACCAACGATAAAGTACAACTGATAGGTGTTTTGCTTTTGTTGGATAAGATTTCGCTGCTCTTTGAGTTGGTTATCTTTTTGTAGAAGCTTTATGGTTTCTTCTTTCTCTGACATCGCTAAACGAACTCGGTTGAGCGCCAGTAATTTAGATTGCTGTTCATTAAAGCTTTGCTCGTAGGCTTTTCTGTATTGCTTTGAATATTCGAGGGCATCGCGAAAGTTCTCTACTTTCTCCGACAGTGAAATTAAGTGCTTTAAAAGCTCAAGCAACACTATTTTGTCTTTGTTAACGGCATCACTTTGTAATCCACCTTCTAGCTCAGCAATAGCGAGGTCAATTTCGCCTCGTTGCTCATATATTTCGGCCAATTGCAGTAAATAGCTCCCTTCGTTATAGCGGAAGCCTACTTTGCGGTCTGCTTCCGCTGCTTGATTTAGCCTTTTGAGTGCTTCATTCAAATTCCCTTGGGAGATATGTAGCTCGGCCATACTGCTATAAATTATGCCGATAAAAGGATATTGCGTTTGTTTGAGTAAATCTTCCGCTAATAGAAAACTCACTTTGGCGTCTTGATATAAGCCCAATGCGTTTTGTGCATGCCCTTGTAAGAAATAAGCTATACCTTCATTTTCTTGGCTTTCTAAACGACGGGCGGCTGCTAGGTATTTGTGCCCAAAAGAAAGGAGTTGTTCATAGTCTTTTAACGACATGTAGGTATTACCCATCGCGCTGTATACCAAGAGCACACTGTCGCTATCTTGTTCATTGTAAATGGTGAGTGCGCGGTTAAAAGCATCTAACGCATTTGCGTGCTCTCCATACAGGTCAAGTATGACCCCCTCTAAACGGTGTGATTCTGCAACAGCGAGGG
The DNA here is from genome assembly GCF_006538325.1 of Alteromonas sp. KUL42. GTDB lineage: Bacteria > Pseudomonadota > Gammaproteobacteria > Enterobacterales > Alteromonadaceae > Alteromonas. Next base: position 340,770 of record NZ_BJKK01000001.1, read on the forward strand.
TGTTATTGCTTTCCGTTGCAAGCTCTCTCGCTTCTAGTAAAGCCTCATAAGCGGCAATATAATCTTGTTTTAAAACGTCACGGTATGACTTTAGGTTTGTGAAATCAGCTTCACTATAAGTATTCGAATTTGCTGTGAAATAGTGATTTAGCTCGTCGAAAGTGGCTTCGATAGACGGGTCGTTCTTCTGAATACGCTCTTTCAGTCCATCGAGCAATGTTAAGGATATATGTGGATCCTCTGATTGCGCCTGATATGCAAACACAGGCAATGCCATTGAAAAAACAATGACACTGACTATCTTTGAAATATAGCGCTTCACAGTTATTGACTATCTTGATTAATAGTTGATAACACGTGGTGCTTTTTTAATATCGTCAAAACGCTTGGAAACTTCTTCCCAGTTCTTGTCTTCAATTAATTTCAATTCTTCACCCGATAAACCATAGTCGGCAGCTGTTGCAACAGGGTCTTTCTTATACGCTTCCATGAGTTTGCTGTTGGTATCTAATTCAACCAAAAAATCTACAATTGATTTTGCCATTTTAATTACCTGCTAGTTTGTTGTTGGATTTCTAAATTCAGTGACTTGCTGTTCAGTCAACCCGAGTTTTGCCAAACGGTCTTGGCGGTATCTTGGTATACCTAATGAAGGCACAACTAAAGTGGAAATTAGTGTCGGCTTTGCGTGTTGTAGCTCGCCAAGCTTGAGTTTTTTCAATTTTCGGCTCGCAAATAGGTAAGGTTGCCGCTTCGTAAATGATGAGCTCATGATCGATGGGATAATGTTCGCTCAAAATTTCTGCTAATAAGGCCAGTCCAGGTTGACTATGTGTTGAGTCGAGCACACTTAATGTAGCTTCACCAGCAAGGCCAATCTGCCAGATTATTTGCGTCATGTAAGGGTCTAATCGGTAGTCCCTGAATAAAAATTGAGTGGCTTCATAAGATTGACAACCGAAACGTGAGGGATCGATACCTAGGTCGGCAATAAGGCAGTCTTCCGCCGAAATACCCGGTAACATGACAGCGTCTAGCCCCAGTTCCCGAACACGAATTATTGCTTCATGAGACGGTGTCACAAAAACGCCTGGATGACCGTAGAAGGCGACGCAAACCCTTTTACCTTCAACTACTGCTTGTACAATGCGGTCGGTCATTTGGGCATAGGTTAGCGCGCGGGATTTACCTTGTTGGTATAGGTCATCTAAAGAGATGCAGTGGGGGTTTAATGATTGAACAGCATGTTCGCCAACTTTGTTCATGATCCCCATGAAAACAATGTCAGCATTTTCTATATAGCTTTTGGCAGCCAATGTCATTTGACCAGCTACGCTTATCCCTGTACCTACGATGACTAACGATCCCTTCTTGGCGGTGTCCATTATGTCCTTTACCAGTTGCCACGTGTAATTCCGCGTTAACTATAAAATAGAATTCGATTATTTGCTATGCAAACGAGAGCGGGTAGAAAGTTTTGATCTACTTTTCACCTCTTAATTATAAGTGCTCATTGCTTATATCTATTCGAAAGATAAATATTACTGATAGTGGTGCCATGTTAATTTACAGTTCTCGTTTGAACTTGAACATCATGGCGGTATAACCAAAATGCAAAAATCCAAACAACTATTTACCCGTATTACATCTGAAGGCGAACTTGAGGTTTCTCTTAAAGAAGTTGACGTACCACCACCAAAGCCACATGAAGTGGTAGTTAAAATGGAAGCGTCTCCAATCAATCCTTCTGATATGTGGCCAATGTTCGGCCCTGCGAGTCTTGATGAAGCGACCTTTGATGAAAGTAAAAATGCGCTTGTTGCACCAGTATATAAACCTCTGCTGGCGCGTATTAAGTCTCGCCTTGATCAAACACTACCAATAGGTAATGAAGGAGCAGGAACTGTTGTTGCTGCTGGAGACAGTCCCGAAGCGCAAGCGCTAGTGGGCAAAACTGTCTCAATTTTAACGGGGGCGGCCTACACACAATATGCATGTGTTCCGCTTCAAGCGTGTTTGCCACATATGGAAGGAACAACAGCGCAGCAAGCAGCTTCTTCATTTGTTAACCCACTAACTGCTTTAGGTATGGTCGAAACCATGCGTATGGAAGGTCATAAAGCACTTGTACATACAGCGGCAGCGTCTAACTTGGGCCAAATGCTAAATAAGATTTGCTTAGAGCAGGGTGTTGAACTGGTTAACATTGTGCGCAGTCAGCAGCAGGTGGATATTCTAAAAGACATAGGTGCCAAAATTGTATTGGACTCAAGTAGTGAGAATTTTAAAGCCGAATTATATCAGGCCATCGATCAAACAGGCGCTACATTAGCATTTGATGCCATAGGTGGCGGTGAGTTGGTAAGCGACATTTTAACTATGATGGAAGCCTCTGGCAGCAAAGATGCGAAAGGGTTTAATACTTATGGTTCAGACAGCAACAAGCAGGTTTACATATACGGTGGTCTAGATTTCTCACCAACTATTCTAAATCGTGCTTATGGTATGACATGGGGTATCGGCGGCTGGTTATTAATGCGCTTCCTTGGGAAGCTAGATAAACAACGCGTAGGCGCGCTTTATCAAAAAGTGGCTAGCGAGATCAACACGACCTTTGCGTCTTCATACACGAAAGAGCTTACTCTTGAAGAGGCGCTGCAACCCGAAAATGTCGCTTTGTACAATGCGAAGAAGACAGGTGAGAAGTACTTGATTGTGCCTAACAAAGGTTAAAGGAGTTCGAGTAAGACCGGCGACTTTCTCAGGCAAAAGTAAGTCGCCATTCGTTACTCTTTGAAACTACACTATTAATTGTGGCGTTTAAACGGAGGGCGCGTACCACTTTTAGGCGTATTGTTGTCTTCTTCCTCTAGTACTTCAAATTGGGCTACGTCATACACCGGCATCATCTTTGTTACTCTGCGGTAAGGCGGTTTTCCGTGCTTAATCACTTCTGTTACTTTCACGTAGTCAATGGCTTCTTCGCCAACTGATTCTAACTGAGCTACGTCATTCACCGATAAAGAAACCGTACGACGTTTGAAAGGGGGCTTACCTGAATAATCGACTACTTGTACGTCTACCATTTCGCCACTTGAAATGGATTCCGCTTGTACAGAAAAAGGAAGTGCGGCGGCGAAAATAAATGTCCCGATCACTTTGTGTAACTTCATGCTGTGTCCTCTTGTTTGCATTAAAACAGTGCTCTTACTCTATTGTATGAACGAAAACTATCTAAACAATGGCGACTCGTGATAGTTAAAAGTTATCAGTTGTGTGGAGTTACTAGTGTAAGGGTATCAAAAACACGTGATTTGCATGTTTTTTTATTTGTTTTGCTCTGCAAAGGGGCGATCTAGGGGGGAGGGTGCGCCAAAGTGGTGCAAGTGAAGCGTGATTGGTATTCAATAGCTATAAAATGGCTATTAAAATCAATTGGTTAATGCCTTGGTCTTTTTTTTGCTGACAGTTGTGGTGTCCGTAAAATGCTGAGGCATAGTGAAAATGAAAACCTTTACAATAAGGTGGGCGTTGGGGTTGATAATGCCATTGTTAATGCTAGCCATGCCAGCTTCAGCAATTGAGCATAATATACCCTTGGTACAAAGTGCGGGTGGTACTTTGTACTTAGAAGCAACCATTGAGTCTAAGCTTAAAGCCTCTTTTTTGTTAGATACTGGGTCGAGCTTACTCACGTTGAACCAAGCCACTTTTGATGCACTGACACGTTATCAGAAACTTCCAGAAGTAAGAACATCAGCCGCAAGAATGGCAAACGGTAAGATCCTTACCGTGTCTCAGTATCAGTTAAGCTCTATCCGCATAGGTGACCGTTGTGAAGTTGGTCCCGTAAAAGTGGCTGTGCTTCCCAAAGGTAACAATATTCTCGGTATTAATGCCTTATTGCGCGTAGCACCTTTTACCATTACCTCAGATTCGGTGATATTAGGCGGGTGCTGATAAGCTAATACAGTTAAACTATTTTCTTACTCTTCAGGCCCATCAAGCGTAAAGATTAAGTGCCTGCGCATATCCTTAAGTACTACTCCCTTTTTTAATAATGCTGCACTCAAGCGCTTTTGCCAGTTTTTTTATCTCAGGTTCAGCCGCTTGCATCGAGGCGCTATTTTCAAACTGAAAACGAAGCAGTAACGAGCCTGGGAATTGATGGTATTGCACATCAAACCAACACTGAAGCATACCTGGTATTTCTTTACGAGCTTGCGCCTCAAGCGTATCTGCCACGTTAAATACTAATGCTTGTTGCTTAAGTTGTACTGCTGAGAGTTTTTTCATTACAGGTGCTTCTCAATGGTTACTTCAACACTTTCGGTAGTATCTGCACCTTCAATTGTCAGCCACATTTGGCCGTCTTGAATAGTAACTTGTATTTGCATAGAGCGCTGAACGGCATTGGCGAGTAAACTCGCCATAGACTCTGGTAGTGTATAAACCGACAAGTTTTGTCGTGTCTGAAGCTTATTGTGCTCTTTCTTCCACCATGCATCAAAGCTGTTGTCAGCATATGAGTAAATCATCATTTGCTGACTTTGATTGCAGCCTTTTTTGATACGTTGCTCTGAAGGTTGACCTAACTCAATCCAAAGTTCTATCTCATCACTAAAGCTCTTCTGCCAAAGGTCAGGTACATCGTCATCTGATAAGCCCTTGGTAAACTGCAATCTTTCATGGGCATTTACAATAAACGCAACAATGCGCAACATCATGCGTTCATCGTTTTCAGATGGGTGACGGGCAATGGTTAAGTTGTGATCGTTATAGTAGTTGCGGTCCATATCTGTAATGGATATGTCTGCTTTAAAGATAGTTGCTTTAAGTGCCATGGAGTTCCTGGGAATTATGCTCGAGTCGGCTCGACGATTTAGCGGCGTATATTACCAGTATTTGTTCGCTAGCGGTAAACTCCAACTTCCTTTTTAGAATGCCAAACTTTAAGCCCATCAAAATATAGAAGTACGTAATGGCGAAAATGATAAAAGGTGCAGCAAACATTTCCCAGTTTGAGCTCAGTACTAAGTAGTGTTGCATTCCATCAATTGCGAGAGTAATTGTGCCAGTGGTTAATATCATAAATTACAGAGCGTGTTGACCTTTGCTGCAAAAACGTACCGAAAAGGTCAACATGCTCTTGATAGCCCAGAATTTGCCTTATGTTCATGCTCATAACCTACTCTTGAAGAAAGGGCTGACAGCCCTTTGAATATTTATTCGTCAGAGGTGGAGGTTATGCGCTCAGACAATTAAGCTGTTTCATTGCAATTTACTTATGCATTTAATTCTCGAATGGGAAAGCTAAATGTGTGAAACAAAGTGACTATATCTACTGGACCTTGGGATGTTTTCGGGTCAAAAAGAGGAGAGAGCTTGATTGCGAAAAGGGTAGTAAGGTAAGTAAAAAGAGCCAACACCCGTGGTGAGTGTTGGCACTTAAGCGATTAGAAACTGATGGTTTCTACTTTAATGTTTTTTGACTGCGCTTGCTGCATGAAGTCTTTTATCATTTCCTTCACATCAAAAGCGACGGATTTTGTGTTGGAAAAATCCAGTACTACTTTTGAATCGCTTGGAATTGAATTTAACTTCTTCAAGATACGCGGCTTGTTGAAGAAAGATACATCCTCTGCAAGGGTAATGTGATGCGTAGTTGCACCTTCTTCGTCGCACACCATCTCTTGGAACTGATAGTCGTTGCTGAAGCTACTTTTCAAGGTAAAGAATACACTTATGCCTAATCCAGCAAATACACCAGTGAGAAGATCTGTAAATATCATCACTACAATGGTTGTAATGAACGGTAGGAACTGCTCCCAGCCATTTTGGTACATTACTTTGAACATAGCAGGTTTAGTCAACTTATAGCCAACCACAATTAGAATGGCTGCCAATGATGCAAGCGGGATCATGTTCAATAAGAACGAGATACTAAGCACAGCAATAAGCAAAAACAAACCGTGAAGAATGGCAGACACTTTTGTTTTGCCACCAAATGCAATATTCGCTGAGCTTCTTACAATCACTTGCGTAATTGGCAATCCACCGATAAGACCTGAAATGATGTTACCGACACCTTGCGCTTTAAGCTCTTGGTTAGTGGGCGTTACATTCTTTTTGGGGTCGAGCTTGTCAGTGGCTTCAACACACAGCAACGTCTCAATACTTGCTACAGCAGCTAGCACAACCGCGATGGTAAGCACTTCAACACTGAAGATTTGTGAAAAATCAGGGAATGCTAATTCTTTGGTGAAGTCGCTAAAGCTACTGATGTTTGGCAGTGACACCAATTGGCTTGGATCCATCGGCGTGCCGCTGCTAGCTAAAACATAAGCTGCAAGAATACCTAACAGAACTACAACAATTGGGCCTTGTATCAGTTGAAATATTTTATGACGCGGAACAAGAAACTTATCCCATACCACTAACAAAACAAGCGATACACTTGAAATAGTAATGGCAACAGGAGACATTAAGGACAGCGCATGCTCTATAGCCGAAAACGTATTTTCTCCGTTTGCGTGAGAGAAGGCTTCTTCGCCTAAAAAGTCAGCGTGCCACCCAAACAAGTAAGGAATTTGCTTTAAAATTATTAGCAAACCGATACCCGCCAACATCCCCGTGATCACTGATGTTGGAATGAAGTAAGCAATAAAACCAGCGCGGGCATAGCCCATAATTAATTGAATTACCCCAGACAGTACAACGGCAGCTAAGAAGACTTCCCAACTACCTAGACTGGCTATAGCGTCAAATACGATGACCGCTAGTCCTGCGGCAGGACCACTAACACCTAAGCGTGACCCACTTAATAAACCGACGACTACGCCACCAACGATACCTGCGATAATTCCCGAAAAAAGTGGCGCTCCAGATGCTAGCGCGATCCCAAGGCATAGCGGTAATGCTACGAAAAATACCACTATACTTGCAGGTAAATCACTTTTGATTTCACTAAAAGATAAATCAAATTTTCCCATAAAAAATCCGTATTATTTGTTTGCAACAAGTTTTGACTGAGTTTCAGCGTCTTCAATTGGTGTGAATTTACCTATGCTCTCGTCGTAACTTAGTACTTCTGCAGTTTCTATGTTGTAGAACCAACCGTGTAGCTTTACCTGACCTGTTGCAATTTTGGCTGCTACTGCTGGGTGTGTTTTAAGATGTTGTAATTGCTGAATTACATTTTCTTCAGTAACTAACGCGATATGATCAGTAGCGTTTAATTCGCTACAGCCACAGCGTTCTTTAACTACTTCGGTGGCAACGCGGCTATGTCCCAGCCACTCTCTAACATGCGGCAAAGAGGTTAGCGCATCAGGGTTGATTGCACCTTTCATGGCACCGCAGTCTGAATGTCCACATACCACAATGTGACTAACGCCCAATGCCGCTACGGCAAACTCGATTGATGCTGTCATGCCACCAGTTTGGTTGCTATGAGGGGGAACAATATTTCCCGCATTACGACAAATGAATAACTCACCCGGTTCTGTTTGCGTAACCAAATTAGGGTCAATACGAGAATCAGAGCAGGTGATAAACAATACTTCTGGGCTTTGGCCGTTGGCTAACTTTTCAAATTCAGCTTTTTTGGCAGGAAAAACTTCTTTCTGGAACTTAGAAACACCATTAATTACATGATCCATCTCATTACTCCTAAATCTAAAATTCTGTTTTTTAAAATCGTTCTAAAATCATCTTGCCTGATAGTAGTATAGATTTATAGTTATCTTGGTGATAGCTTTTGACTATCAATGTAAAAAATATGTATCCTATGTCATGTTTCTGATTTTACTGCGTTAATTAATTGTTAAGTTCAATTTTTTATTAAAGCTTGAACTTGTTTTTTTGTTATATTGTCGCGTAAAAGGCTGTTTAAAAAAAATACGCATTTTGACTGGAAAAAGACCTGATTGGTGATGTTTTTGGTTGGAATATGGTCAGTTGAAATTGTTTTGATGATAGTCACTCTTAAAATTAGGGTTAAGGTTGAGTGCTTTTTTAAACTCTACTCGAGATTTTTCTAGTTGACCCATGAGAAAGTGAGCATATGCAAGGCTATCGTATGCTTGGGGGGCTTTAGGGAAAAAGTGATTTAGCATTTTGATGATCTCTAACCCGTCTTCATGCTGGCCATTTTTTATTAATGCTAGTCCTGATTCATTAATAGCTTTTCCAATAAATTCACTGTAGCCAGCTGTTTTGTAGCTTGTTTTAAACTTCGCTTTAAATTCATTGGTGCCAAGGGTTTTGAATTGTTGAAAAACAAAGTGTTTAGCGGGCAATGTAACAGAATTTACTTCCTCGCCTTTGAAAATTTGTGCAAGTCGGTTCGATATTCTTTCTGCTACTAATTCATCGCTGTTCGCTAGAACAACAATCGTCAGTTCGTTCTCTACCAAGAGTTCAACAGCTGCACTGACACCAGTACCGCCTCCGAATGCTGTAATATGGGATGGTTGGTTCCCAAAATAGGCGTTAAAGGCTGGCCCATTTCTTTTTAGCAACTTATTGGAAAATACAAGGGTTGTATAAAATTTATCTAGCGCGTCAGTTGTCGATTCGATGCCTCCATCGGGGCCAGATACTTCTCGAAATAAAGTCTCTTCCAACGTTCTATCCATTGTGTAGTGGTATCGCTTCGACTGACATTCATCGAAGTCATTTGTGGACAGTGAGCTAGTGTCATCACCAATCACACTAAATATGCGAGAGTTAAGCAGTGATGAGAATGATGTTCCTGTGACTTTCTCTAAAATGGCTCCCAGTAGGATGTATCCATAGTTTGAATATCTGTAGTCGCTACCAGGGATGAAAAGCAAAGGTGAGTCTTTAAGAAGTGCAATCTTCTTAGTTAGCGTGTCAAAAGCTAATGGGTTACTCATATACTCTGGTGTGAAAATATCACCAAAACCAGCTTGGTGCTTTAGCAAGTGCTCTATGGTAATGCCTTTAACAAGTGAGTCCTTTAAACCTAAGTCAAACGTTGCAATTTGGTCAGTTAAGGCAAGTGTGCCTTCTTCAACCAACTGTAGCGTGAGTACTGCGGTATAGTGTTTCGCGATAGAGCCAATATTGAAGCGGGTACAGCTACTGTTAGGTTGTGATTTTTCTCTATTAGCCCATCCAACGGATGTTTCAAAAATAACTTCGCCTTTGTGAGTGATAAGTACGTTGCCAGAGAACCAATTCAACGTTTCATATTGTTCAATAATGGCCTCTGTTGATTCTATAAAATGTGAAAACTGGGAAGCATGTTGATCAGTTTCAGCGTTACTGTTTGTTGCTATGGCGGCTGTGAAAACTAACAGTGCGTATTTGGCTATCCTAATCATTCTTTTTCCAATCTAGATGTTTAGTTAGATATTCTCAGTGCTACGTTGAACAGCACAACCTACACAAAAGCAACGTTAAATGTACCTTTGTCACTTTGTAACTTAGCACTATTTTTTACTTTTGTTCCAACACTCTAACAAAGCGACCGACAGATAACTGTGCACAGCGTATAATTTTTATTGCAGAACGTGCTACTTGAGCGCTGCATAATTTGAACGATGAGTATTAATTTGTATACGCTGTGCATATTGTTAGCTTGCGTACTCTACTACTTTAAGCGCTGCACAATTAAAGGAGTAGCTCTAGCATGACACTTAGTTCAAAATCGTATTTAGTGATTGGTTCAACAGGAAAAACAGGTAGACGCGTTTACAGCAAACTCAAAGCGTTAGGATTGAATGTAAAAGGTGCAACTAGAAATGGAGAAGTGCACTTTAACTGGCAATCTCCAGAAACCTGGTCTGCTTCACTTATCGGAGTAGATGCACTTTATCTGACATACTATCCTGATCTCGCCATACCTCGAGCGCCCGATGACATAGCTAAGTTTTGCGCACTAGCAAAAATTAAAGGGGTTGAGCACATCACTTTACTGTCTGGTAGAGGGGAGCCAGCCGCTCAAATTTGTGAGGAAATTGTTCAAACATCAGGGCTTAATTACACAATTGTACGAGCAAGCTGGTTTAATCAAAACTTTTCTGAGGGGATGTTCGGTGATTTCATAAAAAGGGGGACTATCGCTTTGCCCGTAGGTGGGGTTACAGAGCCCTTTATTGACGTGGACGATATTTGCGACGTTGTCGTGGCTTCATTAACTAATGACAAGCACAATGGTCAAATGTACGAAGTGACGGGACCTGAGTTGCTTAGCTTTTCTCAACTAGCCGAAACCTTTTCTCAAGTTCTTGAAAGGGCTATCTCATTTAAGCAAATTACACCTTCAGAGTTCGTACAAAGCTTGCAGGCTAACCATGTAGACACAGATGCAATTGCTATGTTGTCATACTTGTTTACTGAGGTTTTAGATGGGCGAAATGCATTTGTCGCTGATGGTGTTCATCGGGCTCTAGGCCGACCACCAAAAACGTTTCACGCTTTTGTAACTGCAAACCGATCAGTATTTAGGTAACGCTATGATTACGGGAATAAGTATCATGGAGATTGTAGAGTCGCTATTAGAGTTGTCTATGATAGTGATGGTAGGTCTTTACTTCATCTTTAGTAACACAATAATGCGAACGCTTGCTAATCGAAGTGATGGAGCTTGCGTTATGAATGATATCAACAAAGATATTTTGAATCCCGTCTTCCTAGGGGTCTTTGTTCTGTCTGGTGTAGCGGGGTTGTATTTTCTTTTATTTGAATCTAATGCAAAGTCCGTAGCAGGAGGGATTTTTTTCATTGGAACCACTCTGGTAACAGTAACTAGGAATGTCCCGTTAAATAATCAACTTAGAGATTCGTCGGGGGATAAGATCACACAAGTATGGCGAAACTATCTCGATAAATGGGTATTTTGGAATTACGTGCGATCGGCAAGTGCAATAATCGCAGGCTTTTTGTTGGCGCTCTAGTGCGATACTCGTCACTCTTAGGTTACATTGGGTTACATCAACTGTTTCGCAAATAGAAAGCGGATATATTATTCTAACTGAGTATGCATGTACGCATTAAACGGAGTGACCGTGGAATTTGACTTTAAAAGAAGATTAAACACGCCAATTCACGATGAGCCCATCGGTAAATTACTTGAAAGCCTGCATATGGAAAGCGTTTTTTTTACTCAGTCTTCTTTGACTTCACCTTGGGCTATAAGTATGCCACCAATTCACAATTGCATGATGTTCCACTTGGTATTATGTGGAGAAGCTGAGTTTTGTGAAGGCGCGTTTAATGAAAAACTCGGGCCGGGTGATTTCATTCTTTTTCCCAAAGGAGAAGGACATACATTAGGTGATGGTATTTGCCGAGCTTATACACCTCTGAGTGACTTACCTATAAAAGCCGTAACTGACCGTTTTGAAACGCTAACCTATGGCGGATTGGGAGAGAGAACGCAAATGATATGTGGGGTAATGCTATTTCAACATCCCCTTGCCATTAAATTGCTAGGTATTCTTCCCACTCACATTGTTATAAAGAACGAAGAGAAAGCGGCATCGAATGTAGTGACTAAACTGAGCCATCTACTTGAAATTGAAACCAGTGAACTTGATGTCGGTGCTGAAGCAGTTATTGCGCGATTAGCGGATATTTTAGTGGTTACCGCAATGCGCCAGTATTTGTCTAAATTAAGTGAAGACGAAACGGGCTGGCTAGGCGCATTAGAGGATGATCGAATTGGAAAGGCATTAACGATAATTCACGACAACCCAGAACATCATTGGGGTTTAGAGGAATTAGCGCGCAATGTGGGAATGTCTAGAACCAGTTTTGCGCAGCAGTTCAAGCGATTGGTAGGTAATACCCCAATGGAGTATTTAACCGAATGGCGAATGTCATTGGCTTATTCAAAACTGCAATTGACGAAAGATACTATGTTGACCATTGCGTTAGACATAGGTTATCAATCTGAAGCGGCTTTTTCTCGCGCCTTTAAAAAAGTTATGGGCAAAACTCCAAACGAAATAAGAAAAGCCTATCAAGCTCAGGTTAACCATTAATACCTAAAACAGGCCAATTACGTTAATTAACAGGAAATACCTTGCTAAGTATATCGCTAGGACCTTTCTCGATTCCTACATCGACAGCATTATCTATACTCTTTATCATAATATTTCTAAGTACTGCATCTATACTTGGCAAAGCACAGCATGACCACAAGCGGGTTACCGACAGTGTATTTAATGCCGTCATTATCGGCTTCATAACTGCGCGTTTGGTTTTTGTTATATCATTTTGGGAAATATACCAACAAAGTTGGTTGTCAATTATTGATATTAGAGATGGCGGATTTAAAAATAGCGTAGGCTGGATTACGGGGATCGCGGTTTTAGTTGTTTCAAACCAAGGGCAGCGGTCCTTAATGAAGCACTATATAAAAGCGAGTTTATTGGCCTTGGTTGTCGTTCTGCCTCTTTACGTTGCAAATGTCGTATCAACGCAAAACAAGAACTATTCTGATATTGTTATTACGGGTATCAATGATAAACAGGTGGAATTGGGTGAGTTTAAAGGTCGGCCGCTTGTTATTAATATCTGGGCTTCGTGGTGCCCGCCGTGTAGACGAGAAATGCCGGTGCTTGAGGCTGCTCAAAATGAAAGTCGTCATATTCAATTTGTATTCTTAAATCAGCAAGAAGCGCCAAGCCGAGTTCAACAGTTTTTATCAAAAAATACACTGCATTTAGATAATGTCTTCTTTGATTTTACGGGAGAAGCTAGCGCGCGTTTAGGTGCATTTGGACTGCCTACAACGCTATTTTTTGATGCCAATGGAAAGTTAATCGCAACTCATATTGGTGAATTATCAAGTGCCAGCTTAGCCTATTACCTTGAGCACACAGATTTAAAATAACTCCACAGTGTTTAACTCTTCCTCTGGAAGGTCATCATCGTTTTCAAGCAGCTGTTGAAGTTTGGCTATCACTTTTTCTAGTTCTTGTGAGTTACTATTTTCCTCTATCACTTCATACGTAAAGTCGGTACTTTCTTTAAATATGGCTAGTAGCTCAGCCTCTTGGGTTTCTGTTAAGTCATATTCAAAAATCTTATTTTCAACCGCATTGATAACATCTGTCATGGTGTCAACAATCGCTTTCATGGTTATCTTGTTTCGAAGCTTTGCGTTTTCCTGCGTCGCTTGAAGTGAAGAAATTAGCAGCTTCACCTCTTGCTCTTGTGAGAATAGCTTTATACGTGAACCTACCGCTTCTAGCATTATAGCTAGATGATCACGCAAACGCCCTGCGAAGGCTTTATCATCGGGCATGTTCTTCACTATTAAAGTGAAATGAGGATAATTTAAAAACAGTCGATTATTTTGCGTGAAAATACGCTCTGAACTACTTAAACGGCGAAGCAATTCTAATTCTAACGGCGGTAATGTACCTCCCGTACTTTCTACTGTACTAAATTCATGGTCGTCAATAGTAAAACTAGATCGTACCGACGCGCTTAAACCGAAATCAGAAGCAGCTTTAACGATTAACTTACACAATTTTTCAACTGAGCTCGCCGCATTGGCCGCTCGTAAGAAATTAACAAGGATACTTTGTTCAGAGAGTTCAGTGATAATGCCCTTAATGGCTTCATCTTGCTTTGAGGATGCGTGCTTTTGCTTCCTCTCTTCACGCACTCTGTAAATGGCTTTCAGCGCTTTTACTTGCAATTCCTGAATGGCAACTGGCTTGACCAAAAAGTCACTGGCGCCTACTTCGAAACCTTTAATGCGGTCATCTAAGTTATTGTTAGAACTATAGAAAATTATTTCTGTTTCGGTATCTGAAAACAACTCTCTCAGCCTTTTACAGACTTCAAAACCATTGATTTCAGGCATCATCAAATCTAGGATGACTAAAAAAGGAGGCGATTCAAGGTTCTCTGCATATTGAAGTGCTTCAAGGGGAGATGAAAACAAAATCGGATTAACGTTTTCAAGTGCGTGTGCAATTGTCGCCAAGGAAATCTCGCTATCATCAACCACCATCACATCGTAATTACTCACAAGACCCCCAGTTGTTCCTTTATTTACCAGCGTAAAACTGCAGCTTGTTTTTACAGTTTAGCCTATTATTTGCCTTTTGACTTAAACAGTTTCTTTGAAACAAAAAGAGACTCATTCTCTTTTGAAGGTTAAAAATAATTAATGTAATAATGGCTTAAAGTGGATGAATCTTCAATTAGACTTTTTGGTGTTTTTTGTAATAGTTTCGTATGATTTTTAGATATGCTTTAAGGTCGAATTAAAGCTAGGCTTTTAGTTGTGATACGCTATCCAAGACAACTTTACTGGGGTCAATATTAAATATCACTATTACAACGTTTGGATATACTTTTAAGCCGCTGCGTTGGTTTTTATAGCCGTGTTTATTTTTTCAAGCAGGGCGTTGATGCTAAAAGGTTTGTGTAAAATCATATTCTCAAGGCCCCGTGTATTCTTAGTTTTTGAGAAGCCAGTAACTAAAATAATCGGATAGCTGTGTTGGTATCGATGTATTAAATCGTGGCCCTGAATTTCGCCAGGCATGACTTCATCGGTGATAATGATATCTACAGGTTGTGCTGCATTATCTAAGTATTTTATCGCATCATGTGCTGAAGCGAAGTCTATGACACTGTGACCGTTATCTTCCAATAATTTTTTGTTTACACTTAAAACGTCGACCTCATCATCGACTAAAACAATGTTGAGTGATCTTGTATATTGGTTAAAGCCCAAACTGCTTATGTTTGTAGATGTCGAGGCAGAATAAGACTGCTCGGAAATAGGGATCCAAATAGAGAAGCAGGTTCCTTCATTAACTTTAGAACTAAGAGACAACCCATAGCCACAGCGATTCGCAAAGCCATAAACCATGGATAATCCTAGTCCCGACCCCGTTTTCGTGAATGTTTTGAAGGGAAGGAAAATATCTTCAAATTTATCTCGCGGTATACCTATGCCATTGTCCTTAACTACAAACTTGATGTACTTACTGGCTTTGTGGGGCGTAACGGCAAAGTAATCTTCATGTTGGTTAACCGTGTTTTCAATCGTTGTTCTTAATGAAATAGTACCGTGATGCGTTATGGCATTTCGGGCATTTAGTACCAAATTTAGAATGGCATCTTCTAAATCGTACTTATTAATCTTCTCTTTTATGTCGTAGTTATTGTCCCACTCAAGCGTAATGTTATTTGTTATCGCCTCTTGAAGAAGAGGGTTGAGGTCGTCGTACAATTCTTCAAGTGTGACCATCTCCATCTTTGATGGTGACTCTTTGCTAGTTTTAAGGAGTTTGGTGGTTAGATTTGATGCACGCGTTACCGCAGACTGTATTTTTTCTATATAAGGAGACAGAGATTCATCTTTATTTTTTATTGATAATAACTGCTGATTACCCGATACAATCGCTAGTATATTATTAATGTCGTGTGCAATACCCGATGACAATGAATTGGTGACTTCATTGCGTTGTATTTTTGCGAGTGTGTCAGCGTGCTCTTTTTTCTTTGATATATCACGGGTGACAGCGACCATTTCTGTAATTTTACCTGACTCAGGATCGCGATAAGGTGTGGCCATTTGGTGCATCCAACGTCGTGTACCGTCAAGGGAGATTATTTCAAACTCTAAATCAACGGTTTCACCTTCGAATACACGGTTGACCGCATCCTTAAAATGCTCGTGATACTCAGGCGTAATCAAGTCGAGTACTGACATGCCTCGGATCTTACTTATACAGTCGACACCGACCAAATCGAGGCCCGCTGAATTCATCGACTTTAATGTGAAATCTTTATCTACACTCTTAATGCATTCTGTTACCGAACCTACAATAGCCAATAACCGGTTAGTATCGCGAGCATACTTAGAGAGTGCTCTATCCACGGGCATGAATATGCAAACCATAACCAGTAAGGTTAGAAGGAACGAGAGAAGTGTCAAGAACGTTATAATGTTTGATGTAGAAATGTTTCTGTCGATAATGAAGCTTTCAATCTGAGTAACCGCACTGTCAAGTTCGTTAAACAATGACTCTAGCTCTACCTTTAATCGGCTGACTTCTGAAGATGGCGTATCTCTTTCCTTGAAGACGATTGCTTCAACTACGGCTGAATTCAACCTCTCATTAAGTGCAGAAGGAGATCTGACATAGAGGTCTTTAATTAATTGGCGGAACGCTTCACCTTGCGCTTGCTGTAAAGCAATTTGTATGCGCTTGATGTCAGATTGCACTTTTCTGAGCTCTGGTGTCGTGTCGGAAGAAGAAGGGGGCAAATTCAGCAAGTTCATGACTCTTAAATCTAAAGAGCGTAACTTTCCTGCCTCATTTACAATGTGCGCTTCATGTTTGTTTGTTTCTTCTATTTCATGAAGTATCCAAAGTGAAGTAATCGAACTTAAAAATAGTATACCGACTAGAAGCGTTAACCTAAGCCGCGTTTTCTTGGCCAGGCTAATTGAGTTTCCAACCATGTTCATTCAATGCTCAACATTTTCAAACTTTCGCACTAAGATTAGCTTTTATTCAAAACTTAGAAAGTATACTTTTGTCTATAAAATAAACAGGCTGTAGGGCGTCCTTATTAAAATGGTAGGTAATTATTAAGCCGCATTACACGATTTGTTAGTATTAACGCACAGTGATATGTGACGATTATTCACTTCAATAACACCTTTTTGCGATAGGTTTTTAATCAATCTGCTGAGTGTTTCTACGGCGACACCTAAATAGTTAGCTAGATCTGTTCGAGACATACTGAGCTCAATACCATTTGAATCTTTGGGAACTCCACTTTGTTCGGCTTTCAAAAAATTGAGAAAGCGCTCTTCGGCTTCGAGTTTTGACATTTCTGACAAAGCACGTTGTCGTCTTACCATACTTGTGCCGAGTAATTCGAACATTAGAGGTGCCAGAGCGGGCGAGTGAGCAAGTGCGGTGTCAAAGTCTTTTTTCGATACTTTATATATGCGACTGTATGTCATAATTTGAGCCGTTTCTTGGTAACTGCCGTTACCGAAACCACAAAGACCTATTACATCGCAAGGGTGATAGAACTCAAGCACTTGGGGCGAGTTACCAGTAGTTTTACACTCGGCTTTTGCTGAGCCTTGGCACATAATGTAAAAACTGTCAAAAGTCTCCCCTTGTTTAAACAAAAAGTTACCTTTTTCTGGTGTTATCATCGTTTTCTCTAGTTTCTTAAATACATCATTATTGGCTTTACAGCTTTGTGAATGTGGGCACAGCTTACAGATATCTATTTTTTCGGGTGATCCCATTTTACGGTTCCTTTGCATAAAAATTGATAACGACTGTTTGAAACGTCTAACACAAAGATAGACCATAATTTTGTATATCGTTATTGTGAGCACACGGGCTCTAGTTCTAAGTAAAAACCACAAGTGGCTAGAAGGAATGTCTCAAGTCTCAAAAGGTACCGCTACAGTGTCCGATGTAACGGTATTTCTGATTTATAACGACGAGTTGTTGTGCGAAACTGGGGGGCTAAAGTTGGGAAGTGTAGGTCTTCGCTGTTAGGTATTCTCAATAGCCATCACTTTATATTGCCAATAAATTTATGACTGGTTACTGGTTGTGCCTATGTCCTAATTTATAATCTCGAACCACTACCGGTCACGTTTAGGTAATCAAAAACCGTTTTAGCAATGTTGTCTAGATGGCAAACCGTCATGGCTGCCCCAAGTTTTATTGCTTCACCCGGCATACCAAATACCACGCATGAACTTTCATCTTGCGCTATGGTGTAAGCTCCACTTTGTCGCATATCATAAAGGCCTGCTGCGCCGTCTTTCCCCATACCTGTCATGATAATACCAATGGCATTTTTACCCGCTGTTTTACTTACTGTTTGAAATAAAACGTCCACAGAAGGCTTATGGCCGCTTACGCGATCGCCATCAATAAGCACTGTTCGGTAGTCTGCACCACTTTTCTCGATCCCAAGGTGAATATCTCCTGGAGCAATATAAACATACCCAGGCAATAATCGTTCACCACCTTTAGCTTCAGACACGTTAACTTTGCACAGGTTATTTAACCGTTCTGCAAAACTTCTAGTAAAACCTGGTGGCATGTGCTGAGTAATGACCACAGCAGGCGCGTTAGCCGGCAAGGCAAGTAAGAAAGCTTTTATTGCTTCAGTACCGCCGGTTGACGCCCCAACCGCAATAATTTTCTCAGTACCGCTAATAATACTTTGTTGCTTAACTGTCGCTGGTGTTGATGTTCTTCGTGCAACTTTTGAAACGGCCGCAGTGCGTACTTTTTCTAAAATAATTTGACGGTACGCTTCAATACCTTCAGTAACCCCTATTTTGGGTTTTTCGATATAATCAATTGCGCCAAGCTCTAAACACTTAAGTGTTGCGTCGGCGCCTTTCGCTGTTAATGTCGAAATCATTAGAACAGGAGTAGGTCGCGCCTTCATAAGTTTATCTAAAAAAGTAATACCATCCACTTTGGGCATTTCTATGTCTAAGGTAATTACATCAGGGGTAAATCGATTCACCATGTCTCGTGCGGCATAGGCATCAGGCGCCGTACCCACCACCATCATGTCAGGCTCTTTTGAAATAATTTCCTTTAGTAGGCTTCGTATCAACGCTGAATCGTCGACGATGAGAACTTTTATCACTAGTACTCCTAAAACAAATCTATACTAGGTGTGGTTTGAGAGGATTGCTTCATACGTAAACGGTACTCGCTTTCTCTGTCTAGAATAGTTGTGTTATGTAATGATTTGAGTTTTTTTATGTTTACTGTTCCGTTATAAGGCATGAAGTAAACTTTTCTAGGGTATGTTTGCAGTACATCACTTGCGAGAACAGGGATTTGCTCTCGTTGAAGATAGTCGAAAGTGAAGTCTACGTTTCGTTCTCCAACATTGTTGAGCATAAAACCCTTCATAACATTCCCGCCACCGAACACTTTAGCGACCAAGTTGTTACGCTTTGCCCCTAGTTTAAGCATCTGGTTGATGAGAACTTCCATTGCATAACCGCCATACCTAGCAGATTCTGAAATCAGTGAATCTCGCTGGCTTTGATCATTGGGTAAAAGAAAGTGATTCATACCCCGTATATTATTCTGAGGGTCAGATAAACAAACTGATACACAAGAACCTAACACCGTCACTATCATGGTGTCGTCGCTAGTGGCATAAAACTCTCCAGGCAGAATTTTAACGGCCTCCAATTTAAAATGGTTGTCGAAATAGCGGTTGGCATAGAGTTTTAATTCTGGTCCATCATTCATTGTTATGCTTCGACCTTCCGGTAAACCGTTTTTCCAATCGGTTTTACCAATGTGGACGCATTGAGGAAGCTTTCTGAGTGTCCTGCAAAATAAAGTCCGTTGTTGGATAAATGAGATACTAGCTTTCCAAGTACTGCCATCTGTGTGGGTCTATCAAAATAGATCATTACATTTCGACAGAAAATAATATCGAAATCGTTGGGCAAATTTGGCCAAGCGGCATCGGTTAAATTAAGTTTGTCGAAAGTAATCAACTGACGTAGTTCAGGTACTACTCTTGCTTTGCCGGCGTTGCTCCCAACACCGCGGTGAAAGAACTGTTTTAGCCTGGTCGCGCCTATTCCTTGAACGCGTGGCATTGGGTATACGCCAGCGCTAGCGGTAGCAAGTACATTACTGTCGATATCAGTTGCAATTATCTCCACTGGCGGGTTCATGGTGCCATAAGCTTCTGCCGCACAAATCGCAATAGAGTAGGGTTCTTCACCTGTACTACTAGCTGCACACCAAATTCGCTGTTTTCCCTTCGTTTGCACAAAGTGGTTATGTAAGATATCGAAATGATGATTCTCTCTAAAAAAAGAGGTGAGGTTTGTAGTTAGGCCATTTATAAAATGCTCTATCTCTTCTTCATTACTCGACAAGAAACGCAAATAGTCTGAAAAGCGATTCATTTTCAAGGCACGCAGCCGTCTTGCTAGACGGCTGTACACCATAGAGTCTTTACTATCAGCTAATTTTATTCCAGCTACTTTATAAAGTACGTTACGTACTTGATTAAAGTCGTCCTGGCTAAAATGAAACTCCCGAACATCATTGCCCATTAGCCAATTCCCCTATCAGAAAGACTCCCATTCATCTTCTTCCGGTGTCGAAGGTCTAATTTGCTTGCTCTTTTGAGGGGCCGATTTTTTGGCCGTTGTAAGAGGTTTTACATTGCTAGGAATTGAAGCTCGGATATTTTGATGACTTGGCGCATTGTCATCTAACTTAAACGCTGCAATTTGACTTGCCATATTCTCAGATTGCGCTTGCAAGCTTTCCGCAGCCGCCGCAGCCTCTTCTACCAATGCCGCATTTTGCTGCGTAACCTCATCCATTTGAGAAACGGCTTTACTCACCTCATCAATGCCTGAGGCTTGCTCAGATGAGGCAGCTGCAATTTCCGCCATGATGTCGTTTACGCGTTTAATAGCGGTAACAATTTCATCCATGGTTTTACCTGACTGTGTAACCAGCTCGTTACCATTTTCGATTTTATTCACCGAGTCAGAGATTAGCGATTTAATGTCTTTTGCTGCGTCAGCAGAGCGTTGTGCTAGCGATCGCACTTCTGATGCAACAACAGCAAACCCTCTTCCTTGCTCACCAGCGCGAGCAGCTTCTACCGCAGCATTTAGAGCCAAAATATTAGTTTGGAAAGCAATGCCATCGATAACACCAATAATGTCTGAAATTTTCTGTGCCGATTCGTTGATTGACCCCATGGTTTCAACCACTTTACTGATGAGGCCGCCGCCATCAACAGCTATGGTTGAAGCTTGCGATGCTAAGTTGTTAGCCTGATTTGCATTTTCAGAGTTCAGTTTCACCGTGCCCGTCAACTCCTCCATACTGGAAGCAGTCTCTTCAAGGCTAGACGCTTGTTCTTCAGTTCGGCTAGATAGGTCTGCGTTACCTTGTGCAATTTCCGTCGCTGCAGTGCTAATTAAGTCAGCTGCACTGCGTATTTCTGAAATCATTTCGCATAAATTGCTGATGAACATAGACAGCGCGTCACCAATTTCTTGAAATTCGCCTTCAAATTCAACTTCTACCTTGGTGGTTAAATCGCCTTCGGCAAGCTGTAATAATATGCGTTTTATTTCGTTTACTGCGACTACTCGTGGTGTCACATTGGTGGCATATTTAACCACGCCAGTAACCTGGCCAGTTGGACTCATGATAGGGTTGTAAGACCCTTGGATCCAAATCACGTCACCACTTCTACCAATGCGCTTGAATTCTCCTGATTGAAACTTTCCGTTCTGCAATTCGCGCCATAGCTGACTGTATTCAGCACTTTGATGATCTTTAGGGTCGACGAAGATTCGGTGGTGCTTACCTTTTATCTCGTCTAACGAATAACCCATGGTGTCTAGGAAGTTTTTATTGGCACTTAATATTTCGCCAGTAGGAGTGAATTCAATAACGGCTTGTGAGCGGTCAAGTGCATCAAGCATGCCGCTTTTGAGAATTAGCTCACTTTGATCGAGCCATTCAACACAAGTACCAATATTTTGACCATTATTGTCAAAAAGTGGCATTAGTGTAAGCCTGAAATTCAATGAGCCAACGGCGATGGATGACACCATAACCTCTTTTAAATTAGCCAAGATGTTTCGTTGATGAGAGGGGTTCTTGTGGAAAATATCAATATTCTTGCCAATAAGATTGTCGGCAGAAAATTGGGGCAGGGCTTTTCTAAGTTCGTCCTCAGACTCTTTCAATAGCTTTAATACCGCTCTATTGGCGTAGACGATATTTCTGTCAACATCGGCAATCATGAAACTAGTAGAGCTCATTTCCAATGCTTGAATCTGTCTATCGGTATTGATAGACGATTGATTAGATGATTTGAATAGATTTAATACACTCATGGGGTTACTCCTAGCCTTCCTGATTGCTTGAGTCGAACAGAGCCAGTGAATCACTGGAAATGAGACTCTCAATATTTACAATAATGACCATTGAATCTTGTACTTCAGCTAGGCCATGTAAGAATTTTGTATCAAATGCCACGCCAAATTCTGGGGGAGGTTTGATGTCGTCAGACGATAGCTTTATAACATCAGACACTGCATCGACTACAATGCCCACAATACGGTTACAAACGTTAAGCATGATTACAATCGTAAATTCATCATAGGAGGCTTCACCCACGTTAAATTTAATACGCAAATCCACAATAGGGACAATGTCTCCTCGCAGGTTCAAAACGCCCTTTATGAAAGGTGGTGCATTAGCAATTTTGGTTACTGGCTCGTAACCGCGAATTTCCTTTACCGCCATAATATCAAGAGCATACTGTTCTTCTCCTAAGACAAAGCTAAGAAATTCTTGCTCTGTTTGTGAAGAAGAGTCAGTTTGCATGTTTTTATCTAGCGTATTATTCATGCTTTTTCTCCGTCGCCTCTGTACTTACGTCATCGGCAAGTGATTCCACATCGAGAATAATGGCGACGTGTCCATCTCCCATAATTGTGGCTCCTGCTGCTCCGGGGACGCGTTTATAGTGTTGTTCCAAGCTCTTTATTACCACTTGCTGCTGTCCTAACAATCTGTCGACCATCAACCCAAAGCGTTTCTTACTGCTTTCTATCAAAATAATGATGGCTTCTGTGGGTGACTGAATGGCACCATCTATATCCATTCGTTTTGATAAGTTTAATATTGGCCAATATTTATCGCGTACCCACAAAAGGGGTTCGTTAGAGATAATGCGAAGCTGTTCCTGTGAAGGCTGAATTGATTCAATGATGGCAACAAGTGGGACGACGAACACTTGATCGCCTGATGCGACACACATACCATCCACAATCGCCAAGGTGAGTGGAACCGAGATGTTGAAATTCGTACCAAGCCCTGGGGTTGATTCAATACTAATACGGCCGCCAATACTTTCGATATTTCGGCGAACCACATCCATACCTACACCTCGTCCTGAGATATCCGTGACTTCTTCGGCAGTTGAAAAGCCTGGCGCGAATATCAATTGCCATACTTCTTCATCGCTAATATTGTCTGAGACGGGAATGTTATTTTGGCGTGCTTTATCGAGTATTTTGCTTTTGTTTAAACCTGCACCATCGTCAATAATACTTATGACAATATTGCCGCCTCGCTGACTTGCAGCAAGAGTTATTACACCACTTTCACTTTTTTCGTTTGCCGTTCTTGTGTCGGGCATTTCTATGCCGTGATCAATACTATTGCGCACCAAGTGTGTTAGGGGGTCAACCAACTTTTCAATTAACCCTTTATCAATTTCGGTGTTGCCACCCTCTATTTTTAACTCTACTTTCTTACCGAGTTTGTCAGCCAAGTCTCTCACTAGGCGCGGGAATCGGTTGAATACAAAAGAGATGGGCAACATGCGCATCGACATGACGGCTTCTTGAAGTTCTCGAGTATTTCTTTCAAGCTCCAGTAAGCCTTGTTCTAACTTGTCCTTCGCCAATGGTGTTTCACTGTTGCCTAGTACATTTAACATAGACTGGGTTATAACAAGCTCACCAATTAAGTTTACCAATAAATCGACCTTAGCCGTGTCGACCCTAATTGATTTGTTTTCGACTGTAGTAGGCTTCTTAACTTGTGTTGCTGCAGGCGTTGAGGCGGAACGTGCCTGCTTATTATTTGTATCGACTTTCTGTTGAGGCGAAGGTTGTCGAGGTGTTTTAGCCGTATCGGTTGGCTCATCAAAGAACCCGAAACCAGCATCTTCAGATGGTGCTGGCTTTACTGTTTCGGTATCAAAAAAGCCAAAGCCATTGTCCTTTACTGGTTCAGCCTTTTCCTCTGCATCAAAGAAGCCAAAACCAGCACTGTCGTTCGTTTCTTTTGCGCTATCGGTTCCGTCAAAGAAGCCAAATGCTTCAGTGTGTTGGCCTGAAGTGGTTGGTGAGTCAAAAAAACCAAAGCCATCGTTGTTGACTTCCAGTTCCGATGAAGCGCTGTCAGCATCAATCGTTTCTTCCAGAAGGTTAATTGCTTGATCTATTTCTTTTTGATTAATTGGCTGCCCTGAGCGGTAATCGTTGAGTATGTTTTTAAGTAGATCAGTAGTACTGAGTAGTTGATTAATGATTTCGGCAGTAAGAACCTGCTGCCCATTTCTGGCTTTGTCTAGAAGGTTTTCCATAACATGGGTTAACCCTCCCAAACCATCGAAACCAAAAATGCCACTTCCCCCTTTTATGGAGTGCGCAGCGCGAAATATACTATTGAGGGACTCGGTATCAGGGGATTCCAAGTCAATCTCCATCAACAATTGCTCCATGGTATCGAGGTGTTCTTCACTTTCATCAAAGAAGACCTGATGGAACTGCTCGATATCTATTGACATAAAAATGCTTACCCAAGTACTTGTGCGACGAGTTGCAATAGTCTTGTTGGATCAAAGGGCTTAACCATCCAGCCTGTTGCACCAGCGGCTTTACCTTGACCTTTAATATCGGCACCCGCTTCGGTGGTTAATACAATGATAGGTGTTTTGCTAAAGGCGGCCATTGCACGAAGTGACTTAACTAATGTAATGCCATCCATATTAGGCATGTTTACATCCGTTAATACGAAATCGAACGTGTTGTCTTGGCAAATGTCGAGGGCCTTCTTGCCGTCTTCTGCTGCTGTGATATCGTAGTTGGCACTTCGCAATGTTACTTCCACCATTTGTCTGATAGATGGGGAATCATCAACAATTAAGATCTTCTTACTCACTCAAATCTCCTTGATAGAACTTCTGCACATAAAGTTGTATTGAACCATACTCATTGTCAACGACAAATACGACTTGTGACTAATTGTGGCTAATTGTGACTACAAGAATATGAATTGTGTTTTGGTGGTGAAAAGTATAGACCTATCAATATATTGGGAAGGATTTAAGTTCAAGAAAATTGATATAAGTCAATTTTCATCGCGATCGCAGTCGTATTGCACGATGATTGCACTATATTCAGTAAGATAGAAAAGAATTTACCAGCGTTTTTGATGGACCATTATTTTGAAACAAACACTGTTAATAGCTGATGATGAAAGTGAAATTAGAGAAATTCTTCAACTGATGTTCGAGGAAGATTTCGACTTACTTTTTGCTAAAGATGGCGAGGAAGTCATAGCACAGATAAATAAGGCCCCAGCACTAATCATCTTGGATATGCATTTACCCGGAAAAACCGGCATTGAGATTTGTCAGCATTTGGCAACGTTAGACGGCGATAAGCGCCCACCTGTTATCGCGATTAGCGGTGATACGTCCGACAGTCTTGTTAAAGAGGCTTACGAGCTTGGCGTAAGCGATTATATCGGCAAGCCCTTCGACATCGTGACGTTACATGAGCGGGTTTTACGTTTTTACGCGATATAAAGGCAGTAAAAGAGCTTCAAAGGAAAGACAAAGAAATAGAAACGGTAGCGCAAACTGCCATGAAGCAGGCGGCATCATATGGAAGAGCATTAGAGTTAGTTGCAGTGCTTAATGACTGCAATACGCCAGAGGAAATTATGCGCGCAGTTGCAAAAAATATGATGAGCCAGGACTTGAAAATTGCAATACAACTGCGCTCAGACACCGAGACCTTTAACTATGATGCTGACACCGAGGAGTGTTCAGCAATTGAACTTCAGGTTTTCGAAGTATTGAAAGGTCATGGCCGTATATATCATTTTGGTAGGCGTACTATTTTTAACGATAATCACGTCTCAATCTTGTTTAAAAACATGCCCTTAGAGGGGACATTCTTGTTCGATGCCATTTTAGATGTGGCAGCGAAATTAATTCTTGCGGTGAATTCTCGTTTCTTGTCCATATTACAAAATCAATCGTTGTTGGAAACGCGGAATAAACTGAGCGCCGCCCTTGATATGGTAGCGAAGGGCATAAGCTCTATCGAAGAGGAACGCCGCGAATTGGTTGAACAAATTGGATTAAAAATTGGCCTTAGTTTCCATCAGTTAGATATGACTGAGGAGCAAGAGCAGTTTTTTGCCAAATTAGTAGAGACCGAAATTAGAAGTAAGGAAACGAGCAGTGGCCTAACGCAGCTTCAAGCATTGATCTCTGAATGTGTTGAAGAAATGGTGTTAGAAGAGGGAAACGAAGCTGAGAGTAAAACAGATGAGCAGCCTGCAGGCGCGGATAATGATATTGAGTTGTTTTAATTTGTCGTTGAATTTACTTGTTTAAAAAATCATATCCTTCAAAAACAAGGTAGCCTTGGCAGTATCACGTTAATATCTGCTATATCGGAGGTTTTGGTGTCGCATATTTTAATTATCGAAGATATTGAGGATATTGGAAACTCCTTATGTGACTTTGCCAGTGTTGCGGGCATGCCAAGTAAGTATTACGCCGAGTTTAGCCGTGTTCCTGTAACGGACCTGGATAATGCATCACACATTATTCTCGACCTCAATATGCCAGGGTTAGATGGCTTAGACGTTCTCGAAGAATTGGGCAAGTATAAAGTAAAAGTGCCAATTATATTGTGCTCTGGTGTAAGTGATGATGTTATTGAAAGCGCAGCCGATGTGTTAAAAGCACTCGGGTTAGTTTACGGAGGAAAGCTTCCAAAGCCTTTTACCTATGCTCAATTTTTGACGGCCATTGAAACGCCTCAGATTGAAAGCTGTTTACAAGCCAAAGTAAGTATCGCACCTGAAGCTTCTACTTTAACACGAAGTGAACTAGAACAAGCCATAGAAAAAAACTGGTTTTACTCGGTTTTTCAACCGCAAATAGATGTGAATAATGGCAGTGTGTTTGGTGTAGAGTGCTTAGCGCGTCTTGCGCATCCCTCAATTGCATCATGTGGTCCAGATGAGTTTATTGCTAAGCTTGTTGAATTCGATTTAATTGATGTTTTTACAGAAAAATTCCTCATACAAGCGCTAAGAGAGCTTCAAGCAACAGGTTACCCAAAAACCAAGCGTATCGCGTTTAATATTGATCCTAGTTCCTTGTGTAAGGAATTTTTGAGCAAATTGTGTGAGTTGGTGTTAGAGTCCGATTTTCCTGCATCACAAATTTGTTTTGAAATTACAGAGTTATTTGAAGTCGATTTAACTAATGAAATTAAATCTGCGTTGACTAAGCTTCGTATTCATGGAATTCATGTTTCTTTAGACGACTTTGGAACGGGATTTTCAACAATTCACGAGCTTGACCAACTTCCCTTTAGTGAGCTGAAAATCGACCGCGCTTTTGTTTCACAAATTACAAATCGAACAGGAACCTTGTCCATAGTAAAGCACACTATTGCTTTGGCCAAAGAGCTCAATATGTTGGTGGTCGCTGAAGGTATTGAAACTGAAGAGCAAATCGCCTTACTGCAATCGATGGATTGCCAATATATGCAAGGCTACTATTTTTCTAAGCCCTTAGAGATTGATGCGTTGATGGCTTTTATGTTGGAACTCGATGCAAAAGAGTTTAAAAATGCTTAATTTGTTTTGCATTTTACATTTATAAGTTGATGTTATGAACAGTAAATCCATGCGTTCTCCTATTGATGTGAACAGCAACTCATTCGTACAAAGTAGCTTATTACTCACCGTTGATGTTGACCTGAAAATAATAGAATTAAGTAATAATTGGCAGCCCGTGATGGGCTATTGTGCAGAGGAACTCATCGGCAAGCATATAAATGTGATGTTTATTTCACCTAGCGAGGACGACATTTACCGCTGCCTCGATGAGACCGCGGTAACTCAGAATGAATGCACGTTGGATACTGAATTGAGACACAAAAGCGGTGATATTATCAAAGCCCGCATCCAGGTACATTCTATTGCGGGAGGGGCGCCTGAACGCCTGACCTTATTAATAACAATTCAATCTGAACTTCACGATTCTGCTTCTGAGCAAGAGTACAAGTTATTTGCGAAGGCAGCCAAGTTAGGAAAATTTGGTTTTTGGTCCATCGATTTACGTACCTCGAAGCTATTCTGGTCAAGTGAAATTTATTCTATTCATGGCGTGGCACAGGGGTCGTACACGCCAACAATGAAAGATGCATTTGTTTTTTGTCACCCTGATGATCGCAGAGAAGCACAACGCATTGTTTCTAATGGTATTGAAAAGCGCTTGCCATGGAGCTTTAAGGTTCGAATTGTTCAACCAAGTGGCGATATTCGCATTGTGCGTTTTCACGCAGAGTTTGATTTCGATCAGTCCTCTCAAGCAACAGAAGTGTATGGTATTTGTTTGGATATTACTGACTACGAAGCGCTAAATGAACAAGTTGAGTTGTTGTCAGAAGTTGCGGAAACTTCAATCACGGGCATCACGATTTGTGATAAGAATAGAAATTTGATGTGGGCGAACAAGAAATTCGAGGAGATAACGGGATATTCGCTTTCTGATGTTCAAGGTCAAAAGGTAGGGGGATTTCTGCAAGGGCCCGGTACTGACCCTAATACGATTAACGAAATTGGTCGGCTGTTGGATATAGGTAAAAATGTAGATGTTGAGATCCTGAACTATACCAAAGAATGCATTCCCTATTGGATCCACTTACTTATCTCACCGGTGAAACGAAAAGGAAAAGTAAGTCACTATGTGGCCATTCAGCACGATATTACAGAGCAAAAGCGGCAGCAACAGATGCAGGCGAGGGGCTCTAAAATGGATGCGGTTGGACAGATGGCTGCACGTGTGTGCCACGACATTAATAACATTATGGCTATTATTTCGGGGAACACTCAACTATTAAGGCTTCAAGACCCAAGTGAAAAAGCGACCAAGTTTTTGGGGAACATTGAAATGGCAACGGCGAGGGCGTCTTCAGTGACCAAAAAGTTGGTTAAGCTAGTTAAAGACGAAAATCTTTCACCTGAGCTTATCTCTTTGAACAAAGAAATTAAAAATATTGTTGATGCGTTGCCAGAAGATTTAAAAGGTGAAACATCATTCCATTTTAATTTTGATTATAAAGACCCTCTTTTAGTGAAGAAAAAATCACTACTTGAGTCTGTAAAGCAATTGATTATTAATGCCATTCTAGCGACAGATAAGGTTGGTGAAGTAACAATAAATACACGTGTTTGTGCTGGCTTTGACAATACTTGTAGCAGTGCAGTACTTTCTCCAAAACTAGGTAAGGAATATGTACTCATTTCAGTAAAAGACAACGGAATAGGTATAGCGCCTGATGTTATCAATAATATTTTTGACCCTTTCTTTTCGACCAGAGAGAGAAAAGATGGCGCGGGTTTAGGGCTTAGCTTTATTTTCAATTTTTGTGCGAAAGAAGAAGCTGGATTACAGCTGACAAGTCAAGAGAATAAAGGAAGCGAGTTTACAATTTGGGTTCCTAGGTTTGTATAAGGTTTTGTTTTAATGAACGGTATTCGAGTTTTACTCATTGACGATGAACCTTCCATAACAGAAATGTTAAGACTGTTCATGGAGCATCGAGGAGCGATCGTCACCGACTTTCAAAGCGCCAAGGATGGAATTGAATATTTAGAAATACACGCTAGTGACATAGATGTGATTGTGACTGACTTTAGTATGCCGGGGAGCATTACCGGAGGCGATATTTTTGCCTTAACTAAATCAAAGTATACACATGTGGTATGTTTTATTATGTCTGGGTTTATCGATGTGCTTCCTGATGGTATCGACCCTTTCTATTTAATAGACAAACCCGTTAACTTCAATTTTATCGCATCTCGTATAAATGAAGCGCTTAACAAAAACTCTCCTGCCAATTAAGTAAGTAAGAATTTTCAGTCATCCAAAATGCTCTAGGTGCGAAAACTTGTATTTGATTATCTATGCCACCGGTGGCATTATTCCGTAAAGATACCGTAAAAAATGTAACATATTTGTATTTTTACGTAAGCCAATTCGCTAACCTATGGGAGCTTTCATGATTCGTTTCACTACGCAAACGGCCTGCATACTTATAATTCTATTATTGCCTTGGGCATCTCTCGCATCGACAAATGATGACTGGAAACTTGCTGGAACCATAGTTTCGAGTATTCAGTCTCCTAACATTCCAAGCGTTACTTTTTCAATTGACGACAATAGTCATACCAGAAAAGCGGCCCGTGAGACTATTCAGCAAACCATCGACAAAGCATCACAAAGTGGCGGTGGAATAGTAGTTATACCCAAAGGACGATGGTTAGTTAATGGTCCAATTCACTTAAAGAGTAAAATAAACTTGCACCTTGAAGAGGGGGCAGAGCTGCTTTTCTCCGGTGAGCCTTCAGATTATCTGCCAGTTGTCAAAACCCGTTGGGAAGGCACCGAAGTTTTCACCTATTCACCACTAATTTATGCCAACAATGTTGAAGATGTTGCGATTACTGGCAACGGGATTATTGATGGGAATGCTGACTCAACGTTCATAAGTTGGTATGACAAACAAACAGACGATATGCATGCGTTAAGAAAAATGGGCTTTGACAGTGTACCGGTTGAGCAGCGCGTTTTTGGTGAGGGGCATTATTTGCGCCCGCCTCTTATTCAATTTTTTCACGCCAAGCGCGTGCTTCTTGAAGGGTATACTGCTAAGAACTCACCATTTTGGGTTAATCACCTTGTTTACACATCTCACGCCGTAGTCAGAGATGTCAAAGTAGAGAGTCATTTGTATAACAATGACGGCCTTGATATTGAATCCAGTGAGTTTGTGTTAGCTGAAAACAACCACTTTAGAACGGGTGATGACGGCATTGTTATTAAGTCAGGGCGAGATGCTGATGGACGTAATATTGGCGTTCCTAGTACTGACATCGTCGTACGTAAAAATGATTTAGGTGGTGAAGACGGAATAGGCCTAGGCTCTGAGATGTCAGGTGGCATAAAACGCGTTTTCTTTGAAAATAATGTACTAAGAGAAGGGGACTCTGCTTATCGCTTTAAAAGTAATTTAGATCGTGGCGGTAGAGTTGAGATGATAAGAATACGAGGTAGTCGCGTGGCTTCTTTCAAACACTTATTTTGGTTTCAGTTAAACTACCCTAGCATGCTAAATGGCTATTTCCCTGCAACCTATACAGACATTATTATCGAGGATTTAACGGTTGAAGATGTTGGTACGGTATTGGAGATTCATGCGCCTGACGGCGTGCCGGTTCACAATGTTTTATTTAAAGATATAAGTATAAAGAATGCTGACACGTCGTTAATTTTAGAGAATGCGAGAGACATTACATTTGATAATGTTGCTATTGGCAATCAAACATGGAATGGCACTTTCTCATCACTCAATACATCCGCTAAAAGCAAGAATGCGAACTAAGCTACGGCTAAACTGAGACTAAGCAATTCAGAAAGGATAACTTAGTTTACTTAACTTCATAGCCCCATGGTGCATCAGGTGCAACTATGGGGTTTGTTAGGTCAAAGTCGATTTGTATGTCCCTTGCTGGGCGCATCAAACGGTAACTAAAGCGGCTTGGATATATCATCATTTGCCACACATTATCAACGGATGCAGCCATATCCGATTCTATAAACTGTTGCTTAGAATAAATATCAGCGGGGAAAGATTGAACTTGGTTGAAACCAGCATCGACAGTATGACCTCCGTACATTGTTGAGGCGTGGTAGCTGCCATCTTCATAGCGATGATCGTGCTTTAACATAAGTCCCGCACCTGTTTTGGTCAAAATCCAGGTACGTGAAGCATCATCGCCAACGTAAAAAGGAATTTGAATTTCATTTTCTGAGCATTGTCGAACATACATTACTAAGTTGGCACCACCAAAGGTGTTACCTACATTATCTTTGGTAATTTTTCCCGTAAATGCCTGCCCACAATGTTCTTTAATCGCATCGAAAAATGCGTCGTGGGTTGGAATTGATACCAAGGGAGCCGATTTTGCAAGTGCAAGCATAGACACAAATGGCAATAGGGCAATATATAGTTTTTATTCATTGTTTTCTCTAAGGTCGGAGCTATTTTTTCGCGCTATTAAAGTAGGGATGGTTGCAATAATAGCGTCAAAAGGCTGTAGATTTTGATAGCCCCTGCATAATACAACAGCACCTTCGATACTTGAAATGATCGTCAGTGATAGTGAATGAGCATAATGTTCATTGTGCCCTTGCTCAAGCAGGTAATCGCACAAAATATCCTGCCACTTGTTAAAAGCATCAGATACCGCCCTTTTTATATTTTGTTCATCGTCATCTGAATTCTCAATAGCAGCGGCAACAATAGGGCATCCTTGTTGGAAACTGTATTTGGAGAGTCGGTTTCTCCAGTTCTCTAAAAAAACTCTCACACCATTTTCGTTATTAGTTGAGAGACAAGCTTTCAATTCACTGGCCGCTCTCTCGCCAGCCCATTCAATGGCTTCTATGACAATTTGGCTTTTACCTTCTGGAAAGTGATGGTAGGTAGAACCTAATGGTGCTTGAGCTGCCTTAGCAACTTCACGAATACTAATGCCCCTTAAACCGCGTGTGGCCAGCATCATCGCTGCTGTTTCTATAACTCTTTGACGTCCTACAGAAGATGCTTTGCTCATAAAAGTAAACCCACTTGTTATAACGAGTGTCATAGTGTAGCATGTCTTTAATATTAAGACACTTGTTATAATTTGGTGGTTATGCAGTCAATTTCATTTACTACAGCTGACAACTATGAAATCCACGGCTCTGTGTTTACTCCTAGTATCCACGTAAAAGGAAGAATAATTGTAGCTGGTGCAACGGGCGTACCTCAGGGGTTTTATCGACGATTTGCTACATTTGCAAAAGCGCAAGGATATGAAGTGATAACGTTTGATTATCGGGGAATTGGCAGTTCAAAGCCTAAAACGCTAAAAGGCTTCGAAATGAATTTGCTCGACTGGGGAAGGTTGGATTTAGCAGCTGTAGTTGACTCAATGAGTGAAGATGGGCTTCCACTTTTCATCATTGGTCATAGCTACGGCGGGCACGCATTTGGTTTACTGCCCAATCATCACAAGGTGTCAGGATTCTATGTCTTTGGCACTGGCGCAGGGTGGCATGGTTACATGCCTTTCTCTGAGCAAGCCAAAGTACTCGCTATGTGGAATTTGGTTCTGCCAATTATAACGTGGTGGAAAGGGTATTGTGCTTGGCGACTACTTGGTATGGGAGAAGATTTACCACGTAGTGCTTTCCTACAATGGCGTTATTGGTGCAAATTTCCACATTACTTTTTTGATGACCCCAAAATGTCAGGTTTACGCTATCTCTACCAGTCAGTTAAAACGCCAATCGTAGCTGCCAATGCATTAGATGATAGATGGGCAATGCCTGTTTCTAGAGATGCATTTGTCAAACACTACTCTAATACCTCAGTTACCAAAGTTGATATTTCACCTAAAGAGGTAGGAGGGGAGATTGGTCATATGGGTTACTTTAGAAAAAACTCAGAACCTTTGTGGGGAGCTGCCCTGAATTGGTTTGATGGAATAACGACTAAATTGTAGTCGGTATCTTATTTCTAATTCTCATTTCAAATCAACAAACTAAGGTTAAAGAGTGAAGATATCACAACTCACTGGTATACAACACTTCACAGCAATTATTCAGGGTAAAGTTTCACTCCCAACAATATTTGACGTTATCGCTGAAGGGCGGCCATCAACGCTTCGAATTTTGTTCTTCCGACTGGAATGGTGCTTCCTGATTTTAAGTGGGCGAAATATTTTGCGCCTGATTTTTGGCTAACACTTTCTATCTCGTTCAACGACACTGCATATGATCTATGAACGCGCATGAAAATGTCGGGCAGCAGTTGCATAAGTTTATCAAGGTGTTTGTCATGCAATATCACCACATCGCTTTTGGTGGTTATCTCGCTGTAATGCCCTGATGCCTGTATATACTGAATGTCGTCAAGGGATACAAAATGGAGCTTGTCATGCTTTTTATATGACAATCGCTTACATTGCCCTTTGAAACTGGCATCGAAATAGCGCTGTAAAGCTGCCTCAACTCTTTCTTTGGTGAAGGGTTTGCCAATGAAATCCAATACGCCTAATTCAAAAGCATCAAGTGCTCTGTCGGTATTCGCTGAAACAACGATGGTGTGATAAGGCTCAGCCAAATGCTCGTGCAAAAGTGAAAAGCCATCCTTACCATGTAAATTTAAGTCAAGAAATAATACGTCAGTAGTTGTTGCCGCGAGGTGATCTTGTGCATCATCTAAATTGTTGAACGTTGTTATTGATGCTTTGTCTTGTACCACTTCTAGGATGAAGCGATGTAGCCTTTTAGCTACCATAGGCTCATCTTCTACCAGAGTAATTTTTATCATAATGGCTTACCTATTTATATACTGCATACCACGTGCTAAGCAATCTCAGGCTTGCTGTGATATTTGAGAGGAAAAGTTAACGTGACTGTCCAAAAGTCAGATTCCTGTCTTTCATCAAAATTCCAATGCTCTCCGTAAGCTTCAGTTAGCCTTGCTTTGATATACTTTGTACCTACACCTGTACCAATACCTGTACTTGCTCCTGCGGCATTAGGGTTTACACCCTTGCCGGGTTTTGTCGCACCGCATTTCTGAGATTTAAAGATTACCTTTGTCATTACTTCCTTAGAATGGCTGTTATCTTCATTTACTATTATAAAGAAATCGTATGTATTAGCTCCGTAGTTATTGTGGCTAAAAGCATTTTCTATCAGCGTTAAAAGTATTCCCGGTGGAATGAGGGCACGCGCGTTAATACCTTTGCTCATAAGGTTAAACTGTGCATCAAATCGATAACCCATGATCTTAAGGTGGCTTTCACACAAAGCAATCTCCTGTGAGAATGTCACCAATGACTGGTTACTTAATTGTGCCATTTGCCTGAATTCTAGTGCCAATGCTTGAATAAACGACACTGCATCGCTGGGTGAAGTGTCTATCCACTCTTCAATGGCGGTTAGTGTATTAAGAATAAAGTGAGGTTGGAGCTGCTTCTTAATAAGTTCTAGTTCCAATCGTTGTGTGGTTAATCGTGATTGGTTTAATGCACGTTGCCTTTCTGCGTGGGTTTGGCTAAGTACCAAAAGCATTAGTAATGCTAAGCAGCTAAAAGACACAAAGAAATATTGATCCATAAATGACAAGCGACTAACCAGAATAGGGGAAACAAAAACCGCAATGCCAACTGTCATAATAAGTGCGTACTTTTTGTGTTTTATTATGCTGAAAACACTAATAGCAAAACTGCCAATGAGACTTGTACCAAACAGAATTAAGCTGCGAAGGTCATAGCTATCCCCCAAAAAAATAACCAAGATATTAAAAACACTAAGCGAGAGGAGTAACCCAATTAAAATGCGTTTTGAGTAATTGAAAAATGCCATAAAAAACATAGGCAACAAGGTACTTACTAAAAGTGTTAGCCATAATATCACTTCCATCCTAAAAGCGTGCCAAATGTAGCTGTATCCGAAGAGGCCACGCCAAGACTCTGCAAGAATAAGAAGCACTAACATGGTGCTTAAACCACTAAACCATATATAGGCTGGCTCTTTTAAAGATGAGAAATACACTTGAAATGAATACAAGGCCACTAGTAATAAACCGCTCAGCATCATGATTGGCAGCCTAACTCGCTCTTCTCCAAGGCTAAGTAGGCTTGCGTAGTCATCGGCAAACACCCAGGTACCACTGTGTGCCATTGTGCTTGAGTGGTATTGACTACTGAACCGCAAAATAAGTGTGTTATCTCCTGATATTATCCACTGCTGAGGCAGCAAAAACACACTGTCTATTTCACCGGGTAATTCGTTATTGCCATTAGAAGCAGGTCTTCCATTACTACCAATGTAGTGTCCATTCAAATAAACTGAATAGGCGCCGAGTATTGAAATAAAGACGCCCTTGGAAGGATGTTCACTCCCGCGTTCATTTAACGCAGAGGCATTGTCGAAGTTAAACGTGAATTTTAACCACATCGGGTTTGCCGAGAGCTTCAATTGAGGTTTTCTGTATAGCTGCCAGCGCCTATCACTTTTGTCGGGCAACGATTCTTGATTGGACTTCAATACGCTGAATTGACTTGGCAGAAGAAGGGCATCTTGAGGTTTGTCATGCAGTAATACTACACCCCAAATAAGTACAGCCATCAGTACGACATAGAACCAACTTAATTTTTGCACCGATTGCTTACCTTTTTCTCACTATCTAATTGATACATTACACAGTTTTCTATTCGAACAGAAGTATTCAAAATGTTGTTTAGGCACTGAGGATGCTGTTGAAGAAAATGTTTTTAATTTTACTTATTAAAAAACTTAAACGTTGGTAATTAGTGGTGTAACTTGTAAATTTCAGCGAAGTTTATGATTTAAGTCAAATCGCGCTATATTGTAAGTGGAAGCGTGGAGGTAAAGAAGTGATAATATCTCATGTCGCAACACCAATGCGGTAGCGTTGCACAATAGGCTGTAGTTTATTAAAACGTATAGGTTGAACGGCAAAAGGTGATTCACAAAAATATTTAACCTCATTCCCCAAAAGGAGTATTGGAGGTAGCGCAGGTAGGAGCAAGCTGCATGGTAACGTTTTACAGTATTTTGATGTGCTTAAACGCACTGTGCGCCGTTACTATTCTTCTGTCTGGTGTTGACAGAAAACGACCTCATTTTGTCGTGTTGGCTGTTCTGAATGTTGTGCTGTTTATTTTCCACTTCTTGTCGCTATCGTTGCACGCTTCAGAAGATGTAAACGAAGCCATAGCAATCAGTAAATTGCACCTTGCTTGTATTATTATTGGCCATCCAGTGCTGGTACTCGTATTTGGTTTGTGGACGCGATTCAAAAACACAAAACTCGTCTTTTATTCTTTTTGTGTTTTTTCCATGCCGTTATTTTTGATTAATTTCTTTTCTGAATTTTCTATCCGTTATGGCGATCATGTTGAATTAGTTTCCTATGTTTCAGTATTTGGAGACTCTGTTTCTATACTGTTGGGAGATAGCCATGCTTATTTCCCGCTCATACATTTTAGTTATGCCATTGCATCAATTTTTATTGCCTACTGTATAATTCGCTTTTACAACCAAAAGAAGCGCTACTTGTTTACAATTTTACTTGTAACAATCGCTTTACAGATCATCTCAAGCATTGTCGGCTATGAGATCGATCAAGGATATAGTCGGTGGGTATATATTGGTGGTGTGCCATCAACAGTACTATCACTTATGGTACTGGGAATGATAAGTCGAGGGTTTAAAGAGAAGTCAGATGAACTTATTAATGAAAGCGCACAAAAGGAAGCGCTTCACGATGTATTTTCTCGGCTTGCGAAAATTTCTAATGAAGATGGATTACATTCCTTCTACGAAGAGTCTATTGAACTACTTGCAGAATTCTCAAAGGCTGACTACGTCATTTATGGCATTGTTGACCCCAAAGATCCCCACAATATTGCGACAAAAGTGGTGTTTAAAGAAGGACAACAAATCGACAACTTTGTTTACCAAAGAAGAGGAACACCTTGTGAGAATGTGCTCTCTATTGATGCATGTATACACCGGGAAAACGTCTGCCTAGATTATCCTGACGATGTAATGCTAAAAGAGGAAGGTATTGAAGCGTATATTGGTCATCCAATTGTTGGCAGTGATCGCCGTTCCGTAGGTGTATTGGTGCTGCTTTATAAAATGCCACTAAGTAATGAAAAAGTACTCAAGACTGTTACCGATGTATTCGCAACAAGAATTAGTGCTGAATATCGAAGAGACAGATTGCAAAGTGAGCTTAAGGCAACCGCCTATGTTGACTATGTTACAAGCCTTCCCAACCGCACCAAGCTGCTGACCTATATAAACAATATTCGCTCAGAGTTATTAAATAAAGACAGCCAAGCGTTGTTAATGCTATTTGACCTTGATCATTTTGGTGAAGTGAACCGAAAGTACGGATATGACGTTGGAGACAAAGTAATCAAAATGATTGGAGACCGTCTAAGTAGTTATACTAGTGAGAGCGTGTTTATATCTCGAAGTGGCGGCGATGAATTCGCTGTTGTCATTCCCAAAGTTAAAGCAGACATCACCAACCTAACGAATGTGCATTGGACGGCAATACAAGCAATTGTCAACCAGACCTGCAACGTGGGCAACCGTAAAATAAACATTAATTGCACCATGGGGGCGGTTGTTTTTCCTTCACAACTTCAAGCCAACTTTGATGTGCTAGGCGCTGCAGAACAGGCACTTCTTCAAGCCAAGGAGCACGGCAGAGGGCGATATACATTTTTTGATCCTTCATTTTTATCCAATGTCGAATATACCCGTGAATTAGAGGCCGATTTGGTTGCTGCGCTTTATCAAGATGATGGTTTAGATGTTTTTTATCAGCCTAAGGTGGATAGAGAAGGCAAGATCGTAGGCGCTGAGGCATTGTTACGCTGGTTTAGTAAGAAAAGAGGTTTTGTGTCCCCAGCGGATTTTATCCCTATTGCTGAGGAAACAGGGGTTATTCATTTGTTGGGGCAGTGGGTGCTTGCAAGAGTGCTCAATGATATTTCAAATTGGATAGAAAAAGGGTACAACCCTGTTCCTATTGCGATCAATGCGACTGCGTCACAGTTTGAGGATTTCGAGTTTATTGAACATTTTATTACATCAGTCAAAAATAAAAATATACCGTCGCGGTTGTTAGAGCTTGAACTCACCGAGTCGGGTTTGTTCACCGATAAAAATAAAGCAATTGAAACCTTATCACGGCTCAGAGATTTCGGCATTACGGTGGCATTAGACGACTTTGGTACAGGCTACTCTTCGTTGTCCTACTTAAGTGAATTACCTCTCGATGTTCTTAAAATAGACAAGGCGTTTGTGGACGGGTTACATGATGAACGCAATCGCGAACTGGTGAAATCCATCATTGCGATCAGCAAAGCCATGGGGCTTGCCAATGTCGCCGAAGGCACTGAGAGCCAAGATCAAGTTAAGCTATTGGAGACTTATGGTTGTAGCCTATTCCAAGGATACTTCTTTAGTAAGCCACTGATAAAAAATGAATTTGAAGATTGGATAAAGTGATAACAGCGAGAGATATATCATAGTACTCAATATTCAACACAAGCTAAAAAGTGCGTTTATTTAATTTAACTTCTATAGTCGTTATCTTATCGCTAACAGCATTGTAAATTTTATTGTTTCCTAGTAATGATTAACGATATTAAGGTTTGTCTAATAGCAATCCTTAATGCTCGCTCTATTAAATAATTACAATAATGAAGCACACCGGACGACAATTATGAAAAAGCTCCTTCAAGCGGCTCTTGCCGTATCTGTGTCTATAGCATGTATGCCCGCTATGGCTGCCAAGAATAAAGACGATTCAACCGTATTTACCAGCGATACCTTCAAAGCGATGGAACTCAGAAGTATTGGGCCAGCTTATATGTCGGGGCGTATTGCTGATATTGCCATCGATCAAAACAACCCTTCTACGTGGTATACGGCGGTTGGCTCTGGCGGTGTGTGGAAAACCACGAATGCGGGAACAACCTGGACGCCAGTATTTGACAAGCAAACTGTTTATTCCATTGGTGATGTAACTATTGCGCCGAGTAATTCAAACATAGTTTGGGTAGGTACGGGTGAAAATAACGGTGGACGTCATATAAGCTTTGGCGACGGTGTGTATAAATCTGTCGATGGCGGGAAAACGTGGAAAAATATGGGCCTACCCAACTCAGAGCACGTTTCAGATATTATTATCCATCCTACCAATCCCGATATCGTCTGGGTATCGGCTCAAGGGCCGTTATGGAGTAAGGGCGGAGACAGAGGCCTTTATAAGACGATAGATGGAGGCAAATCTTGGAAGCAAGTGTTGACGCCTACCGATGAATGGACTGGCGTTACCTCGTTACTTATTGACCCAAGAAACCCTGACAAGCTGTATGCAGCAACTTGGTCTCGTCAACGTACCATCGCGGCTTATGTTGGCACGAACGAAGGCGCGGGTATTTTTACGTCTAACGATGGCGGCGAAACGTGGACGGAACTTAAAGAAGGTTTACCTAAGGGGAACATGGGCAAAATTGGTATGGCTATCTCGCCAATGAAGCCAGATGTATTGTATGCCACTATTGAAACCGATAACCGCAAAGGTGGTTTTTACCGTTCAGAAGACCAAGGTGCAAGTTGGACCAAGGTGTCCGATGAAGTAGGCGGTGGTACAGGCCCGCATTACTATCAAGAAATATTTGCCGATCAGCATCAGTTTGACCGTGTTTATATTGCCAGTAACTACAGCAAAGTATCAAATGACGGTGGCAGAACATGGACACCGATTAATACCAAACGAAAGCACGTCGATGATCACGCAATGGCGTTTCACCCCACAGATCCAGACTTCGTCTTAATGGGCTCTGATGGTGGTATTTATATGTCGCACGACAGAATGGAAAACTGGCGCTTTATGGCAAACTTGCCCTTAACCCAGTTTTATAAAGTTGCCCCAGATGACAGCGCGCCGTTTTACAATGTTTATGCAGGTGCTCAGGACAACTCTACACAAGGTGGCCCCTCTCGAACCAACCGCAAAGAAGGTATCAAAAACAAAGATTGGTTCTTAACCCTAGGCGGGGACGGACACCAACCTGCGGTTGAACCCGGCAACCCAGATATTATTTATTCACAGTGGCAGCAAGGCAATTTAGTACGCGTAGACCGCACAACCAAAGAGGGCGTGTATATAAGACCTCAACCGCTACCGGGAGACCCTGCTGAGCGCTTTAATTGGGATGCGCCAATAAATGTGTCGGCGCACGACCCTAAACGTATTTATTTTACTTCACAGCGCGTATGGCGCTCTGATGACCGCGGGGATAGTTGGACCGCAGTCTCTGGCGATCTAACTAAAAATGGCAACAGAATGCATATGCCTATGATGGGCAGAACCTGGTCTGTGGAAGCAGGGTGGGATCTCTATGCCATGTCTGAATTCCATACCATTGCCAATTTCGCTGAAAGTCCGGTAGACCAAGATATTTTGTGGGTAGGTACTGACGATGGCCTGATTCAGGTAACCACTGATGGCGGCAAAAATTGGAAGAAAATAGAACTTGAAGATATCAAAGGCATTCCAGCCACGGCTTACGTTAATGATATTCGTGCCGACCTTTTTGACCCGAACACTGTTTATGTAGCCTTGGATAACCACAAATACGGTGATTACAAACCCTATCTAATAAAGTCGACTAACCTAGGTAAAAAATGGGTATCACTAGCTGATGACCTTCCAGAAAAGCACTTGGTATGGCGTATTGTGCAAGACCATGTGAACAAGGATTTGATGTTCATTGGTACAGAATTTGGCATTTTCTTCACCGTAGACGGTGGCAAAGATTGGGTTGAACTAGATGGGGGAATGCCCACTATTTCAACTCGCGATGTGAAGATCCAGCGCAGAGAAAATGATTTGGTTGCCGGTACCTTTGGACGCGGTATCTATATTCTAGATGACTATGCACCATTACGTACATTAAGCGAAAAGAGCATGGAGCAAGACGCATTGCTGTTTGCGCCAAGTCGACCCGTGAAGTGGTTTAATTTGGATGATAATCATACCGATTCTGATGGTGATGACCGCTATGTAGCTAAAAACCCAGAGCATGGCGCGACACTGACGTATTACCTGAAAGACGATGTGCTATCAGCTAAAGAAAAGCGTCAAAAGGCGGAAAAAGCGCTGCTTGAAGACGACAAATTCCCGAAATATCCCAGCTGGGAAGCAGTTGAAGCTGAGTTGTTAGAAGAAGCGCCAGCCGTGTACTTGGAGATCCGCGATACCAATGGTGAAGTGGTAAACCGTGTTGAAGGAAGTGCGAATAAAGGTTTGCATCGAGCAACGTGGAATATGCAGCATGCGGGCACAACACCCATTAACGACAAAGACAGCAAAAACAAAGGGCTAATGGCAATGCCGGGCAGTTACAGTGCGGTGTTAATGAAACGGGAGGGGGCAGAACTGACACAGTTGGCAGAGCCTGTCGAGTTTGAATTGGTATCTATTTATGAAGGTGCATTGGAAGGTCCTTCTAAAGACGAAATCAAAGCGTTTCAGCAAGAACTAACCTTAGTGCAAGCGCGAGTACTATCGTCAACGACAGTGCTTAAACAACTCAATGACACCATGGATATGGTTCGAATGGCCATTGATCGCACGCCTTCTGATGTTGCGTTATTAGAGACAAAATATGCCGATATTCAAGACGAAATAAACGCTATTAATAAAGTCTTCAATGGGTTAGCTTCTCGCGAGAAAAATGGCATTAAGCCAGCGAATGTTATGAGCCGTTTACGCTACGCTATGTCTGCACTGTGGTCGTCATATGGACCTACTCAGCAGCACAAAGACCAGTTGAGCTATGCCAATGATGGTGTGGAGCAGGTTGTAGAGCGCATTAAAGTGATACAGGAGCAATCAGTGCCATCGCTGCAACAGGCAATAGTTGACCAAGGAGGTCCGTGGACTACTGGGCTTCCTGTTATTGCCAAATAGTGCATTGGGAAGTTTATTTAGCGCTAACTAAACCTAAAAATAAAGATATAGTGCGGCAGTGTAATCATTGCCGCGCTATCCTGTTTTTATTTGATTTTTGTCCGGTTCACTTTTCATCAGCCCTCTTCAAACATATGTTTTATCCTAAATGCGCTTAAAAACTACTATAAGAAAATGCCCACTCTCTTTTATTTGCCTATGTAGCTGGCTTTCTACCATTCCTTTTGAGGAAGTAAAAGCAGACGAAATAGAACGCTATACCGTGACAGTACCAAAGCCGTTGTACGACAAGACACTTCAGCAAATTTTTCCCCAATATCACTATTCAAGTACCACTTCATTGGCATCAACACATGCTAATGAAATAGTGCTTCAATCGCCTTCTGTAAATTTAAACGGGCAAGGTGGGCAAATTCAAAATATCAACATCCGAGGCTTTTCTCGGTGGCGTATACAATCGCTGGTGGATGGAGTACCCATTGTGAGCGACCGCCGTGCTGGCTCTAGTGTTGGTTTTTTACCTCCCCAATTCATAGCGCAAGCTGATGTTGTGCCCGGTGCGACTTCAACATACCTTGGGTCTGGTGCAATTGGCGGTGCAATAAACCTGCAGTTCTTTGATGTGATTGTGCCTCATGTCAGATTATCTTGGGGCCACAATCAGAACTTACAGCAATACAGCTACGCGGATGTGAGCGGAAACACTGATTGGCAAGGCGCTTTTACTAATGCGGGGAAAGGTATTGATGCGCAAAATCGCGAATTGATGGATGCGTACACTCAGTCTGCGTTTTTCCTTCGACATCGACCAGAAAGTAGTGCAGTGAAAGAGGTATGGACACTGTATTCTCACAATAGTGATATTGGTAAGTCGAGTAGCGACTATCCTAATGATCGGATAACTATCTATCCCCAAAATACCCATTGGTTAGGAAAAATGCGCATTGGGCTAGACACGTTGGCGGAAGGCACAACGGCGAATATCTGGTGGCATCAATCTAACCTAGAAACCAGTACAACAAGAATAGAAAAACGGCGTAACGATAGTGATAACAAGGCGTTCGATTTCGGCAGTGATATCAGTGGTTCCGCTGAGTTTTCCGATTGGTTTTTTAATTGGCAGTGGCAAGTTAGTGCAAGAGAGGGGGTAAGTATTGATGAGAGTGAGTATGCACTTACTTCAAGTGTTCCAATTTATAAGTTGCGCACCTTAGATGCCAGTGAATATAACACCGCAGTAATAACGGATGTATCAAGCGTATTTGGTAACTTTGCTATTGCATCAGGTGGGCGTCTTGATTGGCAGCGTCAGTCTAACAATAGTGTAGATGTTACTTCCTTGAATGTTAGTGGTTTCACAGGTGCAAACTACACGTTATCAGCGCATTGGAATGCAAGCCTTTATGTGTCGAGTGCGTTTAGAAATCCATCACTCACAGAGCGTTTCTTTTTCGGTGAGACGCCTCGGGGCACAGTGCGGGGGGATGAAAATCTGCTCACTGAAGAAGCGATTAATACGCAGGGAACCTTGTTTTACAACAATGCAAATACCAAGGCTTCGGTTGAGGTCTTCCATCAGAAAATAAATAATTATATCGAACGCATTGATGTTTCAGATGATTCTGAGCCAGGCGTGAGAACCCTACAGTATGCCAATATTCAAAATGCGACAATTCGAGGGGTGACGTACCAAATACAATGGCATCCATCACACAGTGCTTGGCAATTTCGTGTAAGTGGCGCATGGATTAAAGGACAAAATGACCAAGGCGGCGCTATTGCGGATATTCCACCTCATAATCAAAGGTTAGATGTTAATTATGAGTTTTCGGATTTTCGTGTATTTACCACATTGTCATATCGCAGTAGCAAGCGAGATATAGGTATTGGAGAGCGCGAGGTTGAAAACATTGTCACCGCAGATATAGGTGGTGAATGGCAAATAAGCCAAAGGCTTCGCCTACATGCGAAGTGGACAAATATAACAAACCAACTGTTTTATAGCAGTACTGATGAGCAAGCAGCGTTTGCCCAAGGTAGTAACGTAAATATTGGTGCAACTGTACTGTTGTAAGAAAGACATGTTAAAGGGCGCTAATTTATACGATAGTGGCGCTTTCTATATTTACTCTTTAGTGTAGTAAACAGCATTACCAGCCCCGTTACCCAAAGCACGAAAAGCAAAATTGCCGCAGGTAAAAAAAGCCACAATTTGGCACCTTCAAAAAACCAACTACCGTCGTG
Source organism: Alteromonas sp. KUL42 (assembly GCF_006538325.1). Classification (GTDB taxonomy): domain Bacteria; phylum Pseudomonadota; class Gammaproteobacteria; order Enterobacterales; family Alteromonadaceae; genus Alteromonas. The sequence goes on from NZ_BJKK01000001.1 coordinate 385,513, forward strand.
AATAGCTTCTATGGTGTCAGTACGTCTATACGCCACCTGAAGCACGTCGCCAGATTGTGCGTCTAGTTGTATTTCCCAATGGTTCTTCCCACGCACTTTTATAATGCCTTTATTCGGTCTAACGTCCAGCCTATCTATATCCTCCCAAGTGACTATATTAGCCTCAGCTACAGTGCTTGCTGACTGTAAAATACGTTCGAAACTCAGTGTTGGGTAAGCATTTGGGGCTCTTTGTGTGGGAGGTTGGATCCAATCAAACTCTTTTTTAACCTGCAGTAATAATCCACTTCCAATAACAATGATAACAGGGATAAATATAACGAGGGAAAGCCATAAATGAAGGCTTCTACTGGTTTTTCGAAGAGTGTTGGCCATGAATTTTCTACCAGAAATTTAAGTTGTTACTATACGTTAATGTGCTGGCGCTTAAAAATGCTAAGCGCTTAAGCAACAATAATTGTCGTTGTAAGTAATAACTCGTAAACAATAAAGCGCGAATTGGGATTTCATATCAGTGTGAGTTGATTTGGTGTAGACTCCGCATTTGCTTTCACCCTGTCTTACAAAGGCCCCTCATGATCCACAATGATGTTTTACGCCGTCTGCGCTTTGCTCTTGCCATAAACGATACCGCTGCAATCGGTATCTTTAAGATGGTCGACTATGATATGGATATTGAATACCTTCATGCCATTATGAAAAAAGAAGATGAAACAGGCTATTTGCCGTGTAGAGATAAAATCATCGCACTATTTCTCGATGGCCTTATTATCAAAAATCGTGGTAAGCAAGAGGGGCAAATGCCAAGGGTTCTTGAAGCAGGAGAACGTTTGTCGAACAACGATATTCTTAGAAAGCTCCGCATTGCTATGAGTTACAAAGACGAAGACATGATTGATGTGTTGAAGCTAGCCAATTTTCGTATGAGCAAAGGTGAGTTATCTGCATTTTTCAGAAAGCCTGATCACAGAAACTTTAAACCCGCTGGCGATCAAGTTGTACGCAACTTGCTCCAAGGCATGGTGAAAAAGTACCGCCCAGACTCGACAAAACAAAAGGCCAATATTTCAAGTCGTGGGGCTACTCAAAAGACGAACGCCCGGCCCAAAGCAACGCAAACGCCAAAGCCAGCGCAACAGCCAAAGTCTAAACCAACGTCAGCGGCGAAGCCTTCAGAGACGCAATCAGTCTGGGGTAAGATAAATAAAGGCTAAGGGTACGTTGTTGAGACAAATGCACCATCATGCAAGTCAGGCTGTTTTGAAAAGCGTTATTAGCGCCTACAGGTACAATATACTGGTCATAGTTAAAAGGAGTATTCAATGAGCCGACATTTTGAAAAAGCCGATGGTCTCTATGAAGAGAAAGACACTGCAACTCAAGGGTTTGTTTTCAACCAAACCATGCTGCGCATTGCAGATCCAAAGCGTTCACTGGACTTTTACACCCGCGTGATGGGGATGACGCTAATTAAGCGATTAGATTTTGAAGAAATGAAGTTCAGTTTGTTCTTTCTTGCTGCAGGGGATGATTTCTCAGATATTGCTGAGGATGACGAAACGCGTACGCAGCAAACATTCGGTCGCCCAGCTATGCTTGAACTTACTCATAACTGGGGAGATTCACCAGAAACCATTGAATACCACAATGGCAATAGTGAACCAAAAGGTTTTGGGCATATAGGGTTTCATGTACCTAACGCAGAGGCAGCATGTGAGCGATTTGAGGCACTTGGCGTTCCCTTTCAAAAAGGATTGAATGACGGTGCAATGAAAGGCATCGCGTTCATTAAAGACCCGGATGGTTACTGGATTGAGATATTCGATGCCGCAAAAGTAGCGCAAACATGTGCGCCACATTTAAAGGCCTAAACAGGCGCTAATAAGCTTGCTAAAAAAATGTTTAACAAAGGTCTAATTGTTTTAACACAATGGGCTAGAGGAAAGCACTAAAAGGAGCGTTCGCTCCTTTTAGTGTTCTCAGTAAACAATCGACGTTGTTTTTATCACTATTTTTTAATGGTGATGATTTCCATCTCATCAGTGTGTTTGACGGTTAAACTCTCATCACTTAGCTTATAATCTAACTGCACTAACAATCCAGTTTGCCTTAATGCCTGGCCGCCTTGAATACGCGGTTTGTAATGCCATTCTTTTAAAGCAGTCATGGCACTGTCATCAAAAACACCCTTAGGGATAGAATCAATTACTTTTATATTGTCAGTGGTGCCCGTTTCAGTGATATCGAACTCCATAACTACGTAACCCTCTTGATTTTCATTTATGGCGGAAGCAGGGTAAGTGGGCTCTACACGTTTAATTGGTTGGGCCGCGTTCATTTTGCTCTCAGCCTTTTTAGGGGGCGGTGGTGGAACATTGGCTAACGCCGTATTAGCAAGTATTAACGAGGCAATTGATAGCGTAGCAGCAGCCGCAATTTTGCTAGTGGCAGCGGGGTGTTTCATCGAATTTAGGCGTTTTATCATGGTACTTTTTTCTCCAAAAGTAGGGTACAGGGTTATAGCACTCGAGCATTGCTCTGCACATTGAACAAGTGCTTTTGCATAGTCGAGCCGTTCGCTATTTGTTTTATTTTTAAGTACTTCGTGGTCACATGCCATTTCTTGGCTTACTCGAAATGACTTTAGGGCAATCCAAGCAATAGGGTTAAACCAAAACAAGATGGTCATGGTCATAGCAAGGGTATTCCACAAATGGTCTTTGTGTTTCCTGTGCACGTTTTCATGTTCTAACACCAAAGCTTGCTGTGCATGACTAAAGGCGGACTTAAATGAATATGGCAACAGTATTTTGGGAGCAACAAAGCCAAACAGCATTGGTGTTGTAGCATGTCGGGAATAATACGCGTTTGTGTGTACAGCCTTTCTTTTGCTAATGGAAAGGTACGTCAACATGTGGTGCACCAAAACATAAGCAGTGAGCAGACTCACCCCAAAAGCCCACAAACTAAACAGTATTTTTAGGTCTTGGGTGACAATTTCAGGTTTCACACCCACCACATAACGACTTAACGATTCAACAGGCGTTGCAACTACATCAACAGGGATGTTATTGAGTATGAGCGCTAATGGTACTAGCAGCCATAGTCTATAGGTAAAAAGTACACCTAACTTGTCTGTAAGAAAGTGCTCGATGACTATCATTAACAAAAGTATCAAGCACAGCACGCCCTGTTGGGCTATAAGCCAATCAATCATTATCTTTTTCCCATTGCTCAATAAGCGCTTTTAGCTCTTTAACATCTTGTTTAGACAAAGCGTTTTGGTTGGCAAAGCCTGCAACCATGGGCGTGATTTTTCCCTTGAATAACCGACTAACAAAGCTCGTAGTCTCCTTCTTGGTGTATTCATCTCGCGCAATCAGTGGAAAATACAAATACTGGCGTTGTTGCTTTTCAAAGCTCAACACCTCTTTTTTGACCAGTCGACCAAGCAGTGTCTTTACGGTTTTATCATGCCAATTTTTTCTCTGGTTAAGGCGCTCAATAACCTCATTGGCGGTGACAGGGTTGTCATCCCAAATCACGTCTAACACGTCAAACTCTGCATTTGAGATCTCTGGCTTCTCTGATTTATTGCTCATCGGTGTACATCTTTTTTGATTACAATTGTAGTCTATGGTGTTAAGATTACATGTGTAATTTAATATTGCAAGCTTATTTTTTAGACGAGAGTGTTTTTTGGAGCAACCAAGCCTTTGTAATCAAGATCAGCCACAAAGTCTGTCAGTTTTACTGAGAGGGCAAGCTAATTTACGGATTGGCATTAAATGAAAGCATCGTGACAAAACTTGGTTCACTGAAATGGGGTAGTACGGTATGAACTCACCAGAGACAAATTAGTTAGTAAAGCACTTCGAAGTCAATGTCATTGGCTTCTAAAAACTCACCGATAATACGAGATTGTTGATTACCCCGAGGGACCATTACGTAGCATTTGGGAAGTGGCGTGACTTCTCGCAGCTCATACCACAAATCGTCAAGCACATCATTACCATGCTTAAGGAAGGTCTCTCCCCAACTTGTGGTATATAAAACCGAGATGTTTTCTACCGTTGGTTTTTGTCGCAACGTCGGGAAATTCACTATTGAAAGACATGCTGCAATTCTTTCAGGCGCTAAAAGATCGTTACGAGGCAATGACGATACTTTTACCGGTGGAAAGTACTTGCACAAGTGCTTCAGTAAGTCATTTAAGTCAAGTTCGCTTATTTCACCGTAGTTATAGTCAAGGTAAACCTTGCTGTCTACGTCGATGATTTTACTTGAAACGCACCACACCATGAGAGAGACCGCGTCGCTTGCTTGAGTAATTTTTTGTGATTCGTCAATAATGCCTGATTTACTCAATAAATCATCTGCATACGCAGACCACACTTCGGTACCATTCTTCAGTTGCTTCATGGCAACTGTAATTTTCTCGCAATAAAGACTTTCTTCAAAGGCGCGGCGCAGGAACTCTACCTTGTGTGGCTTTTTACTGTAAAACGTACTGAGCCTGCGACCTAAGACTGTCATGTCTTTTTCGTCCATGACCTGCTGATGTTGGCCTAGCTCTTTTGAGATTCTGCGATAACACTTCAACAAAAAACGATGAATTCGCGTACTCAGTTGGACCTTCTCATGGAATGACCATTCCTGCTGATTGTCGAGGTGGTGCAACGATTTTCTGTTCCACCCCCAGCGTTTGGCATAAGACGCGAGGATCTTACGCTTAAAGTTCGCACTTTCTCCATCTGACAGCGGTTGACTGAGTTTACAATCAGATTTTAAGTACAAACATTGTTGTAAAATCAGTATGTCTTCCGGTTGACCAAAGTTTTTATAATGAGCGATAAGCTCGTCGAACATCAGCGCATAGGGGTCTATATCAGCTACCCGGCCAGGAGCTTCCGCACCCCGATGGACATGCTTTTTCAATACATTACACAGTGGTTGGCCATGTTTAATATTGGCTAAATACACCTCTAGCTTTGCCATTTTCAATACAGACTTAAATGGCGAGTCCATGGCTTTGCCTAGTTGCCATATAGCCGCTCCAAATAATTCACTGGCATCGAGGCGTTCTAAATTACCCAAATCCATGAACCAATCAATATCAGGGGAGCCGCCCTTCTCTAAACTGTTGTAGATTGCGGTGTATTGCTTTTCATTGGTTTTTTCAGGCGTGAGCCACCAAAAAGGTGCTTTGCCCGCAACAACAATGTTCGTGGTGTAAAATTCAGCCTTTAAGAATAAGGCTTGAGCAGAGCCGGCGCTTTCACCTTCGGCAACGCCAAAATCATTTCGCTTTACTTTTTCGATATCAGACAAGAAGAAGTGAACTTCGATGCCAAAGTTCGCTTCTGCCCATGACTCAATAGCGGTGAGTTTTTGTTGCAGTAAGTTCAGTGATTCGTCAGAGAATTGCTTGCCATCGACGCATACCCAGTAATCAAAATCTGAATGATCCGTTTGAGCTATGGTGCCAATGCTGCCCATTAAAACTAGAGATTCAACTGCCCGTTGGCGAGGCCAAATTTGTCGTATGTCTTTGAAAAGCTCGCTTTGTGTTGGAAAGCACTGCATAAGCGCATGTTCAACATCTACTCTGAATGAATAGTTACTTATCCCAAAAGGAATAGGCTCTCCGGATTCTGGAAGTGGTACAAAGCCAGGTAAGTTCTCGTGATTGATATGTACCAAAAACGGGAGAACGTGAAACAGGGGTTTTTGAGCGTCTGGCAAAAGTGTGAGGGCACGCTCAATTCGCGCTTTGTTATACCTCAAAACGCGCAATAGACGAATTGTTAAATTCTGCTTAACTGAAAGCGGTTGCGACGCAGTCATTGCGATAGTCTGAACTTCTTCATGATGCAAAGCATAGCGTTATTTTACGCTGAATTCTTTAAATTTTTAGCTAATAGGTGGATGTTTTGCGAATTAGTATTTAAACATAGTTTTTTATCGGTATTAGCCCGTTGAGGAGCGGCCTAAAAATACGTATTTAGTCACGTTCTCGTTGCTCGATAATAGACGATGTACGTCCATCTGAAGCAAAACCAAAACTTTGAGCATTAAACGATACAAAATTGTCTGTGTTCACAACGTTTCGAGCTGATTTCAAAAATGCCTGTATATCATCATCACTCGTCTCGTCTTGCTTTAATTGACTTGCATATTCGGTGGCTAGCGCCCATTCGTTTAGTGCAGAAAGCTTTGATGTTTGGTTAATCAAATTTGATAAGCGCGTATTTTTTTCCAGATAGTGTTGAAGTTTTTCGTTGCCATCACCTTCAACGGTAAGTTCCCCATTCTCGATATTGACTGTTGTATCTGAAGTAATAGAAAATTTTGCCGCAATATCTCTAAACTCTACGGCAAGTTTCTGCCGATTAAAATCTAAATAGTTGGCAATAGACTCTGAAGAAATAGGGGCTTCTCCGCTTTCTATCTTATCGAGAAACGCCTCAATATTATCGCCGTGCAATTGAGATTCAAAGTCTCGGTATGTAGCCGTTAGCGCTTGGTTTTCACGCGCTTTATTGGCGATATCTTGCAGGTCACTGCGAGCAGTATCGCCATTACCTATATAGTTTATTAGCGAACGATTTGAAGACAAATTGGTATAAGTTGGGTCCATCATTGGTGCGTTCCAGTAGTGCTTTACACATTGTTCTTTGTTAACGTTATCTGCAATTTTTGCTCTGCAAATTTAGCGCCAACTACTGGTGATGATATTGGACATCCGCACTGTTACACTGCTTTTACATTAAGATATACGTGCCTGAAGAAGGAGCGACAGCTAACACGTTCTACTATCTGAGAAGTTATTAATTTGAAAACCGCATTGAGCAGTTTTTAGTTAGGAGGAAAGCTAGTGAGAAGAGACTCGACAAGTTCATCGAGTTTCTGTTGAATACTTATCGTGTCTTTTGAATCGATTTCTACGGAGCCAGAGGCGCTGTAAATAATTTGGCTGTCTTTGGTGATATCAATCTGAAGTGTTTGATGCAGTGACACTTGCTCACCAATGGGAATGCTGAAAATGCTTCCTAGCGAGATACTACCCGAGCGGCTATAACTTCCCGTCCCCAGTCCTACATTAAGGGTTGTACCGTCTTCTTTAGTTATTGAAGATGCTATAAAACTAACCCCTATATCAGAGCTTTCAGTATTCTCGCTACTACCATGAACTACCTTTTGTAGCCCTCTTGATAAAAGCACTTGTTCGATTGCTTTTTCTACATGCAACATCAATGTTGGCGCTGCTGTGTTGTCTGACGGGATAATTGTGAAAGTGTGTAACTGGGAAAAGTCGAGGGCTTTATCGTAGTTAACGTCAGGCCCTGTTGAGGCACAACCTGCTAATGTAGAAATAAACAAAAGGAAAGTTACAAAGATCGAACCTAGGTGATGCCCTGAATTTTGATTACTGGTTTTACCGCTTTTCACGTTCATGCAATGCTGCCGATTTCTTAGTTAAGCTGTTAGCGTACTAATGATTAATAGCCGAATACAAAAAGAACGTAGTCAGTTACGTTTTTTAATTGTGACATTAATGATTCTTTAAATTGTGTATTACACGCTCTATTTTATTGTAATACTTCTAACTTTCTAAGTTAACGACAAATTAATTTGATGAGTATACGAATTCTCTTCTTATTAAGTCTGCTCACTTTCAATTTATTCGCTCAGCCCACTGTTACTCAAGCACGATTTATGAACAGAGATAAATAGGCTCTAGTATTGCATCGAAGTTTGTTGAAGCTGATAAGGTACCAAAGGTTTGCCCATGCTGCCCGCCTAGGCGGCTTTCACAAAAGGCATTGGCTAATTCAGTGTCACCGTTCTTTTCACTACTCTGCTTACTTAACAATACCGCAGCTTGTAAGGCTAGGGCTGCTTGTTCGGTTAAATAGCGACTTCTGATTTCCATGTGTTGGACATCGCTAAATGCTTCTGTCAATTTTGCTAGGTGTTGGTCGTAGTATTTATTTTTTCCAGACTGCTGTGTTAGTTCGCTGAATAACGCGTCTTTCACTTCGGGCTCTTTTGCTAATGCCCGCAATACATCAAGACACTGTACATTTCCGCTGCCTTCCCAAATAGAATTTAATGGTGCCTGACGGTAATAACGGGGCATAGGATTTTCTTCTACATACCCAATACCACCCAAGCACTCTTGTGCTTCATTGACAAAAGCCGGGGTACGCTTACACACCCAATATTTACCTATGGCAGTCACAATACGAGAAAATGCGGCCTCTTGAGGGTTCCTAGGGGCTTCATCTACGGCCTTTGCCACACGCATGGTCAGTGCGGTAGCTGCTGCACATTCTATAGTAAGGTCGGCCAGTACATTTCGCATTAAAGGTTGCTGAATAAGCGTATTACCAAATGCAGCCCTATACGAAACGTGATGTACCGCTTGAGCAAGTGCTTGGCGCATCAATCCAGAAGAGCCTATCATGCAGTCTAACCTTGTGAGAGATACCATGTCGATGATAACGGGTACACCACGGCCTTCTTCTCCCACCAAAAACGCTTTGGCATCTTGGAACTCTACTTCAGAAGATGCGTTACTCCAATCGCCGAGCTTGTCTTTCAAACGTTGAATACGTACATGATTTAATTCACCGTTTTCAAGCAAACGAGGAAGCAAGAAGCAGCTTAAGCCACCTTCTGCTTGCGCAAGGATCAAATGCGCATCGCACATTGGGGCTGAAAAGAAAAACTTATGACCGACGATATGGTAACTGCCATCATCCTGTTTGGTTGCCGTTGTGGTATTACGTCGTACATCCGAGCCACCTTGCTTTTCCGTCATTCCCATTCCTACGGTGATACCGTTTTTGTCTTTAGCAGGAATTTCTCTCGGATCATAAACCCCGTTGATGAGCTTCTCTAGCCAGTAAGATGGGAGTTGTTTTCCATAACGCATGGCGGGTACGGCTGCATGGGTCATTGTCAGTGGGCAAGAAGTTCCCGATTCAGCTTGATAGTGCATATACATCAGGGCTGCGCGAACCACATGAGCGCCCTGAGTATGCTTATGTTGCCAAGAATAGTTGTGACTATGATTGCTCATTGCCGAGGACATAAGCGTGTGGTAACTGGGGTGAAAATCAACACGATCAATACGTCTGCCATAACGGTCAAACGTATGAAGCACGGGCTTATTTTTATTCGCAAGCTCGCCGTGCGCCATTAAATCGCAACCAGCCAATTCACCATAGTGCGCTAGTAGGCTTTGTTGCGAAGCGTCCATCGTTGGCGCGTAGTGATTAACGTAGTTTTGCAACAACTTATCGTCAGACCACAAATTGTAAGGGGGCAATACAAATGGTTGATTGTCGACGGTGTGCGTTTCAAAGCGATTTGTCATGTGCATAAGAGGTTACCCTGTGAGTGATGTTTCTAACATTACTCTATGTGTAAAAATTTATCAAATATTGTAATGTTTGGTGGGGCATTGCTGCCTGAGAAGTAAATTGAAGCGAGCCTAATACAGTTTCTTTAGTTACTTATTTGGAATAACAAACCACACACTTCACTCACTTGCTGAAATTTGCATTGCGTGAACAAAGATAAGCAGGCTCTAAAAAACACTTTTAAAAATAAGACGTAACAGGTACAAATGATAAGAAGCAATGAGTTGAAAGATAAGCAAAGAAGTTCGAGTGAAAGATAAGCTAAACGATACGCAAGGACAGAAAACCAAAAAGCCAGTAGCACGTAAACTACTACTTAAATTGCTCAGCTCCCGCGAGAACATTCAAATGAATGCCGCGGCAGCGGTACGGGTAGGCGCCTTATTTGGTATTTCTGAAAATAATATCAGAGTAACACTCAATCGCTTGCATTCAGCTAAATTATTAAATGTAGTTGAGCGGGGTTACTACCAGCTAGGACCCAGCGGGAAGCAATTTGCCGATGAAATAAGCCAGTGGCGATTCGCAGAGCAACACCTTGTACCCTGGCAATCTGATTGGATAGTGGTTCAGGCCACTATGTTGTCAAAAAGTGATAAAAAACAACAACGCATTAATGATAGAGCGCTTAAATTGCTAGGGATGAAAGCGCTTAGTTCTGGAATGTATATTCGCCCCAACAACATGCGCGGTGGGGCAGCGTATGTTCGCAATAAACTGCAGAATTTAGGGTTGTCTGAAAAAGTTTTTGTTTATAGAGCTACCGATTTCGACAAGACTACACATAACAGTGCAAGTGCCTTATGGCGAGTTAAAAGCTTGACCGCAAGTTATCAGCAAGGAATAACGTCGTTGACGCAGTCTCTGCAAAAGATACCAGCGTTGTCTCTTGATGACGCGACAAAAGAGACTTTTGAGATAGGGGACAATGCGCTTCGTAACCTCGTATTTGACCCTTTGTTACCTGAGCCGCTTATTGATGTTGCACTTAGGCAACAATACCGCGCTTTAGTTGAACAATACGATGATGTGGGGGCGGGTATATGGAACACGTTTCTAAACAGTACACCATGATGTTATACCTAATGAAGCGACACCCACTGAAGCGATACCTACTAAAATAGAAATTTCGTATTAAGGCTTTGAAAATGTAGGTTTATCAGTTGCACGATATTTATGCCATACACTAGGGAAGATAAACGGATACATGAAAATAGAAAGACCACTATTTAAACACATACGCAACCACTCTGCGTTATTCAGTGCATTGTCTGATTATCGAATTCAAGCGATGAATGAATTGGGCTTACATGGTTATGAATTTCACAAAACGCCCATGTTTGTTACCGACAGCGGTGCACGCTTAACCATAGAGCCCGAGCGAAGTATCGTGGTACCGTCTGTCCGCGTGCTTTCTAATATCAAAAGTAAATTGGTTAACGCTATTCCATCATTGAGTATGGTGGCAAACAGTGAAATAGGCTATCGCTATCCAACCGCTGCTTTAGCAGGTTTAGAAGCGCCTTTTATCAAGCGCATGCGATCTGAATATTTCCATCGCATCGATGAAGACCGAAGTATATGTCGCCCGGTCAACTTGTCATATGGAATAAAAAGCAGAGGAAAAGCTGACAATAGATTGGAGTACGAAGTGTGGATGCCAGACGAAGCGCCAGAGCAGAGTCCACTTCCGTTGCTTATAGACCGCTATGGCGAAGATTTACCCGATGACGTTAGGCATTTTGTAGAACAACCTTCTAAGGTGCATGGCTGGATGGGGGTGAAGCGTGCGGCATTTGAAGCTTTGTATCACAACCCTAGTAATTGTGGAGACTTGGTAATTTGTATAGCAATGAGTGTTGATGCGTACAACATTGGTGCTAAGCCAGACTTATCTTATTCCCCTGAGGCCGAGAGTTCCATTGCATTGAGTAATGCTGAATTTGAATGGGAGATAGACGGTTATTATGCACCCCGTGGGTGGATGTTTGATCACGACACCGTTTGGGAGGCAATCAACCACACCCTCGAAGCGATTAATGGGCCTTTAGAGGATTTTTACGCCAACGACATAATCCCCAGTAATGAAAGCAAAACAGAGCGTATTTTATCCACTATTCAAGCATTAGGCGTTACACAAAGTGAGATTGATAGGTTGAACTTACAGCCATGGGAGTTCCTATTGACACAAAGTGAGCACAGAGTAAAAGCCCACGATCCCAGCCGCAAAGTAAACTTACTTGGTCGTCTCAACCGGTTGTTTTATCAACCCGAACAACAGCTGCCTTCATTGAATGCTATTCACGATCTGATCTTGTAGTTCTCTTTATTGCTAGAGTGTTTTTACACACTAGACGAGTCTATCAGACACGCATAACCGCCTTTATTGTTCCAACGGCGGTTATGTATGCAAGTACCACGTATCTTAGCAAGCGTCTTTCCACGCTATTTTTGTTTACTATCGCTGTAACCAAATTGCATTAATTGTAAATTTTTAGATAAACTTTCAGTTTTTATGTAAAATAATTACAATTTAAGCGTTATTTTGATGTTTTTATCTAATATTTCGTAATAAAATTACAGAAATTGCTTTATTTGTTGAAAGTTTTGGTCATAATATACACATCACTCAGGTGATGTTTAATTTAGTTACTACTTAGGAAATCGACCATGAAACTGTCTACATTTGCAATTGCTCTAACTTTTTCTGTTGTTGCTGCTCAGGCATCTGCTAAAGATGTTCGCCTTCAACCGGTAAACAACAATGTTGAAACTCAAGCGTGTTTAACTGCCGCTACTGAAGGATATGGACCTGCTTTGCGCTACATTCGCAACAGCGGTTTCAATGCAGAAGAGTTCAGTGCATCAGTACGTTGTAACGGTGAGTCGTTACGCACATTTGCATATATGTACAGAAATAATGAAGTAACTGAAAACGCGAAAAATGTTGCATTAGTAGCGAAGAACGAAGACGCAGCATCTCAAGCTTGCGTAGAAGCACTAAGCATTGGCCAAGACGCAGCACTTGCTAAATATGGTCTAGAAGGCGAAAACATTATTTGTAACTTTAAAAACATTTCAGACTTTGTACGTCAGTACAGCGCTGAGAATGTAGTTGTGCGTACTGCTGCAGAGTAAGTGTTAACGCACTCGTTACAGTGCAACTTTATAATACAGTTTCATGGCCTCTCGCGATTAACGAGAGGCCTGACACTACGCTCTAATAGTTCTTTCTTCAGTCATTCTTTTTTCAATTATTCTCTCTTCGGTTATTTGTGATTGCTCGAGTCGTCTGAGCGAATTAGGTGAAATGTAGTTTGTCTTCCATCTAAATAAGACACTGACTCGCCATCAAAAAACTGCATCTTCTTCTAACATTATTCGAATTTCCTTATTCCATTCTGTAACTTGACTCGCGGCATTTAATTCAATTGAGTATGCGGTGTTAGGGTACATGGGATAATCGCCTTGAACCGGCACACCATTTTGTGCATCCCACATACCAATTGTTGGGCCTGCAGCATGTCCGTGAAACCCTAATGGATGTGTGTAAATGGCGGGTTTTATCCCTTCTTCAATCGCGTGTTCCCGTGACATTTTTAAAATGGTATTACCGCTGCGTTTCACTTCAAAGTTGTTGGTTAAGATATCTTGTAATCGATTCGCATTTTTTAGCGCTTGTTTTAGCCCATCTGGTACGTCGGTTTCAGACGGCTTAAGTACATAAGCGTGCTGTTGCTGATCGGTATTAAGGCGAAGGTAGGTAATGCCAAAGTCCACATGCAACAAATCACCCGGGCGTATAATATTTTCACCTGGACGTTTGCTGAAGGCTTTTATCTGGTCGAAGGCTTCGTTGTCAGCTCGCTGAATCGATACTGTTGGGTGAAACCAGTTGGTGAGGCCCAATGCGCGAGTTTGGTCTCTTAGCCACCACACTACATCGTCGGTCGTTGTTTCATTGGGTGTGATCACAGCATTGGAAAACGCGGTGGCGATAAGGCTATGCCCAATTTTTGCCAATGTTGGATAGTGCGTCATTTCAAGTTCACTGCGCGTTTCTAGCCATCCGATAGATAAGTTCTCACCAGACACGACTCGCTTTTTAAGCGCCTCTGGTAGTACTGCCATGAATTTTTTGTATTCCGTTGCACTCATTCCGTCGCCTAATGCAAATGCATCTGACGTATTAATGGCTATCTTATTTGGATTGCGCTGCTTGATGATATCGCTAAGCGCTTGCCACTGATCTGGTTGTGCTTCTTTGTCCCATGCTTTTTCAAATAGGTCTCCTACTGCGTATCGCGCGACAGCGAGTTTTTCGAGTGGTTTATTCTTCCCCGGGTTGTAAATAACTAACATGGTGTGTCTACGAGCAGAAAGCCAAGAGGAGGGCAACATGGTTTTTATTACGGGATCTTCATTGTATTCCCGCGACATAATTACCCACATGTCGATGTTTTCACGTGCCATGACCTCGGGTAAAACAGTTTCAAAGCGTTGTTTGAGTATGCTGTCTATCAACTCACTTCGCTCTTTCATGCTTAAAATGGTGTCAGCAAGCACTGAATGACTGACAATGAAGGTTAAAAGGACCAGAGAACGTAGCATAGGTTTTCCTTGTACCATAATAGTGTGAGGTATTTGTTATTATATTGATTTATTGAGAATAAGTTTTACCACTTGTCTTTGGCTGATGGAATGCTCTTATGAAATATTTCGCGTTTATTACGCGGTATTTCCCGATAGTACGAAAGGGCTGGAAGTTAAAGACATAGCTCAGGGATGCGCATTATTGGTGTAAGGAAAAGTCGACTTTTACGTGGATATAGAAAGCCTCGTTTATCCAGCATTCGAAAATGAGATAAAACGAGGCGAGTTCATAGTGTGCGACATAGGCGAGTTAAGGCTCTTTTGGTCATTTGCGTACAACCAAGACGGTCAACGCTTAAAACAGCATTTTGACCAAGTCATTCAGCAAATAACAATGCAAGGTAGTTTGGCTGCCCTTTATAAAAAGTATGTCCTTACAATGGCCAAACTAGTAAACGTAAACACGCTATAGGCATGCTCTAATTATAGCCACGCTTTACTCATAGCTAATCACCTCGATTTCGATATGCTCTTGTGCCATGAAGTAAAAGCGCTTTCCTGGTTCATAGTCACCATGGTTGAAGGTATCCAAATTCAACTCGAGTACTTTCTTTTCAATGTCATCGAGATTTTGAACGACAATTCCAATGTGATTGACGTTAGCCTTAGTTTGATAGTCACCACTAACGGCACGAAAAGAGGTAGGTTTATAAAGGGCTAAATAACTACTTTCATTCCCAACATGCACGGTATATCCATTGTTCTTTGCTTTGCCGCGCCAACGCACTTGCCAACTAAAGATTGAACATAAAAGTGATGCTAGTTTATCAGGATCCGCTACAGTGATATTGGCATGTTCTAAGAATGCTGCTTTCATAAAGTTTCCTTTTCAATGTGGATTATCAACATTGAACAGTCTAATATCTTAAGTTAACTTTAGATCAAGCGAAAATATCAAAAAACTATGAAACCTGAACCATTGGTTAGTATAGGGTATGTTGCCAAACGTACAGGAAATGCCGTTTCACTTATCCGCTACTATGCAAATGAAGGGTTGCTCCCCTCGGTAAGAACTGAAGGTGGGAATCGCGTATTTCCTCGTTCAGTTATACGACGTGTGTCTTTTATTCTCATAGCGCAAAACATGGGGTACACACTGGCACAAATTAAGGGTTTTTTATCTTCATTACCCGATAATCGTACACCTACGCAACAAGATTGGACGGAATTAAGCAGGACATTTCATGCTCATATTGAATCTAAAATAGCTGCGCTCAGTAGTTTGAAAACATCAATTGAAGGTTGTATCGGTTGTGGATGTTTGTCTTTGGAGCGGTGCAAATTGTATAATCGCGACGACAAAATGGCGAAGCAAGGCGCGGGCGCGCAACTTCTTGATGAAAATGTGCAATTACATTTTCTGCGCACAACTAAAAAGTAAACCTAATGCATCCAAAAAACATTCATAATCAAGGCTATCCGATAGCGGACTTGTGTCGCGTATATCCTGAGCTTAAGCCATTTGTTATAAAAGCTAAAAGTGGTAATGACAGTATAGATTTTACCAACACAGAAGCTGTTAAAGCACTCAATGCCGCCTTGCTTTTTTACTACTATGGTGTGACTTTTTGGCGGTTACCTGAGGGCTATTTATGCCCTCCGGTTCCAGGTCGCGCTGATTACATTCACGGTATTGCCGACTTGCTTGTCGAGTCAGGTATATCAAGCCCTGTAAAAGGTTTAGATATCGGCATTGGCGCTAATGCAATTTATCCCATTATAGGTATTCACCATTATCAGTGGAATTTTGTAGGAAGCGATATAGATGGCAAAGCGGTTGATAATGCGTCGTTAATTGCAGCAAGTAATCCTCATTTGTCGAAGCACCTTAGTGTACGTAAACAGCGTGATCGCGAGCGAATATTCGATGGTATCATTGGCGAAAAAGAGGTGTTTACGTTTACGATGTGCAACCCTCCGTTCCATAAATCAGCTGAAGACGCTTTACAGGGCACACAGCGCAAAAATAAAAATTTGGCGAGAAATAAAGGGAAAAGAGCAGGTCAGGGAGCAAAAACTAAAATAGCGAATTCGCATTTAAATTTTGCAGGTAGGTCGAACGAATTGTGGTGTGAAGGCGGTGAACTGGCTTTTATTCAGCGCATGATTAAAGAAAGTGCTGTATTCAAATCGCAAGTTACGTGGTTCACGTGTTTAGTATCTAAAAGCGAACACCTTAAACCTATTGAAAACAGCATTAATTACTATGGCGCAACGCAATACAAATGCATTGATATGGAGCAGGGAAGCAAACGCAGCCGGTTTGTTGCATGGTCGTTTATGTAGGGTAAGGTGTGCTGACCTCTAGAGAGCGCTTCTTGCACATTTCAAGCGAGTTTACGTTTAAGGTCAACGCACTTTGTTCATTGATCAAAATTCAAATGTTCGAGCTATACCAATGACGATGCGTTCATCTGCAATGTCATAATCGAGGTTAGTGTTTTCAGCAGCTATTTCAATATCAAAGCCGCTAAAACTGGTTTGATAAGCCAATCGATAGTGATAAAAAGATGAGTCTTCTTCAGTCCACAGCCATTTGTCACCATCAAGAGAATTCGACAAGTCGAAACTCAAACGAATACTGTGATTTGGCGCAAGTTCGAACGTATGCGCGACCATTGTGATGATATGACCTGCGCCAGTTCCAAAGTAATCCCACGCATACCAAAAATTTAATTCTGAATTACCCCAATGACTTGCATAGCCAAACTTTGTGTAAACTTCTGCATAATTTCCTTCGCTGGCTCCAACTCCGCCGTGATAGGAATAATAAGCTAGGCCATAGTCAACGCTCAGGTTGTCTGTGAGTGACTGGTAGTAGCCAATGTACACGTCCCATTCAACGTCCGTTTCATCACCAAAATCTACATTTGATGCCCATGTGCCAACATATGCTCCATTGTCAAAGGCTTTATCTATACTGCCTTGAAGTGCAGGGTTGTTGTTCGTTTGACTGACACCGTTGAACATATAGTCAGAAACACCCGTAACGGTGGCGCTCCATTGCGCATGAGTGCTTATCGTAAAAAGGGCTGAAAGTGAAGCGATAATGGCGACCACTTTTTTCATTTACCAAGTGCCTATACTGTTTATCTAATATACAGTTAAGTCGAATTCAGAAATTTTGCACAACTTCAATCGAATAACTTTAATAAAACGATACAAAAGTAGTAGGTTAGTGATTTTTGCGAAATGTCTTCTAGGCGACAGTTTGGTGGTGTATTGAACTCTAGACTGGGCAACTCATTAAAGCTAATGTTATTACTAGAGTTATCAATATGAACGTTAAAAAAACACTCACATTAGAAGATTATTTAAGTGAGTACGCCAAATACCATCGGGATAAACGCAATATTTACACCCATTATGTCGGTATTCCCCTCATTGTATTTTCAGTCTTTTGTTTGCTAAGTAAACCGTCGATAGTCGTGTCGCTTCCTGTTATCGGTGAATTCGCTGCGAGTCCTGCGTTAGTCGTGTGGTTTCTCGCTAACCTGTTTTATCTCAAACTTGACCTCAAACTCGGAGGAGTGATGACGGTAATAACTGGTTTTATGTTGTATGCCGCTGCACCTATTGCCGCATTTGACACAGGGCTTTGGCTAGCTATTTCCGTTGGCATTTTTCTCGGCGGGTGGGTGTTACAATTTATTGGCCATTACTACGAGGGTAAAAAGCCCGCTTTTGTTGACGACATAATGGGGTTGGCTATTGGGCCACTGTTTGTATTGGCAGAAGTGAGTTTTGATTTGGGGTGTCGACAGGCGCTGCAGCAAGAAATTGCAATGCGCGTTGGCACAGTAAAAACGCACTGAACATTGCTAAATTTATTATCAATGTAGATTAGCTAAGCTGGGTGTTTATTAGATACCGTCGTTTGAATTATACGAAAGACATAAAACGTGCCCAGCTTGTAATACCTCGAAGAAAGCGTGTCTACTTTTGCTTCATTTTTTCCAGCGTTTCTTTTCTTAACGCTAACTTTGCTCCCGCAAAAGATGCTCTTGGTAACATTTTCAATTTATCCGCATAGCTGAGTGCCGTAGCAAGTACTTTCTCTTGGCTCACTGCCATGTCTAAGAACCCCACTTTTATGGCTTCTTCGCCTTGATAAATGCGTGAAAACAATAAAGCTTCAGTTTGGCAATCACTGGCCAAGCGAGATTTAGCCAATTCCATACCAAATGGTGGTAACACCATGCCTATAGCGGTCTCATTTAACCCGTATTTCGCATCACCATCTTTTCCGACACGCAAGTCAGCGGCCATTAGCAATATTGCACCCATGGCTATACTGTGACCTTCGGCAGCAACAACCACAGGTAACGGGTAACTGTAAAGGCGTACAATAAGAGCGGCCCCGGCTTGCACCAATTCGTGTTGTTTAGATTTATCATCGGCTTTCATTACAGATAGGTCGAAGCCACCGCAAAACTTACCTTCGCCCCCGTGTAAAACCAACGCTTTGGCGTCTTTTTCTGCTTTGTCCAATGCATCATTTATTTGATCAATAAGAGTGAAGCCAACTGCATTCACCTTACCATCATCAAAAGTGATTACAGCGATGTCGTTTTCTATTTTAAAATCAAAAGCCATTATGTTTCCTTGCCCTTATCGATTGGGTAACAAACTCAAGTTTTGCTGCACTTTCACGCTAACTCAAGTTTAAAAGCGTGATTTTATGCAATTGATTTCGCTTATGATAGTGGAGTTTGTTCAAGCAATTAGGAAAGTGTCGTTTTGAACGTTACACTTGTAGCCAGTTATTAGATACTCATGGATGTTCTATGCACCCTCATTTAAAAAATACTCGTGATAGAAGATGCCGCTGATTTGTTAGAGCAGATTACATCAAGCATCGGCAATACCATTTCATATTTCGACAGAAGCGATGTTGATATAAGTTTGTTGGAAGCCAGCTCAGTTTCAAAAGCACTCCAGTTGGTGCGCGATGACGGTGATATTCAAGCGGTAGTATTTAGCTGGGATGTTACCGCCTATCATCACGAGTTAACCAGTGAAGATAGCGACATCAATGGGTCGTTTGACGCGGATAAGAATGTTGCGATAAAAATTGACAACAACGCCAAAGTTATCAATGCCATTAAGTCTATTCGCCCAGAGCTTCCGGTTTATGTTTTAGGTGATGCGGTTAAAGGCCTTGATATCGTTAATCAGGCCAATGGCATTGAGTCGTTTTTTTATCGCAATGACATCATTTCTGATCCAGAATCGATATTGGGTTACATCATCAACGACTTTGATGATCGCAATGAAACGCCATTTTGGACTGAATACAAAGATTATGTGGTTGAGTCGAATGATTCTTGGCACACCCCAGGTCACAGTGGTGGAGCGAGTTTCAGAAACTCACCTTACATCAGTGATTTTTATCGCTTCTTTGGGCGCAATGTGTTTGTGAGCGATTTGTCGGTAAGCGTCGATTCGTTGGGGTCGCTATCTGATGGAACTTATGCCATAGGCAAAGCACAAGCAGCCGTTGCCAATACCTTTGATGTACGACATTCCTATTTTGTAACCAATGGGTCTTCAACATCAAATAAAATCATCCTTCAAACCTTATTGCGCGAGGGGGATAAAGTAATAGCAGATAGAAACTGTCACAAATCTGTGCATTACGGCATTATTCAGGCTCGGGCAATGCCAGTTTATTTAGACAGTGTTTTTAATCCTGAATACGGCATTTTCTCTCCGCCAAAAATCGATCAAATAAAAGCACTTATAGAAGAAAACAGTGATGCTAGGTTGATTGTTTTGACAGGCTGTACATACGACGGCCTTCTCACAGACTTAAAACAAGTTGTAAAATTAGCGCATGGGCATGGCATTAAGGTGTTTATTGACGAAGCATGGTTTGCTTATTCGTTATTCCATCCTGCGCTTCGTGATTATTCAGCGATTGCAGCGGGCGCTGACTACATAACACATTCTGCGCACAAAGTAGTTTCTGCATTTTCACAAGCGTCATTTATTCATGTTAATGATCCTGATTTTGACAAAGATTTCTTCAAAGAAGTGTTTGCCATTCACACAAGTACTTCGCCTAAATATCAACTGATAGCATCGTTAGATGTGTGTCGACAGCAATTGGAAATGGAAGGCTATAAAATCTTAAATGAGCTTTTGAGTAATGTGGCAGAGCTCAAATCACAGATGGCCAAGTTCAAGCGATTGCGTATTCTTTCTCCCAGTGATTTTGCCAACATGTTCCCACATTTTGAGAAGGACAATATTGGGCACGATCCGCTTAAAATATTAATTGATGTATCTGCATTAGATTATTCGAACCAAGAAATTCATCGCTTCTTGATGGATGAAGTGGGCTTAGAAATAGAAAAATTTACTCACAGTACAATTCTGGTTTTGTTAACCTTAGGTGGTATGCGTTCAAAAATAGTGCGTCTTTACAATGCACTCAAGCGTTTAGACGACGGTGCTGTGAATTTGAGCAAGCGCAAGAATAAGGGCCAGTTGCCGGCGGATATTCCACCAATACACTTGGATGACTTGCCTTCAAAAGCGTTTTTTAGTCAGCGTGAAGCCATTGCGTGGCAAAGTAGCGTTGGACGTATCGCAGCAGGCCTTATCACACCTTATCCTCCTGGTATTCCGCTTATTGTCCCAGGGCAGAGAATTGAACAGGCTCATATCGACTATTTACAAGCATTGTCCAGTCAAAAGCTAACGGTTCAAGGCATTTACGACGGTGATATATACGTTGTTTGTGAATAGCGTAAAGACTTGAGCGTGCTAAAACCTATCTGAGGTACAGTATTTTTAATACGTAACTTTTGAATAAAATGAAGAGGCTTCAAGTCGAAGCATTATTTATTCAGGAGATTGAAATGATTGAACTTAATCAAACGGATGTACAGCGGGTTTCTGGTGGCAATGTTGATTGGGAACAGATAGGTGTTGGACTCGCCATGGTTGGTTTAGGAGTAGCCATTGTTGGTACAGCAGGGTTAGCCACTGTGCCTGTTGCTTTAGTTGGCGCTGCCACACTAGGTGAAGTTACGGTTGGCTTGGTAGGTGTTGGGCTTGCTGGTGCGGGTGGGTTTGCCGCTGGTGGCGCTTTGGCTTCACCTAACGATGATAAGAAAGAAGCTGCTACAACCGATGAGTGAACATGCTTTCAAGTTACTCGTACAAGGTGAAAATATTGTGTCGGTGCCAGCGCTAAGAGTATTGCGGACTATCATGCCATTGCGCATGAAGGAGTCGATAGAATTAGCGCTTAGTATCAAACAACTCGGTGAGTTTGTGATCATTGAAGGTTGTTCGGAAGATATTATAGACGACCTTGTAGAAGACTTTGCTCAGGCGAATGTAATTGCTCAAAAGCTACCTTGTGAGTATTCGCAAGCACGAATTTGCATGCCTTTAATTGGTGAGAGAAAGCGTTGGAATGCTCTTCGCATGTTAGTTGAGACGTCTTATTAGGCACTTTGTATGTGCGTTCCATTCTTACCGTTTACTTTTCCCAGTTAACCGCTGAATCACTCCGTAATGCTGTAATACCGTGATTCGGCGGCCGCTTGAATATACGCCATATCTTTTTATTGAAGGAGTAGTAAGCTTTCCTTTTAACGCATATACCTTCTTTTTCTCATTCAATGCTGCTGGTACACGTCTCTATGTCAGCATTGCCCCTTGAGTTTTGTTCTGATTAACTTAAACTTGCCGCGAATATTTGTTTAAGGTCAGCCTAATGAAACTGAGTGACGTAAAAAAACTTCACCAAAAAAATACCGCACCCAATTTGGGTATTATTTGGTCGAGGGGGAACATTTAGTTTTAGAGCTTTTAAAAGTGGTTAATGTATCTGAAAGCCCCATTAATGCTAAAGATATTACCTATTATGTTACTGAGCAGTACAAAGACTGGCTGACTGACAATTGTGGGAGCTATGGTGAACAAAGCGCTGTAGAGATACTGAGTTCACAGCAAATGACGCAACTTAGTGATACCAAATCTCCTCAAGGCATTATTGCCTGTGTCCCATTACCAACACATTTGTCGTCTGATAGGTTGCCTTATAACACAAAGCAAGAGCTACGTAGTACGCTAAATAGACAGTATGTCTATCTTTATGAAACACAAGACCCTGGTAACTTAGGGACCATATTGCGAAGCCTAGCGTGGTTTGGCAACTTCACATTATTGATGAGTCCTAATAGTGTTGACCCATTTAATTCAAAAGTGGTTCGAGCAAGTATGGGGGCTATTTTCCATGTCGATATGGAGTTGAATGTGCCTTTATCTTCGCTAGCAACACGTTTTAAAAAATTTGCTTGTTTAGATATGCATGGAGAAGACATAGTCTCCCCTTCATTTGGTGATTTTCAGTGTTATCTTTTTGGCAATGAAGCCCGCGGTGTGCCCAAAGAAGCCCTAGAACAGCTTAATGCGGTTGCATTTACCATTCCAGGAAGTGGTCAAATCGATTCGTTAAATTTAGCGAGTGCGGTGAACATCTGTGTCTATGAGTTGGCGCGCTAAATAAACGTCTATTACCTTTACCAAAAACTGCAGAACATAGGATAAACCATGGCACTACAATGGTTCCCAGGGCATATGCATAAAGCCCTTAAAGAGATAAAAGAGTCTCTGAGTCAAGTCGACATTCTTATTGAAGTGTTGGATGCGCGTATTCCTTACTCCAGTGAAAACCCCGAAATAGCTAAAATTCGCGGCGATAAACCCTGCATCAAAATTCTCAATAAATACGATCTTGCCGACCCTGATATAACTGCCCGATGGCAAGAACATTTAGAGCAAGAACGGGGCGTGAAGACTATTACTACGTCGAGTGATAACCCGGGCAATAGTAAGCAAATCATGCAGCTTATTCGTTCAATATGTTCGAAGAAGGATGCCCAGCCCAAGGCAATTAAAGCCATGATCACAGGCATTCCCAATGTTGGTAAGTCGACGCTTATCAATATACTGGCAGAACGCATTATTGCCAAAACGGGTAATGAACCTGCGGTCACCAAAAGTCAGCAGCGCATCAATTTAGGAAGTGGCATTATCTTATTCGACACCCCCGGTGTGCTATGGCCCAAACTGGATAATCCTCACTCAATATACCGTTTGGCGGCTTCTGGTGCGGTGAAAAATACTGCAATGGAATACGATGACGTTGGTTTTTTTGCTGCTGACTATCTAATCAAGGCCTATCCTCAAGTGATGCAAGAGCGTTATAAGCTAGAAACCCTACCTGACACTGAAATTGAGTTTCTAGAGGCGGCGGCAAAGAACAGGGGAGCTATTCAAGCGGGTGGCCGCGTGAATCTGCACAAGATCTGTGAAATTCTTCTTAAAGAACTTCAGTCTGGGAAGCTTGGTCGAATCACGTTAGAAACGCCTGAAATGCTGAAAGTGGAAAAAGAAGAAATGGCTATTGCCGAAGCGAAAAAAGCAGAAGCAAAAGCAAAGCGAAAGCAAAAATTTAAAACTGGTTCACTAACGCCAGACAAAAAAGATCGCAAAGAAAAACGAGAAGAAAAACGCCAACAGCAAAGTCAAAGAATGAAAAAGGCCCGCAAGTAAAAAGCGCCATTTCTCCATCACCATCTCTTTCTATATAGCCCTAAAGTGCTTGCTTTAGGGGCATTTTTTGATTAATTAAAAATTCTTCTTAATCGATTTAGAAAAATGCTTGCAAAATGTCTAATATGATTGATACTAACACCATATTAACAATTTGAGAGGCAACTCATGCGAGCTCTACTGATACTGTTATTTTGGGTTTCTTTTGTCACTGAAGCAAATGAAGTCACGGTTAAATCTCCTAATAAACAACTTTCGCTCACTTTTACTGATACCAATAATATTGCGCAATATCGTATTGATTTTGAGGGAAAGCCTGTTTTAGGAGAGGGGAAACTGGGTTTCACTTTTGCAGAAGCTGCTCCCATGTATCGAGATTTCACAGTAAAAGAGGTGAGTCGCAATAGCGTAGATAACACGTGGGCTCAGCCATGGGGTGAGCAGACTCTTATTCGCGATCATCACAATGAGTTACTGGTACAGTTTGTAAGTGAAACGGACTCTCAAAACACCTTTTTAGTGCGCGCCAGGGTATTTGATGATGGTGTCGGCTTTCGCTATGAAGTGCCAAGCCAAGATAAACGGGTTATCACAAGAGAGCTAACTGAGTTTAACTTTGTTGATTCGCACAAAGCCACTGCATATTGGATCCCTGCGCATGGTAGAGAGCGTTATGAATACTTATACCGCACTACACCATTACAAGAAGTCTATAAAGCGCATACGCCATTTACTGTTAAGTATGATAATGGTGTGCATGTGGCAATTCACGAGGCTGCTCTTGTTGACTACGCTGGCATGAGTCTAGATAAACAAGAATTAGGGCGATTCTCTGCTGCACTTGCGCCTAGACATGATGGCTCATTAGTACACAAAAATGGGCCATTTACGACCCCATGGCGAACGGTGACCATTGGTGATAAAGCGACGGATTTGGTCAATTCGTACATTGCGCTTAATCTCAATGAACCGAATAAATTAGGTGATGTAAGTTGGATTGAACCGGGAAAATACGTGGGTATTTGGTGGGGAATGCATATTGATGACTTCACTTGGGGCTCTGGTGATAAACACGGCGCTACAACTGAAAATACACTACGCTATATGGATTTCGCCGCAGAACACGGCTTTGACGGTGTGTTAGTGGAAGGATGGAATATTGGTTGGGATGGTGATTGGATTGCTAACTCTGAACTCTTCTCTTTTACCCAAAGCTACCCTGATTTTGACCTTGAAAAGGTTACTCAATACGGCAAAGAGAAAGGCGTTAAGCTGATTGGCCATCATGAAACATCGGGTGGAATAACAAATTATGAGGCCCAAATGGAAGAAGGATTTGCGCTTTATCAAAAGGTAGGCGTTTCACAAATTAAAACAGGTTACGTTGCCCACGGTCAAAACTTAAAAGTGCGCGATGACAACAATCTTATGCGTTATGAATTTACTGATAGCCAACGGGTGGTAAACCACTTTATTCACAATGTGAAAACTGCCGCTAAGTATCAATTGTCTATAAACACGCATGAGTCTGTAAAAGATACGGGGCTACGTCGTACTTACCCTAATTGGATCTCACGAGAAAGTGCGCGCGGGCAAGAGTACAATTCTGGTTGGGCGGCGCCTAACCCTCCTGAGCACATCCCAATGCTGGCGTTTACACGTATGTTAGCAGGGCCAATGGATTTTACACCGGGCATTTTTAATTTTGATTACATTCGGAAAAACGATGGTGGTGTTGAATGGGGTAAAAGTAACGTTATGCGTCCTCAAACCACTATTGCGAAACAGTTAGCACAATATGTGGTGCTTTACAGCCCAATTCAAATGGCGACCGATTTACCCAAAAATTATGAAGCAAAGCCCGATGCATTCCAGTTCATTAAAGATGTACCTACTGATTGGTCTGAGAGCATTGCGCTACAAGGCGAAGTGGGCGACTTTATTGTCATGGCCCGTAAAGCTCGTGCTCACAAAGGGTATTCTGCAGATGATTGGTTTGTTGGGGCAATAACCGATGAAAATGCTATTGACCTAACTATTCCTTTAGACTTTTTGGACAAAGACAAAAAGTACGAAGCTCAGATATACGTTGATGGCAAAGATGCTCATTGGGAAACCAACCCCTATGCCTTAACCATTGAACACAAAAAGGTAACGACAACTGACACATTGTCATTGCATCTTGCTGCTTCGGGAGGCGCTGCAGTTCGCTTCAAGGCATTACCGTAATTTTTCACATCGGACGTACGTACAGCGCATTGTTTCGTGTAACATTAGGTTATCCGTCAATGCGCTGATACTTTAAAGGAGTTGTGATTGAACAATATCAAACGGTTTGACAAAACAATGTTTTCTGACCTGATAGAAGAAGCAGAAAATAGTCCACGTCGTCGTGCTAACCTCAATATTCATCAATCATACTCGGACAAGGTACAACGCCTTTTCATTGCTATGATGCCCGACTCCTACGTTAGGCCCCATCGACACGTTCAAGAGCATAAATGGGAGTTTTTTATGGTGTTAGAAGGTGCCTTAGATCTCATTTTCTTTGACAGCAAGGGTGTAGTAACCGAAAGAATTTCACTTTGCAGCAATGGATATTGCCAAGGAGTCGAAATACCGCCCAATGTTTGGCACGCCACCGTGTGCAACGAGCCGGTTGTTTTTATGGAAGTAAAACAAGGCCCCTATGAAGTAATCGATGACAAAGGCTTTGCGGATTGGGCACCACAAGAAGGGGATGCTGATGTGCCAGTATTTCTTGCCAAGTTGAAGCAAGCAAGCACGGGTGATGTTGTATCTGTATAAAAGGTTGCTTTCCAACTTGGAAAGTAGTTGCTATTGCTAACTTTGGTGGTATGGTAAAGGATAAGTGAAGAGATGTTGTCGGATTTTCCCTTATATCTCAACTCATAGTATCTACATACAAATACAATCACATAATGTGCAGAAGAGAATAATTATGCTAAACGTTTCAACAGGCTATTTTTACAATTTTAATTACTGATTGCACCTGACCATTGGTGTTCAGGGGCAAATATTGGCTTCTGGGCACAACATAAAACGTTTTGCAAAGCCCAGAAGGTATTAACCAACTGGGCTTTTTAATGCCCTAAATTCTCGGTAAAGAACAATGAAAGAAATCACATTAGGTGAAATTAGAAAGCAACACAGAGTAAAGCAAGAAGTAGTGGCCATGGCCTTGTCGGTGACAGCGTCAGGTGTTAGCAAGTTAGAATCTAAGCGTATTCAGGATGTTTCGTTACATCGTGCAGCTGCTTATTTGGCTGCTGTGGGTGGGAGCTTAAAAATAGAAGTTACTTTACCTGATGGTGGCACACTGCGCGTGGGCGAAAAAGCGGTGTCTTAAATTTCAAAGGCAGCGAAGAACAAGGTAGACTGTAGGAAATGTAATTAAGGAGTCAACCATGGCTGTTCACGAGATAACGCACCCCCTCATTGCACATAAGCTAGGCTTAATGCGCTACGCAAAAATAAGTAGCAAGGATTTTCGCGAATTGGCTTCAGAGGTAGGAAATTTACTTACCTACGAAGCAACACGTAATTTGCCCACTGAGCGCGCGATCATTAAAAGCTGGTCAGGCGATGACGTAGAAGTAAAGCAAATCAAAGGTAAAAAAATCACAGTAGTGCCTATTCTGCGCGCTGGCCTTGGCATGCTTGAAGGTGTTTTAGAGCTAATACCTAATGCAAAAATCAGTGTGGTGGGACTGTATCGTGATGAAGAAACCCTGCAACCCGTAGCGTATTTTGACAAAGTCGTAAAGAATATCGATGAACGCACTGCCTTAATTGTTGACCCTATGCTCGCCACAGGCGGCACCCTTATCGCTACCATAGATTTGCTAAAGAAAAAGGGATGCAGGAAAATTATGGGATTGTTCTTGGTGGCTGCGCCAGAAGGAATTCGCGCTGTGGTTGACGCACATCCTGATGTAGAAATTTTTACTGCTGCAATTGATAAACGTCTCAATGAAAAGGGCTATATTCTGCCAGGTTTAGGCGATGCCGGTGACAAAATTTTTGGCACGCGTTAAAGCTTCTTAAATTCGCTGTTCTTTTTTTATTCGATTTAGCCGCTAGTCGCAAACTTGACTAAATATCATAGGTTAAACGTTTAAGGTAATGTTATAGTTCACAGACGGCCTCCACTTATGTTGACCGTCTGTCGTATGCAGACGGAATGTGTTTTTAGTTTCGTGTAATGAGCCTATAACAATGAAGAAAACAAAACTTACCCTTAAAGACGTTGCTGCGCAGTTAGGTGTGTCGACTGCCACTATCTCCAATGCTTTCAACCGCCCTGATCAATTGTCTCAAGCCAAGCGCGAAGAAATATTATCTCAGTGCAAGAAAATTGGTTACAGCGGTCCAAATAAGGCCGCACAGATCTTAAGAAAAGGGACCTCAAACATTGTTGCACTTGTACTGGCAGACAGTATTGCTTATATGGTTAGTGATCCAGTAGCCAGTACGTTTATTAAAGGTGTTTCTTCAGCGTTACAAGAACAAGGCAAGCATCTATTGCTTTATGCTGGTGATTCAAAAAGTATTTTAGATGTGGTGGATTTTGTTGACGGCTTCATTTGCTACGGTGCCCCGCGTAATAACAAGCTTATTGATGAGTTAGCGGTTTCACCTAAACCTGTGGTGACGGTTGATTTTGACATCGACAACAAGCCTTCAATCAATATTGATAATGAGGACGCGGCTTATCAGGTAGCTTCTAGTGCGCTTAACGAAGGTGACAGTGTTGCTATTTTGGGCTTGCGACTTATTGACTCTCCATCAACATGCAGAGTATATGACAGCCCCCTTATTGGCGTAGAAAGCTCTATTTCTCACCGCCGCCTAGACGGTTATATGCGTGCAGCTAAAGAAAAGAATGTAGCAATTAGCAAAGAGCGTATATGGCATCTTCCTGAGAGCGGCAGAAGTTTCGCGAGGCAAGCGGCCAAAGAAGTATTGACTAGTTCACCAAGGCCTAATGTGGTGCTTTGCATGAGTGACATCATCGCTCTTGAGTTACTTCATATGGCATTGGAAATGGGAATAAATGTGCCGTTGGATATGAAAATTACTGGGTTTGATGGCATCGAAGAAGCTGAGCGTACACGCCCCAGATTGACAACCGTGTGCCAGTCAAGCGCAGAGAAAGGTGTACAAGCTGCACAGGCGCTACTTAACGACATGGAAGAGAAAACGATGTTGCCTTTTGAGCTAAGAGAAGGGGAAACCATTTAAGGTGAGTCTTAACGAAGTATGCGTTAACATTCCTGAATAGCGCATACTTCAATTGATAATATAAAAAGCGGTAAACCTATTATCCATTATGCTATTTGAAACAACAGCTTTTGTTTTTCAAAGTTCAAAGAACAGCGACTAAAAAATGAGGCAAGTTTGTTCTCTTCAAACAGATCTCCCTTTTCTTTAAGTGAGTCCGGTTGTTGAAGTGCTATAGGGGGAAACACGCCGTAGCCTGCCAATAAACAGTGCCACGATGTGGTACTAAAGTGCTTTCCAATGCCTTGACGTTTTATCTCTTCTACAATGTCGCCTTTGCGATACCACACGTCTAACAAGCTTAATAGCGATTCTGAAAGATGCATGTTATCGCGGTTATCTACCCAATATTGGCTGTCTCTTTTACCGTTGAGTTTATAGTGACATACAATGTAGTCCCTAATGCGCTCAAATCTTTCGCTAATATCTTTATTATACGTATCTTGATATTGTGCGGAGAAATGACCTTTTGTGAAGGTGTCGATAAACATTTCTATGCTAACTTGCACTAAATGCAGTGCAGTTGCCTCTAAGGGCTCAATAAAACCCTGCGCTAACCCAAGGGCCAAACAGTTCTTATGCCAGTGTTTTTCGCATTGCCCAACCCGCATTTTTAGATGCTTCGCTTCTACATCACAGTCGAGTAGGTTTAGCCGCTGACGTAACTCTCGCTCAGCATCTTCCTTACTTTGATATTGCTGACTGTAGACATAACCATTTCCCGTTCTATTGCGAAGCGGTATTTGCCAGCACCATCCATTCGACATTGCAGTAGATTCAGTTTCTACTGGCATTGTTTGCAAGGGGGCAGTAGGCAGAACAACGGCAGCGTCATTGAATAAATTTTTGCCGAATGCATTAAACTTAACGCCCAGTGTTTTTTGTAAAAGTAGGCTGTTAAACCCCGTACAGTCGACAAAGAGATTGCCTTCTATACGGCGTCCATCTGTACAGGTTAGTGCTGAGATCTCACCATTGGCATGGGTTTCTACTGATTCTATGTTACCAATGATATGCTTCACACCGAGTTTCTTGCCAAAGTTACGCAAAAACTGACCGAGCTTCATTGAATCAAAGTGGTACCCGTATTCAATGGCAAAAGGAAAGTTGTGAGAGGG
Source organism: Alteromonas sp. KUL42 (assembly GCF_006538325.1). Taxonomy (GTDB): domain Bacteria; phylum Pseudomonadota; class Gammaproteobacteria; order Enterobacterales; family Alteromonadaceae; genus Alteromonas. Next base: position 415,595 of record NZ_BJKK01000001.1, read on the forward strand.
GATGGGGGCCAACTGTTTTTTGGCCAAATACCCTGCCATTAGAAATTTTTCAGGTCGCGTCTCTACATTAAGACCTAAGCGACGTGTGAGGGCGTTAATATGAAAAGCTCGCTCACTAAAGACATCTAATTGACTAATAAATGGGTGAGAATAGGATGCGTGGACATCGCCATTCCAACCATTAAATTTGATATTGACCTTATACGTTGCTTGGCATTGTGGCATCCATTCATGCTCTGCAATAGATAAGGTTTGAAAAAAGCGTTTTAGCGTGGGTGTTGAGCCTTCACCTACACCTATTGTACCGATATCTTCAGACTCAATAAGGCTAATTTCGACCGGTGAGTTTTTCCAAATATTGGCGAAAAGGTTAGCTGCCATCCATCCAGCGGTACCACCACCAGCAATGACAATACGAAGTGGTTGTGTCATGCAGAACTCGATTATTGGAAAATACGTAATTGAATAGTAAGGATTAAACCTTAGATTATGTGCGAACTGGTAAAAAGTGAAGTATTAATAGGCGCCACCCATTGGGTGACGCCTACATGCTTCTCTCTTAGTAGAAGGCGTAGTTCAGGTTAAGCATGTAAGATGGGCCAAACTCTCGGCGCAATGTTACAATGCCATTATCGTCAATGGTTTCTTCTTTTTCGTCCGTTAGGTTAACACCTTGTAATGAAATACGAAGACCTTCTAAATACTCAATACCACTGTCTGCGAAATCGTAGCTAATTTGCGCATCCACCTGAGTTACTGCATCACGTGTTGCCGCTTCAATTTTGTTCGAGCCGCCACGTTGATACGTCAAGAACTCAGAACGGTCGGTCGCCGCTACCCTGAACTCAAAGCCATTCATTTCATAGTAGGCTGTAATACTGTAAGTATTATCTGACTGACCAGGAATTGCGGTGCCATCTTCAAGCTCTGCATCTAAAATGGTCGCTGACGCCGCAATACCAAAGCCATCTAGCGCATCTGCAAGCATGCGTAGTGGAATGTTAGCGGTAAGTTCCACACCTTTCATGCTACCTTTAAGGCCATCTTCGAAAAATGAGTAATAACCTAAGTCAGGTGGTGTCACTAAGTCGCCTACTTGATATGGCGTATCTTCAGGGCCATAGTTACCGTCTACGTCAATGATTCTGTCATGGAAGCCAGGAATGAAGTAGTTAGCACCATCATTGGTTGGGTCGTTGGTGAAATCAATTAACTGATTACCGTCACGAGTCCAGTTAACAAGATCTTTGTAGAACAGGGCAACTGACACATAACCTTCGTCTTCAAAATAATTCTCAAATGAAATGTCGAAGTTGTTCGCTTCAAGTGGGCGAAGTGTTGGGTTTCCTGTAAATTTAGACCAAGGAGAACCATAAGCCTCAACAGCCGCTTGGGTATTAGGCGTAGCAATCAAATCGATGTTCTGGTCGAATTTGACAAAACCCGAAGCCTTCATTTGGTCAACACGAGCACGACTAATTGTTTTCGATGCGCCCAAGCGTAAATAGCGACTTTCAGTTAGCTCTACGCTCACGTTTAAGCTAGGTAGGAAGTGCGAGTAGCTATCGCCATCTGTAATGATACAGTCAGCATCAACAACCTTGTTGCCATCATCATCACAAACCGCAAAGTTATCACCCACAATACCAATGTAACCTGTAGAACTTTGGTCAGTATCGACATATTGAGCTCCTACATTACCTTTGACATTAAAACCACCAACTTCGGTTTCAAAATCTAGCTGGGCATATAGGGTGAGAACTTCTTCGTCAATCGTATAAGTATCACCTAAACGGTCTGGCTCAAGTAGGCCCGCATCGTTAAGTGTATATTCACCATCGTTGTATGGCGCGAAGCCGTCGTATGCTACTACATAACCCATACCTGCCCAAGTAAGGTCTGCCAAACCGTTGTATAAATACTGTGACGGTATCGATTCAGAAAACGGATACGAAGATGCTGTGGCAAAGAAACCTTTGTTGTCTTTTGCTTTGTATCGGTCGCTGTAGTTAACACCAGCGGTGAACGTGTTGAATATACTCCAATCAACAAACCCCGTAACTTCGAAGCGCGCTGTTGTAAGTTCTTCTTCGAAGTCAGCAAAATTGAGGAAGCCGTCTTGTGCGTTGAAGTAGCTGTAGGGTTGACCGTTTGCTTGTAATGCCGTAGTGGTGAACTGGTCGGCAATATTCGCCATACCACCACCCCAAACTTGAGGCCCTGCCAGTTGCAATAGCGCAGGGTCAGAGAATGCGTCGAGGCCGTTACTTCCAGTGAAGAAAATACCGTCAGAACTCATTTGGAATTGACGTGAGCCAAGCTCATCGTTGCCAAGTGCACCTGAACGAGCCAAGCCTGCATATGACTCACCACGTAAATCTCGCTTGCTTGAACTACTGTCTGCGACGTCAAGAGTCATTGACCATTCGTCGTTAATGTCATAACGAATGTTAAGACCAAATGATTGCAATTCACCGTCTTTTTGCGCAGGATCAGTACGTAAAACGGGATTTGCATTTACTTGAGTACCAGTGTTATTTATTCCTGTACCTGTCACATTTGCAGAGGCAAAGGGTTCGATAAATCCACGAATTACACCAGAGTCGGCGTAATCGATATCAAGTGCATCAATGACAATGTCCAATTTGTCGGTTGGACGCCATTGCAAAATAGCTGATATGGTGTCGCGCTCAAGAACGCGGCTGATTGCTTGGGTATCTAGGCCAAAGGGAAGTACTTGACCGTCATCATTTTCACCGTAACCCCATACGCCATATTTTCTTTCGTTTCTAGGCGACTCTGTTGATGCGATAGCAAGTGCTAAACCCACCGTGTCATCAGCGAATTTTTCAACGAAAGACAATGCAAAACGATTGCCCGAATTATCAAACTCTGGGTTGTCAGAGTCGTTTCCACCCAATTCATAGACACCAGTAACGGTTAGCGTTTCTTGTGCAGACAGTGGGCGAACGGTTTGTAAATCAACAGTACCACCAATACCTTGAACTATTAGTGATGCATCAGCAGTTTTGTAAATGGTTGCGCCTGTCATGATTTCTGCAGGGTAAAGGTCGTATTCAACACCACGGTTATCACCAATACCGATAAGCTCACGGCCATTCAAAGACGTACCTGTAAAATCTTCTTTAAAACCACGAACCGATATACCAGAAGTACGGCCACCAACACGTTCACCTGATAAGCCTGGTAAGCGAGCAAGTGATTCGGCAATAGATGAGTCTGGAAGCTTACCAATGTCTTCTGCAGAAATTGCTTCAACAATTGAGTCATTATCCATTTTGACGGCTTGTGCGCGCATCAACGAGCCGCGAATACCGGAAACTTGGATGATCTCAACTTGTTCTTCAGCTGAGGCTTCTTGCGCAACAGCAACATTGCCTTGCAGCGCAGCTGTAATAGATAGTGCAATGATTGCGGGCTTAAACGTACCAGTGTGTTTCATGTGTTTTACCTTGCTAAATGTGTGTTAAACATAGGTCTTGTTTTTACATCGAGTTAACAATAGTCGCTATTTTTCATATTCGCAAGATTTTTCTTAATTGTTTAAGTAAAAAGTTTTTAAATAATATTTAGGGTTATTCTTTAGTATTATTAAATCTTACTTAATGCATTTAATTGGGATGCTTGAAGAGTAAAGAGAATGTGAAAGTTAAATAAAGGTAAAATGTTGCTGTAATTTTTTGTTAACCGCGTGGGGGTGTGTTTAGTATTGAAATTTCAAGTAAACAGCGGGTATCATGGATTTTTATTCAGTTGCTCGTGAAGAGCAACTGAATGATTTATTGAGTTTTCACGTAGCGCTTAATGCGGAAAAACAGCGCTTCTTAGGTTAGTACAGTTCGAGTTAAGGTAAAAAAATTAGTCCCAAACCAATGCTTTAAAGTGCTTTCTACACAACGACTCATAGGTGTCGTTTCCGCCTATTTGCACTTGGTTGCCGTTTTTAACAGCTTGGCCATTTTCGTCAAGCCTGACCACAAAGCTTGCTTTCCTACCACAATGGCATACGGTTTTAAGTTCTGAAAGCTTGTCAGCCCAAGCCAGTAAATAGTGACTCCCTTCAAAAGTCTCGCCCATGAAATCAGTACGAAGACCGTAAGCAAGCACAGGGACTTTCAACTCGTCGACAACATCTATTAACTGCTTAACTTGCTCTTTGGTTAGAAATTGCGCCTCATCAATAAAAACACAATCTAACTTTCTAGATTTACAATCGTTGTTAATTGACTGGAATAAGTTGTCGCCTTTGGCGTAAAGTTTAGCATCGGCTTGTAAACCAATACGAGAGGTAACTTTACCTACGCCGTACCTATCATCGAGTGCGGCAGTGTAAATAATGGAGTGCATACCGCGTTCGCGGTAATTATAGGCCGATTGAAGTAGGGATGTGGATTTACCGGCATTCATTGCCGAGTAGTAAAAATATAGTTGTGCCATGGTGTTTAATAGTTGTCGTTATACCAAGAAATGAAATCGCTGGCGCTCATGGGTTTGGCAAAGTAATAACCTTGCAGATAGTCAGCACCCAACGCCGCTAGATGTTCTAGCTGTTCATTAGTTTCTATTCCTTCTGCAACGGTCTTACAACTAAACTCTCGCGCCATGAGAAGTGTTGCGCGTATAATGGTATCACTCTCTTCAGAGCTATTCTGCACAAAAGACCGATCTATTTTGATAAAGTCAAAAGGCATCGATTGAAGCCTGTGCAATGAAGAATAACCAGTACCAAAGTCGTCAATGGAGATTTTGACCCTTCGTTGTACGAGCTCACTTAATCTAAGCGTGACAAGCTCCGCATTGTTTGCAAACACACTTTCAGTTACTTCAAGGTATATACGCTCTGGGGCAACAGGTGTGCTAGAAAGGGCGTTATCGAGAATTTTAACGAAGCTGTCGTCAAGGAGTTGAGTAATCGACACGTTTACCGATAAACACAATGAGTCCGCAAATTGCCAGTGTGATAAATCTATAATGGCTCGATTTAACACCCATGCACCAATTTCTGGCATTAATCCACTGCGCTCCGCAAGGGGAATAAAAATATCCGGCGGTATCATCTCACCATCGCAATTCCACCTAAGAAGTGCCTCAACAGAAGACACACTACGGGTTTTTACATCAATAATGGGCTGATAAAAGACCGTTAGTTCGCCGTTCTTAATGGCACAACGCAGTCTTTCACATAAGCGTTGGTCACGCTTTATCTCTTCGTGCAGGGTTTCGTTAAAAACACCTACCGAACCGCGTTGCTTGCGCTTTTGGTCGTACATGGTAAGGTCGGCTTGTTGTATAAGATCTACAGCAGACTCACCATGTTCTGGGTACATAGCAATACCAATGGTGGCATCTAACGTAATCTGGTTATCATTGGCCATGATAGGAATAGTCACACCACTTCGCATAGCATGTGCTACGGCCTTGGCGGTATCTACCGTTGCATAGGGTATAATGGCAACAAATTCATCACCTCCCCATCTAGCGAGCTGATTTTTTTCACTATAATTCCGTAATCGAGAGGCAATTTCTGTGAGAACAATATCGCCCACTTTGTGGCCCAAGCTGTCATTTACTTGTTTAAAGCCGTCTAAATCGATAAATAATAAAGCCAACGAGTTGTGTAGAACTTTGGTGGTATCTAACAGTTGGTTTAAATGCTTCAGGAATCCATTTCGATTAAGTAAATTTGTAAGTGGGTCGCGGTTTGACAAGCGAAATAGATCTTCTGTGCGCCTTTCCACTTCTGCTTCTAAATTAGCGTTTGCCGCATCGAGCTTTCCATTCGTTGTTAATAGCAACTGATTAACCTTTTCGGTTTCGCTGCGCTCGATGCGCATTTGTTCAATCAGTTTATTATTTTTCGCTTTTAGGTGCAGCGTACTAACAAAAAAGCGATTGTAGCGAAGGGCGCTAAGAAAAATACCAATCCAAAAAACAAGGCCAAGAATGCCGAGAATAAAAAACTCACCGTTGGAATCGGTTAAGGCGCAAATGGACATAGGCACGAGTAGAGCGGTGCAATAAAAAGCGACCAGAGCACGACTTGGGGATAATACTGTACCCGCCCCGCCTGACATCGCTGATAAAATGATCATAGTGGCGGCTAACTCGATAGTATCCATTGTGGAGTAAAACAGTACCGAATAAAAACCCCAAATAGCACCTGTAATGTATAGGCCAATTGAAAATCGATTGATTACTGCGGTTGGCTCGAAGGGTAGCTTAGACAGTTTAAACTTCCAATAAAGCGCGTCAGCGAGTCGACAAACACTCACAAGCATCATAAATATCCAAATTTGATGCTGAAGTTGGGTGACCTTTTCACTGGCGTTATCGAAAAAAAATACAAGCCCAGAAAACGAAAACACTGTCATCAACAGGCCCACAAAGCTATTTCCCAACAGCATATTGGCAGTATCACGCTTTAATTCTGTTGTCGAAACAGTAATTTGTTCAAATGGCAAGGTTTAGCTACCTAGTTGTATGTTTTGCTCTTATTGCATTAAAACTGAAACGTGTGTCTATTGCGGGTGAGCAACATAGCTCAGAAATATCGCGCTGATGAAATGGACATGTTTATCACGTTTCTTGCTCTACTTACTTTATATTACGTGTTGGCAATGTTTTCAACGTCAACAGCGGTGCAAGTGTGAAGAATTTTATTTCCTTAAACGAAAAAGCCCCAGCAATTTGCTGGGGCTTTGATTCATTTTGAGTCTTGGGTTTTGCGATGTGCTGTTAGGCTGCGCTTTTTCCGCTGTCTACCGCATGCAAGGTTTGTGAAGCAGGTACCAATTCCATATCAAATGTGTACTCGTCAACACGTACCGCTAACTTACGCTTCTCGTTGTAGTCGTGAAGTTTCGCCGCTTCATCAGCATTAACCACACCTTTCTCTTGTAATTTAGCCAATGCATTTTCAAACGAAATGAAAGGAACAACAGGCTCTTTGCGAAGGGCTTTTTGCACTTTACCAAGCAAATGGGCTACCGCGTGTTTAGCTTTAAATGCTTGCTCATTAATGTCGTTACCATCACCTGGAGTAACGCGCACTAAATGAGTAAGCTGCGCTTTTACGCTGTTGTCTTGCATAGAAGCGATTGATAGCTCGCGAACTAAGTCATCGCTTATTCCAGGAACACTGTTTGAATACGTGTTTGTTAGCAGACGCATAAGACCACGTGTAGCTGTGTTCGGGAAGTTGTTGATGAAATTAACAATCGCCTGATCAGCTTGTTGTAATGACCACTGCATTGCATATTCAAAATACGGCAATGCTAGTTTTCGGTCTTCAATACGTTGCTCGTAGAAACGTATTGCTGCCATTGCTCCGTACAGGTAGCTCATTACGTCACCTAGGCGCGCTGACAGAAGCTCGGCTTTCTTAAGATCACCACCTAATACCGCCAGTGACAAGTCGGCAAGTGGTGCTAGTTTTGCAGAAATGCTATTTACGCGCTTCTCGTATTTACGAACTTCTGGCAATGCAGACTCGCTTTCACGCAAGAAAGGAAGGTAGCCTTTGCCTAAGCTGCGAAACGCATTCTTCACACTGAAACCGACAGTCTTGCGAAGTACCTTGTTGAATTCTTTATCCGCAGAACTTTCATTGCTGTGGATGAGGTCAACCATATCTTTCAGATAGGGGTGACAACGCATTGCACCTTGACCGAAGATCATTAGATTACGCGTTAGAATGTTTGCACCTTCCACCGTAATGGCGATAGGCAATGCTGCGTAGCCGCCTGCTAAGGTGTTTTGTGGACCGCGCTGAATCGCCTTACCCGCTTGGATATCCATTGCTGAGTTCATTACATCGCGACCTAGCTCAGTCATGTGATATTTAGCGATAGCCGTTACAACAGATGGCTTAACACCTAGGCCTAGGCCTTCAGTGGTTAAAACACGCATCGCTTCTAGTAAGAATGTTTTACCAGCGATGTCTGCCATCTTCTCTTGAATACCTTCGAAGCGACCAATTGGAAGACCGAACTGCTCACGTACAAACGAGTACTCAACCGTACCTTTAAATGCAGACTGCGCAGTTGCCACACCCATTGCTGGAAGTGAAATACCACGACCTGCACCTAGGCAGCTAACTAGCATCTGCCAACCGCGACCAATGTTCTTTTGGCCGCCGATAATGAAGTCCATCGGGATGAATACGTCTTGACCACGTGTAGTTCCGTTGTAGAAACGAACGCCCATTGGGTCATGACGGTTACCAAGCTCAACACCTGGATGTGATTTAGGTAGAAGGGCACAAGTAATACCCAATTCTAGTTTGTCACCAAGCAGCTGATCTGGGTCGAATACTTTAAATGCCAAACCAAGTACCGTGGCAATTGGTGCAAGCGTGATATAACGCTTGTCCCAGCTCACTCGAAGACCTAGTACTTCTTCACCGTTAAACTCACCTTTTGTAACGATTGCGGCATCAGGAATTGCGCCTGCATCTGAACCTGCTTCTGGGCTCGTTAGAGCGAAGCAAGGAATGTCACGGCCGTCAGCAAGGCGTGGAAGCCAGTAATCTTGCTGTTCGTTGGTACCATAGTGCATAAGAAGCTCACCTGGGCCTAACGAGTTTGGCACCATCACAGTAACGGCAATAGCGCCGCTTTTCGCTGCGATCGTTGCAACGATTGTGGAGTTTGCGTAAGGGCTAAATTCAAGACCACCAAATTTCTTAGGAATGATCATCGAGAAGAAACGATTTTTACCCAAGAAATCTAAAATTTCCTGAGGGATATGTTTGCCATTGCCAAGCTCGAAATCATCGACCATGTTCAGCAATTCAGTTACTGGACCGTCCATGAAGGCTTGCTCTTCAGCACTCAGTTTTGCCTGAGGAATATCGCGCAGTGCCTGCATGTCAGGCTTACCCTGATAAATAGAAGACTCAATCCACACGTCACCCGCATCTAGGGCTTCTTGTTCTGTGATTGAAATTGGGGGTAATACTTTCTTTAAGCTAGTTCTAATACTCATGAAAACTCATCCGCTCATCTGACCAGTTGTATAAGTTAATACTACACCAGATTTTAAAAACGATCAAATTTTGTTAAATTTCTATACTATTCATGTGCTTAAGGTGTTGTTTTAAAGGGGGGAGAGCGTTAGTTGTTAATTGCGTGTACTTTTTTTGTGCTTTTAATGTCTTTTTAATGAACTGCACTTGATGGGATATGCCGATTCGCTAAACAAAATCAGCCTAAGAACATACCTATATGTGAATAGATAACATTTTATTTCAATCAAGAGTCTTTTATAGTTGGGGTATATTAAAAAGGAGAAATAAAACCATGCAAAAGCTCTCTTTATCGTTTCTTAAAATACGTTTTTTGAAAACGGTGTGTGCCTCATTGGCTATTGCGACTTTAACGTTTACCGGAAATGCCTTTGCAAATATATATGCAGTTGCCAACGTCGGATACAGCAATGTTGATACCGACACTAGCAGTGAAAGCGACGTTAGTTACTCAGGCGCGATAGGATATCAGTTTGACCAACAATGGTATGTTGAAGGTGGTTATATTTCACTAATAGATAAACAAGATGAAAATGAAAGCTTAACAAGCCACGGGGCTTACCTCGCGCTGCTCGGAAAGGCGGGAAGCCCAGAAGGTGAACTGTTTTATAAAGTGGGTGTGGCAAGTATTAGTGTGGAGGAAACGCTCACAGACGCTTCTGCATGTGGTACTGAAGCCGCTACTTGTTGCGTTGACGATACCATTGTTGCAGGATTAGTAGGCTTGGGGTTTGACTATTATGTATCGCGCAATTCAATGGTGCGCACTGAATACATGTATTTGGGTGGCCAAGATGATTTCTCTGCGCACATTGTTAATATTGGTTTTCGTTATAATTTTTAATCAAGCGTTAAATACTTCACTTCATTAGATTGTGTAAAACTTTGCTGCAAAAACGTACTGCAAAGCTCAACAGGCTCTATAACTTCACTCAGCTACGTTGCTTGAAGTGGCTCACGGATCCAAAACGATTCCTTAGCAGTAAAAATGAGAACGTTAATAACCTGGTTTAACTATGAAAAACGAATTAGATAGTAAATTTTTGCTCCAAGTTTTTGATAAAATTCGTCAGCATGGTGACAAAGAGGACGAACAATACAAATTGATGGGGATTACGGCTTTTACTGATTATGACGGTTACACATTATTCATTGAAGATGTGAATGTAAAACTACAGTTCGGTTTTCACAATCAGTATCGATTTGATTACACATCGGCTGACCATTACGTGTCATTTGAAAAAAAACTTGAAGCAGATAGACAACACATTTTAAAGCTTGTTTACAACTTCAGTTTCGATTTGAAGAAAAGCGCGCCGTCACTCTCTTCAGTCAGTTTGAAATCGCTTCGACGTTCAACCTTAATGTGAATAACAGTGTATGCCAGATAGCCCCAGAAATTCCCTTCTGTTACAATCTGAACGATATAGTTTTTAAGGGTTTATACATTGGCTGCAGCAATTAAAGCACCAAAATTCAAATTTGCGTTTTTGGGTCCTAAGTTTTGGTTAGTGTGGGTTGGGGTATTTATTTTATACCTGATAACTTGGTTACCGTTACCTATGATCAGAGCAATTGGTTCGGGTACCGGCAAGTTAATTGCGTTAATTGTGCCCAAACGGGCTAAAGTGGCCAAAAGAAATTTGGCGTTGTGGAACCCCGAGCTTAGCGAAGGTGACGTCAATCGTCTGTATAAAGAAAACGTGCGTCGTACGGGTATGGCGCTGTTTGAAACAGCGATGGGGTGGTGGTGGCCTAGTTGGCGTGTTCAGCGTGCAATAGAAATTGAAGGTACTGAGCACGTTGAAAATGCATTTGCGCAAGGCAAAGGTGTGTTTGGAATGGCGCTACACAATATGAACCTTGAGTTTGCATGTCGTGGTATTGGTTTCTTTCATCCAAGTATTGCGTTTTACAGAAAGCACAACAACCCGTTGGTCGATTATCTCCAGTACCACGGAAGAAATCGCTCAAATAAATACATGATAGACAAGCGTAATGCCAAAGCGCTATTGGCAGCACTTGATGATAAAGAGTTGTGCCTTTATTTGCCCGATCAAGATTACGGGCCGAAGCAAAGTATTTTTGTGCCTTTTGGTGGTGTAAAGGACACTGCAACAACAACTGCAACGCTAATGTTCATTCGCCGAAGCAAGAGCGAGCCAATGATTATCACGTCTCAATACACGAAGCGTGGTTACAAGATAAAAATCTATCCGCCTTTATTGTCGCTGGCTGACATGAATGATGAAGAGGCTCTCACGCTTCTCAATAAGCACATAGATACCGCGATAAAAGAACAGCCCGAGAGCTATTTATGGATGCACAAACGCTTTAAAACGCGACCAGAAAGTAATCCTGACTCACTCTATAATTGAATGCGAATAGGTCATAAGTGAGGCATGGTAGATGCCCATAAACGTTTTGTTAATGTTATAAATCTAAAGACCAATAGTGATTCTGTGAGCTTGTTATACAATAAAACAATGTGAATGATTAACATACTTTAACCTTTTCTTGCTATTTAAAGTAAAGAGATTAGCGAGAGCAGACAAGACAGAGGGAACATGGCACAGACTGGTTATTCAAGTTCAGCGTTTTGGGCAAAGCAAATTGGACTCGCAGCTGTTTTGGTCGTTATTGCGGGTGTTCTTATTTATATCCTTCAAAACGAAGAAAATGCATCTGTGGCAGATATTCAGGTCGAAGAGAAGTCGGTCTCTCGTGGCTTGAGTGATTTCTATCGGGATTTTCGCATGTCGGCAACAGATCCGCTCAAGGAAGAGCAAGGGGATTTTGTATTAGATATTGCAGGTGTTGATCCAAATCTAGATGAAAAGCTTTCCCAGATGTCGAGCCAAACACGTCCAGTTGAAAAAGGGTGGACTGGTGAACATAAGTTTAGAACCTTTAAAGAGGGAAACACCTTACGTGAAGCGATCTCTCAATATGCGCAAGCTGAAGGGATGCAACTTATCTGGAATTTGGAACAAGACTTTGTTATCAAACACAGGTTTCAGCTAGACAGCACGGTAGCCGGCTCTCTTGCGAAAATTGCCAATGCCATCGACAGTAGCTTTGAAGGAGAAGTAAAAGCGTACTTGTGCGCGCAGCAGCGCACACTGATTGTTACTGCAGAAGAAACTGAATTCTTGAGCAGCAACTGTAAATTAATAAGAAGCTGATCTTATAGAATATGGGAGCGCAGTGGTTTTTAATCTACACAGCTTCCAAATAATGTATCCCAGTATCCCTTCACTTTTTCTCTAATTTTATCAAGCGCGTCAGTTTGATCTGCAAACTTAGTATCAGCTAGGGTTAAATGATGATATTGCTCGCGCAACGCAAGGTATGACGTTTGAAGGCTATTTCCAGTTTCAGGTTCTATGATGCCTTCGTTTACTGCGGCATCAAAAATGCGCAAGTTGTCAGGGTAGTCAGTTAAGCTGTTATGGGAATGCGCATACCCTAACACCCAATATTGGGCCATAAATTCAATATCGGTAATGCCACCTTCACATTGTTTTAAATCTACTTTCTCATTGGTTTTAGACAGAAGGTGGTCGCGCATTTTTAACCGCATTTTACTTACATCTAATGCCAATTCTTGTCGTTCTCTGGGCAAACTAAGAATTGACTTACGCACGTGGTTAAAGCTATCGAGTAGAGTCGAGTCGCCACAAATGGCGCGTGCTCTTACTAGTGCTTGATGTTCCCAAGTCCACGCTTCTTCCTTTTGGTATTTTTCATATCCATCGATGTGGCAACACAATAACCCCGCATTTCCTGAAGGGCGAAGTCGCAAGTCAGTTTCATAGAGTTGCCCAAATAGTGTTTTGGTATTGAGCAAGTGCATAATGCGTTGCGCTAGCTTTATATAAAACTGTTGTGATTCAATGGACTTTGTGCCGTTAGTGGTACTACCTCTCGGTGCATTGTGCAGAAAAACAAGGTCGAGATCTGAGCCATAGCCCAATTCATAACCTCCGAGTTTTCCGTAACCAACAACTGCAAAGCCTTTATCTGTCTCTTCTAAATGTGAAGGTACGCCAAAGCGCTCTCGCATTTGCATCCAAGCCGCATTTACAACGCTCTCCAAAATGACTTCGGCTAATACCGTTAACTTGTCACTGACGTTGTTAATAGGTAGAGAAGCACTAATATCACTGGCAGCTATACGCAGTTGTTGGCAAAGTTTGAACTGACGCCAAGAATCCATCAGGACCTCAATATCGTCAAACTCCACACGCAGCATGGTCTCTCTTAACTCATCGGTATATTCTGTTTTACTAGTTTCGATATCGGTATTTTGCTGACCGAGATAAAGCGGCGTTAATAGCTCATCTAGTAACAGTGGGAAGCGCTTTATTTCTTGTGCAATCCAATCACTTCGTTCACATAATCGCACCAGTTGCTTCAAAACATCGGGGTTTTCCAGTAATAAATCTAGATAGGTCGTGCGACCAGTAATAGCTTCAATTACTCCGAGCAATCTGGATAAAACAAGCGTCATGTGTGTCGGATGTTGTACCACCAATACGTAGACTATTTCGGGAAGTAATTTGTTTAATGTATCTTCACCTTTTTGACCAATGCGATAGCTGCGTTGCTTCTCTTTGAAGTCATTTAGGGCAGCATAAATACCCGTAATCTCTTGCTCGTTTAAATGCTCGGCAAAGGCACCGTAAAACTCTTCCAGTTGCAGTGTAAGTTGCCATGCATCTTGGCAAGCATCAAACAATGTATCTTCTTCGGTGTGAGATTCATGTGACTCTTCAACAAGTTCATTAAAATGACCGTGAACTCTTGCCATGGTCTCTTCAAGAGTATTTATAAATTGGTCGTAAGACTTAAACCCCATAACCGCTATAAGCGCCTGCTTTTCCCATAATGTATCGGGCAAAGTTTGTGTTTGCTTATCTTGGCTTTGCTGTAAGGTATGTTCAATCTTACGTAAAAACAGATAGTCCAACTTGAGTTGGCTTGTTACCGAATTTTCTACTATACCTAGCTCTGCCAAAGCATCTAGGGTGGAGAGCAGTGATTTACTTTGTAGTGAAGGTTCTCGTCCGCCGTGAATAAGCTGAAAACTTTGGGCAAAAAACTCGACTTCTCGAATACCGCCTGCACCTAATTTGATATTGTTGCTTAAACGTCGGCGTCTGATCTCGGTGGCGATGAGCTTTTTCATGTTACGCAGAGCATCTATAGTCGTGAAATCAAGATATCGCCTAAAAGTAAACGGATGTAAGATACTTTTTAACCATTTAACGTCAGTACTTCCGTCGTCATTTAAAATTCTTGCTTTGACCATCGCAAAGCGTTCCCAATGTCTACCTTGGTCTTGGTAATAGTCTTCCAGTGCAGCAAAGTGCATAACTAATGGCCCTGAATCGCCAAATGGACGTAGCCGCATATCAACGCGATACACCTGACCTTCATTGGTTATTTTGTTTAGCGCTTGAATAAGCTTTTGCGCAAGTTTGGTAAAAAACTGCTGGTTTTCTAGCTTTTTCCTTCCGCCTTGGGTAATGCCTTTTTCTGGATAGGCAAATATCAGGTCTATATCGGACGAAAAGTTGAGCTCACCACCGCCTAGCTTGCCCATGCCTAGGATATACATATGCATGTCACCATCTTCACCAACAGGTTTGCCATAGCGCGTAGTAAGGCTTTCATATAACCAGTAATAGGCACCTGTAACCAAGGTATCTGCTAGTGCGGAAACGTGTTTAAGCGATTCTTCAATAGACTGTTTGTTAAGCACATCACAGAACGTGATTCTCGCCATTTCTTTATTTCGAAACTTACGCAAGGTTTCAAACAATGCATCTTCGTTATTGGTATCCTGTAACACCGCAGATAGTCTAGTTTTGTAGTCCTTTAAAGGCTCTTTGCTAGGTTGATGTGCCAGAATTTCACTGAGCAGTTGCGGTTTGTGGAGGATGGTATATGCCAAGAACGAAGAGCGAGAGAATGCCTGATACAGGTGCGTTTCATTCGCTTTAACAAGCTGTACTGTCTCATCTGTCAGCGTCGGTAACGACAATAATTGTTGCCAGTATTTTTCAGCTTGCTCTAGGTTAGTCATGCTATTTTCGTTTTCTATTGGCATAATACTCGCTTAAACCTAATGTAAATTTAATTTACTAAATGAAACTCAGCCACTGTCACGTTTTACGTAAAATCGATAAAAATGCACCTTACATAAAACCGATATAAAGATAAGATGGCAGGGTATAAGAATATTCAATGTTCAGGGAGCAAAGATAACGTGGAAGCCTTAGTAAAACTAGTACCTATATCGCAAGAATTACTGATTTATTTGGCGATGGACGTAGGTATTGCGCTGTTATTACTGATGGTAATGAAGTGGCTTTCAGGCGCATTTCGCGATTATTCTGTGGCAGAAGAATTAGGCGTTAAAGACAACTTTGCTTTTGGGATAAGCATTGCTGGTGGCATGTTATCGCTTTGTATCGTGTTGAGCTCTGTAGTGGGAAGACACGTTGGGTTGGGCTATAAAGAAGCGGCTATCGGCATGCTGACTTTTGGTATTGTGGGCATAGTATTGGTGAAATTTGGACGTTTTGCTCACGATAAGCTGGTACTTAATCAAATCGATACCCCTGAAATGATCTCACAACGCAGTGTTAGTGTTGCGCTTGTTGATGCAGCCAGTCTTGTTGCCAGTGCCATTGTGCTAAGAAACATTATGGTATGGGTTGATGGCAGTGATTTAAACGCCATTATCGCTATTGTCACGGGCTTTTCTGTTGTATTAACCATGCTCTTGGTCATGACGAGAATTTTAGAGTTTCGTTATGCCAAAGATAACCAAAATGATTCTTTTCAAGGGGCATTAGAGAAAGGGCAATTGGCGTTGGCTATAGAACATTCGGGTAATCTGTTAGGTACTGCGATGATTGTTTCTGCGGCCAAGGATCTCCTTGTTTATAGCCCCTCAGGATATGTAAGTAATGTAACAGGGTGGCTAATAGTGAGTGTAGGCATGACGCTGGCACTTCATTTGTTGGTTATGGTGAGCAAGCGTATTATCCTATTTGGAATGAACTATCGTCAGGAAGTTGATCAACAGCACAATGTCGGTGTTGCCGCCTTAGGGTTCACATTGAGTATTGGTATTGCCATGATCATCAATGCGGTTATCGGTGGATAATATTCATCAATCATTGCTGCTGACTAAAAGCACGAAGTCTTGAGATACTACAGGATTTTGCGAACTACAATTTTTGAAAAGTTGACTTTACGCACCGAAACTCTTCGAACCGGCCTGAAGCTATAATGGCATTTTTCTGGTTTCGAGAGAGTTTTTTTATCCGTGCCTCAAGCACCGATGCCTGCGAGCGACTTTCTACTTTAATAACTAAACGAAACGACAAAGGCGCTTTACCCTTTAGTGCTTTGGCCCCACCTTTAAGTTCTCCACTGTGTTGGGCCATTCTTCTTGCCGGATCAGTGGTGATGCCTGTGTATAGCTGGCCAAGTTTATTTTCAATGAGATAAAGATACCATTGGGTATTTGATTTGCTATGGTGGGTATTGCCAGTGTTGGCTGTTATACTCTGTGCCAATTGAACTTCATATAATATAAGTTAGTTTCATCATGATGTTACCAGATTTTAGTAAAGCAAACGTGCTTATTGTTGGCGATTTAATGTTAGACCGTTATTGGAGTGGTGGTACAAAGCGGATTTCGCCTGAAGCGCCTGTTCCGGTGGTCAATGTTAGCGGAACTGAAGACAGAGCGGGTGGTGCGGCGAACGTTGCTGTAAATGTGGCGACGTTGGGCGCGAAAGTGACCTTGCTTGGCATGTGCGGTGATGATGAAAATGCAAAGATACTTAAAGAAAAATTACACTCCTACGACATTAACTGCGAGTTTTTTCCAGTAACAGGTTTCGACACCATTACCAAACTTAGGGTAATGAGCAGAAATCAGCAATTACTGCGATTAGATTTCGAAAAAAGCTTCGAGCAAGCCGATAAATCGAATCTAGAGCAAGCGTTCGACAAAGCGCTAGACAGTGTTGATGTGGTTATTTTAAGTGATTATGCCAAGGGGTGTTTAAGTAACCCTCAAGTTCTTATTGAAAAAGCTCGCTCGAAGGGTAAACGAATAATTGTCGACCCTAAAGGCAGTGACTTTGCCAAGTATACTGGTGCCTCTGTGATCACGCCCAATATGGATGAACTTCAGGGTATAGTGGGCCAGGTGGATTCAGAAGAAGCCCTGGTTGAAAAAGCGCAATCACTTAAAAAAGAACTCGCGCTCAGTGCGATGTTGGTGACACGCTCTGAAGATGGCATGACGCTGTTTGAAGAGGACAACACAGAATTTCATTTGCCGGCTAAAGCAAAAGAAGTGTATGACGTCACAGGGGCAGGGGATACGGTTGTTTCAACATTAGCTGTTGCCATTGCATGTAATCTCCCGCTTCAGGCTGCCTGTGTACTGGCTAATTTGGCGGCAAGCGTTGTCGTTGGTAAGCTCGGTACATCTACCGTAACCAATACTGAGCTTGCCTTGGCACTGGGAGAGCAGTCTGTGCATCTGGACGGCGGTGTTATGACAGAAGATCAACTTGCCATAGCACTCAACGCGGCAAAGGCTCGGGGAGAGCGTGTTGTTATGACCAATGGATGCTTCGATATCCTGCATTCTGGGCATGTCTCATACCTAGAAGAAGCCGCACAGCTCGGTGACAGACTTATTGTTGCCGTTAATACTGATGCTTCGGTAACTAAGTTAAAGGGCCCAGGAAGACCGGTAAACAACGTAAGTAGACGCATGGCAGTGCTTGCAGGATTGAGTGCAGTAGACTGGGTTGTGCCGTTTGATGAGGATACTCCGCAGCGCTTAATTGCGCGATTACTGCCTGATATTTTGGTAAAAGGTGGTGACTATCATGTTAATGACATTGCTGGTGGCAAAGAAGTTATCGCTAATGGCGGGCAGGTTCGCGTACTTAGCTTCGAAGACGGTGTATCAACCACTGGCATCATAGAGCGTATCACGCAGAACAAATTGCGCTAATGCATTGGTTTAAGTGACTCATCGTGCTAAACGAGGGCCTTTGTTTCACTTCCTTGGTCAAGTCAGGCTAGAATAATATTAAGCTCAAAGCGAACAACTTAACGGTAAAATGCATGTACGAAAGTTATTACGGACTTAAATCCAAGCCCTTTCAGTTAACACCTGATCCTGCTTTTTTCTTTGCCAGTAAGTGGCATAAGCGGGCAATGTCATATCTGCAATATGGTATATCACAAGCTGAAGGGTTTATTGTAATAACGGGTGACATTGGTACAGGAAAAACAACAGTCGCCAATAGCTTACTAGAAGAAATTGAAGATGATATTGCAGCAGCGCAAATTGTTACGCCAAAACTGACTCCAGATGAATTAGTAAAAATGGTAGCGGCAAAATTCGAAATTGCCACAGAGGGTTTGAGTAAAGCGGATATTTTAAAAAAGCTAGAGGTATTCCTTTATGACTTAGCCAAGGCGGGAAGGCGCGCACTATTACTTGTTGATGAGGCTCAGAATTTACCACTAGAAAGTATTGAAGAGCTTAGGATGTTAAGTAATTTTCAGCGAAACGGTAAGCCACTTATTCAAAGTTTTCTGTTGGGGCAAGAAGAACTGAAGGCTATTTTAAGAGGGCCAAATATGGAGCAGTTTCGCCAACGTATTGTTGCTTCATGTCACTTAGTTCCCCTGACGTTAGAAGAATGCAAAGAGTACATTAATTACCGTTTAGCTAACGCAGGGTGGCATGGCGGAGAGCTTTTCAGTGAAGAGGCCTACGACAGTATTTTTACTTTCACGCGAGGTATTCCTAGAAAAGTAAATACACTGATGGACAGGGTTATGCTGTACGGTTTTCTTGAAGAGGTGAAAACATTTACCGTTGATGCGGTAAATGAAGTAATTGACGAAGTTAAATCTGAGATGTTTGAGCCTGAACGGCCATTACTTGACGCTGAGGCATCTGAACCGAGTGACAGTGAGTCAAATGTGTTGATGACACCAAAAGGAAACATCATTAGAAACGCAGATTATTACCTTGATATGTTGGCAAGTTTGGTAGATGCGCTGGATGACGCTATTTCTCACAAAGTAAAAATGACTCAGTACGTCGACAAGTTAATGAAGAAAAAATTCAAAACTTATGTACGACTAAAAAGTGATGGTACTCAAGAATAAAATAGGTTATTCGTATTTGTAAATTATAGATGCGCTAACGCGACGTTCTGCAAAGTTATTACCAAAAAGGCCTCCACCTGAGTTTAGATCACCTTCCTGCTTTCGGTAATTGGCCTCAAACTTGGTACTAATATTTTCACCGATTTTTCTTTCAAAGCCTAAAGAGGCGTTCCAGTTATCACTTTCCCCTTGGACTGTGGATATGCTTCCGCGACCAGTAATATTTGCATAATTAATACTGCCGGTGATGTGTGTGTTATTGCCTAGACGATAGGCTAAATTTGAGCCAAAAGAATAGGTTCGCCTTTGTCTATTAAGGTCTAAGTAATCATCGAGCGCATAGCGCCAAGAAAAAGCCAATGTTACGCGAGAAAAGTCATAGCCAGCTTGGAAGTTACTACTCTTTCTGAGGATAATATTGTCGTCAAATTCTAAGTTCTGTGTAGTGATTTCAACTAGCTGCTCGTCGGCATTTGGAGTGTACGTTAAGCTATTAGGCTGAAAACAATCAAACAGTGCTGTAGAAGTAATTGGGCAAACAAAGACGCCTAAATTTTCAGGGTTGGCAATGAGTCTTGACGTATTGGTGACATCTTCTGAATAAGTAAACGAGGTACGAAAATACTTCGAGTTGTATCCAATGTTGGCAGACGCTGAATTACCATAGAAACGTCTACCGTAGGAGAGTGCTACTTGAGTACGGGGCGATAATGCCCATGCCACGTCGAGCCCAACAAACGTTTCGCCATCATCATCTGATATATCAGAGTCGCTTTTGTTTGCCGTTAATGTAATAGAGCGGTTTGGGCTCTGTCGGTAAGTTAAACCCGCTCCAAGTGAGTTGAATTCTCTGACTTGGCTGAACGTATCGTTTCTATTTGAAATTTGATTGGCTTCATGTTGCGCATTTAGACGTAAAGCCAACCCCTTCCACAAATAGATATCAACGTAGCCATTGCCGGTTCTTGATATAAAATCACCCGCGCCTTGGGTGTTTCGCTGGGTATCAATATACGAACCATCAATTTCCCACAAGATAAAACGCGCATTATCCCCATTACTGAGTTTTCCAGTAAATTGATAACTGTCATTATTGAGAGCATTTGGAGATATGCGAGAGCGTTCAGAGGCAGTGTCTGAATAGGTGGCAGAGCCCTCTGCTTTAAACCAGTCATTATTACCAATCGACAATGTCGAAGTAAGACGGTTTGAACGGGTTTTGGCAAGATCGCCGGCATTGGTTAAAAAACTCCGACAGAAGAAAGTTATTGGCGTTAGTGTTCTGGTAATTTAAAGCGCCAGAGGCCTGAAAAGTCAGTAAGTCTTCAAGGGGGGCCCACTGTGCTGCGTAACTGTACTCTCCATATTCTTGCTGCTGACTGGCATTATCGTTATCTCGCTCAATATGCGTGAAAGTACCCGTCCACAAGCCTTTGAAGGTTCTAGTTTGATAGGTGGCGTTAAGCTTAGGCACAACGCTGAGCGTCGTCAGCGAGCGTCGGCCATTATTTTCAGTGGATACATCTTGAAAAGTGGTTTCGCCGGTAGCTATAGCATTGATATTAAGTTTCGCTAAGGCACTTGAATTGGTAAATGCTGTCAATGTGATAGCTGTCAATATGCGATTTAAAGTAAATGGTGACACCGGGTATTAACGCCTCTCTGAATAATAATAACCGTAATACCCACTGCCGTCTGTGTCGGTGTGAACTGACTTGTTTACGACAAAGCCAATTGCCATGTCGGGGTTAAGCCTTTCTACAGACATCTTTATATCACTAATCTTAGCTCTACCTTCTTCAACCACTACTACAGCTTGTCCAGCAAAGTTAGCAAGGATAGCACTTTCGTTGATACCGATAAGTGGAGGTGTATCAAATATAACAACCCTGTCCGGGTAGCGATTAGCAAACTCATCGACGGTATCGTGCATTTTTTGGCTAGCGAGGAGTTCTGTTGAAAGGTGGTGTGACTTACCCGCAGGGATAATTTTCAACTTGTCGATATTGGTTGAGTAGAGAACATCTGAAATATCATCCACATCGCCGGTGAGATATTCCATCAACCCTTTTCTACGCTCTAAACCTAGGGTATTTAATACATTGGGTTTGAGAACATCTGCGTCTATAAGCAGAACGGTTTTATCTTGTTCAGAGGCAATACTCATGGCGAGGTTAGTCGCAGTAAATGTCTTTCCCTCAGAAGGACGACTACTGGTAACCATTATGATGTTTGGGTTACGCAGTGTTTTAGCTAGCGAACCAAAAGCATTGGCCAGTAACTTGCGCTTGATTTCACGATACTCTTCGTTAATTTGTTTGCGCTCACCATCAAGGGATATGTGCCCGTTTTTGCTTAATCGTTCAAAGTCGATTTGGAATTCAGCTTGCTGTTTTGATTGCTTTTTTGTTGGCTTAGTCGTTGTTGCTTTAACGTCTTCCTTTGCACTAGTAGTCTTGGTTTGTTCTGCTTGAATTTCAGTTTCAACGCTATGTGCTTTACTAGTTTCGTCTTTAGCACTAACTGCCTTGTGTTTTTGAAGTGCTTTTTCAATTGTCGATTTCATTAAGATAGCACTCCTAGTAAGTCGATATTCATAACTTCAGCAGCAACTAACACACTATACATTGCTAAAATGGTTCCGCTCGAAAGTAAAAATACAATTAGACGTGTTCTGTTGGTCTTACTAATTTTTTCTTTGTTTAAGTGACTAACCGTACCCCAAATAGGGTAGTCGGATGCGGTGAGCAGTTGCTTGGGTCTAATAAGCACAGGATTTAATTGGCTTATAACGAAAGCAACACCGATGCCTGAACCAAAACCCAACATGAGTATTGCTGTGTAAAAAATGAGTCTATTTGGGCCTGATGGGCGTTTGGGTAGTAGTGGCGGCTCAATTATTCTAAATTGTAAATCTTCTGCTGACACGTCAGCACGGCGAGATAAATCTGCTGATTCTCGTCTTGAAAGTAACTCTTCATATTTTTGCTTAGTAACACCATATTCTCGGTTGAGTGCGGAAGATTCAGCCTCAATTTGAGGAATTAAATCCACTTTGCTCTCAAGTTCAGCTATTTTGTCGAGTAAATCCGACTCTTTTACTTTAAGTGCTGCAATTTGGCTTTCAAGTCGACTCGCTTCTAGTTTAATTTCTCTGTTAAGTTCAGTTGTTGGCTGGTTGTCGTCATCACTTGAACTGTTTAAGAATGCATCAATTTCTTGTTTTCGTGCCTTTTCTAGACTTTCTAGTAATGCGGTAACTTCGATAATATCTGGATGAAGCTCAGTAAATCGTAAGCGAAGTCTATCAAGTTCGTCTTCAAGACCTCTAATCCTATCGTCATAACGCGTGCGAAGTACGGGTTCATTTGGTGATGTAACACTAAAACTATCGCTTTGTTTTGCCGAAGTAATTTGCGTTCGTAGAGACTCTGCCTGCTGCTGAATTTGTCGCATTTGAAGGCGTGTTGCCTCTAATTGGTCATTAAATGACTTTAAGCTTGCGTAATACGTTCCTGCTAAAGGTAAGATATCATTATATTGGCGTTTGAAATTTGCTAGTCGTTGTTCTGCCTCAGAAAGACGAGACTCGTATTCTGCTATTTGTTCGTTTAGAAATCGCCCAGCAGTATCAGTGTCTTTCCTGTTATTCCCTAAAGTACCTTCTACAAAAAGGTCTAGTGTTTCTTGAACTACTCGTTGCGCAATAGCAGGCTTTTCGTCAGAAAATGAAATGTTATAAATATTGTCTCTACCGGTAGATGACAACTGAATGCGTTTTGTAAGTGAAGTGACTAGAGAATCGAACTGGCCTTCTGTCTGCGTAGTAATATCCAAGTCACTTTCTCGAGCAATTTTTTCAACATTACTACGGCTAAGTAACGTTTTTGCCATCATTTGAATTTCTTGGTCGGGGTTGGTTTGAATTGCAAGTCCCCTGAGCAGAGGTTGTAGGACAGAACGGGTATCTACAAAGACTTGTGCTTTAGAAGAATATACGTCGGGTAGTGTCGATACGTATAGAAAACCTATTGGGCATATCAACCATGAAAAAATGATGACGTAACGCTTTTTTATCCATACCCCTTTTACATAGTCTAATATTTGGGTGATGGTTTGTTGAAGATCCTGCATATTATAATTTGTTCCGTCTACCACTCATTTTCTAGAACCAAGCTTCTGGGATAATGACAATATCACCCGGTAGCATATCGACATTTTCAGAGATGTCACCATCGCGGATCAGGTCGTCTATTTTTACATTGAAAGAGTGTTGCTTGCCATCCACAACTCGCACTAGTTTCGCGTTATTACCACTAGCAAATTCTGTTAAACCACCCACCGCTATCATCAGGTCTAGTAAGGTCATATGTTCGGTGTAATTAACTGCGCTTGGGTTAGTTGCTTCGCCGATAACGCGCACTTGTTCACTTAACGGGCCGCTAAAGTTATTAACGCTTACAGTGACGCGTGGATTGTTAATGTATTTAGAAAGCTGCTCTTCAATTTCTCTAGCCAGCATAGTTGGCGTTCTGCCCGCAACATCAATATCTTCAACAAGTGACGTAGTTACTTTGCCATCAGGACGGACAATGAAATTGCCAGAAATCTCTGGGTTTCGCCATACAAAAATAGTTAAAGAATCACCGGGTCCAATAAGGTATTGATAGTCGTTGACGTTGGTGGTCAGAGATGGGCGCGTCGTTGCCTCAGGCAGTACACCGGTTTGACTACAGCCATTGACGCTGAGAAGCAAAACAAATGCGCACAATGTCAACAACATTCTTAAGCGATACATAAGAGATATTCCTGCACTCATTATGGTAAGTTGATAATTCGATTCCATTCACACAAAGTGAATTGACACTATAATGCCAATATCTCTTCTAGTCTATTGGATTAAATACCTTTATGATGAGATTAATGCGGAAATGTTGGGGGGCCAGGAGTGGCATTAAACAAACGCAATCAGAATAAACGTTCGAATATTTTAGTTATAACGGAAGCAGTACTGACTGCGTACATGGGGTATATTTCCCATTTTATTCTCACACAAATAGGTATTTCTAAAGATGTGCCCGTAGAACAACTTGTCATCAACGTTGGTATGTTGACAGTATCTATTTTGTTGTGTTCGCTTTCAGTAGGTCTATATGAAGCTAAACTTCGTGAGACATTCCGCGGCATAATGCGACGGATTTTTGTTAGTGCGGGTTTGAGTTACTTTTTAGTAGAGGTATTGAGTAGAGCTTTTTTTGATGGCATACATATGGATTCGTATTTCCTTCCTGCTGCAGTTAGCGCCATCATAATCACATTAGTGATTTTCCGTTATTTTACCAACCGACTCGGTTTACTTGGACTGGGCAAAGTTTCTATTTTAGTCATTGGCGCTGGTGAGCGTGCTTCTATCATTGAAAAGCGCATGCGACGCGATGTCGACCGAATTGGATTTGAGTTGGTAGGGTTTATACCTATTCCAGGGGACAACCGTGAAGAAGGTATAAAGAAAGAAAAGATCATTCATCTTAACATTGACGACAGCCTTCAAAAGTTCATCTTCGATAATGACATCGAAGAAATAGTTATTGCTTGTGATCAGCGTCGAGGAACATTACCCGTTGAAGCGCTTTTCGAATGTCGATTACGCGGAATAGAAGTCACTGAGCTACTAGACTTTATGGAGCGTGAGACTGGGCAAATCGTTGTAAATCTTATGTATCCAAGTTGGGTAATTTATTCCAACGGTTTTCAAAGCCAAAATTACCTTCGCGATGCGTTAGACTATACGTTAAATGCCATACTCGCCTTTATTGTACTTTTCTTTGTTTGGCCTATTATGCTTTTCACCGCTGCAATTATCTATCTTGACGATGGTAGACGAACGGGCGTATCAGTATTCTACAAACAAGAACGTGTTGGCTTGAATGGCCGACTTTTCAAAATAATCAAGTTTCGAAGCATGCGGCCAGATGCAGAAAAAGACGGCGCCAAATGGGCAAGTAAGAACGATGACCGCGTTACTCGAATTGGTCATATCATTAGAAAGTATCGCATAGATGAGTTACCTCAATTACTAAATATCTTTAGAGGCGAAATGGCATTTATTGGCCCGCGTCCGGAGCGCCCTCAATTTGTAGAGCAACTGGTACGTGAAGTGCCTTATTACAATCAACGCCACAATGTGAAACCAGGCTTGGCTGGCTGGGCACAACTCAACTACCCCTATGGCGCGAGCGTTGAAGACTCGATGGAGAAGCTAAAGTTTGACTTGTATTACGTCAAACATCAAAGCCTGTTGCTAGATATTCTGATTTTAATCCGTACTGTTGAAGTAGTGCTATTTGGGAAAGGGCGATAAGAATATGAAACTCGATGGTCGCTTAAACGCCATGACAGTAGATGTAGAAGATTATTTTCAAGTATCAGCTTTTGAGAATGTAGTAGACAAAAAGGATTGGGATAGCATAAGTCTTCGTGTTGGTGACAATACTCACAGGTTGCTGGATATGTTTTCTGATAACAACGTAAAAGCAACGTTTTTTTACATTAGGATGGGTGGCTAAGCGATGCCCTGATGTTATTAAACGTATCGTAGTTGAAGGCCATGAGCTAGCAAGTCATGGTTTAGCGCATCAGCGAGCAACGCAAATGTCAAAAGAAGCGCTTTATGAAGATATCAAACAAAGTAAAGAGATCCTTGAAGATATATCTGGAAAGCGCGTAGTTGGCTATAGAGCGCCCAGTTTTTCTATCAATGATTCTAACCTGTGGGCGTACGATATTTTGTCAGAACTAGGCTTTATCTATTCTTCAAGTACTTATCCGATAAAGCACGACTTATATGGTGTACCTGATTGGCCAAGGTTTCAGTATGAAAGAGACAATGGTTTGATCGAAATTCCCGTGCCCACAGTGCGGAAAAATAATACTAATGTTGGCATTGGTGGGGGAGGGTACTTCCGTCTTTATCCCTATTGGCTTTCTAAGAAGCGAATTAACGAATTTATGAAATTAGAAAGTGCACCTTACAGCTTCTATTTTCACCCATGGGAAATAGACCCAAAACAGCCTTATATCAAGAATGCGACCTGGCGGTCGAAATTTAGACACTATGTAAACCTCTCAAGAATGGAATCTAAAATCGAAATGCTATTAAAGGACTTTAATTGGGGAAGTATGTACGATGTCTACATCAAATGATGCAAGTCCCATTTACTCCCGAGTTTCAATTACTCAAACTCAGGTCATCTATTTTGCTGCACTTATCGCATTTTGGATTTTTGCTTATTTAAGTACGTTCGAGCAAATGGTGTCGACTTGGTTTGAATCTACTACCTTCGAACATGCAATACTCATTGCTCCAATTACGGTGTGGTTAATATATCGAAAGCGTTATGCATTCGGATTGGCTAGAACTAAAAGTGGTGATGCTATTTTCGGGTTTTCAGGGCTCGTTGGCGCAATTACTCTTTTCGTTATTGGCAAGCTAGCTTTGGTAAATGCTGTTCAGCAATTTGCACTAATGTCTATGCCTCTTTTTTTCGTATGGGGGATATTCGGTTTGGTGACTATGCGCCACCTACTGTTTCCTTTGTTGTTTTTGATGGTGTCTGTTCCTTTCGGCGAGTTCATGATCCCGCACTTACAAGAGGTTACAGCCGATCTTACCGTCATGCTGCTAACGTGGGCCAATGTACCAGTTTACAGAGAAGGGTGGTATTTGCAGATACCCGAGGGACTTTTTCATGTTGCAGAGGCGTGTAGTGGGATTCGATTTTTATTTTCGACGATAACAATCGGCCTACTTATAGTTCACCTTGAGATTAGCTCTAAACTGAAGCAATTTATCTTCATGGTATGCGTAGTTATTACCCCTATAATAGCCAACGGAATACGTGCTTTTATCATGGTTTATATTGGCCATGTAAGTAATATGCGAGCGGCTGTAGGATTTGACCACCTAGTTTACGGTTGGGTCTTTTTCTTTATTGTTACCGCGCTAGTTTTGATGTTTTCGAGACTTTTCTATGATGACAAGCGTTTACCTCAAGTCGGTGAGAAAACGGTTAATTTGAATATAAATAGAAAACGCTTATTCGCATGTTTCTTGATTGTTGCACTTGGACCTGTGCTGATGACGACTTATCACAGTCAGCAGCAATCGGTACTTACTAATGCTAATGAACAAGAGCAAACAGTCGATGAGGTAGTGTCATACGCGGGCTGGGCACCAGTTTATTCTCATTTTGACAAATACAATACACGTTTCTCCAATTCAGACGGGCATTCAATAATATTCCATGAAATAACGTACCTCACTGAGGGCGAAGAGAAAGAACTGATAACGTGGAGCAATAAACCCTACGACCCAGAACATTGGTCTGTTGCTGCATCAATAGAAAGTGTTTACAACATAGACGGGAGAATGGTTCCTTACACATTTTTGCAGCTCAAGAATGGAAGAGGGAAGTCTATTAGTACTGTTTACACTTGGAAAATAGGTGACAAGTATTCAAGTAACCCGTTAAAAGTGAAAGGTTTGCAGGTATTTAGCAAGCTTTCTCTTAATGACTTTGGTGGCGTAGCACTATATGCTGCATCACAAGGTATTGAGTCACATGAACGCCTTATAAAAGCGCTAATAAAACTAGAAGAACAAAAAAGCGAGTGAACACGTGGATATTTCAGTCGTAATTCTATCCTTTAACTCTGAAAAGCATATTGGAAAATGTTTATGTGCACTTCACCAAACCGTTCAACGAGCGGCGCTAAAAACAGAAGTGTTTGTAGTAGAAAATGGCTCAACTGACGGTTCTCTTGGCTGTATTCAGACGTTTCGGGAGCAGTTTGGCGATTCGCTGAAAATTATTAATTTACAAGAAAATACCGGTACAACCTATTCTCGTAATCAAGCATTGAAGCAAGCTTGTGGTAAGTTTGTTCTGATACTTGATTCAGATGCCTATGTGAATGAGTTGGCTATTACGCATTTGATGCGTTACCTAGACGAAAATGTTCACGTAGGGCTAGCTGTACCTAGAGTGACTTATGCTTCAGGGAATTTTCAGCTGTCGTGCGACAAATTCCCTACACTCTGGGGTAAGGCTAAGCGCTTTCTATTTTTGAAGAAAATGGAAAAGAAGGAAAACCCTCTTTCATTGGTGACAAAGCCAGTTGCAGTAGATTATGCAATATCTGCTTGCTGGGTTTTACCTAAGCATGTTGTTGATAAAGTTGGATTATTAGACGAAAGGATTTTTTATTCCCCTGAGGATGTGGATTATTGCATAAGAATTTGGGAGGCAGGTTTCCAAATTCACTATGTGCCTGATGTTTCTGTAATACATGATGCGCAAGAGTTATCCCGTGGTTTTAAGTTAAACAAGTTTCATTTTTCCCACTTGAATGGCATTTTTTATCTCATGAAGAAGCATAAGTATTTCTGGGGATTAAATGGCTTGTACAAGCGAATTAAAAGGAGTTAAGCCCTGTGTGTGGCGTAGTAGCTTGGGTAAAAGCATCGGTTGACGAAGAAGTCGATGAGACGACTTTACGACAAATGACTGCGTCACTTCGCCACAGAGGGCCAGATGGTGAGGGGATTTTTGTTTCTGGCAATGTAGGACTTGGACATAAACGACTTTCCATATTGGATGTGGAGAACGGTAGGCAGCCTATGGAAAGTGAGGGTGTCGTTTTAAGTTACAACGGGGAGATATACAACTTCAAGCAACTCAAAAATGAGTTGGAAATTCTAGGATATCGATTTACAACGCATTGTGACACAGAAGTGTTGCTAAAAGCTTGGCAAGAATGGGGGGCTGATGTTGTTCACAAGCTAAGAGGTATGTTTGCTTTTGTTGTGTATGATAAGCCTCAGGATCTGTTATTTGTTGCGAGAGATAGACTAGGTATTAAGCCATTACATTGGGCCCAAACGACAAAGGGCGATTTGCTTTTTGCCTCTGAATTGAAAGCTATCCTAGTTCACCCAAGTATTGAGAAAAAGTTGAACCCACATGCCATCGAGGATTTTTTCTCACTAGGTTACGTTGCAGACCCCAACACTATATTCAATGGAATTTTTAAATTACCGCCAGCTCACTATGCACTTTTAAAGTTATCTAGTCAGAAAAATACTGTTGAGCCTGTTTGTTATTGGAAGATTGAAAATTACGTAAGTAATGACGTATCTAGCAAGCAAGATATTTCTGAAGATTTTGAGTTGCTTATCGAAGAAGCAATAAAACTTCGGATGGTGGCTGACGTTCCATTGGGAAGTTTTTTATCCGGCGGGATAGACTCTTCAGTAATATCTGCGGTTATGCAGAAACATAGCAAGCGGCCGATCAATACCTTTTCAATCGGTTTTGATTTATCTAAGTACGATGAATCTTATTATGCAAAACAGATTGCTGCGCAGTTAGGTTTTAAGCATATTAATACTAATGTTTCGATTAACGACCTTACTTTTTTAGATCAGCTTATTGATATTTATGACGAACCTTTTGCCGATAATTCGGCCATTCCAACATTTATTTTGTCAGGTGTAGCAGCACAACATGTTAAGGTTGCACTATCGGGAGATGGTGCCGACGAGCTTCTATATGGCTATAGAAACCACAAGATGCTGTGGGTAGAAGAAAAAATACGTAAAGTATTACCAAGCTGTGTTAGGCGCGGGCTTTTTAGCGCATTAGCTGCTATTTACCCTAATTTCAAAACTGCGCCTAAATATTTACGTGGTAAGACAACATTAAGTGCTTTAGCAGGTAGCGCCATTGATAGTTACCACAATGCTATTTCTATTACTCATCAAGAACAACTTCAACGACTATATTCTCCATCCTTTAAATTACAACTAAACGGTTACTCTAGTCGTAGCCTATTTAATGAAATAGCGAGAGAATGCAAGGTAAATGATAACCTTAAAAAGATACAGCTTATTGATTTTAAAACATATTTGGTTGGTGGGATACTCACAAAAATAGACAGGGCCAGTATGAAACACTCCTTAGAAGTAAGGGTGCCATTTTTAGATCATCTTTTGGTAGAAAAAGTCTTGTCAGTTTCCCCGTCTTTGAACCTATCGTGGAGGCAATCAAAGCGATTACTGGTAAATGGTTTTAAACATCTACTTCCTGTTTTTGTCACTAAACGCAATAAAATGGGGTTTTCATCACCAATAGATGAGTGGCTACGGCAGATACCGAAAGAGTCATTGCAAAGTAAACTGGCTGAAAGTGCATTATCTGAGTCGGGGCTATTCTCGTTAGGGCGAATTAATGATCTAATAGAAGAACACCACGAACGTGGTCACGAGCATGGAATGACTATTTGGTCACTCCTTATTTTCAATGCGTTTTTAGAGAAACACTTCGGACAAAAAGAAAGTGAAAATACTGTATCACCATAGAATAGCCTCTAAGGATGGACAATTTGTTCATGTAGAAGAATTAACTAATGCTTTAATTGAGCAAGGGCATCAGCTTTACTTTGTCGCCCCAAAGGTGAACGAAAATGCGGATTTTGGTGGTGATGGTGGTTTCGTCAGCAAGCTCAAGAAAGCGCTGCCCAAAGCGTTATACGAGCTCCTCGAGCTCAGTTACAGTTTATGGGTTTTTATTAAACTGGTTGTTGCTATTATTAAGTTTAAACCTGATGTGATTTACGAACGATATAACTTGCATCAGCCCGCAGGAGTGCTTGCTGCTAAACTTTTTCGATTGCCACTGTTATTGGAAATTAATGCCCCTCTTGTTGAAGAACGTTCAAAGTACAGTGGGCTTGCACTTCAAGGTTTTGCAAAGAAAATAGAGAACTTTACTTGGCGAACGGCATCGCATTGCCTGCCTGTCACCGATGTTTTGGCTGACTATTTGCGAAAAATATCCATTCCAGAATCGAAGATCACTGTTATTCACAATGGTGTTAGGCAACAGTTTATTGATGAAATGATGTTGCAAGAAATCAATTCACATAAAAAAGAAATTGTTATCGGTTTTACTGGCTTCATACACCCTTGGCATGGAATGGACAAAGCGTTAGAGGCCATTGCAGAGCATAAAGAACTCCCATTAAGACTAATATGCGTGGGAGATGGCAATATACTATCAGATCTTAGACAACAAGCAGAGCAATTGGGAATAGCAGACAAGGTTGACTTTAAAGGCTTAGTTACACGCGACAAGGTTCTTGATTATGTAAAAGAGTTTGATATCGCGCTTCAACCAGATGTAACAGCTTATGCATCGCCGTTGAAAATGTTCGAGTATATGGCGGTAGGCGCCTTAATTGTTGCGCCAAAAACCCCCAATATTGAGGAAATTTTGACTGAAGATACAGCGCTTTTCTTCGAGAAAGGTGATAAAACAGGATTTAAAGAAGCATTGACTGCTGCAATAACAAGTTACCAAGCATTAGATGAGAAGCGCAGGGCGGTTAAACAGAGTGTGCTAGACAAGCACTTTATTTGGCAGAAAAATGCGAGGCGTGTGGTTGATTTGGCGAAGGAGTTAGCAAATGAACATTAAAAACAGCATTTTCTTTTTGGCCATTTTCGTTTTTTTATCTGGTAGCATTTATTTCCTGAAGCCACCAGAGCCGTTGGCATTTTGTAAATCAAGTAAGACGTCAACGCCGTATTGTAAGTTCGTTGGTAATGCCTCTCAAGTTTATGTAAATAGTGAAGGAACAGGGCTTGTAGTCTTAGAGCTTCCAATAAATATCCAAAGTGCGTCGGATTACGGATATGAGATAACGTCAGGCAGTGCTTTTGCTTTTGATTTGAAAGATCAAAATAGTCGGATGATGTTTGATCTAGTAACTACAGCTTTCTTCAATGACAAAGTGATTGAGATACATGCAAGAGATGTCAAGAAGGGATACCTCTTGGCTGATAGAGTTTGGGTAAGGTAGGGATACAACCGTGTCTTTAACAGCGATTGTTTTTCTTATTGCATATTTTGGATGTTTGTTAAGGGCGTTTACTGCAGATCCGAAATGGGGTTTATATGCATACCTTCTTGCTTTTTATGCGCATCCGGTAGGGCGATGGTGGGGGCAGTCTTTACCCGATCTTCGTTGGTCCTTTTTAGCCGCTCTGGTTACACTTATAGCTGTGTTTTTCTCTAAGAAAAAGGAAAATTGGCTAGGTTCCAACGTATCGAAATATTATCTATTTTTCTTGATTTATCTAATTGCTCAATACTTATGGGTACTAAGTAATGGGCTTCATACTGTCTTTGTGTTATTGGTCGTTAAGTATTTTATTTTGATACTTTTATTGCAGCAATGTATCAAATCAAAAAAAGACGTTGTCGGTTTTATCATTTGTAATGCTTTTGGCGCTTTATATTTTGGTTATTTAGGTTACTCATATGGAGGTGGGCGTCTTGAGGGCGTTGGAGGTCCTGGCGTTGAATCTGCAAATGGACTTGGACAACATTTGTCTATAATACTTGTTATTGCTTCATACCTGCTGTTAATAAAGCTAGGAAAAATAAAATATCTATTGATTTTAACGGTATTAGTAATACTAAACACTATTATGTTAACAGAGAGCCGAGGCGCTTTGTTATCGCTCGTACTGACTGGCATAGTCGCTATATTCTTTGTACCACCAAGTGTTAAAAAAGTTTTTTTTACATTGGCTATCCTCGGTGTCGTCGCATTTAGTTTATTGATGGGACCACAAATAGTTGACCGCTTTAAAAGTACTCAGAAAGATAGCGGCGGCGAAATACAAGATAAAAGTGCGGCCTCTAGGCTAGTCATAATTAAAGCTCAATATGAGATATTTAAAGAACACCCTTTAATTGGACAGGGACACCGAACGACGCTTATCCTCAGTCCTCTGTATATTCCCAAAGAGTACTTATCAAAAGCGAAGTCGGGAAATAGTAGTGAACAAAGAAGGGCATCTCATAACTTTCTTATGGGGATGCTAACGGATCACGGCATTGTTGGTTTTGCCATATATTCACTAATTTTGATGTCGATACTCAAGAGCTTGCTAAGAGTCAGACAAATTATCAAACTAGAACTAAAAGTCGACAACGAATTGTTGTTGATTCAAGCTGGGTTATGTTTGGGTTTTGTTTGTTATTTAATTGCTGGAATGTTTTCTAATAATAAAATTTTTGAGGTCGCCGTCTGGCTGATTGCATTAATACCAATAACAAATAAGCTCTTAGAACAGTCATTAACTAGGAATCCAAATGTTAATTGATGGACGTACACTGAATGAAGGCGAAGTAATAAAGACTGATATCTGTATCCTAGGTGGCGGTCCGGCAGGTATTACGTTAGCAAATGAGTTGAACGGAAGTAACTTAAAAGTTGCTCTTCTAGACGCAGGGGGAGAGCAATATGAGGCTAATATTCAGCAGTTTTATGAGGCTGATAGTGTTCCCATCTTTTATCCTGACCCGCAAATATCGAGGCTTCGATTTTTAGGTGGGGCTAGCAATCATTGGGCTAATAATACTTCTCCTTTTTCTCCTTTAGACTTTGAAAAACGCGATTGGATTGCTAATAGCGGTTGGCCTATAGGTTATGATGACTTGGCACCATACTATATGAAAGCTGCAGAATATTGTCAGACAGGAGGCGATGGCTACTCAAGTGAGTACTGGTTACCGTTGATGGAGTTGGATGATTTAATGCAGGATGCCATGTATTCACAACTTAGCATCGCTAAAGCTTCTTTACCTCCTACACGCTTTTATGTATCTCATGGAAAGTCGCTTGTTGAAAGCGCCAATGTTTATATTTACAAATATGCTAGCGTGATTGATTTAGAATTTGATGAATCTGAAAAAAGGATTGTTGCTGCGACATTTACAGCTTACAACGGTAAGCAATATAAAGTGTTATCTGACAGATTTGTGCTTAGTATGGGTGGATTAGAGAATGCTCGTATGCTTCTTTTGTTTAATGAAAAGTACAATGGGAAGTTGGGGAATGAAAGCGATAATGTAGGGAGGTACTTTATGGACCATCCTACAATGAACGCCGCTCACCTTATCAGTGAGGTTACACGATTAGACTCTATGAGCCGATTAGAAGGACAACGCTTTTTGGTGGCCTTTTTTGAGCTTACCGAAAAAGTACTGAGAGAAGAAAAGCTGATCAATCTGCGTATGCCAGTAACTAGTATTACTGAATATGGTATGTCTGATGGGATTTCTTCATTCCACATATTAAAGAATTCATTGATAAAAGGTGAATTACCAGACTATTTCTTTACACATTATGGAAACTTGATATTGGATGCCGATATGGTAATAGAAGCGATAGCCAGAAAGCAGTTTGATACCAAAGTCTTTGATAGCGCTAAGAATAAATCTGGTTATCAAATACCTATGATGGTAGAGCAGATTCCCGAAAGAAATAATCGTATTCACCTTTCTGCGAAAAAAGACCAATTAGGTTTGAATAAATTGTCTATAGAGTGGAATGTATCGGAGCAAAATCGAGAACTAATGTGGAGAGCACTTGAAGTCTTTGCTAGAGATATGGGTATAACCTCTATTGGAAGATTAAGATTGTTGAGAGAGCGAGCGTCAAGGCTTTTCGGAGATCAAATGGGCTTCGGACATCATCATATGGGGACTACACGTATGTCTGATACACCCGAAAATGGAGTGGTAGATGAAAACTGCAAGGTTTTCGGCGTGGGTAATTTGTATATTGCCGGTTCAAGTGTTTTTCCTACCGGCAGTCACGTACCTCCAACATTAACCATTACAGCCTTGTCAGTTAGATTGGCCGATCACCTGAAAGGAACAAGAGAAGGGTACCATGAACAGTAGAAGAAAATTTCTCAAACTTGCAGTAGCCGCGAGTTCGTTGCCTATTACAAAATGTCTGGCAATTGAGTCATGTACTAAGGAGGGCGAAATTAACATGCTTTCCTCTCTGTATAAAAGGTGGGTACACCACTACGGTCAAACACCTGAGAAGTTCATTGCATCTTTAGGTCAAGGTATTAATGACCCTTTATTTTATAAAGCTAAAATAAAAAATGATTTTTTGATCGGAGATGTTTTTGAGTTTGGTGGTGTCGTCATGAGTAAAACAGAAGCCGCGGGTATATCTACCCTTATTACGTTATAACAGTCTTCACTATTCAAGCTGCAAGTGTGTGTAAGCTTTATCAACTTCAGATACTCAATCTTTATGGGAGAACGTTAGCAGTTTTTAAGAGTAAAAGCTCATACGATAAAGTGTGGTTGTTGATTTAGAAAATACAACACACTTAATTGGGTGAAGGAAGAGTGGTTGAATATGCTTAATAGGATTTTCTTAAATGTGTGGAATATTAGGAACACTGAGCTTTAGCAATACTGTTGATGAACGGCGACTTGTCTCTATGCGAGATACCATGCCGTATCGAGGGCCAGATAGTAATGGAATTTGGATTTCTAGTAATTCGCATTGTGGCCTTGCTCATTTACGTTTAAGCATTTTAGACCCTACGCCTGCTGGCCACCAACCTAGAGTGGAAGAGCATGGTCGTTTCGTTATTTCCTATAACGGCGAGGTTTATAATTACATCGAAATTAGGGCCGAACTTCAAAAGAAAGGTTACACATTCGAAACAGGCACGGACACTGAAGTTATTTTGAGTGCTTACATTGAGTGGGGTGAAGGTTGTTTAAATCGCTTCAATGGTATGTTTGCCATTGCTATTTACGATAATGAAACCGAAACCCTATTTTTAGCCCGAGACCGATTGGGCATAAAGCCTCTTTACTACTATCAAGACGAGCATGAGTTTATCTTCGCGTCTGAGACCAAAGCAATATTAAAAGGGTTAAATGCGCTTCCAGAGCTTAATATAGATTTGATTGACGACTACATGAGCTTTGGCTACATACCTGGTGAAAGAACTTTGCACAAAGGTATTAACCGCCTAATGCCAGGGCACTACGCCATTGTGAAAGGTCACGAAATGAAGATTTCACAATGGTGGGACTTAACGTTTGATAATGACAACGATAAAGGGTTTGATTATTACTTAAATGAAAGTAAACGATTGCTTGAAAGTGCGATAGATTTACGCTTAAGAAGTGACGTACCGCTAGGTATTTTCTTAAGCGGTGGTATTGATTCGAGTGCGGTGGTTGGTTTGCTTGCCGATAAAGTTAAAGAGCCATTGAAAACATTTTCTATTGCATACGATTTCGGTAAAAAATTTGATGAAACACATTACGCTAGAATGGTCGCTGAAAAATTTGGCACGGATCATCATGAGCTGAAAATTACTCCTCGACAGTTTGCCGACTTTATTCCTGAGTATATTCATTTGATGGATGAACCAGTAACAGAAGCCGCGGCTATTTCGTTGTTTTTTGTATCTAAGCTAGCCAAAGAGAAAGTAACAGTAGCGCTTTCAGGAGAAGGTTCTGACGAAATATTTGCTGGTTACGACTTGTATCAGTATATGAATGTTTTAGAGAAGTACCGTGGCGTTGTCACTCAAAAAGGGACAGAGCTATTTGCTGGGATGGCCAACAAAGTATTGGGTAAAAGTCACAAGGTATCTAAATACTTGAATATGGCAACACAACCAATAGAAAAGCGTTACAAGGGAATGTCGACTTACCCCGATGCTCAAAAAGAGGCATTGTACCGTCCCGATTTTAGGATAGAGTTAGAACAAGCAAAAGCAGACAGTGGCCATGGTGCCTTTGCAGCTAAGTTGTTTGATAAAACAAAAGACAACGACCAATTAAGTAAGATGCTGTATTTCGATACGAAGACTTGGCTTGTAGATGATCTATTGATTAAAGCTGACCGCATGAGTATGGCTACATCAGTGGAACTGCGGGTTCCGTTTCTCGATTACAGGTTAGTTGAATTTGCCGCCAGTATCCCATCAAAATACAAGATTAATAAAGGTCAGGGGAAGTATCCACTTAAAAAAATGATGGAAGGTATTTTACCTAACGACATTATTTATAGAAAAAAGATGGGTTTTCCTACACCGTTAAAGCTGATGTTTCAAAATGAACTTAGAGAATATGCGTCGAACTTACTGTTAGCTAAAGATACTCGGGTTCACAAATTCTTCAGAGAGGAACGCATTGCGCAACTTATTGAGGAGCACAATGACGATAAGTACGACCACCACAAAACCTTGTGGCAACTGGTGGTTTTGGAAGAGTGGTTGAGAAATAACAGTTAAGCCATGATGATAAGAAAAAAAATACTCGCTATCAGCTACTTATTTCCAAATTCGGAAAGGCCCAATCACGGCATTTTTGTGTACAATCGCTTAAATGCTATGGCTAAATATGCCGACATCACGGTTATAAACCCTATACCTTGGTCACCTTTGCATTCCTTTATTGATAGGTTTAAACATTTAAGGAATATTCCCGCTAAGACACAACGTGGTAAATTAACCATATATCACCCCAGATATCTATCAATTCCAGGGTATGCAAAAGGGATTGAAATTCCGACATATCGTAGCGCAGTGAAAAAGGTGATTAACGAGATTGGATTCGATTTTGATTTAGTCGACTTACATTGGACTTTTCCTGACCTTCCAACAGGTGACTATTTGAGTAAGCGCTATGGTGTTCCTTATAGAGTAACTCTTAGAGGTATGGAAGCCTTTCATATTCAAGATGGCGATGTGCGTGAAAAGTCTGTGGCTCAATACCTTAATAAAGTTGGAAGCGTTATTTCGTTGAGTACTGAGATGGCTAACCAAGCGGTATCAATGGGGGTAAGTCAAGAAAAGATTACCGTGATTCGTAATGGTGTGGATACTGATGTGTTTTTTTATAAGCCCATTGAAGAGAGTCGAGCGCTGCTAAACTTACCCCAAAAGAATAAGATTGTACTTGGTGTGGGATCTCTCATCCATCGCAAGGGCTTTGATGTTGTCATTAGGTCTATGTCTAGAATTGATTCTAAAGAAAAGCTATTTCACTTTTACATATTGGGTTCCGAGGGACCTGAAGGTGATTATCGAAGTGAATTGAAAAAGTTAGTGGAGAAAAATGATTTAGAGGACTTTGTACATTTTGTTGGGAACGTACCGAACGAAACACTCGTTGATTGGTATAACGCTGCAGATGTTTTTTGCTTGTCTAGTAGAGGGGAGGGCAGTCCAAATGTGCTTACTGAAGCTTTGGCTTGTGGGTGTCCCTCGGTAAGTACTAAGGTTGGAAGTGCTCCTGATATTATCGAAAGTGAAAATGATTTAGGAATTTTGGTTGATGTCGACGATAGCGATGATATCGGGAACGCCCTGTCAACGCTTTTAAATGATGGGAGCAGTAGACAACACCGTGCTGAAATATTCGGAAAGTACACTTGGGATTGGTGTGCAAAGCAAACATTCGATGAGTAACAAGTAAAATGAAGAATAAAGTTACAGACTCCACAACAAAAATATCAAAATATATAAAACCGCTTTACCAGCAAATTAGATATGCCAATAATACATCGTCAAAGATAGTTGCAATTTTAGGGTGTCAAAGGTCTGGTACGACTCTGTTATCAAGGGTGCTTGATTCATTCTCTTATACTCGAACTTTTGGCGAGTTTAGCCCTCTATCTTCGAGTTGCCCGAATAACATTAGATTAAATTCTTTATCAGACGTAAAAGAGACACTTGCTAGAGTTAAAGCCCCTCTTATAGTAATGAAGCCTTTGGTTGAAAGTCAAAATGCCAATAAGCTTTTAGATACTCTGGAAAATGTCACTGTCATTTGGATTTATCGCAATTATATTGACGTTGCGCTTTCTGACCTCCAAAAGTTTCCCAGTACGTCCGGTAGGGGAAACCTGAAACCCATTTTAGATTGCGATGAGAATAATTGGCGTTCCCAGAACGTTCCGAAGGAATTAGTAGAGAAAGTCAAAGCTATTTATTCTGAAGAACTAACGGAATTGGATTGTGCTTGTTTGTTTTGGTATGTCAGAAATTCTCTATTTTTTTACCAAGGATTGGATAAACACCCAAAAGTTCTGTTATGGAAGTACGAAGACTTGGTGCACAATCCTGAATACCATTTCACGAACCTATCTTCTATATTAGGTTTCGAATTAACACAATATGCCTTCTCTAATGCATTCTCTTCGGAGTCCATAAGAAAAGAAAGCCCGAAGGAAGTTCATAGTGCCGTGAAAGCTTTGTGTGAAGATTTGTTAGTTAAGCTCGACAGATATAAATAGCGTATCTTACATAGGAGGAGAGCCTCCAACTTCGCTGTGTTTACACATATAGACGTCACTCAAGTTACTCCTATCTTTTCGAAATTACAGTGCTGAGGAGCCAAGATGAGGTTTTTAGTTTTTGCGCCCAATAATTGGGAAGAGCAGTGGATGAACAGGCAACAGCTTTTTTCTAGGATAGGTCGAAAAAATACTGTTACATATTCAACAGGATTGTTTTTTAGCTGGGATACTAAGACGCAAGGTTATCTTAAAGCTCCGAATTTCTTCAATGTGTTAAAACACAGAGATAATGTAGATATCCTTTCTGTTTCTAAAATTTTTTGCAGAGTTCCAAAACTTCGTTATCTTGATGGTTTGATTGTAAAATTATTTGGTTTATACATTAACAAACTAATGGGGAATGAAAAGGTTTGTTTGTATCTATTCCACCCTAAATTTTATCAACAGACATCAAGTGTCAAAAAGCAACTACTCGTATATCACCTATATGATGATCTATCTCTTCAGAGAGGATATGAGCTGTACCGGGAAGATGATGAGACGTTGCTCAAAGAAGCTGATGTAGTTTTATGCTCTTCTAAATTATTACAGCAAAAAATAATCGAAAAAACTGGTCGAAAAGATATTCTTTTTTTACCAAACGGAGTCGACTCGGCCGCTTTCTCTAAACCCCGTCAAGTACCCGCTGAACTCAAAGAGATAACTGGTCCGAAGGTAACATACACTGGCTCTATCAATGAGAAGGTTGACCTTGAACTCTTGTTGTCATTGTCGTTAGAGCTAGAGAGTGTAAACTTTATTCTCGTTGGAAACTTGAAAGAGAATGTCTTACCCGAGAAGCTGATAACGGAAATAAAAAGAAGACCTAATATTTTTTTATTGGGTTTTAAAGAAAAAACTGAAATGATCGGTTATGTACAGCATTCAGACGTCAATATAATGATATACAAAACAGACGGTAGCACATGGTCCAAATACATCTACCCGCTAAAAATGCATGAATATCTCTCTACAGGCAAGCCGATAATAAGCTCTGATATAGATGCTGTGAGAGAGTATAGTGCTCATATTCATATTGCTTCGGATAAAAAGTCATGGATACAAGCAATACAAACTGCACTGTCTGAACCTACGTTTGATGAAAATAAGGTGAAAATTGCTAAATTGAATGATTGGGAGCATAGAGTAGATTCACTCTACCGTTACCTAAAACTGGATTGAATATGAAAAGCAGTTGTAATATCCGTGCAGATGTCCTTAAAGGCAGACCTCCAAAGCCATCTCAGCTATATTGTGTGAATAATCAATGTGCAATTTTGCTATTAAAAACATAGAGGTTATTGATGGGCAGTTTGAATAGAAAAGTTGCGGTAGGTGCTTTTTGGACAGTGTCAGCTAGATTAATAATTAAAGGGCTAGGATTTATTAGCACTATAATACTAGCCAGAATATTAATTCCAAGTGACTTTGGATTAATTGCACTAGCTATGATTACTGTTGCATTTTTTGAGATCTTTACCAGCTTCGGTTTTGATTTAAATATAATTCAAGAGAAAAATGTAAATAACGACACTCTAAATTCTGCTTGGACATGCAAATTGATAGGTGGGAGTCTTTTAATGACACTTATTGTCGTATTTAGCTTTTTCTCTCACCAATTTTTTGATGAAAAAAACATTCAAGAGCTTATTTTTGCAGTCGCTTTCATCCCCATAATTAGAAGCTTCCATAATATTGGTTTTGTTTTACATCGCAAGGAGCTAGAACTTAAGAAAGAGTTCAATTTAGAAGTATACGCTAAAATTTCGTCGTTTATAGTCACTATATCTTCTGCTCTTTACTTACAAAACTTTTGGGCTTTGGTTATTGGGATTTATATAAATGAGCTTGTAAGGTGTTTTCTTTCCTATGTAATGCATCCATTTAGACCTTCACCTTCGCTAATTGAAGCAAAAAAGCTATTCAAGTTTTCTAAATGGTTGTTGCTAAGCAATTTAGTTATCTTCATCAATCACAAAATTACAGATATGATAGTTGCCCAAAAAGCAGGCGTGGGCCAATTGGGCCACTATACCATTGGCTATGAAATTTCGAATCTACCTACAACCGAAATTGTTTTTCCTTTAAGCAGAGCTTTATTTCCTGCATTTTCTAAAGTTAAAAATGACCTCGAACATCTAAGAGAGCTATTTATAAACTTTACACAGTTCATAATAATGTTGGCAGCACCAATTTCATTTATACTAGCTTTATGCTCAACAGAGCTTGTCACAATCTTACTTGGAGAAAAGTGGCTTCCTGTTATCCCAGTAATTTCTTTACTAGCATTTTATGGGTTGATACGTAGTTCAATCCAAAACATAGGTAGTATTTTTATTGCGCTAGGAAGGCCAGACCTTCCATTCAAAATTTCAGTGATTCGACTATTCTTTATTATTCCTCTGCTATTGCATTTCGTACCGCAATATGGAGCTGAAGGTGGCGCATTAAGCGTATTAATTTGTGCGTTTATTACGTCTCCAATCGGACTATATATAGTTAAAAACAAACTTAACATTGCAAACCTTATGCTGTGTAAAACTTATCTCCCACCTATATTGGCATGCATGTTCGCATATTTAATAACTAACTACGTTTCGCTATTGATTTTCCAATACACAAACATGATTTTCTTAGCGATATTAAAAGTCCTTTTCTTTGCTACTATTTACTTCGTAATTATCTCTATCTACTCGAAATTTTTCGATAAAAGCTATATATATAATTCTATAATTGCTAAGCTGAAAAGCAGAGTGGCGCAGCGTTTAGCGGTTCTAAAGTAATTCTTAAACTTCGGAATAGGTATGAGCTTTTCAGTAAGTAAAAAGTCTGGTAATCGAAAAAATAAGGTACTAGTTGCAGGGTATATTGGTGGTATCAACGTCGGCGATGAAGCTATAGCACTAACGGTCGCTGCAAGCCTTAAAGAAGATCACAACTGTGACGTGACCATTGCGAGTGGCCAACCTGAACTAAGCCAAAAGTATATGCAATACGATGTAAGCTTTGTGGAAACCTTTTACCCAGGTAAGCTTTTAGACTCTAAGGCTCTTTTTGAATTAATAAAGGTTATTAAGAATACTGATATTTTGCTTTTTGCGGGTGGTGGACTACTACAGGACGTGCACAGTACTAAACTGCTAGAACACGGAGCTTTTCTCTGTTCAATTGCTAAAGTTTTTAATAAGAAAGTCGTCGCAATAGGAGTTGGAGCAGGCCCAATTAAGTCTGAATTAGGAAAGCAGTTCGCAAATACATTCATGAGATTTAATGATGTAGTTTATTTTAGGGATGAATACTCAAAAAACTACATTGAGAATACGCTACATATAGAATCTGGTACTTCTCGTACTGCTTTGGACAGTATTTTACTCATCAAAATCAACAAAATTTTAAAAGCTAAGAGTAAAAACAAGATAGGTCTTTGCATTCGAGATTGGCCCGGGTTGCCTCTCAATAGTATATCTTTGTTACTCAAAAAACTTATTGACCTTGAATATAAGATTGTTTTTATCCCGTATGAAAAAAGCGATATTTTGTTGTTTGGGAAGTTACATGAAATGTTTGGAAATAATATTGTTCTAGCAAAAGATGAGTCTTTCGAATCGACGCTTGAAACTATAGGTTCGCTACACTTTTTGATATCAATGCGTTTACACGCCAATTTATTTTCGGCTTTATTGAAGACTCCTTTTGTCGCGTTAGCTTACGACAATAAACTACGAACGGTATTTTCAAGCATTGGCTATGAAAACAACGTTTTCGATCTAGATTTCCCTTTTAATGACGTATTCGAAAAGGTTATCAACTCATCTAACACATCAATGTCCAACCTGGATGATTTGACTGAAATTCAGCATAAAGCGTTGGATGCGGTATTAAATGACTCAACGGTTGAAATTAAAAAAATGGACTTGCATCTTAAAGTAGCAGCGTTTCTATTTTGGATGAATAGACTTGTTTTTAAACCAACACTTGTACGTATATCAATGAAAGTTAGTCCGTTTTTAAAGCCTATAGTCCCTTCGATAATTGAAAAAAAGATAAAGAAAATGTTGGGTATTGATTGGTAGCGTGAATTTATTAGATTGGGATAAATAATGAAAATTGGAATTGTCACAACGTGGTTTGAGCGTGGAGCAGCCTATGTTTCCCGACAGTTTAAAGATATTTTAGAAGAGCAAAACCAGGTTTTTGTTTACGCTAGAGGCGGAGAGAAATTTGCTATTGGCGACCCTAATTGGGACTATGACTATGTCACATGGGGTAAAGCACCGTTGACTCATGCTTTTACTGACATAAATTTGAAAGACTTTGAAAAGTGGATCAAAGAAAAGCAATTAGACTTGGTTTTATTTAATGAGCAAAAAATATGGGCGCCTGTTTTATTGTGTCGAGAGCTTTCCGTTTTGACAGGTGCTTACATTGACTATTACACCGAACAAACAGTACCCATGTTCGGACTGTATGATTTTTTAATATGTAATACTAAGAAGCACCACAGCGTATTTGATTGGCACGAACAGTGTATTTTCCTCCCTTGGGGCACAGACACTGACCTATATAGACCTGAGAACGGTGTTAATGAGCCAGAAAGGATCCGATTCTTTCATTCGGCGGGAATGAATCCATTTCGCAAAGGCACAGATTTATTATTAAAGGCATTTTCAAAAATTCAGGGGGAAGCAAAATTAGTCATTCATAGCCAAGTTAGTATACAGAGTTTCTTTCCCGAATTGGAGCAACTGATATTAAGCTTAAAGTCTCAAGATCGCCTAGAAATACATGAACGTACGGTAGGTGCCCCGGGTCTTTACACCAAAGGTGACGTATACGTATATCCAACCAGACTTGAAGGCATAGGCTTGACTATTCTTGAAGCTGCGTCATCTGGTTTACCAGTGATTGTTCCTGACTACGATCCTATGAATGAGTTTGTGGATTCTTCGATCAACGGAAAAGTAGTAAAGATTGATAAGTTTTGGTCTAGGTGGGATGGGTACTATTGGCCTCAGTGTGAAGTAGGGGTTTTTGATTTAACTGAAAAAATGCAATTTTATGTAGACAATAAATTATCTATTTCACAGTTTAAAGCAGACGCAAGAGAGTATGCGCTTTTAAACTTTAATTGGAAACACAACACAAGCTCCTTAAATCA
Source organism: Alteromonas sp. KUL42 (assembly GCF_006538325.1). GTDB lineage: Bacteria > Pseudomonadota > Gammaproteobacteria > Enterobacterales > Alteromonadaceae > Alteromonas. Next base: position 460,273 of record NZ_BJKK01000001.1, read on the forward strand.
AGAGATTACAAAAATTAGGCAGATTGAAAGTAAGGGGTTTTCAGAGATATTAATCAAAGCAAAAAATTATGACCAAAAGTTGTTTCAGCGACATAAAAAGTCAACGAAGAAGTTATTTTCAGAGGCTATAGAGTTCAATTACCCAAGAGCTTTTATGGTAATAAAAAAGCTTAAATCGATGTTGAGAAGTTGAGGGTCAAAATTGCCCCTTACTTTGTTGTTACTGGCATATTTGGGTCACTAAACTGCACCAGCAACACCTTGCGATGGAGAATTTTGACCGCCAACACAAAAAATGAACAAATATACACAGACTCTAGTACATCGATGAATGCATGAAAAGTCGAATGGATTAGCTAGTTTATTGATGGATAGTCGCACCATCAAAGACGCAGATTACTGTAGAGATAAAAATCAGTTACTGAGACGCTAAATAAGTCTCAGGGTGTTTCAAACGTCATAATGCGAAATAATCGTGTATGTGACAATGAGTCTTACAAAGGAAATACGGATTTTACGGTAACTTATAGGGATGCTGAGTGGTTGTCTAATATCGGCTCATAATTTTGAGCTAAGCCTATCGAATATCAAATGAAACAAATCAATACTTACTATGCTCATATCGACACGCTAAGGGCTTTCGCGGTCCTAACTGTCATTCTTTTTCATATCAATCATGAATACCTACCAGGTGGCTTTATTGGTGTCGATGTGTTCTTTGTTATTTCGGGTTATTTAATTACCAGCCACATCATGCAGAGCGCAGGCTCAGGTCAGTTTTCATTGAAAGACTTTTATGCTCGTCGTATCAAACGGATTCTGCCGGCCTCATTTTTTGTCATTACAGTAACGGTAATCATTGCTCAGTATTTGTTCTTACCTGAAGATGCAATCCAAGTTGCTAAGTCTGCTTCCTGGTCAGCATTTTCTTTGCCCAATATTTACTTCTGGAAGTTTCAAGATACGAGCTATTTTGCTTCAAGCAGTTATACAATACCTCTACTACATTATTGGTCTCTTGGGGTAGAGGAACAGTTTTATGTAATCTGGCCTTTGGTGATACTTGTTTTACTTAATCGTATACCCAAGCCAGTGTTTATCATTTTGATCATTCTTACTATTCTATTCTCCGCAATAATAGCAGAGTGGTTAATAAGTACTCATCACTCTTTTGTGTACTACATGTTACCTACACGAGCAGGAGAACTGTTAGTTGGTGGGTTACTCGCCGCCTTAATGTATTTTGGTTGGTTACAAAAACGAACTGATTCACACATCTTATTTTATCTGTCGATCGTTATATTAATTGGCGCATCAATTTTCATTGATAGTGATATGACATTTCCGGGTTTTTTGTATCTGATTCCAACCATTGGTTCAGCACTTTTCATTTACAGCGGGTTTGAAAACAACAGTCCAGTCTTACGCCTTATGACTAGCAAACCTATTCTTTGGGTGGGTAAATTATCCTATTCAGCTTATCTGGTTCATTGGCCAGTGTTGGCGTTTTATCGATATGGTTACGGTTCGCCTAGCTTACTCACTGAGTTAGTTTTGTTTCTTGTTATATTGGTTTTGGCTTGGTTGAATTGGAAATGGATAGAAGAGAAGTTTAGATATAATCAGATAGAGTTTAAGCCGTTAGTAATCAAGCAATTCTTAACTCCTATTTTATGTATTTGTCTCTTGTCCTTTGCTGTTATAAAGTCAGATGGTTTGGGGCTCAGACTATTATCGGAATCATACCAAACAAAGCTTTCATCAACTTACAATCATGCCAAAGCACCTAATTCATACGACTTTGTGTGCCAATATTGGCGAGTTGAGAGCGAACATTTGTCCGATTCTAATTGCATCATTGGTATCGACGCCGTTGAACCTAAAGTACTTTTATGGGGAGACTCAAATGCTGCTCATTACATTGGAATTTTAGGTCAAATTGCAAAGAGCCAGGGCTGGTCTTTTCGAAATATTTCACATGCTTCATGTCCTCCATTATTAAAGGGGGCAGAAAGCTTTGTAAATCACGTGCGATATAGTGATTGTCGCGCTTCTTCCGAGATTGTTTCGAACTATTTGGATAAATACGATGTCATTATCATATCAGCTGCATACTCTTCTTATTACAAGAGTAATAATGATTTTCTAGCCAAATTTAAAGCTTCACTCAGCGAGTTAAGTTACGATAAAAAAGTTGTATTGATAGGGAAGGCACCTGTTTTTAAAGGATATGATCGTCAGTGCCTTGCCAAGTCACTAAATTATCCCATGTCAGACTGCTTCGATAATACGCAATCTGATCAAACCCTCATCGAAAGCATAAACCAAGATTTAAGAGCCTATGCAAACTCACAAACCAATGTGCACTTTATCGATTTCAATGGCTTAGTCTGTAAGCCCGAATGCTCACCTTACCAAAAGCACAGCCCTCTCTACTTTGACCAAAGTCATATAGAAATTCAGGCTTCTTGGTTACTTGGCGCAGACCTTATAAAACTGTATCCAAAACAAGTGCAATCTTTCGAAAGTATCATTAACGAAAAATACCCTCGCAATTAGGTATTTGCTTCCAAATTCGAAGAAACTGGCCATAACTCTAATGTCAGTTTGTTAATTAAAAGAGTGACCAAATTTAATTTAGCAGTTGATTTGGTAAGAAAATGCCAAATGCCATAAGTTCGTTTCTTCTCGAGTTAAAGAGCCTCTAAAAACACTCATTTAACAAGTAGTAGCTACACTAAGCGTGCAGCTACTGATTTATTTCGACATCTCCATTGTCTCCAACTTATTGGAAATCTCATCAATGTCATGGTGTTAAATTTGGGGTAGAGGTCATTTTTAATCATTTGCGCTGAATACTAACTCAATTTTTTCAAGAACTATCCCTTTGTTATTTTTCACGTTCGCATTGATGTTAACCAAATCAAACCAAGAAGTACCCAAGTCCGAAAGAGCTATGTAACTATAAGCTTCTCCAGGCTGGAATGTCGTTATTTCATACGGTTCTATTGATGTTTCAGTCATTCCGAACCAAGTACCACCGTTTATTCGTCTTCCTTCAAAATCAACGCTGATGTTGGGAGTAAATACATACTTACCACTATCATAATTCTTCCAGGTTAACTTCACTACCGCATTTTGAGGAGCCTCTATGCCCGTACCTTTAACGCCTTGATAATTATAGTTACTGTTATCGCCATGTAGAATTGTTAGTCCACTTTCGTGAAAGCCAGTGTATGTATCCATAAAGATTTCAGAGAACGCTTCATGTAGATTATCTTGTGAGATACTTGGACTAAGACTAGTAAAATCAGCGATTAAGATGTCAGAGGAAAGTTTCGCTTCAGTTTCAGCTTTTGAGAAGCTAATAGGAGGACGACATGTATCTGACAAATTAAACTGAGAACTAACAAGCTCGATTTTTTCAAGTAGCAGCGTTTTGTTGTTAGAAAAGTTACTGTTTATATTTATAAGCGTAGCATAGATAGTTTCATTTACGTTATATTCTGTAACTGTAATTTCATCGCTGTTTACGGTTGTCACTGGCATGGTTTTCCAGCTGTCAGTTTTACTAAGGTCGTAGCGGCCTTCTTCAGTAAAAGATACGCGTGGGTGAAATGTTGCGGGGCTGTCGCCTATGTTTTTCCAAGTGAGTCTAAGTTTGTCACCTTTATCAAGCTGAATCCCTGCTCCTGAAATTCCTTGATAGTTATATTGAGAGTTTGAACCTAAAAGTGTTGTCATACCGCTTAAGTGAAAGCCAGTATAGATATCACTAAATACGGTGTCGTAGTGTACAGTTGGCAAATAAGAGTCAGAAAAAGCAACTACAGTTTTGCATTGAGAAACAAGTAATTGATCTTCAGTAACCACATCTAGCTGAACTTGAATATCAGTGCTTTGACCAATTTCATCCATCGCAGTCAAAGTGATAACATCGGACTTAGGTTGAGACGCAACACCTATGATTTTGGTCCCATCTATGCTTAGTCCGTCAGGCAGTCCTAAAGCTTGAAGCTGATATGTACCCTTACCTCCTTCAACGTTTATTTCTTGTTCATAGTTGTAACCAACAACAGGTTGCTGGATTTCATCAGTTTTTATAGTAAGGGGGTAGTCAACTTCCATTATTTGGTAGTCAATTGATTTAACAAGATCACGCTTTCTGAGTATGCCAACACCAGGCACATCTACACTAACATTATCTTCTTCAAAGTAACGACCTTCGGCGCGTTCAGTTACATCTCGAACGGCAAAATAGATATTGGTGCCAGGCTCAATATAGTCGATATGTTCACTTTGGAGCTGCAATGCAGCCCAAATTAAATTATAACCATTTGTAGGTTTGTGAATGAGGCTATCGCTATTTGACTTGCTGCGATCAAAGTTAGTTACGACTTCGGTTTTGTAAGCTGAATCGAAATTGGCATTATCAATCGGATCGAACGAATATCTAACCTCATAAGTTGCTTCGCAATCTAGGCAGCGATATTTGTCTTCAATCGAGATATCAAATATTTTTGATTTAGGAGAAAAACCTACAGACAGGCTTTTGATAGTTTCTTCATTTTCATAAGGTTTAAAACTAGTTGTTACTTCGTCTATGTAGTACACGCTGTCTGCTGGCAAATATTTCGAAAAATCCGCTCTTAGATTGAATGCTGCAATATTTGAAAAATACTCTTTGCCGTTTCCTGAGTATTCTGTTCCCCCTTCTGAAAAAGCGTGAAGTTCATTTGTCCCACCACTGTTCTTATGTGTAGGGCTTGCATCAAATTGTATTTTCGTCCAACCACCTAACGCTATATTGGCAACATGATGGTAATAATGCGCCCCTTTACTTGTATTGATGAAAGGGTAGAAGGAAAAGCTCTTTCTAGGAGAGGTCAGGTAATCGGTAGAGTACTTCTCTATATCAACGCTTCCCTTGGGCATTAAGACCCACAGATTTAGTCGATTTTTGTCTCTTAATTCAGGTATCTTTGCGGTGGAAGTAGGGCCTTTGTAATACAAAGATATATCACCTGGTAGAAGCGATTGTTCACCTAAGTCTTCGGTTGACTGGTACTCACTTTTACTTCTAATTGGTTTGCCATCAGACAAAACTTCATCATCAGCACCTTTGTACATACCACCAGTTAAGTGAATTCGGAGCGAAGATCCATTTACTGAAAACTCAGAGCTAGCGTCAATGTATCCGTATTGCAACCAGCCCATGTGGTCTGAATTGCGTCCGTTATAGTAAGGATATAATTTAAATCCATCATTTCTACAGAGCTTTGATTGCAAATCACCATTATAGAATTGGCAAGGGTTTTCACCTACGTCAGAATAGTACCAGTCTTCGAAGCCCTGTTCTATTTCACCGTTCTCAAAATCAAACGACATGAAAACTTCAGGGTCCGCATGGATAACTGGCGCGTTACTAATTGTGACGGCAGATAAAATACTCAACAGGCTCTTCATACATCTACTCCTGAAAACACCTAATACCAACTTGATGAGTAGTGTAGATATGTACATTTTATAAGCAAGTCTCTTTGGGTGTATGTATCAGACGTTAGTTATGTATTTTCATTCTCAATTGCGCAGAGTGTTTTGAGCGTGTTGTGTAGTTGCTCAGCTTTGCATTCGCGACTGTGTTCTTGCAAATTGCGTTCGAAGCTATAATTTGCTTGTTTAATTAGTTCATAAAGCGCTGTTTTCGCTTCGTTTTCAGAATAACAACTGTAAACACCGTCATAGCGTGAAGCTAAACACTCGGTAGCACTGCCAATGGGTGACTTAACCAGTAACTTTTTCTGCGTTCTTAAGTACTCGTATAGCTTTCCTGGTATCTGCTTATTGAACCTCTCATCTTGTATCAGTAGTAACGCGTTGCAATTCATCATATTAGATAGTGCGTGAAGAAAAGGAACCGGAGCTAAAAATTTCACCAAATTCGATATGCCTAGCTCTTCTAACACTTCCTTAAATTCATCTCCTGTTCCGGCACCTTGAAATACTAACTCAAATGTTTTTTCCGAAAGTTTCCCTTCGCTTAGTAAAGTGGACATGGCTTTGAATATAGGAACGGGGTCTCTTCCGTAATTATAGAGCACTCCTGAATAGTACAAGCTAAATTTTTCAGACGAAAATGGTGAGCTAATGGCGGCCATTTCTTGAAGTTTTTCGAAATTGCTTTCATCAAAACCATTTTCAATGACACTACGTTTTTTTCTTACTAACTCACCGTACTTTTGGCAATAAAGTTCTCGCACTTGTTCTGTGGCGAAAGTAAGTTTGCTAGCCTGCGTTAAGGTCTTTACATCTATTTTTCTATGTAGTTTGTCTAAACTTTTACCTAATGAGCCATTCATATAGTGAAAAGGATCTCTGTAGTCAGCTACCCACGGTGTACTATTGATAGAAGACAACTTTTGAGCAATATAGTGTGTACTTGGAATTGGGGATGTGGACCAAATGACATCTGGTTTATATTTTTTTAGTAATTTCTTTCCTTTATGTAATGCGCAGGGGATCCACGTTAAACCCCATCGGTCAGGAAATTCCAAAGATGAAAAGTATTTCCCTTTAATAGACAGGTGGCGAGGTACATCCAATGCCATGGCTCTATAAATTAAGTCCTCGGTTTTATCTTCGTAAGAATCGTCTTTTCTTTCGTACGCTTGTTCCGATGCGGTGAGTACAACCACTCTCCAGCCCCATTTTTTCAAATACCGATAAAAGCTCTCAATTCTGGGAACGGAAGCACCATTACTTGGGGGGAACTCAAAAGCAACCATTAACAGGGTTTTGTTAAGTTTAGTCACTCAGTTTCTCTCCTGCAATTTTCTTTACTGCGATACAAAATTGATTAAGTTCTTTTCTATGCGGCATAAATCGAGGAAGCCTAGTTTTTTCGCTTTTGCTTGTAACGCCGCCATCATTCGTTGCAAATCCATATTTAACACCATAGTGTTTTATCATATCTTCATGTGCTTCAGTAAAATCTCTTCCCAACCAACCATTGGGGTACGCGAAGCAGTTGATTTTTTTGGGAAGTAAAGCATTGAGTATATCAATTGAAGCGGTAATTTCTGAATTTGCTACAGCGTAACTTTGATAAGCGAGAATACTGTGAGTATGTGTATGAGCACCAATACTGTGTCCTCTATTTTGTAAATCAATGAGTTGTTTAGGAGTCATCATACAACGATTGGTTTTGACATCGCCAAGGCATTGCTTTAACCCTTGGAGCTCTCTGTCTCGCTCGAGATTACTCAATACTTTTAACTTTCCAACAAGAGCGAGGTACGCGTCTGCCTTTTTTTTGATCGAACTAAGTTCAAAACTCATGCTGCCGTGTTGGAGTTGGTGTTTTGTTGTTTTTTTAGTACTTCCATAAGTTCATCATTCCACAAGTAGCCTTTTTCAGTTCCTTGTGTCGCAACGAAAAAACTTGCTTTACCTCCCGCAGACTCAATTATTGGCGCTGCTATTTCGTAGTTGTCAATATATCCATCATCGAATGTTAGACACAGAGCGTTCCGCGGAAGTATTTTGTTCTCTAGTCTATACAGTGCTTCTTCTAGAGAAAGTAAGCTAAAGTACTTGGTCAGCTTTTCAATGAGTAACTCAAAATTACTCGCTTGCCAGTCATCCGGACAAAAATCGCAATCCGCTGCTAACACACGATGAAAATACAATACGGGAAGAGCTGTTTCTCGAAGCTTAATTTTGTTGACTACGTCAATCACATTTAATACTACAGAAAGCATACATTACTGTTCCCAGGTTGTGACGCTATTTATTCAAGAGTTGCGCGTTTCATGTTTATTTATTTGGTATTTTTGACCTTTGTTGAAAAACGTACTGAAAAGATCATCACGATCTAGAATACATGTTGCTCGAATTGAATTGAAGTAAATTGATATGTGTATGCTTTATGCATAATTGGCTGTAATTATGGAAGAAGGTAGGGCAGAATATTGTCATCTCTTGAATACGTCTAACAAAAAGCAAAGACAAGGCTGAAAAATGAAAAAAGTGCTTACTGTTTTCGGCACAAGACCTGAAGCAATAAAAATGGCTCCGCTAGTACATGCGCTGGCAAAGGACACGAATATCGAATCTAAAGTGTGCGTAACCGCTCAGCACAGGGAAATGCTCGACCAAGTATTGGCGCTATTCGAGATTGTTCCTGATTACGATCTCAACATAATGAAACCTGGGCAAGATTTATATTCTGTTACAACCAGTATTTTAGAGGGAATCAAGCCAGTATTGGAAGATTTTAAACCTGATGTAGTTTTAGTGCACGGTGACACAACCACTACATTCTCTGCCTCATTGGCTGCTTTTTATCAACAAATAGATATTGGCCATGTAGAAGCTGGACTCAGGACCGGAAACCTTTATTCACCGTGGCCCGAAGAAGCTAATAGAAAATTGACGGGTAGTCTAACTCGCTATCATTTTGCACCTACCACATTGTCTCGCGATAATTTACTTGCTGAAAACGTAAGTAATGATCACATTGTTGTTACAGGCAACACCGTTATTGATGCATTGTTGTGGGTTCAAAAGAAGCTGTCAAATGACCAGGCGTTATCGGGCGAGCTAGAGCAAAAGTTTTCTTTCCTAGATAGCCAGAAGAAACTCATTTTGGTGACAGGCCATCGACGAGAGAGTTTTGGGGGGGGCTTTGAGAGGATTTGTACAGCCCTAGGTAAAATTGCCGAACAGCGAAAAGATGTACAAATTGTTTACCCAATGCATCTTAATCCCAATGTAAGAGAACCTGTTAATCGACTTTTATCTTCCCACGATAATGTATTTCTCATCGAACCTCAGGACTATTTGCCTTTCGTTTATCTAATGAATGAAAGTCATATCATTATTACTGACTCTGGTGGTGTACAAGAAGAGGCCCCATCATTAGGAAAACCTGTGTTGGTAATGCGAGATACCACGGAGAGACCTGAAGCTGTAGCCGCAGGTACAGTGAAATTGGTGGGAACTGACGTGGATAAAATAGTAAATGAAACCGTTTCGTTGCTCGATGATCAAGACAATTACACGACAATGTCGGCCGCGCACAATCCATATGGTGATGGAAAAGCGTGTTCAAGGATCGTAGCAACTTTAGTTAAGGACAAAAAATAATGGCATTTAATCGAGTATCAGTCATCGGGCTTGGGTACATTGGTCTTCCGACGGCAGCAGTGATTGCCTCCCGTGGTATAGAAGTTATTGGTGTGGAAATTAACCAAAAGGCTGTTGACACTATAAACAGGGGCGATATTCACATTGTCGAACCAGATCTAGATATTGTGGTGCAAAGTGTCGTCTCAACGGGGAAACTAAAAGCCACGGTACAAGTAGAGCCTGCGGAAGCGTTCATGATTGCGGTGCCCACACCTTTTAAAACAGGAAATGCAGGGCAAAATAGCCCTGATCTGAGTTACATCGAAAGTGCGGCTAAAGCCATCGCTCCTGTTTTAGAGAAGGGGAATCTAGTTATTCTTGAATCTACTAGTCCTGTTGGAGCTACCGAAAAATTAGCGCATTGGCTTAAAGAAGCGCGTCCTGATCTCACCTTTCCCCAGGATGTAGGTGACAGTGCTGATATCAATGTAGCGCATTGTCCTGAACGTGTTTTGCCAGGATATGTACTACAAGAACTTGTATCTAACGATCGTGTGATTGGCGGTATTTCTCCAGCGTGTAGTGAAAAAGCCAAAGCGCTTTACAGTACGTTTGTCAGAGGTGAGTGTATCGTTACTAATGCGCGTACAGCGGAAATGGCAAAGCTTACAGAGAACTCTTTTCGGGATGTGAATATTGCATTTGCTAATGAGCTTTCTGTTATTTGTGACAAATTACAAATTAACGTTTGGGAGCTAATTAAACTAGCTAACCGCCATCCTCGCGTGAATATTCTTAATCCAGGTCCCGGTGTGGGAGGGCATTGTATTGCAGTTGATCCGTGGTTCATTGTTGATAGCTGCCCAGAAGAAGCGAAAATTATTAAGCAGGCACGTTTGGTAAATGATGCAAAGCCTCATTATGTCGTAAATCAAGTTCTTGCGGCTGCTGATGAATTTAAAAAGCCGGTGATTGCTTGTTTAGGCCTTGCTTTTAAAGCTGATATTGACGATTTGAGGGAAAGTCCTGCGCTTCAAATTGTAAAAGCGTTGAGTGCAAACGCTAACGCTTCACTATTGGCTGTTGAGCCCAATATTAAAGAACTGCCCTCTGCGTTAAGCGAACAAGGCGTTGAGCTTGTTTCTCTTGGTCAAGCCATAGAAAAAGCCAATGTCATCGTTGTATTAGTTGACCACAAAGAGTTTAAGGCTGCTGATAGAGCAAGCTTGGCTAGAAAGGTTGTCATTGATACTCGCGGCATTTTGTAAAGGGTTTAAACGCGAAAAGGAAACCTGCATGATTCGATCATCAAGATTTGCTTTTCGCATTGTCCTTGTACTTTGCATAAGCCTTTTTACTGAAATTTCAGTTGCTTCTAACGTAATGGTTGATGGGAAACTTTTTACGTCGTTGAAAAGCGCAATATCAAGTATTAAAAATGGAAGTAGGGTTTATTTAGAAGCTGGCGTTTATACCGAAGGCGCTTATATTAAAGCCAGTGATATCTCTATATTAGGGGAACCTGGCGTTATTTTTGATGGCGCACTTGCTGATGCTAAAGCTGCACTAGTGCTCTCCGGTAATAATGTTGAAGTAGAGTCTATCGCGTGTGTAAACATAAAAGCGCCTGCTGGTAATGGCGCTTGTATTCGTTTTGAAGGAAAAAACCTTACCGTTCGTGGTATCACAGTATCTAATTCTGAATCTGGCTTAATGACATCGTCTGATGTTGGATTAGTAGTTGTCGAGTATTCCAGCTTTGAATCACTGGGCAATCGAAATGGATATGCGCATGCATTATACGTTAAAGCCGACGAACTTTTTTTCCGTTACTCTTCTATTTTAAGTACAAAGCATCAAGGTTCTGGCATTAAGTCGCGTTCTAAAAAAGTCATTGTGGAAAACAGTAAACTTGCTTCGCTTAATAGCATTGATAGTCGCCTGATCGATATGGCCAATTATGGTGAATTGATTGTTAGAAACAGCATTTTGCAGCAAGGGAATGGGTCATCAAATAGCCAGTTAATAGCGTATGGCTTAGAAAAAAACGTTTCGAAAGTGTTTGAAACTAATAAAATATCTATCAAGGACAACTTAATAATTTTTGATAGAAGACAGGCTAATGTACTCATAAGCAGCAGACTAGAAGACGAGCGAATTATTAGTGGAAATTTGTTTATAGGGGATTTTAATAATCCAAATGAGTTTGCTGAGGGAAATTTGTGGTTTTTAACAAGAAATGATGCAAAGCTACCTCAAGCGCCTTATTTGCCTGAAATTCACGAGAAACAATTAGTTATGAGCAGAATTAGAATTTTGGGTGATGCACAAAATGATTGATGGAAAACACACTTCTTATGTGATTAGTGATTTGCATAAAGATGATATAGAAGCGTGGGATGGTTTCGTCGATAACCATGAAAAAGGGACGCTTTATCACAAGGCTGCATGGGCTAGCTTAATACGAACTGCATTAGGTCAAACACCGCGTTATTTAAAAGCAACAGACACCGAAGGCCAAATAGTAGGTGTTCTGCCGTTAATACAATTAAAAAGCCTATTATTTGGTAATTTCCTAGTGTCAATGCCGTATTTTAACTACGGTGGTGTGCTTGCCAATAGTGATGAAATTGCAACGCGGCTTGTTAACGCATCTACCCAATTAGCCGACAAGTTAGATGTATCCCATGTGCAATACCGTTGTTCGATACCATGTATGTCTGAATCTTTCCCAGTTGCTACACATAAAGTGAATATGGTTTTAGACCTACCAGAGTCTCAAGAGGCATTGGGAAGTGCAATAGGGTCAAAGCGTCGTTCTCAAGCAAAACGCCCAATTCGAGAAGGCGTGACTCACAAGATTGGTGGCAAAGAACTGCTTAGTGATTTCTATGATGTGTTTTGTATAAACATGAGAGACTTAGGGACACCCGTTTACAGTAAAAAATTGTTCGACAATATTTTCGAAACATTTCCAGATAACACCAAGATTTGTGTGGTTTACTGGGAAGGTAAACCAGTATCAGCTGGTTTCTTAATGCACTATAAAGATAAACTTGAGATCCCATGGGCAAGCACGGTTCGTTATGCCAATCGAATTTCGGTCAATATGTATTTGTATTGGCAAATACTAAGTTATGCAATAGAGCAGGGGTTTAAGCAGTTTGACTTTGGACGCTCTACCGTGGATGCCGGTACATACAAATTTAAAAAACAGTGGGGAGCACAACCTCAGCCTTGTTATTGGTATCATTATGTACCAGAAGGAAAAACATTGCCGGATCTTTCTCCCGACAATGAAAGCTTTGGGCTTGCTATTAAAATATGGCAGAAACTTCCCATAATTATTACGCAAGCGATAGGCCCGCACATTGTGAAAGCTATTCCATAGGTTTACGTCACTTTTTATATTTTAATATTACTAAGTCTGCCCAATGAACTTTTTCATTTTCCCAAAAAAATGTTTTTCTAATAGTAAATCGAATATAGTATTTGCCCATTACACTAACCCGACACGGAAACATGATTCGGTGAGTCAATGAAAAAAAAGCTGGTCCATCTTGTTTACAGCATGGGATGTGGAGGGTTAGAGAAAGTAATAGTTAATCTCATCAATGGCACTCATGAAAAAGTCGAGCATGTCATAATCACACTCACCCCTGAGTTTGAAATGATCGACGTTATCGTACCTGTCATAGACGTTTTTTGTTTAGAAAAGCGCCCTGGTAAAGACTTAGGATGTCATTTGCGTCTTTATAAGCTACTAAAGCAAATATCTCCTGATGTAATCAATACCTATAATTTTGGAACCATTGAATATCATGTAACGGCATTTCTTGCTGGAGTAAAGCTGCGTGTGCACAGTGATCACGGACACGGTGGTGATGCACAAGATGGCTTGAATAAGAAGAATAATCTAATTCGCAGAGTATCATCCTTTTTCATCCACGATTATGTCGTGGTCTCGCAAGACTTGATGGATTGGGTGACAAAAATCGTAAAAGTAAAGCCACATCGATTACACCTTATTCAAAATGGTGTAGAGGTACAGCCCAGCTACACTGCTCTAGAAAAGGCTCCTGCCCAAGAAAAAGTAGTTTGTACTGTTGGCAGGCTCGACCCCGTGAAAAATCAGTCTTTGTTGATTCGCGCATTTAAAGAGCTCGTTGATAAGTGCCCTGTACCTGTAAAACTTAAGATTATTGGGGATGGGAGTGAGCGCAGCAAACTAGAGAGCTTGACTAATGAATTAAACCTTCAAGAGCATGTTGAATTTCTCGGCTATCGAGAGGATATTCGACATCAATTGGAACAGTGCGATGTGTTTGTTTTATCATCTCACTATGAAGCCATGCCAATGACAATATTAGAAACCATGGCAGTGGGAAGGCCTGTTGTAACTACTGACGTAGGTGGCATACGGCATTTTATAGATGATTCGGTAGTGTCATTTGTTGAGCCTGATAACAAAGAAATGTTGGCCTGTGAAATCTTGTCTTGCGTTACGACGTTTCCAGCAGATAAAGTTGAGAAAGCGCACAAATTAGTATTCGATAAGTATTCAATAAGTGCAATGGCTGAGCGCTATTTATCAGTCTACTCCACAACTACGCAAAGTACCTAAAACATTCCGTCCTAACAAAGAACACCAATATGAATTGTCTATATGCCTTATTGTGCCAACTTGTCTTTGAGCATTTGCATAAGATAATTGGCATTTCCGAGTAGGGAAGCAGGGTAAAAGGTTAAATTACTAAACTCGTAAATCTCACTACTCAAGCTCTTTTTATATTGACTTTCACCACCAAGAAAGTCGTACCATTGAAAACCTTTATTTCTGTAAAATTGCATAAGAAGAAAGTGCATGCTGTAGCCGGGCTTAATTTTTTTGTTCTGAAAAGCGTAATTTATTCCTGAACAGTAAAAATAGATATTATTCTTAAAAGCAATATTGTATGAGTAGCCGAGAACCGTATTTCCAGCCGTTACTTTCACTAAACTGACATCATCAAAAAAGTAATTGATGAGATGGGTGTGATGGGCAAGGAAAAAGGGGTTATTGAAACCACTTCCTTCGGGTGTCTGTCCCCATCTCTTTACGTGATATTGACCAAGTAAGTTGAAATAATCCCTCGCTTCGTCTTTCGACGCCTCCTTAATGCTTAAATTTCCGCACGTTTCAAGTAATAGTCTATTAGAGCGCCTTGTCTGTTCTCGGGTATTCTTAGAAAAACACCCTTCCAAATTTTCACCTGCGAGGTAGGTTCGATATCCTTTTATTGGGATACTGTGATATTTTCTGCAAGTAGATGATGATTCTTGTTTCCATTTATCTTCCAATGCCATTGAAACATAAAGTTTGTCGGTAACTAGGTTGTCAAGAAAGTTAAATAACGCGTTAAGGCAATCCGTTCTATCTTCTTTTGTACACATTATATCATTGTGCTCAATCCACACTTGATCTTGCTTGGGAATGCCAGTTTGGTTTAGATACTGTGTATGAATAAAAGGAAAGAGGGATGCCTTTTGTCTAGCCAACCAGAAATAGCCAATTTCGTTTCCATGTTTTACAAAGGTATATAGATGTGGCAAATGTTCGAGTGATAATGCCCAAGATTCTTGCCATAAAAGAGAGGTAAAAGGAGAGTCGCTACTTATTTTCTCATGCATCGTTCTGAGGAAAGATGTAACCTCAAAAGAAGTGCTTATGTGTTTTTGTTGTATTGATATCATAGCAGTGATGCTTTCTTAATGTGTAAAGTAGTATTTAACCTGAGCGCCATAGGCATAAAATGCTTGTTGTACCTTATGTAAAGCCGTAATAGATGGCGTCGACAAATAAGGCATCAATCGGCCGTTGCTATGATACTCTACAGGAAAAGTTAATACTGACGTGCTGTATTTAGACAGAACAGCAGAAGCACGCTCTATGTGTGTAGCTGATGTAACTAAGACAACATCTTTGTTTGAAATAAAACTCTTGATAGCTTCAACTTCACTTACTGTGGTTGTTCCCTCAGGAATAGTTATTATGTTGTCCTTCGATACGCCTAATGAAACTAGAAATGAAGCTGCTTTTTCAGCATAACTAACGTTTTTGTCGTTTAAAAAGTAGCCGCCAGTTACCAGTGTTGGGATATTAAATGCCCTTGATACCTCACTTGCACCGACCAAGCGTTGTAAGGCGCAGGGAGGCCAACGTGAAATTTCAGTCATTTGGCCTTCGGTAAAATAGTAACACGCTGGTACCACGATAAATTCGGCATCAATTGCTTCGCTTTTCAGCTCGGATACAGTAATCGTATGTTCTAAAGGGTAAAGTAATAGGTCTGCGAAATAGGGCTGAGAAGTCAAAAATATATAAATGAATGCAATACGATAGAGCAGTCTGTATCCTTTTTTTTGTAAGCGTTGTAGAAGGCAAGCTACAAGTACTAGTACACTGAACATCATCAAAGGGTTGGTAAAGGCGATTACAATACTTTTTGTGATAACCATTGATGGATATGTCCTACTGTCTGACTATTTTGTGAGGTAAATTTTGCGCTCAAACAAATACTGGTTTGTTATTTTTGTTTTTTTATAGCTAACATACAAGCCGCCAATCACTCGTTTCCTGATGTAGTAAAACAAGTATCCCAAAGTATCGTTGCAGTGGCAATTGATGCACCTATAAAGCATGCAAACCCCAAAGTGTTAGGCACGGGTTTCATTATTCACAATGGCCAATATGCCATCACAAATTATCATGTGGTTTCACAGGTGTTAGATCCAAGCATTGTAGAGCATCATGTGGTACTCAGCGGTTCTGGACAAATAGTAAAAAAAGTAAAGGCAGAAATTCATTCTATTGATATAAAGCATGACTTGGCGCTACTCAAGTTAGACGCTACATTGCCTGCAATGAAACTTAGCGAACCTGAAATGATGCATCCAGGCACAGAAGTAGCATTTACAGGGTTTCCTATTGGCGCTGTTTTAGGCTTGTACCCTGCAACGCACCGAGGCTATATTTCAGCAATTACACCTGATGCAATACCTGCAAACAATGCCAATGAATTGTCATCTCTTTTGATGAAACGGCTTTCCGACGCAAGTTTAATATATCAGTTAGATGCAGTGGCCTATCCGGGAAACAGCGGTAGTCCGCTCTATTCTCCTGTAACTGGAGAAGTAATAGGTGTGATTAACAAAGTGCTAGTTAAGGATGCAAAAGAGAGTGCATTGTCTTCGCCAAGCGGAATTTCTTATGCTATTCCAGTTGAATATGTTCACAAATTGCTGAAAAAGATTTAGTTTATGAAAAATATAACAAGGCTAACTTTCTTTCTCATATCATAGCTGAACTATTTTCCACATCTGGGAAAGTAATATATTCGTGCCATCGTGGACGTCATCAATTCGATTAAGGGAAAAAATGAAAATTCTAGTTACAGGGGCTGCAGGGTTTATTGGTGCAGCAGTTTCACATTACCTCATTAACCGAGGAGATGAAGTTGTTGGTATCGACAATATCAATGATTACTATGATGTGAATTTAAAACATGCCCGCTTAGCGCATTTACAGGCGTCACCAGCTGCTTCTCTTTTTTCATTTGTTGAAATGGGTGTGGAAGAGCGAGATAAAATGGCCGATTTGTTTGCTACTCACAAATTTGACCGTGTTGTGCATTTGGCTGCTCAGGCCGGTGTTCGTTATTCCATTGAAAACCCGAACGCGTATGTTGACTCCAATTTAGTTGGCTTTATGAACATATTGGAAGGCTGTCGACACAACCACGTTGAACACCTTGTTTATGCATCATCAAGTTCTGTTTATGGCGCGAATGAAACAATGCCATTTTCTGAACAACACAATGTGGACCACCAAGTTAGCTTGTATGCGGCTTCTAAGAAGGCCAATGAGCTTATGGCGCACACCTATAGCCATTTGTATAACATTCCAACAACAGGGTTGCGATTCTTTACCGTGTACGGGCCGTGGAGTCGCCCAGATATGGCGCCGTTCAAGTTCACTAAAGCCATTTTAGAAGGAAAAACGATCCAAGTGTATAACTATGGCAATCACCGCCGCGACTTTACTTATATTGATGACATTGTTGAAGGTATTGTTCGGGCGTTGGACAAGATTGCTAAGCCAAATGAACAGTGGGACGGAAGTAACCCTGATCCTAGTACAAGTAAGGCGCCGTATCGCGTATATAATATTGGCGCACAGACTCCCGTGCATTTACTTACCTTCATTGAAACTTTAGAGAAAGCATTAGGCGTTGAAGCGGAAAAAGAGTTATTGCCCATGCAACCTGGTGATGTACCTGATACATACGCGGATGTTTCTGCTTTGGCGAAAGATACAGGATATAAACCATCAACCGATGTTGAAACGGGGGTCAATGCATTTGTTGCTTGGTATCGCGATTTTTACCAAGTTTAATGATCATAATAGATTGCATTAATTGTTAGCAAAAATCCTGCTCATACACACTATTTAGAATTTAGTTCATTAGGTAAATAACAGTAAAATGTGCAGAGTAATGAGGATACAAAAAAGCCGCCGTGTTTAAAATAAAGCAGGGCGGCTTTAGCTTGTAAGGTGCCTTAAAATAGCAATCAGTGTTTAGCGAGTTTCGCTTTCATTTCACGACGTCTTGCATGTAGCAAAGGTTCAGTGTAGCCACTTGGTTGCTCTTTACCTTTGAAGATAAGGTCACTGGCGGCTAGAAATCCGATTGAGTTTTCTAAGTCTGGCGCCATGGGGATATATTCAGCGTCACCACTATTTTGCTCATCCACCAATACCGCCATACGTGCCAATGATTCTTTTACAAAATCGACGCTCACTATGCCGTGTTCCAACCAGTTAGCAATGTGTTGAGACGAAATTCGCAATGTTGCTCTGTCTTCCATTAAGCCTACATCATTGATGTCTGGTACTTTTGAACATCCCACACCTTGATGCACCCAGCGGACAACATAGCCCAAAATACCTTGAACATTATTATCAATTTCTCGTTTGATGCTTTCTCGAGTAAGGGTTGAAGCATCCTCCAACAATGGAATCGTTAAAATGTCATCTAAACCATCAAACTGATCATCTAGCGATTTCTGTACATCAAACACATTTACATCATGATAGTGCAGTGCGTGAAGCGTTGCTGCCGTAGGAGACGGAACCCATGCAGTATTCGCCCCAGATTTAGGATGGCCAATTTTAGTATCCATCATGTTTTGCATTTCATCGGGGATAGGCCACATACCCTTGCCGATTTGCGCTTTGCCAGATAGTCCACAGCGAAGACCAACGGCCACATTGGCGGTTTCATATGCTTTAATCCAAGGCATTGCTTTGAGTGCCGCCTTTTCAGCAAAAGGTCCTGCTAGCATAGAGGTATGAATTTCATCGCCAGTTCTGTCTAAGAACCCTGTATTGATAAACACCACCCGTGAACTAGCCGCCGCAATACAGGCTTGTAGATTCACACTGGTACGGCGTTCTTCGTCCATAATGCCCATCTTTAAGGTGTTTGCTGGTACATCAATAATGGTTTCAATACGTCCGAATAAGGCATTCGAGAAGGCAACTTCTTCAGGACCGTGCATTTTGGGCTTAACGATATAAATACTGCCTTCGCGACTATTTTTGAACTGACTATTACCGAGTAAATCATGTTTAGCAATAAGCGAAGTAACAACCCCGTCCATGATCCCCTCTGGCACTTCTTCACCGTCAAATAGCATGGCATCGTTAGTCATTAAGTGGCCAACATTACGTACAAACATCAAACTTCTACCTGAGAGAGTCACTTCAGATTGTGAGTTCGCGTGCTTTGAAGGTTGGTAAACACGATCTTCGTGCATGGCGCGTGTTAGCTGTTTACCACCTTTAGTCATTTCAATACTTAAGGTGCCTTTCATTAACCCCAGCCAGTTGCTGTACACCAAGGTTTTGTCCTCAGCGTCTACTGCGGCTACTGAATCTTCACAATCCATAATGGTCGTTAGTGCCGCTTCAATTAATACGTCCTTAACGTTGGCAGCGTCGCTTTCGCCAATTGGATGTGCGGGGTCTATTTGAATTTCAAAATGTAACCCATTGTGCACAAATAACAGGGCTGATGGCGATGAAATTCCACCTTGGTAGCCTAACCACTGTTCTGTATTCGCTAGCGTTGTGACATCACCATCGGCAAGGGTTGCCAATAGCTTTCCAGTTTCTATTTGATAAGAGGTAACATTCGCATGGCTGCCTTTGGCAAGTGGAAGCATATTATCTAGATACGCTTTTGCTTTAGCGATAACTTTAGCTCCCCGCGCTGGGTTATACCCTTTACCTGCTTCAGCACCATCTTCATCGCTAATTACGTCTGTACCGTAAAGCGCATCGTATAAACTGCCCCAGCGCGCATTTACGGCATTAAGTGCGTATCGTGCATTGTTGATAGGAACAACAAGTTGAGGGCCTGCCATGGTTGCAATTTCTGCATCAACATTCGACGTATCTACGTTTACTTGTGAAGGCTGTTCTACCAAATAGCCAATGCTCTTTAAGAATGCATTATACTCAGGGCAATTAACTGGATTACCGGCTTTGTGATAATTATCTATTGCCAGTTGAAGTTGGTCACGCTTTTCCAGTAGTGCTCGGTTTTGCGGAATAAACTCTGCGAAGAGGGCTTCTGTCCCTTGCCAGAATGCATCCTGTTCGACGCCTGTTCCGGGTAGAGCTTGTTGATTGATGAAGTTGAAGAGTTGCTCAGCAACTTGTAATCGGCCTCTTGTAATATATCCTTGCATAACTACCTCTATACATTTATCTGATGACTCAGTGTAGTGTGTATAGAGATAGTTTTTTAATTTATGGTTTGTATTTTTGCCATATATTTTATGAATGGTTAGCCGGCGTTCATTTCACTGGCCACATCACTGATGAGTCGGCGCAGCCAAATATGTCCTGCATCGTGATGAAGTAAAGCACTCCACGCCATTTTCAATGCGATAGGTGGAATATCAAAAGGTGGCTCTTTGATAACCACGCCAGGGTCGTGTTTAAACAATCTTGCTGCTTTACTAGGCAGTGTTGCAATAAGCTTTTGTCGCTTGGCAATTTGCAGTGCAGCGTGATAATGGCGGGTAAAAACACGAATGGCTCGTTGTTTGCCGATTTTTGTCAGTTCAGCATCAACCCAACCCAGTTTTTGAACTTCGTTTGGATCGATACCCACACCGACACCAAAACCTGTTTTGCTCACCCAAATATGCTGTGCTTTCAAATAGCCATCTAAGTCACATTTTTCAACCAGTGGATGGTCAGAACTCATGACACAGCTGAATGTGTCGTACCAAATGACTTTTTGGTGAAAAGACAGTGGTAATTCATCAAAGCGGTTAATTGCCATATCCACTTTACCTTGTTCAACATCGTGGAATGTAACATCACTTGGGGTGATCAAATCTAGTGTGATGTTTGGTGCTAAATCAGCGAGGCGACCGACAAGTTCCAATAGCAAAGTACTCTCAGCATAATCGCTGGTCATGATACGAAATGTTCTATCGCTAGTAAGCGGGTCAAAGTCGGTTTCTGGTTGTATTGAACTTTCAAGACGACTAAGCACGTCACGAATTATAGGTTGGAGTTCAAGAGCGCGCTTTGTGGGTGTCATACCGTCGCTTGTTCTTACCAAAAGAGGATCTTTGAATAAATCACGAAGACGCTTTAGCCCGTTACTCATGGCGGGTTGAGTAATACTCAATTGGTTCGCGGCTTTAGTAACGCTACCTTCGCGAAGCAGTACATCTAAGTACACCAACAGATTTAGATCGACCTTGGCTATATTCATATTTTTAATGCTCACACTTCATCTAATTGTACGGCGCTATTATATCGGTTTTTTATTTGCTTGTCAGATAAGCGTTTAGTCTTAAATTTTTGTTTCATTTTTACGTAACCGTATGAATTTTATGTTTTATAGTTGGCTTTTATGAGTATGGGATTTTTATATTGAAAGTTTAGGACTGGTTTAGATAATAAATATTCTGAATGTTGTAAGGTGGTGTTTATTTGCCAAGCAAGGAAGCAAGGAACTAAGGAAGCAAGGAACTAAGGAAGTATTCGGGGAGGCGCAGATACCGCCAAGAACGAATTCGTGTGTGTTTGAAACAAAAAAGGCACCCGAAGGTGCCAAATGGAAAGGTTGGGATACTTTCCTTTTTCGCTATAAAGTGGCTAACACTTATACGTCGAATTGATTCATTGTGTTGTCTTCACCAGACGCTTTAAGTGCACCTTCACCAGAGAAGTATTCTTTGTGTGTGTCACCTAAGTCAGAACCAGCCATTGCTTGGTGCTTAACGCATGCAAGGCCTTGACGAATCTCTTGACGTTGAACGCCGCGAACGTATGCAAGCATGCCTTCTTCACCGAAGTAGCCTTTTGCCAAGTTGTCTGTAGACAATGCAGCAGTATGGTAAGTCGGCAGAGTAATAAGGTGATGGAAAATACCCGCTTCACGCGCAGCGTCTGCTTGGAAGCTCTTAATTTTCTCATCTGCTGCCGCAGCCAACTCACTATCGTCGTAATCGGCTGACATAAGCTTCGCACGGTCATATGCAGATACATCTTTACCTTCTTCAGTCCATGCATCAAATACTTGCTGACGGAAGTTAAGCGTCCAGTTAAACGATGGAGAGTTGTTGTACACAAGTTTGGCATTCGGTATTTGCTCGCGGATAGCATTAACCATCTCTGCAATTTGGCCAACGTGAGGTTTTTCAGTTTCAATCCACAGTAGATCTGCACCGTGCTTAAGTGATGTTACGCAATCAAGTACAACGCGGTCAAAACCTGTGTTGTCTTTGAAACGGAACAAACCGTTAGGAAGACGCTCTGGTTTAACCAGCTGACCACCTTGCTTCAGCACTAGGTCGCCTTCGCTTAAGTCGTCAGCGCCAGCAACAGGCGTAGTTTTAAGGAACGCGTTGTATTGCGCTGCTAAGTCACCCTCAGACGTTGATACTGGGATCTTTTGGGTAAGGCCAGCACCTAGCGAGTCTGTACGAGCAACAATTACACCTTCGTCAACACCAAGTTCAAGGAATGCATAGCGAACAGCGTTAATTTTAGCTAGGAAATCTTCATGTGGAACCGTTACTTTACCGTCTTGGTGACCACATTGCTTCGCATCTGATACTTGGTTTTCAATTTGAATACAGCATGCACCAGCTTCAATCATTTGCTTAGCAAGAAGGTAAGTTGCTTCTTCGTTACCAAAACCGGCGTCGATGTCGGCAATAATTGGAACAACGTGAGTTTCATAGTTATCGATTTCAGCCTGGATAGCCGCTACGTCACCACCGTTTTTCTTTGCTTCGTCTAGCTTGTGGAAAAGGTCCCCTAGCTCACGAGCATCAGCTTGACGTAAGAAGGTGTATAGTTCTTCGATTAGCGCTGAAACAGACGTTTTCTCATGCATAGATTGGTCTGGAAGAGGGCCAAACTCTGAACGAAGCGCCGCTACCATCCAACCTGAAAGGTACAAGTAACTTTTATTTGTTGTGCCTTGATGTTTCTTAACCGAAAGCATTTTTTGTTGGCCTACAAAACCGTGCCAGCAGCCTAAAGACTGAGTGTACTGAGACGAATCTGCGTCATATTCTGCCATGTCTTTGCGCATGATGCTTGCTGTGTAGCGAGCGATATCCAAACCTGTCTTAAAACGGTTTTGAATTTTCATACGGGCAGCGAACTCTGGGTTGATACCTTCCCAAGTTCCGTTTTGTGCTGCTTTTAATGTGGCGAAGTTATCAATGTCTTGTTGATATTGCGACATGAGCGTCTCTCCCGACTATAATAATTAATATGCTTGATGTTACGTAATTAGACGTTATTAGCGATTACGCTGTAGGGCGTTCCCGTTAGTTCCATTTCATCCTAGTGCGAGATTTAGAATAATAGAAATATATATATTTCATTGTGGTTATTTATTTGGTGAATGCGTGTTTAAGGGAATAGGCAATGGATAATTGGTTGCTGACACGATGCCCGTGCGTTTTTACGTTGCTGTTAACACTAGGCAGAGTTTTTAGTTAGTGCTGGAAATTGGAAAATTAATGGGCCTTTTTAGCAAAAAGGGGAATAGCCTTAAAAAACATACTAATGTAGATTGAACAGGTGGCACATTGGGTGAAGATACCAGTAATCAGTGGTCATTTAGAACAAGAATACTGGCGAATTTTTGGCGTAAGTAAATGAAAAAAGACAAAAGTGAACATTATGAGTAACAGCGTACTATCATCGGTCGATCAAAGGACAAAGCTGGTTGGTGAAAATAGGTTAGAACTTTTGATGTTTCAATTGGGGACACGCCACACTTTCGCAATGAATGTATTCAAAATCAAGGAAGTGATAAATATTCCTAAATTGAATATTATGCCCGGCTCACACAGTAACTTAAAAGGTGTGATGAACTACCGAGGAAAATCAATACCCATCATAGATTTACGCCAAGCAATCAAAATGCGCAGTGCGGTAGCTGAGGATTTCGCCAAGAATATAATTATCACCGAGTACAACCGAAGTGTGCAGGGCTTTATTATTGGTGAAGTAAAAACCATTGTTAATATGTCGTGGAGCGATATTCAACCTCCACCAAAGGGGATTGGAAAAACAAATTATCTAACCGCTATAACTCAGGTGAATAGTGAGGGTAAATCTGAGCTGGTGGAGATCATTGATGTTGAAAAAGTACTGGCAGAGATTATCGATTATGACATTACGATTTCTCAAGAAGTGCTTGATGATGACATTGTTTCGCACTTTAAAGACAAAAAAATATTGATTGTTGATGACTCCGCCACGGCAAGAAAGCAAATTAGAGACACATTAGAGCAACTGGGTGTTACCATTATTGAACGTAAGAATGGTGCTGAAGCCTTATTGTTGTTACAAAAATGGGCAGGTGAGGGGAAGAGACCTTCAGATGTAATCTTACTTATGTTTACCGATGCTGAAATGCCTGAAATGGATGGGTATCGATTGACGGCAGAAGTGCGAAATGACCCTCGAATGGAAGACTTATTCATCGCGCTTAACACATCGTTAAGCGGCAGCTTTAACGATGCAATGGTTGAGAAAGTAGGTTGTAATCGGTTTATTTCTAAGTTTCAACCCGATATGTTAGTTGATGTAGCGCAGCAAAGATTACGAGAATATCTTGCCGAAAAATAAACGGTTTTTAGGTCTAGAGTATTTTATCGGAATACTTTGAGGATAAAGTCTGGCTGTTTTACACTATACCCCATAAAGACTCTTTTTGTGCCTATCTGTACGTGTATTTGCCAGCTGGGCGTTACCTTCAAACTCAGGGAAGTTTAGATGATTAGAAAATTTGTTCGCACCTCATTGGTTAGTTGTGCGTCAGTGGCGTTGTTAGCTAGCTGTGGTATTACAGAAGAAGCCGCAAAACTTGTTTCAAGTAATCAATCACACGAAAATAATTCTACTCGTGTTCCTAAAAACATCATCATGGTTGTTGCTGACGGTATGGGCCCAGCGTATACCACTGCCTATAGAAATTTTGTCGATAATCCTAACACCCCAGAAATTGAGCGCGTCGTATTTGACGATATATTAGTGGGAAATGCGTCAACCTATCCTGCACCTGTGTCAGGATACGTTACTGATTCAGCCGCTGCAGCAACCGCGCTTGCAACGGGTGTGAAATCTTATAACGGTGCTATTGGGGTAAATGCTAATAAGCAACCGGTAAACTCCGTTATGTATCACGCAAAGATGAAGGGCATGAGAACAGGTCTAGCGGTGACATCACAGATTGTTCACGCCACACCTGCATCTTACATTGCGCACAACGAGAGTCGCAAAAATTACAACGAAATAGCTGAAGACTTTTATGATGTTCGTGCAAATGGAGAGTTCGTTGCTGATGTCATGTTAGGTGGTGGTACGTCTTACTTTGAGCGCGAAGATCGCGATATTTTGGCCCAATTTATTGATGCAGGTTACGAGTATGCGGATTCTTATAATCGTCTAGCGTCTGTTCCGGCGGGTAGCAATGTTATCGGTTTATTTGCACCAGTAGCGCTTCCGGCAGTGCTTGACGACAAGCGAAAGAATCGTCTTGAGTACCTTGCTCAACACGCCATAAAGCACCTAGAAAATGATAACGGCTTTTTCCTTCTCATCGAAGCAAGTCAAGTTGATTGGGCAGGACATGCTAACGATATTGGTTCTGTTGTAGCTGAAATGCACGACCTCGCTATAACCATGGAATATCTGCGCGGTTATGTGGAATCTAACCCAGATACTTTGGTTATCCTGACAGCAGACCATAGCACTGGTGGCTTGACCCTAGGCGCGAATGGCGAATATCGATGGAGTCCAAAGTTCCTTGAGAATATGTCAGCTTCAGCGATGACCATAGCCCTTGGCATGAAAAAAGAAGAGAAACCTGGTGAATATGTTGCAACACAATTAGGTTTATCATTGACCGATGAGGAACTTGCAACATTAGACAGTGTTGCCAACCAAGATGAAGAAGCCCGTTTTCGGGCGATAACGGCGTTTCTCGATACAAAAACGAATACAGGATGGACGACCAGTGGTCACACTGGTGTAGATGTTGAAGTGTTTGCTTTTGGGGCTGGTTATCAAAGTCTTATGGGACAAATTGATAACACAGACATAGCAAAGACAATTTTTTCTTTTATTGATAAAAAACAACCTCAAAAAAAGAAGGTTGAGGCACAAAGAGCAAAGAGCAATATAGAGTTTACTTCTGATGAGGAAAAGACAGACTCAAAGCTATGTGACTTCAAGGAAGATTGGCGTTGTAACTAATGCTTAAGCTTTCACTAGTTTAGTTTTCGATGAAAAGCGCCCAAATGGCGCGTTTTTTTGTTAACAAAAAAAAGCGATGCGAAGTCTGTTTACACAGAATTTATTAGCGATAATTGTGTCGGATTACTTTACATTTTATACCTAATGCTCTTTTAAGTAGCTATTTTCCAAATAAAAATTTATTGGTGTGGATTGTGCTAGGCATAGTGATCATTAAATTATTTTGATTGCCGAAGTACAAATAATGAAAAGAAAGTTTGCAGGCTTAGTTGTTGCACTATTTACGGTAAGCACAGCTTACGCAGGGGTGATACGACACGATGTTAGCGACAATCGATATCGTGCACTTGCCCAACAGTCGCAGTTCGACCCAGTAGGAGATCTCTTATATTCAACTAACGGAGGTCGTTATCGTTGCTCTGGTACGTTAATATCGAGCGAGTTTGTTTTAACCGCCGCGCATTGTCTTGATGATAATTCTACAACCAATGTACAATTTTCTGTTGGTGGTACCGCTTACAACGCACTTTCTTGGTTTGTACATCAAAGCTGGGATCCATTCGCCTCAGGTCATTTGTTTACAGGGTGGGATATTGCTCTACTCAAATTAGACCAATCCGTTTCAAACGTTCAAGCCGCGACATTATATGAAGAAACAAATGAAATAGGTCAAATTGGCACACATGTCGGGTTTGGTGCCTCTGGTACAGGTTTAACGGGTGACGTGACCTCATCAGGAAAAAAAAGAGCAGGCGAGAATGAAGTCGATGAGGTTAACTTTAATGACGAAGGGCACGACCGAATTTTGTGGACAGATTTTGACGCTCCAGCGGGTACTCAACCCGAAGATGGAAATGGCTTGTTTAATAGTGCTCTTTATCTGCAAAATCCGGTAAATGCACTCAAAGGCCGTCAATCAGGTACTGCCCTTGACCTTGAGTATGCAATTGGTAGCGGTGACAGCGGTGGAGGTTTTTTCATTTATGAAAATGATGAATGGTACTTAGCTGGAGTGCATTCTTTCACCGCATCTATCGATGCGAGCGGCGCTGATTCTACTTATGGTGATTTTAGTGGTTCTACGCGCGTTTCGTCTTTTATTGACTGGATTAGTGATACGCAGGCTTTGATGACAGTCGTATCTACACCGAATACTGCGTTAATATTATTTGGCGTTTCTATTCTGTTGTTAAGACGAAGGCGATTAGTTTGATAAATGCTGAATTGGGAGTTATGGCAGTCACTTTAATTTGACTGCCGTATGTTTTTGAGAGAGCGTTGGATTTTGTGAAACAAACTACGCAAGTCGTATTCACTTAAGAACCTTCTTACTATACAGCTGTCGTGCAAAGCATTAGTGCTACCTTAAATTTGTCAGACTATACCGTATTATTGATTAATAAAATTATCGAGCTCTTCTCCAGTTATCTTCTTAATTTGCGCAAATAAATACCACAGTGCTGCAATAAGCAAAATCATACTGGGGATCACAATAACGGGGTAACTCAATGCCGTCATTCTACCTAACTCTTCAGTGTATGCTGTGGTACCTGGCTCGCTCACTAAAATAACTTTTGCCAATATGTAGTTAAGCGCAGAAGATAAGAAAAATGAACTAGCTACTATGTAAGAGCTAACTGCTATTTTCTTCTTAAACTCAGCCTGCTTGCCTTTTGCATCAAGAACCGCATTTAAGTGAGGCCAATTGATTATTTGATCGTTTAATATGAGCATTTTCACTAACGGCTTGTTTGAATATTGTGTAACTAACACAGCAATGCCAATAATGCCCGGTATGGCAGCTTCTTTTATGGCAATGTACTCTGCTGGTAGTTTCAATAGGCTAAACCCACCAGTTAACAAGACACTAATGATGCCTAAAATTGAAAAGCCATTAACTTTACCTGAGCTTTTTAAATCCCATAGACCATAGCCAATGGGAAAGCTCAGTGCAGCAACAATACTCCAAGCTGGGCCAAGGTAATCTTCAGAGCTGGCATAGCTCATAAGTACGACAGGAATGACAATATTGAATGCGAGGTTTCCAAAGAAGCCTTGGTTTTTTTGTGTAGGTTGCTGAACTGCTGACATAGATTATTTACGACATGATTTTTTTGACATTATGTTATGACGCTAATTATACGGAAACTGGCTAGCGTGCCCAGTACCATGCGGCAATTAAACCACCCAGAAAGCCAAATAGGTGATATTCAAAGGAAATAAATTTTGATGTGGGAAGTACGCCGACTAGCATTCCGCCGTAAAGTGCTGCAACCACTAGTGAAATAAGCAAATAACGTATTTTTTTGCTGCGAAAGCCCGCCAAAACAAGAAAGCCAAAGTAGCCGTACACCATACCACTTGCCCCAATATGCGTAGCGGTTCTACCAAATAGCCATACACCGAGACCACCAACAATAAGTGCACAAAGTGTGGCAATGACAAAAGTTCGCTTACCCCATTGCATGGTTAACCACATGAAAAGTAATAGAGGGATAAGGTTAGCCATTAAATGGGTGGGTGTGCCATGTAAAAATGGTGCAGTGAAAATATAAGGTAAATGCGCTAACGAGCGGGGCACTACGCCAAATTGATTGAGAAAATTACCCGTTAATAAATTGGCGACCTCGATAACAATGAGCAATGCGCCTAGGGTTAACAGTACTCTCAATTGAAAAGAAAGGGGCTTCATGTAGGTTCCTTAGCTACGACTAAATACTACTGCTTAAAGAATAATATGCGGTAGGTAACGAGAAAGATCTTGCGTGATAGCCGATTTGTCTTCCCTTACTGAAATACCTGCGGGCATATCGTCTACTAACCAACTACCTATTAATGTGTGATTGCCGTCAAATACGGGAAGTGGAGCAAACGATTGAACCACAAAGCCTTCTTCTCCATAAGGGCCTGAACTGAGTACATTTTCATTCCCATCAGTGAGCATTGAAATATTGGCACCCTCACGTGAAAATATCGGCTTTTTGATCCACTTTCCAGAAAGACTATTTTTATCCATGTCATCGGAAAAGTAGGCAGGGAGCAGGTTAGGGTGACCACTGAAGCGCTTCCACAACTGGGGCAAAAGGGCTTTGTTAGAAATGACTGATTTCCATGACGGCTCTAGCCAATTAACGCTCGCTTCATCAAGTGCATTACCAAACTCTTCGCGCAGCATAAATTCCCAAGGGTACAGCTTAAAACAATCTGTGATAGGCGAGTTTTGTAAGTCGGTAAAAACACCAGTATCGGCAAGGCCAATATCTTCAATAAAAACAAAGTCGGCAGTAAGACCGGCTTCGCTCGCACAGTCTTGTAAGTATTGAACGGTACCTCTGTCTTCTACTGTGTCTTTACAGCAGGTCATGTGAAGTTGGCTAATATTGTAATGCAGGGCTATTTCTCGAAAGCGGTGAACTAACTTCTCTTGTAAGCTATTAAACTGGTCAGCATGTCGAGGGAGCATACCTGTATCAACGTTTTGCTCTAACCAAAGCCACTGCCAGAACCCTGATTCGTATAAGCTTGTTGGTGTATCTGCATTGTTTTCTAAAAGCTTAGCTGGGCTTTTGCCGTCATATACTAAGTCTAGTCGCGAATACAAACTAGGGTCTCGCTGTTCCCAGCTAGTTCGAATACGATCCCAATGTGCTTGAGGAATGCAGAAACGCGTGAGTAACTCTTCACTATTGATCACTTCATCGGCAACCGCCAAACACATTTGATGAAGCTCGGCGGTGGGGTCTTCAATGTCGTTTTCTATTTGCTTAAGCGAAAATTGGTAGTAAGCACTTTCATCCCAGTACGGCTCGCCGTACATCGTATGAAAGTGAAAACCATATTCATTGGCCAGCGACTGCCAGTTTCTCCTCGGCTGGCATGGCACTCTAAACATGCTTAGCTGCCCCAACTTCCTGAACGGCTACTACTGCCCCATGAGGATTTTGCTCTTACGCTACTACCAAATCCACCGCGCTTTATCGTGCGGTTGACGGTAGGTTTGGGCTTAAAAGCATCTTTACTTACCCGGTAGTTTCGCTTTCGAATATCCCCATCGAATACGTACCCATCAGCGGTTATCCAGCGAGAACGAAAAGGCGAATTATAAGAATATGAGGTATACAGCGGTTGAGAATAGTAGCGACTAGGCGAGAGTAAAGAGCTCACCATGTAACCTGCCATGAACGGCATAAAAAAGCTGCCTGAACCATTATCTACAGAGCGACATTGGTTTGGCCCGAATTCGTATTCACAGTCGTATTCTGTAGAAAACCGTGGACTTGTGCGCATAGCCTCGTCAACTGCCGTTTGATATGCCGCTTCGCATCGCTCTAGCGCGTCGGGAAAGTCTTGTTGGCAGTCTTCAATTGACGTATATATTTTGGCTTCTTCTTTATCACCACCGCAGGCTGTCAACATAACGCTGGCTACTCCCAGCGCGAGTGGCTTGATGCGAAACGCTTTGCGCATACTCAGCAGGTTTATACTTTGGCTGCGTTTGCGCTTTCCTTGGCGAGTTGGTTCACAAAACGTTTCAGGTGACTTTTTGCAATCAGTGGAATCCGCTTCGGTTAGCGTGTTGTTTGTCAAACCACTGGGCGCGTTGTCTGATGAAGAATTGAAGTCGGTCATGGCGGCCTCCTTAATAGGTCATACACGCTGCATTTAGCATGCCTACTGAAATAGACATGCTTGCTAACATCACACCAGCCGAAACTTCGTTATTGTTAATACGTTCAGCAATGGTAGGTAGGAAGCTAAAGCGTAAAATAGCGAACGCCAACGACTGCGCAACTAACGCCACAAGAGCCCAAATACCAAAGTCAATCACAGTTACAGAGTTGGAAGCAGCACTGCCCAAGGCAATTGAAAAACCAATGATTGCGCCGCCAAAACCAATCGCAGCAGCGACATTTTTATCCTCTTTAACTAGCTTCCATTCATCATGGGGAGTTACTAAGGCGTAAACCAATTTGAAAACAAACAAAAAAACGATAGACAAGCCGAAGTACATAGCAAAGCTGCCAAGGCCTGCGAGAGATTGCAAGATAGTTTCCATGTGAGTTCCTTTGTTTTAACCGTTTATATTTATATCAGCAGGTTGAATGTCAAAGCCCGTCGATAGCACTAAGCATCTGTCTAGATTTGCGCCAACTAGCTTTTCTTCTCCAACCACCAAGAGGGTTTCTACTCTATCATTGTCAATTGGACGTTCATATAACATCATGAACTGATCCGTTTTACTAACATCACCGTCTTCTTCGTAGGTAGTTTCGGTAACTGCTACAGGTGGAGATTCATCGCCAACTGCACCCCAAACGCGAGTATAAACCTTGCCGTCTAATTCATAGGTGGGTTGGCTTATTAGCGTATTTAGACACGTTTTCCACTGCGCCTCGCTACCAATGGTTTGGGTGTCGTAAAAATGCCATAGCTTAACATCTGTAATGTGGTTTTCTGAAAGACCACCATCAAGTACCACTTGTAGAAATGCGTCATCGTCGGTGTAGTAGCGAAGTATAGTTCCACCCGTATCCAAAGGCGCTTCACCAACTGCTTGTATAAGCTGTGAACGAGCTGCACGCTCGATTGTGAGTTCGGGCTCGATAAGTGATAGCTTTAGATTATCCAACTCAAATGAGCCACCTAAATAAAGGCCCATAATTTCAGGCGCCTGTGGTTTCTTCGGCGCTGACTTTTTAAATAGTTTACTGAACATAAATGTTGTGCCTCTTAATCTGCATTTAGTGACGACCAATTAATGGCATTAATTCGTCTTTCTGCAATGTAAAAAAGCGTGTCACCGGCATGTAAGGTCACATCAAGAGACGGGTTAACCACCATTTCTTTAACTTGTGAGTTGGGTGCGTAACCAATAAAAATAGCGTCGTGCTTACGCTTTAAATTTGTAAATAGTTTTGCAACTGAAATAGCTGGGCTTGACTCAGGTATTTTTACAGAAAACTGTGCCTGACCTTCTTCTACACTTAACAGGTCGTGATGTAGCATACTTGAACCTGGATCAAAGGCGGCCTTTGCCAGCATTTCAACGGCTACACTTGGTGTGCATTCCACTCTTGGACAGTGATCTTGAAGTAAACCAACTAGGCTTTCATCGTCAAAATAGGCCACTAAATGCGCGTCAGGGTTGCGTTTAGAGCAGTATAGCGACGTCGTCATGGTGACATCGTCTTGAGGATTGTCGATAAGTATGGTTCTGGCATTCGATACGCATGCTCTGTCCATGTCTTCGTCTTTATTAAAGGAGTCTACTTTAACAAATTCGATAACACCGGGAAGCGGATTAGCTATATCTGCTTTTACGCACAGTACTATGTCAGGGCGTTCTGGCATTGCATCTCGCTCGCGAATGATCAAATCCAATAGCAGCATCGTTCGTTGTTCATTCCAGCCGATGACGAGAATATGTTTGTCCAGATGTAAGCTATTCATACCTAGCAACCCTTTTTTCCATTGTAGTGACACCCATGCAGCAACTCTACCAATGACCATGGCAAAGATACTTAAACCCAAAGGAATAACGTAAAACGCGACAATTAGCTTTCCGGCAGAAGTGGTAGGAGAGAGATCGCCATAGCCCACCGTTGATGCCGTTACGGCTAACCAATATACGAAGTCTACGTCGGCGATTAAGTCGTGTTCATCTGCTGCGTACAGCAACCAATATGTAGTGACTGCGTAAAATGCGGTAACACCTAAAATGGTGTACCAGCGCGACTCTGCAAAGTATCGCATCATTATTTTACGCAGTTTTATCCATGGAGACATAAAAGAAGTAGCCCTTGCTGTGCCAGCCTTTACTCTGCCTTGAACGTGTTGAATTGTCTAATGTTTATATGTAACAAGCCGTTGGTCATTAGCACCATTGGTTGTTAGATTAGTTAAGTAGCAAAAAAAGGGAGCACAGGGCTCCCTTTAAGTTAATTGCCTAGAATTCTTGCTAGTTCGTCATCAGCAGACGACTTTCCGCCTTTGATTCCTGCTTCTGCGAGACGTTTTTCAAGATCGCTACTTGACTCGTCACTTGCCAGCTCTTCAGCGGCCTGAAGTTCAGCGTTACGCATTTTCTGCTTTTCTTGAATGCGTGATAGCGACTCAGTTGCCGTTTTCATCTTGCTGTTGGCGCCCATGTGACGTGATGACACAGCAACTTGCGCTTTTTGCACACTTTCTGTTGCTTTCACCATATCAACTTGTTGCTCAAGACGACGCAAATTGGCTTTCGCTTGCTGAATGTTTTGTGCTAATTGCTTTTCAGATTGTGTAAACTGATCAAGATAAGCTTGTTCTTGATCACGCTCTTCTTTCAGTTCAGACACTTTCTGCGCGCAATCAAGTGCAAGTTGACGGTCGGTATCAATTGCTTTGCGCGCATGTGCTTCGTATTCCGCGATAGAGCTATTAAAACTATCAACTTTCTGCTGAGAAAGTTTGCACTTCGCTAAAATTTGCGTACGTGCATGATCAGATTTGCGTAGTTCTTCTTTCGCTTCTCTGATTTCTTGCTCCAGAATTCGAATTGCTTGGCTATCTACCACAGATTGCGCAGCTTCGGTTGCACCACCTTTCACTGCTGTTACTAATTTTTTCCACACAGACATTCGCTTCTCCTTAGAAGTAAATTTTAGTTAAGGTGCGTTTCGTAAGCATCTAGGAAAGATGCAACGTTCTGAAACAGGGTTTCCACTTCAATTACAATACTCTCGCCTTTGGATTGTGCACTTAGTGCCCCAAACGCGGTGTAATATTCTTCGCCACCGATGGTAGATATGCCAACAGTGGTTAATGGGAAGACCATATGAGATGACAAGATTTCATGATCCAATGCAGGTTTGTCTTTAACCTCTGAAGCTGCAAACAGCAAGCTTTCAACTAATATCTGCTCACCGCTAATTGCAAGCCATGCGTCAATACCATCTTGGTTCGCAATGAGTAAGCAACCTTCCTCACGCGTTACCACAAAGTCATCGTGTTCTTTAAATAAAGCTTCGATGCTTTCTAGTTCCCAGCTCATATTTGTCTCCTTGTATAATGGAAGCGATGTTGTCGTATATGAATGTCGTGTTGCTCGAAAAAATTTCAACAGTATTTTGTGTTTAAATTCGAAAATACTGCACAACTTTTTAAACGCTTGAGTTAACCAATCTAGTTAACTGCTCTAAACAAGCTCTCAATCTAAGCGTCCAAGTGTGCATTCAAGCCACTTCACTGTAGCGGTTATTTTCATACACGCCAATATCTAGGCTTGCAGTGTAGTCTCAATATGCCATAATCGTCAACGGGTTTTTTACTTCATAAGTGTAAAAAAGTGTGTTTTTGTAAAATATATATCACATTTGTGTATTTTGAGGTGTCAGTTGAGTGCGAAAAATGTATGGCGTCAAACGGTAGCTCGGGTTGTAAAATCTGAAATGTCAGTACGCGGTGTTAAATACCAAGTGTTAAGCCAACGTTTAGAGGAAATTGGCGTTGAGCAAAGCGCTGATAACCTGAGAAACAAGGTAAACAAGGGAATAATGGGGGCAGACTTACTGCTACAAATACTCTATGTATTAAAAGCTAGGCCTATTGATGGGGCACTACTTGAAGAAATCTTAACTGATCTTCAGGAGTAAAACGCGTAAACTAAAGCACTTTTTACGTCAGTATGTTGTTTTTAATATTTTTAGGACAAAAAAATACCCAGCACGAGACTGGGCATGAATAATAAGGATTGTTTATGGGAGAACATCATCACTATCTGACTATATCTTAACCGTTTAAGCGATTAAAGGCTATATGCAGTAAAAAGAATATGCGTATACGCCATGATAATATGTTATTAGAATTTATACTTTTTGTTAAGTTATTGATGATTATTGTGGTTTTTTTGTGTTCGTCTCTATAAAGAAAACCGAAAAAATAGTTTGTTTAAAATTTTTGCGACTTAAATTTCTCTTAAGTTGCTACTTTAGTCTAACTTTGTGGTCAAAATTACGTTGTATTTATGAAACTATCTGATTTCAGCTTTGAGCTTCCTGAAAAATTAATTGCTAAGTATCCAACTGAGCAGCGTGCGGCAAGTCGTCTATTACATTTAGACGGAAAAACAGGAAAAGTGGAACACACCATGTTTGCCAATATGCTGAACTTTGTCGAGCAAGGCGATCTCCTTGTTTTCAACAATACACGTGTAATTCCCGCGCGTCTTTTAGGTAAAAAGGAAACCGGCGGTCAAGTTGAAGTACTTATTGAACGAATCACCTCAGACAACACAGCATTAGCTCACGTCAGAGCCAGTAAAGCACCGAAACCCGGTACTAAGCTTACCCTAGAAGATAAAGTGAATGTGACGGTAACGGGTCGAGATGATGCGTTATTTATGTTGCAATTTGACCATGAAGAAACGGTATTGAGCTTACTTGAAGCACATGGGCATATGCCTTTACCCCCGTATATTGACCGCCCTGATGAAAACTCAGACAAAGAACGCTACCAAACAGTTTACAATCAAAAGCCGGGCGCCGTTGCAGCACCAACAGCCGGATTGCATTTTGACGACAGCATTCTTGCTGAGCTTAAAGAGAAAGGTGTTAATTTGGCTTTTGTCACCTTGCACGTTGGGGCTGGCACCTTTCAACCCGTTCGCGTTGACAACATTCAAGAGCATAAAATGCATGCCGAATATGCAGAAGTGCCTCAAGAAGTGGTTGATGCAGTATTGCAAACAAAGGCTGATGGAAAGCGTGTTATTGCCGTTGGCACTACGTCTGTGCGTTCATTAGAATCAGCAGCAAAAGTTTGTGCACAAAGCGGGCACAAAGACGTGATAGCCCCGTTTTATGAAGACACTGAAATTTTTATTTACCCAGGCTTCGAGTTTAAAGTCGTGGATGCCATGTTCACGAATTTTCATTTACCTGAATCTACGTTGATGATGTTAATCAGCGCTTTTGCCGGTAAGGACAACGTTATGAATGCCTATCAATGCGCTATAAAAGAAGAATATCGCTTCTTCAGTTATGGTGATTCTATGTTTATTGAACGCGCTTAGTACGCTTTTTATCGTAGTGACAAAGTGGCAATTCAGTTTGCGAACGTATCTTAATTTGTGAATTGTTTTGCCACTACATTGCTAACTTAAGAGATAAGAAGCGATAAACATAGATACAGGGCATGATCTCAGCTGATTTACTGGTATAATCCCGCCCAATTTATTTTTATACCCAGCGCAAAAGCGCGATACAGTGGGAAAGCTTTCATATGCAATTTGAGTTGTTAAAAACCGACGGACGCGCTCGACGTGGTCGTTTGGTATTTGAACGTGGTGTAGTTGAAACACCAGCGTTCATGCCCGTTGGTACGTACGGTACCGTTAAGGGAATGACCCCTGAAGAGTTAAAAGACAGTGGTGCCCATATCTGCCTTGGCAACACATTTCATTTAATGCTTCGCCCTGGTACTGGTATCATTCGTCAGCACGGCGACTTACATGACTTCATGAACTGGGATAAGCCTATTCTTACAGACTCAGGCGGTTTCCAAGTCTTTAGTCTGGGGGATTTGCGCAAGATTACTGAAGAAGGCGTAACTTTCCGTTCACCTATTAATGGTGAAAAAATTCTTCTTACGCCAGAGAAGTCAATGGAGGTTCAGCGCGACCTCGGTTCAGATATCGTTATGATTTTCGACGAATGTACGCCGTATCCTGCTACTGAGCAAGAAGCGCGAGTTTCTATGGAAATGTCTTTGCGCTGGGCTAAGCGCAGTAAAGAGGCTCATGGCGATAACCCAGCCGCGTTGTTTGGTATTATCCAAGGTGGTATGTATGAAGGGTTGCGCGATGTTTCATTAGCAGGCCTCGAAGCGATTGGTTTTGATGGGTATGCCATTGGTGGTCTTTCAGTGGGAGAGCCCAAAGAAGACATGATCCGCATCATTGACCACACTGCGCCGAAGATCCCGGAAGACAAGCCGCGCTATTTGATGGGCGTAGGTAAACCGGAAGATTTGGTAGAATCTGTGCGTCGCGGTATCGATATGTTCGACTGTGTAATGCCAACGCGTAATGCCCGTAACGGCCATTTGTTTGTAACAGAAGGCGTAGTGAAGATTCGTAATGCAAAGCACAGAAACGATACTTCACCACTTGACGAGAAATGTGATTGTTACACTTGTAAAAACTATTCTCGTTCATATCTACATCACTTGGATAAATGCAATGAGATTTTGGGTGCGCGTTTAAATACCATTCACAATCTTCGTTACTACCAGCGCGTAATGCAAGGGCTGAGAGACGCTATTGATGCGGGAACGCTCGACGCGTTTGTACAAGAATTTTATGAACAAAAAGGGTTGCCGGTTCCGGCACTATAACAACGATAATATTTGGGGAATTTTATGAGCTTATTTATCTCAAACGCATACGCACAATCTGCTGGTGGTGCTCCGCAAGGTGGTGGTATGGAAATGATCATCATGCTAGCGGTGTTTGGTTTGATCTTTTACTTCTTGCTTTACCGCCCACAAGCTAAGCGCGTAAAAGAGCATAAAGACCTAGTTTCATCATTGAGCAAAGGTGACGAAGTACTTACCCAAGGTGGCTTGGTTGGAAAGATTACTAAAGTGTCAGAAGAGAAAGACTTTATAGAAGTTGCGCTTAACGACGCGAATAACATTGTTGTTCAGAAGTCTTCAGTTACTGCTGTGTTGCCAAAAGGCACAATGAAGTCTCTGTAAGTAACAAACGCCGGGGCCGGGACGCTACCCGGAACTGGCTCGAAAGGATTATCCAGTGCTAAATAAAAACTCAATTTGGAAAGTATTGAGTGCGCTCATCGTCGTAGCAATGTGCGCACTTTATGCACTTCCCAATATTTACGGTGAAGATCACGCCGTTCAAATTTCAGCAGGCCGAGACGCCGTAGTGACACAAGCGACTGTTGATCAAGTCAAAGCTGCACTTGCTGAACAAAATATCACACCAAAACGCGTTGAATTTGAAAACGAACAAATTTTAGTTCGTGTTTCTGATTCAGACACACAACTTGTAACTCGCGAAACCCTCGAAAAATTGCTAGGCGATGAGTACTTCGTTGCAATGAACCTTGCTCCTGATACGCCGGAATGGCTTGAAGGATTAGGCGGGGCACCGATGAAATTAGGCTTAGATTTACGCGGTGGTGTGCACTTCCTGATGGAAGTTGACATGACAGAAGTTATTGCGAAGTCTTTAGAAGATGCAGAAAGTGGCTTTCGCACATCGCTACGCGAAGAGGGCATTCGTTATCGCGGAGTGAAACAAGTTGATGATCACATTGACATCTCGTTTCGCGATGAAGATGCACTAGACAAAGCGGAATTTTTTCTTCGCAATCAAAGTCGCGACCTTACTTTTAATCAAATTGACGACCTTACATTACGCGCAGTCTTCGCTGAGAGCAAACTGCAAGAAATACGTGATAATGCAGTAAAGCAAAACATCACTATTATACGTAATCGTGTAAACCAGCTTGGTGTTGCTGAGCCGCTTGTTCAAAAGCAAGGTGCTGACCGTATCGTCGTTCAACTTCCTGGTATTCAAGACACTGCAAGAGCAAAAGAAATTCTTAATGCGACGGCAACGCTTGAGTTTCGAATGGTTGACCAGAAAAACGATATTCGCGATGCGTTAAATGGCCGCGTACCTCCGGGCTCACAAGTGATTGATGATCAACAAGGTATCCCTCAGTTACTTGAAAAACGCATCATGCTTACTGGTAGCCATATTATCGATGCTAACAGTGGCGTTGATGAATACGGTTTGCCAAACGTAAACATATCGCTAGATTCCGAAGGCGGCAATAAAATGTCTCGTTCAACCCGTGGCAATATTGGTAAACCAATGGCAACGGTATTTATCGAATATAAATCAACGGGTGAACGCAATAAAGACGGTAAACTTGTTTTTGAAAAACACGAGCAAGTTATCTCAGTTGCCACTATTCGTGCTCAACTAGGCAGTAAGTTCCAAATAACCGGCCTTGATTCACCAAAAGAAGCCCGCGATTTAGCCTTATTGTTGCGCGCTGGTGCACTAATTGCGCCTATTCAAATCGTTGAAGAGCGTACAGTTGGCCCAAGTTTAGGTAAGGAAAATATTGAACTTGGTATGCAGGCTATCATGTACGGCTTGGTTGCTGTTTTGGCCTTTATGCTGGTCTATTATAAAGCGTTTGGTGTTGTTGCTAATATTGCACTAATCACTAACCTAGTGATGATTGTGGGTATCATGTCGATGATCCCTGGGGCTACATTAACCTTACCAGGAATGGCTGGTATCGTTCTTACCGTAGGTATGGCGGTAGACGCTAACGTTCTTATATTTGAACGTATACGTGAAGAATTGCGTGATGGACGTAGTCCTCAGCAGTCAATTCACCATGGTTATGATAGTGCGTTCTCTACCATTTTGGATGCTAATATCACCACCTTCATTGCTGGTCTTATTCTTTTTGCAGTGGGTACCGGTCCAATTAAAGGCTTCTCTATTACGCTAATGATTGGTATTGCTACTTCTATGTTCACCGCCATTTTGGTTACTCGCGTTATCGTTAACGCAGTGTGGGGCGGTAAACGTATTGAGAAATTGGCGATTTAAGGGGCGTAACATGCAATTATTAAAATTATCCGACACCGTCAATTTTATGCGCCTTCGCATTCCTGCGATGGTGCTATCTACCATTCTAATTTTAGGGTCGTTTGTATCTTTGGGTGTGAACAGTCTTAATTGGGGGCTTGACTTCACTGGTGGTACCTTAATTGAAGTGGGTTATCCAGATTCGGCCAACCTAGAATCTATTCGTACACAATTGAATGAGGCAGATTTTGAAGATGCTATCGTGCAAAACTTTGGCAGCAGCCAAGATGTGCTTATTCGTATTGCCCCACGGGATGGCGTGAAAGCAGCGACAATTGGTGAGCAAGTGTTAAGCGCATTGCGTGCTGATGGCACAACTGTTGATATGCGCCGTATTGAGTTCGTTGGCCCCAATGTAGGTGAGGAGCTTACAGAGCAGGGCGGCTTGGCCATGCTTGTTGCGTTACTATGTATTCTTGTTTATGTAGCAATGCGATTTGAATGGCGTTTTGCACTTGGTTCGGTGTCGGCCCTTGCGCACGATGTTATTCTTACGTTAGGCCTATTTTCAGTACTACAAATCGAATTCGACCTAACCGTGTTGGCAGCCGTATTGGCGGTTATCGGTTATTCATTGAACGATACCATTGTTGTATCTGACCGTATTCGTGAAAACTTCCGCAAAATTCGCAAAGGTGAGCCTGTTGAAATTATAAACATTTCA
Source organism: Alteromonas sp. KUL42 (assembly GCF_006538325.1). Classification (GTDB taxonomy): domain Bacteria; phylum Pseudomonadota; class Gammaproteobacteria; order Enterobacterales; family Alteromonadaceae; genus Alteromonas. The sequence continues at coordinate 500,593 of NZ_BJKK01000001.1, forward strand.
CTTACCCAAACCCTTAACCGTACAATTATAACCTCATTGACTACTGTTTTGGTTTTAGTTGCATTGTTCTACAAAGGTGGTGCGCTTATACATGGTTTCGCAACAGCACTGCTATTTGGTGTAATAGTGGGTACTTACTCATCTGTTTATATTGCAAGTTCTGTTGCGCTTGCGCTTGGCATAAGTAAAGAAGACTTAATGCCACCTCAAGTTGAGAAAGAAGGCGCAGACTTAGATCCAATGCCTTAGGCTCTGAGATAGCTACAACATATTTTGAGGTCTAAAAGCCCGTATTTATGAAGTGACCCCCGATAATTAGACATTCTAATTTCTGGGGGTTTTTTATATCTTCAAAAAAAGAGTCGTAGAGAACTAACGAATTACTATGTTATTGAGTGATATGTATGTTCAGTTAGTTTCAAAGCTTGTTAATTGTGTAAGATTAAACTGAGATAATAGAGGAAAGGACTAAGAATAGTCCACAATGGATAGCTTCGATGGGCGCAAAAACATGATGAGATTGAGTGAAAAGTCGTTTCTAGTATCGCTAAAAGAAAAGTTAGAACTGGATCATGGTGGCCATTCCCCGCTTTTATCTATGGAAGGATTAAGAGGTATTGCTGTTTTTTTGGTGTTTTTAGTGCATTACAGTACGCTAATTGAACCCTGGGTAGCTGGGGGGGCAACATTTTTATCAAGCTTAATTCACGGCTTGGGCAACATCGGTGTTGATTTGTTTTTTGTGCTAAGTGGCTACTTGATATACGGAACAATTATCAACAAAGAGAAGTTTAATGCATTCACTTACGCTAGACGTAGGCTGCAAAGAATTTATCCAACTTTTTTAGTTGTACTGATTGTTTACTTAATAGCGTCATTTCTATTTCCAAGTGAAAGTAAGCTGCCAAATGATTTTGGACCGATGCTTATCTACATTATTCAGAACGCGCTTTTACTACCAGGGTTGTTTGATATTAAACCCATTATTACGGTTGCTTGGTCTTTAAGTTATGAAGTTTTTTATTACATTACTATCCCTGTTTTAGTTTCGCTATTAAGACTCAAGACGTGGCGAGTTAATCAACGTATTTTTTTATGGATCGCGGTAACAGTGTTTGGTGCTTTTTTATGGAAATATACTGGAGGGCCAATTCGATTACTCATGTTTGTCTCAGGTATACTACTTTTCGAGCTGCATAAAAATAAGCAACTGTTACTACAAAGGGGAGGAACACGATTGTTTTTTTTGGCTCTTGGTATTGTTGGATTACAGACAATCTATGAGTTCAGTTTTTTATTTATGCTGATGTCTGTGTATGTACTATTTTTGGCAATGTGCCTATGTGCGTTCAATCCTAAATCAACAATGTTCAACTGGCTTACCATTTCGTCACTAAGGTGGCTAGGCAATATGAGTTACTCATACTATTTGTTACATGGGATTACGCTTAAATGTGCTTTTTTAGTACTGGGAATGCTATTGCCAATACACTTTAGCAGCAATAGTATTTACTATTGGCTTTGGATACCAATGTTCATTGCGACTTTGTTCACATCTTTCACTTTATATATTCTTATAGAAAGGCCACTATCATTAGACGCTAAAAATAAGTAAATATTTTTTTGATACCTTTCAGTTATTAGTTTATTGGAATGCACAAAACTAGAGCGTGTCATACTTTTAATTTAAACCTTCGCGACATTTTAACAGTCTGCCCAGAAAGTAATTCTATTGTCCCATCACCACTTGCCGTTAAAGAAAGGTTGTTCACCAAGTTCACGTTTACCGCGTAAGAGCGATGAACCCGTTGAATAGGAAGGTGTGTATTTTTGTCTAAAAATGACTTAAAAGTGTCGCGCATAGGAAAAACTTGCTCATTAATGTGCAAATTTAAATAATTTCCTGACGCTTCAATCCATTCGATGTCATTCTTATTAACCAAGAATTCGCGCCCATGTTTTTTGATCAGCAACAAATCGTTTTGTTTACCTGCATTGTTTGCTGTGGGCTCGATATCGATAGCATTGTAATTGTTTTTCATTTTTTCTAACGATATATCAGTGGCATCCCCAAGCCATTGCGCAACAATATAGCGGTAACTCCAAATTAGTATGGTAAAGAAGACAAAAGACCAAACGTCTTTGCGTAACTCGTAAAGAAGTTCAAAAGCCCATTGCTCAAGTGTTGATGCAAATGTGTAATTACTTCCCAGTAGCCAATAAATGGACTCTCGCATAAAAATCATCAACCCAATGTGAATGAGAGAAAATGTAAACGCAAACAAGCTATAGAGGCTCACACTTCTGCTTGGTCGCTGCCAATTCCAAGGATATGCGTTTAGCATTCTAGCAAGCCATATTACTGCAACGAAACTACTCAGTGCGCTTGTATATTCCCAAACGAAAGGCTCCCAATGGGCATGAGACAGAGGAGGAGTTCGCATCGCTTCCATTATTTCAGTGGTTGCGTTAACTAGGGCGTTAATCATGAAAAAAGCCCCAAGCAAAGCAAGGGTAATCGCGGTTTGATGCTTTTGAAATTGAGTCTTGCTAAACATTCTCGTTACTACCAGTTATCACTATCTACTGCCATTTATCACAATTTATATGAATATCAACAAGATATCGAATATTTTGACCGCGTCTATAACTTTAATAAAACTTCATGGTACTTAACACTCAGTCACGCAAGGGAAAAGACATACAACATGATAGATAAATACAGTAGCTCCAATATCAATGAAAGCGCTTTGGAAAGAATTGTTGCGTTGGACTATTTAAGAGTAATCGCCATCGGTATTCTTTTCTTTTACCACCTTGGCATGATTTGGGTTCCTGATTGGGGGTTTCATTTTAAACAAGAAACGAATTGGTATTGGCTTCAACATACTATGATGTTGAGTTCTCCATGGAGAATGGGATTGTTGTGGTTTATCTCAGGCACATCACTTTATATGATGCAGCGTAAATATGGTTCGCTTTTTCTCATCACGCACAGAAGTAACGCCATTTTATTACCCTTGCTATTTGGAATGTTGTTTGTTGTGCCAGTTCAGTTGTATGTGGAAATGACACAAAGCAATGCCATAAATACATCTTTGGGCGACTTTTTCTATCAATTTCTGTTCGGGACTAATGACTATTTTGAGAATTTTGATGCTGGTGTGTGGCACCATATTGATGTTAACCATCTTTGGTTTTTGCGCTCTCTGTGGCGCTTTACACTTATACTGGTAATACTTCACTACCCAATAACCCTTGTAAGAAACCGCTTTAAACACTTCAATATAACGTGGTTAGTATTATTCGTTATCGCATCTTTGGGTACCATGTTTGTAGAGGATTCTGACCTTAGCCGAGATCTATACGGATTTGTGTGTTTGCTATTTGGCTTCTTGTTTGGTGCAAGTGTCCAGTTTTGGGAATGGGTTAAAAGGCACTTTTCTTGGATAATATTGTGTACGCTGGTTTTAATCTTCACTTATGAAGTAACCTATTACTTAATGCGTATTTATCCTCAAAATGATGCGTGGATGTTTACGACCGGTGCTTCCTATTACATAGCAAAAATCGTTAGCTTATTAGCCGTTATCGCTATTGCACAGCGTTTATTTGTTAAGCCTAGCGCTTTTGTTAGTAAAGCAAACAGCTACGTATTTCCGCTTTATATCCTTCATCAAAGCGTAATAGTTGGCGTAGCTTTTTATATATCAGGGCTTTCCCTTTCCAACGAGCTAACTGCGCTTGGGACGATGATTGTAAGTTTCATCATTTGTGCTGCGCTACTACTTGCTACGCGTAACAGTGCATTATTGGGTTTGGTTCTAGGTAAAAAGCCACCCCAGTCATCATGTTATAACAGTACTTCGGCAAAAGTGGTTATTGCAATAGTCACGTTACCACTCGCATTAAGGCTTGTTGGGTTGATATAAAGCGTTGAATTGTGGACGCCAAAAACAAAGCCATGGAAAGCGAGTGGAGACATAGGCTAGAAGAAAAGGTTAAAAGGAATTCTAGAAGGAAAAACTACAAGGAAAAGCTAGCTAGAAAATGAAAAAGAGTAGAGGTTATAGTAAATGAATAGGTGGTTGGTGTGAACAGAGTGAAAGAGGCGCTTACAGCGCCTCTTTCCGATAAGTCTATAACTTCTAATAAACTGCTATTGGAAGTTATTACTGTATATGCTTTTACTTTAGGTGTTTCACAAGGCCTTGTACAACCTTAACGCTACCTGCAACAATCTCACCTTTGTGAAGAGGATCATTTCCGCCTTTGAAATCGGTTACCAAGCCACCAGCTTCGCGAACAATTAGTTCACCTGCTGCAATATCCCAAGACTTAATCCCACGCTCCCAGTAACCGTCATGACGACCAGCCGCTACGTAAGCAAGGTCGAGTGCAGCACTGCCACCACGGCGAATATCACCTACTTCGTGGAAAATTTTATTTAAGCTTAATGCATACTCGCCAAACAACGATTTATTTTTGAATGGAAGGCCTGTTGCGATAATAGTTTCAGAAAGGTCACGTGGCTTAGAGGCTCGGATTCGGTATCCGTTCAACTGAGCACCTTGACCACGGCTTGCTGTGAAAAGCTCACTACGGATAGGGTCAAAGACAACAGCTTGGTCTAAACGGCCTTTGTGCAGTAATGCAATAGATACGGCAAAGTGTGGGATGCCTTTTACGAAATTGGTGGTGCCATCTAATGGGTCAATAATCCACTGATAATCAGTTTCTGTACCGAGTACTTCACCCATTTCTTCGCCAAGGAAGCAATGATTAGGATAAGACTGCTGAATTTTGGCAATAATTGCTTGTTCTGCTTCTTTGTCTACTTGAGTAACAAAGTCATTCAAGCCTTTTGACTCTGTTGCAACTTCATTGTGTTTTTCAAAACCACGAACAATAACTGTTCCAGCCGCACGCGCAGCGCGCACCGCAATATTCAGCATAGGATGCATAGATAAACCACCAATTGTAAAAGATCAATGAAACGACTAGTTGTACAAAAAATAACTAGTTGTTTGCGGAAACGGGCGGAGTCTACCAGAATCGTTTAAAGAAACCTAGAACAATCACGATAAAATGTGGTGGAAATTTGTGCTAATTAAACATGCTTAGTAGTTTTGCGTATATGCTTCAGGCACATGGCCTTACATGAGACGCTTGTGATAAACTACAGCGCTATCTTATATTATCAAATTTTCATGAACAAAGTGATCCCAGCACAGTGTTGTGCGAGTGGGTCTGTATTGTCATCTTCCCGATACAGATAACACATCAACTTCGTTCGCACCAAGGTACTACACCCATGCTAGAAAATATTCGCATTATTTTGGTTAATACATCTCATACCGGAAATATTGGTTCTACAGCGAGAGCAATGAAAACTATGGGCTTGAGTAACCTGTATTTGGTTGACCCTGTAAAAGAGCCTGACGGGCAAGCTAGTGCACTTGCTGCGGGCGCTGGTGATGTACTCGCTAATGCAAAGATAGTGAGTACTCTAGAAGAAGCAGTAAAAGATTGCGGATTGGTGGTGGGAACTTCAGCGCGCTCACGTACGCATTCTTGGCCTATGCTTGGACCGCGTGACTGCGGTGAAAAGTTAGTACAAGAAGTCGCTAACTACCCAGTAGCGTTAGTTTTTGGTCGAGAAAATAGCGGTCTGACAAATGAAGAGCTGCAGCAATGTCATTTCCACATGTGCATTCCAGCAAACCCTGAATACAGCTCATTAAATCTGGCAGCAGCGGTTCAAACTTTATGTTACGAAATTCGTATGGCTTACCTTAGCCGTGAAAGTTATCCGAGCATTGAAGAAGAATATCCGCTTAATGAAGATTTAGAACGTTTTTACGTTCATCTTGAATCAACACTTGAGCAGACTTCGTTTATTCGCAAAAGCCATCCAGGCGTGGTGATGACTAAATTACGCCGGTTATTTAATCGCGCTCGTCCTGAATCACAAGAGCTCAATATATTACGCGGTATTTTGGCCTCTATTGATAAGTCAGTTCAGCACAATATGTTGGGTGACAAGGAAATAGAGTCTGTTCAGGTTGAAGACACAGAGTAACAGTATGTTTAGCCGCATTAAAGATGACATTCAAGGTGTATTTCACCGAGATCCCGCCGCGCGCAATACCTTTGAGGTATTAACTAACTATCCCGGTTTACACGCTGTTTGGCTACATAGGGTAAGTCATCGGCTATGGAAAGCACAATGGAAATGGTTGGCGCGTTCATTATCTACATTTAATCGATGGCTAACCGGAATCGAAATTCATCCTGGTGCCACGCTTGGTAGAAGAGTGTTTATCGACCACGGAATGGGCGTGGTGATTGGCGAAACTGCGGAAATTGGTGACGATGTAACATTGTATCACGGTGTTACACTAGGCGGCACAAGTTGGAAAGCTGGAAAGCGTCACCCAACACTCAAAAGTGGAGCTGTAGTGGGGGCTGGCGCCAAGGTGCTAGGCCCAATTGTTATCGGTGAAAATGCCAAAGTAGGTTCAAATTCTGTGGTTGTGAAGGATATTCCTGATGGTGCTACAGCCGTTGGCATCCCTGGGCGTATTATCATTTCAAAGCAACAAGGAGCGTTGGCAAATATTTCTCCACAGCGTGACAAAATAGCCCAAAAGTATGGCTTTGATGCATATGCAGTAGCACCGGATAATCCAGACCCTGTTGCTAATGCTATGGGTATAATGCTTGAACACATGCATCAAATGGATACGAAAGTGGAAGAGATGTGCAAAGTCATTCAATCGCTAGGTGGTGATGTGTGTACTGATAATCTTCATAATATCAGCGTTGAGGATTTCGCAGATACCGGGATTGAGCTCGCCGATGCTCAAAAAAAGGAAAGTGCGCATACTTCATTTGATCCTTCTATTTAGTCACTGCTCAATAAATCTCGCATTATCTAAGAGGACAGTCTATAAAATGAGTTCATATTAGAGCGTGTTACATAGTCGCCGATAGTGGAAAGTGCTAGGTTTTATTTTCGTTATCTATATTTAGTCTACAAATTCGGCATAAGCCGATACATTTAAAAAGGATGTTTGCTATGTGTGAGTTTAATGGAAATATAGTATTTTGTAGCTGTAGTGAAAAAATTGATAAATCAAAAAGCTATTGGGAGCTATTTAGAATTCGCAAAGGGAAGATGCCACATTTTTTTAGCATTGGCGAATTTAATGCTCCGTACATTGTCGATATAAAGTACGAGGAGATTTTAAGTCAACTTAATCGCCCCAATGGCTGTTTCGATTTTGACTATTCGCCTGAATCGGGTGACTTTTTAGAAGTGCGTTGCCGGACCGCAAATATACATTTGATTACAGCGGTGCAATGAATTGTTGGGTAGTGAATGATAAATTTCTGGATATATTTTTGATGGAAACTTTCAAGGAAGGTTTATTTAAAACGAAGATTTCAAATGGATTTGCGTAAGCTGGTTATTTATCAGTAAATGAAACTACGCAGATAACGCCAACACGGTAACGGAAATTACATGAGCGTTGAACAAAATATCATAAGTGCAATAGACACCATTTTCAGCCATTGTCGGATAGAAGATGAAGATAAAGTCATTCTGGTGACTATTGCTGAGGAAGCGCAAAAACTGTCACCTAGTTCTAAACAAATACTTGTAGAACATCTCCTACATAGCACGCTTCCAAATGATAATGTCGTGCCGATGTACTTCTTTCTCTATGATTGCTTTAAAGACATACGTTTTTTGGAACGCGTAGTAGACTATTTACCCTCGAGATTGTCGCTACAAATGTTCTACGAGGTCTATCTTAATATAAGTAACCGATTATTTTCTTCTTCGGTGAAAAGTAAAAAAATAAGCACTGCCATCAGAAATTGGCATACAGATACCTCGGAAACACTCACGCGGTTTCTATCGAGTAGAGGACTTACCCCTAATGCATACCCGCTTGCACACCCAAAAAAAATAGCAATCCTTAGCCAGCAATTGCTTAACATGCGCCATTCGCCTACCAGAGAAGCATACAGTTTGGCGTTACATCTGAAAACATATCACGGCTGTCAGTGTTATGTGATTAACACCAATGCGATGAGTTTCAATGGCGTAAATAGCTTGGGTTTGATCCAACCCATTTTATTTAGGAGTAATGAGCAGCTCGACGGTGTTCAAACAATCCCCGTGAAGTATTTGCATTTTAATACGTCGTTAAATGTAGTTAGTTTTCCTACCGGTCCTATGACAACGCAAAAGGTGGCCAATATAGTCGATACCTTACATCAATTGGGGATAGAAGCCGTGATTTCTCATGGTGATAACTTAGTTGTAATGGAGGCGCTTTATCAAACGATGCCGTCATTGTTTGCCACTACAGGGGCAGTGGTTCCCAATAACCATTGTGATGCGTATTTTATACCTGAGCACCTCTTTGACGACTCGGCAAAGAAAGTTGCACAGTCCTATGGACATGATAATTTCATGATGGAGAGTATGTTAGTAACACCCGAAGGTATTGCTGAGCAACCTGCGTCACGAGAGGATTATGGACTTTTCCCTGAACAATTCGTCTACTTGATTGTAGGAACGCGTCTTCAATATGAGCTCAATCGTGAGTTTATCGAAGTATGTAAAACGCTTTTATGCAGTGATGGTCATACTCGTATAGTTTTCGCGGGTACGCCAGAGTTGGAGTTATCGTCGTTCTTTGATGAGCAGTTTATTACAGAAAATCGGGTTCAAAATATTGGTTTTCAGAATGATTTGCCTGCGATTTCGCGTATGTGTGACTGTTACTTAAACCCTCAAAGAACAGGGGGAGGAACCAGTTCACAAACTGCTATTATTAATGGCTTGCCTATCGTTACCAGAGATGAAGGGCATATTAGTGCTATAGTGCCAGAGCAGCGCCGTCACGCCAGTTGGGACGAGTACTTAACTTATGCTGTTGAATTACGTGAAAATCGCAAATTTTTAGACAGTGAGTGTGAAATGTTTAAACAACACTTCTTTTCACATCTTGATGCTAAAGGCCAAGTTAAGCGAATTTATGACATGTTGTGTACGATAAGCGATAATGCCCAGAAGTAGAAATTTTCAGTGAAGGTTAGAGGAGAGTTTTTTATAATAGATAATAGGTGTCAAAAATTCTTACATCTGAGCCAGCTGAGAGTTTTAACTATTTGAAAAATATGGCTAAATGGCTTGGTTTGATTATTGCTTGCTAATATACCATGCACAAATCTGCGCATGGTGATAAAATGAGCAGCCGTAGTACACTGAATGAGTGTAGAGAAGTGGAGTTAATAAAGTGTCTGATCGCGAATCAAAACAAATAGAAAAGCAGTTGTTAGTTAGAAGGGAATTCTTAACTAAATCAGCGGCTGCAGCTGTGGTGGTGGGTTCAATTCCTTCGCGCTCTGTATGGGCTAATGGAATCACTAATTCCATTGTTGCATCAGGACACGGCTCTGACTTTGCGGGAGGCAAAGATATAGAGCTGTTAAGCGGATGCTCCTTACTCACTCTTTTACAGGAAAATAAAAGCGCGTATTTAGACCAAAATTTCAGCCATATTTTTGGTGAAGGCCCTAATCAATTGTTTTCTAAAATCTTATCTTGCCATTGCTCTTGCCCCAAAAAAATAAGGCACGGTATCAGTAATGTAGTTTTCAAAGTCCAAGACGGTTCTGGATTCATAAGATTCAAGATAGACGAATATGGTGGTGATGTTAAAGATCCGAATGACCCTACTCGTTACATTAATTATCTAGAGTTTACGAAATTTCCTGGCTGTACTGTTGTAGACTATGTGATTAAAGCTGGACGGAAATATTACGACCCTATGGGGGAGGAAGTTTCGCCAGGCACTCATTCTTGGTATACAGGTTTTAGAGGTGGTGATATAGACGGTGAAATGGATGCCAGAAAGGCTATTTTGGGTTCTCCCACGACTTTTTCAGGCAGCTGTGAAGGTGATGAAGTCACAGTAGCGATGATAGCCATGTATCTAAATGCGGGATTTGATTATTATTTCCGAAATGGCACCGATGTAAGCGTTTGGGAAGGATCTCACGGCATTTACTATCCAATTTTAAGATCGTCAAGTGACTTCGGGAATTTCGTTAATAGTATTAAATCATCGAAACTTCAATTGGTTTCTATTCTTGAAACATACTCTAGCTCTAGTGGTTTAACGCAAAGCTGTTAGTGTGTAGTTTAATACTTTTGTTAGCTTTTCTACCTTGTAAGGGTAAAAAACTAAATATTGCTGAGGATATTGGAACTATTGAATCAGACAGAAAGTACGCTCATACATGAGTTTAGTGATGGAAGTGGCACCGTTTTATTTAATAGAGAAAGCGGTGCCGTTATCGGATTGCGTTGCTACAAAGAAGATCTATTAACGGGTAATAACCTAGATGCTTCACTGCTCAATCAACTGAAAAAACAAGGCTTTTTAGAAGCACAAGGCTCTTTAGAAGAGAACTAGGGAAGAAATTGCAGTCGTCTATTGATTTCGGCGCCATCAGTATTCACTTGGATTGCTCGGTGAATCTGGTCGCCAACAATATTAAAAAGCTTTATCCACATTATATTCTTGAGCAAAACAATTCACCAAATGATTATTACATTTCCGTAAAACACGGCAGCGGTATTCGCAAATACATCCGTCCACAAGTTGTTTTCGAGCATGATGGTGATGCCCCATTTAAGCCTGTTCCAGAGAATCACGCGTATGCATCATTCGAATGGGGTGTTAACTATGTGGTTTCAAATTTCGCACAAAATTACCTGTCTATCCACGCTGGTGTTGTGGCCAAAAATGATAAAGCAATTATATTTCCCGCGCCTCCTGGTTCGGGAAAAAGCACGTTAACTACGTATTTAATGGCACAAAAAGGCTGGCGATTATTATCTGATGAAATGTCGTTGTTGATGCCTGAAAGTCGTGAAGTCACGCCTTTGGTTAAACCGGTTTGTTTAAAAAACAACTCAATTGATCTTGCTCGTTCATGGTTTCCACAAACCAGCTTTTCAACTATCGCTACCGCAACGGTTAAAGGGAATGTTGCACATTTATCGCCACCTGAGAGTAGTTGGCAGCAACGTCATAGGCCTGCCTTGGCGACAGCAGTTATCTTTCCCCGTTACAGCCCTTCGAAGTCAATGGAAATTTATAAGCTTGATAAAAATCAGGCATTTATGATGTTAGCCGAAAATACTATAAACCTTACATTACAGTCACAACTAGGCTTTAATACATTAGTGGAGTTAATTGAAAACACACTTCAGTTTGAAGTCCATTACAGTGATGTTGAAGAGGTAAAAGACTTTATAGAGCAGGATTTGTTGTGACTAACAAACAATTTTCAGTAAAACAGTTGTCAACCTTGTTGACTGATGTTGAACAGGCGCAGCTCCTAAGTCTGGAAGATTGGGCAAAAGTGATAAGAGTATTTCGTCAGGAAGGTTTGTTGGCGCGTTTTGCTTTCCAACTGGATGATGCTGGTAAGTTAGAAGAGCTGCCAGATTATGCAAAAAAACATTTGATGAATGCTCTAAAAGTCGCAGATAGGCAAACGTCTTCTGTACATTTTGAAACGAAAGAAATTGCAGCATCGTTGTCTGGGAAAGACACTAAACTTTATATATTGAAAGGAGCCGCTTATTGCCTAGCGAATACCTCGGTTGCTAAAGGGCGTATTTTTTCAGATATTGATTTGTTAGTTTCGAAAAATGAGATTCAAGAAATTGAGTCTATTTTAAAGTTACATGGTTGGCTTTCTGAGGCTTTGTCTAAATACGATGAAGCTTATTTTAGGGAATGGGCGCATGAGGTGCCCCCAATGAAGCACGCTGGTCGTGGAACCGTTATAGATCTTCACCACAACCTATATCTGCCAATATCTGGTCGAGCGCCTGAAATCGAACTATTTCTGCGAGATGCTTATGAATTGAACGGGTTTTACATTCTACGTCCCGCTGCCATGACTTTGCATTCAATTATCCATCTCATGCTAAATGATGATTTATCTCATGGTTACCGAGATCTTAACGATTTACACTTGATGTTTACAGAGTTCAATCATCCCGACTACTGGCAGGACCTTTTTGAACTGGCTAAAAACTCTGGGTTCGTTGATGAATTATATTTAGCTTTTCGATATAGCAGACATTTTTTCGATACCAAAATTGGCACCAGTATCAGGGTTCAGTTTGATGTACTGCAAGCTAGAGGGCGTATATCCCAGTCAATTTTAGACAGGTTGTTTATTTCAGCTTTTTCCCCTAAACATATTTTAGTGAAAGGAAAACTCGCAGTCCTTGCTGAGTTACTTGTTATCACTAGAGCCCACTTTAAAAAGATGCCATTAAGAGTTTTGTCCTATCACACAGCTCACAAGCTTTATCGGTATGCAATGGAAACCTTATTGGGTAAAGCATTTTTTGAAAAAGAGCATCGGTAATTTAAACGCCATCTTACCTCTATGGCGTGTCTTCATTTTTTCACCACTCTGCACAAAATAGCTAACTGTCTAGAATAGCAATCACATAATACTTGACTAAATTACTGGGTTTTATACTTGACCATTTTAGTCGGGTATGTGAAAATTTCGCCATTATAAACGGCAGGAGATTTCAATGAAACTTACATCAAAAGGGCGCTATGCAGTTACCGCGATGCTTGATGTTGCTTTGCATTCCAAGCGTGGTCCAGTGCCTCTTGCCGACATATCAGAACGACAAGAAATATCCTTATCTTATTTAGAACAACTTTTTTCTCGACTGAGAAAAGAGCAACTAGTTGATAGTGTACGTGGCCCCGGCGGCGGTTATCTTTTAGGGCGCAACGCATGCGACATTGCTATCGGCGAAGTAATACGTGCTGTTGATGAGTCAATTGATGCAACCCGTTGCCAAGGGCAAGCTGATTGCCAAGGTGGTGATCGTTGTTTAACGCACAGTTTATGGCAGGACTTAAGCGATCGAATCTCGGTATTCTTAAATTCTATCACCCTCGGTGAGTTAATGGCGAAGCGAGATGTACAAGAAGTGGCAGGACGTCAAGACAGTTCAGCGTCGCTTCGCAACATCGCTAATGACATCGAAGTAAGTATTCAACTATAAATCGGCTGGTTTTTAATTCATGGCTTTATCAACACCCATTTATCTTGATTACGCAGCAACTACGCCGGTAGACCCTCGGGTTGCTGAGGCAATGGCGAAGTGTTTGACACTTGATGGAAATTTTGGAAACCCAGCGTCACGTAGCTATCGTTTTGGCTGGATGGCTGAAGAAGCCGTTGATGTTGCTCGAAACCAAATTAGTGATGCACTAAATTGCGACCCAAGAGAGGTTGTATTTACATCAGGTGCGACTGAGTCAAACAATTTGGCCATAAAAGGTGTAGCAGAAGGCTATGCTGAAAAAGGTAAGCATATTATTACCGTAAACACGGAGCACAAAGCCGTATTGGATACTTGTGCTTACCTTGAGAGCCAAGGGTTTGAAATAACCTATTTACCTGTTCAGCCTGATGGATTGATTGACATTAAACAACTCGTTGATGCCATACGTGAAGACACCATTTTAGTGTCGGTCATGCATGTGAATAACGAGCTTGGTGTTATTCAAGATATCAACGTCATCGGTGCGCTATGTCGTGAAAAAGGCGTTCTGTTTCATGTGGATGGTGCGCAAAGTGTAGGCAAAGTGGCAATTGATTTATCTAGCTTACCGATAGACTTACTTTCCATGTCAGCACACAAAATGTACGGCCCCAAAGGTATGGGGGCATTGTACGTACGTCGTCGTCCGAAAATTAATTTGGTTGCCCAAATTCATGGCGGTGGCCATGAACGAGGCATGCGCTCTGGCACATTAGCAACCCATCAAATTGTGGGTATGGGCGAAGCGATTACATTGGCGACAGCAAATTTAGAAGCGGAAAGTACTCGTATTTTCGAGCTAAGGGAAAGACTGTGGAATGGCTTGAAGCAGCTAGATGATGTTTACCTAAATGGTCATGCATCACAACGGGTTCCCGGTATTTTAAATGTTAGCTTTGCGGGAGTAGACGGCGAGAGCTTGATGATGGGCTTAAATGATATTGCCGTTTCATCGGGCTCTGCGTGCACTTCTGCCAGCCTTGAGCCGTCATATGTGCTAAAAGCCATTGGCAGAGACAATGTACTGGCTCACGCGGGCATTCGATTTAGTGTTGGTCGATTTACGACCCAAGATGACATTGATTACGTAATCAAAAAAGTGAGTGATGTGACCATGCGGTTACGTGACATTGTGAGTGCGTAGCATTATCAATAGCAAAAGCGCTCGCGCAAAGAGATTTAGTTAGCGATATTTATCGCTAAGCGGCTAGAAATAAACGTCTGAATATTTGAGTGAAATAGTCAGGTATTATATACTACCGCACCAAATTTTTAGGCTGCCTTCAATGTGCCTAACTGTTTGTACTGTGTTTACGCGCGCCTTACGTCGCGCATTGGCAAGTACTAACGTAGATGAAAATGTAAAGTACCAAGACCGTGGGGTGCTTTAAGATTAGGTTTTCAAAACAATTGGCAGCAAATGCAGGCAAACAAGTGAGATCCCAACATGAGTGAACAGATCGAACAGGCGTTAGATAGAAAGTACGAAGCCGGTTTCTATTCAGAAATCGAGTCGGAAACGTTTGAAAGCGGCCTGGACGAGTCGGTTATCCGCCGCATATCAGCAATGAAAAACGAGCCTGAGTGGATGCTTGAATGGCGTTTGAAGTCTTATCATGCATGGCTAGAAATGGAAGAGCCGGACTGGGCGCACGTCGACTATCCAAAAATTGACTATCAGGCCATTTCTTATTACTCGGCACCAAAGAGTATGAAAGACAAGCCAAAGTCTCTTGATGAGGTCGACCCTGAGCTTCTTCGCACCTACGAAAAGCTTGGTATTCCGCTTCATGAGCAGGAAATGCTAGCCGGCGTTGCGGTAGATGCAGTATTCGACTCGGTATCTGTTGTAACTACCTTCCGCGACAAACTTGAAGAAGCGGGTGTAATCTTTTGCCCGATTTCTGAAGCACTACAGAAATATCCAGACCTAGTTAAAAAATACATTGGCTCGGTCGTTCCACGTACAGACAACTACTTCGCTGCGCTAAACAGTGCGGTATTTACCGACGGTTCGTTTGTTTATATTCCTAAAGGCACACGCTGCCCAATGGAGCTTTCTACGTATTTTCGTATTAACGAAATGAACACCGGGCAGTTCGAGCGTACCTTGATTGTTGCAGATGAAGGCAGTTATGTAAGTTACCTTGAAGGTTGTACCGCACCACAGCGCGATGAAAATCAGCTGCATGCCGCAGTGGTTGAGCTAGTGGCAATGGATGACGCGCAAATCAAATACTCAACGGTGCAAAACTGGTACCCAGGTGATGAGAACGGTAAAGGCGGTATTTACAACTTCGTGACTAAGCGTGGTGTAGCACATACCAATGCCAAAATTTCTTGGACACAGGTTGAAACGGGCTCAGCAGTAACGTGGAAGTACCCAAGCTGCGTACTTAAAGGCGACAACAGTGTAGGTGAATTCTACTCGGTAGCACTAACACGCGGTCGTCAGCAGGCTGATACTGGCACCAAGATGATTCACGTGGGTAAAAACACTAAGTCGACCATTATCTCTAAAGGTATCTCAGCGGGTAACAGTAATAACGCGTATCGCGGGCTGGTTCAAATGGGCCCACGCGCAGACGGTGCACGTAACTTCACCGAGTGTGACTCGCTACTTATTGGGGATAAGTGCGGTGCGCACACGTTCCCGTATATCGAAAGCCGTAACCCTTCAGCCATTGTTGAGCACGAAGCAACAACATCGAAGGTGAGCGACGAACAATTATTCCTGTGTCAGCAACGCGGTTTAGACACAGAAAAAGCCGTTTCTATGATTGTTAACGGTTTCTGTAAAGAAGTATTCAAAGAGCTGCCAATGGAATTTGCCGTAGAAGCCGGCAAACTGCTCGAAATTAGTCTTGAAGGTTCAGTGGGGTAATCAATGCTTAGTATCAAGAATTTACATGCCAGCGTGGAAGAGAAAAACATCATTAAAGGTCTTAACCTTGAAGTTAAACCTGGTGAAGTACACGCTATCATGGGCCCCAATGGTGCCGGTAAAAGTACACTAGGCTACGTGCTATCAGGTCGCGAAGGCTATGAAGTAAGCGATGGTGAAGTGTCATTAAATGGCAAAGACCTACTTGAACTAGAGGTAGAAGAGCGTGCCCGCGAAGGCCTTTTCCTTGCGTTCCAATACCCAGTTGAAATTCCTGGCGTAAGCAATATGGAATTTATGAAAGAGTCGGTTAACGCTATGCGCGAACAGCGCGGCGAAGAGCCGTTAACTGCCGCTGAGTTTTTAAAGAAAGCCAAAGAAGCATGTAAACAAGTACAGCTTCCACTGGATTTCTTAAAGCGCGGTGTTAACGAAGGTTTCTCTGGTGGTGAGAAGAAGCGTAACGAAATCATGCAAATGATTTTGTTAGAACCAAAGCTTTGTATTCTTGATGAATCAGACTCTGGCCTTGACGTAGATGCTCTTCAGGTTGTTGCAGATGGCGTAAACAGCCAACGCGACGGTGAGCGTAGCTTCATCGTTGTTACCCACTACCAGCGTCTTCTTGACTACATTAAGCCAGACTTTGTGCACATTCTAGCCGACGGCAAAATTGTGAAAAGCGGTGATGCGTCACTTGCGCTAGAAGTAGAGAAGAGCGGATATGCATTCCTTGGTAAAGCGTACGAGGAGGCTGAAGCATGAGTCAATGGCTAGAACAGGTCATTGATGCGGCGCAAATCTCCGATTACTTAGCGCCCGTGCGTCAGCAGGCCTTAGAAAAGTTAAAAGCCGATGGTTGGCCAGCGCGTAGAAACGAAAGCTGGCGTTTTACACCGCTTACGCCGGTAGAAAAGCGTGAAGCAAAGCAAGCGGTTCAAACAGAAAGTTTACCAATACCTGCTATCGATAACCTAAATGCTATCGACCTTGTATTTGTAGATGGTGTATTAGTCACGCAGATTAATACCCTTGATGTACCAGCTGGCATGAGTATCACGTCACTTAATAACGATGACGCCGCTACACAGCAAGCGATCAGCAGTGTATACGGTCAAGTCAAACCAACCCGTCACATGTTTGGTTTAGTCAACGACGCGTTGTGTCAACACGGTATATTCATCAATGTAGAAGCTGACGCGAAAATTGATACGCCAGTGCGTATTGTGAACATGACATCACAAGATGTAGATGCTCACACGCGTGTCGTAGTAAAGCTAGCCGAAGGCGCAAGAGCCACGGTTATTGAGCAAGGCTTTGGTGATACCGAAAGCTTAACAACTGCCTTCGCTGAATACGACTTGGCCGATGATGCGCATCTTGAGCACTATCGTTTTGCTATGTTTACGGGCAAAGCCAAGCAATTAGGTGGCAGCCACTTTAAACTGCATAACCGCACCACGCTAAATAGTACAATGGTAGGTTATGGTAGTGAACTATCGCGCTTAGACGTAGATATTCACCATGCTGGCGAATTTGCTGATGCGAAAATGAATGCCATTTACCTTCTGGCAGAAGGTGAGCTATTCGACCTTCATTCAACCATTGAGCACGCCATGCCTAATGGCACAACAGAAGAGAATGCCCGTGGGATCGTAGGCGATAAAGCTCGGGCTGTTTTTAATGGTCGCATTCATATTCATCGTGACGCGCAAAAGACATTGGCTGAGCTTAATAACCGTAACTTATTACTTTCTCGTCGCGGCGTTATTAACACCAAGCCTGAACTTGAAATTTATGCTGATGACGTTAAATGTGCCCACGGTGCAACGGTGGCTGAAATTGAAGAAGAAGCCTTGTATTACTTGCTAACTCGCGGTGTGTCGCGCAGTAAGGCACTAGTAATGCTTAACTTTGGCTTTATTCAAGAGCTTATTAACGACGTACCAAATACTGCGGTACGTGAATGGCTAGCGCCAATTTTAAGTGAGCGTTTCGCCCAAATGGAGGTGAAATGAGCTTAGATGTTGCAGCACTTCGTGCCCAGTTTCCCATTTTATCTAAAACGGTAGACGGCAAGCCGTTGGTATACCTTGATAACGCGGCTACCACGCAAAAGCCTCAGGCTGTGATTGACGCGTTAATGGATTTCTACACGGGTACGAATGCAAACGTGCACCGTGGTGCGCACCATTTATCTGATGAAGCCACACGCCGTTATGAAAATGCACGTAGCAGTGTTGCGAGTTTTATCAACGCAGGTGCCCGCGAAGAGGTTATTTGGACTTCAGGTACCACTGAAGCCATTAATATTGTTGCTAATGGCCTTGGTCAACTTCTTAGTGAAGGTGACGAAGTGATGGTGACTGAGCTTGAGCACCACGCAAACTTGGTTACTTGGCAACAAGCGTGTCGCCGCTCTGGTGCAACGCTAAATGTTGTACCTATTTTCGACAGCGGAGAGTTAGACGTAGACGCTTTTGATAGGCTGCTGTCTGACAACACCAAAATGGTGGCGTTCCCGCATGTATCCAATGCATTGGGCACGATAAACCCTATTAAACAGCTTACTCAAAAAGCTAAAGCGGTTGGTGCATGGGTGTTGGTTGATGGCGCACAAGGTATTGCTCACGGCGGTGTTGACGTACAAGACATCGGCTGTGATTTTTATGCATTTTCAGGGCACAAGCTATTTGGTCCAACGGGCATTGGCTGCTTGTGGGGCAAAAAAGACGTGCTTGAGATGTGGCCTGTATGGCAGGTAGGCGGCGAAATGATTAAAGACGTTACCTATCATGAAGCCACATGGGGTGCATTACCAAACCGCCTAGAGGCTGGTACGCCAAACATTGCTGGAGCCATCGGCATGGGCGCAGCGGTAGATTGGTTTAGTGCACTTGATGTACAAGCGCTACATGCACATGAGCAACAGCTACTTGCCTACGCGACCGAGCAAGCACAGTCCCTCGAGGGAATGCGCATTATTGGTACTGCTCCTAATAAAGTTGGGGTACTAAGCTTTTTACTGGACGGCGCGCATCCGGCAGATGTCGGTTTTATTCTTGACCGACAGGGCGTGGCAATTCGCACAGGTGATAACTGCGCGCAGCCATTAATGAAGCGCTTTGGTATTCCGGGCACGGCGCGTGCGTCGTTCTCAATTTATAACACGCTTGAAGAAGTCGACAGCTTATTTGCTGCACTTAAGAAAGCAAAAATGATGTTGGCCTAAGGAGGCATTATGAGTGTTGAAACCTTTGTACCAAATACAAAACTCATTTCGCTAACTGACAGTGCCGTTAAGCATTTCGAAAGTAAGCTTAAAGACAAGCCCGGTCAGTTAATTCGTTTATCGACAAAAGTAAGCGGCTGCACAGGTTACGCTTATGTACTTGATTTCGCAGACAGCGCACAAGCGGACGATGAAATCATCGAGATATCACCAAAGCTAAATGTCGCGGTAGCATCAGACGCTACAGATCTTTTACGTAATACAGAAATTGATTACGTAATGGAAGGCGTTAACGGCGTTATCAAATACAACAACCCTAACGTGGTTGACGAATGCGGTTGTGGCGAGAGCTTTAACGTAGGTTAATGGTTAAGGCCAGCAATAAAATAGGCACTAAGTAGTATATGAAGCAGAAGATGGTGACTACTGAGCGCGACTGTAAAGCGCGTTTAGTACCCGCGGGTAACCCAACCGTTATTCCTGAAGGCGAGTTTGTGAATATCACGCAAGAGCTCGGTGGTAATTATACGGTCACGTGGCGTGGAAACATGTATCGTATTGACGGTACAGACGCGGGGGCCATTGGCCGCAAAGCTATGACGCTGAGCTTTGATGCACCAGAAGACGGCAACATTAGCGAACAGCAAGTGTGGGATGCGTTAGAGACCATCTTCGACCCAGAAATACCCATTAACTTGGTGTCTCTTGGCCTTATCTACAAAGTAGACATCGACCAAGCTTCAGGTGATGTGAACATTGATATGACGCTCACTGCGCCAGGCTGCGGTATGGGACCAGTACTTGTCGGTGATGTGGAATATCGTGTTGCAATGGTGCCTCACGTTAAGAATGTGAATGTTGAGTTAGTCTTCGACCCAGCATGGTCACGGGAAATGATGAGCGAAGAAGCGCAGCTTGAAGCAGGGTTGTTCTTCTAACCCTATATCTCGTAATTATTATATGTACATGCAATAAACGGAAATAGTCATGCAATTACCCAGTAGCGACGACATTATTGATGATTTAGCGTTCTTTGATGATTGGGAACAGCGTTATCAGTACATTATCGATTTAGGTAAGTCTATTCCTGGTTTATCTGAAGACGCGAAAACACCAGAACGATTGGTGAAAGGATGCCAGAGTAGTGTTTGGTTAGTTGAATCTTATGACGGCAGCAAGATTACCTTTGACGTTGACAGTGATGCCGTTATCGTTCAAGGCCTTTTGGCGCTTGTTTTGGCGGCTTACAATAATCAAACGCCAAAGGATATTTTGGCGTTTGATATCGACGGATACTTTGAAGCGCTAGACTTAGAGCGTCATATAACCCCAACTCGGGGTAACGGTTTACGTGCAATCGTGGGCAAAATTCAAGAACTTGCTAAAGCAAATGCTTAGTATTCAATGTGCAGATATTGCATCAAGTAATGTCTGCATTCGCAACATAATGTGTACATTGTCATCATATTGTCACACAGTTTAAGCTAGTCTAAACCCACATTTATAAGCTAAAACAATGCTTTATGCCTGTTTTTATAAAGGTCTAGCAAAGCTGTAATTAATTGCCTATAATTCGCGACCAAAATTTTTAAAGATACATACTATTTGTTTGGAGAGAGAACATGGCTCTTGAGCGTACTTTTTCGATTATCAAGCCTGATGCGGTAGCTAAAAACGTAATCGGTGCAATTTACAACCGTTTCGAATCTGCAGGTCTTCGCATCGTGGCATCTAAGATGATCCACATGAGCAAAGAGCAAGCAGAAGGTTTCTATGCAGAACACAAAGAGCGTCCTTTCTTCGGCGCACTTGTAGACTTCATGACATCTGGTCCAGTTATGGTTCAAGTACTAGAAGGCGAAAACGCTGTTCTAGCTAACCGTGAAATCATGGGCGCTACTAACCCAGCTGACGCTGCTGCCGGAACACTTCGTTCAGACTACGCTGCGTCTATCGACGAAAACGCAGTACACGGTTCTGACGCACCAGAGTCTGCAGCTCGCGAAATCGCTTACTTCTTCTCTGAAGAAGAAATCTGCCCACGTACTCGCTAAGATTACAGAAGCAGTGAAGAACAGGGCTTTTAAGCCCTGTTTTTGTTTCTAAGCCCTTCTTAGTGTCTGAGCACGCTTTATGCTGCTTTGCTCGGCGCTCATTTAGGCGAACTAAACTGCGCTTCTCGCGCATTGCCTAAAACGCGTTCAGACACTAAGGACGATCATGTGCGCGCTTTATGCTGCTTTGCTCGGCGCTCATTTAGGCGAACTAAACTGCGCTTCTCGCGCATTGCCTAAAACGCGTTCAGACACTAAGGACGATCATGTGCGCGCTTTATGCTGCTTTGCTCGGCGCTCATTCAAGCGAACTAAACTAGGCTTCTCGTTCATCGCTAATATTAACGTTTGTCTGCGTTAAATCGACTTTTTCTCAAATCTCTTCTGTGGTAAAATCCGCGCAATTTTTAATCAGTGTGAATTGTTTGCTTAGTGCCAGTTTACGGCTTGTGCAATTAGCTGGTTATTACACCAATTTCAGTAGTAAGAGGGATTTCCCTCGAAGGTAAAAGGGTCAGTTTTTTTCATGGCAAAAACTAACTTATTAAATCTTAATCGCGAAGGCTTGCGCAATTTCTTCAAAGAAATGGGCGAGAAACCATTTCGTGCCGACCAGGTAATGAAATGGATATACCAACAAGGTGTTAGCGATTTTGAGCAGATGAGTAATCTCAATAAGAACCTGCGCGCCATGTTAATTGAAAACTGCGAAGTAAAAGCCCCTGAAATTGCCTACTACCAAGAAGCGAGTGACGGTACCATTAAGTTTGCATTGACACTTGAAGGTGGGCAGGAGGTCGAGTCTGTGTGGATCCCTGAAACAGACCGAGCGACCTTGTGTGTTTCTTCTCAGGTAGGTTGCGCCCTAGAATGTACGTTTTGCTCAACTGCTCAGCAAGGTTTTAACCGCAATCTAAGTGTTAGTGAGATTATCGGTCAGGTATGGCGTGTCGCCACTTTCCTCGGTTTGTCTAAAGACTCAAGTAAACGGCCAATCACTAATGTTGTTATGATGGGTATGGGCGAACCGCTTCTTAACCTTAAAAACGTAGTGCCGGCGATGGACATTATGCTTGATGACTTTGGTTTTGGTTTGTCTAAACGCCGTGTAACTCTAAGTACATCGGGTGTTGTGCCGGCACTTGATATGCTTGGCGATCAAATAGACGTTGCACTGGCTATTTCACTTCATGCACCAACAGACGAGCTACGAAACGAAATTGTGCCTATTAACAAAAAGTACAATATCGAAGCTTTCTTAGCGGGTGTTCGTCGTTATTTGGCGAAGTCTAAAGCGAACCAAGGCCGCGTTACGGTAGAATACGTTATGCTATCAAACATTAACGATAGTACCGAACAGGCGCACCAACTAGCAAAAGTATTAAAGGATACGCCAAGCAAAATAAACCTAATTCCGTTTAATCCTTACCCAGGTTCTCCCTACACATGTTCAAGTAATTCGCGTATTGATAGATTCGCAAAAGTACTTATGGAATATGGCTTTACCACCGTTGTGCGCAAGACTCGCGGTGATGATATTGACGCCGCTTGTGGTCAATTAGTGGGTGATGTTGTTGATAGAACGAAAAGATTATTGAAAAAACAGATGAAGGGCGAGTCAATTTCGGTAAAAATAGCCCAATAATCATTAAGATATTGGGGAAAACTATGCTTGAAACTTTGCGAACAGGATTACAAGTCAGTTTAATTGGCGCAGTACTGGCCTTGTCGGGGTGCGTAAGTAGCAATCAATCGAGTATTAATGGCGGCAATTTCGATAGAGAAGAGGCCGCCCGAACCCGAATGTCGCTTGGTTTAACCTATCTACAAAACAATAACTATACCCAAGCAAAGAAGAACCTCGATAAAGCGCTTGAATTCAACCCGCGTTCAGCGGATGTACAATATGCAATGGCTTACTATTATCAGCTTGTTGGTGACATTCAGCGAGCTGAAGACTTCTATGAAGGGGCCATCGATCTCGCACCTGAAAATGGTGATATTGCTAACAGCTTCGGGGCATTTAAGTGTCAAAATGGACAATACGAGCAAGCAAAAGCTTATTTTTTCGAGGCAATTAACAATCGTCTTTATGCTAATGCTGCGCAGACCTATGAAAACCTTGCACTGTGTGCGCAAAGCCAAGGTAAACTTGAAGACGCAATTGGGTATTTCAAAGAAGCATTGAAGCATCAGCCTGCAAGAGGCAAAACATTATTTTTGCTCACGGAGTCTTACATAATTTCCGAGCAATGGGACGTAGCCAAGGAAACGCTGACAAAGTATGAAAAAGTCGCCCGCATAACGCCAGATTCACTTTGGTTGGCCTATCAGATTGCGCTGGGACAAAAGGATATAGAAACGGCAAAGAGCTATGGCGAGATGCTAGTGTCCATGTATCCAGATAATGAACTCACTCAACGCTACCTTGCCAAGCGCAATGAACTCCAAAGTAAGGTAAGCAGAACTGTCAAACAAAAAGAATCTGTTAACGATGTTTCAGCTACTGCTTCGCAAGTGAACGAAAATACTTCAATATCGAGTGTGTCAAAAGCATCTTCACCACAGGAACAGGCTGAAAATACTGATTTATCGGCACAAACACCTAAAATCCATGTAGTAAAAGCGGGTGAAAACTTATATCGTATTTCACTGTTACACAATATTAAAATGGCAACGCTGCGAAAGTGGAACAACCTAGAAAAGAATGGCGCTATTATTGCTGGTCAGTCGCTTTGGTTAGTACCACCGAACATGCAGGAGGAATAAGGGGTAATGGTGTCAGAAGATAACGCGAACCAAGAAGTAAATTCGCAAGAACAAGAGAGCACGCCAAGTCCGGGGGCAATACTTAAAGCTCGCAGAGAGTCTTTGGGTTTGTCTCAACAGCAAATTGCCGAGAAATTATTTTTAAAAGCAAATCAAATCAATGATTTAGAGTGTGACGTAATAGATGAGAAGTCATCTGTTACTTTCACTAAAGGGTATGTAAGAAACTATGCCAAGCAATTAGGCCTGAATTCACAAGAGGTTATTGCCGCATTTGAACGCTTCCATAATCAAACATCTGTGCCTTCATCAACAAAGCTGCAGAGCTTTTCCAAGCGTGTTGCAAAACAGACACATGATGACAGATGGATGATGGTGACCTACATCATTTTACTTTTGATTGTCGCCGGTGTTGTTGTTTGGTGGTATCAACAACCAAATGATGATGATACGTCAGGTATTTCACTTTCTGAATCTGTAAAGCAAGAGGCTTCCAATACTCCAATTGAATCATCTTCAAACGAAAGTAATGCTGCTAGCCAAAATGGCTCAATTCAAATCAATGACGTTGAACTTGGCGGTAGCGAAGAAGAGGGAAATTTGCGTTCTGAAGCGATTGAGCCAGATGGAAGAGAGCTAGAGGAGACAGAGCAATCCTCAGGTACAATGGCGAGTGATAGTTCTAACACAGCACAAGCAGGAAGTCTTGATGACACAACGAGTGCGATACCTTCTCCACCTTCTGATGTAGATGACAGTAACAATTTAACTGAACTATTGACTGATAACGAACCTGAAACTGATGCTTTGGTGGTAAATGATATAAACAACGCTGCGCCTATATCAATGACGTTTACTTTTGATGAGGACTGCTGGGTTAATATTAAAGACGCGACTAATGAAGATATTGCTTATGGTGTAAAGCAAAAAGGGCGCGTGATGGAAATTCAAGGTATTCCACCGGTTGAAGTTACACTTGGTGCGCCGGATAATGTGCGCATATCGGTTAATGGCGAGCCCGTTGATATTTCTTCCTACCAAAACGGTAGAACTGCTCGTTTCACTCTTCCCATGTAGGTAATTAGATGTTTGCAGAGAGTCCTATTACGCGTAGAAAATCTACGCGTATTAATGTAGGTAATGTTCCTATTGGCGATGGTGCCCCAATTGCTGTTCAGTCTATGACGAACACACGCACTACGGATGTGGCGGCCACCGTTGATCAAATCAATCGCATTGTCGCCGTTGGTGGTGAGATTGTTCGTGTGTCAGTGCCCACCATGGAGGCTGCTGAAGCGTTTAAAGAAATAAAGCGCCAAGTAAGCGTACCTTTGGTTGCAGATATTCATTTTGATTATCGAATTGCCCTTAAAGTTGCTGAATATGGCGTAGATTGTTTGCGCATTAACCCTGGCAATATTGGCAATATGGAGCGGGTACGTTCAGTTGTCGATTGCGCAAAAGACAAAAATATCCCTATTCGCATTGGGGTAAATGGCGGGTCATTAGAAAAAGACTTGCAAGAAAAATACGGAGAGCCAACGCCAGAAGCCCTGGTAGAGTCGGCCATGCGCCATGTTGATATTCTAGATAAGCTGAACTTTGATCAGTTTAAAGTCAGTGTTAAAGCCTCTGACGTATTCTTGGCTGTAGGTGCTTACCGATTGTTAGCACAGAAAATTGATCAGCCACTTCATTTGGGAATAACAGAAGCCGGTGGTCAGCGAGCTGGCGCAGTAAAAAGTGCGGTAGGCCTTGGTATGCTTTTAGCTGAAGGTATTGGTGATACACTACGGGTGTCGCTCGCCGCCGACCCAGTTGAAGAAATTAAAGTGGGCTTTGATATTTTGAAGTCGCTCCGTATACGTTCGCGCGGGATCAATTTCATTGCATGCCCAAGTTGTTCTCGCCAAGAGTTTGATGTAATTGGCACGGTGAACGCCCTTGAACAGCGTCTTGAAGATATTCTTACACCAATGGACGTTTCTATTATAGGTTGTGTGGTCAATGGACCGGGTGAGGCTGAGGTTTCTGATCTTGGTCTGACTGGTGCGCGCAACATGAGTGGTTTATACGAAGACGGTAAGCGGGTTAAAGAGCGTTTGCCAAATGACGACTTAGTTGACAGGCTCGAAGCCAGGATACGTTCTAAGGCCGCTCGATTAAATGAAGAAAACAAAATTCAGGTATCGGTGAAAGACTAAACCTGTAACGTTGTTGTTTACAAGTAAAGCCCCTATAATGCGGGGCTTTTCACTATTTAGCAGTATGAGAATTTCACGTGGCTAAAACAATTCAGGCAATACGAGGCATGAATGATTGCCTACCGGAAATTTCCGGCACATGGCAAAAAGTTGAATCTGTACTTCGTCAGGTTGTGGCGAATTATGGTTATCAAGAAATACGCACTCCCATTGTTGAAAGTACCGACTTATTTAAACGTTCAATTGGTGAAGTGACGGATATCGTTGAGAAGGAAATGTACACCTTCGAAGATAGAAATGGTGACAGTTTAACACTTCGCCCGGAAGGCACTGCAAGCTGTGTACGCGCGGGTAATGAGCATGGACTCTTGTACAACCAGCAACAGCGTTTGTGGTACATGGGGCCGATGTTTAGGCACGAGCGTCCGCAAAAAGGCCGTTACCGCCAGTTCCACCAATTTGGCGTTGAAACCTATGGTATGGATGGCCCAGATATCGATTTAGAGGTTATTCTGCTGAGTGCTCGCTTGTGGAAAGCGTTTGGTATTGAGCAGCACGTGAAGTTGCAAATTAATACCCTAGGCTCGAATGAAGCAAGAGCGGCATACCGTGATACTTTGGTTGAGTTCCTCAAGGCACGTGCTGATAAGTTAGATGAAGACTCGTTACGTCGCCTAGAGAGTAATCCGTTGCGTGTACTTGATAGCAAGAATCCAGAAGTGCAAGCTGCTATTGAAGATGCCCCATCACTGATAGATCATTTAGATGAAGAGTCAAAAACGCATTTTGAGACCTTATGTGCGCGTTTGACTCAAGCTGGAATTGAGTTTGAAATCAATCCGCGTTTGGTGCGCGGTCTTGATTATTACAATCGAACGGTTTTTGAGTGGGTAACAGATAGTCTTGGTGCCCAAGGTACCGTTTGTGCGGGTGGCCGTTACGATGGCCTCGTAGAGCAATTAGGTGGTAAAGCTACTCCAGCAGTAGGCTTTGCAATGGGTATTGAGCGTTTGGTTCTGTTGCTAACCACACTGACAGAAGAAGGTCAGGACACTAGTTTTGTTGATGTGTATGTCACAGCAATGGGCGATGACGCGCAAGCGTATGCAATCGAAGTGTCAGAACACCTTCGCAATACGTTGCCTACAACCCGTGTGATGATGCATTGTGGCGGCGGCAACTTTAAGAAACAACTAAAGCGTGCGGATAAAACCGGCGCACGTCTGGCGCTACTTTTAGGCTCTGACGAAATGCAATCCCGCGTAGTAGGCGTAAAGCCATTGCGTGATGGTCAAGAACAAGTAACCGTTAGTTTCGATGCCTTAAGCGATAAGGTTGTCGAGATGCTAAACGTATAAAGTAAGAGGACATCATGGAACAGTTCGCAACAGAAGAACAACAAGTAGAAGCGATTAAACGTTTTTGGAAAGAACACGGCACAGCCATTATTGTTGGCGCGGCATTAGGTCTAGGTGGTTTGTGGGGATGGCGCTACTATTCAGAGTCGCAAATTCAAAGTAAAGAAGCGGCCTCTGTAGCATACCAAGAAGCGGTAGAAACCTTCGGCACAGAAGGCAGTGAAGCGAAAGTGAGCGCCTTCATTGATGCAAACAAAGACAGTGGCTATGCCAGTATTGCCAGCCTTCTAGCAGCGAAACAAGCCGCTGATTCTGGTGATTTAGACGCAGCCGCATCGCACTTAAATACCGTTGTTACCTTTGCTGAAAACAATGAATTAAAAGCGTTAGCGTCACTTCGCCTTGCTAGAGTGCAAATTGAAATGAACCAGCTGGACGCTGCGTTGTCTACGGTTAGCAATGTAACAAACGACGCATTTGCCGCTGAAGTTTCAGAAATAAAAGGCGATGTATATCAGAAACAAAACAAGTTTGACGATGCGCGTTTAGCTTACTCTAGTGCGTTAGAAAAAAATGCCAATAATCCGCTTTTACAAATGAAGCTAGATAATCTATCTGTCGCTACAGGGCAGTAATCGCGGGCCAACAGGCTGGTATAAAGAATAAAGAGGTACGCAATTTGTTTCACAAGACGTGTGGCCAGAAAGGTCGATTTGTTCGCACGATAGGTGTGGCACTGGCATTGTCGTTAACAATGTCGGGGTGCTCAACTGTCTCAGATTGGTTCACTGACGATGAAGAGCTTGAAATTCGTCGATTAAAGCCAATTGAAGCGAAATTTACGCCAAGGATTAATTGGGAAAGAGATATCGGCGATGGCGTTGAGCATTACTTCTCTCGTCTGCGCCCCGTATATGCTTACGACAAGTTGTACGCTGCTGACCGTCACGGTGCAGTAGTGGCTATGGAGCCAGCTACGGGTAAAATTCTATGGGAAAAGAATTTTGCTCAGTTTCGCTCTGAAGGCATGTTGAGCTCTGTCACCAAGCTGTGGCGCTCAGGTGAAACAGCGCGTATCGGTGGCATAGCTGTCGCTGATAGACATGTCTTTATTGGTACTGAAAACGGATACGTTGCAGCACTAGATGCGCAAACCGGTGAATTAGTTTGGGATGCAACAGTACCTGGTGAAGTACTTGCAGCGCCTGCTGCTGACGAAGGCATATTAGTAGTAAATACTGGCTCTGGTAGCTTGTTTGGTTTCAACACGCGCACAGGTGAACAGTTGTGGCGTCACGAAGGCGATACCCCTCCGCTTACGCTTAGAGGGATCTCAGGTCCAATAGCGTCAAACGGTGGAACAATTGTCGGAACACCTACGGGTAAAATACAGGTTAATCTTATTGAATCTGGCGTGTTAGCATGGGAAACAGCGATTGCAAAACCATCAGGTGCGACTGAACTTGA
Organism: Alteromonas sp. KUL42; assembly: GCF_006538325.1. Lineage (GTDB taxonomy): Bacteria > Pseudomonadota > Gammaproteobacteria > Enterobacterales > Alteromonadaceae > Alteromonas. Next base: position 529,741 of record NZ_BJKK01000001.1, read on the forward strand.
GCGTATTGTTGATATAGATACCACGCCGGTTTTATTTGGCGGTACTATTTATACTGTTTCTTATAACGGAACCTTGGCTGCGGTTGAATTGCGTTCGGGTCGTATTATTTGGAACCGTGAATATGCATCGTTTAGAAACTTGACCATAGACGGCAATAAAATGTTTGTTGTTGATAATAGTTCTAACGTGTATGCACTAGACAGACGTAATGGCGTAGAGCTTTGGTCTCAAGGTGGATTGAAGTTGCGTTCAGTTACTGCTGCTACGCCAGTAGGCGAGTATGTTGTAGTGGGCGATAACTGGGGCTTTTTACATTGGATAGAGCAAGAGACCGGTACCATTGTTGCGCGCCTTGATGTAGGCGGTGACGATGAAGACGACGCTATTTTTGCTGCGCCGCTAAAAGTGGACGACACTATTGTTACTGTTACTCGAAATGGTGTAGTTGCTTCAGTTAGCGCATCAAATTAATCTATTACATCTTCACTAAAATGGCGCTCAAGTTATGTCTTGTGCGCCGTTTTTCTTTTAATATTTCTTTTTTATCTAACTGAAATACTGTGGTGTAGGTTAGTTTACTGGGAATACCGTGATGAGGTATGGAACGTCATTGGTATTAGGTAGGTAACAAGGTATAATACACCATTAATTAATACCACAATGCCATAAACACCAAAAGCTGATTTGGCGTTTATGGCATTGTGGTTTGTGCTTTCATTACCCCTAGGATCTAATCAATGTTACCCGTTGTTGCTTTGGTAGGCCGCCCAAATGTTGGGAAGTCAACCTTGTTTAATCGTCTTACCAATACTCGTGATGCACTTGTAGCTGACTTTCCCGGTCTTACTCGAGACCGTAAATATGGCCAAGCTAAGTTCGAGAAGCGCCAATTTATTGTAGTGGATACAGGTGGGATTACGGGCGACGAAGAAGGTATTGATGCGGAAATGGCACAGCAATCTTTGCTTGCCATTGAAGAAGCCGATGTTGTTATGTTTTTGGTTGATGCCAGAGCGGGTTTATTGCCTGCTGATCAAGGGATTGCAGACCATTTACGCCGTATCAATAAAAAGGTGTTTGTGGTTGCAAATAAGGTTGACGGTATTGATGGCGACAGTGAGAGCGCAGAATTTTACTCTTTAGGTTTAGGTGATATTAAACAGATTGCTGCAGCACACGGTCGTGGCGTAAGCCAGTTGTTGCAAGATGCCCTCGCACCACTTGAATCCGATTTTCCTGATATGGAAGTGGTTGATGAAGTAACACAGGAAGACGAAGACGCTGAAGAGCAACGTCAACGCTTGCAAGATTTGCCTATCAAACTCGCCATTGTGGGTAAACCGAATGTGGGTAAATCCACATTGACTAACCGCATATTGGGTGAAGAAAGGGTCGTTGTATACGATATGCCCGGCACAACCCGAGACAGTGTTTATATTCCAATGGAGCGTGATGAGCGCGAATATATTCTTATCGACACGGCTGGCGTAAGAAAGCGTAAAAAAATCAGTGAAGCAATAGAGAAATTCTCTATTGTTAAAACCCTGCAAGCCATTGAAGAAGCTAACGTAGTGTTATTGGTTATTGATGCACGTGAAGGGATCACTGACCAAGACCTGAGCTTGCTTGGCTTTGTACTAAATTCTGGTCGTTCGTTGGTGTTGGCCGTGAACAAATGGGATGGCTTGAATACAGACGTTAAAGATGAAATTAAGCGAGAAATGGATAGACGACTTGGCTTTATCGACTTTGCGCGTATTCATTTTATATCTGCTTTGCACGGTTCGGGCGTTGGCAATTTGTTTGAATCAGTGCAGGAAGCCTATCAAAGTGCAACTAAACGAATCAATACGGCCTTACTCACGCAAATTATGGAAATGGCCCAAGACGACCACCAACCACCGCTGGTACGCGGACGTCGCGTAAAAATGAAATACGCCCATGCGGGTGGATATAATCCTCCGGTGATTGTAATACACGGCAACCAGGTTGACGATTTACCAAGCTCTTATAAACGCTTTTTGATGAACTACTTTAGAAAAGCATTAGAAATAATGGGCACGCCAATAAAGATTGAATTTAGAGAAGGGAATAACCCCTTTGAAGGTAAAAAGAATAACCTTACTTTGGCACAGCAGCGTAAGCGCCGTCGTATGATGTCGTACTACAAAGACAAAAAGTAAAAGTTTCAAAATACACCAAAGCGCACGATATGTGCGCTTTTTGCTATGAGGCGTCCAAATTAGAAGCGTTCAAATCAGAGGCGTTCAAATCAGAAGCGTCTAAATTAGAAGCTTTCAAATTAGATAAATTGGCTCTAGTGACTGGATCTCAGTACTGTTAAGGCACTGTGACCATCATCATACAGACAACTCGTCTTTTTGCGGGTTTACTCTTCCAGCAATGAGCGAACATTCTTCATTAAGGTAGATTCTTTCGGTACTTCTACGCGGGTAATTAATTCGTTCACCAACTTATCTGAATAGTCAGTAGGAAACGTAGTGGCGACTTTTATAATTTTGTCTTCCCGACGAAATACATAGGTCGATGCATAGATAGTGGGTGTGCTGTCTGACTCTGCTTTAAGTCCTAAACGCCAACCTGTTATTTCACCATTTACAAAATAAGGTGATGCTGGGTTGGGTAAGCTTAAGGTTAAATGTTGCATATTTGCCACGGAATTTGCTTTTTCTAAGTCATCATCAAGCTGCTTATTTAACAGCGCGTCAACTTCGGTATTCAGCGGCTCCAATATGGGATATACAGATACATCCAATAAAGCATCTTCGAATGTAGGGTGAGTGTAGCGGGTTATGACTCCACTGAAGGGGTCTGCGTATAACTGTGTATCTAATTTGGTAAATTCGCCCACAGTCTCAGGCACTTGTAAGCTATTTTCATAGTTACTCGCCTCTAGCGCATTAAATAAAAAGCGACTAGAAAAAAGGGCAGACTGCTCTACGTGTTTTAGCCATTGAGAAACCAGAACCTCTGCGATGGCTCTGCCTTCTTCTATATTTACATCTGCTTCGTTTTGAGTTTGCGACGCAGTGATAAATGAGTCGAGTTCTAACCCACGCCACTGAATAGTGAATTCGGCATACTGGCTTTGCATACTTCCATCACTTGTTCCAACATTGGCGATTAACAATTCGTAGTCACTACCTTCATTGAAAGGATGTAGTGACACAAAAGCATCTGAGTTTTTAAGTGCCAATACAAATGCGTTAGGTGATACTGCATCATCCTTGCAGTTTTCTTTTTTGAATTGTTCAGCACACGTTGTTTCCAGTAAGTCACTGGGATAACTCGAATATACAGAAAGAGGCGTGTGTATAGGCGAGATAGCAGTGGCCTTGGCTTGTGAACAAAACATTGTGCTACATAACACAACTGAAACCGCCACGCTGTGGAAAACGTTTAAAAAGGTACTATGCAATCTTGCCGCCTCCGTACGTGAATGCATCAACGACTATTAATTCGAGCGCTTATTTATTGATACTACTTTACTGGTTATTTCACCGTCAGTCACTCGTGTTTTTATTTCATTTCCTATTTTTATCGCATCAACGCTGCTTACCGTCTCATCGCCATGCAAAGTAATACTGTAACCCCTTGCAAGTGTGGATAAAGGGCTAACCGACTGTAACAATTGCGCGCTACTTGCTAGTTCACGTTTCTTGGTTACCAGCAAACGTTGAATGTTATTATTGAGTTGCGTAGTTAAATAATTCAGCGTATCACGAGCGCGAGCGAGTTTGGCTGTTGGCGCTTGTTGATTCAACTTACCTTCTACATACTGTAATCGCTTGTCGTGCTTCGCAATGTGATTTTGTATTTGGTGGACGAGTTTTATTTGAAGCGCATCTAACGCTTGCCATTGATAACGAATTTTATTCTCGGGATGAAGGCTATCGAGTCGTTGTTTCAAAAGTAAAAGCTGTTGCCTGTTAGCTTGAACATAATGCAGCATTGCTCGAGATAAACGCTGTTTCTGCTGAGCTAAATTTCCAAGCAATGCGTTAGCGTCCTGACTTAGAATTTCTGCCGCGGCTGAAGGTGTTGGAGCCCTAACATCAGCGACAAAATCTGCTATGGTAAAGTCGATTTCGTGACCGACTGCGCTCACTATCGGTATACTGCTAGCGGCAATTTCCCTAGCAAGGCCTTCGTCATTGAAACACCATAGGTCTTCTAAAGAGCCGCCGCCGCGGGTCAACAAAATAACGTCAACTTCTTTGCGGGCATTGGCGAGGTGTAGCGCATTAATTAACTGTTGTACGGCTAACTCACCCTGAACCATTGATGGGTATACAATGACTTCCGTTTGTGGGCTTCTGCGCTTAAGAACACTAAGTACATCATGAAGCGCAGCGCCACTTGATGATGTGATAACGCCAATACGGCGAATATGTTCTGGCAAAGGGCGTTTATTTGTTACATCAAATAAGCCCTCATTATTTAATTTGAATTTTAAAGCTTCAAAGGCTTGCTTGAGTGCGCCTTCGCCGTCACTTTCCATATGTTCAACAACAAGTTGGTAGTCGCCTCTTGCCTCATATAAGCCAACTGATGCACGCACTAATATTTTGTCGCCTTCTTTCGGACGAATGCGTACATTGCGATTTGCGCCTTTGAACATGGCTGCGCGAACTTGGGCTTTGTTATCTTTTAACGTGAAGTACCAATGCCCCGATGCCGCAGAGACAAAATTGGAGATTTCAGCAGAAAGCCAAACAAGCCCAATTTCGCCTTCAAGCACGGTTCTGGCCAAGCGATTTAGCTTGGTAACTGTTAAAATTTGTCGCGAAGTAGATGGTGAATTTGTAAACATAAAAAAAATCACTGGGTTTAATGCATTTAGAGTTTACCTGAAAAGTAAAAAACACTACAATTGCGCCGCAATTAACCCTCAACTGAATAGGTGTTGTTGCATGCTACGTATCATCCAAGAAGCCCTGACGTTCGACGATGTGTTGCTGGTTCCCGGCCACTCGACCGTCCTCCCTCACACTGCAAATTTACAAACACGTCTAACACGTGGTGTAACGCTAAACATTCCAATGGTGTCTGCTGCCATGGACACAGTTTCTGAGGCCCGTTTAGCCATCGCGCTAGCACAAGAGGGTGGCATTGGCTTCATTCACAAAAACATGAAGCCTGAAGAGCAAGCTAAGCACGTACGTGAAGTTAAAAAGTACGAAAGTGGTGTGGTATCAGACCCAGTAACCGTTGCCAAAGACGCTACTATTGGCGAGGTAATTGCCCTTTCGAAACGTCTTGGCTACTCAGGTTTCCCCGTTACCGACAAAGACAATAACTTAATTGGTATTGTAACGGGTCGTGATCTTCGCTTTGAAAAGCGCCTTGAATTGCCAATCAGTAACGTTATGACCGGTAAGGATGATCTGGTTACCGTTAAAGAGGGGGCAAGTTCTGATGAAGTACTCGACCTTATGCACGAACACCGTATTGAAAAGATCCTTGTGGTTGACGATACGTTTAAACTAACGGGTCTAATTACCGTAAAAGATTTCCAAAAAGCCGAAAATAAGCCAAACGCGTGTAAAGACTCTTTGGGTCGTCTTCGTGTTGGTGCCGCAGTAAGCGTAGGACCCGGCACAGATGAGCGTATTGCATTATTGGTTGACGCGGGGGTTGACGTATTGTTAATTGATACCTCACACGGTCACTCTCAAGGTGTTATTGAACGCGTTAAAAAAGTACGTGCTGACTACCCAGACGTGCAAATTATTGCGGGCAATGTTGCTACTGGCGACGGTGCAAAAGCACTTGCTGAAGCAGGTGTTGATGCGGTTAAAGTGGGTATTGGCCCAGGCTCAATTTGTACAACCCGAATTGTTACAGGTTGTGGTGTACCGCAAATTACGGCGGTTTCAGATGCTGTTGAAGCACTTAAAGGTACTGATATTCCGGTAATTGCAGACGGTGGTATTCGCTTCTCGGGCGATATCGCCAAAGCACTAGCGGCAGGGGCAAGTTGTGTCATGGTTGGCAGTATGTTGGCAGGTACAGAAGAGGCGCCAGGGGAAGTAGAGCTTTATCAAGGCCGCTACTACAAGTCATATCGCGGTATGGGTTCACTGGGTGCTATGAACCAAAGTCATGGTTCATCTGATCGCTATTTCCAAGAATCTAACAATGCTGAAAAGTTAGTGCCAGAAGGTATTGAAGGTCGCGTTGCTTATAAAGGTCCAATTGCTAATATTATTCATCAGCAAATGGGCGGTCTGCGCTCGGCTATGGGACTAACTGGTTGTGCAACAATTGAAGAACTCAATACTAAAGCGCAGTTTGTGCGCGTTACATCAGCGGGTATGGGTGAAAGCCACGTACATGATGTAAGCATTACCAAAGAAGCGCCAAACTACCGTTTAGGTTAAGGCGAGTTACCGTTCAGTGTGTTAGTGTTTAACACTACCACACTGTAAACCCATCCTTGGACTTGGCCTTGGCAGTAATGCCTCGGACAGGTTGTTTACAACCACTTTGCTTACGCGTCATTGTGAAATGTTGCACAGTGGTTGGAAAAAGAAAAAAGGCTTTTTATGAGTTCAAACATACACGCGCAACGCATACTTATTTTGGATTTTGGCTCGCAATATACGCAGTTGATAGCACGTCGTGTTCGTGAAATCGGTGTTTACTGTGAGCTTTGGGCTTGGGATGTCACAGAAGAACAAATTCGTGAGTTCAATCCACAAGGTATAATCTTATCTGGTGGCCCAGAGTCTGTAACTGAAACAGGCTCACCTCGTGCGCCTCAATACGTATTTGACGCCGGTGTGCCTGTACTAGGTGTGTGCTACGGCATGCAGACAATGGCAGAGCAACTTGGTGGCGCTGTACAAGGTTCAGACAAGCGTGAATTTGGTTATGCGCAAGTAGAAGTTGTCAAACCAAGTCCTCTACTGGATAAAATAGAAGATGCTATTAGCGATAATGGCTCTGCTTTACTTGATGTATGGATGAGTCACGGCGATAAAGTAGCGTCTATTCCTGCTGGCTTTGAAACGGTAGCGCAAACGCCATCTTGCCCCCATGCGGCAATGTACAATGAAGAGAAGCAATTCTACGGTGTACAGTTCCACCCAGAAGTAACTCACACCCGTCAAGGTATGCGTCTACTTACACACTTTGTCATGGATATTTGTAAGTGTGAAAAATTATGGACCGCTGGCGCTATTATTGAAGATGCTATTGAGCGTATTAAAGAAAAAGTGGGTGACGAAGAAGTTATCCTTGGACTTTCTGGTGGTGTAGATTCATCGGTAACGGCCATGTTACTTCACCGTGCAATTGGTCCTAAATTAACCTGTGTATTTGTAGACAATGGATTACTTCGCTTAAATGAAGCGGACCAAGTCATGGAAATGTTCGGCGACCACTTCGGCTTAAATATTATTCGTGTTGATGCAGAAGCGCGTTTCCTAGATCGATTGAAAGGTGTAGAAGATCCAGAACTTAAGCGCAAAGCAATTGGTAACGAGTTTGTTCGTGTCTTCGACGAAGAAGCGAGCAAACGCGAAAATGCCAAGTGGTTAGCACAAGGGACTATCTACCCTGATGTGATTGAATCAGCAGGCTCCGCAACGGGTAAAGCACACGTTATTAAATCGCACCATAACGTGGGGGGGTTGCCTGAAGATATGGAGCTAGGCCTTGTTGAGCCTCTGCGTGAGCTATTCAAAGATGAAGTACGCAAAATTGGCCTTGAGCTAGGTTTGCCGTACGACATGCTTTATCGCCATCCTTTCCCAGGACCAGGCCTTGGTGTTCGCGTACTTGGTGAAATTAAGAAAGAGTATTGCGACTTACTTCGCCGTGCTGATGCTATTTTCATTGAAGAGCTTTACGCTGCCGATTTATACCAGAAAGTAAGCCAAGCCTTTACAGTATTCTTACCGGTACGCTCTGTGGGCGTAATGGGTGATGCGCGCAAGTACGATTGGGTAGTAAGCTTGCGTGCAGTAGAAACCATTGACTTTATGACCGCACATTGGGCGCACTTGCCATACGATTTCTTAGGAAAGGTGTCTAACCGTATCATCAATGAAGTCGACGGTATTAGCCGTGTGGTTTACGATATTTCAGGTAAACCGCCTGCCACGATTGAGTGGGAGTAGTTTGTCTTGTGTAAGTCATTGATTTGATTGAGTTGATGGCTTACACATCACTTTTGCATACAGAAGTAATTTATTGATTTTATCTCGTACTCTGTAGGTGAGATATTTCCTAATTTATAATGCCGCTGTTTTTGATTGAAAATTGTTCGATGCATTCAATAATACCAGTCATTACTTCACGCCTTGTTTGATAACGACGGTAGTTAATTCGTTCTGATTTCAAACTGCGGAAGAGTCGTTCTGTAACCATATTATCTAAACAGTTTCCCGCTGTTCATTTCCATAGCGAAAAGGCTGAAGCTTTTTTAACAGGCTATTGTCACTTTTTAGTTACTCAACTTCTTTTTCTAACTCCTGAGTACGAATTTGCTCAGGCGTTAATGCACTAGTTTTTTGCGTGATACCATGTTGCTCTTTTCTGTATTGGTTTACCAGCATTGAATTAAAGATAATCCAACATTCATCGCTACTACATCTTTGTTTTTATAACCATAAAAAACGACTAGCTCTGCACACTCACGTTTAAATACAGCTGTTAATGTTTTCTTTGGCATTTTGACCTGGTTAGTTAATTGAATTTTATCTCTAGCGAAGTTTCTAGTTAAATCATACTGTTACAACTGCCGGTATATTGAAAGGTTGACTTGCTGAAGGGCGGAAAAGCAGTAGAATAAGGGTAATAGCAATTAAGCTTGCGTTTAGAGCCTCCAAAAGAGATGCAGTGAAACTGCAGTTGCTACCATTGCTTGAATTAGAAGAAGTGAATGTTGTTGCTGCGCCAACTAATTACGGTGGCGTCACAATTCTTAATTTAGGCGAGAGTGCTATATCTACTTTGAGTAGCAAACGTAATATCGAAGCGCTTTTAATTGATGACGTAGCCGCTGCTGAATTACAACAGCCATCGACAGCGAGCAATGCCCCGCATTTAACTAACTAGATGGCGTAGATGAGCGTGAGCAGTATGAGCATCTTAGCCAATTACTCCGCATTCAGAAAGCAACGAGAGACAAAAGATGAAATTCTCTGAAATTGAACTTCCTTCCAATCGAAATTTTGGTTTTTTCTCTGTGTTCGTCTTCGCAGTGGTAGCAGCTTATTTCTATTGCTCAGACAATTCAACTTTGGCATATGTGTTTGTTGCAGCAGCAATGATATTTCTGCTTGTCACACTGATAAAGAACGATGCACTTCTACCTCTAAACAAGCTATGGATGCGTTTGGGGCTTTTACTTGGCATGATAGTTAGCCCAATCGTACTAGGGATTATTTTCTTTGGGCTCTTCACACCCATTGCAATTCTCATGCGTCTCAGTGGGCGAGATGAGCTACGTTTAAAGTTTACTCAGAAAACTAGTTACTGGATTTCGCGCGGTGAACCAATCAAACCTGAATCATTCAAACAGCAATTTTAATAAAGGTTAATGAAATGGATTTTTTAAAAGAACTTTGGGCGTTTTTACGTGTACGAAAGAAACTATGGCTTGCTCCTATCATTATCGTAATGTTGATCCTTGGAGGTTTGCTGGTACTTGCGCAAGGTTCTGTAGTAGCACCTTTCATTTACACACTTTTTTAGAACAGCGTATGTATATCTTAGGTATCTCTGCCTTTTATCACGACAGCGCGGCATGCTTACTTAAAGATGGTGAGATTGTTGCCGCAGCACAAGAAGAGCGCTTTACTCGTAAGAAACACGACGCTGGCTTTCCTAATCATGCAATTCAGTATTGCTTAAAAGAAGCTGGAATAGCAGCAAAGGATATTGGCAATGTCGTGTTCTATGAAAAGCCGTTTGTTAAATTTGAGAGACTACTTGAAACGTACCTAGCATTCGCACCGAAAGGTTTTACAAGCTTCGCTAAAGCGATGCCAGTTTGGATTAAAGACAAACTTTTTCAAAAGTCTGCACTCATTAAAGAGTTGAAGTCAACACTTGGTGATAGTGTTGATTGGCGTGAGCGTTTGTTGTTCTCTGAGCATCACTTATCACATGCAGCAAGCGCATACTATCCTTCTCCCTTTGATAGAGCTGCAGTGTTAACGCTAGATGGTGTAGGTGAATGGACAACAACATCTCTCGCGATTGGTAAAGGTAGTGATTTACAAGTTTTGAAGGAAATACACTTTCCACATTCACTCGGCTTATTCTACTCTGCATTCACCTATTACACAGGGTTTAAGGTTAACTCTGGCGAATACAAGGTGATGGGTTTAGCTCCGTATGGAGAGCCACGTTACGCAGACTTAATACGAGAAAAACTCATCGCCGTTACCGATGATGGTAGCTTCCAGCTCGATATGAGTTACTTCGATTACGCAACTGGCTTAACAATGACAAATAAAAAGTTTGACGCATTGTTTGGCGGTCCACCACGTACGTCTGAGACAGAGCTTACGCAGCGAGAAATGGATTTAGCTGCATCAGTTCAAAAGGTGACTGAGGATATCGTTCTTGAGTTAGCGCGAGGAATAGCCAAAGAAACTGGTGAACGTAATCTATGTCTTGCTGGCGGTGTGGCACTCAACTGTGTTGCAAATGGCATTTTGCTACGCGAAAAAATCTTTGACAATATTTGGATTCAACCCGCAGCTGGTGATGCTGGTGGGGCTTTAGGTGCTGCTCTTTCAACATGGTATCTACATCATGGTAAAGAGCGTGTTACTTCAACTGAACGTGATTCAATGAAGGGAGCTTACTTAGGCCCCGAGTTTACAGATGCTGAAATTGAAGCTGAACTTACAGCTTGTGGTGCAGAATTCAAAAAGCTATCCGAAGCTGAAATGATTGAAGAAGTAGCATCCGCGTTAGCTGATGAAAAAGCGGTGGGTTGGATGCAAGGACGCATGGAGTTTGGTCCACGTGCATTAGGTGGGCGCAGTATCATTGCGGACCCACGTTCACCAGTGATGCAAAAACAACTTAATTTAAAAGTTAAATATCGCGAAAGTTTCCGTCCATTTGCGCCAAGTGTCTTAAGAGAAGATGTTGGTGAATGGTTTGAGCACGAAACTGATAGCCCTTACATGCTATTGGTTGCAAACGTACATAGCAATAAACGTCGCTCAATGACTACAGATGAAGAGAAACTATTTGGTATTGATAAACTAAACGTGCCACGTTCTTCCGTACCAGCAATTACGCACGTTGACTATTCTGCACGAATACAGACAGTACACGCTGAGACAAACCCTAAGTACCACGCTGTAATTTCAAAATTTAAAGACAAGACTGGATGTTCGTTGGTAGTAAATACGTCATTTAATGTGCGCGGTGAACCAATCATTTGCACACCAACAGATGCATTTAGGTGCTTTATGGGTACTGAAATGGATGTCTTAGCTGTTGGTAACTACGTGCTTTACAAAGAGCATCAAGATGAAGCACTTAAAGAGAATTATGAGGAACGCTATGAGCTGGATTAAAATACTATTTGCTAATCTTTTTATCACATTCGGCTTATTGGGTATGCTTCTGTTAACACCGCCAATAGCGTACTCGATCTATTCCCTATCATTTAGTGAACAAACAAAAAAATCTTCGGAAGATACTAGGGCTCGCTTAGAATTATATAACGGCATAGAATGGGCTTCTATTCACTTTGCTGAATTTTCAAAACTCCCAGTTACATATTTCGACTATATCACGTGGAGAATGGACGATTTTGAAGGTGAAACAATCAACATATCAGATGGATTAAGAGAAACTTATGAGCCAACTAATCCAACCATCAACGCTGACAAATACTTATTTTTTGGTGGATCTACCACTTGGGGAACGGGCGTTAATGACGATAACACCTACCCATCAATCTTTGCAGAGCGTTTAAACACTCGTGTCACCAACTTTGGAGAACCTGGCTACATTGCGAGACAGTCTCTTTCGTTATTAACAAATTACTTATTAGCCAATTCATCGGTGGATTTTTCTGGAAGGCACGTGGTTTTTTATGATGGCGTAAATGACGTAGCTCATCGGTGTAGAAGCGAAATATCTGGGCTTGGTACTGGACGTGAGCAACAAATACAAAGCATTCTTTCAACCAAAAGTAATGAAAAATATAGTTTTGCAAAGTTGTTTGAACAGTTGACGCAATTTTTACAAGCAGTAACCCGTAAGTTAGGTATGGCTGGGGCGTCTTCTATCGCTTCGGAGAATTACAAATGCTCATCAGATCCCCGCAGAGCTGAAGAAATTGCAAGAATGCTTGTAGAAACCTGGCAAGTCGCTTCAGACCTTGTTACAAATCGCGGCGGGAAGTTTACTGCAATATTACAGCCCGTTGCGTTCATTGGCAGCGCCGACATTGAATATTTAAATCTTAACAGTGCAAACGATACTGCATTGAGTATGCAGTACCAAGCAGTTTATCCTCTCATTAGACAACTTGCTGCTGATGCGAATATTGATTTTGTTGACTTAACAACAGCCTATGACAGCTGTAATAACTGTTATATTGATTTTTGTCACGTCGGTCCCCAAGCTCATCAGATTTTAGTGGATAATCTTGTCAACAGCATCAATTGATGAGTGAGTGGTATGAAAATCAAAAGAAATCAATCAGTAGCATCCGCGTTAGCTGATGAAAAAGCGGTGGGTTGGATGCAAGGACGCATGGAGTTTGGTCCACGTGCATTAGGTGGGCGCAGTATCATTGCGGACCCACGTTCACCAGTGATGCAAAAACAACTCAACCTCAAAGTAAAGTATCGCGAAAGTTTCCGTCCATTTGCGCCAAGTGTCTTAAGAGAAGATGTTGGTGATTGGTTTGAGCATGAGACTGATAGCCCTTACATGCTTTTGGTTACAGACGTACAAAAAGATAAACGTCGTCCAATGACAGAAGATGAAGAGGCTTTGTTTGGAATTGATAAGTTAAATGTACCGCGTTCTTCAATACCAGCAATTACACACGTTGACTATTCTGCACGAATACAGACAGTACACGCTGATTCAAACCCTAAGTACCACGCTGTAATTTCGAAATTCAAAGAAAAGACTGGCTGTCCACTTGTTGTAAACACATCTTTCAATGTGCGTGGCGAACCAATAATTTGCACACCAACAGATTCATTCAAGTGCTTTATGGGTGCGGAAATGGATGTCTTAGCTGTCGGTAATTACGTGCTTTATAAAGAGCAGCAAGACGAAACGCTTAAAGATAATTATGTGGAACGTTATGAATTGTATTAAGTTTATTCCTATTTCAATAATTACTTTGGCTATTGAAATTACTTTATTTTTTTCATTACCGCAAAATTGGACTCAACAATCTTCCTATGTTGTATTTTTCTTCGTTTTCCAAATACTTTTAATACCAAGTGTTCTATTTTTGTTCAAAAAGAAATTTGAAACGTTTTCTGTAAGTTGTATTTTACTTCTTTGTGCAAATTTTTTTACACCCAGTTTTCTACCGATTAACGACTACAAGACTTTGCCTCCCAATTTCTTCAAAAGGTTAATTGTACGTGGTGACGTGATGCCAAACTTTGAGGGTATCAATACTATATCTACCGATGAAATGGGCTTTAGAAGCCTTAGTGATATAGATTACAACAACAATGATTCTTTCAGAATTTTTGCAATTGGTGCAAGTACAACGGAAGAAATATTTGTTGATGATAATCAAACTTGGACGAGTCTTCTCCAAATAAGTCTCAACAATTCACAAAACAAAAAATTCGAAGTAATAAACACCGGTGTTTCTGGGCTAAGAGCGAGACATCACTTAGCCACGATGATGCAAACAGAGAATTATTATCCAAATGCATATATTTTTCTCATGGGAGTAAATGATTGGAATAGCCATATTAAAGGTTATATAGGTAATGACGAAAATGAATTACCAATCGATCTCAGTGAAACTTTAATTTGGAAAGGTTTAAGTTTTGCAAAAATGCTGTTTAGTTCGCTACATTTTGATATGTCAGAAGAAGAATACAATGTGATTGAAGAATACTGTGTAACTGAAGAATATTGTGTGAGTGAAGAATACGGTATTTATTACAGTCTACAAAATAACTCATTAGAGAGGAATGATGTTAGAGAGTTTTTCCCCGAGGACATAGACTCTAGCTATGAGTCGTATGTAAGATGGATTGCAACTCGGTGTAACAACAACTCATATCTTTGCATTTTTGTAAGCCAGCCTTCTGCATATTCAACGCGGTTAACGAAGGATTTAAAGGAAAGGCTATGGATGACTCCACCAAATGTGGAATACACATTAGATCTCAAATCTCTTATCGCTATATCCCAACTGTATAATCAAAAACTTTTTGAAATTGCCAATGAGAATAATATTCATTTTTGTGATCTTGCTAAAGAAATCCCTCCCACAATCGAGTATTTTTATGATGATGTTCATTTTAATGAAAATGGTTCCACAGCAGTTGCTGAGGTATTACATGGATGTTTATCGACGATTCTGAATGAATGATTGAAGGAAAGTTAGACGCTTAAAGGAGAGAATGAGTGAGTGGTTTGACAGTCAAAATAAGCAAAGCAATAAACTCAGTAAGTTGCTGCGAGAGCGAATTGAAAAAGCTAATCCGCGTTCGCCAACTGACTGCCGAAGAAACCAAGCGCCTTAGAAAGGCTACAAGCGATAGCTGACAAACTCAAGCGTGGAGAAACCGTGCGGAGTGGGAATAATGCGTGCTTGGTTACGGTTTGTTAAATAACCAAATATGAAAGAGCCTTAGGGCTCTTTCTTTTTATGTACAATATATGTATTGTTTTTCAGGCAACACGCTCTAATCGCATATTATTTTTATATCCTCATTCTATGTAACACCAATGTCATAAAAATATCATCTAATGACGTGGTTCGACATACCTCAATCGTTAAGGGTTTATTGTGCTCAATTACACTAGCATTAGTCGTTTAGTTATGACGCCTGTTCTAGCCAGCTTTTTTATTCTCGTATTACTTAATGGTGCCTCTATTTATAAATCATTCACTTTGCTAAACGCCTTTGATGATTTAGAAAATACACTTGTACAGTCAGAGCGTGATGTAAATGAAACCCTAAGTACGTTTAAAACCCAAGTTCAAGAATGGAAGAACGTGCTATTGCGCGGCCACAAGCAAGCCGACAGAGAAAAATATTGGGAGCGCTTTAAGCAGCGAGAAGCTGAAATAACTAAGCAATTTAATTTAATGCTGACAAATGAAGTGGTAAGCGGCAAAGCGAAAGATGAAATTCGACAGTTCCAAAAGGCACATGCCTTAATGGCCCAGAAATACCGAGAAGGCTACGACGCTTTTGTTGCAGCTAATTTCGACTCAAAAGTCGGTGACAGTTACGTTCGTGGTATTGATAGAGAGCCGGCTAAGTTACTTGCTAGTATTGCAAACGATATTGCCCAGGAATCTGCAAATTCTATTGCTGAGCTTAAAGCAAATACTCGAAGCATGCTGTGGACCATTTTAGTTGCGGCCATTGCGCTTTCTGTTTTGTCTATGGTTTATGTAATTTCGCGATTGCGCAAACAAGTTATCAAGCCAACCAAGCAGATTGCATCTTGTATCTCAAACCTTGCTAATAGCCGTTATGATTACGCATTAACGTATTCGAGTCACCATGAATTGGGTGTATTGGCCGATTCAGCGCGTGCTCTGCAAAGTAAATTGAAAGAGTCAGTAGATCAGTTACAAGAAGCTGAAGTTGAAATGGAACGGGCATTTGGCACGTTAGGAAATGTTAGCCAATCGATAATGGATGGTGCAAACGAGCAGCGCGATGCGTCACACTCACTAGACAATAGTACTGATAAATTAAGAGAAATTGTACAAAACCTAGTTACCATCACTGATCAGGTTGCGGTTGCAACCAATAACTCCGAGCAAAACGTAGCAAGTTGCTATGCTACATTCCAAAAAGCAAACCTAGGTTTTAAACAGTTAGCTAAGACGGTCACTGAGTCTAGTGATATTGTGTCAGAGCTTCAAAGTCGCAGTACCAATATTTTAAAAGTGGTTAATGTGATTAATGAAATTGCAGATCAAACTAATCTATTGGCACTCAATGCCGCTATTGAAGCTGCTCGTGCTGGCGAGCACGGAAGAGGCTTTGCAGTAGTTGCAGATGAAGTACGTGCGCTTGCAGCTAAAACACAGCAATCCACTAAAGAGATCAACGATATTTTAAGTAGCTTTGAAGCCGAAGCAAAAGGCGCTGTAGCAGCTATGGCATCAGGTAAGCAACTATCTGACACCAATGCGACAGAGGCAGCCAGTGCGCTTGAAACACTCAATAATGTTGTACGAGATATTCAAGAGACCGCAAGTGTTGTGGTTGCCCTCAATGACGCAGCAGATGAGCAAGAAGAAGTCTTACGCCACGTTGAAACCATCATTAGCAATGTGGTGTCGTCGTCTGAGCGATATCATCAGTTGGCCCAACGAGATGATATGTCTCGTTCAATGAAGAGTATGTCGCATAACGTGGAAAAAGTGGTGAATAGTTTGACCCGTTAACCCCCGTCTGCCAGTATCTAAAAAGGAGCTTAATGCTCCGTTTTTTTGTGTTTATACCAAGCCGCAGAGGAGTCTGCCGTTTCAGAGTGAGTAAGCTCCTGTGTGGGTTGGTATTATTCGTTGGCCTTCCTTTTGTTGTTCAGGTGTGTTTGTTTATGATACCGCTTGTGTTTCACCCCATTTATAGTCAGCTTAATTTACCTGAGCGGCACCGATTTCCCATCGAAAAATATGTGGGTATTCGTGATGAACTTATTAAAAGGGGCGTGCCTGATTCCCAATTTTTTCGACCTTCACCAATATCTGTTGAAACACTCAAGTCCTTTTATCACTCAGATTATGTCAATGCGCTCACGCAAGGTACACTGGAAAAACAAGCCATGCGACGCATTGGTTTTCCATGGTCAGAGCAACTCATTGAGCGCACGAGAACAGCGGTAGCGGGAACGTGTTTAACGGCTGAGTTAGCAGTGACAGAAGGCAAAGCGTTGAATTTAACAGGAGGGTATCACCACGCATTTGCCGATTTTGGCTCAGGTTTTTGCCTGTTTAATGATTTATACCTCGCCGCTAAAAAAATGCAGCAATATGACGGTATTGACAATGTGCTGATTGTTGATCTCGATGTGCATCAGGGCGACGGCACAGCGAAGTTGGCAGAAAACGACAACGATATTTTTACACTTTCTCTGCATGGCGAGAAGAATTTTCCTCATCGCAAACAGCAGTCAAACATAGATATTGGTCTGGCAAAAGGTGCCGAAGATGATGAGTATCTATCAACGCTGGAAGAAGCCTTAACGTTATCACTTCGTCAGTTCCAGCCCGATGCCATTATTTATGATGCCGGCGTTGATATTCATGTAAATGACGATTTGGGCCATCTACATGTGTCTACCAAAGGGGTGTTTGAGCGCGATAAACAAGTATTCCAACTTGCTAGCCAATTGGGTGTACCTATAGCAGCGGTCATCGGTGGTGGTTATCAGCGAAATATTATCGCGCTAGTTGATGTCCATATACAGCTCTATCGAGCAGCGGGTGTTATAGCTTAGGGTTGTTGGCCTTGGCGAATTGCCATTTTATGAACATATCGCTTTCCAGCAGCACTAATCTGCTGCTGGAAATGACTATGCAGTTATAGGAATAGAAGTTGGAAACCAATACCTATGCGTTCTTGGGAGCGGTTATAGTCAATGAGAGAGTCGCCGTAGCCGTTAAAATACTGGAATAGCAATTCATAACGGTCTGAAACCGGGTAGGTCAAATCAAGTTGAATGCTGCCGCGATTAGTATCGAAATCAAGGTTATTCCGCACTAACGCTAAAATCTTAAAGGCACCAATTTTTCTACCATAACCAAATTCAGCGCGACCGTAATAGTCCAAAATGTCAGGGTTGTCGTCGCCTTTAGGATCTAAGGGGTCTTTTTTCTCATCTTCGGGAATACGATACCAAGTCTTCAAGTAATAGATATCGTCGTTATCACTAAATACAATAGAGGCAAAAAGGCGATTCCAGCTTCGAGAGCGCAGTCCGCTTTGTCCATTTGACATATGGTTGAAGCCAACCTGAAACGCGTTGAACTTATAGCCAAGTACGGAATAGTCAGCGGTTTCTTGCCAAAATACTTCAGGTTCGTAGTTTGTTTCTCTAAATGGCTTTGAGACTTCCTCGTTGTATAACTGCCAAAAAGACTTTAGCGTGAAGCCAAAGTAAACACCGTCAAAGCCAGTATCTTCAAGGTATAGAGGCAATTTCATGCTCACCTGAAATGTGGCTTCTTTGTTATCAACGTTGTCTTCAGTCAGTTCTTCATTTCCTGCTGAGTTTGGGTTTGAAACATAGGTAATGGGCAGTAAGTAGTTTTGTCTGTGTTGCGTAATTGCAAACACATTGTCCAGGGCTTCTTTATCGCCTTCTAAACGCTGATCCATAGCACTTTGTGTGGTGGTATCACGCTTAATAATATCGATAATTTCAATGCCGAGAGATGATGAACTATCTTGCTCTTCTTCCTTTGAACTTGATTCATCTACTTGTGCGGGTTGCCCAGATTTATTAGGTTGATTGGATTGATGCTCACTATTCTCTTGTGAATAAGTAAAAAAGCTGACGGATATTGCAATAGCAATGCCGATGAATTTTAACACGGACACCTTTGTTCTCCATAAAAAGGGTTGTAGTGATTTAATTGAAGTCCAGTGTTTGGCCTTCCGTTGAAGCAAATACTTGTAATGTTGACTCTGCGACAGCGATGTACTCTTTGCAATGCGTTACCACATTGTCAATATCATCATCGGTGCGTTCTGGATCGTGGCTGTATAAAGCGAGTTTCTTAGCATTGCATGCCATTGCTAATTTAACCGCTTCTTCGGCAACTGAGTGGCCCCATCCATTTTTCTTGGGCATATCGGAAACCATATATTGTGCGTCGTGAATTAGTAAATCCGCATCACGGGCAAATTCAACGAACTCTAAAAATTCGGTTTCTTTCTTGTAAGGAGGATATAGCTCATTATCTGTAATGTAAGCAATTTTACTGTTTCCTACCTCTAGGGTATAAGCGCTGCCTCTACCCGGATGATTAAGGGGTAAGCGCCTAATGGAGGCTTCGCCAATAGCAAATTTGTGCTGGTCTGTGTGCAAGGTTTGAATTTGAATGTTGGCTTTTAATGCTGCGCTGGGGACGGGAAACAACGACCCTTCCATTTGTTGCAGTATTTGGGTTGGTTCATTGAGAAGCGTTTGCCCGGGATAAATATTGATTTCACGACCGTCTTGGTAAATAGGCATGAAGAATGGAAAGCCTTGAATATGATCCCAATGATTGTGACTGAGCAAAATATGAATAGGGGAGCTTTTTTGAATGAGCAATTCGCCCAATAAACGAATACCCGTTCCTGAATCAAGGACGATATCAGTACCGTCCTTTAAAGCAACATGAACGCATGCGGTGTTGCCTCCATAGCGGATATAGTCCGCCCCTGGAGTGGGAATGGAACCTCTTACGCCATAGAATGTTAACCGCATACGCCAGTCTTCCTAGTTGGAAGGCAAGTTCAAATATTAGAGTGCGGCGACAAAGTCTTTTGCTGCACTGAGATCCAATAGCTGTTTCTCGCCAGTACGTCTATTCTTATACTCAACTTGTTGATTGTCGAGGTTTCTTTCACCAATAACAATACTGTGAGGTATACCAATTAATTCCATGTCATTAAACATAACACCTGGGCGTTCTTTTCTATCGTCGAATAATACCTCTACACCAAGTGCCAGTAGCTCTTCGTAAAGTTTCTCGGCCGCTTCTTTAATGCGGTGAGATTTGTGCATGTTCATTGGTATAACTGCAATTTTAAATGGCGCGATAGGATCTGGCCACTTTATTCCGAATTTATCATGGTTTTGTTCAATGGCAGCCGCCACAATACGAGACACACCAATTCCATAGCAGCCCATAGTTAGCGTTTGATGCTTTCCTGTTTCGGTTAATACACCGCAGTTCATGGCCTCAGAATATTTAGTGCCTAGCTGGAAAATGTGACCAACCTCAATACCGCGCTTGATATCAAGCGTACCTTTACCATCTGGCGATGCGTCGCCGGCTACAACATTGCGAATATCAACAGTTGTCAGTGCTTCTGACCAGTTGGCATTGATAGTCACTTTGCCGCCTACACCGGCACCGCAGGTGAAGTCGGCAAGGGCAGCAGCACTTGCATCAACAAATGTTGGAATCGTAAGTTGCGTTGCGTCGGCAAAAAATGGTGAAACGCCAAGCACTTCTTTTGCTTTTTCGAATGTAGCTTCAACAAGCGGCGATGCCACACCATCAATTTTTTCTGCTTTTACATCATTTAGTGTGTGATCGGCGCGAAGTACAAGAGCAACCCAGTTATCGGCCTCGATGGTTTGACCTTTACTGTCTAGTTCATTTGCTGCTTTAACAACAACTACCTTAACCGCGTTATCAATCTTGGCATCAACACTGTTAAATATGCCTTCTAGGTCTTTGCCTTTGGCATCTTTAACTTCTGCTGGGGCTCCCGAAGCCTGTGCTTTTTCAGGGGCTACTGCAGGGGCCATTTCAACATTTGCGGCGTAATCACTCTCATTAGAGAATACAATGTCATCTTCACCCGATTCAGCTAATACGTGAAACTCATGTGAATGGTTACCACCAATTGAACCAGAATCTGCAATAACGGCTCTAAAGTCTAACCCCATGCGAGAGAATATATTGCAATAAGCGTCATACATTTTCTGGTAAGTTTCTTCTAGACAGCTATCTTCCAAATGGAAACTGTAAGCGTCTTTCATGGTGAACTCTCGTCCACGCATAATACCAAAACGAGGGCGAACTTCGTCGCGGAATTTGGTTTGCACTTGGTACAGATTTAGTGGCAATTGCTTGTAGCTGCTAATTTCATTGCGAACCAGCGCAGTGATAACTTCTTCGTGTGTTGGACCAAGCACGAAGTCGCGCTGATGGCGGTCTTTGATGCGCAACAACTCTGGGCCATACTCTTCCCAGCGGCCAGATTCTTCCCAAAGATCGGCAGGTTGAACCACTGGCATCAACACTTCAATCGCGCCTGCTTTGTTCATTTCTTCGCGAACAATATTGGCAACTTTGTTGAGTACACGTAGGCCAGATGGAAGCCAGGTATAAAGACCTGAAGCAAGCTTTCTGATCATACCAGCGCGAAGCATAAGCTGGTGGCTGATAACTTCCGCATCTGAAGGTGTTTCTTTCTGCGTGGCAAGCAAATATTGACTAGTGCGCATGTAAAGCAGGTTTCCTGTAATAAAATTTATCGTTGATCTAGAGCCTGTTTATCTTTGTTCATTTTTTGTGTTGGCGGTCAAAATTGTCCATCACAAGGCGTTACTGGTGCAGTTTGGTGACCCAAATAAGCCAGTAATAACAAAGTGAGGGGCAATTTTGGCCCCAACCCCACTGGGGCATGGCCATTTTTTAGTCAAACTGCCCACAAATGCACTTATTTGGGCCCACCAAACCACGTACATTTGCGATTGCCTGACTAAAAAATGACTCATGCACAATTTATGAACAAAGATAAACAGGCTCTATCGTATTCTAATTAACTGTGAGCAATTTCGCCACAGACACGTGAGTTTATCGTGGATTTATCTCAGTAACGACAACATGGCCGTTCCGGACAACAAAACCAATGTCTTTGTCATACAAGGCAACTTTATAGGTTTTGGGGTCGTCATCTATGTGCTGCTTGTAAGCTGGTCGGGGGTCTTGAGCCAAAACATTGATTACCAAATCTTTAAACCCTTTGTTCTGTTGCTCAACACGTTGTACAACATTAGCAATGCCACTATCAAAGGATACGCAACGATTTGGTATCGGCTGGTAATTATCCAGTTTGTCCGTCGCCGACGTAAGGCTATCCGCATAGGCCAGATAAGGTTTTATATCGATAATAGGCGTACCGTCAACAAGGTCTACTCCTTCGACCTCCAGATATAAACTCCCGCCATCTGAGTGTATTCCTTTGTTCGATACCACAGACATACCAATACTGTTGGGTCTGTGGGTACTTCTGGTTGCCAATACACCTACTGTTTTATTGCCCCCGAATCGCGGTGCTTTAACAGTATTTTTCCACCCTTTCTCGATATTTTCATGAAACAAAAATAGCAACCAAAGGTGACTGTAGTCTTCAATTCCTTTTAGCATCGACTTTCCATCGTATCCGTCTTCAAACGTAATTTTGCCTTGTGCTTTTGCCAATCCAGGTTGGCGAGGAATTGCAAATTTTTGTTTGAATGGCGTAGAAATAGAGGCGATTGGAGATAGTGTATAGGTGGAAGACATAGTTAATATGTACCGAAAATGCAGTAATAAACCAAAGAAAAATAATGAACTGTCATATAACTCTCATATTTGACCGTTAAAGTACGCGGGCAAGTGATTAAGAGGTCTCCCTGGACCCATTCTCTTTAGGGCTTACCGCTTGGTAAGCCTGTTCTTTTTATCGTTAAAAGCGTTTCTTTAAAGTACGGGCAGCCCAAATCTTTCGCTTTTTGAATATTGTGAGTGTAAATCTTCTCAGCATCGTCTTCATTTTTCATATAGCGAGAAATATCGCTTTCTCTGATTAAATGCAAAACAGGGTAGGGGGAACGATTGGTAAAGTTTTCTGCGTCATCGTCGGTATTGCCGTCGAAGACATAATTGGGATGAAAACTTGCCAGCTGATACATACCGACATATCCCCATTCTTGTAGCATATGTTCAGCAATTGACAATATGTCTAGATATTCCTCGAAATCCGCTAACACAGGTGCAGGCAGTATGAGTAGGGTCGTGGCGGTGTCAGTAGAAGAATCTAGATGTGTCAGTTCATTGTATAAGGTTTCTAAAATAACACCTGCATCACCATAAACGACTTCACAGCGTATTTGGTTGGGGGTTCTGACAAAGCGCGCGAAAGGGCAAAAATTGTGTTTGATAACAATATCATCCACCCACTTCATTGTTACCGCTTTATAGTGCTCATCAGGCAGCGTAGCGCCTAAAGGCTCGATTGATTTTGACATGACGCTTCTATTTTCTGACGTTTGTTCTTCTAATGCGATTTCACCACATTTTGTGAGGGCTTATTTTTCAGTAGTATCGTTCAGCTGCTTTTAAGCAGCTCACCACAACCATCCAATTGTGATATCAAAAATTGTGGGGCTGCTCTTTTCACTGATATAAATTAAGAATGATACTTAACGTACGCCTCTAATGTGTTTTCAATAAGACTGGCAACCGTCATAGGGCCTACGCCACCTGGCACTGGGGTTATCCAGCCCGCGCGTTCTTGTGCTTTTTCGAAATCCACATCGCCAACTAATGAGCCGTCGTTTTGACGGTTAATGCCTACATCAATGACAATTGCGCCGGGTTTTACCCAATCACCAGGGATAAAGTTAGGCTTACCCACGGCAACCACTAATAGGTCTGCTCGAGAAACATGATTCTTTAAGTCTTGCGTAAATTTATGGCAGGTGGTGACCGTACATCCAGCAAGTAGTAATTCTAAACTCATTGGGCGACCAACAATGTTCGATGCACCTACAATAACTGCGTCTAACCCCTTAATTGGACGCTTTGTCGATTCGATCATCGTCATAATGCCTTTGGGCGTACAAGGGCGAAGTGCAGGTATACGCTGTGCTAAACGACCGATATTGTATGGGTGGAAGCCATCTACGTCTTTATGAGGATGAATGCGTTCTAGTATTTTTTCCGCATTTAGGCCCGCTGGAAGTGGCAGTTGAACAAGGATGCCGTCAATGTCGCTATCGTTATTTAGCTCGTCTACTACCTTTAGTAATGTTTCTTCAGTGGTATCTGCAGGTAAATCAAAAGAACGTGATATAAAGCCAACTTCCTCACAAGCTTTGCGTTTGTTTGCAACATATACTTGTGATGCTGCATCGCTTCCTACTAAGACTACTGCAAGTCCTGGTTGGCGCTTTTTAGCTTGAATAAGTGAATCTACGTAAGAAGTAACGTGCTGGCGAACTTGCTTGGCAATAAGTTTGCCGTCGATGAGATGGGCGGTCATAGGCTTATATATTCTTTTCAAAAAAATTGATGGTCAACAAGTGGCCTATATTGTTTCACAAAACGATACAGCAGCACTAGTCTTTTGGCATTTAGATAAAAAGCGCGTTGATTATTCTGACTCAAAGCGCTTTTTTACTGTTTATTATTCATAAAATTGTGCTTGAAATGAAAAATAGGGTGCTGGCTATCATAGAATGCAATTTATCAATCACTGATCACAAGCGGTTTTCCCACATCAAACTTACGCCAAATTGTTCGTTTATCACTCTTTTTGTTCAAAAAAACGCGAGAATGCGCGCTTTGTGAGCGGTTGGAAATTTTATTTAAAAAAGTGTTTGACGAGGTGGGGGGATGTCAGTAATATTCGCACCCCGTAACGGCACGGAGTTAAAACAACTCGCAAAGCCGCTACAACAGTCGGTGAGTGGCGCAGCTTGGTAGCGCACTTGTTTTGGGTACAAGGGGTCGCAGGTTCAAATCCTGTCTCACCGACCACTTTTGCAGCGAAGATTCGCCGAGCGCCCGTAGCTCAGCTGGATAGAGCAACGGCCTTCTAAGCCGTGGGTCGCAGGTTCGAATCCTGCCGGGCGCGCCATGCGGGTCAGGTAGGTCCTGACAGTACGGATGGCAGAATTTTCGAGTTTACATGTTTTACAATTCACATGTAAACTATGCAAGCACCTCTATGGTGGGCGTAGCTCAGTTGGTAGAGCCCCGGATTGTGATTCCGGTTGTCGTGGGTTCAAGTCCCATCGTCCACCCCACTTTTTGCGGAAGTGGTGGAATTGGTAGACACGCTGGATTTAGGTTCCAGTGCTTCACGGCGTGAGAGTTCAAGTCTCTCCTTCCGCACCATGTTTTCAAGCTTTTTCAAAAGCTTTCCAAAGATATCTCTGTCGGTGAGTGGCGCAGCTTGGTAGCGCACTTGTTTTGGGTACAAGGGGTCGCAGGTTCAAATCCTGTCTCACCGACCATTTATCTCTCTTCTTTCTTCGAAAATATCCTTGATGCATATCTAATTAAAACTTAATGCGTGTTTTGCGCTCGTTTGTCTATATTATACGCAAATGGCGACGACAAACTTGTGTTTCCCTCTCGACTCTTGTGATATGCAGCTGTATACTACCGCGTCGTTTTTTTAACCAGTACGTTTGTTTCAGGTTGTTTTTACACATACTTATAATGTGTCCAAACCATGATTCTTTTAACGTCAGATAACGACCTCTACCCCGGAGTGATATGCAAACGATGCATGACGGGAGAGGGGATTGAGAACAAAACGCCTGTAAAGGCGTATAGTTGAGGTAACATAATGCAAGTTTCAGTCGAGACGACCCAGGGTTTAGAACGCCGTCTTACTATCACCGTTCCTGCTAACACGGTTGATTCAGCAGTTAAGTCACGCCTACAGCAGTTGGCAAAAACACAACGTATCAACGGTTTCCGCCCAGGTAAAGTTCCTGTAAGCGTAATTCAAAAGCGTTTCGGCCAAGCTGTACGTCAGGAAGTAGCTGGCGATGTTATGCAGCAGAACTTCTACCAAGCGGTTATTCAAGAAAAAATTCAACCGGCTGGTATGCCAAAGTTCGAACTGACTAAAGATGTTGACGGTCAGGACCTAGAATTTACTGCATCTTTCGAAGTTTACCCAGAAGTAGAAGTGAAAGGTGTTAGCGATATCGAGATTGAAAAGCCAGTAGTTGAGATTACTGACGAAGATCTAGATAACATGATGGAAACGCTTCAAAAGCAACACGCTTCTTGGAAAGAAGTGAAGCGCAAAGCGAAGAAAGATGACAAAGTAATCATCGACTTCGTTGGTTCTATCGACGGTGAAGAATTCGAAGGCGGTAAAGCGGAAGATTTTGCTCTTGAGCTTGGCCAAAACCGTATGATCCCTGGTTTCGAAAAGCCTCTTGTAGGTGCGAAAGCGGGTGAAGAAGTGACTATTGAAGTGACTTTCCCAGAAGATTACCACGCTGAAAACCTTAAGGGTAAAGACGCAGTATTCCAAGCAACTGTGAAAAAAGTTGAAGGCCTAAACCTTCCTAAAGTTGACGAAGAATTTGCGAAACTTTTCGGTGTTGAAGAAGGCGGTGTAGACGCGCTTAAAGCTGAAGTTCGCAAGAACATGCAGCGTGAACTAAACCAAACGCTTAAAGCACAGGTTAAAGAAAACGTTATTGCTAAGCTAGTTGAAGCAAATGAGATTGATATTCCTCAAGCGCTAATTGACCAAGAAGTTAATGCACTTCGCGAACAAGCTAAGCAACGTTTCAGCCAGCAAGGTGGTGGTCAAAACTTACCTGAACTTCCAGCTGAATTGTTCACAGACAACGCAAAGCGTCGCGTTTCAATTGGTCTACTTCTAGGAGAAGTGATCAAGAACAACGAACTTAAAGCTGACGAAGCGAAAGTAAACGAAATGATCGAAACAGCAGCGTCTGCGTATGAAGATCCTCAAGAAGTTATTGACTACTACAACAATAACCAAGAGCTTATGCAGCAGATGCAAAACGTTGCGCTAGAAGAACAAGCAATCGAGTGGGTTCTTGAGCAAGCAAAAGTTACTGAAGTAACTAAAGCTTTTGACGAGGTTATGAACAAACAGGCGTAAATTTTTACTGTCTGATTGACAATACTTGTCAGCAACTGCTTAAATGCTCGGAGCCTTCCGAGCATTTTTGTTTTTAACGCTAGATAATCAAGGTAGCTATGACTAATACCCCGTTTGACCCTATGAATGCACTTGTCCCAATGGTTGTAGAGCAAACCTCTAAAGGTGAGCGCTCTTACGACATTTATTCTCGCCTATTAAAAGAAAATGTTATTTTCCTAGTTGGGCAAGTAGAAGATCACATGGCCAACCTCATCGTTGCTCAAATGCTGTTTTTAGAAGCAGAGAACCCCGAGAAAGATATTTTCCTTTACATTAACTCACCAGGCGGTTCTGTAACGGCGGGTATGGCAATTTACGACACAATGAATTTCATCAAGCCTGACGTTAGTACGGTTTGTATGGGGCAAGCCGCCAGTATGGGTGCCTTCTTATTGTCTGCAGGAGCAAAAGGTAAGCGTTATTGTCTACCTAATTCTCGCGTCATGATCCACCAACCGCTTGGTGGTTTCCAAGGCCAAGCGTCAGATTTTGAAATTCATGCTAAAGAAATTCTGTCTATTAAAGAGAAATTAAACCGTCTGATGGCCGACCACACTGGCCAAGACTACGAAAAAGTAGCTCGCGATACGGACCGTGATAATTTCTTAAGTGCGACAGAAGCGAAAGAATATGGTCTTGTTGACCAAGTTTTAACAAATCGATCTGACGTAGCCGCAACTAAGTAGTATAGTATTAGTAGACCCGAGCCAGTGCATTGCACGTTTTGGTTTTAGGCTCGGGCAAGGCAGAGGCAAAAGTAATGAGTGATAAGCAAAGCGGTGACGGTGATAACAA
Organism: Alteromonas sp. KUL42; assembly: GCF_006538325.1. GTDB lineage: Bacteria > Pseudomonadota > Gammaproteobacteria > Enterobacterales > Alteromonadaceae > Alteromonas. The sequence continues at coordinate 557,419 of NZ_BJKK01000001.1, forward strand.
GCTACTGTACTGCTCGTTTTGTGGCAAAAGCCAACACGAAGTAAGAAAATTAATAGCAGGCCCGTCGGTATTCATATGCGACGAGTGTGTTGAGTTATGTAACGATATCATTCGCGAAGAAATCAAGGAAATTTCGCCAAAGCAAAAGCAGGATGCACTACCTAAACCAAGTGAGATCCACGCGCATCTTGACGATTATGTAATTGGTCAAGAACACGCGAAGAAAGTATTGTCAGTTGCGGTGTACAACCATTATAAGCGTCTGCGCAATGGTGATGTTCACGATGGCGTTGAGCTTGGCAAGAGTAACATCTTGCTTATTGGCCCTACCGGCAGCGGGAAGACTTTACTTGCTGAAACGCTTGCTAGGTTATTAGATGTGCCATTTACAATGGCCGATGCTACCACCTTGACCGAAGCGGGTTATGTTGGTGAAGACGTTGAGAACATCATCCAAAAGCTATTGCAGAAGTGCGATTATGATGTGGAAAAGGCGCAGCGCGGTATAGTGTATATCGATGAGATTGATAAGATTTCTCGTAAATCAGACAATCCGTCTATTACTCGTGACGTATCAGGTGAAGGCGTGCAACAAGCGTTGCTCAAGCTTATCGAAGGTACGGTAGCGTCAGTACCACCACAAGGTGGCCGTAAGCATCCGCAACAAGAATTCCTTCAAGTAGATACTTCTAAAATCTTGTTTATCTGTGGTGGAGCATTCGCTGGACTTGATAAGGTTATCGACCAACGAGCTCAGAAAGACACAGGTATCGGCTTTGGTGCAACGGTTAAGTCAAAAGACAATGGTAAGCAAATTAGCGAATTGTTCAAGCAAGTTGAGCCAGAAGATTTGGTGAAATACGGTTTGATCCCAGAGTTTATTGGCCGTTTACCAGTGGTCACAAGCTTAGAAGAGTTGAACGAAGAGGCGCTTATACAAATCCTTCGCGAACCAAAGAATGCCATTACCAAGCAATATGGCGCGCTTTTCTCTATGGAAGACGTAGAGCTTGAGTTCCGTGATGATGCATTAAACGCTATTGCGAAAAAGGCAATGGAGCGTAAAACCGGTGCACGCGGTTTGCGCTCAATTGTAGAAGCGGTACTGCTAGATACCATGTATGACCTTCCTTCCATGGAAAATGTCAGCAAGGTGGTTATCGATGAAACGGTTATTCGCGGAGAGTCGAAGCCGATTTTGATTTATGATAGCAACGAAAAGAAAGCAGCCTCTGAGTGATCTAGAGAGCTAAAAAAGGCCCTAGGGGCCTTTTTTGTTTTTAAACCGCTACTGCGCTGGTTTATACCGCGTTGGGAAATTTTGTGAAATCCTCATTTACCAAAAGTAAACTCCGGTTCCCCAAAATTTCCCGCCTTGTCTAAACCATGCTCGCTGACGCGGTCTAAAAACGGCGAGTGTTGTCTAAGAATTGACTCAGCATTAAATCCCAATTTTTTCATCAACATCCGTCTTTGCCCAACTTCGCTCACGACGCTGAACAAAAACTATGGTCGATGTTTTAATAAACTTTTTTGAGTCCCTTGTAGGTAAATTTTGTGAAATCCTCATTTACCAAAAGTAAACTCCGGTTCCCCAAAATTTCCCGCCTTGTCTAAAACATGCTCGCTGACGCTGTTCAAAAATAACTTTTCGAATGTGCTTTTGGTAAAACTGATTTTTAATTTGCTGGTTATTTAAGCGCTTGTGTTAGTTCACACTATCCTTTCTGTTAGATTTCGTACTTAAGTGTTGCCTTACGCTTTAAAATCGATGATGGTTATAGGTAGAGCAGGGAAGTAAGATTAAGGAATTAAAACACTTTAATAGGGTTAAGATTGAACTTTGCTCTTGCATCCCCATATAAAAATGACATTTCAGAATAATTGAGAACAAGTATGACAGTTGAGCGTGAAAATCGCATTGAAATTCCTGTGCTTGCCTTGCGGGACGTCGTTGTTTACCCGCATATGGTCATACCCCTATTTGTTGGGCGTGAGAAATCCATTCGCTGTTTAGAAGCAGCAATGGAAAATGACAAACAGATTTTTTTAGTGGCACAAAAAGATGCTGGTGTAGATGAGCCAGAAGCTGACGATATCTATACTGTAGGGACAATTGCAACTATTTTACAGTTACTTAAGCTTCCCGACGGTACGGTTAAAGTACTTGTTGAAGGTAGTGTGCGAGGCCAAATAGATGGTTATCAACAGCAAGACCCGTATTTTGTAGCCAGCGTAGATAAGCTAGAAGATGAAGGTATTGATGAGAATGAACAAGAAGTACTTATTCGTTCTGCGGTATCTCAATTTGAAGGCTATGTGAAGCTTAACAAGAAAATCCCACCTGAGGTGTTAACGTCATTAAACGGCATCGAAGACGCTGCGCGTTTAGCCGATACCATGGCAGCCCACATGCCACTTAAGCTTACTGAAAAGCAAAAAGTGCTTGAGATGCAAAGTGTGAATGAGCGTCTTGAGTACCTGATGGCGTTGATGGAAGGCGAAATCGATTTACTGCAGGTCGAGAAAAAAATTCGTACCCGCGTTAAAAAGCAAATGGAAAAAAGCCAGCGCGAGTACTATCTGAATGAGCAAATGAAAGCTATTCAGAAGGAACTGGGCGAGCTAGACGACGCGCCTGACGAATTTGAAGCGTTGTCGAAGAAAATTGCTGAAGCGAAAATGCCAAAAGAGGCTGAAGACAAAGCCAAGGCTGAATTGCAAAAGCTTAAAATGATGTCGCCGATGTCAGCCGAGGCCACCGTTCTGCGAAGCTATATCGAATGGCTAACTAATGTCCCGTGGAATAAGCGCTCTCCTGTTAAAAAGGATCTGTCTCGCGCTGAAGGTGTGTTAAACGAAGACCATTACGGACTAGAGAAAGTTAAAGAGCGCATCCTAGAATATTTGGCCGTTCAACAACGTGTTAAAAAGCTTAAAGGGCCTATTCTTTGTTTAGTCGGGCCTCCTGGTGTTGGTAAAACATCACTAGGTCAATCTATTGCCAAGGCAACGGGGCGTAAGTACGTACGTATGGCGCTTGGCGGTGTGCGAGATGAAGCTGAAATTCGAGGTCATCGACGTACTTATATTGGCTCGCTTCCAGGTAAACTAGTGCAAAAGATGGCGAAAGTTGGTGTTAAAAACCCACTGTTTTTGCTTGATGAAATCGACAAAATGTCATCAGATATGCGCGGCGACCCAGCTTCAGCGTTGTTAGAGGTACTCGACCCAGAGCAAAATAATAGCTTCAGTGATCATTACTTAGAAGTAGATTACGATTTATCTGATGTGATGTTCGTGGCTACTTCAAACAGCATGAATATTCCCGGACCATTACTTGATAGAATGGAAGTGATTCGTCTGTCTGGTTATACCGAAGATGAAAAGCTTAATATTGCTAAAAAGCACCTTATCGGTAAGCAGATGGAGCGTAATGGTTTAAAAGCTAAAGAGCTCGAGATTACCGATTCTGCGGTTATTGGTATGATCCGCTATTACACCCGAGAAGCTGGTGTACGTGGGCTTGAACGTGAAGTCTCTAAAGTGTGTCGCAAAGCGGTAAAAGACATCTTACTTAAAAAGAGTAAAGGTAAAGTAAAAGTCACCCAAGATAATTTGAAAGATTATTTAGGGGTTCAACGCTTTGATTACGGAAAGGCCGATAAAGACAACCAAATTGGTCAGGTAACTGGCTTGGCATGGACACAAGTTGGCGGTGACCTACTTACCATTGAAACTACCTCTGTGCCAGGTAAAGGTAAAATGACCTCAACAGGTTCTCTTGGCGATGTCATGCAAGAGTCTATAAAAGCTGCAATGACAGTAGTCAGAAGTCGTGCTCAAAAGCTTCGTATTAATGAAGATTTTTACGAAAAACGTGATATCCACGTACACGTACCTGAAGGCGCTACACCTAAGGATGGCCCAAGTGCAGGTATAGCTATGTGTACCGCGCTAGTTTCATCGTTAACTGGCAACCCAGTGAAGTGTGATGTGGCGATGACAGGTGAGATCACTTTACGGGGTGAGGTATTGGCAATAGGTGGATTGAAAGAAAAACTACTTGCAGCACACCGTGGTGGCATAAAAACAGTGGTTATTCCAAAAGACAATGAACGCGATTTGGAAGAAATTCCGGATAACGTTAAAAAAGATTTGTCTATCCATCCGGTTAAGTGGATAGATGATGTCTTGGATATTGCTCTTCAAGAGCCTGTTGAAAGCTTTCAAATAGCAGAAAAACAGTAGTACTAAAGTGCTGTACTGCCTGATTTTAAAGGCGTACAGCCTTTTTTTTGAAATATTTGTTTAAAAAATGCGCGTTATTGCAAAGAAATACCTTTTTTTTTAAAAAATGGGCTTTCAAGTCGCAAAAGTTGTGTTACCTTTAACTGGTACTCGCTTGAAGCCTTGCCACAAAAGGGATTGCAGCGATTCATAAAAAGTTAATTATTTGTGAACGAGGCTTGATGTTAAGAATCAAGCTTGCTATAACGTCCAATCAAAATCGTTTTGGATAAAACAGTATAATAACAATCGAAGGGGATCATAATTGTGAACAAGTCTCAACTTATCGACCAAATTGCTGCTGGTGCAGACATTTCTAAAGCAGCTGCTGGCCGCGCTCTTGACGCATTCACTGACTCAGTAACTGCAGCGCTTAAAGACGGCGACCAAGTAGCACTAGTTGGCTTTGGTACTTTCTCAGTTCGCGAACGTTCAGCTCGCAGTGGCCGTAACCCACAAACTGGTGAGACTATTCAGATTTCAGCAGCGAAAGTGCCTTCTTTCAAAGCTGGTAAAGCACTGAAAGACGCTTGTAACTAAGCAAAAAAATTAAAGAAAAAGGCGATGGCTAGTCCATCGCCTTTTTTATTTGTCACTCAAGTTAACACTAGCTGCGTTGGAAACTTGCTATTTTCGAAATGTAGTTAGATAAACCTTGGTTGTATGCCGGTTCAGTAGTAATCAATAAAAGCATTGATAAACGAAAAGAGCGCATATAGTGCGTTTTGGTCGTTCATATTCATCGGCATTAGGTTATAATCACCGCTTATTTTACCTCCAGCTTATCGGCGTATAAGCATAGGGTGTAACAGAAGTAAGCAACGGAGTTAAAGAACAATCATGCTAGAAAGGATCAGAGAAGGTTCTCAAGGCCCATGGGCGATGGCGATCATTGCGCTAATCGTATTGAGTTTCGTTTTTGCAGGTGTGGGTAGTTATCTAACCTCATCAGGTACTACAGCAGTGGCTACTGTCAATGGCGAAGAGATCTCGGCACAGGAACTAGAGCGTGCATATCAAAACCAGCGCGCACAAATGGAGTCTCAGTACGGCGAGAGTATTGCACAGCTTTTCTCTAGCGAGCAGTACTTAGCAGACTTTAGAAGAAATGTTTTAGATCGCCTTATTGCGGAAAAACTTATTCAGCAGCAAGCAACGGATATGGGTTTACGCGTGAGCGACCAACAAATTCGTGAAACTATTTTGCAAATGCCAGAATTCCAGTTCGGTGGTCAGTTTGACAACGAACGTTTCCAGGCTATTTTGCGTCAAAATGGGTTCCAGGTAGCCGATTTCCGCAACTATCTGCGCGTGCAAATGACACGTAGCCAGTTAGCGGCAGCGTTGGGTAATTCTGCATTCGCATTAGACTCAGAAGTAGAGCGTGCAAACGCATTACAACGCCAAACTCGCGATGCCAAATACTTATTAGTAAGCTCTGATGAGTTCGCAGGCAATGTTGAAGTAGCTGAAGCAGATGTAGAAGCGTTCTACAGAAATAATATCGCTTCATTCGACACTGAAGAACAGGTGAAATTAGCTTACGTTAAGTTGAGTGTTGAAGAGTTGAAAGACCGTGTTTCTGTTGATGAAGCTGCGGTACGTACCTACTACGAAAACAACATTGCAAGCTATGGAAAAGAAGAAGAACGTCGTGTTTCGCATATCTTGATTGAGTCCGGAGATGATGTTGATGCAGCACGCGAGAAAGCAGAGTCGCTGAAAGCACAGCTTGATGGCGGTGCTGATTTTGCAGCGCTAGCCGAAGCCAATTCAGATGATACTTTTTCTGCTGAGAATGGTGGTGATCTTGACTTTATTACACCAGAAATGATGGACCCTGCTTTCGATGCCGCAGCATTTGCGCTAGAGAGCGTTGGCGATGTTTCAGACATTGTAGAGACTGATTTTGGTTTCCATATTATCAAGCTGACTGATCTTAAAGCCGCAGAAGTAAAGTCGTTTGAAGACGTTGCTGCTGAGATACGCGATACATTATTGTATGACGCAGCAATGGAAAAATATTTTGAACTACAAAATACAATGGCAGAAATTGCATTTGAAGTTCCTGATACTCTTGAAGATGTTGCTAACGCGGTGAACCTTCCTGTACAGGAGTCGGTTTTGTTTAGCCGCAATACTGCGCCAACGGATTTAAGCTCACCTGCTGTACTTGATGTTGCCTTTTCATCTGAGCTTATTGAAGAGGGATTGAACAGTGATATCGTTCAACTAGATGATGAAAATGTGGTAGTTGTTCGTGTTGTTGAACATCAGCCTCAACGTACCCAGTCTCTAGACGAAGTTCGCGAGGGTATTGAAGCGTCTGTAAAAGCTGATAAAGCCAGAGAAGCAGCACAAGCTTGGGCACAAGACATTGCTCAGAAAGTACGTGCTGGCGAAGATGTAACAGCATTGCTTGATGAAAAATCAGCAACGTGGGAAACCGCCGAAGCTGTTGCTCGTGCAGGTGGAACCTTGGCACGAGCATTAGTAGACAAATTGTTTACCTTGGCGCTAGAAGGCGATAGCAAAGTAGATGTAGCAACTACAGTAAACGGCGACGTCGCTGTTGTTGAGCTACTTGCTGTAAATCCAGCGCCGGTACTTGAAGCTGAATTAGGTGAAAGTCTGAAGCAGCGCCTAGCGCAAGTTCAAGGGCAACGTGTATACGAGCAATATGTGGAAGCGTTGCGTGCACAGGCAGACGTTACTGTATCTCAATCGTTATAAGTTGATATACAAAGCAACTAGCCTGAGCACGTAAGCACAACTTACGTGTTTTGACTAAAGCCTGACATATCGCTTTAAAATTAAAAAACCTCACTTCATATTGTTAGTGGGGTTTTTTATTGCCTAATTTTCAACGCTGTCTTCTATATTTATTTAACTGCAAGAGACTACCAGTAAGGGGGCAGGTGAATAAAATAGTCTCCTATACTAGATCGTTTCGCAAAACGTGCTATCTAGATCATGAAAATGGCGCTTTGAAAAAAATGTCCAGAAAAACTTCGAGATTTTCACCCAACTATTTGTTTATACTGAACAAGCTGTAAGATGAAAGAGAAGGTAATGGGTTGTCTAATTCTGAGGTAACGTTCCCTACATTTGTTTACGATGAAATAATAAAGCTTCTGCCTGTGGCGGTGTCAGTGTATTCGAAAGATTTCGAACTGTTGATGTGGAACGACCAGTACCTGTCACTCTCTGGCTTAACTGAGGATCAGGTGTATAAGGGGATGTCATTAGCTGAAAAAATTGCAGTAGAAAACCAAAACGAGTTACCGCCTTCCGCATTCTTACCTATTGTCGAACAAGTGAAATGTTATTGGCAAGACCCCCTTCATCACAGACGGGAAGATTGGTTTGAAAATGACCGCCTTATCGAAACGCGAGTAAAACGTTTATCTGAAGATTTATATGTATTTTGTTATATAGACATCACAGAAAGTCGATTATACGAGAACCACTTACAGAGTTTATCAGAGGAAGACCCTCTGACCAAAACGCTCAATAGAAGAAGTTTTGTTCAGCAAGTTGAGTCGTTAATTTTGCAACATAGAAAGCAGCATGAGCCGTTTGCTGTTTTAATGCTGGATATAGATTACTTTAAATTAGTTAATGATGAATATGGGCACCATGTAGGTGATGAAGTACTTGTCGCTTTAGCTCAGCGCTGTCGTATTCTACTAAAAGAAAACGATTTGTTGGGCAGGCTTGGCGGTGAAGAGTTCTGTATTGCATTGCCAAATAAAACGCTCACTATGGCTAAAGAGATTGCTTTAAACATTTTACAAAGTGTCAACAACACGCCGGTTGTTACAAATGACTTAGAGGTCAGCTTTACGGTGAGTATAGGCGTAACGGAATACTGCGCTCTTGATAGAACGTTTGAAAGTGTTTATCAACGTGTAGATAAGGCACTTTATGCAGCGAAGAAAGCAGGTAGAAATTGCTTTAAAACGCTATAGCAATGACATCTATTTAAACAAGCACACTCGCTAATGGGTTAATAAAAGCATCACTGTGTAGAAAGCCGCCAGAACACCAGACAATACAAAGATGTACAGAAACCCTTGTTTTCCTTGTTCTAGCGTGTATTTGTTCGCCTGTAAATACCCAAACCACAACAGTGAGAGTATAAGCGGAATTAAGACAATAATTTTTATCACATCAATACCTTGTTCAATTTAATCTATATTTATACCAAGGTGTGCGAGGAAATGCCATTGCATTGGAAATACACACATCGGTACCGCCCTATTTTATATCTTCATTTTTTGTACGCTAAGAAGATGTCATGACTCTGTAGCAAAACTTTTATTGCTCTGTCACTAAAGCTTTATTTAATAGTGGCATGTAAACCCCATTCGCTATTTTTTATGCCTGCTCAAGTAAATTCTCAATATTTGACTCAATCTTTAACGTCATCTTTGGCTAAGTCTTCTTATGTACAATCTGCTTTGGCGCACAGTATTCATTTCGCAGAAGTATTAATGGCTAGGCCCTCGATAACACCCGTTGACGCAGGGTGCCAAAGCTATCTTATGCATCGGTTAGAAAAGCTGGGTTTTGAATGTGAAATCCACCAAGTTGAAGGGGTTAAAAACCTCATTGCAAAATGGGGAACAGGAGATCAGCACTTTGCATTTTCTGGGCATACGGATGTAGTCCCTCCCGGCCCGCTAGAAAAGTGGCACTCACCACCTTTTTGTCCTGTCATTAGTCAAAACAAGCTATATGGGAGAGGGGCCGCTGATATGAAGACAGGAATTGCTGCCATGCTGGCTGCAACCGAACGCGCACTAACCTATATGAATAAACAAGATGTGACCTTTTGGTGGCTTATTACTAGCGATGAAGAAGGGGAGGCAGAATGGGGCTCTCGTTGGATAAGGACGTATTTGGACCAGCAAAACATTACTCTTGATATGTGTTTAATTGGCGAGCCAACAGCCAGTCATCATACGGGAGACACAATTAAAATTGGTCGTCGCGGTTCGTTATCCGTCACAGTTAATGTAAAAGGAAAACAAGGTCATGTGGCATACCCCAAAACTGCCACAAACGCTATTCATACGGCCAGTAACATTATACAAAAACTTACTCAATACCCGTTTGACGAGGGCAGTGATGATTTTCCCGGGACCAGCTTACAAGTAACTCACCTTTATACGGGCGACTTTACAGACAATATCGTCCCTGGTGCAGCGCGCATAGAGTTTAACGTTCGATATAGTTGGCAGTTTACTCAGGAAAGTTTAATTCTGTTACTGAGCAAGCTTATTCACAGTGTTGACGAACGCGCAGACATTTCATTTTCTCGACCGTGTGAGTCATATATCAGTAAGCCCTCTGACAATGATGTCTGCTTAATTAATAGTGTTGAGCGAGCCATTAAAAAAGCGACAGGACGATACCCTGTAATAAGCACGTCAGGTGGCACGTCCGATGGGCGATTTTTCGCTTCTGCCCATACTCAGGTTGTTGAAGTTGGTGTGCCCAATACCACAATTCATCAAGTTAACGAGCACATCCATTTGTCTGATTTGGTCACGTTAGAAGATATTTATACAGATGTATTGCTGAGCCTTACAGAGTACAAAGAAGAGAGGCATACAACAACCTAGGCTCTAGAAAGTTTACTCTTAGTTTTAGGCAGTTTATACCGAGCGCTGGGCAGTTACATACCAAGCTCTAGGCAGTTAAACACCAAGCTCTAGGCAGTACACACCGAGGTTGTTGTATGAAATAGATAGATGATTCGTTTACGCAGTGGCTTTAAGAACTGCTGCACTTAAGTATCGTTTCCGCTTTTTATCAGTCAATGCTTGCATATCAACCACCACGAGTCCGTCAATACAGTCGTTAAAGTCGGGGTCAACATTAAAGCCTAGAAATGCTACGCCGCCTTCTTTGGCAACTTCTGAATACTGCTTATATAAAGTAGGCACATTAACCCCCATGTTAGCTAACAAGTGCTTAAGTTGAGTAAATTCCTTCTTGTAGTCGTCGCCTTTAAAGGTATGTAAGCTCTCTTGAGATACTAGATATGGGCGCTTACACGACGCTTGTCCAAACTTGGCTGGAAAATAGGTAGAATAAAACTGGACGATAAGATCTTTCGCTGGTTGTGGGTAGGCATTGCTCAGCGACACCGCACCAAATAAGTAGCGATATTTAGGGTATCGGCTTAAAAACGCCCCTATGCCAAACCACAAATAATCTAAACTGCGTTTGCCCCAGTAGCGAGGTTGTACAAAGCTACGCCCTAACTCGAGCCCTTCTTTATACAAGGTGTGGTTATCTTCACCATAATTAAACAGCGTTGCAGAATAAAGGCCTGTTGGGTGATTTTCTTGGGTTAACAGTTCTGCATCACCAAAGCGATAGGCACCAACAATTTCTAAGTCTGATTCGTCCCACAGTACTAGATGGTAGTAGTGCGAATCGTACTGGTCGATATCGCGGCGCTTATTGGTACCTTCACCAACTGCGCGAAAAGCGACTTCTCGTAAGCGGCCAATTTCTCGCATAATAGGTGAGCAGTTGTTGTGTTGATAAAGGTATATGGATTTACCATCACCGGTTTGCCCAAGGTGTTCGCACTCGCGAATGGCACGGCTTAGTTCCTTTCGGTCTTCAGGCTTAGCAATAGAGGTTTGTGTTTCAAATATGCCTTTCTTGTTTCCACCAATACGGTAAAGGTGTCGTTTAAATAGCTTCACCTGATCTTTGAGTGGAATGGTATTTTGGCTGTACGACTCAAAAGGAATAATCTCGCCAATGCGCATGGGTAAATGCTTACGGCGTTGCTTGAACATCTCTTTTACTAACAATGCCGTAGCTAGAGGCTTATAAATCATGGAAACGCCGTAAAACAAGGGGCTATTTTTGGCATCAATATAAACAGGAAGAATAGGTGCCTTTGCTTGTTTTGCAATGCGCAAAAAACCATTGTGCCAACGGGTGTCTCTTACACCTTGTGGACGCAAACGCGAGACTTCACCGGCTGGGAAAATCAAAATGGCACCGTCGCTATTTAAATGAGATTGAATAGCTGACAAATGCTGCTTCGGTGTGCCACCTTGCATGTTGTTAACAGGCAGAAGCATGTCGTGTAGCGGCTCAATGGCCATTAGCATTTGGTTTGCCACAACCTTGAGGTCATGACGTACCTCACTGACTAATTTAATAAGTGCAAGCCCATCCAATGAGCCAATGGGGTGGTTTGCAATAATAACGACACGTCCTTCGCTTGGAATGCGCTCTTTTTCTACGTCGCGCGTAGAGTAGCTAATATTGAAGTATTCAAGCACTTGCTCAACAAAATCGATGTCTTCGTAATGTGGATAAGTTTCACCAAATTCCGTTATCTCTCGTTCGTGTAACAAATGACGCAATACAAATGAGAGTGATTTAAAAAGAAATGGATTACTTGCTACCTGAGGGTAATGTTTGTTCAGTACATCGTTTACGGTAAACATAGGCCTGTTGTCTTTCTTATGTTGTTCGCCGCACAATAACAGGCCAATGTGACGCTTTTGGCACATTTTAATGGCAGTTATTTGACAGTGTTAATAGTGTGTTAAAAGCGTAAGGGGCTATCGGCTTGGACGATACAAGCCGTATTACGCAGCTCTAGAAGACGCGGGTTTAACATTAAGTGGCGTAACACTGGCACGCTCGATAATGTCAAGGTAATGTATAAGTGCAAGATTGCCTTGAGTATCTTCACCAAGTGCGCTGCAATTTTCTATCCAGTCACCATCATTAATGTAGTGTATGCCATTTTCCGTTGTACTTTCGGGGTGATGAATATGACCACAAACCACACCGTCTAAGCCCATATCCTCAGCACGTTGACAGCATGCTTCGCGATACCGAGCTATTGCTTCGTTAGCGCCTTTTATATGTTTTTTGATGTATCCTGCCAACGACCAATACTCTCGCTTGCGCCAGGCTCTGAAACGATTAAATTCGCGGTTTAGGAACAGCAATAGGTCATACCCTTTATCACCTATCCAGGCGTGGAATTTTCCCATGGTTACATCGCCGTCAAACTGGTCACCGTGTAGTACTAAGTAGCGTTTTCCTTGTGCTGTGGTGTGAATTAACTCGCGTTCTATTTCAATATCACCAAATGCCATACCAGAATACGATTGAATTGGTTCGTCATGGTTTCCCGGTAAATAAACAACACGTGTACCTTCTTGACTCATTTGCATGAATTTATGCATGACTTGATTGTGTGCATTAGGCCAACGAAACTGTTTGGTCATTTGCCACAGATCAATAATGTCGCCAACCAGATATAAGGTATCTACGGTAATGCTGTTTAAAAATGAAAGAAGATATTCGGCCTTACAGTCTCGGTTTCCTAAATGAATGTCAGACAACCAAAGCGTACGGTAATGTGTTTTGTTCATAGCGAGGTTCCAAAGCAATGCCTTGGCGCACCACTATATGTTTGCTAATTGACAGAAACGTGACGCTTGCTTGACCATTGTGTTACACGTTTATATTCGTTATCCTTCAATCGTCTTCAAGGATGAAGTTAATCGAGTACAAGAAGTGCTCACTTACAATTCTTTTACTTTCTCGTTTTTCTTTGTCCTTCGAATCTCAGTAGTAGCTCTTGCTACTCGTTATGTTTTATCAGAAGGAATACCAATGAAAATTAATACAAAACTTGCGCTGCTCCCCTTTACAGTCTCTCTTGCCCTAACGGGTTGTATTGAAGTTGATGACGACAGCAACGATGGAGTTGTTGATGCACTCAACCAGCAAAACGCCGTATTGTCCGAACAGAATGATCTGCTCACCGAACAGTTAGAAAATGCAGAGACTTCCGTCACGATTACGGGGTTGGTAGAAGATGTTGAAAGCGGACTTCCTGTTTCATCTGCCAATATTGATATTTATCAAGGAGAGACGGTAATAGCAGAAAGTGTATCTGCTCAAAACGGTGCGTTTACGGTTGAGTCTTTACCGGCCAGTTCAGATTTAACGGTTGTTGTGTCTTCGTCTGATGAAAGCTATTTAGAACGCGCATTTTTTATTTCAACCTTGCCGGTTATAACAGGTGAGGGATTTGATGATGTTGGCAAATTATTGATATCAAAACCAGTAGATATTGCTTTTAGCGTTATCGATTCAACGACTAACGAAGTAGTGACTGGATTGAGTTTTCGCGGATATTCTTACTCGGGTAACGCAACAAGTATTGTCAATAATTTCGTCCACTCATCTTTATTCAATGAAGAAACACAACAGTATGAAGTGACGTTGCCAAAAGATCTTAGCTTAACCTTGAACGCAGATATTGACCTAGACAACGATGGTTTTGCAGACTTCGACTATTCATTAACGGACGGGGTAGGTATTGCTGACAATAGGCTTTATATCCCACAAGCAAGCACCTTCACCGGTAGCGAAGTGCTATTACAGCAGAGTGAAGCAATTGCTGAAGAAGAAAAGACAATTTCAATTGCACTTGTAGATGAAAGCGGCACTGTTGTTGAAGGAGCTACTTTTCAAAACACTAGCTCAGATACCATTATTGAATCGCAATTCAATGAAGAGTCGCAGCTCTACACCATTACGGTGCCATTCTCGGGAGGTGCATCTTTGTATATGCCTTCATTTACTGTTGATGAAACAACATATTCAACGGGAAGTGTTTCTTTTAGTCGTTTAACTAATACTCAGACACAAGAAACCTATATTCAAGTAAACTCGAATGGCTATGAATCTACAAGTTGGTATGAAATAGACGATGATGAATCCTTTACAATTGTACTTAAATTGCAGGAAGTCGAGAACCAAGCAAGTGCTGAGTTAATTACCTCTCATTTAACGTATCCTGAATATGCATATTCAGTGTTCTACAGTGAAGCTGTAGACATAGCTGAAAATGAAGTGTCACTGGTATATCAAGATATCAACGTTACCAAAGGCAACGACTCCGAAAGTGATGGTGTACCCGAGGGGTACACCTATATTGTTGAAGAGCAAGCTCAAGTACCTCTTTCATTTACTCAATCATTGGGGGGAATTAAACATACATTTTCGCCAATAGAAGCGCTTAATAGCAACACGTCCTATCAGTACTCAGTGGGTGTCATTACGCCATTGGCAGGTGGTCAGGCCGGAGATATCTACGGCGATGACGTTTCTTTCTCTACTGGCGAAAATACTAATGCAAATTTCAATATCAATGACTTAAAATTTGACAACGCGAATTATTATTCAAACGGCGAACTTATTGTAAGTGAAAATACGGCGGGTATGGAAAATACGGCGTATGAGAGGAGTCAATCGGTTTATACATTACTACCATCTTCAATAGAATCGCTGAATTATTTGACTATTACGTTGCTCAGCTACAACGAATACGGCAATGAAAACGTTATTATGTCTCAGTATGAATTGGTTCGGAATGGCTCCGTTCACATACAACGTCTGCTAGCAATTGACGTGGCAGAAAATGAGAATATAGTTAATCAGTCAGGTATGTCCATGTTAGTCGGGACTACGGCTAATGATGGCACATACGTTTACAGGAATCACACGGGGCAGTATTTGGGTGACAACACCGCAGATAGCCCTGTAACCATAACCTTTAGCTACGAGTATCAAACGAAGCAGGGCGAAAATGCGTCGGGTACATTGACGTTGCCTGTGTTGTAATTATTCCCAGCTAAGGCAATTGGCAAGGCTGATATTTAAGTATTAGCCTTTGGTTTTAATGTCAAATAATCGCTAACGTGTAGGCTCTTAATGATTGGAGTTGAGAGCCTCTTTTTTCGGGAATATTTCCAGTGATGAGCCATAGAGCCCAGGGAGCATTGATTTTAAAATCACCTTTTTGAGCTATAAAAAAATGTGGCTACATGGAAACTACTACACAGTGTTGTATTTAGTATTTTTATTGCTCTACAGTCCTATTAAGCAGTTCTAATACTTGGCCATCACTAGATTGTGCTTGTGCCCTTACCGCAATGCTAGCTTGTTCTACAATTTGGCTCTGCGTCGAGCGAGCAGTTTCTTTCGCAAAATCAGTATCAGTGATTTGTGAACGGGCTTGGCTAATATTTTCATTGGCTATAGCGTTCACGTTTAATGCGGATGTCATTTGGTGAATTTTGGCACCATAAAAAGCTCTACTCGCGCTTACCGTTTCAAGCGCCTGGTCTATTTGACTTAAGGCATCCTGTGCACCTTGTTCACTACTTATACTGGTATTTTCTAAACTTAAATCTTCGAGGGTAGCGGGGGTTTTGCCTACTTCTATGTACTGCGTACCTTCATGAAGTTTATTGGTTGCCGTTATATCAGCTGGTCCCAATGTAAAGGCTCTATCATTTTCGTCGCCTAGAGAACTCCATGTTGCGGTTACATCAAATCGGCCATTGCCAATAACGGAAATGATTAATGGCTGTGCATTGCTCGCAATGGTAAGTACTTCATTCAGATTTCCTGGGTTTTGATCCCCACTGAAGGAGATGGCTGTGCCGTCGATAGTAGCGCTACCACTTGTCAGCAATTCGCTATCATCGTACCTCGCATCACCATTGTAGCCATTGGATGTCAAAAAGAAGCGATTTTCCAAATCGGAAACTGATGAGATATTGTTCGGCGAACTGCTCCATGTAGCATTAGTGATAGGTGTGCCGGCAAGATGTTTACCGCTTGTCGTAAAAACCTGAATGTCATCATTCGCACCATTATCATTGATAGTCACTTGAACGTTGCTAGAGCCAGCAGGAATATAAGCGATAGAACGCAAACCACTTCCAAGGTTTTGAGTTACGCCTTGTGTAAATGTGTCGCCTAATGAAGGAACATTATCACTTAGCAAATTGGCGTCACCTACCAATGGTAGGCGGTTGAATACTTCGGTGCCGTAGGCAATAGCATTTAGCTCTAATTTTAGTGCTTGGAATTCTTTATCAAGCGCTGCGCGATCGATTTTATTATTGATGCCATTTTGTGATTGGATAGCTAATTGCCGCATACGCTGCAAAATAGTGGCAGATTCCTGCAGCCCGCCTTCTGCCACTTGCGCGTAGCTTATGCCGTTATTTAAGTTCCGCTGAAGCTGATTATAAGCCATTGCTTCAGACGACATGCGATTTGATATCTGTAAGCCAGCACTGTCGTCGGCAGCTTTGTTTATTCTTAAACCAGAACTTAGCCTCTCATAGGCAGCAGAAAGGCTTTTGCTGAGTAGCGGTGTAGAAGTCAGTGATTGAGTAAATGATGAAACGTTTAACACAACTTTCCTTGCTATGAATAACGAGTTAAAAACTTCGAGTAAAACGAACGTAATATTGACGATTGCGGTCACACATTAAAATACTCAGCAAGGATTGAGCCAGATCGTAAGTCTTTGGCGGAATTACTTAAAAAAGCTTATTCAAGCTTAATTTAAAAGTGTCTGTCCTAGCCTATTCACCAGCTTAACCAGTTTACTATGCATAGCTTATTATGCATGTGACTTATGCTTCTCTATAACAACCCATCATTTTCGTTTATTGGCAAACCACGTAAACTGCATAGTCTATGGGTGAGTTATAAACAAGAAACGTGAAATACAGGCCCTGATTATGCCATTGCATCTAGTATCTATGGTGTTGCTATCTATATAGGGTACATAGGTTCAGCGCTAGTGGCATTGTGGGCAAAACGTCAAAACAAAGAAAATGGAAAAGTAACATGCGCGTAGTAATTACCGGCGGAGCTACAGGGCTAGGTCAAGCCCTCGCAATAAAATGGGCTGAAGAACACAGAAACCTTCAAATATGTATCGCCGATATTAATGAAGCGCGGGGTGATGAGACCGTTCTGCAACTCAAGCAATTGGGTGCAGATGCCTTCTATTTACATTGTGATATTACCAATGATGGCGACGTTACTGCGTTAGCCAATACATTAAAAGCTAAATGGCAAGGCGTAGACTATGTGTTTAACAATGCCGGAGTGGCGACAGGTGGCAGTTTGCTAGACGAGAACATTGCACAGTGGCAATGGGTGTTTGATATTAATGTATTGGGTATGGTACGTGTTAGCAGAGCATTATTGCCTTTGATGCAAGCGCAAGGAAGTGGCTACTTTGTCAACATTGCTTCGCAAGCCGGGTTAACGCCAATTCCTTACATGGGCAGTTACAATGCGGTTAAGGCGGCTGTAGTGTCGTTTTCAGAAACTATGAGGTTAGAACTCGCGCCAGATAATATTGGCGTTAGTGTGGTATGCCCTAGCTTTTTTAAAACCAATCTTGATGAATCGATGCGTAGTGAAAATCCTGCGGCGCATAAAATGATAGATAGGTTTTTCAAAAAAGCGGACATAACGAAAGAGCAAGTTGCCGAATCTATTTATCAGCAAGTCCAAGATAGGCGCTTTTTAGTGTTAACTCATAAGTTGGGTAAGCGTGCCTATTTATTGAAGAAGTTACTGCCCAGCGAAAGCTACATTAAAAAGATGTTGGCACAAACAAAATCAATGAAACGCGCAATGCTAAAGGCAACAGACAAGTGATAGAAGAGTAGGCGGTATAGCATGTCTCATAATGTGGTAGATACAGCAAATTCAGTTAGACAGGGTGAAGAGCTCGACATAGCGTCTGTCGATGCTTGGTTTAAAGCCAATGCATGCAACGCAAGCAATGCAAGTAACGCAAACGAAAAAAATATAAGCCCAACTCTTTCTGCGCTTAAGGGAAGCCCAAATGTCACCCAGTACTCTGGTGGTGCGTCGAATTGGACTTACTGTGTAGAATATGAAAATACATCGCTTATTTTGCGCCGCGCACCAGCCGGTACAAAAGCAAAAGGCGCGCATGATATGGGGCGGGAATATCGCCTGCAGCATGCGCTAAAGCCCGTGTATCGATACGTACCCAATATGCTCGCTTACTGCGATGACGACAGTGTAATTGGCACCGAATTCTATGTAATGGAAAAACTTACCGGTGTAATTCCTCGGAAAAATTTGCCTCGTGGTTTACAAGTTACCAAGCAGCAAACGCAAAAGCTGTGTACCAATGTGCTAGATAGCTTGATTGAACTGCACAAGGTTGACCATGAAAAAGCAGGTTTGTCCCATCTAGGGAAAGGAACTGGTTATATAGAACGTCAAATCAGCGGGTGGAGTACACGCTATAGTAAAGCAAAAACCTGGAATGTTCCCTCGGGCAAAAAAGTGATGCGCTGGTTAGAGAGCAACATGCCAGATAAAGAGCGCATTTGTATTACGCACAACGATTTTCGCTTCGATAATGTGGTGCTAGACCCAAACGATTACACAAAAATTATAGGTGTTTTAGATTGGGAATTAGCAACACTGGGCGATCCGCTAATGGACTTAGGTAATACATTGGCCTACTGGGTTAATGCAGATGACGACTTTATGGCCCAGTCTACAAGGCGTCAGCCTACACATTTGCCGGGTATGCTAACCCGCGACGAAGTAGTGGCCTATTATTGTAGACAAATGGAAATAGAAGTAGACGATTTTACATTTTATGAAGTGTATGGCTTGTTTCGATTAGCCGGTATTGCACAGCAAATTTACTATCGCTATCACCACAATCAAACTAACAACCCAGCATTTAAGCATTTCTGGGTTTTCATTCACTATTTAATGTGGCGTTGCAATAAAGCCATAAAAGCATCAGGAAAACGATAATGACAACAAGACGAAACATTCTGATCACTGGGGCAAGTTCTGGGCTGGGGAAAGGCATGGCTATCGAGTTTGCCAAGCAAGGGTGTAACCTTGCCTTATGCGCCAGACGCTTTGAAAATTTAGAAACGCTAAAAGAAGAACTACAAGCGCTAAACCCAAATATTGAGGTTTTTATTCGTTCACTTGACGTAAACGATCACGATGCAGTGTTTGATGTATTTAACGCTTTTAAAGAAGACATGGGTCAATTAGACCGCGTTATTGTTAATGCTGGTATGGGGAAAGGTGCATCAATTGGTACGGGGTATTTCCACGCAAACAAGCAAACTGCAGTGACTAATTTTGTGTCAGCTTTAGCACAGTGTGAAGCGGCTATGGCTATCTTCAGAGCGCAAAATAGCGGGCATTTAGTTACTATATCGTCGATAAGCGCGGTACGCGGTTTTAGACGTGCAATGACGGTATATGCGGCAACGAAAGCGGGGCTAACATCTATGACTGAAGGTATTCGAATGGATGTTATGAACACACCAATTAAAGTAACCTGTATCCACCCAGGGTTTATTCGCAGTGAAATTAACGAAAAAGTGGAAAAAGTGCCCTTTATTGTTGATACCGATGTAGGTTGCCGTGCAATGGTCAATGCCATCAACAAAGAGAAAGCGAATGCTTTTGTACCAGCCTGGCCTTGGGCAATTTTGCATTGGCTTATGCGTATTGCACCTGCCAGCAGTATTCGCAAAATGAGCTAGTTACTGTAACTTGCTAGCTCATACAAACCATATAAAAAGCAGATACAAAAAAAGCGCCGGAGGGCGCTTTTTTAACTACTAATCTTAAAGATTAACCTAGTGCTTTGATTTGTGCAGCTAGACGGCTCTTATGACGAGCAGCTTTGTTCTTGTGAATCAAGCCTTTAGTAGCCATTCTGTCAAGTACTGGAGTAGCAGCAGTAAGTGCAGCTTGTGCAGCTTCTTTATCGCCACTAGCGATAGCAGCAATTACTTTTTTGATGCTTGTACGTGTCATTGAACGACGGCTAGCGTTGTGCTGGCGACGCTTTTCGGCTTGGATTGCACGCTTCTTAGCAGACTTAATGTTAGCCAAGGTGTAACTCCCAAAATAAATTCATGTCAAAAACGAGGGTGCGGATTGTGCCTACCAAACGCCCAAATGTCAAACGAATTAAAATTTAATTCGAAATGCTTTTAAACACGCAAGCCATTGAACACAAAAACATGCTCAACACGTTGCGCATTCTCAGCAACATTAGGGAGAACGCTATACATAACCGTGGCATCCCATATCGGGCGCGGATTATAGCAAGAAACTTATTAAAGGTGCACAACTATTTTGAATAAATCGTTTCACCCGATCATTGCATTGGTTATTATGGTCGGCATGAGGAGATAATGTATGTTGTCTTCACACCAATAATGGCAGTTTGCGCCAAGCTTACACGTGCAGGGCTCATACAAAAAATCTTGTGCTCATTGTGAAACGCGCTCATTAACGCACAACAGATAATGCACAGCAGAACAGCAGCCTGCCAACGTATATATTTCAACTATTCTCTATTGGAAGCGTTCTGTGTCACGGAAGTTAATTAAATCGGGTTTAATTGTCAGCATAATGACCTTGTTGTCACGGGTGTTAGGACTCATTCGTGATGTGGTTGTTGCACGTTTAATGGGGGATGGTGCTGCAGCGGATGTCTTTTTCTTCGCCAATAAGATTCCTAACTTTCTAAGGCGATTATTTGCAGAAGGTGCGTTTGCTCAGGCATTTATTCCCGTTTTAACCGAAGTGCATCAAAACGACGACAAGCAGCAACTACGAGAGTTTGTGGCGAAGGTCAGTGGGACACTAGGTGCTATTGTGTTTGTGGTGTCTTTGATTGGTGTTGTTGCATCTCCTGTACTCGCTGCACTGTTTGGTACCGGTTGGTTTATGGCGTGGTTACAGGGCGATGAAGCGGGGGATAAATTTATCTTAGCTTCTACTATGCTCAAAATTACCTTTCCCTATTTGGCGTTTATTTCGTTAACAGGCTTAGCGGGCGCTATATTAAATACATTAAACAAATTTGCTGTTGCGGCGTTTACGCCCGTATTGCTTAACGTATGTATCATTATTTGCGCCATATTCTTGTCTCCTTCACTTTCACAACCTGCCTATGCCCTCGCGTGGGGCGTGTTTATCGGCGGCATTGTTCAATTTCTATTTCAATTACCATTCTTGTTTCGTGCCGGTTTATTGGTTAAACCCAAGTGGGGCTGGCATGATGAAAACGTGGTAAAAGTACGCACCTTAATGATCCCTGCCTTATTTGGGGTGTCAGTTGGGCAAATTAATCTGTTGTTCGATACCTTTATTGCCAGCTTTTTGGTTACCGGCTCTATTAGCTGGTTGTATTACTCCGACCGGCTACTAGAGTTTCCACTTGGCCTTTTCGGTATTGCCATTGCTACTGTTATCTTGCCGGCGTTGTCACGCAATCACGTGAGTAAAAACCCTAAAGCCTTTGCCGCCAACATTGATTGGGCATTTCGTATGGTGTGTTTATTGGGCATTCCTGCTGCTGTTGGCTTGGGCGTTATGGCTCGGCCTATTTTAACCGTGATCTTCCAACGAGGCGCATTTACCGCTGAAACGGCTACCATGGCGTCATATTCGTTAACGGCGTATTCATTTGGTTTATTAAGTTTCATGTTAGTGAAAGTGTTAGCGCCAGGGTTTTATTCTCGACAAGACACGAAAACACCGGTGAAATTTGGTATATGGTGTATGGTGTCGAACATGGTGTTCAACGTTATTTTAGCCATTCCATTTGGTTACATTGGCTTGGCTATCGCTACAAGTATGTCGGCAACCCTCAATGCAGGCCTGCTTTACTTTACGTTGCACAAACAAGGTGTATTTGCGTTAAGCCGTACATCGGTGTTGTTCATTGTTCGCGTTATTGTTGCCAGCACAGCAATGGGCGCACTTATCTATTATCGAGACCAAGGCGAAGCCTTTTTTGCACTCTCCCTTTCAACACAAATGGTAGAGGTTGGGTTAACCATTGCCATGTCAGCCATGCTATTTATTTTTAGCATGGTTGTTCTTGGTATGCGGCCCCGACATTTTCGCAGTGGTGGAGAGTGATTTTGGTGAATAATTACACTAAAGCACGTTGTTAATCCGCGTAGTTGGCCCTGCGCTTGGTATTGTGCGCTTGGTCGGCTATAATCGCGAGCTTTGAATTTCTAGCAGTTAAAAGGTAGTGGCTAACAGTGGAATTTATCCGCGGGCTCAACAATGTAAAACCGCACCACAAAGGGTGTGTGCTCACTATTGGCAAGTTCGACGGTGTACACCGCGGCCACCAAGCGGTATTGGCAAATGTGCTGGAAACTGCCAAGTCTCTATCATTGCCCGCTACCGTTATGGTGTTTGAGCCTCAGCCTGAAGAAGTGTTCATGCCAGACAAGGCACCTGCGCGAATTAGCCCTTTACGTGAAAAATACGAATTGCTTAGCCAGCAAGGTGTCGACCGTTTACTGGCGGTGCGTTTTAATGCGGAATTTGCCAAACAAAGTGCCGATACCTTCGTACACGATTTACTCGTCGACAAATTAGGCGTTAAGTTTCTGGTGGTGGGTGATGACTTTCGCTTTGGTAATGGTCGTCAAGGCGACTTTGATATGCTTCTAGCGGCCGGTAAGCAGTACGGTTTTGATGTCGTAAGTACCCACAGCTTTACCATGCATGCACATCGCATTAGCTCTACGGGTGTTCGCGATGCACTGGCCAACAGCGATTTCAGTTTGGCAACAGAAATGTTAGGTCGTCCTTTTGCGATACACGGTCGCGTAGTTCACGGTGAGAAAAAAGGCCGAACCATTGGCTTTCCAACCGCTAACGTCATGCTTAAACGGCAAAAAACACCAATACACGGTGTATTTGCAGTACGAGTAGATGTTGATGGCGAGCATTACAACGGCGTTGCCAATATTGGCCGCAGACCAACACTAAATGGCGAACGTAACCAGCTAGAAGTGCACATATTTGACTTATCTTCCAATTTATACGGCAAGCCCATTACTGTGTTTCCGATGCACAAGATAAGAGATGAAATTAAATTTGCTTCGTTTGAGGCATTAAAAGACCAAATTCAGGCAGATGCGGCGCAAGCGCGTCTGTTATTAGCATAGATAAACGTGGTAAAGTTTTGGCCTTAAAACAGACCAAATGTTAGCCCAGATGTGTTAATGAAAAGTATGCGTTTTAAGTGCAATGGCAGTTAAAACAATAGAATCGCAAAATACAACGCCTTCGCAATGCCCTAAACGGTATTGGGTAAAACTTAAGGTAACCGGATAATACAATTTTATGAGTGATTACAAAGCCACATTGAACCTTCCAGAAACCGCCTTTCCAATGCGCGGTAACCTTGCTCAGCGCGAGCCTAAAATGCTTAAAGACTGGCAGGATAAAGAGGTATACAGCAAAATTCGTGAAGCGAAAAAAGGCAAAAAGCCTTTCATTCTTCACGATGGCCCTCCTTATGCAAATGGCGACATTCATATTGGTCATGCGGTTAACAAAATTCTTAAAGACATTATTGTAAAGTCTAAAAACTTATCAGACTTCGACTCGCCTTATGTGCCGGGTTGGGACTGCCACGGTTTGCCTATTGAATTGATGGTAGAAAAAAAGGTTGGCAAGCCAGGTAAGAAGGTGACTGCTGCAGAGTTTCGTCAAAAGTGCCGTGAATATGCGCAAAAGCAAATTGACGGCCAAATGGCCGACTTTAAGCGCCTTGGTGTGTTTGGTGCGTGGGATAACCCGTATAAAACCATGGACTTCAAATCGGAAGCCGACATTATCCGCGCACTGGGCAAAATTGTTGAGTCGGGTCATTTGGAAAAGGGCTTTAAACCAGTACATTGGTGTACAGATTGTGGTTCTGCGCTTGCAGAAGCGGAAGTAGAGTACAAAGACAAAGTATCACCTGCCATTGACGTAAAATTCCCTGTAGCCGATAGTGCAGCTATTGCAGAGGCATTTGGCGTAGCAGAAAGTGACTTAAGCGCACACAAAGCGGGTGTGGTTATTTGGACAACAACACCTTGGACTTTGCCTGCAAACCGCGCAATTAGCTTACATCCAGAGTTAACCTACGCCATTGTGGAAGTTCAGCCTTCAAATGAATGGTTAGTGGTAGCACAAGACTTACTTGAAAGTTGTATGACCCGTTACGGTGTAGAAGATTTCCGTGAAGTGGCAACTTGTACCGGTGCGGCCCTTGATAAACTTAACGTTAATCACCCGTTCCTAGACCTTGAAGTACCGCTAATTTTAGGTGATCACGTTACCACCGATTCGGGTACAGGGTGTGTTCATACTGCACCTGCGCACGGTGTAGACGACTTTAACGTGGGTAAACAATACGACATCGAAGTGTATAACCCAGTAGGGAACAACGGTGTTTACCTTGAAAACACGCCGCTGTTTGCAGGTCAGTTCGTATTTAAAGCGAACGATGAAATTATTGAAACAGTTAAGGAAAAGGGCAACCTTGTCTTAAACGTTAAGTACGAGCACAGCTATCCTCATTGCTGGCGTCATAAAACACCCATTATCTTCCGTGCAACACCACAATGGTTTGTTAGCATGGATAAAAAAGGGTTACGTGCTGAATCACTTGAACAAATTAAGCAAACTAAGTGGATCCCTGATTGGGGCCAAAACCGTATCGAGAAAATGGTTGAAGGCCGTCCAGATTGGTGTATCTCTCGCCAGCGTACATGGGGTGTACCCATTCCATTGTATGTACACAAGCTAACGGGGGAAATTCACCCAGAGTCTTCGGCGTTAATGGAAAAAGTTGCACTTGAAGTAGAAGCTAAAGGCATTCAAGCGTGGTGGGATATTGATGACGCTACGTTACTGGGCAGTGAGCTTGATAATTACGAAAAAGTTACCGACACACTGGATGTATGGTTTGATTCTGGCGTTACGCACTATTTTGTTGTCGACCGTCGCGATGATATTCCAGCGTCTGCTGATTTGTACCTTGAAGGGTCAGATCAACACCGTGGTTGGTTTATGTCTTCGCTTATGTCATCAACGGCAATGCACGGTCATGCACCATATAAAGAAGTACTTACTCACGGCTTTACGGTAGATGCTCACGGCAGAAAAATGTCGAAGTCGGTAGGTAACGTGGTTGCACCACAGGAAGTAACCAACAAACTTGGTGCAGACATTCTGCGTTTGTGGGTTGCATCAACAGATTACCGTGGTGAAATTGCGGTTTCTGATGAAATCCTTAAACGCGCTGCCGATTCATATCGCCGCGTTCGTAATACTGCGCGCTTCTTGTTAGCTAACCTGAATGGCTTTACCGTTGAAGATGCGGTAGCTGAAGATGAAATGGTTGCCTTAGATCGCTGGATTGTAGCACGTGCAAAATCGTTACAAGACGAACTTATCGAAGCCTATGAAAAGTATGACTTGTTGGTTGTTATGCAGAAACTTATGCATTTCTGTTCAATCGAATTGGGTTCGTTCTACCTAGACGTTATTAAAGATCGTCAGTACACAGCAAAAGCGGATGGCGTAGCACGTCGCTCTTGTCAAACGGCGATGTACCATATTGTAGAAGCGTTAGTACGCTGGATGGCGCCTATTACTAGCTTTACCGCCCAAGAAATTTGGGAAACCTTACCGGGCGAGCGCAGTGAGTTTGTGTTTACCGAAACTTGGTACGAAGGCTTTAATGACTTCACGCAAAGCGATACGTTCAACGATGCACTGTGGCATCAAGTGTTAAGTGTTAAAGATGCTGCAAACCAAGCAATGGAACAAGCGCGTAAAGACGGTGCACTTGGTGGCTCGCTAGAAGCAAGCATTGAATTGTACGCTACTGAGTCGCTATACAACGTATTAGCCAAGCTTGAAGATGAGTTGCGTTTTGTGTTGATCACTTCAGGTGTCACACTGACAAAAGTAGACAGCGCGCCAGAAGGAGCATCAGCCACCGAAGTAGAAGGCTTGTGGTTAAGCGTGAACAAAGCGAGTGGCCAGAAATGCGTACGCTGCTGGCATCACCGTGAAGATGTTGGTTCTCACGACGGGCACGAAGAGTTGTGTGGCCGCTGTGTAACGAATATCGACGGAGACGGAGAAGAGCGTCACTATGCTTAATGCCTCGCTTTTTCGCCAAACTGGCTTGCGCTTCTTATGGATAAGCGTCATCGCATTTATCCTTGATCAGTGGAGCAAATATGCGGTAATGGGCAGTATGTCTTTGTTTCAATCGGAGCAAATTCTGCCGTTCTTTAATTTAACCTATGTGCACAATTATGGCGCCGCGTTTAGCTTTCTAGATAGCGCAGGTGGTTGGCAGCGTTGGTTCTTTACCGCTATTGCTGTAGTGGTAAGTGTGGTGATCACATGGTGGCTCAAGCAGTCACCACGTGAACAAAAACTGTTACCCATTGCTTTTTCCTTTATTTTAGGCGGCGCCTTAGGCAACGTGTACGATCGCCTTGTACACGGTTATGTAATCGATTTTCTCGACTTTTACGTAAACGGGTATCATTGGCCAGCGTTTAATATTGCTGATAGTGCCATTTTTATTGGTGCGGCATTGCTTCTTATCGATATGCTGAAAAATGGCGATAAGCACAGCAAGGCAAAAGCGTCAGACAGTGCACAACAAAGCGAAACATCAAAGTAAAAACCGGATTAGTTATGACAGATTCATTGGTAATTGGTGCTGATAGCGAAGTTATTCTTCACTTCGATTTAAAGCTAGAAGATGGCTCGGCAGCAGACAGCACACGCGTAAACAACAAACCGGCTAAGATGGTGATGGGTGACGGTAGCCTAACACCTAACTTTGAAGCGTGTTTATTGGGCCTTAAAAAGGGCGATAAAAAAGCGTTCACGTTAGCGGCAAATGACGCATTTGGCGAGCCTAACCCAAATAACATTCACTACATGGACAGAAGCCGTTTTGGTGCTGACCTCAGTATTGAAGAAGGCATGATTTTAGCGTTTGCACAGCCTGATGGCTCAGAAATTCCTGGTATCATTCGCAGTGTGGCGGGTGACTCGGTAACGGTAGATTTTAATCATCCTTTGGCTGGCCAAACGGTGATCTTCGACGTAGAAATTGTGGATGTTAAACCCAGTGCATCAGCACAAGGTGAGAACTAATTATGCAAATTCATTTAGCAAACCCCCGTGGTTTTTGTGCTGGTGTAGACAGAGCAATCACCATAGTTGAACGCGCCTTAGAGATTTTTGAACCCCCTATTTATGTGCGTCACGAGGTGGTGCATAACAAGTTTGTGGTAGACGGGTTACGTGAACGGGGTGCGTTGTTTGTTGATGAGCTTCACGAAGTACCTGATGACAGCATTGTGATATTTTCTGCGCATGGTGTATCGCAAGCAGTGCGTAAAGAAGCAGAAAGCCGTGGTTTGAAGGTTTTTGACGCCACATGCCCGTTGGTGACTAAAGTACACATGGAAGTAACCCGTGCCAGCAAAACCGGCACAGAGTGTATACTTATTGGCCACGCTGGACACCCAGAAGTAGAAGGCACAATGGGGCAATACAGTAACGATGAAGGCGGTATTTACTTGGTTGAGTCTGAAGCAGACGTAGCCACCCTTGAAGTAAAAGATCCAACCAATTTGTATTACTGTAGCCAAACCACCTTATCGGTGGATGACACTGCTGATGTCATCGATGCGTTGCGCGAAAAATTCCCGAAGATTAACGGCCCAAGAAAAGACGATATTTGTTATGCCACGCAAAATCGTCAGGATGCGGTTCGCGACTTAGCACAGGACTGCCAAGTATTGTTGGTAGTCGGTGCGCAAAACAGCTCTAACTCAAATAGACTACGTGAATTGGCAGAAAAGATAGGCGCTAAAGCCCACCTTATCGCCGATGCAAACTGTATTCAAAAAGCATGGCTTGAAGGTGTAGAACACATTGGTGTAACTGCCGGTGCATCTGCGCCAGAAGTGCTTGTTCAAGGTGTGGTTAACCGCCTGAAAGAGTGGGGTGCTGTGTCGGCATCTGAACGCCTTGGTCGAGAAGAAAATGTTGAATTTGCTGTACCGAAAGAGCTTCGAGTAAAACAAGTAGTGTAAGTTTTTTTGGTTAATCAGGTTAACTACTTTAACTTTGTTTTTAAAAGCACCGCTATTCACAGCGGTGCTTTTTTGTTTAACAAAAAATAAAGGTTTAAGGAATAAATAGAAATACCTATCCTTTTAAAAATTCGTTTAATTAGTTGATGCTTATTGTCTGTGTAATACGCAGTGCATGGACACACATAACTTCGTTTTGAACAGTATATTGTTGTATTTTTTGAGTTACGTAAGAATTGTTTGGTAAAGCGTTAATGTGCACCAAAATTATACGTTTTAATAACCAATGATACCCAGCGCAATACCATATTGTCTTACTATACTACAGGGGCAGTATCGCCAAAATAATCTCGGGTAAACGGTAGAAGTATGATAGCTCACAGAGCAGCAATACAGCGCAATGTCAAAACATCTATGAATACACAGCGTGGTGTAGGTCTTATAGAGATCTTAATTACACTGTTTATT
This sequence comes from Alteromonas sp. KUL42, assembly GCF_006538325.1. Classification (GTDB taxonomy): domain Bacteria; phylum Pseudomonadota; class Gammaproteobacteria; order Enterobacterales; family Alteromonadaceae; genus Alteromonas. The sequence continues at coordinate 586,032 of NZ_BJKK01000001.1, forward strand.
CTAGCTGTGGGGCTATTGGGTGTTGCAGCGCTTCAATTTACGGGTTCTCTTGCGAACAAAGATGCCATTAGTCGAACTCAAGCTGAAATGGTTGCCTCACAAGTGGCAGAGCGTCTACGCGCTGCTGCGCGACCTGCTACGGTGGGTGATGGTATGGTAGTAAATAACAATTACTTCAGTAACAACAACTATAATTTTGCTAATTTAAGCTGTACAGGGTCTTCTCACCCTTACAAATGCTTTTGTTTGTCACGTCCTGCTAGCGTGCCAAACTGCGAAGGCCAAACATGTGATGAACAAGATATGTCTGCTTATGATGGGTGGGCATTGTCGTGCTCTGCGGTACAAACCAACCCGCAAACTACCATTAGCATTGGATGTGATGATAACAATACGGCCGATATTTACAGCTGTAGTGCGGGGTCGCGTATTGAAATATTACTAAAGTGGCCAGTGTCTTCATCAGGCAATCAAAAGTACACGCTAAATAACCGGTGTAGCCCGACTGACGGTGACAATAGCGCTTGTGTCTTTAAGGACATCACGTTATGAGCTTATCTCACAGCCTACGCCCTACACACATTAATGCACGGGCCCAGTCAGGCTTCTCTCTAGTCGAACTCATGATAACCCTCACCTTAGGGCTTGTTATTTCCGGTGCGGTTATTCAGGTGTTGGTAAGCAGCAGTGTTACCAACAAGCTTAATCAAGCCGTTGCTCAAGTTCAGGAGTCAGGACGCTTTATTATGAGCCGTTTGTCCGCTGAGTTTTATGAAGTAGGACGCTACGATTTGGTCATGGCCACCATTGATGATTCAGTAGACATTGTAGCCGAGGCGGCTTATGTACAAAACCGACCCATTGCTTTGCCTGGTGATTTTGCTTCAAACGCATCCTTAGGCAGTGAGCAAACCAGCAATGGTGGCAGTGATAAGTTAGCTGTCAGCTTACTGGGTACAGCAGACTGCACAGGTAATCGTCACGGTTACGCGCTTAATGATGAATTTCACGTTGTGAATTATTACTTTGTAACTGGAAGTACCCTTAAGTGCACCGGTTATGATGGGCGCGTGTTACGTGGTTTGAAAGCCCAAGTTTCTTCTCCCGCTACCGTGGTTCTGCTCGATAATATAGAAAGTTTTCAAGTACAGTTTGGTGTGACGGATGAAATAACTACATCGCAAGGGCAAGCCGTTAGGTATGTTACTGCTGATGTATTAAGTGCACTGCGCGATGCAAATCAGCAAGTGGTTTCACTGCGTTGGGCGGTCCTATTGAAAAGTTATCAAAATGAAGTTCAGCAAACTCAAGCCCAGCAGTTTGCGATGCTAAATGAAACGGCTAAAACCCTTGATACTTCCCATTATTATCAAGTCTTTTCAAAGACATTAGCACTTAGAAATATGAAAAACTTCGTGAGGAGCTCACAATGAAGCAGCAAGGTCTTGTGATGGTATTTGCGCTGCTCGTGCTGTTATCAATTACAGTGCTCGGCGTAAGTGCGGTAACCAGTAGTTTATCGCAGTCTAAAATGGCCGTTTCTATGCAACAAAGCGGATTGGCATTTGATGCGGCAGAATCTGCTATTGCTGGTGTGTTTTTCGAATCAGAAGACGAAATATTGCTAACCGATGACACGAAAACCGACCCTTTGTCTGAAGCGCGGCAAGGTAATATTTTTGACCCTGATGCCGACACCATGAGTTGTTTCGACGAAGGTGAGTGGACTGATAGATATATGACTGAAGGTGGATTATCTACAGGTGATAGGCACACCACCGATGGTACATACCAAACCGCTGCGTCATCAAAAAGTTGGTCTAAAACCGCCTTTATTCGCGAACAGGCATGTCGCGGTTCAAGCAATGTGATTGGTGGTAGTAATGTTAATTGCCACGTTTTTGTTATTCGTGGGTGCGGAAAAGTAGCAGGGAAGGCTTCAGTAGTGGCTAATACGTTGGCTGCATCAGTATTCGGTCCAGCGTCTCAGTAGGTGGCATCATGAAGAAAATTACCAGTTATTTCGCCTCAATTACACTGTTTAGCTGTATCGGGTTTTCAGCGGTGGGGGACGATTTAGATATCTACCTTGGTAACGCCACAAGTGCGGTAACCTATAACCCGAATGTGTTATTTATTATGGACTCGTCGGGCAGCATGGGGTCATATGATGGTACTGATCAAACCCGTATGCTACGTGTGCAAAATGCGCTTAAAACAGCGCTTCAGTCCGCTACCAATATCAATGCGGGTTTAATGCGTTTTTCTGATTTCGGTGGGCCTATTCTTTACCCTGTACGCAATATTGATGAAGCAGTTAGACCCGAAATTATTGTATCTACAAGTGAAGATAACCACGATGCCCATGAAATCAATGGTTCGGTTATTACACAAAGTAACGACCTCATCTTAAGTAATGGAACCGATACGGTGACGTCTGGCTTACGGTTTACTGATTTGAATATTCCCCAAGGGGCTACCATTGTTAGTGCAAGTTTGCGGTTTACTTCTGAAAAGTACAACATTGCCGGAACTACGCTGACGATTTCTGCTGAGGCATCTGCGTCTAGCGCGGCATTTTCTGATTCGAACAATAACCTGACTTCACGCACTAAAACCACAGCGAATGTAGTGTGGTTAGAGGACAACGGCTTTCCTTCATCTGGTGAAGTGATATCGTCACCGGACATCAGTGGTGTTATTCAGGAAGTTGTCGATTTAACAGCGTGGTGTGGTGGTGCCGACCTTAATATTTTAATTGAAGGCACTAGCAGCAGTAGTGTTAGTAGTCGAGAGGCGCGGGCCAGTGATGTTGGGCAAAGTGGTTCGCCACAGCTAGTAATTTCATACGACGATACAACTGCTACAGGTTGTGTTGAAGGTGGCGGTATTTATCAAGTTGCCAACTCAAAAGATAATTCTGAAGAAGATACGAATGGTTATCCAAACACCGGTGATGAACTTACATTTAACGCCTACTACAATGACAATATCGGTATTCGATTTCGCAATGTAAATATTCCTCAAGGGGCGGAAATTACCGAAGCGTATTTAGAGTTTACGGCATACAGCACACGTACCTACGGCAGTGCCAGTATGCGTATTCGCGGTGTGGCTGATGATGATGCTGACGACTTCCACCCTAATCGCCGTAACCGCATTAACAACTTGCCGAAAACCTCTGGCCTAACTTGGTCTATGCCCGATTTTTATAGCAACCGAGATTATCAAAGCCCGAATATAGCCGCCATTGTAAAAGAAATTACCGACCGTTCAGGGTGGGCATCTGGCAATGATATGGCCTTTGTACTAGATAATTTTTCGTCTTATCGCGGTGCCTACTCTTATGGTGGCTCGCCTTCTAAAGCGCCAAGGCTAATAATTAAGTTTAACGGTTCTGCCACACCCGGTTCTTCAGCCACTGTACGTGAGCACTTAATAAGCAAAGTTGATGAATTAAGTGCGAATGGTTTGACGCCTATTGTGGATACTTTATTAGAAGCCACCAATTACTATGGTGGCCGCGCAGTTGACTATGGCCGCAAACGTGGTGAAGACAGTGTGAGTAGCTCTGTTCGACGCAGTACCCGTGTAAGCCACAGAAGTTCGTATCTTGGGGAAGATCCTATTCGTTCATCAACGTGTACCGACGACAATTTATCTAGCAGTGATTGTATAACAGAGCAAATACCCGTTGGCGCAACGTATATAACGCCAGTAACAGATTTACAGTGCCAAACGAATAACCATATTGTTCTTTTGTCTGATGGAGAAGCAAATAACAACCACAGCGTAAGCAAGATTCAAGATTTGTTGGGGAAGAGTTGTACGGGCAGTGGAGGTGAAAAATGTGGTATTGACCTCGTCAAGAACATTAGTAAGTCTGATACATCGGTCATTGATTCACGAGTTATTACTCATACTATTGGTTTCGCTGCCAACAACAATGCGAATAACTTTTTGAATCAATTGGCATTACAAAGTGGTGGCGGCTTTTATCAAGCCAGTAACAGTAGCGACTTGTTAGAGGCGTTTAACACTATCCTTCGTTCTGTGAAAGACATTAATGCTACTTTCGTATCTCCCGGTGTCGCGGTAAACCAACTAAACCGTTTAACTCACCGTGATGAATTGTATTTCGCTTTGTTTAAACCAAGCGAAGGTGCTATTTGGCCGGGGAACTTAAAACGCTATCGTTTAAGCGGTGATACGGTTTTAGACAAAAACAGTCTAAACGCCGTGGATAGCGTTACCGGATTCTTCTCTGAAAATTCACATAGCTTTTGGTCAACGTTAACTGATGGCAGTGAAGTCAGTGAAGGTGGCGCTGCTAGTAAATTGGGTTCGAATAGAAATCTGTACGTTTTTGATGGCGTTGGAAGCATTGTGCGTACTGCAAACGCTTTACACGAAGACAACAGTAATATCACTACATCAGATTTAGCCATTGATGCAGAGCCTAGTGCCGATACGTTGCGTGAAGCATTGCTTCAGTGGGCACGTGGTGTTGACGTCAAAGACAGTGATGGTGATGGTAGTGCAACAGATTATCGCCCTAGTATGGGCGACCCTATCCATTCTCAGCCTATTATCGTGAATTATGGCACCAATGATTCATCCATATTTGTGGCAACCAATCACGGCATGCTGCACTCGTTTGACACTCAAACCGGTGAAGAAAACTTTGCGATAATGCCTAAATCTTTGTTACCAAACTTGCACCATTTCTATCAAGATGTGTCGTCGTATGAGCATAAATACGGGTTAGATGGCGATTTAATCTTGCGAGATACCGGCACCAGTAAGTACCTATATGTTGGTATGCGACGTGGTGGAAATAACTATTATGTTTTTGATATTACGAGTAAAACCTCTCCTTCGCTGAAATTTAAAATAGAGGGTGGTACGGGTGATTTAGCTAAACTAGGTCAAACTTGGTCGCGTCCAACCATTACAAAAGTGCGAATGGGCGGTACAGAAAAAACGGTGATGATAGTTGGGGGCGGTTACGACGAAGCACAAGATGCTCGCTTAGTGCGTGCCAATGATGCTGTGGGCAATGCCATTTTTATGTTTGATGCTGATACGGGGGGCTTACTTTGGTCTGCCAGTAACGCAGATGCCAGCCTTAATATTTCTAGTATGAATTACAGTATTCCTGGGCGAATCTCAGTCATCGATAGAGATAACGACGGCTTTGCCGACCATATGTATGCCGCCGATACGGGCGGGCAACTATTCCGCTTCGATATTTATAACGGAAAATCAGGGAATGACTTTATAAAGGGAGCGCGTTTAGCTGACTTCGGTGGTAACACTGAACAAACTAACCGCCGCTTCTATTATGGCCCTGATGTATCAGAAATCGCTTTGGGTGATGAAGTTTATTATGGTGTGGCACTAGGTAGCGGTTGGCGTGCATCACCATTAGATACAGTGGTAGAAGATAACTTTTATATGTTAAAAGATGATGGTGTATTCAAGCGCGATACCAGTGGCAACTTTACCTTTATGTCTACGGTAACAGAGAGTGATTTGTATAATGCGACTAGCCACGCCCTTACTAGCTCTCTTGATAGTACACGAGAATTGGAAGCAAAAACGTTTGCCAACAAATCTGGTTGGTTCTTAAATTTAACAACCAATGGCGAAAAGGTACTGGCATCACCATTAATTATTGACTACAAAGTATTCTTTACCACATACGTACCAGCCGTGAGCAGCACCAGTGCGTGTGCGCCACCAACGGGAAATAGCCGCGCGTACTTAGTTAGCATGTTTAATGGTAATGCGGTAACCGATTTGAATAATAATGGGGTGCTAGACAGCGATGATCGCGTCGCTGAGCTTAAACAAACAGGGATAGCTCCAGAAACAAAAATTTTGATTGAGGATATTGTAAGCCCTGTGGTGTGTTTGGGTACTGAGTGCGTGTCTGCGGTAATTGATGTTGACGAAGATGGCAACAACGAAGCATGTACATCGTCGTTTGAATGTTTAGCAGAAAATATTTATGGACGATTTGAGCGAATTCGCCGAGGTAGTTGGCATTCCGAGACAGAAAGAGAGTAACAACATGACGGGTTTAAAGCACAGTGGTTTTTCGTTAATTGAGCTTATGATAGTTATTACTATCATAGGTATTGTCGCAGCCGTTGCGTATCCTTCCTATCAAGGGGTCATTGCTGATAGCTATCGAGGTACAGGGCAGTCTGATTTACTTGCTCTTGCGTCGGCAATGGAAAGACATCACAGTGGTGCATTCAGTTATGAAGGGGCTGGTAGTGGCGGTGGAAACAGTGGTTCACCAGCTATTTTTGCTTCGTACTCACCTTCCTCTGAGCCAGCTGCCAATAAGCGCTACGATTTAACCATTGTTGAATCAAGTGCGACGGCTTATCAGTTAAAAGCTACACCGGTATCGGGCACGGGGCAGGCAAGTGACGGTTCAATGTTCTACTATAGCGATGGTCGAAAAGCATGGGATAAGAATAATAACGGCTCAATAGAATCGTCAGAGTATTGTTGGTCTTGTTAATGTCCCGAAGACATAAACATCTTCCCATTGATGGTCGTAAGGTACGCTAAGCAATGAAGTGTGCTGTAAATCGAGCAGCTGTTGATGGGTTTGATGTGTTAATTTAATTGTTTCACTCAAGTGCTTAGATTGAATGTGTGTCTCAATGAATGCCGCAGATGTCGCAACTAATAGTAGCAGTGCAATGAGTACTTCTACCAAGGCCACGCCTTGATGCTGATGCTTCAAATAGAACGTGCTACGTTGTCTTTGGATTGTTTTCGTTTTCACATTATTTGCCTCTTTCTTAAAACTCACGCCAGGTTCCTGGGATAAGTATCATTTTCGATAGTGCCTTGTTATCTTGCAATGTGGTAAGAGTGGATATTGAGTAACTCAATGAGCCGCTTAAAAAACGGTTCGTTGGCTTATTTGACGTCAATGCACCTACTAACAGTGCGTTCGTTTCTAGATGAAATGCATAAGTATGTGATGAGCGAGTAAGTTGCAAAATTAACCCATAAAACCTTGCCCCACTTTTAATGGTGATATTACCGTTTTCCACAATGAGCAATTGGGGCGTTGTATCACTACTAACTGTATTAATAGTACTTTCTATTACACAATCTCCGGTGATCCATTGTACCGTTGTACTGCTAAGACTATCGCAGGAAGCAAATTGCTTTTGTTCTGGAAAAAAGCGCAATTGCAGGTCATCACTGGTTCTATTAAATAGCCATTTGGTAATGTTACTGTCATGGGTATTGTGCTGAGTCTGTTGAGGCAATCTCAGTAAACTCGGGTAGCGCAAAAACTCAGCGCTATACACAATGTCATTATTGGTTTTGCTGACATTGATGGTTACGTGCTGTAGCTTCTGATTGTTTTCACCGCGCAGGTCTAATGATGTTATAGTGTGAGTAATGTCAGTGTTATCCAATACAACTTGAAGTGTCGGATCACTGCGTAATTGTTCCGCGATAGCACGTAGCGCTTGCCTCAACGCTAGCTTTTTAATATGACTGTCACGTGTTGCTTTCTCGATATGATAAAAGTGATTAATGCTCAGCGCTGTACTTACAACAGTTAGCCCTACGATAACCAGTAATATACACACAGTCGCTAGCGTAACCATGCCCCTTTCTTTCTTGTAACCACTATCGCGCATTAGGTATGCCTATGATGAATTGTCGTTGACTCACAATGTCTTGGTTAATTGCGCTGTGTGCATCAATAGAAACGAGTATTGTTTTTCCCCACGACGTATTTGAGATTAGCGCTAGCTGAAAGCGCGTAATCGAGGTTGTTCTTGCGTCAGTGAGATCATGCCAGCCGCCTTTGTTACATGCTTTACCCGCTACCCGATATTCAATGGCTTTGTTGTGTAGGCGGTAACCTAGCAACTCATTTTGTTCATGTTCGTAGCTGCCGCTGTTATCTTTATCATACGAAAAAGTAATACAGCTATTGGCTTGTTCAGAGCCAAAATGGCTTATTTGTAATGTGCTACTTACCGCTGGGGTCATTAAATTTGGCATAGTCGCCAAGGGTGGATAAGCAAGATAGTCTGCACGACTTACTTGCTGTGTGATGAGTTCCTGTAAACTTCGAAGTTCATCCTCAAGTGCGTTTGCTAGTCGTGTATCTAGTAGTGTGTGATGCAACGACGCTGAAAAGCGGGTGGCTGTTATAATGACCAAAATGCCAATAACACTGCTTATCATTAATTCAGTTATGCTAAACCCTTTTTCGGCTAACATCGTGCTAGACCGTTGATGTGGTGAATGGCACAGGGTTTGATTCTTCCAAGCGCACTAATGATGATTTTTGCGTTATGAGACGCATTAGACACTAAAAGTGATGTACTACCGCCAAAATCTACAGTTCCCTCTGGGTTGAAAGTAATAGTGCTATTTTTACCTGAGGTTGTATCTAGTGATGCAGAGAAGTCACTTAAGCTTAATACGTTCTGTTGACCTGCAACATGACATGTTTGAAGGTTGCTACAAGAACACTCGTCATTCTCACTTATCGCTATGCAATTAGATGTAGTTACATCAACAACGAGGTAAATCGGTTGTTGGAGGGTAATTGCATATACTTTCGCAGATTTCGCCATGGCTGAAGCGGTACTAACTAAGTGCTTGAGTTCGCTTTCTTCTCGCCATGTTACAAAAGATGGTACGGCCATCATGCTAAGTAAACCAATAATAGATACCACTAGCATGAGTTCGAGTAGTGTATGCCCTCTTAACAGAAGATACCGAGGTCCACGCGCCAAAAAATGTTGGTGAAATAAAACCATGCCCAAGTCCAGTTACACCGTATTTGATGAATTGATAGCGTTAGTTTATCGACAAACTTCATGCGAGGAAGCTGGACTATGGACAGTAATTCATTGAAAACTTATAAAAGATACCGTGTTCAAGGTTTTACACTACTGGATATACTTATTACTATTGGGGTAATTTACATTGTGATGCTTGGTTTGGTAAGTGGCGCTACACATAGCTATGAAGCAGTGAAAATGCAGCAAATTAGAAGTTATCTATTGCAGGTTCAGGCCATCCAGTCTCGTAATTGGTTAAATTCAGGGACGTATAGATCTCTGTCAGCGCTACCTTTACCAGACATTGATGGTGTGAAAATTACCGAGGATAAAGACATTGATGCAGGGTTTGCACTAAAGCTAACTATTGACTTCCTCTCTAAAGAAGCGCCGTGCAGAACGTTATCTATCACCGAAGAAGGGATAATACCCAAGTCATGTTTATTCTAACTGCAACTAAGTTCGGAACCCGATAGATCTTCTTTTTTGCCATTGCCATCACTGTCAATAGCCACCGATATTCTGCCATAAAGGGAAAGTAATAGCGCTGATGCATATGTGGCATCGTTGTCTTTTGGACAAATAGTAATCGTGGCCGATTCACTAATACTGCCTTGCTCACCAAAGGTAAGTGTGCCAGTTAATCCATAAATTGCATTGGCGGCATTCAATGGATCGCTTGTAATGATGAGGGCTTCGTCTGTGTCTCTACTGCCATTTCCATTATCGTCAATGAATACCATCTTGGCATTTTTCCAATTGGTAACACAACTGGTGTAATTTGCCGTAGGGCACATGAGTACAGTGGTTTGTTCATTTACGGCAGTAAAGCGAGCGTGTTGAACAACAGCACTTAAGCTATTTAAATCTGATGTTATCCTGTTCTTAATTAAGATGCTTTGAATACTGGGGGCAACCGAGGTAAGTATTATTGCCAAAACAGCAACTGCCACTAACATTTCCAATAGCGTAAGGCCGCGCTGTGTCGACAGAACAGAATGCTGTGGCATGTGGCGAAAATGACAATTCATATTAGCGGTTTTCTCGTTCTTTATCGCGAACTATCTCGCAAAATTCGTTCACATCACTAACGATATTTATGCGTATTGAGCAAAAGTCAGTGAGTTTTATAGCTCAGCAGTTTTGAAGTTTCTCGGTTACACTTTCATCGTTTAGGGTAGACTAAATAAAAATGTTTAGGGTATGTATTATTGCTATATCGCATGGCAAGTCATACACACTCAATAGTGCCTGTTGAATGCGCAAACAACGTGTATTTAAATACGAGTGTTAATTATAGTAACATTAAAACGGTGAAATCAGCGATGTAGTGAACGCTATACCACTAACATTTACATGCATATTGTCGTACACTCAACCATTGGAATGCCCCAACAAAACGTGGATATTAAGATGCAGAAACAAGCAGTTATCGAAGAAATGAAAGTGCTGCCTGAAATTGACGTGGAATATGAAGTTGCACGTCGAGTCTCGTTTATTAAAAAGCAGTTACTAAGATCGGGTTTGAACGCCCTTGTATTGGGCATTAGTGGTGGAATAGATTCATGTACATTAGGGCGTTTAGCGCAGTTAGCGGTAGACGAACTTAATCAAGAACATCACGAGAAATACCAGTTTATAGCGGTGCGACTACCTTATGGCACGCAAGCTGATGAAGAAGATGCGCAGAAATCGATTGATTTCATTCAACCTACTCACGCGGTCACGGTTAATGTACAGCCCGGTGCTGATGCCATTCATGGGTCTACAGTTGATGCACTAACGCAGGCTGATTTGTTACCTGCTGATGAGGCAAAGCAAGACTTTGTAAAAGGTAACGTTAAAGCGCGTACACGTATGGTTATTCAGTATGAAATTGCAGGAATGGTGGACGGTTTAGTGCTTGGCACTGACCACTCTGCAGAAAATATCACAGGTTTCTATACAAAATATGGTGACGGCGCATGCGACCTTGCCCCTTTATTTGGCTTAAGTAAGCGCCAGGTTCGTGCTGTTGCTGCGCATTTAGGAGCTCCGCATAATGTTATCACCAAAGCGCCAACTGCCGATTTAGAGAGTCTTTCGCCGCAAAAGGCGGATGAGCAGGCTTTGGGTATGACATACGATCAAATTGATGACTTTTTGGAAGGAAAGTCAGTTTCTGCAGAAGTGGAAGAGAAGTTGCTCTATATTTATGAGCGCACTCAACACAAACGTGTACCAATTCCAACAATTTATGATGAGTTGTAATCATGAAAAAAATCGAAGCTATCATTAAACCATTTAAAATGGATGATGTAAGGGAAGCGCTCGCTGAAGTCGGTATTGCGGGTATGACGGTATCTGAAGTGAAAGGCTTTGGTCGTCAAAAAGGACACACCGAGCTCTATCGCGGTGCAGAGTATCAAGTAGATTTTCTACCTAAAATCAAAATTGAATTGGTGTTAGACGACGACCGTGTCGAACAAGCTGTAGAAGCCATTCAAAATTCTGCGAAAACAGGAAAAATTGGTGACGGTAAGATTTTCGTTTACAACGTAGAAACAGCCGTTCGCATCCGTACTGGTGAACAAAACGAAGACGCCATATAACGCGCTTTCACTTATTTAAAAAAAGGGAGCTTGGCTCCCTTTCTTGTTACTACTTCTTTATTAATGATCGTGACCACAACCGCCTGCGCCGTGGGCGTGCCCATGTTGTAGTTCTTCTGCCGTTGCTTCGCGAACATCAACAACATTTACGTCAAACGTCAATGGAATACCAGACAGTGGGTGGTTACCATCAACAACGACTTCTTCGTCGGTTGTTTCAATGATAATCACAGATTGTTCACCTTGTGGCGTGGTTGCTCTAAATGACATTCCCACTTCTACGTCCATACCTTCGAACATAGAGCGTGGTACGGTTTGAACCAGTTCATCAGCGCGTTCGCCATAGGCTCTTTCAGGTTCAACAGAAACGTTGAAACTGTCGCCTTTTGACTTTCCAATTAGTGCGTCTTCTAATCCCTCAATAAGAAAACGGCGCCCTAGCAACACTACCAGTGGAGATTTTCCTTCTGAAGAATCAAGCGTAGTGCCATCTTCGGTAGACACGGTGTAGTGAAGCGTAACAACGCTGTCAGAGGTAATTGTCATAGCAGATCCTATTTGAGGCCCTTGTCAATTTTGGGCAATGAATGTAAAGCCGAAAAACGCGTACTTTAGCGACGTTTTTTAACAATATTACTCGCTTGTTGCTCAATACTGTACGGCAAGCTGTAAGGGTAACAGGTAATGGCATGATTATCAGCCAATCTGTGTAAATCTTCTGGTGTGGTGTCGTTAGAAAGTACGGCCATAAACCAGGTCTCCCCGTCGAGTTTAGCAACGCTTATCACGGTACCTGCAACGCGCCAGTTTTCTCCCAATTGTTTTTCTAGGGTATCCCCAGCGCATAAGTCAACGGGTTCATCGATACTGAAACTGTAGGCAGCACGTTTGTTTTTCCCTAGAAAGCGGGTACGTGCAACGACCTCTTGGCCCATATAACAACCTTTGTCAAAGTCGATTCCATTAAGGGCTTGTACGTTCATCATTTGAGGAATGTACTCAGCGACCGTTTGCTCTCCCAAAGATGGATGCGCACTTTCAATTTGTAGTGCGTCGAAAACGTGCCGTGAATAGCATGTGATATCAGCGCTAGAAAGTTTGCTCTTAAGCTCTTTAGCTGCTTCTTGCGTTAAAATGGCAATAACGCCTTGTCTAGCCAAACCACTGCTAAACACTACGCCATGCTCTGAATTTTCAAATTTTGCATAGCCAACATCTTCAGCCGCTACTGGGGTACTGAAGTCTGCATTCGGGAAGGAAGCGCCAAGTACCTCATCAACCGCACTTTGAGAAATGTAAAACACGCCAAAGTCTTTTGATGTATCAAGGATATCAACTTTAGAAAATACACTGTACTTGTTGAGTTGAAACAAAGAGTGGCTTCCTGACGCGGCGTTGGTCAGCATGAGTAGTTGCTGTGCGAAACGGGTTACATAGCCAGTTGACCAAGTTTTTCCCTTGTTATCACAATGTGCGTAATGACGCGCAGTATTATTATCAAGTTTATTGATATTAACCGTAATTTGCCCGTGTAAATAGCTATCTGCTTGTTCACCTTTAAGTGAAATGAGCATACTTTCGGTTAAATTAACGGCAAACTTGTCGGGTAATTCGCGTAAAACTGATAACGACGTCATAGGTAACTCTCATAAATTGCATATTGCTCTCTACTTATGGCAAGCGCGCCATTTATCAAGGGCAAACCGAGTAATAATGCGCAAAAAAAGTGTGTTTATGCCATGCTTGTAGTACATGGTTACACCATCAGACCAAAAGAGCAGTGATCCGCACTAGGATGACATGGTATTATTAAGTGTAAATTCAAAACAATAAATAAAGATATTATGTTTGAACCTAAAAGATTAGCTCGATTGAAGTGGGCATGCCGTCGCGGCATGCTTGAATTAGATGTTTTGTTATTGCCTTTTGTAGAAGAAGCGTTTGATTCGTTAAGTTATGAAGATCAAGAAACGTTTGAACGGTTATTGACCAGTGACGATCCTGATTTATTTGCTTGGATCATGGGGCATCAAAAGTGTGAAGACCCAGAACTAGCGGCTATGGTGGCGACCATCGTCAACCGTGTCAAAGTATAGAATAGTAGTAACGCATTCAGCTTATAGGCCCTTAATGGGTTTTTGCTGTTTAGTTGCCTGTAGCACAGCGACACTATTTAGTTTATCCGCCTCAACATGGACATGGATAAATGGTCCACTTGTTGTTGCTTTGTGGGCACTAGTAAGTGTGTTAGGTATCATTTTTACGGCCTTGTTATCGCGAAACGCGCCGTTGAATTATGCACTTTCACTCACTAGCAATGGTATTATTCAACGAGTAGTTGATAACCAAAACGTCACAAAGCAAGGTACTTTTCATGAAGCGCAGACAGGTATTGACGAAAGCTTGCCAATGCAAATACACGCTTCTTCTCAACTGTTCCCGTGGGGACTGAATCTAAACGTGGCTAAGGTTAGTCATAAACGTTTTAGTAAAAGCTATGCCCATTTGGGATGGGTTCTAAAGAACGAATGTTCACAAGCAGATTATCGTCGTTTGTGCAGAGCGATTATATTAGCGAAAAAGGAATGCGTTTAAAGATGTTTTTTAGGAATACACAAGATGCTTCGTGAGTACATCATGGCGCTTTTCAAGCGCACAGATACGCGACAGTTGATGCAATTCAAACCTCCAACATTACCTCAGCGTATCTACACTAAAGCACTGCTTGTCGATAACATACATTATGGTCGTTATTGCCAAGAGATCGATTGGCCAGCAAATGCATCAATGCATCCTCTTTATTTGCAGACAATGTCCTTGCCGCTACAAATGCAATGCCTGTTAGACAAGCAAAGTCCATTTCCTTTACTAGGCTTAATTCACGCTGGTAATCACGTAAGTGTGTTGGGCGACTGCGATTTAAGTGAAGCATTTGAATGTCGAGTACGGTTTCACGATGTTCGCCCGCATGCTCGAGGATGGGAAGTTGATGTTATGCTAGAAGCTCGGCAAGCCGGCCTGCTGGTTTATCGTGCAGTGAGCAGTTATTTAGTTAAGGTAAAAGCGGTACATGTCGCCCCTAGAACATTGCCTTCTGAAGCACATAATGAATGTGATGTTGAAGAAAAAGCGCTGATAGGCGAGGTGAGCCTTTCGCCCGATACAGGGCGTCGTTATGCATCACTTTCTGGCGATTACAACCCCATTCATTTATCTGCGTTAACTGCAAAAGCCTTCGGTTTTAAAAAGCCCATTGCTCACGGTATGTGGACGTTAGCAAGAGCGCTATCAGCATTTGTTTCACACAATAGCAAAGCTAGCGCTAATGGAACTGAATCAGTATGTCATATCACTGAAATTGCCTGTCGCTTTAAAAGACCAGTATTTCTACCAAATGACATACATATTCTTCAGCACTGTAAAACAGACAGTGATGTTTTACTGGATGTTACCAATGATGATGAATCGGCAACGCATTTATCAGCGCGTATTGAATTCCAATAATCAAAATCAAAATCAAAACCAAAAAGGGAGCGAATGCTCCCTTTTTTGACTTTACTCTTTTAAATTATACCAATCCGCATAGATAATTGCCCACTCAGAAGGCGCTGGCAAGTTTCCTAGCAAAGCGTGGGAATGCAGGAATGGCTGTTCCCTTTCAAATTCCCAGAATGAAGCTAGGAAGCTTGCCAGACCTTCCCGAAGGGCGAGTTTAAAATGTCCGTACTCTTTGTTGTGTCACCTTGATGTAGAACCACTATACCTGCGGTAACACGCCGCGATTACGAACATTTTAACTCTCGCTGAGTGGGTAATGGTCTATGCGGATTGGTATTACACCTCTGGCAAATCCATATCCGAAAAGCTGCCTTCGGTGATAAGCAAACCCACTTCAGCGCCAGAAAGCTGTTTATTTGGCGTTAGTATGGTTGGTAATGGCTCAGCCAATTGTTCAGGGTGGTCGAGGTTAAAATGCAACCCTCGGCTTTCCTTGCGTGCCATAGCACAACGAACAATAAGTTCTGCCACCGTGACCAAATTTCTCAACTCAAGCAAGTTATTACTTACTCTAAAGTGTGCATAGTATTCGGCAATCTCTTGCTCTAATAGTTTGATGCGCCGCATAGCACGTTCTAATCGCTTGTCTGTACGCACAATACCTACGTAATCCCACATAAATAATCGCAATTCGTGCCAGTTGTGCTGAATAATAACTTCTTCATCAGAGTTAGAGACTTGGCTCTCATCCCACGGCGCTATAGTTTCTTGGCATTCTGCGCTCGGTAGTTTGCTGATGATATGTTCAGCAGCTGCCGATGCAAATACAACACATTCCAATAATGAATTGGATGCCATACGGTTTGCCCCATGCAGACCCGTATAGGCGACCTCGCCAATAGCATAAACATTGTCTAAATCAGTTTTTGCATTAAAGTCAGTAATTACGCCACCACAGCTGTAGTGAGCAGCTGGTACAACGGGAATAGGCTCTCTGGTAATATCGATACCCAGTGAACGGCATTTGCGGTAGATATTAGGGAAGTGTTTTACGATAAAGTCAGCGGGCTTGTGACTAATATCAAGGTACATGCAATCTGCACCCAAACGCTTCATTTCATAATCGATAGCGCGCGCAACAACGTCTCGCGGTGCAAGATCACCCCGTTCATCAAATTTGTGCATGAAACGGGTGCCATCAGCGTGACATAAATTGGCACCTTCTCCGCGCAGTGCTTCGGTAATCAGGAAGTTTCTTGCTTGCGGGTGGAATAAGCACGTGGGGTGGAATTGGTTGAATTCCATATTGGCAACTCGGCAGCCCGCACGCCAGGCCATAGCAATACCATCACCACTAGAAACATCAGGGTTCGAGGTATACTGATAAACCTTACTTCCGCCACCTGTTGCAAGAGCAATAAATGGTGCGCGGATAACCTCTACGTGTTCTTGTTGTCTGTTCCAAACATAAGCACCAACGCAGTGATTCTTTTTCGATTTAGAAGGAATTAAATCGATGGCGTTGTAGCGCTCAAAAATATGAATGTTTGGATGAGTAGAAACCGCGTCGTTCAGGGTAATTTGAAGTGCCTCACCAGTGGCATCGGCAGCGTGCAAAATTCTTCTATGGCTGTGGCCGCCTTCACGGGTTAAATGAAAACGCTCTTCGCCAGACTCATTTTTCTCGGTATCAAATGGCACACCATAGCCAATTAGCCATTCTAGTGCTGATTTTGCGCGTTCAGCGGTAAAACGAACAGCTGGTTCATCACATAGACCACCGCCAGCCTTCAGTGTATCCTTAACGTGTGCATCAATAGAGTCTTGTTCATCGAATACGGCAGCGATGCCACCTTGAGCGTAACGTGTCGAACCTTCATTTCTGTCACTTTTACTTAAAACGATAACTTGGCAATGGTCAGCAAGCTTTAACGCCAAGCTAAGACCAGCCGCGCCACTTCCAATTATTAAGACATCACAGCGATGTTCTAGTGCATTTGACGTGGAAGTTAGTGAAGACGATACAGATTTCATGTATTTTTATAACAATTCAAATGAACAAAGGTTCGGCAAGTCTAAAGGATGAGCGGCAAAACACAATGATTGTTCGCCACACAGACACGCATTTTTTAAAATATTTAATGCTTAAACAGAACTTTTCAAAAAAGAACACGTCTATACCCATGCTTGTGAGAGCTAGTGTGTAGTAGAAGTAGGGAGTAACGGCTCGAATGAGCGAGCAGATAACCGACCAACAATTGGTTGAAAGAGTACAGCGTGGCGACAAAAATGCATTTAATTTGTTGGTAACTCGTTATCAACACAAAGTGATGCATTTGGTTTCTCGTTATGTGAAAAATACGGGTGACGTAGCAGATGTAACGCAAGAAGCGTTTATTAAAGCATACCGAGCGTTACCTAATTTTCGTGGTGACAGTGCGTTTTATACTTGGTTATATCGCATTGCAGTTAATAGCGCGAAGAACTATCTAGTATCGCAAGGGCGTAAACCGCCTGCGAGCGACGTAGATGCTGATGAAGCAGATTTTTATGAAGGCAGTGACGCGCTAAAAGAGCAGTCAACGCCAGAGCGAAGTTTGTTATCTGAAGAGATTGAAGAGACGCTTTTTAAAGTAGTAGAGAAGTTACCTGACGATTTGCGTATGGCAATTACGCTTAGGGAAATTGAAGGGTTGAGCTACGAAGAAATTGCGAGCGTGATGTCATGCCCAGTTGGAACGGTAAGATCACGTATTTTCAGGGCGCGAGAAGCCATAGATAAAGTAATTCAGCCGCTGCTAGAAAATTAATCAAAATAAAATTGAAAAAAGATGAACTTTCTTTTTTATAGATGACTAACAGCTGTGTTAGGGTAGTTAACGATCAAATTGATCTGGAAATGAATATATGACGCAACAGCAAGAAAAATTGTCCGCATTCATGGATGGTGAGATAGAAGGCAATGACATCATCGATGCAATTAAGCACGATGCAGACCTTCAAGCCAAATGGCAACGTTACCATGTTATTCGCGGTGCAATGCGCAAAGAAGCCAGCGTGGCTCCTCAGCTAGATATTACTGCAAGCGTAGCTGCTGCATTGGAAAGTGAACCTGCTATTGTTGCGCCGAAGCAATCGCGCTGGCGGTCAATTCCTGTTTTAGGCAGTGTTGTACCGTTTGCGAAGCAATCGGGTCAATTTGCTGTAGCGGCGTCAGTAGCGTTAGCCGTTATTGTTGGGGTTCAGCAATACAACCAACCAGCACCAACGGAACCGTTTATGACTGCGCCTACTATTGCACCACAAGGTGGATTGGCGCCGGTTAGCTTAGAGCAGTCTCGTGCATTACCGCGTAATGATATGAACGAGGTGCTTGAAAGAAAACGCAAAATAAACGCGTTGATTGCTGACCATGAACAGCAAATTCGGTTGAAGCAAGCACAAGAGGCGAGCGCTGAAGAAGAGCAGGTCGAGCAAGTTAATCCAGAGTAAGCCCTGCTTGTTATTTCGTTTTTAATGCATACCAGCATATACTGCTGGTATGTTTGTTTCTAAGGCAATGAAAATGCGCAGTAGTTCTTTAATTGCACTCTTATCTATTTTTCTCCTCCTATCATCAATTACTGGCTTTTCAGCAAATGCGCAAACATCAAATGCGTCATTGAACGATGCTGAACAAAGTGGGAAGCAAGCCACTCAACCCTCGCAAGACAGTGAGGACAATACACTACCCCCGCTAGCGGCTAGCAACACTGCGGGTTTAACCATGCAGAAAAATGTCTCTCATTGGTTAGGTCAGCTGCAGCGCATTGTCTCTGGCGCAAATTTCCAAGTGACCTTTGTGCAAACTAAAGCGGGTAAAGAAACCGTGCCTTACTTATGGCGTCATGGTTTGTTAGCAAATGGCAGCGAAGTAGAGCAGCTTAATCTTCAAAATGGCCCAGGGCGTGAACTTATTCGCGTTAATGACATTGTTAGTGTTTTTGAGCCAGATGTAGCGCCCTATAGTTTACATTCAGAACATATCAATGGACCGATACCCACAGTGTTGGTTTACCATCCTACACAGTTGCTTGAAGCCTATGAATTTGTGCCTGTAGGACGAGCTCGGGTCGCTGGGCGCTCAGCACAGCAAATTCGTATCGTAAGTCGAGACAATACCCGCTTTGGTTATCAGATATGGCTTGATGAAGAAACAGGTATGCTGTTGAAGCTTAACATGCTGGACTTACAAGGTGGGTTGTTAGAACAAATCCAAGTCACCACATTTGCAATTACGCCTGAGCCGTCTGAGTATTTTTCGCGTATTAACGCCAGTTCGTTACCTAAGCCAATGGCGATGGGAAATAGCCAAACGCGTAATCACAATTGGGAAGTGGGTTATTTACCGTTAGGTATGCGAGAAGTAAAAGAGGATACGCGACGATTAGCCTTAACAGGGCAAGTAGTAGATTATAAACTCTTTTCTGATGGATTAGTGGACGTGTCTGTTTACGTACAGCCGGCGGACGACGCCATTGGCGGCGATTTAGCGCTACGCAATGAATTAAGTACATTCTTAACGCTCACTGATGGCAAGGCTCAAGTGACGGTAGTGGGTGAAATTCCTCTACAAACGGCCAATGCAATTGCTACGTCATTGAGGCCTCGACCAGAAAATTAGGGTTGAAGCGGGTTTCCCCTTAATTACGTAGCTATAATCTTTTAACAGAAAGGTCATTTGACTACATGATCAAAGAAACAGCAATCGTGGTGGCGGTTCAAGGCGATGTGGTAACCGTTGAAGCGGCGATAAAGTCGACGTGTAATAGTTGCCAAGCACAGAGCGATTGTGGCACGGGTATTATTTCACGTGCAATTGCCCCTAAAACACAACAGTTGACATTTTCAACACCTAATCCCGTAAGTATTGGACAGCAAGTAACGGTAGGTATTCCTGAGGCAGGCGTATTAAGTGCATCTGCGTGGTTGTATATATTGCCTTTGTTAGTATTTATCGCTACCTATATTGGGTCATTCGCTTTATTAGCTAAATTGGGTTATACCCATGAATTATTGGCGCTTTTGCCAAGCGTTGCACTTACTGTTTTAGGTTATCAATGGATAGCGCGAAAGATGCGCCGTATAGACAAAGCTAAATACCAGCCCGTTATACTCAATGGCCTTAACGAAAAATAGAATACTGTTGCCGCTTCAGCTAAAGGTTTGATTTAGATTTTTAACGTTGCTTTCTGACATTTCGGCCACGCTAATTCGCTTTTCGGTAAAGAAATGGGTAAAATCCGCTCGCGCTGCGTTTATCCACATTCGCTAGTCGCTATTTTTATTTTGTTTAATGAATTTTTCTGCAGGTAATTTCCAGCATTATGCAACAGTCGCACATTCGTAATTTCAGTATTATTGCCCACATTGACCACGGTAAGTCTACATTGTCAGACCGTTTAATTCAGCATTGTGGAGGGCTTTCCGATAGAGAGATGGCTGAACAAGTTCTAGACTCAATGGACTTGGAGAAAGAGCGTGGAATTACCATCAAAGCACAAAGTGTAACGCTTAATTATGAAGCGCGCGATGGCGAAACGTATCAATTGAATTTCATCGATACACCAGGGCACGTAGACTTCACTTATGAAGTTTCTCGCTCGCTAGCTGCCTGTGAAGGTGCGCTATTGGTAGTCGACGCGGGTCAGGGAGTTGAAGCACAAACCCTTGCGAACTGTTACACCGCCATTGAAATGGATATGGAAGTAGTGCCGGTTCTTAACAAAATTGACCTGCCACAAGCAGAGCCAGATCGCGTCGCAGAAGAAATTGAAGATATTGTTGGTATTGATGCTGTTGATGCCGTTCGCTGCTCAGCAAAAACCGGCATTGGTATTGAAGACGTACTTGAAGTTATCGTTAATAAAATTCCTCCACCTGAGGGTGACCGTGAAGCACCGCTTAAAGCCCTTATTATTGACTCTTGGTTTGACAACTACCAAGGAGTTGTGTCGTTAGTGCGAATTGTGGAAGGACAGCTAACGAAGAAAGACAAAATTCAAATTATGTCAAATGGCCAAGTTCATCAGGTTGATAAAATTGGTGTGTTTACACCTAAACCACTTGAAACAGGTTTATTACGAGCTGGTGAGGTTGGCTTTATAATCGCGGGTATTAAGGAGATTCACGGCGCGCCCGTGGGGGATACCATCACGCTATCTAAGCAGCCTGCGACTGAAATGCTGCCTGGCTTTAAGAAAGTGAAACCTCAAGTTTACGCGGGTATTTTCCCGATCAGCTCAGATGATTACGAAGATTTCCGCGATGCACTAGCAAAACTGAGCCTTAATGATGCATCTCTGTTCTACGAGCCAGAGAGTTCGGCAGCTTTGGGCTTTGGATTCCGCATTGGTTTTCTTGGTATGTTGCACATGGAAATTATCCAAGAGCGACTAGAGCGTGAATATGACTTGGGTCTTATTACCACAGCGCCTACCGTAATCTATGAAGTGGAAACTACCAAAGGCGAAGTCATTACCGTTGATAGCCCAGCAAAACTTCCACCTGTTAATGATATCGCGGAAATTCGCGAACCTATGGTTGAAGCCAATATTCTTGTACCTCAAGAATACTTAGGTAACGTCATTACCCTGTGTATAGAAAAACGCGGTATGCAAACCAATATGACATACCACGGCAAACAAGTTGCAGTAACTTATGAGCTTCCGATGGCTGAAGTAGTACTTGATTTCTTCGACCGTTTAAAGTCGACCAGTCGTGGTTTTGCATCACTTGATTACAATTTTAAACGCTTCCAAAGCTCAGATATGGTGCGTGTAGATATCCTAATTAACGGCGAACGGGTTGATGCATTGGCAGTTATTACTCACCGTGAGAACTCTCAAGGTCGTGGTCGCGAATTAGTAGAAAAACTGCGTGAATTAATTCCACGTCAAATGTTTGATATTGCTATTCAGGCGGCAATTGGTAACCACATTGTGGCGCGAAGTACTGTTAAACAGTTACGCAAAAACGTAATTGCAAAATGTTATGGTGGTGACGTAAGCCGTAAGAAAAAGTTACTTCAAAAACAGAAAGAAGGTAAGAAGCGAATGAAGCAAGTGGGTAACGTTGAATTACCTCAAGATGCATTCTTAGCAGTATTGAAGGTAGGTAAATAATGGCGAATTACTTCTCCCTCATTTTGGTGGCACTCACTTTTATTACAGGGTTAATTTGGCTAGTGGATAGCCTGGTGTTTGCACCAAAGCGCAAAGCGCGTTTGCAAGCTGCTGCGGCGGCGCAAGGCGCAAAATACGGAGAAGATCCACAATTGCCTTATCTGGTTGATACCTCTCAACAGATATTTCCCGTTATTGCTTTCGTATTAGTGTTGCGTTCGTTTATTTACGAGCCCTTCCAAATACCGTCTGGTTCGATGATGCCAACCCTTTTAGTGGGGGATTTTATTTTGGTTGAAAAATTCTCCTACGGAATAAAAGACCCGGTAGTGAGAAGTAAACTGATTGAAACCGGCGTGCCAGAGCGCGGTGATGTTGTGGTATTCAAATACCCAGAAGATACGTCAATCGACTACATCAAACGTGTAATTGGTTTGCCAGGTGATACAGTGGTGTATCAGAACAAGCAGGTTTACATAAAACCTAAATGCGAATCGGGAAGTGATTGTCCAAAACTTAAAGCGGTTCCACTAACCTTTCAAGAGCGTGGCGAGTTTGTTCAAGATATGGCGCAGTTAATGCGTTATACCGAAGATTTGGGTACGGTTTCTCATGATATTTTACGCCACCCTGTTCGTGAAATTTCACCACTTAATTTCTATACTCAGCCTGGTACGCGCAGCAACGAGTGGATTGTTCCAGAAGGACATTACTTCGTACTGGGAGACAATCGCGACAATAGCCGAGACAGTCGTTTCTGGGGCTTTGTACCCGATGAAAACCTTGTAGGTAAGGCTGTTGCCATTTGGATTTCCTTTGAGTTTGAAAGAACGCCATCTGACATACTTCCCACTTGGATACCTACAGGTATTCGCTTTGAACGAGTAGGTGGCATTCATTAATGCAGGGAATTGATAAATATCGTCGCCTCTACAAGGCGATAGGTTATACCTTTAACAATGAAGCGCTGCTTGAACAGGCGCTGACTCACCGAAGTGCGGCAAAGCAACACAATGAGCGTCTTGAGTTCTTAGGCGATGCAGTATTGGGCATGATTGTTGGCGAGACATTATTTAGACGCTTCCCGAGCGTGCCAGAAGGTAAACTCACCCGTATGCGTTCTACGTTGGTGAAAGGTGAGACATTGGCAGAGCTCGCCAAAGAAACCAGTGTCGGTGAATTGTTAAACCTTGGTCCCGGCGAATTAAAAAGTGGCGGCCATCGACGTAGCTCCATTTTGGCTGACGCTATAGAAGCTATTCTAGGCGCAATTTACCTTGATTCAGGTATGGATGAAGTACGTGGTGTCATTGACAGATTATGGGAAAGCCGCATTGAAAAGCTTGACCCTAATGCGCACCCCAAAGACAGTAAGACCCGCCTGCAAGAGTTCCTACAAGGACGCAAGCTTCCTTTGCCAACCTATGAAGTGTTATCGATATCAGGCAAAGATCACGCACAAACGTTTGAAGTAAGCTGTGCCGTGGAAAGTTTGGCAAAGCCTGTTAAAGCATCAGGTAATAGCCGCCGTAAGGCAGAACAAGAAGCTGCGCGATTAACGTTGGAGAAGCTAGATGACAACGGGTAATGAGACAGACATGCATGACGGGCCAGAAGTAAATACTCGCTGTGGTCTGGTTGCTATAGTTGGGCGCCCTAATGTGGGCAAGTCAACTTTACTAAATCGCCTGTTAGGGCAAAAGGTGAGTATTACATCGCGTAAGCCTCAAACTACACGTCATCGCATTTTAGGTATTGATACCGATGGTGATTATCAGGCTATTTATGTCGATACACCTGGACTTCACCAAGATGAAAAGCGCGCTATAAACCGTTACATGAATCGCGCAGCATCAAGCTCTCTTGCCGAAGTAGGTTTAGTCTTGTTTGTTGTTGAAGGCGACCGTTTCAACAGCGAAGACGAAATGGTGCTGACTAAAGTAAAGCAAGCTAACCTTCCTTGTTATCTGATCATCAACAAAATGGATAAAGTTGAAGATAAAGAAGCCTTCATGGTGCATCTGCAGAAATTAGGTGAAAAGCACCCGTTTGAGCACATGATTCCTATTAGCGCCAAGCAAGGAAAGATGATCGATGGTATTCGAGAGTTGGTTGCTGAGTCCTTACCACCGAGTGAGTTTTTCTTCCCTGAAGATTATATAACAGACCGTTCAAGCCGTTTTATGGCTGCTGAAATCATTCGTGAAAAGCTAATGCGCTTTACTGGCGATGAGTTACCGTATTCTACAACCGTAGAAATTGAACAGTTTAAAATGACTGAGAACGGTGTATACCGCATCAGTGGCCTTATTCTTGTTGAGCGTGAAACGCAAAAGCGCATGATCATTGGTAAAGGGGGTAAGCACCTTAAAACCATTGGCGAGCAAGCACGAAAAGACATGGAAAACTTGTTTGATAACAAAGTTTTTCTGGAGCTATGGGTTAAAGTGAAGCAAGGTTGGGCTGATGATGAGCGCGCACTTCGTTCACTTGGCTACGGCGACGACAGTAATTTCTAATACAAATGCAGTGAAAGGCGGCTTCTCTTACTAAGGTTAGGGGAACCTAAAACGGTGACCTCTTTTGCTTTTCACTGCGTAATCCTCTTACAGTATTTATGTGAGTTTGGCACAGAGCCTTATAGGAGTGTGACATGGCAATCTCAGATATGCGTAGACAATATTCCAAGGGTACTTTGGATGAGTCTGATATAACCGCAAATCCTTTTAGTTTGTTCGATCAATGGCTTAAAGAGGCCATAGATGCTGGTATTCCCGATCCTACCGCTATGACAGTTGCTACAGTTGATGCCTCTGGTCAACCTTCTCAACGCATTGTGTTGTTAAAGGATGTGAGCCAAGCGGGATTCGTATTTTTTACCAACCTTGGAAGCCGCAAAGCACAAGAGTTATCGGTTAATCCAAAGGTCTCTTGTCACTTTCCGTGGTTTTTCATGGAACGACAAGTACGGGTTTGTGGCAGTGTAGAGAAGCTTTCTGTTTCTGAAAATGCCAGTTACTTTTTCTCTCGTCCTAAAGATAGCCAGCTCGCAGCTTATGCATCAAAACAAAGTAAACCTATTAGCAACAAAGCGCTGTTACTTACACAGTTCAAACAATTGAAAGAAAAATTTGCCAATAAAGATTTGCCCATCCCAGATTTTTGGGGAGGCTTTAGAATTGTGCCCCATCAAATTGAATTTTGGCAAGGTGGTGAAGACAGGCTACACGACCGTTTTGAATATAATAAGCAGGACGACGGCTCGTGGGTAACTCAGCGCCTTATGCCTTAAATTATGCTGCGATGGTGTTGGTTCTGTAGGCACGAGTAACCGTGATAGACAGCCACTGCCATCTCAACCTACCTCCTTTAAACGTTGATCTCGACGAGGTTATCTCGTCGGCCAAACAAAACGGTATTACGCGCATTTTACTGCCGGGTATCACGGTTTCTTCATGGGCAGTACAAAAAGAGATTTGTCAGCGTTACTGCGACCAACTTCCTATCGACCTTGCTCTTGGTCTTCACCCTTACTTTCTTGCAAAAACGCGTCTGTCTCAGCTAAATAGTAGCAACGATGAAATTCATCAATTGGAGCAAGCCATTGACGATCCTACCTATGCGGTAAAGGCGGTAGGGGAAACAGGGTTAGATGCGGTTATCGATGTACCACTAGAAATACAAAAAGACGTTTTAGACAAACACCTTGCTATTGCGAGTAATGCCAAACTACCGGTGATTTTGCACCATAGAAAGAGTCACCATTTGTTGTTTGAAGCGCTTAAAAAGCGACGCTTTAAGTACGGTGGCGTAGTGCATGGTTTCTCTGGCAGTATTGATGTAGCAAAGCGCTATATTAATATGGGGTTTAGCCTTGGAATAGGTGGTACTATTACCTATCAAAGAGCACGCAAAACCCGCGATACCGTTGCATATTTACTAAAACACCAGCTAGACAGTGTACTATTAGAGACTGACGCGCCGGATATGCCAATGTGGGGAAGGCAAGGGCAGTGTAATAAACCTGAATATTTGGTTGATGTAGTGAATGTACTTTGCAGGCTTGGCGATTGCAGTGCTCAGCACATCATTTCTGCTACAACAAACAACTATACGCGATTGTTTTTAGGTTAATATAGCTTTATTAAGCGTTGTGATTGATACGCTTAGCCTCCAAGGCTTTAATCACAACAGGCCTAAATTTATAAAAACCACGGGTAATATAAATGCCAACGGTTAATGTTAAAAATACTAGAATACATGCGATAAAAACCAGTTGATAGCGAAGTGTTAAAGGCATTTTCAAAAGCGCCGAAGTATCGATGTGCACATTCACATACCCCAATACATCACCGTTTTCGTTGTTGATGCTTTCTACAAAAGTAAGTGGCGTAATGTCATAATCTCTATTAATAGCAATTACACTTTCTGCTTTTGGCAAAGGCGCGATATAGCGACCATCTTTATCAAAAACAGCTACAGCCAGTACGTGAGGTTCTTTTACTAGTACGGTTACAATCGGCTCTATAACAGAACGCTGCAGTACAGAAATTGATTGCTCTGATGGTGTAGTACCATGGCCAGGTGAGAGTAGCTGTGCGTATTGGCGGGCAATACTTTCACCTGATTGCTGCGTTTGAACGTTTAGCCAGTCCTCTTGATATTGCTGAAATAAAACAAGCAGCAGCACCGATAACACAATGACCATGCACACAACGAAGGTGTGAAAAAGCCTTTTCACAGCGGTATAAAGCGAATGAGAATGACTGTGAAGCGCAGATATCGCTTTATCCCTATTAAGTACCAATTACAAAGCCTAATTTAAATATGAGCATGCTAATACAGTAGGATAATTCCAATTAATTTGAAAGAGTATATTTTATTCGCCCATTGAATTGGTTAGCATTAGCTTACACAATTTAAATGGGAAATGCTCCTGTGCAAACTAATATTGACACGTTGTTGGGCAACCAAAGCAGTGACACGATTCATTCAGCTTCTGCGCTTACGTCATTGATCAAAACCGAACATAACCAAAACGCGTTCACGCATATACTTACCCTTTTTGGGCAAGCGCTAACACCCTATATTGTGCGTGAAATACTTAACAAGTTATCTGATGTGTTCGAACCTTCTAGTCTAGCGTTTCACCATTTGAGTGGCGTTTTTGGGGATGATGTTATTGAAATCAGAGGGCACAGCAACAGTAGTGATCACACGCATATCAACCAATTGCTAAGCGACGTAACCCAACGTTTTAATGTTGATGCTGGCATTCAAAAAGATAGACCGTCGCTTTCAACACCGGGCTTGCTCGTAATGGATATGGACAGCACCGTAATTGCTATTGAATGTATAGATGAAATAGCAAAACTCGCCGATGTAGGTGAGCAAGTGGCTGAAGTAACAGCGAAAGCAATGCGTGGCGAAATTGCGTTTAATGATAGCTTGATACACCGCGTTGCGTGTCTGGAAGGTGTGCCTCTTGCTCACTTAATGGCGATAAGAGATAGCATTCCAATTATGCCAGGTATACAAGCGCTTATTTCTCAATTGAAACAACACGGTTGGAAACTCGCGATTGCATCAGGCGGTTTTACCTATTTTGCCAACTATCTAAAAGACAGGTTGGGCTTGGATTACGCTATTTCAAATACGCTTGCTATCGAGAATGATACACTCACAGGCAAAGTAGAGGGCGAAATTGTCAATGCACAGGTTAAAGCAAGAACCGTTGATACGTTGACTGAGCAATGGCAAATTTCCCCATCACAAACAGTTGCGATGGGTGACGGTGCCAACGACTTAGACATGATGTCTCATGCTGCTTTAGGTGTGGCGTGTCATGGCAAACCTTTGGTGAATGAAAAAGCAGACGTCGCCATTCGGGTAGGTAGTTTACATAGTATGTTGTATTTCTTAGGCAGATAGTTTTTCAGGTAACATCGCTGCCGGTAATTCAAATAAAGCAACGATGTTACCCGCGATGTGAAATTAAAATTCCTTGCAGACACGTCTTTGAACGTAGTTCTGAGGTAATATCACGGTATCAATCAGCTCACTTCAAATAATACAACGCCAAGCTCACACGCGCTTAGTGGTTTAACAAAATTCGCTAATGCGAGCCTGTCATTTTAAGCGTTTTGTTTGCGGTGATGTCTTCTATACTAAAGCCGTAGCGTACAAGTACTTCATCGGTTACATCAATTAGATGAGAACACGCCGCCATTGCCCACATGTTTTTTTCGAGCTCTCGTGCTCTGTGTACCGCATACATGGTGACATAATTAAACTCTGTTTGGAGCATTGTCATGTCGGGTTTACCGGTTGTAGTAAGCATGACATGTATGGCAATAAACTGTCCTCTCGCCATAGCTTCACGTATGAAAGCACGGCGCTGATCATTGTCTTCAAATTTGTGAGCATAGCGAGGAATAATGGCCATGCGGGGATCTTGCTGAGAAATATCGAATGATATAAAAAGTTCTTGTCGCAACGGCATATTTTCTAGTTTTACTGACTTAATCCCGCTTTGAACAAAAGGCGAGTCTTGCTTCCTATCGCGAAAGAAAAATTCTAGATTCACTTGGCCCCGTTCAGCAAAATTAGTGGTTAGTGTGGTAATACGCTCATCTTGTTTTCCGATAATACACGCTTGAGGCGTATAACGAGCGCCTTCTTTACCCATTAAAAAAGATAATGATGTAGCGTTACGCGCATTAATGCAGCGCAATGCATGTCCCATTCCCGGGACTTCTTCTTCATCAGATTCTACTTTGAGGTTGCCTCTATTCTTCTTAATCAGCTCTTCAAAAAAGTGTCTTGCACTTTTTCCTTCCTCTCCGGGCACGGCTTTAAGATGTAGAATATTTTTTTGGACATTGTGATAGATAATGTCGTATTGCAGGTTCATAACATCGAAGTTTGCCGTGATTTTTTGTAGCCGTGGAAATGCTACTTCAACACGGCCTTCTAAGCTACCCGTGTACTCCTTATTTAGCTCTACCCTAAGACCCAATCCATTGACAGAGATATCTTCGCTAATACCTTTGTGTACGATATCTTGATAGTTGAAACGCGCTTCAATTTGGGTTCGTAATTGATAACGACTTTCGATACGCTGCTCTTCGTACTTAAACCTTACAATTTGTATATTCGACGGTGGACGGTTGCGAGGATGTCCAAAAGCGCGAAGATGAGCAAGATTATCGCGGTTAAATTTAAACTCGTTGTATGTTTCTTGTCCTGTTACAGAAGTCACGTCTGTAATGTGTAATAGATAGCGTAAGTTTTTAAGCTTAGACATTAACCGCGCAGAGGGCGGGTGGTTTAACTTTTTAACTTTACTACCTACCGAATCAGGAATAGACAGGGGAATGTGTGCCTGTTCAGGTGACATGTTAGTCAGTGTGATTTTAAACACACGCCAACTGGCCTTTTTTGAGCCAAAACCTAAAAATACGCGAGTGAGCACTTCTTTTTGTAGAAGCTCTTCGTATGACGCTGAATAGAAATACACCTTATCGTTTTGCAAGTGTGTAAAGCTAAATACAAAGCTTTCTCTTGCTTCATTTGATTTGCCCAATAGGCGAGTCAACCGCTCTGGTGTTAACAAGAAGTTTAAGCGACATACGTTTTCTTCATCCTGCCAATATTGAAGGGTTTCTCTGTTGACTTCGTTCATCATGGCAAAGCGTGGAACCAATGTACCACTAATGTCATCAACGAAGACGGGAAGAGTAGGGCTGCGCGGAGAGAAGTATTGTTCGCAAATCTTACTGGTGATTGCCTCAATCGTGTTGTTCATATTAACTTTATAGCGGCGCTTGTTACCGTGAATAAAGTTCTCTAGGAATCGCTCGAAAACAACATTGGGAAAGTCGCTATCGCGTTGCAGTGCAAGATAGTTTGCGTCGTTTTTAGCTATAATTTTAACTAATTTATACGCGATACCGTTTTTTGTATCTAACGCAAATTCGTTTTCTAACCCTCGAAAATAAATGAAAAGGGTTTCACCAACGTTAAAAATAACCTCTTTGGCTAGCTTTACTTGAAGCCCTTCAAGTGAAATATCGACACTTAGGCCCCTAACAGATTGATGAGCACTGTTAAATATTTCAACAGCGACAGCGAAGTTCATACGCTCTGTGGTGCGCTGTTGATAGTCGAGTAAGTTGACGGTAGGCACTTTAAATTGTTCAAGTACCGCAGAGCGCCTTTTTAACTCGGGGTGCTCTTTGTCAACTCGCTCTTGTTGAAGCTCTTTCTCACGCATTAATCGAAAGTTATTTTCTGTGTTTTGTACGGCCTCGTACACGCCGTAAGTGTAACGGCCAAACACGCGCAATTGCTCTTCGAATTTGTCTATTGCTACATCGTCCATGTAGTGAGTGCGTCCCTCATGGACATATTTATTGCACTTACCGTCTACGTTTCCTCTCAAATCAATAATGCGCATGCATGGCTTCGCAAGGCGTTTTACTTCCATTTTGATCAGAAAACGTTTTTCTTTGGGAACATCTGATGCGATCTGTAGCAACACTTGGTTAAATTCAGGTTCTTCAACCATAGGTTTGAGCTGTTCAATAATATCAGCGTATTGCTTTAAATCTTGACTCATGAATGCGCAACTTTATTGTTTAGTATCATTATTTTAATTCTTATCGGCCAAACAGCAAAACTTATTAACCTAATAAAACTGGACGTTGTTTTCGCGTGTTTACTGGTTGCCCCAAAGTAGGTTCTGCTTAATTAACACTTATTTGGTGGTAGAATACTCCTTTTATGAAACGGATAAAACTGGAATATGGCAAAACGTAAGACTGCTTATGTATGTTCTGACTGTGGGGCAGAATTTCCACGATGGCAAGGTCAATGTTCTGAGTGTAGATCGTGGAACACTATCAGTGAGTTTGTGGTTGCAACTGCCAAGTCAACAGCGCGTCACGGTACGTCAGGATACGCGGGACAAACAGCTGCCAAAATTGAAACGCTTAACGCCATAGACCTAGAATCATTACCGCGTTTTACGTCCAGTTTCAAAGAACTCGATAGGGTCCTTGGCGGCGGTATTGTCCCGGGGGCAGCTATGCTCATTGGTGGGTCCCCAGGAGCGGGTAAAAGTACCTTGTTACTTCAGGTCATGTGTCAAATGGCCAAAACTGAAAGCGCGCTTTATGTAACAGGTGAGGAATCGTTACAGCAAGTTGCCATGCGTGCGAAACGGTTGAATTTACCCGACGACAAACTGATGCTATTGGCAGAAACTAACGTAGAAACCATTTGTGATCTAGCTTTAACACGCAAGCCTAAAATTATGGTTATCGATTCTATTCAGGTAATGCATGTTTCTGATGTTCAATCCGCACCTGGAAGTGTATCTCAGGTTAGAGAAAGTGCCGCTTATTTAACGCGCTTCGCTAAGCAAAACCACATTGCAATGTTTATCGTCGGTCATGTGACGAAAGACGGTAATTTGGCAGGGCCTAAAGTGCTTGAACACTGTATTGATAGCTCGATGATGTTAGAAGGTGATAGTGATGGTCGCTATCGTACTTTGCGCAGCCACAAAAATCGCTTCGGTGCAGTGAACGAACTGGGGGTTTTTGCCATGACTGAAAGGGGCCTGAAAGAGGTGAATAACCCTTCAGCGATTTTTTTAAGTCGTGGTGAGGAGGCGACGCCAGGTTCAAGTGTGATGGTGATTTGGGAAGGCACTCGACCATTACTCGTTGAAATACAGGCATTGGTGGATTATTCACAAATGTCTAACCCACGTCGCATTGCTGTAGGGCTTGATCAAAATAGGCTTTCTATGTTGTTGGCTGTATTGCATCGTCATGGCAATGTTCAGATGAACGACCAAGACGTTTTTGTTAATGTTGTTGGCGGGGTAAGGGTGTCTGAAACGAGCGCCGATTTAGCTTTATTGTTAGCCATGATTTCAAGCTTTAGAAATCGCGCATTACCTCGTGACCTTATTGTGTTTGGCGAAGTGGGGTTGGCTGGTGAAATTCGCCCAGTACCTAATGGTACCGAGCGCATAATAGAAGCGGCGAAGCATGGATTCAAGCGCGCTATAGTGCCCAAAGCAAATGCACCCAAACAAACTATTGAAGGTATGAAAGTTGTGCCCGTAGCCCGTTTAACCGAAGCACTAGATGCACTAGAGTAAACCTTTTAGGTTTACTCGTTTTTACTCAAACCGGCGATTGATAAACAGCATTGACTAGCGCGGTCAAGTCCCTTTCTTCTATATTCTCGTCTTCGCTGTTCAGAGAAATCAAACGGCGAAGTGCACTGACACTTTCAACTTCCATACGCTCAACTTTACATCCAAGAGAAACCATTTCCTTTCTGCTATCTGCATGTCGATAGAGTTGCGAAATATAAAGCGTAATCAGTGGGCTATCTTCGTTTGCTTGAAAATTCGCAATATATGGTTCGTGACTATCGAATGGGAGATGTTCAAGGGCTGCTTCAGAGGCATGCAGTTTGATCCCTTGAAGCGACACATCACTTACCACAACATCAATTTTTGAGTCGTTGTGTGCGAGCGTGCCTTTGACGTTCAGCAAAACACGTTGAAATCGGCGTTTGTCCGTCATTTTTAATTGTCTCCTTCCGCGATAAATTTCTGTCAGTATTGGCTAAATAGCCTGGCTTGGCAACAAAAAAGCCCTTATCAATGAGGGCTTTTTAAGATGCTTTGTCAAGAAGGCGTAACGCTGCGGCGTTATTTAGTCATGCGCTTGTATTTTAAGCGGTGTGGCTCAACCACATCATGACCAAATTCGCTCTTAAGCCAGCTTTCGTAATCAGAGTAGTTCCCTTCGAAGAAGTTTATGTTGCCTTCGTCGCGGTAATCCATAATATGTGTTGCAACGCGGTCTAAGAACCAGCGATCGTGCGAGATAACCATGGCGCAGCCAGGGAACTCTAACAACGCGTTTTCCAGTGCGCGCAGTGTTTCAACGTCCAAGTCATTGGTGGGCTCATCCAGTAGTAACACGTTGCCACCCGCTTTTAAGAGCTTGGCCAAATGAACGCGATTGCGCTCACCACCAGATAGGTCTTTAATGAACTTCTGTTGGTCTGTGCCCTTAAAATTAAAACGGCTGCAGTATGCGCGGCTATTTATCTCAAAATTGCCGATGCGAATAATGTCTTGGTCGTCAGAGATTTCTTTCCACACGGTGTTATTTTCATTCATGTGGTCGCGGAACTGTTCAACCGCGGCAATTTGCACTGTGTCACCTAAGTCAATTGTACCCGAATCAGGCTGCTCTGCTCCCGTTAGCATTCTAAACAAGGTTGATTTACCCGCACCGTTAGGGCCGACAATACCTACAATAGCACCTTTGGGAACGTTAAATGACAAATTATCAATGAGAACCCGATCGCCATAGGATTTTTTCAGGTTTGATACTTCGATTACCTTGTCGCCTAAGCGCTCACCCGGCGGAATGAATAGTTCGTTGGTTTCGTTGCGCTTTTGGTAATCGCTAGTTGATAATTCCTCGAAGCGAGCCATACGCGCTTTACTCTTGGCATGACGACCTTTAGGGTTTGAACGAACCCATTCAAGTTCTTGCTTCATGCTCTTCATTCGCGCAGTTTCGGCGCGTTCTTCTTGCTGTAAGCGGTTTTCTTTTTGCTCAAGCCATGATGAATAATTACCTTCCCATGGAATACCTTCACCACGGTCAAGTTCTAGAATCCAACCTGCCACATTATCTAGGAAGTATCTATCGTGGGTAATTGCCACAACGGTGCCTTCATAGTCGTGAAGGAAACGTTCTAACCATGCTACAGATTCTGCATCTAAGTGGTTAGTTGGTTCGTCGAGTAAAAGCATTTCAGGCTTTTCAAGCAGCAAGCGGCAAAGTGCAACACGGCGGCGCTCACCACCAGAGAGTTTACTTACGTCGGCATCCCATGGTGGTAAGCGAAGTGCATCGGCTGCGCGCTCTAATGCATTCTCAAGATTGTGACCGTCTTTAGCTTGAATAATGGCTTCTAACTCACCTTGCTCTTTCGCCAGTGCGTCAAAATCAGCATCTGCGTCAGCGTAGGCTGCATAAACCTCGTCTAAACGTGTTAAAGCGTGCTTAACGTCAGCAACCGCTTCTTCAATGTTACCGCGCACATCTTTCGATTCGTCCAATTGAGGCTCTTGCGGTAGATAGCCAACTTTCAAGCCTGGTTGTGGACGCGCTTCACCTTCAATGTCGGTATCTACACCAGCCATGATACGAAGTAAGGTTGATTTACCCGCACCGTTTAGACCTAGCACACCAATTTTGGCGCCAGGGAAGAAGCTAAGTGAAATATTTTTAAGAATATGTCTGTTCGGGGGAACAATTTTTCCCACGCGATGCATACTGTATACGTATTGAGCCATGCGCTATCCTCGCTAGAAAGCGGTAAAAATGAAATAGGGTATTAATTAGGAGTGTATTCTACTCGTAAGACTATAGTTTGTGCCAGTGGCGAACGCCATTCACTATTGTTCTTGCTGGTATTTTGACCACTTGCTGTCAAAAGTGTGATTTAACCGTCGGTGCTTACCGCGATTTAAGGTACACTTTAGCGCTATATAAGGTGACATATTTGCCGATGTAGCGCTAAAACACCCTAGATATTCCATCTTTGAATGAAGCGCTATGGATATGCACCTAAAAACAATCAACGATAGATCCGAACAGGTAACAATGCATGACTGCTATGAATAAACGTACATACAGTTTGGAAGAGCTTGCTAATCATGTTGGCGGTGCTGTTCAGGGAGATGGCAGTGTTGTCATTTCTGCGGTGGGCACACTTGAAGGTGCAGCTACACACCAAATTTCATTTTTAACTAATCCAAAATACAAGCCAAAACTGAAAGATACAAACGCTGGTGCAGTTATTCTTCACGAAAGCTTGCAAGGTGCCTGCGCAGTCCCTGCGCTAGTGGTGGCGAATCCTCATGCCGCTTTTGCCCGAATTGCGCAGTTGTTTGATACTACACCTGCGGTAGCCACTGGCGTTGCAGATAGCGCAGTAATTGCGCCTTCAGCACGTATTGGCTGCGATGTATCGCTGGGCCACAACGTTATTATTGAAGATAATGTGGTTTTAGGTGACAGGGTTTCAATTGGTGCCAATACTGTTATTCGCAGGGGCACACATGTTGGTGAAGGCACCACTATTCATCCTAATGTAACCATTTACCACGATGTGGTTATTGGAAAGCGCGTTACTATTCACAGTCAAACAGTTATTGGAGCGGCAGGGTTTGGGTTTGCCAATGATAAAGGCGTTTGGTTGACTATTCCTCAAACGGGAACAGTGCGCATTGGTGATGATAGTCAAATTGGGGCAAGTACCAGTATTGATAGAGGTGCCATGGAAGATACGTTGATAGGAACCAACGTTATTATTGACAATCAGGTGCAAATTGGCCACAACTGCATCATTGGTGATCACTCTTGTATCTGCGGTGCAACGGGGATAGCGGGCAGTTGTCATATCGGTAAGCACGTTATTATTGGTGGTGGTGTGGGCATTAACGGTCACATCAGCATTTGTGATAACGTACAAGTTACGGGTTATACCATGATTGTACAGGATATTACGTCTCCTGGTGTCTATTCATCAGGGCAGCCAGCACAGACAAATCGAGAGTGGCGTAAGAATGCGGTTAGACTGCAAAAAATTGGCAGTTTATTCGACCGCGTTAAGGCACTTGAAAAACAGGTCTGATCTCACTCTGGCGCAGGTATTTCGTTAAACCTGCGCCATTTACATTAATTTGGCCATAAAGCGGTATACAAGACCCTGAAAATGACTAGAATATGGCCTCAAATTAAGCTATCCGTGCGTAATTTAACGTCACATAAACACCGCAGTTAAGGAGCCCCCATGTTTTCTCGCGAAATGAACATAGCTGACTTTGACCCTGAATTAGCCGATGCAATGGCAAAAGAGGTTGAGCGTCAAGAACACCACATCGAGCTGATTGCCTCTGAAAACTATTGTAGTCCACGCGTGATGGAAGCGCAGGGTTCACAGTTGACCAATAAATATGCAGAAGGTTATCCGGGCAAGCGTTATTACGGTGGTTGTGAACATGTAGACGTGGTAGAACAACTGGCTATCGATCGCGCTAAAGAGTTGTTTGGTGCAGATTATGCTAACGTGCAACCACACGCTGGTTCTCAAGCAAACTCAGCTGTATTCATGGCATTGTTAAATGCTGGCGATACCGTATTGGGTATGAGCCTTTCTGAAGGTGGTCACTTAACGCATGGTTCTCACGTTAACTTCTCTGGTAAAACCTACAATGCTATTCAATATGGTCTTAACAAAGAAACTGGCGAAATTGATTATGCGCAAGTAGAAGCATTGGCAAAAGAACACAAGCCAAAAATGATCATTGGTGGTTTCTCTGCTTATTCAGGTATTGTTGATTGGGCTAAGTTCCGTGAAATTGCTGACAGTGTGGGTGCATATCTTCTTGTTGATATGGCACACGTTGCAGGTCTAGTAGCCGCGGGTGTTTATCCTAACCCGCTACCACATGCGCATGTGGTGACTACTACTACGCATAAAACGTTAGCGGGGCCGCGCAGTGGTCTTATCCTGTCGGCGTGTGGCGATGAAGATATTTATAAGAAGCTTAATAGCTCGGTTTTCCCTGGTAATCAAGGTGGCCCATTATGCCATGTGATTGCAGCGAAAGCGGTTGCGTTCAAAGAAGCACTTCAGCCTGAATTTAAAGTGTATCAACAGCAAGTGGTCGCAAATGCCAAAGCTATGGTGTCTGTAATGCAAGAGCGCGGCTACAACATCGTGTCAGGCGGTACTGATAACCACTTGTTCTTGCTTGATCTTATCGATAAAGACATTACAGGTAAAGATGCTGACGCTGCACTTGGTGCTGCTAACATCACGGTAAACAAAAACTCAGTGCCAAACGATCCTCGTTCGCCATTTGTAACTAGTGGTCTTCGCATTGGTAGCCCTGCTATCACGCGCCGTGGTTTTAAAGAAGAGCAAGCGAAGAAGGTTGCAACGTGGATCTGTGACATTCTTGACAACATGGGTGATGAGTCTGTTATCAAGCGTGTTCAAGGCGAAGTCGTTGCTCTTTGCGCGCAATTCCCTGTTTACAAGTAAGTAAATAGGTTTGTCTTTTATTGCGTACTTTGGTAGTAATGAAAACTAAGTATGGTTCAATACCTAAGTACGCAATTGTTAAGGAATTTTTATGTTTTGCCCCTTTTGCTCAGCGCAAGAAACGAAAGTTATTGATTCTCGCTTAGTTGCAGAAGGTCACCAAGTGCGCAGGCGTCGCGAATGCATCGTTTGCCATGAACGCTTCACAACATTTGAAAGTGCTGAATTAGTTATGCCTCGCGTCATCAAACGGGATGGCTCAAGAGAGCCGTTTAACGAAGATAAATTGCGTGCAGGTTTACAACGAGCACTGGAAAAACGCCCCGTTAGCACTGAAAAAGTAGAGCAGTGCATCTTATCGCTTAAATCTGAGTTACGCGCTACCGGAGAGCGCGAGGTCGCCAGTGAGCTTCTCGGTACGTTAATCATGAAAGCATTAAAGGAACTCGATAAGGTGGCATACGTTCGCTTTGCCTCAGTGTATCGTTCTTTTGAGGATATTCGTGAATTTGGCGAAGAGATAGCGCGACTAGGCGATTAGAACGGTTTGCGCTTATCACAGGAATAACAGTGGATCAGGCTACCATAAAGAACGACTATAAGTGGATGGCCAGAGCCATTCAACTCGCAAAAAAAGGGTGGTACACCACCTCACCAAACCCTCGCGTCGGATGTGTCATTGTTGATGAGAATAATGAATGCATCGGAGAAGGCTTCCATGTTCAAGCAGGCACTCCTCACGCCGAAGTTCATGCACTCGCTCAAGCAAAACAGGCCCGTACGCAAGGCGCAAAAGGTGCAACTGCCTATGTCACATTAGAACCGTGTAGTCATTACGGCCGCACACCGCCTTGTGCGGAGGCACTGGTAAATGCGCAGGTAGCACGTGTTGTGGTGGCGATGACCGACCCAAACCCAAACGTTAGCGGTAACGGCATTAGAAAGTTACAAGATGCAGGGATTGAAGTTGTAAGTGATGTGATGGCGGCTGAAGCTGCAACGCTTAATCTAGGATTTATCAAGCGAATGCTTACGGGCAAGCCCTATGTGCGCGCCAAACTTGGTATTAGTTTAGATGGTAAAATTGCTTTGCAAAATGGTGTTAGCCAATGGATAACGGGCCCAGAAGCGAGAAGAGATGTACAAAGCTACCGAGCTCAAAGTTGTGTAGTGCTGACAGGCTCGGGTACTGTAAAGGCAGATGATCCAAGCTTATTGGTAAGGGGATCTGAAGCGCAATTTAAAGCTTACCCACTTGAGGTAATACGCCAACCTGCCAGAGTCATTATTGATAGCAATGATGCCATACGTGGCGATTATCAAATTCTCAACGACGGACACACCACTTTTATTGCAACACCAACCGCACACCCAGATACCGCGTCACAGAAGTACCTTCAGGTCGCAGAAAATGCGGGTAAAGTTAATCTTGAATCTCTGATGCAAGCGTTTGGCGATAAACAATTTAATGAAGTATGGGTTGAGGCTGGCCCTGGGCTAGTGGGCGCGCTATTGGAACACCAGTTGGTTGATGAGCTTATTTGCTATCAAGCGCCAAAAATTTTAGGTGATAAGGGCCAAAGCATGGTTACATTACCGGCATTTACGTCGCTAGACCAATCTATTTCACTAACGCTTATTGAAAATCGTCAAGTGGGTAACGATATTAAGTTTATCTTTCGTCCTGACTATCGCGATATGGGCCGCTAGAAGCGCCAAAGAGGAAATCTATGTTCACTGGAATTATTCAGGCTTTAGGTAAAATTCAAAAGTTAGACAATCGAGGCAGTGATATTCGTTTAACTGTCGCTTCATCGACCCTAGATATGTCGGATGTTGCACTTGGGGATAGTATTGCAACAAACGGTGTTTGTTTAACCGTTACCGATATGGGTGATGACTATTACTGCGCTGATGTTTCAGCCGAAACCATAAAACTAACAGGGTTTGCGCATTATTCTGCCGGCTCAGTTGTGAATTTAGAAAAAGCGATGCGACCAACTGATCGCTTCGGTGGTCATATTGTTTCTGGACACGTGGACGGTGTAGGTGAAGTTACACAAATTATAAAACACACCGATTACATCGAGTTTTGGGTTAAAGCACCTGACGAGCTTGCGAGGTACATTGCCCACAAAGGCAGTATTACCGTAGATGGCATTAGCCTTACGGTGAATCAAGTGAACGGTTCCGAGTTTATGCTTTGGATAATACCGCACACGCTGAAAGAAACTATTATGGGAACGTACAAAGTCGGTACGGCGGTTAATTTAGAAGTCGATGTCATTGCTCGTTACCTAGAGCGCTTGATGTTAGGCGAGAAAGCCGCAGAGCCTAAAAGTAAAGGCATTGATATGGCCTTTCTGGCCGAGAATGGATTTTTAAGAAAATAACCCTACAAGAAGCACACACACTATGGCATTTAACACGACACAAGAAATTATTGAAGACATTCGTCAAGGTAAGATGGTTATCTTGATGGATGATGAAGACAGAGAAAATGAAGGTGACCTGATTATGGCGGCCGAGCATATCACGCCGGAAGCTATTAATTTTATGGTTACTCATGCAAGAGGCCTTGTTTGCTTGCCAATGACGCAAGAGCGTTGTCGCACACTTAATCTGCCTTTGATGGTGGATAAAAACGAAGCGCAGTTCTCAACTAACTTTACAGTTTCTATAGAAGCTGCAAAAGGGGTAACCACTGGTATTTCAGCTGCTGACCGTGCCACAACGATTAAAGCTGCAGTGGCTAAAGATGCAAAAGCATCAGATATTGTTCAGCCTGGTCATATTTTCCCGCTTATTGCAAAAGACGGTGGTGTGTTGAACCGTGCAGGTCACACCGAAGCAGGTGTTGATCTTCCACGATTGGCTGGGCTAGAGCCAGCGGGTGTTATCGTTGAAATTCTCAATGAAGATGGCTCAATGGCCCGTCGCCCTGAACTTGAACTATTCGCGCAGAAACACAATTTGAAGATAGGCACCATTGCCGATCTTATCGAATACAGAAATTTAAACGAAACGACCATTGAGAAAGTGGCGCAGTGCAACATACCTACAGAATACGGTGATTTCGAATTACACACGTTTAAAGACAGTATTGATAACCAACTCCATTTTGCCTTGAAAAAGGGTGAGATCTCCTCTGATATTCCTACGTTAGTGCGTGTACATTTACACAATACATTTAGTGATTTGCTTGGTTCGACCCGTGGTATTCATCGCTCTATGACGCTAGCAGATGGCATGCGAAAAATCTCACAAGAAGGTGGCGTGTTGGTTTTACTGGGCAAAGAAGAGCATATTGAACAACAAGTTCGCCGCTTTGCAGCTGAGGATAGAGGTGAACGCCCAGCAGGTGCTGATTGGCAAGGTTCATCGCGCACAATTGGCGTAGGTAGCCAAATATTGGCGTCAATGGGCGTACACAAAATGCGTCTGCTTAGTAAACCAATTAAATATCATGCACTCTCAGGCTACGGCCTTGAAGTAGTAGAGTACGTGCACGACTAGCGCTTAGCTGAAGGCGGGATGTTAGCTAGAGTGGAGAGGGTATTTCCGCGGTAAACATTTAGTGCATTAAAGTGGGGTAGCGAGCTCGGTTTTGAACCCTCCACCGCATGGATGCGGTGGCGGAGCGTACAGGGATGTATTTACCGCGTGTTCACAACCGAGCTTGCTACCCCAACCAGATTTAGTCAAAAGTACAAAATAAAGTTAAACAAACAATAGATTTAGTTTAGGCGCAGTTGTGGTATACTTCGCGCCGTTTTTTCTCGAGGAATGAATCCATGCAGGTAATTGAAGGTAATATCAGAGCAACCGGTAAAAAGTTTGCTATCGTTGTATCACGCTTTAATAGCTTTGTAGTAGAAAGCTTGCTAGAAGGTGCATTAGACACACTAGAGCGTCACGGTGAAGTAAGTGATGACGATATCACCTTGGTTCGTGTACCTGGTGCTTATGAGCTACCTGTTGTGGCAAAGAAACTTGCCGAGAAAAAGTCATTTGACGCTATCATCGCATTAGGTGCGGTTATTCGCGGTGGTACACCTCATTTTGATTTTGTCGCAGGCGAATGTAATAAAGGCTTAGCGCAAGTATCTCTAGAATACGGTGTACCGGTAGCGTTTGGTGTCATCACAACAGATTCAATTGAACAAGCAATCGAGCGTTCGGGTACGAAAGCGGGCAACAAAGGTGCAGAAGCTGCACTAGGCGCGCTGGAAATGGTTAACGTTATTGATGCTGTTGAAAAGCTTTAAGGTAAACATTAAGTGAAAGTTTCAGCTCGTCGTAAAGCCCGTGAATTAGCCTTGCAAGGTGTATATTCATGGCAAATGAGTCGCAATGATATTCAGCAAGTTGAACTGGCCCTTGCGACCAGTAACGACATGCAAAAAGTAGATATGGCTTATTTCCAAGCTTTGCTGCGTGGTGTCGCGCACAACGCTAGTAAGCTAGATGACACCATCAAGCCGTATCTAGGTCGCTTGCCTGAAGAATTAGACGCTATCGAAAAAGCGATCTTGCGCATTGCAACACTTGAGCTGACCGAACGCATGGATGTGCCTTATCGTGTAATTATTAATGAAGCAATTGAACTTGCTAAGGCTTTTGGTGCCGAAGAAAGCCATAAGTTCATTAATGGCGCATTGGATAAAGCCGTGCGCACGTTGCGTAAAGACGAGCGCAACTAACCTTCAAATAGGGGCAGGGAGCGCCGCTGAAAGGGTTTAATAATTACCGTGAAAGAATTCGATCTTATCGGCCGCTATTTTTCAAACAGTGGCCACAAACGCAAAGATGTTGTTATAGGTATAGGTGATGACTGTGCTGTAACAACGGTTCCAGAAAATCAACAGCTAGCCGTCACTACCGATACGCTTGTATCAGGAGTGCATTTTTTAAATAATGCACCTGCGAAGTCTGTTGCCTACAAAGCCGTCGCTGTGAATTTAAGTGATCTAGCTGCTATGGGCGCAGAGCCCGCTTGGATAAGCTTGTCTTTGTCATTACCTGAAGTAGATGAAACTTGGCTTGATGATTTTGCAGCGGGCTTATACGAGTTAACTCAATATTACTCGGTAGAACTTATCGGTGGTGATACGGTAAAAGGGCCGATGGCGCTTACTATTACTGCACAAGGCTTTATTCCTCCGGGTTCAGAGTTAACACGAAGCAATGCTAAGCCGGGCGACTGGGTATACGTTACCGGTACACTTGGCGATGCTGGGGCAGGGTTAGACATTCTCAAAAATGCGCTTAACGTTTCGGGTGAAGCCAAAGATGTGCTAATTAATCGCCATTATTTCCCTACGCCTAGGGTTGCTGTGGGA
This sequence comes from Alteromonas sp. KUL42, assembly GCF_006538325.1. Lineage (GTDB taxonomy): Bacteria > Pseudomonadota > Gammaproteobacteria > Enterobacterales > Alteromonadaceae > Alteromonas. The sequence continues at coordinate 628,634 of NZ_BJKK01000001.1, forward strand.
ACGGCCATTCGTCGTATCGCGACGTCCTGTATCGATATTTCTGATGGCTTATTGTCTGACCTTAAGCATATTCTTAAGGCTTCAGAGTGTGGTGCAAAAATTCATGTAGATCGATTGCCATTATCTCGTGCACTTACCAGTGCTGTTTCACCAGAACAAGCCATTGAGTATGCGCTGTCAGCCGGTGATGATTATGAACTCATCTTTACCGTGGGTGAGGAACAGCGTGGTAGCTTAGAAACGTCATTAGCCAGTACCAATGTTAAGGCCACATGTATTGGCCAATTAACTGGTCAGGCGGGTGTACTATCACTTATGCATAATAACGAGAAGTTTACACCGCAAAACCCTTCGGGTTACGAGCATAGCTTTTAGCTACCCATTTAAAATTAGTTATTGAGAGTAAGGACAATGCAACCTGAGTTTCGAGCTAGAGTCAGTATGAAGAACCCAGTACATTTTCTTGCTCTTGGTTTTGGAAGCGGCTTAGTGCCAGTTATGCCCGGTACATTTGGCTCGTTGGCTGCGCTTCCCTTACTTCTAGCTAGTGCTTACGTTTCAACGCTGTCGTTTATCGCGCTCACGCTTATCTTTTCTGTTGTTGGAATTTATCTTTGCGGTAAAACGGCTGATGACATGCAAGTACACGATCACGGTTCGATTGTGTGGGATGAAATAGCAGGTATGTTTGTAACTTTTCTTTTTGTACCTATTTCCGCCTCAAGCCTATTTATTGGCCTCGTACTATTTCGCTTGTTCGATATTCTCAAACCTTGGCCTATAGGTATTATAGACAAGCGTTTACACGGTGGTACAGGCATTATGTTGGATGATTTATTAGCGGGTGCAATGGCCTGCGGATGCTTGCATGTTATCGCTTTGTTATGGCCAAGTGCATTAAGCTTTATATGATATTGTGAGCGTACAAAAAACTGCCCGCGGTTTGCGGGCATTTTTGTAGTCGTTTACTTATAGAAAATAAAGAGAGTTGCTTTAGTAAATTTGTTGAACCCAAATCTATTTAAGCCAGCCTATTTAAGCCAGCCTATTTAAGTAAGCTGTTTGCAGCTTCTACAATACCGTCGGCATCGATGCCGTGCTCTTTATACATTTCTTGCTGCGTGCCTTGTAATATAAAGCTGTCAGGTAATCCAAGCATCTTAACAGGCTTTAACACGCCGTTTTGCTGAAGATGCTCAAGCACTGCGCTTCCCGCACCGCCCATAATACAGCCATCTTCTAGTGTTATTAGTGCAGCGTGTTTTTCGGCAGCATTGAGTACCGCCTCACCGTCTAGTGGTTTGACAAAACGCATATCAACTACAGTGGCATCTAGTATTTCAGCTGCCTCTAAAGCATAGGGAAGTAAACAGCCAAAGTTTAAAATAGCGATGCGCTTTTCAGAATCTTTGATTGACTGGCGGCAAATACGTGATTTACCAATGTCGATAGCTGTCATTTCCTCATCAGGCGTGATCCCCATGCCTGCACCACGTGGATAACGCACGGCTGCAGGTTGTTGCAACATATGCCCAGTGTAGAGCATTTGGCGGCATTCGTTTTCATCTGAAGGTGCCATGATCACCAAATTAGGAATGCAGCGCAAAAACGCAATATCAAACGCGCCTTGGTGTGTTGGGCCATCAGCACCCACAATACCCGCGCGGTCGATAGCAAATAAAACAGGGAGGTTTTGTATCGCTACATCATGGATCAGCTGATCATAGGCACGTTGCAAAAATGACGAATAAATAGCAACAACTGCATTCAATCCGTCTTTAGCTAAACCTGCGGCAAATGTGACAGCGTGTTGTTCTGCAATGGCAACATCGAAATACTGCTCTGGAAAACGCTGAGAAAACTCAACCATGCCTGAGCCTTCGCGCATGGCAGGCGTAACGGCCATAAGTTTGGGATCACTTTTCGCCATATCGCATAACCATTGACCAAAAATAGCAGAATAGGTGGGGGCAGAAGGCTTTGACTTTGGCAACGCATTGTCAGCAGGGTTGAACTTAGGTACTGCGTGAAATTTAATTGGATCTTCTTCTGCAACGGCATAGCCTTTGCCTTTTTTGGTCACCACGTGCAACAACTGAGGACCTTCGAACTTACGCATATTGCGCAGCGTATCGACAACCGCGTTAACATCATGACCGTCAATGGGGCCAATATAATTAAAACCTAGCTCTTCGAAAATGGTGCCTGGCACGACCATGCCTTTAATGTGCTCTTCAGCACGGCTTGCAAATTCCTTAATCGGAGGAACATTGCTTAAAAGCTTCTTGCCGCCATCGCGAATAGAGTTAAAAAAGTTACCGGTTAATAAGCGTGCTAAATGACTATTAAGTGCGCCTACATTTTCAGAAATAGACATTTCATTGTCATTAAGAACAACCACCATGTCTTTCTTAATATCGCCAGCATGGTTTAGCGCTTCAAATGCCATACCCGCAGTCATGGCCCCATCACCAATTACCGCAACTACTTTTCTGTCTTTGCCTTCTTTTTCAGAGGCGACAGCCATACCTAATGCCGCACTAATAGAGGTGGACGAATGGCCAACGGCGAATGTGTCGTAGTCGCTTTCTGGCGGCCAGGGAAAGGGATGTAGTCCATTCTTTTGACGAATGGTACTCATTCGCTCAGCGCGACCTGTTAAAATTTTATGGGGATAGGCCTGATGACCGACGTCCCATAACAAACGGTCAAATGGCGTGTTGTAGACATAGTGCAAAGCTACCGTTAACTCAACCGTGCCAAGGCCGGAAGCAAAGTGTCCACTGGTCTGGCTTACACAGTTAAGTAGGTATTCACGCAGTTCATCAGCCAGTTCTCGTAGCTTATCTTGTGGTAACTGTCGTAATTTGTCCGGTGTTTGCGCAAGCGCAAGCGTTGGGTAATGTTGGAGATCTAAACTCATTTACTTATTATCTTTTTCAACATGGCGCGTGGCTAGTGGTCTCGTTTTACCAATAGCTCGCTAAACGCAATTAAACTGTCTGTATTGTAGGGTAAACGCGCCAATGCTTGAAGCGCATTCTGATGTAGGGCGTCTAACTCTTTTTTCGCGCCTTCAAGGCCCAATTTAGCAGGGAATGTGTTTTTTCCCAAGGCTTCGTCTGAACCCGCTGGTTTACCCAACTGCTCGCTACTGCCTTCAACATCTAAAATATCGTCTTGAACTTGAAACGCCAACCCAATATCGGACGCAAACGCCATTAAATCTTGTTGGGCTTGTTCACTTAGGGTTTCGCTTACAATTGACACCATTTCAACACAGGCTTTCAACAACGCGCCCGTTTTTAATTTGTGCAGCGTTTTTAATTGTTCAAGGGTAATAGTTTGCCCTGTACTGGCTAAATCGATAGCTTGCCCACCGCACATGCCTACATAACCGGCACTTTTGGCTAATACAGACAGTAACTGCCCGCGTTTTGATTCTCCAACTTCACTGAGAGGGGAATCTGCTAAAATACTAAACGCAAGAGCCTGCAACGCATCGCCAGCCAATATGGCCGTGGCTTCATCAAATGCAATATGGCATGTGGGTAGACCACGACGTAAGTCGTCATCATCCATGGCGGGTAAATCATCATGAACCAGCGAATAAGCATGGATACATTCAATGGCCATGCTGATGGCCATTTGATCTTTTTTAGGGACGTCTAATGTGTTGCCGACCACTTGAACAAGCAACGGACGCATGCGCTTTCCCCCTGCGAGAAGCGCGTGACGCATGGCCTCTTTTAAACGTGGTGCGTAGTCGGGTAAATCATCAATTAACGACAGAAGTGACGCATCAGTCTGTGTTTTCACTTGCTGATGCAAAGCAGAAAAGTTCATTAAAGTAACCGGATAATGTAAAAGTAAACCTGTTAAGGTTGTTCACTCTCAGGAAGCGTTCTAAGCGTTTCTTCACCTTGTTCGTTCAACAGGATCTTAACTTTTTGCTCAGCGTGTTCCAGTGATTGTTGGCCTTGGCGAGAAAGCGCAATACCACGCTCAAATTTTTCTAGTGCTTGGTTGAGCGGTAAATCTCCGTTTTCCATCTCTTTAACGATGGTTTCAAGCTCTGATAAGGTTTCTTCAAAAGATGCTGATTTTTTTTCCGTCGTCATATAAACACTCAGTTTATTGGCCAAAATAGGTGTACCGCGCACATTAACCGAGGGTAGCACAGGGGTCAAATGGTTTGTCTGTATATTGCGGATAAGACCTACTGAGAGTGCAAATGTTAACCTGCTATGTGGTAGGTTTGCGTTAACTCAATAATATGAGATTAAAAAGAGTACGCAAAAAATTAAATATAGGTATATTCGTAATAGAGCAATGTTGGCTATAGTAATCGGGTAAAGTTAAAATTGTTATAGCGACGAGTAAACTTCATCAATGTCGTATAAATATGATATTTTTCAATAATGTCGTTTTAGTATTTTAATACTTTGCCGATAAAATAAATGAACATTAATAGCACTGACTGCGCATAAATGGGGATGAGTGAGTGGATTTAGCAACCGTCATAGGTATGTTGGGTGCCATCGGCTTTGTTGTGATGGCAATGTTGATGGGTGGCAGCATGAGCATGTTTATCGACGTGCCTTCGACCTTAATTGTATTTGGTGGAACCCTATTTGTTGTCCTATCTCAGTTTACATTGGGCCAATTTTTTGGTGCAGGTAAAGTAGCGGGTAAGGCGTTCATGTTTAAAATTGATACGCCAGAAGAATTGATTGAAAAAATTGTGGAAATGGCAGATGCAGCACGCAAAGGTGGCTTTTTGGCGCTAGAAGAGGCTGAAATCTCCAACCCTTTCATGCAAAAGGGCGTAGATATGCTGGTAGATGGTCATGATATTGAAGTCGTGCGAGAAACCTTAGCAAAAGATATTTCCATGACCACCGACCGCCACGACTTTGGTATTTCCATATTCAAAGGAATGGGTGATGTAGCACCTGCCATGGGCATGATTGGTACACTTATCGGTCTTGTGGCTATGTTGTCGAACATGGATGACCCCAAAGCGATAGGACCGGCAATGGCCGTAGCCTTGTTAACGACGTTATATGGTGCCTTTCTCGCGAACGTTATTTGCCTGCCTATCGCCGTTAAATTAGGTAACCGCGCAGCAGAGGAAAAACTCAATCAGAGTTTAGTGTTAGACGGTATCGTAGGTATTGCCGATGGGCAAAACCCTCGGGTAATCGAAGGTATATTGAAAAACTATCTAGCAGCCAGTAAACGTGGTGCTGCCGAGGAAGAGTAATGGCCGACGAAGAATGCCCCAAATGTCCCCCCGAAGGTCTGCCTGCATGGATGGGGACTTTTGCTGACTTAATGTCGTTATTGATGTGCTTTTTCGTATTGCTATTGGCATTTTCAGAAATGGATGTGTTGAAGTTTAAACAAATTGCCGGCTCGATGAAGTTTGCTTTTGGCGTACAAAATAAAATCGAAGTTAAAGACATTCCCAAAGGCACCAGCGTCATCGCCATGGAATTTCGCCCCGGGAAGCCAGACCCGACGCCTATTGAAACCATTCAGCAGCAAACTATAGAAATGACCCAACAGATGTTGGAGTTTCAAGCGGGCGATGAAGACTCTGCAGGCGGTCGTCAGAAGCAACGGGGTGAGCAACGTGGTGGACAGTCGCAACAAACGGCGAACGAGTCTTCATCATCAGCTGAGCAAAGCTCTGATCAGTCTCAAACAGCCGAACTAATGAAAAAAATTGCCCAACAATTGCAGAAGCAAATACTTGACGGGTCTGTAGAAATGGAGTCATTAGGCCAGCAGATAACTATTCGTATTCAAGAGAATGGATCGTTTTCAGCAGGTTCGGCTTTTTTGCAGCCTCAGTTCCAACCTATTTTGCGTAAAATTGGTGTCATCCTCGCAGAAGTTCCTGGAGAGCTTGAAATATCGGGGCACAGCGATGGTCAACACATTGCCAATGAGCTATATCGCTCAAATTGGGACTTGTCAGCTCAGCGCGCTGTTGCAGTGGCTGAGGCCATGCGCACCGCGCCTGGATTTGACGAGAGCAGAATGTCGGTGGTCGGTAAAGCAGATACCGACCCTGTGGTTGAAAATGCTGTCACATCTGAAGATAGGGCTAAAAATAGACGGGTTGAAATTAACATCAACCAAGGAAAGCCAATGTTGTCAAAACCTATCTCGGTGGTGGAAGAAAATTGAATAATGTACCCCAACTACGCTCTGGCGAGCTCATCTCGAAAATGTGGCTTTGATAATACGAGCTGCACGGTACTGATGGTTCGCTCTAGAAAACCACCTTCGCAATATTTTAAGTAATATGTCCACATACGCACAAAACGTTCATCGTACCCATCTTTAAGTAGTGCGTCCTTTGCAGTGATAAATTCTTCATACCAGTGATTTAATGTTTTGGCATAGTCTATACCAATGTCATGCAAATCTCGTATCATCAGGTTTGAATACTTCTTAAGGTGCGCATTAAGCTGATATTGTGACGGAAGGAAACCGCCTGGGAAAATGTATTTTTGGATGAAATCGACACTGCTTGCATAGCTGTCAAAACGTCTATCATCAATGGTGATAGACTGAAGGAGCATCAATCCGTCCTCTTTAAGTAGTGATGAACATTTTTCAAAGAAATTGCCCAAGAACTGCTTGCCTACTGCTTCAATCATTTCAATAGAAACCAGTTTGTCGTATTTCCCTTCCAAAAGACGATAATCTTTCTTGAGCAACGTAATCTTATCTTCAAGTCCTTCTTTTGCAATCCACGCCTTCGCCCAAGCGTGCTGTTCTTCAGAGATAGTCGTTGTGGTGACTTGACAGCCGTAGTTTTTCGCTGCATACACCGCTAAGCCGCCCCAGCCAGTACCAATTTCCATAAGGTGATCGTTGCTATTTAACTGAAGCTTGTCACAAATCGTCTTGAGCTTGTAATTCTGCGCTTGGTTTAGCGTTGCATTGTGATCAGGATAGATTGCGGAAGAATACATCATGGTCGGGTCTAAAAAGCGGGTGTAAAGCTTATTGCCCAAATCGTAATGCGCCTCTATATTTCGCTTCGCCTGGTCTTTCGTATTACGTCTGGCGAAGTGTTGAAGTTTGTTGATGGGTAAGGTCAACCACTTAAACTTATTTTCCCACTCATCGAGGGTGGGAAGATTACGAGCAAAAATGCGGATCACTGCAGTTACATCATCGCTATCCCACAAGCCATCCATATAAGCTTCACCAGCACCGACACTACCACCGAGAAGAAGCTTGCGATACGCTCCAACATCAAGAATGTTCACCGTAGCACGCAGGTCATCTTTATTGTCACCAAACTGTGCAATGAGATCTCCCTGTTCTTGAATAATTAGACTACCTAAGGGCAGCTTTTTTAAGCACTGCAAAAATAGGCTTCGACAGGTCTTATCAATAAAAGAGACCTCTGATGTGGATAGTAGAACAGATTCACCGAAAGACATTATTATTGTTCCTGACCCTTTTTTGGATGTGTATACAGTGGCGTTTTTTTGAGGAAAAGCTTAAGTGCTTGCCAATAAATTCCCGACACTGTTTTAATTGTCATGCTGGGTATACGTTTCATAGCACGGGCTAGATTCACATTATCTAAGTTAAATTTTGTTAACTTTATACCTGCACTGAACTCTTTTTCCTCTCGAACGCAGTTCATTGTTAATGTAAGTGTATGAGACGGTTGTTCAATTTTCCACTGGTAGGTCATGTCCATAGGGTTAAAGGGTGATACATGAAATGCCTTTCGGGTATCGTGTTGAAGTGCTAGGTCGACAAGATAGTAATGACGTTCGTTCCAAGGCGTGTTACTTACTTCGGCTAGTAAATGGGTATATACACCTTCTTGGTTGCGACGATAGTAAAAATTTACTGGGCTAAAATACCAACCCCACATACGAAGTTGACCTAACATAAAGATATCGCCGTCAATAATTTCAAAGTCACTTAGCGTGTTCATTTTTTCCAGTACCGCTTGTGATAAAGGAACATGTTTTTCGCCTAAGTAATCTTCTCGTTTAAAACGTGCTCGTGCTCTTTTGACGTGACTAAAATGCGTAAGCGCGCATGATAGTTCCTCAAGTTCATTTCCGGTGAGCTTTAGCCAAAACAAATAGATGTCGTAGTCGAACTTGTGTTGAGTGGGCTTAAACCTTTGGTGATACACCTTGCCCTGATATATTGCGCTTTCTATCACAGTGACTCACCAAATCGCTGACACACATCCAAAGCACTTCTCACGCCATCTTCGTGAAAACCGTTATACCAATACGCACCGCAGAAATGCAGATTATTAACACCACATATTTCATGGCGACGCTGCTGTGCTTCTACCATATTGGCACTGTATTGAGGATGAGCGTAGTCATATTGCCCTAAAATGCTTGATACATTGATACTGTCGGTATTATTTAAGGTAACGCAATACGTGCTGTTAGCCTGTAAGCGCTGCAATATATTCATATTGTAGGTTACCGAGGCGGGACGTGCCTCTTCATTCATGTCTTCTTTTAATCGATAGTTCCAACTTGCCCATGCCAGAGGACGTTTGGGGAGTTGCCCAATGTCTTTGTGCATTACTACATCGTTACTGGCATACGGAATAGCGCCCAATATATCGATATGACTTTGGGTAGGCATGGCAAGCATGGCAAGAGCTTGGTCGCTATGGCAGGCAAAGATGACATCCTCATACAACGATTTTTCGCCGTTTGTATCTGTTACTTCCCAACGATCGTTTTGTCGCGTAACTAATGTAACACCTGTGGAAAGCTTAATTTTCGATTTGAATGGCGCGATTAAAGGAGGAATATAAGCGCTTGAACCGCCTTTGATTGTGTACCACTGCGGTCGATCAGTGATATTTAATAAGCCGTGGTTATTAAAAAACTTCAAGAAGAAGGTCAGTGGAAACCCTCGTGTTTGCTCTAAACTGCTCGACCAAATCGCAGCGCACATGGGTAAAATATAGTAATTTGCAAAATCGTCGCTTAGTTTTAGTTCATCAATGATGTCTTGCAACGAAAGGCTCGATGTGTCGCGCTCTTCTGCCACCATGGCTTTGCAGGCTTTGTTAAACTTCAGAATATCGTTCACAATCCGCCAAAAGCGTGGGCGAAATATATTTCTTCGTTGTGCGAATAAACTGTTTAGGTTGTTTCCATTGTACTCAAGGTTCGCTTTTTCGGCGGTGACCGAAAAACTCATTTCTGTTTCTTGATAATCTATGCCTAGTGAATTGATAAGTTTAATGAAGTTTGGGTAAGTCCAGTTATTAAAAACAATAAAACCAGTATCGATGTTATGGGTTTCACCATTATCGGTAATGGTTTTAGTCGCAGTATGGCCTCCAATATAGTCGTTGGCTTCATAAACGGTGATATCGTGTTGTTTATTCAGTAAGTGCGCACAAGTTAAGCCTGAAATACCGCTTCCAATTATGGCAATTTTTTTGGTCATTGTTTACTTCTCTTGTTTTTTATCTGTCATTGCCAATGAAAGGCGCTTTTGAATTGGTGTAGGCAAAATGTGCATGAAGCGCAAAATTAAGCCAAACACTCTTGGAAAAAAAACGGATGAACTGTTGCTCTCAATGCCTTTAAGCATAGCGATGGCCGCGTCCTCAGCGGAAATCTTCATTGGCATCTCAAAATCATTTTTGTCAGTCAATGGCGTCTCTACAAAACCGGGAGAGATGCATTGCACTTCAATGCCTTTTGGATGTAGGTCCACCTCCAGTGACTTGGTAAAATAGTGCAACGCGGCTTTGCTGGCTCCATATGCCTGTGAACGGGTGAATGGAAGCAAACGTGCCATACTGTCAACGATGACTATTTTGTTCCCTTTGCGCAGCGTGGGAAGCATGGCCTCTACACAATGAACTACCCCAAAAAAATTTGGCTCGAAGACACGTCGAAACATGTCAGATTCAAAGGTGTCAACATCCACATACTCACATGTACCTGCGTTAAGTACGGCGACGTCGAATTGCAAAGAAGTGAAGGCTTCTTGTGTCTCTTCAAGTGATGTTACATCGAATTGAGCGATATCGATGTTTGGATTTTCTTTTAACGAATTTAGCGCTTCCTGATTTCGTCCACACGCAATGACCTTGTAGCCACGACTTGCCGCATGTATGGCTAGGGCTTTGCCTATACCAGACGTAGCGCCTGTAATGAGTATTGTCTTCATGAAGCCAATTTCCGTTTTATTTTTTTATCACAAATCCCAATAGGGGAATGTGTTCATAAACCATTTCCCCCAAATCGTAGTAGTCTTTGTGATAAACAATTAAATCATTCTTAACACTAAGCTGAGTAGTACCGTCCAAGGTAATGAGTTTGCTTTTCTGTTTTGAAACGAGTGTCATTGTCCAGTTGGCCACATGTGTAATTTCCGATGTTTTGCTTTTACTTTCCAGTATGTCGCTAATATCGAATTCACAAGATTTCGCGTGCACTAAAAGATTACTAAAATACTCTTGTACCTCAGGTAAGCCTCGGTGGGTAGTGATAGGGTCAATAAACACAATGTCATCTGTATAGAGCTTATTTAGCGCGTCAGGCTCAACTTGACATAAATCGCGGTAGGTGTGTCGAAAACGTGTAATTACATCCATACTCTATCTCTTATCTTCATATGCAATTAAGCAATTTCCACAGCAGCCCAAACTTCAATACGTTGCGGATGGAATATCTATACAGTGATTGCCTATAGTAGTGTTTTAAAAGTAACTGCATTTTGATAAGTGTTTGAACAAACACTTATGCGCCCTTCTTACATTTACATTGGCTTTCATAGAAGAGATCACGACGAATAAACAAAGTGTGAAATTTTTTCACATTCGATCCAATTCATTCCCACTCTCGTAGATGTTTTTGTGTTATCGGAAGTTTTTATTATGAGTGAAGAACGTTTTCCTTTATTTCCATTATCAGCTCACCTTCTCCCGGAGGGGAGGATGGCGCTACGCATTTTTGAGCCTCGTTATGTGCGAATGGTGAAAGACGCGTGCGCTAACGGCACTGGGTTTGTGATGTGCATGCTCAATTCAAGCGGTGACAAATCGAAAAACGAACATATTTACCCCATAGGCACATTCGCCCACGTTATAGACTTTGACTTACTCGAAGATGGGTTGCTTGGCATAAAGGTTGCTGGTTCACATTTAGTTGAGGTTTCGCACATTTCTTCTGACGAAGATGGCTTACGTACAGGGTTGTGTAAAGATTTAACGCCCTGGCAGTGTGAAATATCAGCTCAACAGATGGCCCCTATGGACGAAAGGCTTAAAGAGGTATTCAAAAATTACGATGAACTGGCAAAGCTTTACGAGTCGCCACAATTTGGATGCCCGAATTGGGTATTGAACAGATGGTTGGAATTACTTCCCGTAGATGGTGCACAAAAGCAGTATTTTCTGTCGCAGAAAAATTGCATAAGCTTGCTTAATTACCTTTCAGCATTAATTGCTTAGAAGGTGCATAGAAAACTAAGATTACAAACATTACAAAATCGTAATTTAATTTGCGCGAAATTTGCAAACGCTCTAAGCCGAAAAGTCGTAGAATTAATGAACCAAAACGGAAAGGCGGACAAAATATATGTTAGTTGGAATTCCATTGGAACAGAGTAACAGCACAGTTAAACCAAAAGACTGTGCTAATGAAATGTCGGATTACCTCGTAGCTGTAGCACAAGAGCGATGCAAACCTTCTTTTGCTCGCGTTTTTAATTACTTCGCCCCCCGTTTGCGCTCTTACGCCTTAAAACAAATGGGTAACGAAGCACTAGCGATGGAACTGGTGCAAGACACCATGTCTAATGTTTGGCAAAAAGCGCACCTGTTTAATGCTGAGAAAGGTTCTCCTTCTACGTGGATTTTCACTATCGCACGAAATATCCGCTTCGACATGTTACGCAAGCTTCAAAATCGCAAAGAGGATGTTTGTTCTGACGATTTGTGGCCAGTATTGTGCGAACAAACAGCTGATGTAAATGAAGCGCCACTCGACGAGCAAGTAACGTTAGAACAGATTGGACACTTGTTTGAAGCTCTGCCCAAAAAGCAAAAGGCAGTGATTGAAGCAATCTATATAGACGGAAAATCTCAACAAGAAGTTGCTGACGAATTGTCTATACCATTAGGTACGGTTAAGTCTAGAACCCGTTTGGCGCTTCAACGTTTAAAGGTCATGCTAAGCGACGATGATTAAGTTTCACCCGACTGCTGAACAGTTAAAAGAATTTGTAGAAGGTAAGTTGAGTCCAGCAATTGCGTTAATGGTGGCTGCCCATTGTGATATGTGTAGCCAATGTAGCGCTTTTGTTGAAAAGGAAACTGAAGAGGTGGCTTCTAAAGCGTTTACAGAGCCGACCTTAGCGTTAGATGATTCATTCAACTCTGCATCTGCAATGTCATTGATGATGTCTCAAATTATGCAAATGCCCGCAGCACATCAAGCCGATGGTGGCTTAAATAGGAGCTTGCTTGATAGCGCGGGGAACAGGTTAATATCAAAAGAAACATCCTCAAAAACTGTCAGAATTAATGGTGTCGATGTTAGTAACGGCGTAGAAAGAACGACATCGATCGAACTCGATGGTCGTGTTTTCACGCTACCTAAAACATTGCATAGGTATATCGAGAAAACAGGAAATTGGTCAGGTCTGGTTGGTAAGTTATGGCAAGCGCCAGTTGATTTAGGCAACCAAGGCGTGGCGAATTTTATATTTATGGGAAGTGGCGGAAGTGTACCTGAACATACGCACCGCGGAACCGAATACACGCTGGTTATTGACGGTGAATTCAGTGATGGACTAAGTCATTACGACACCGGAGACTTCATTTATATGGATGGAGAGAAAACTCATACTCCCAAAGCTGAAGGCAATGAGGGTTGTTTGGTGTTTAGTATTGTTGATCAGCCATTACATTTCACTTCGGGCCTCGCCAGGTTGTTAAACCCATTCAGTCATTTGTTTTTTAGATAAAATAAATAACATTGTTCAAACAAAAACGCACTGATAAACAGTGCGTTTTTTTATATTCAAAATTCTAAGGCAAAACTAGCTAATGAAATCGCTATCAGGGTAGTTAAGCTTTAATGTCTTCATTGCATTATCACGCAATTCGGTTAAACCTAGTTGCTCGTAACTCGAGACCATAATCTCAAGTGCTTGTTGAACCTGTGTGGTATTAGGGAAATGTTCAATAACATAACGACCACGATTAGCCGCAGCAACGTAGGCTTCTCTTCGCATGTAGAAGCGCGCAATAGCAATTTCGTATCTGGCTAGGCGGTCTTTGATATAAACCATGCGCTGTTTAGCGTCGGCCGCATATTTACTTTCAGGGTATTGCTGAATAAGGCGACGGAAGTCTTCGAACGCTTGGCGAGACTTGGAAGGGTCTCTATCTGTACGATCGATATTCATTAGCTCTTGGAATAAGTTGCTGTCAGATTCCATGTTAGTCAATCCGCGCATGTAATACGCATAATCTACATCAGAGTGATTTGGATTAAGGCGAATAAAGCGGTCGACAGTCGCTAATGTTTCTTCGGGCTTACCTGACTTGTAGTAGCTGTAAATTAGATCGAGCTGCACTTGGTGAGACAATGGGCCAAATGGATAGCGTGAATCTAAAGCACTCAACGTTTGAGCAGCGGCACTGAAGTTGCCCACTTCCATGCTGGTTTTCGCTCTGTCATACAGTTGCTGTGCACCCATATTAGCTAAAACGGCTTTCTCTTCTGGGTCTGAAGAGCTGCATCCTGCAACAGATACCATGGCACCTAATAGTACGGGGGCCAGTAAACGAAATGATTTCATAATAATTCTATTTTCCTGCTAAACAGTGTTTTTAATACTTCGCTGTCTAAGCTCATGTGTTAAACAACAACACTTTGAATGCATTCTAACGTACTAACGGTAAGAAAAACCATACAAAAACGTAAACAACGCAGTGTACAGCGTGAATACTTGTTATAATACTCTTTTTTAGACGTAATCAATGGTGTTATGACACAGTCGCTCAACACAATACAATTAGAAGCTACAACAGAAGCTGCGCATTTTGGTTTACGGTTAGATCAGGTTTTAGCTGATTTGTTCCCTGAATATTCACGTTCTAAGTTAAAAACTTGGATCCAAGACGGTTGCGTAGCAGTTAACGGCGAGGTAATTACTATTCCTCGCCACAAAATGCAGATGGATGAACTGGTTACAGTGCAAGCCGAAATGGACGTGCAAGTTACCAGTGAAGCACAAGATATTGCGCTAAATATCGTTTACGAAGACGAGCATATTCTTGTTATCAACAAGCCTGCTGACTTAGTAGTGCACCCAGGTGCCGGTAATCCAAGTGGTACTGTTTTAAACGCACTGCTTAATCATGTGCCAAACATTGATAAAGTGCCCCGTGCAGGGATTGTTCATCGTCTCGATAAAGACACAACAGGTCTGATGGTGGTGGCGAAAACCATTCCCGCGCAGACACACCTTGTTGATCAACTTCAGCGCAGAGAAATGAGCCGAGAATATGAAGCCGTTGCTCTGGGCACAATGGTTGCTGGTGGCATTGTCGATGCGCCAATTGGCCGCCATGCAACAAAGCGTACGCACATGGCTGTTAGAGAAATGGGTAAGCCCGCGGTAACGCACTATCGCGTTATTGAAAAGTTTAGAGCTTACACGCACTTACGACTTAAGTTAGAAACGGGGCGTACCCATCAAATTCGTGTTCATATGGCGCACATTAAGCATCCTTTACTTGGTGATCAGGTTTATGGTGGTCGTCCGCGTTTACCGAAAGGGGCGTCTGATGACTTTATCGCTGCTTTGCGAGGCTTTCAACGTCAAGCACTACATGCTGCGCAGCTTTCGTTATTTCACCCTGAAACAGAAGAGTGGATGACATGGAAGGCGCCATTGCCACAAGATATGCAAGATTTGCTAAAAGCAGTGAAGCAAGACACGATCGATAACCCACAAGATATGCTGTAAGGCAATGACGTTACCACTGGCTTTGATCACTCCACAATGGCAATGCCCTGAAAGCATTGTTGCTTATACTACAACTAAAGCCGGTGGGGTGAGTGAAGGCGACTTTGTTGGCTTGAACGTTGGCGCGCATGTTGGCGATAACTTGCATCACGTTCAGGCTAATAGAAGCCTTTTGCCACATAGCGAAAAAATAACTTGGTTAGAACAAGTTCACGGCAACCGCGTTGCGCGCCTGCCAACCCAAAACGTACAAGCTGATGCCGCGTTTTCTACATCAAGTATGCACTTTTGTGCCGTAATGACCGCCGACTGTGTTCCCATACTCTTGTGTGATGTTAAAGGAACTCAGGTGGCTGTTGTGCATGCTGGTTGGAAAGGGCTGGAAAACCACATTATTGAGAATGCAGTTACAGCTTTTGATATTGCACAGGGTGAATTAATGGCGTGGATTGGCCCTGCAATATGTGGGGCGTGTTACGAGGTAGATGCCTACTTGGCAAGCGTGTTCAAGCGCTACCCAACGGCAATCAAACAAGGGCAAGCAAGCAATAAATATCTGCTCAACTTGCCTTTAATTGCTGAATATCAATTAAAAGCGCTTGGGGTGTCTAATGTAACCCAAAGTCAACTTTGTACATATTGCCGTGAAGATTTGTTCTACTCTCATCGACATGCCACACACCATCATAAGCCGAACACTGGGCGTATTGTCAGTGTTATTGGTTTGAAATAGCAAATAACGACTTTTCGATATTTTTGCCGATAACCCCTCTACTAAGGAGAAAACAGTACTCTCAGGCTAAGAGCTTGTTAGGCTGAAATTTTTAGCGCTACTGCTATGTTTGTTCTAAATCAAGTTTTTGGGCGAATTTGCTACTTTTTACATCGACTTTTCAATCTCACACTTGAATCATAATTCACCAGCTCCCATAAATAGAACATTAATAATGATTCATGTTTTAGGTTGAGATTATGAGACTAGATAGATTTACCAGTAAATTTCAGCTCGCTATTTCCGATGCTCAATCACTCGCATTGGGCCGAGATCATCAATATATCGAACCCGTTCATTTAATGACGGCCATGCTAAATCAACAAGGCGGTTCGGTACGACCTTTGTTAGATCAAGCAAACATCAACGTTAATGCATTGCGCTCTGCACTTAGTCAAGCTATTGAACGTTTACCTCGTGTCGACGGTATTGGTGGTGATGTTCAGCTAAGTAAAGACAGCGGGATATTACTTAACCTTTGCGACAAAATTGCCCAGCAGCGTAAAGATGAATACATCACGTCTGAAATTTTTGTGCTTGCGGCACTACAAGACAAAGGGCGTCTAGGGGAAATATTTAAAAGCCTGAATATCACCAAAGATGTCATTGAAGCGGCTATTGACGACATGCGTGGCGGACAAACGGTAACCGATCCTAATGCAGAAGACGTACGCCAAGCGCTCGAAAAATACACCACGGATTTAACCGAACGTGCGGAGCAAGGAAAGCTTGACCCCGTTATTGGTCGAGATGATGAGATTCGTCGCACTGTACAAGTTCTGCAGCGCCGCACGAAAAATAACCCAGTGCTTATTGGTGAGCCCGGTGTAGGTAAAACGGCCATTGTTGAAGGACTTGCCCAGCGTATTATTAACGGTGAAGTTCCAGAAGGCTTGAAAAACAAGCGCGTGCTCTCTTTAGACATGGGCGCATTGGTTGCCGGTGCCAAATACCGCGGAGAATTTGAAGAGAGATTGAAAGCGGTATTGAATGAACTGGCCAAAGAGGAAGGGCGTGTCATTCTGTTTATTGATGAATTACATACCATGGTGGGCGCAGGAAAAGGCGACGGCGCGATGGATGCGGGCAATATGTTAAAGCCTGCACTCGCACGCGGTGAGCTTCACTGTGTCGGTGCCACAACGCTTGATGAATATCGTCAATACATCGAGAAAGACGCAGCACTTGAGCGTCGCTTCCAAAAGGTGTTGGTCGAACAACCAAGTGTTGAAGACACTATTGCCATATTGCGCGGACTAAAAGAGCGCTATGAGCTTCATCACTCTGTTGACATTACTGACCCTGCGATTGTTGCCGCTGCAAGCTTGTCACACCGTTACATCAGCGACAGGCAGCTACCTGATAAAGCTATCGATTTGATTGACGAGGCAGCATCAAGTATTCGGCTGCAAATTGATTCTAAGCCTGAAGATATGGACAGGCTAGAGCGCCGTATTATTCAGCTCAAGTTAGAAGAACAGGCCTTGGCCAAAGAAACCGATGATGCCAGTCATAAACGCTTAGAAATGATTGAGCTAGAACGGGAACAAGCAGAAACGAAATACGCCGAACTAGAAAAAGTATGGCTTGATGAAAAAGATGCCATGCAGGGCACACAAACCATTAAAGGCGAACTGGAACAAGCCAAGTTGGATTTAGAGATTGCGCGTAGAGCGTCAGATCTCAATCGGATGTCGGAGCTTCAGTATGGTCGTATTCCTGAACTGGAAGCCAAGTTAGAACAAGCGGCTGAAAATGAAACGCGGGAAACAATACTACTCAAGAACAAAGTCACTGAGGCAGAAATTGCTGATGTATTGTCTCGTTGGACCGGGATCCCCGTGGCTAAAATGCTAGAAGGTGAGCGCGACAAATTATTGCGAATGGAAGACGTGTTACACAAGCGTGTGGTAGGGCAGGAAGAAGCTGTGCAAGCCGTATCAAATGCTATTCGCCGCTCTCGAGCTGGTCTTGCTGATCCGAACAGGCCCATTGGCTCTTTTCTGTTCTTAGGCCCAACGGGGGTAGGGAAAACTGAACTGTGTAAAGCGCTAGCTGGCTTTATGTTTGACACAGAAGACGCCATGATCCGCATTGATATGTCTGAGTTCATGGAAAAGCATTCAGTTGCGCGATTAGTGGGAGCGCCTCCGGGCTATGTAGGCTATGAAGAAGGCGGATATTTGACAGAGGCTGTGCGCCGCAAACCTTATTCGGTCATCTTACTTGATGAAGTAGAGAAAGCGCACCCTGATGTGTTTAATATTTTACTGCAGGTGCTTGATGATGGTCGTTTAACTGACGGGCAAGGGCGCACGGTAGACTTTAAAAACACGGTTGTCATTATGACCTCTAATTTAGGTTCAGACATCATTCAAGATAAACACAATGAAAATCAGTATGATGAAATGAAGTCATCTGTCATGCAGGTGGTAGGTCAGCATTTCAGACCTGAATTTATTAACCGTGTTGATGACATAGTGGTGTTCCATCCATTGGGTAAAGAGCAAATTAAATCTATTGCCAAGATCCAACTTGCTTCACTACGCGCGCGCTTGGTTGAAAAGGGTTACAAGCTTACATTGTCTTCTGCCGCGATGGACACGTTAGCAGAAGCTGGCTTTGACCCAGTATTTGGCGCCCGTCCATTAAAACGTGCAATACAAGTTCAGGTAGAAAACCCACTTGCACAGAAACTGTTAGCAGGGGAATTGCTCCCTGATTCCACTATACGTATTGATGCAGACGAAAGTGGCTTGTTTGTAGTCAGTGAGTAAACATTCTTAAGATCGTCTAGCTATTGCAATCTAAAAAGAGCGACAGGAAAGGGTCGCTCTTTTTTTGTGATTGGTATTACCTTTTCATTTCATTGCGTTACTACGGAGTTCCCCCATGAGTCATTCCCATATTGTTAAGCTGTTACAACAGGCTGTGGGAGAGCGGGGAATTACAACTTCACAGCAGGGAACAAAGCATTACAGAAAAGGGTGGCGCTCAGGAGAGGGCAGTGCATTAGCCGTGGTCTTTCCCCAAACCCTGCAGGAATACTGGCAAGTATTGAAAGCTTGTGTTCAAACGAACTGCATTATCATAATGCAAGCGGCCAAAACTGGGCTAACCGAAGGTTCAACCCCAAGTGGTGATGATTACGACAGACCTGTGGTCATTATTAATACCCTCGCTATGGATAAGCTTATTCTTATTAACAACGGGCTACAGGTTCTTAGCTTTCCGGGGGCTACGTTACATAAACTTGAAGGGCTATTAAAGCCAATTCAAAGAGCGCCACATTCTGTTATCGGTTCGTCGTGTTTGGGCGCATCTATAGTGGGTGGGATTGCCAATAATTCTGGTGGCGCTTTAGTCAAACGTGGACCAGCTTATTCCGAGCTTGCACTTTATGCGCAGGTCGATTGTCATGGCGAGCTGCATCTGGTCAATCATTTGGGTATTGATTTAGGGGAGACCCCAGAGCAGATACTCAATAATTTATCTTCGGAGAATTTTAATAAGCAAATAGTACTTGGTGAAAAAAAAGCCTCAGCCAGTGATTATGAACAACGTGTACGAGATGTAGATGCACACTCGCCAAGTCGTTTTAATGCCGACCCTTCAAAGTTATATGAAGCCAGTGGCTGCGCAGGGAAATTAGCTGTTTTTGCCGTTATGTTAGATACATTTGCTATACCCAAACGGGAAAAGACTTTCTATATTGGTGTGAACAACCCGCAAGTATTAACCCAAATTCGCCGTGACATGCTCCAACAATTTAAACATCTACCTGAGGTGGGTGAATATTTGCATAGAGATATGTTTGATATAGCAGACAAATACGGTAAAGACACATTTCTGAGTATTGAGCGTCTGGGTACAACATTCCTACCCAAAATGTTTGCGGCAAAAGGGCGTATTGATGCTTTGTTAGAGAAGGCGCCTTTTTTACCTTCGTCATTGTCTGACCGCATCTTACAAGGCGTTAGTCAGCTTTTCCCCGATCATTTACCCCCACGTTTACGTGTGTACCGCGACGAGTATGAGCACCACCTTATTGTGAAAATGAGTGATGGTGGTATTGAAGAAGCTGAGCGCTATTTTACAGCATTGTTTCAGAAGGCTAACGACAGTCGAAGTGATAAAGGCATTGAAGTAAAGAGCAATTTAGGTAACTTTCTAAGCTGTACTGCCGAAGAAGCGAGTAAGGCATTTCTATTGCGATTTGCTGCTGCAGGTGCCGCGGTAAGGTATCAAACTCTCAACTACAAGACGGTGGGTGATATACTGGCTTTGGACATTGCACTTCGACGCAACGATGATGCATGGGTGGAACAGTTACCCGAACATATAGAAAAACACATAGATAAGTCACTGTATTATGGGCACTTCTTCTGTCATGTATTTCACCAAGATTACATACTCAAAAAAGGCAGTGACGCAAAGAAAGTAAAAGCCGATATGCTGAAACAACTTGATAGCAAGGGGGCAAAATACCCTGCGGAGCATAATGTGGGTCATCTTTACAAGGCAGATGATGCCTTGCAACGCTTCTACGAAAGCTTAGATCCGACCAACACCTTCAACCCAGGTGTAGGCATGCTAGAAAAGCACAAGCGAAATTGCTCGTGCTGTCTATAACAGTTTTATAAGCTATCAAGAAGGCGCTTAGCTTGAGGCCGCATAAAGAAAGGGCGTTCTACGTTAACAGCGAAAGTAAGCTCTTTCTTGGCCTCATCAATTCGATTGAGCTTTGCCAATGTGTAACCTAGGTGATAGCGAATATTGGGATCTTTGGCATCTCGTGCAAAAGCATCACGTAGCATCCTTAAACTACCTTCATAATCACCTTCAAGCGCCTTGATATAGCCAAAAGTATCTAAAATTTTTGCCGAATTAGGTTGAAGTTCATAGGCTTGAATAATGTATTGTTTAGCATCAGTAACTGTATTCTCTAAGCTCATAATGGCGAGCCTGTTGTACACTTCCGCTGGGTTTAAAACAGTGCCTTCCTCAATCAACTCAAGATACAGCGTGCTAGACTCTTCAAACTCTCTAATAAAAAACAAGTACTGAGCGAGTAAATGCTTTGCTAATACTGCGCCACTTTCGTCTGAGGCTAAACGTCGTGCAGTGGATAAGAAAATATCGACATGTTGTTCTACTAAGGCGTAGTTATACATAGCGGAAAGTGCTTGTACAAAAGTGGGGTCGATATCTAATGCTTTTTGATACGCATTGACAGCCTGCTCACTATTGCCTCTATTGGCTTGAAGGCGGCCTTGAAGAAAATGATAAATAGGGCTCTTACTGCGAGAAGCGCTTAATGACTTAAGTATTTTGTCTGCTTCTTCGTTGTCATTAATATCTAATAAAAAGCTTGTATATTGTAAGGCTATTGATGTGTTGTCAGGAGCAAGACTCATAGCTCGCGCTAGGGCATTTTTGGCTGCGTCATCGCTTTTTATGGCATGCGCTAGATTTGCAAAAGTAACCAATCTATTTGGTTCAGAATTAATAAAATTCCTAGCAATATTTAGCGTTTTTTCTGCCTCAACGTTGTGTTTCTCTCTGATTTGTAACGCTGCTTTGCGTAGTAAATAATTAGGGTTGTCAAAGTTGTCTTTTAACAAAAGATCTAAGTGGTAGAGCGCCGCTGAGGTATCACCCATCTGCTGATAAAGCATAGAGAGCTTTTCTCTCGCGCCACTATTGGAAGGAGAGAGCGTTAATAAATCTAAGTAAATTTGTTTTGCTTGTTCTAGCTCACCCTCTTTAGTGTGGTTAAATGCCCTTAACATTAACGTTTCACTGTGCTGTGGTGACAGTGCTAGTAGCTCGCTTATAAGTGTATTTGATGTGTTTATATTACCTAGGCGGCTTTCAGTAGCAGCCAAGTTAAATTTAGCCG
The DNA here is from genome assembly GCF_006538325.1 of Alteromonas sp. KUL42. Lineage (GTDB taxonomy): Bacteria > Pseudomonadota > Gammaproteobacteria > Enterobacterales > Alteromonadaceae > Alteromonas. Next base: position 650,332 of record NZ_BJKK01000001.1, read on the forward strand.
GAAACAACGTAGGGTTTAATAGGAGCGCTTTTTCAATATTGCGCTTTGCCTCTTCCAACTTTTCCTGTCGAATAAGAATACCCGCCCTTAAATTGTAAATTTCGGCTTCTTCGGGAAATAGTGCTGATAATCTTTCAGCACCTTGAAATGCTTCTTCAAAATTGCCCGCTTGCAATTGCATCAAAGCATAGGTGAAGAGAAAGCCTGCATTATCCTGATACGAAGGAAAATTAAGGTCTAGTATGCGCAGTGCTTCGTCTTGTTGTCCTCTTGCAGCCATCAGCTTTATTTTGAAAAGCTGCAACTTTCCTTCTTCAGGGTATTTTTCTACTAAATTTCGTAGCAAGCGATCAGCCTTAAATGCTTGGCCTTGTCTTATAAATAGATCTCCTAGTAACAAGGCAGCATCAATTTTTTCCATTAGTTCGTTTTGGTAGCGCTCTAATAAAATCAATGCTTGTTTGTCTTGTTGTGTCGCCATGTAGACCTGACTTAGCATTAATACAGCTTGAAGATCTTCAGGTTCTTTTTGTAAGTAAGTACTAAAGTCTTTGGTTGCTTGTTCTAAGTTACTGTTGAAAAAGTTGGTGAGTCCGCTGATGTAGAGCAACATGGGTTGTGAAGTAATAAGTTCAGGATCAAGCTGAGCCATAAATTCATTAAGTTCTTTTAACTTATCATTGGCAATAGCTTGATGGTTGTCACGGCTTTTCAACCAGCTGTTAAGAAGGATAGCCAGTGGATCATTGGGAGTATCCTCAATAATCTCTTCGACGAAAAGCTTGGCTGAGTCGTAGTCTTTAACTTCTAAGTACAAATCGACAAGATTTCGCAAAGCTATAGGGTCATCACGGTTAAAATTGAGTGCCTTTTGCAAATGCTCAGTTGCTTCTTGGCGATTGCCTTTACGGTACGCCAACTGACCCTTTAAACGCCATGTAATCGCGTTTTCTGGTTCTACAGCCATGGCTTGCCCAATTAAATTCTCGGCATTGACCAGCTCTTCTCGCTGTAGCGCTATAGATGCTAACCCATTGATAGCACGAACGAAATTAGGTGAACGTGCAATAATGGTATTGTAGTCGCGTAGCGCACACTCTAATCTTTCTAAACGAATGCATGCTGTCGCTCGAATAAGTAGCCATTCTCGCAACGCATCACCAGAAAGCTTATTTGTATCAGAAAAGTCGACAATACTTTGATACTTATTAAGAAACAGCCAGGTGTTTCCTAGCGGCTCTGCTAATAAATTGATGTCAGCGCCCATTTCTAACGCTTCCACAAACTCCATTTCTGCCGCACTTAAATAACCATTAATTAGTAATATTTCGCCCATGAGAATTTTGGCTGATAAATTTTCAGGGTCTTTTTGTAAACTGTTTTTTAAATGAATGTAGGCTTCGTCGTAAGCTGCATCGTTGAATGCAGTAAGGGCGAGCTCGTAGTCTTCTGATGTTGTAGCGTAAGTAAATGACGCAATAAATGAAGTGACAAGGAGGGGGAACACAGTGCGCTTAATCACGCTTTTATTCACTAGCAAAGCCATATTTACCTTAAAAGATTACGATACTGCATGAAAAAATATAAAAAAAGGCGACCAAGGCCACCTTTTTAAAATACGTGCTTTTTCAAAATATTCAAACAGTAAGACGCGAAACTTTTTTGCGCTTTAGTGCAAAGATAAACAAACTCAAGCACATAATTGCTAAAGTGCCTGGCGCATTAACAGGCGTCGAATTATCGTCAGGATCTAAAACTGAAGGTTTGGTAAAGTTGATCCCAGAAATTTTGTATCGGTCATTAAACGTAGAGCCGCCCGTTACAGATCCAAATACCGTATTGTAAGCACCGACTAACCAATACCTTGCAGTTTCTGTGAAATTAAGCTCAGTGGTGTGCTGGTTATTGCCAATATGCGTGAGCGAGTACGAGCTACTCAATGCATCAGCTATGATATTTGACCATGTAGATTGTTGCCCTGTTAACGCATTCAATCCACTAGTGCCAAGGGCTGCCACAGAAACTTCTTGCGAACCTTCTTGTGTAGGCGCCCATCCAAAGTCTATATTAGTGAGGGTTACAGCACTACTGAAACTGAAAAGAATAAAGTCATAGTCTTGCCATCCTTTTGAGCTCGTATTGTCTACGGTTTGATGCCAGTTTTCATCTTCATAGGAGTTTCTAACAGCCCAACCATACCCTGGAACTTCTTGTAAGTTTGCACTAATTACGCGGTCGAATTGACCTGAATCGCCATGAACAAGCTGCGCGCTATCTGCCCAACCAGATATTGACACAGATACACCGTTTACGTTAACAACGTTGCCTATTGTGGGGTCGACATTAACATTTACTTCGTCAAAGTCGTAGCTGTAACTGTGCTCTGCTAGTGAAGAATCAGTAGCCCAAGCACTACCAGCACAAAGCAAAAGACACGACAACAAAATTCTAAACATTATGATTGACTCTACTACATCACTACTAATATTTTCTCATGCGAATTTTGTGCCAGATTTTATGTTCATGATTTTACGCAATAAAAAAGGGAGAAAGTACAGAGTCGTAAAGAATATTGACAGTTAGCGAGAGTAATAAAGAGAGCGAAAGGTGTATAAAGATGCCTCTAACGATAACCTTTATGCTGGCCGGGCGTCTTACGACGCCAAGCAACGAAAAGTGAACATGCCATTAAAAGGCCAATAGTGCTAGGCGCATTTACAGGGGTAGACCCTTCATTCGCATCAGGTGTTGGAGTTATGTCAAAGCCAATATTCGCTAGTTTAAACGCATCGTTGCCCACATAGCCACCAATGTTACCAAATACCGTATTATAGGCGCCAACCAACCAATACTGCGCTGATTCAGAGAAATTGAAGTCAGAGCGATGATCCAAGTAATCACAGTTTTCAATATCAAATGACGCAGAAGTAAGAGCATCCGCCACGATATCACTCCAAGTGTTAATACCCGAAGTTAAACCTGAGATGTTGTTAAGCGCAGCGACAGAAACTTGACTATCGTTATCGCTATACAACCACGAAAAGCTTGCCCCAGTGAGTGTAACTGCTTGGTCAAAGGACAACAAAATGAAATCATAATCGCGCTCAACGTTTGTCATGCCACTTTGATGTGAGGCATAGCTTCCCTGATAATAATAATTGATATTGTCTATGGCATGATCAGCACCGCCATTGTAATAGGCTTCATCATTATTGGTGACTCCATAAGCCCATGTGTTTGAGATTTTCTGTAAATCAGCGCCTACAACAGCTTCGTTGTATAGGCCTTGCGTATCTGAAAATGCAGACAGTGAGATGTTTACGCCATTTATATTAATTGAAGAAACAGAAGGATTAGTTCCTTCATAGACACCATCATCAACTAAGTCATAAGTATTTTCACCAAGAGGGGAATTACAATCTGAATTTTGACTGTTGTTAGAACCACCGCAATGTGAGTAATCGTGATGATTATAGGTAGCATGCGAACTAGCAGTGAAGCAAATACCACTAGTTATCAACAACGTAAGCAAAAGACGTTTTTGTAGAATGATCATCATTGCATTCCTCTTTTGAAGCGTTACCACTTCTCGGGCAAGCTATCTTCTTCTAGCTACGTTATTAAATTGACCTAAGTATTTAGCTTTATGCTTAACTTAATGAACAATTTCGCAACTTATACTACGCAGTCGTTTTACAATCGTCTCATTGCGTAGTGAACAGATAACTTACTAATTTTCAACATGGACTTTTAGGATATATGAATAATGATCAATTTTACGTATGTAGTAGCATACCTTGTTATTATGTGATCAAATAGGCGTTAGGACGAATGAGAAAGTAGTAATGAATATAGCGTCGTCTACATTACTATGCGTTAGCCGATATCTATGAAATAATTACTACATTATATATAGAAGTACGAGGACATATGTCTGAACAGAAACGTAAAGGGATATACTTACTTCCCAATTTGTTAACAACTGCAGGTTTGTTTTCTGGCTTTTTTGCCGTTGTTTCATCTATGAACGGTCGTTTTGAAGCTGCTGCTGTTGCTATCTTTGTTGCCATGATCTTTGATGGCTTAGATGGTCGTGTAGCACGTATGACTAACACGCAAAGTGATTTTGGTGCCGAGTATGATTCTATGGCCGATATGGTTTCATTCGGTATGGCCCCAGCGTTAGTTGCTTATAATTGGGGGTTGACTGAATTAGGTAAACTTGGATGGTTAGCCGCATTTATTTATGTAGCTGGAGCGGCGTTGCGTTTAGCTCGTTTTAATACACAAGTTGGAATAGCTGATAAGCGATTTTTCCAAGGTCTTGCCAGTCCTGCAGCAGCTGCTGTTGTATCTGGCCTTGTATGGGTCGGTGTCGAATACGATGCCGTGGGTAGCGACTACGGTTTAATAGTAGCTGCTGTTACAGGCCTTGCTGGTCTATTGATGGTAAGTAACTTCAAATACAATTCCTTTAAAGAAGTAAACTGGCATGGCAAAGTGCCTTTTGTTGCACTCTTATTGGTATTACTTATCTTTGTGGTTGTAGCTACTGAACCGGCGTTAGTGTTGTTTTTAGTTTTTGCTCTTTATGCATTAGCAGGCCCAATCAACACATTTAGAACTGTTGATAAAGTCACGCTACACGATGTAGTCGGCGATCACGAAGAAGACGCTGACTTCATCAATAACAAAAACTGCGCACAGGAAAAGGTAGACGAAAACAAATAAGACAACGTCAATGCTGATTAAAGAAGCATTGACATGTAATGAGTGTTCTTATTGTTTCGAGTAGCGGTTTATTTAAGTGAAGATTTCTGAGTGTTAGATTTCTGTGTTAATAGTTAGCTAGTTAAAGATAAATCGCATCGAGAATGGCTAAACACACAGTCTCTTGATGGTTATTTGACCGTTGTGTGTAAAAAGCGACCGAATGGTCGCTTTTTTTATGTTTTTTTGAAAAAGGCTGTTGACCTAATCATGAATATACGTAAAATGCGCGCCTCCTTACAAGGGAACGCCGAAGCAATGGGGTTACTTGAAAGGCTCAATAACTGATTGAAATAAATATTTTAAATTAGTTGTTGACAAAAAAAAGATGCGCTGTAAGATACGCATCCGCTTCGGGAGAGGCAGCTAGCAAAGCTAGTAAT
>NZ_BJKK01000002.1 GCF_006538325.1 Alteromonas sp. KUL42
GATATCAGATTTCCCAGATTGTTAACAATTTTTTCCTGGCAGCCATAGCGATACGGTACCACCTGACTCCATTCCGAACTCAGAAGTGAAACGTATTAGCGCCGATGGTAGTGTGGGGTCTCCCCATGTGAGAGTAGGACACTGCCAGGTCCCCATTCGAGAAACCCGCCTAACGGCGGGTTTTTTGCTTTCTGGCCTTTAAATTTGTATTGTAATTTTTAATTATAATCTGAACTTAACATGCAACGACTTTTAATATGCCAGTAATGCACGTTAGTATAGAATCGTAGTTATAAGTCAATGGAGTTGTAAAATAGCAATGGAAAAAAATACTTTTTATAAAGAGAGATTATCTGACATTAAAAGTATTTTTTTTAGTTGGAAAAAACAGTTCAAGTTATGGTTTAACAGGTATATTACATCAAAAGAAGTGCACCATGTTAAGTTAGTAGCTGTTGCCAAAAATGAATCTATGTATTTGCCTGAGTGGATTTTTCACCATCTTTACTTTGGATTTAGCGAAATAGAAATCTACTACAATGGATGTGACGATAATACAAAAGAGCTTTCTCTTTTATTGAAAGATCATCCGGTTAAGTTCATAAATAGCGATAATATCTTTACAAGCGGTATTCCCGCGCCACAAGTCCATGTTTATAGGAGTTGTTTTGAAATTCAGACTGCTGCTGATGCTATTATGTTCTTAGACATTGATGAATTTTGGGTTCCAGTAGATCTTAATAAAACAATTAGTGAAGTATGTAACGATGTAGGAATTTTCGATTCTTTGTCTTTCCAATGGTTTAACAAACTTGAGAAAGATAGCCTGTTTACTTCTGCTTTGCAGCAAGAAATAAAAGTAGAGTCTGCTCGACAAATAAAAACCCTTGTATAAAGCTTATCTAAGACCACAACAGATGAATCCTCACAACACTCTTGATGAAGGGGTGCTCCAGAAGTTTGATGATGCTAAAATTCTCAAATGCATAAACGCTCAAAACTCGCAAGTTGACAGTTCTAACACTCCACTAAACGGTTATATTTTACACCGAAAAAACCGCTCCCAGTATGAATACATTGCAATGCTATTGAGAGGACGCCCTCTTGCAAATCAGGACTCCACTGTATTCGAATTGAAAAATAATAGAACTGGTTTTTACAATGTATCCAACCCTATTACGTTTAACTACAACACAACATCTTACGTAGAGTATAGAAAGTTTATGGACAAACATTTGCAGCATGAAAAATTCACAGACTACTTTAAAACAGCTAAAGAGCATGTAGATTCACGATATTTGCAGGTAGTAAAAATTGTAGGAGAAAATTACTTAGCAAATAAGCAGGGGTTCGAAAGGTTATTAGCGGGAGTTACTCTATCTGAAATAGAAATAATTCGTAATAGACAATAATAGTAAAATTGTAAGCATTTGATTAATTAAATTTCTAATTTGGAATAACCAAACCACGCAACTCGTTCATTACCTGAAACTCGGTTTGGAATGAACAAAGATACACAGGCTCTAGTATCGAAGGACACGGACTTTATTCTCAATGATTAAGTTGGCGCTTATAAAATACTACAAAGTTAAGATGTAATTATTTTCAGTGGAGCGTTATCGTATTTAAGTTAAGTCAACTATTTGTTAACCTTCAAAGATTTCTTCTGGCCTTCCTCGACGTGTTATTAAGATAGTCTAGTTAATTACAAGTGAAGTGACACGTATTATTTTTACATGACATAGCGTCAAAAAAGCGACATTTGATCTGTAGTGATAGCCTCGAAGCTAAGGCCAATGAGGGGGAGGATACTTTCTGCAATGGGCTTTATTTGTTTATCAATATAGTGATCATAATCGAGTGGAGCAAACTGGTAGTCAATGGTTTGAGGCCCTTGCGTCGTTATCACATATGAAATTGATGTATTAGATTGATATTTAGGGGGTAAGTTCTTCTCTTTACGCATTGCATCGGTTAGCCTCGCTGCTTTAACATGTGGCGGTAAAGACTTTACATAAGATGAAAGTGGTTTCCTCAACCTCTTTTTATAAATAAGCGATTCATCTACGTTACCATTTTTAATATCCACAATTGTTTGTTGGATGAAGCCCTCAACAGGTTCTCCGGCAAACACTTTTTGATAAAGGGCGTACTGAAACGCTTTTGCTAAATTAGTCCAATCCGAGCGCACATTCTCAAGCCCTTTGAATACAAGTGTTTCTTTTAGCTCACCATTTATGACGTCGCTTTTTAACCCTGCATAACGCTTTTTACTACCTTCAGAAGAACCACGAATGGTCGGCATGAAAAATGTGGAAAAATGAGATTCAAATTCAATTTCTAAATGGCAGTCGATATCATGGTTAGTACGTAGTAGTTCATGCCATTTGTTATTTATAATATTGGCCAGTTGTGTGCCTGTTTCTTTAGGGTCGCCCAAACTACTTTGACCCTCTACATGTACAAATGTAGAGTCTGTATCACCGTAAATAACCGTATAGCCAAGCTCTTCAATCCAGGCTGCGGTTTGTTGCATTATTTCGTGTCCTCTAAGGGTAATAGAGCTGGCTAGCCGCGGATCATAAAATGGACACCCGCCACTACCTAACACACCGTAAAACGAATTCATTAATATTTTAATTGCTTGAGAGCGAGGTGCGTCTTGGTTCCTTTTGGCTTCATCCCGTTGACGCCACAAGTTTTCAATAATACCCGGTAAGAAATGTTCGTCGCGGCTAAACTGTGCACCTTTAAAACCTTCTATTGCAGTATCTGGAGCAATTAATCCTTCAGCTAGTCCAAGAGGGTCGATCTTAAACGTTCTAATAATAGATGGATAAAGGCTTTTAAAATCAAGTACAAGTACATCTTTATATAAACCCGGTTGAGAGCGCATAACGTATCCTCCCGGACTTGCTAGGCCCCCATTTTCAGGGCGAACACCTGATACATAGTGTTTTCGGTGTAACTTTGGCAGATAGACATTTAAAAATGCAGCAACTGATCCACCAGGTCGGTTAAGATCTAGTCCAGTTAATGTTCCACGCAAGGCCAGAAAGTCAATAAATTGGGTTTCTTCCTGAATGCGGTTTACTAATACCGCATCTTTAAAGTTGTAGTCACAAAGCGCCACAGGGTTGTTTAGGTAAAGTTGTTTGATGGCCTCGAGTTTATTGTCATCTTGAATAAGCTTATGTTCACCTAATAACGCCGATGAAACTGAGTCTAGAGAAAATGAATCAAACTGGAATGTCATGGTTTTTAGCGACTCTATTCCATCAATTACACATCTACCAGGCACATCGACGATAGTTTGATCTTCCCACTCTCGGACTTTCGCATCACGAGCTTGCCTACCTATAGCGAACTTAACGTTGCAGTGCTTCATTCGCCTGGCTAAAACCGCCATATCAAACTGCTTAACATTCCATCCAAGAATGATGTCTGGATCGTTATCCCTAATACGTTTATTAAATAGATGCAGTAATGATTGTTCATCTTCAACAACGGTGAGGTTATATTGATTGGAGTGCTCTGCAATGATTTGTTCTAAAGAAAAGCTAGGTGGCTTAATAAGCAGGACTTCGTTAATCGCGTCACCTGCTAGTGAAATACTAAATAACTCTTCGTGCTCGTTACATTCAATATCAATACTAATGGCACTAAATGTGGTTTTATATTCACAAGGCCTTACCTGTGCGTTTTCTATGGTATCGGTGTTTACATTAGTATTAGAAGTCGGGTGTATAAATTCTATAGAGCCATAGATGAAGCGTTCCATTAAAAAGCGGTCGGCAACTCTTATATCTGCTTCAAAAAGTGTGATGGCATGGCTTTGAGCAAGTTGACGAAGTTGTTGCATCGCTTGCTCGGTATGGGTTTTAACTGTAACTACTTTTAATTGCGCTAACGTTTTAAAGTTGTCATCAGAGAAGCTTAAGTGGCTTAATCGGTCTTCAGCAATACGTTGTAATTTATCTAGTTCAGACAAAGCCACAAAGCACGTAGGCTGTTGAGGTGCGGTAATAAGTCGTATTGTTCCAGTATCAGTTTTGACCCACAGTTCTACAAACGTTTTACCCTGACGGTTAAACGTTGCTTTATTTAGAATAAAACCTTGTCTAATGTTCGCATCTTGCATGCTTTTACGACGTTACATTGCGTTTTTATGTACAAAGCGCAACAGTATACCTTTTGCTATCAATGTCTCCTATAGATCTCTATTCGACAGATACGTTTGTTTTTCCCTATTACTCGCGATAAAAATTGAAGACCAGAAAGTAGAGTAAAGTTAACTATCACGATGAATTATTTATATGAGCAGCAAGTTGCACCGGGACAATTAATTGAAGTTGCCGATGGCATCATGTGGCTTACTATGCCTCTGCCTTTCGAACTGGATCATATTAATCTTTATCTAATTCGAACAAATGAAGGCTGGGTTGTCGTTGATACTGGAATAGGTACGTCCAAAACCAAGGCGCTGTGGGAAGAGATATTCAGTCAACTAGACGCGCCAATAAGTGGCGTTATTGTTACGCACTTACATCCTGACCATATTGGCTTAGCGGGCTGGATTGCCGATACGTTTGATGTTCCTTTCTATATGTCGCAAACAGAATATTTTAGTGCTCGCGCATTTAGTGCGGGGAGTTCTGGCGCTTCAAAGGAACGTGACAAACGGTATTTTCACCAAGCTGGGCTAGATTCGTCAATGATCAACCAACTAACGGCGGGGGATAACAAAGGCTACAGCAGTGTGGTGTCTCCTGTACCGTTGAGTTTCACGCGGCTTCGCCATCAAATGACATTGGATTTAGGTGGGCAACAGTGGCATATCATCATTGGAAAAGGGCATTCTCCTGAACATGCGTGTTTGTTTAATAAAGAGAAGAATATCCTTATATCGGGTGATCATGTACTGCCAATTATTACACCTAATATCGGAGCATACTCTACAGAGCCCGACGCCAATACACTTAAAGACTACTTAGACACGCTCCCCCAATTTTATGATTTACCTGAAGATGTCATAGTGTTGCCTGCACATAAACTTCCTTTCGTTGGCTTACACGAACGAGTAGAAGAGCTCATAGCGCATCACAATGAGCATATCGATGCGTTGTTAGTAGCCTGTCAGAAACCCCAAACTGTAGTCTCTTTACTACCTGTCATGTTTAAGAGAAAGCTAGGTGTACGAAATATGGTATTCGCTGTCGCAGAATGTATAGCGCATCTCAATTATCTTATTAGTAAAGGATTGCTCGCAAGGCGTTTGAATGACTTAGGAGTTTACGAATATAGTCAGACACAGGTAAAGCAACTAGCTGGATAAGTGACAAATTACGCTATATGCGCTATGTGGGAAATACTATAGACTAACCAATCGTATTGTGATTTACGATGAGGAGTCAATAGCCTCTTGCTTAGGCAGTACTATTTCGACAATCGTCCCTTTACCTTCTTTACTATTTATCTTGATTTTCCCTTGGTGCTGTTCAATAGCTGTATAAGCAACAGAAAGGCCTAAACCGTGCCCCTGTCCTTCGGGTTTAGTAGTAAAAAATGGTTCGAATATACGACTTAAGTTCCGAGGTGAAATACCGCTTCCGCTATCGAGTACTTTTAAGCAAATCGATTCGCCTTTATCAATGATACTCAGTTTAACGAAGCCATTTTCACTGGTGGCTTGGGCCGCATTTAGCATTACGTTCATAAGAGCTTGTTTGAACGAAGCTGGGTTGACAATGACGTTAATTTCATCATGGTCGCTTTCAAAAATGTATTTAATACTATTGTATTGCGCCGAAATAAGTGAAATAAGTTGGCGGCCAACTTGATTTACATTTACAGACTGAAGGCCTTCTGCGGTTTCTATTGAGAAGCTTTGAAGGTTATCAACGATATCTCTAACACGAATGAGACCTTCTGTAGATTCTTCCAGAAGTTCATCAATATCGTTTTTAATGAGACCGTATTGGTTGGCTTCAAATAAAGCCTCCATTTGATGTTTGAGATCATCGTTAAAGTCGTTAAGTCGTTTTTCAATTCCATTACATATTGCGAGAAGGTTTGATGTGTAATGAGCAAAAGTGTGCATATTGGCATTGATAAACCCTATGGGATTGTTTATCTCATGGGCAATACCAGCAGCAAGTTGCCCTGTTGAGGCCATTTTTTCAGCTTGAATTAACTGACTTTGCGCCGAGTCCAATTTCCGAATGAGTTGCCGTTGTTTTTCATGCTCTCTGCGAAGAGCTTCTGATAATTTTTGTTGTGCCTTAAAATAGCTAGCTTGCGCTGTAACGTCTTGTAGAAATATACATGCGAGCTTGCCATCGCTTTTAGTATCTTTAATTGGGATAATTTCCATATTTTGATACATCTGCGTCTCTTCACCTGTAATCGGGCGAGAGCTCTTGAAAGGGAAAATATGAGGGCGTTGTTCCCAATAACTGAAACTGGGATGTTGTAGCACAAACACCGATTTGAGTCTTCTATTTAAGAATTTCCCTTGCTCAGGAAAGAGCTCGGCAATTGAACTTTGCTTGTAATTGTCTCTTAGCTCTAGAGGTAGGTGATCAAGAAAGAACTCATTGAAATAGACAATATTAAAGCTCTCATCAATGATACCTATTCCAACAGGTAGCTTGTCCACCAATTGCTCAAACATTACTCTAGAATCTCATCGAGCGTAGTCTTTATTTTTGATAGAGAAACATCATCTAAGCAGAAAACAACGCGCATAATGAATGACGATATAGCAATTTCAAACTGTACTTCCATGACTAAACTATGTTGCCAGTTAAGCTCATCAAAGTTTGCTTTTTTAGGCTGGAACAATGTAGGCATGTTAAGGTTAGTTATTAATTCTAGTTGCTCTGAAAGCCCAGACAAACAGGCACCTGCAAGTATATTGCAAAGTTCTAAAATAATCTCCTGAATGTCGTGTTTACTCAAAGGTTCGTCATAGTCCATGAGTTCTGCGACTTCACTTAGTCCCGAGCGAGAAATAACCGACATAACTTCGCCGTGGATATTTCCCAGAAACGATTGGCGCGTATAATATGCATTTTCGGTTTCAAAGAGCAAACTGAATAATTGTGTAGGTGTTACGGCGGAAATTTTGGGGATTGAAATGTCTATTTTCGTTTCAATAAGTTGCGCTAATGAGTTAGCAGCTTGACCCATAGAAATATTGAGTAATTCTTGAAGAGCGTCTTGCTGTTCAGAATTTAGAGAAAGTACTTTACTCATAAATACCCCAGCTCAAAGAAAACCATTGCCAATTCGTCTTTATCTAGGGGTTTTCGCAAAAACCGCTTTGCGCCAAGTTCCATCACATTTTTTTGTTTTTCTGGCTGAAAATCGGCACTGATAACGATCACATTTGGGGCAGATTCACTTGTGTTAAGGAACTTAAGTACACCAATGCCATCTACAGTTGGCATTGTCAGGTCTAAGAGTAACAATTCAAACTTTTGCTCAGACAGAGCATGGATTGCCTCTTCTCCATTTGTTGCTTCAGCAATATTATAAGTTAACTCTTGTGGTAGAGAACGTATAACACTTCGCCTAGACAGCTTAGAATCATCAGCAACCAACACAGAAATTGACATAAACAACCTCCCGAAGCCACATTATCTGCACATATCACTGAACTAAATTATGTGCCAGATTTGCGTAACTGCAACAATCTAATTTAAAAACTATAGTTCGAACGATAAAGTTTCGACATTGTTTATGAATTAGTATATGACACAAGTGACTATTGTGCTTATTATGCTTTTGGTTAATTGTGCTTCAATTACGAATTCAAGCACATGTTTTTGCCAAGGACTAATTTTGTTTACTTCTGCTTTACGTCTATAGTCACCTGTATCGGTAGATGATCTGACATCAATGAAATGGGTTTACTTTTATGCTTTATAACTTGCTTTATTTGGAGGTTCTTCGACACCCACACTCTATCAAGTGAAAAGAACGAAAAGGTGCTAGGGAATGTCCTTCCAGTTGATACTTTGGTGAGCAGAGTATTTATTTTTTTGAACGCACCAGAAAAAAACTGCCATTCATTAAAATCGCCAGCGAGTATCACTGGAACAGACATGGCGGACAGTTTGTTAGCGAGATAGACTTGAATACGTGATATTTGCGCCCGTCGTTCCCATTTTTTTAACCCCAAATGCGCGTTAATTACAGTTATATACTTGTCGTTATGTCGCAGTGTTACCACTTGTGCATTTCTGGGTTCTCTCCCTTCTTGACTAATTTCAATAGTTTCAAAACTACTTACGCTTAGCTTTGTTAATATAGCGTTTCCGTACCATCCATGGTCCGTTGTAATGGTAGGGGAAGGGACAAGCGTAAACTCTCCATGATAAGTGACGTCACTTACATCCTGTTGCACCGAGCGCAAAGGCGAGCGTGTATCCATTTCTTGCAACAAAACGATATCTGCTCCCGAACTTGCCAAAAAGCGCCCGATACGTTGGTAGTCTTGTTTCTTGTCTGTACCAACGCCGCTATGTACGTTGTACGTAATTATGCGGTACATTTTTCACCGTCGTTTGAAGGCTCATTCATATCTGGTGTTGATGTGTTGGTCGATTCGCCAGATTGCTGTTTTTTAAGCTGATAGTAACGGGCGAACTTTTGCGAACCCCAAATGAGTAAACCCCACAGCACGATACCAATCGCTAAATAGCTAATTGTGGCAACAGATGGGTTTTGCCAAATTTGAGCAATAGAATCACCGACTAAGCCTTTTGCAATCATAGGCGGAAACATACCTAGAAAGGTGCCGACTAAAAATTGCGCTATGCCTACAGATGAAATACCGGCGACGAGATTAACCAAACTAAATGGCGCAACAGGTAGCATGCGTATGGCGGCTACACCAACAATGCCACTTCGCTTCAATTTTTCGTCAATGGTGGCCACTTTAGGGCCGCCCATTTTTCGAAGGCCTGCATTTCCTGCTACCTTTCCGATAGCAAATAAAATGGCAGAGCTAAGTAACGCCCCCATAATGCCATAAATAGGCCCCCAAATAGGGCCAAAAATAGCAGCAACGGCAAGAGACAATACAGTGACGGGAAAGAATAAGAGCCCGCCCACAACGTAAACCAGTAATACCGTAGGAAGTGCGAAGTAAGTGCCTCTACTTTTTTCCAAAAATGCACTAATGCTTTCAGAGCTCAACCACTCAATAGATTGACTTGCCCAGAAAAGTAGCCCAGCGAAAATAGACACAAAGACAAGCGCTATCAGCATCATAATACTTCGTCTTCTCGGATTGCGTGCGGGTATCACACCGCCACCAAGAGTTGGTAGCGAAATTAGCGGCTCTTCTGGATCAGACAGTGCGCGATACATATTATCGGTAGATGTCTGGGTAAATATTTCATCTCTAACCTCGGTAAGCACATAGCCATGGGCTAATTGACCGTGCATTAACGCCTCAACCGGCAACTGTTCGGCGCCTGACTCAGCTGACTTAGCCAATAACTCAGCCACTTCCTCCAATGTTCTTCCTGTATGTTCAGCAAGTAAGTCGTCGCGAACGTGTGCAATCATCGCTTTATTATCTTCTGAATTACCAAACAGAATCGTGTCTATTTCTGTATCTAGCGTCATTGAGCGATTGCTTAAATTAGAAGAACCAATAACCAAGTATTTATCATCAATGGTCATTACCTTCGAATGAATACGCTTGTAAGCTGTGCGCCCTTGCATGTCTTGAATAGAGGAGTAGGTGAGTTTAACGCGCTGGCTATCGATACCTTCTTCTACAACAGCTTTAAACTCTCTTCTTGTCGCCCAAAACGCTTCACACTCAAATTTACCCTTTGGTTCAAAAGAGCTGACGATAATCACACTTAAATCGGGTTTTAATTTAAGTTGCTTGTTTAGTGCTTCGGCTATTTCTATACGCGCCGTGAATTGATTTTCAATGTAAATAAATGATTCTGCTTCGCTAATAAGGTCCAGCAACATATGCCTAACTTCTTGCGCAGGCTTCACGTCATCCATAAAAGGGATTGTGCGGGCTAATGCACATTCCACATTTTTGAACATTGGAGGAAAGCCATCAGGCCACGTACTTGGTAATTCATCGTTGTTTGAATTGACTGGTTTTTCTCGTATGTCCACCGGCGAAGTGTTTGCCACACGTTGCCAGCGCCAGCGCGCAAGCTTGGCAAAGTCTTTAACCACAGGGCCACTAGATACCATTTGTACATCGTGTAACGGGCCGTACTCACCATCTGGACCATGTCGTTCACTCGATACAACAGGGTGCTCACGGGTATCCCATCGATTTGTAGACACATCCATTCCACCAGAAAATACGACCTCATCGTCAATTACAACCACTTTTTGATGTTGGCTGCCACCTAATGGAATTGAGTCATCTAGTTCAGCTTGTACGTTGTCGGGCGTATTTTCATCCCAGACTTCTTTAGCCCACATTTCTCTTTGCGAAAAAAAGGCCAATGAAGAGTCCCAACGAAGAAGATAAATATTTATGTCAGGATTTTGCTTTGCTTTCCATTCTAATAGATCGCTAATTACGCTTGGGGCTTTACTTTGCTTTTCATCCTCACCCCGCAATAGCCGAATACGACTATCAATGTCCCAACCGACGATAAAAATACTGTGTGACGCCTTCACGATAGCGCTATGCAACGCTTTGTAATAGTTTGCACAGTCAATAAGAGGCGTAGAGAAATCTGCTGTACTTTTAACCCAGCAGTTTTGTCCGGGTTGAAAGATATTTTTACTCGGTTTCATAAAGTCGTTCCTACTATTCATTCTTTTCAGCGATAGCTGGCGAAAAAGCAGTGCTTATCAAAAATTCTCAATGTAGAAACTAAAAGCTGCAGAATTTATTCCAATGCGAAATCGAGAAGAAAAAGCCAGTAACATAGTGAATTGTAATGGTAATTTGATGATAGGCTTTTACATGATGCCTAAAAAAGCCATTTGCAGGAGTGTAAACATTTCACAGGGATGTGTAGTAACTTAATATATTTATGGTTTATAGCGCTCTATGTATTCCCCTTTTCGCCACATTACAGATAAGACTACCATGACAGGTAATACAACAAAGGTTGCTAGGGTTTTCACAATGGGAATGTCTTTGTAGTGATAGAGCATAAGTGTTGCAGGTGCGATGAGCATGGTAGATATTTTGTAGAGTTTGTCGTGATTGGTTCTATACACTAAGTAGGTTTGGCACTCTGGGCAGTTAAAGTGCTTACCGTTACTTCTGTCTATAGGGGCATTTATTTTGGCGATGGGAAATTTCCATCCGCAATTGGGACAATGTCTACTTTTTTTCATCGATATATTTCTGTAAAGCTATATTTCTTTTTTTTGAAATAAACTGGTTCTAAAGCGTGTTCATAGCCAAGCAAAACTAGCAATAAAAATCCCTTCTTGCAATCGTTTGCAATTTTTAATGTCGATGTTTTCTGTTCACAATTCTTCATGTGAATTTCAATTTTAGAATTAATCAATATTTGTGCAGATAACTTGGTGTTGCGTTTTAATATTGATGATCTTTATTTTAATTGTTTGATATTGATGGTTTTTTTATTAATTGGATTTTTCAATCACTTGAATCCATTTTATCAACTTTAAATATATGGTCGTACTGTCTATCTTTGTTAACGACAAAGTAAATGAATTGTTAATTTAGCAATCACTATAACGTAAGACGGGAAAAGAACATGATTACAACTAGGTTTAAGAAAACCACAGTATCAGCGCTCGTTGCATTGTCGCTAAGTGCAACGGGTGTGCTTGCTAGCGACCAAATGACAAAACCAGCCGGTGCAAAAGGCACGGGTATGGCAAAAGCATTTCAAGCAAAGAACAACCAATTCTGGTGGCCAGATCAACTCGACCTTTCTCCTCTAAGAGATCATGACAGCCGCTCTAACCCGCTTGGTGATAACTTTAACTACGCTAAAGCGTTTTCAAAGTTAGACTTGGACCAAGTTAAAAAAGACATCAACGAATTGCTCACCACATCGCAAGATTGGTGGCCAGCTGATTTCGGGAACTATGGTCCATTCTTCATTCGTTTATCGTGGCACAGTGCCGGCACATACAGAACACTAGACGGTCGCGGTGGCGGTGATGGTGGTCAAATGCGTTTTGACCCACTTAATAGCTGGCCTGACAATGGCAACTTAGACAAAGCGCGTCGCTTGCTTTGGCCAATAAAGCAGAAGTACGGTGAGAGCCTGTCATGGGGGGATCTTATGATCCTCGCAGGTACTGTTGGTATGGAAAACATGGGCTTTGATACCTATGGTTTTGCAGGCGGTCGTACCGATGATTGGGAACCTGATATGGTGTATTGGGGCCCAGAAGTTGAGATGCTGGCAAGTGATCGTGAAGAGCGTGACGGCAAACTTCAACGCCCGTTAGGTGCTACACACATGGGCTTGATTTATGTAAACCCAGAAGGTCCTAAAGGAGTGCCTGATCCAGTGGGTTCAGCGAAAAATATTCGCACAGCATTCGGTCGTATGGCCATGAATGACGAAGAAACTGTTGCATTGATTGCTGGTGGTCACACCTTCGGTAAAATGCACGGTGCCCATAAGCCGTCTGATTGTCTAGAAGCTGAACCGGGTGGTGCTGGCCTTGAAGAGCAAGGTCTTGGTTGGAAAAATAACTGTGGAAAAGGCAACGCAGAAGACACAGTAACCAGTGGTTTAGAAGGTGCGTGGACACAGCTGCCTACCCGTTGGACAAGCTTGTACTTGCAAAACCTACTTGGCTTTGAGTGGAAGCAAACACGTAGCCCTGCTGGTGCAATTATTTGGGTTCCTACCGATGAAGCAGCGCATACTTCAGTACCTGATGCGCACGTTGAAGGCAAAAAGAATCCGCCAGTAATGACCACTGCAGACTTGGCACTTAAGTACGACCCTGAGTATCGCAAAATTGCTGAACGTTTCTTGGCTGATCCAAAAGAGTATCAAACTGCATTCGCGAAAGCGTGGTTCAAACTAACGCACCGCGATATGGGGCCGAAAGAGCGTTATTTAGGTAACGATATTCCAGAAGAAAACTTCATCTGGCAAGATCCAGTACCTAAAGCTGATTACAAAATGGTGTCAGACAAAGACGTTAAAAAGCTTAAGAAAGAAATACTCGATACTGGCTTGACCGTTCAGCAACTTGTGAAAACGGCGTGGGCATCGGCGGCGAGCTTCCGTTCTTCAGACTACCGCGGTGGTGCTAATGGTGCACGCATTGCACTTGCTCCTCAAAATAGCTGGGAAGTGAACGAGCCGGAAACGGTAAGTACTGTTATTGAGAAGCTTAAAGCAGTACAAGAAGATTTTAACTCAGGTATGTTCTCTAAGAAGAAAGTGTCGCTTGCTGATTTGATTGTAATCGGTGGTGCCGCTGCTATTGAGAAAGCTGCTGCAGACGCGGGTGTTGAAATAACCGTACCAGTTGTACCAGGCAGAACAGATGCAACGCAAGAGCAAACCGATGTGAACTCTTTCTCGCTACTAGAGCCTGCTGCTGACGCGTTTAGAAACTACTACAACCCAGAAGCAAGCTATCGTTCACCCACTGATATGCTGGTTGACAAAGCTGACCAGCTAAGTTTAACCGTACCTGAAATGACGGTACTGTTAGGTGGTATGCGCTCACTAGGTGCAAATACCGATGGCGCTTCACACGGTGTATTTACTGACAACGTGGGTACGCTTAACAATGATTTCTTCGTAAACCTGCTTGATATGGGTATCAAATGGAGAAAGACTGACAATCCATCAGTTTATGAAGGCGTGAACCGTGAAACCGGTGAAGTACTTTACACAGGTACGCCTGTAGACCTGGTATTCGGCTCTAACAGCGAGTTGCGTGCTGTTGCAGAAGTATATGCGTACGACAATGCGAAGGAGCGTTTTGTACAAGACTTCGTTGATGCATGGACCAAAGTGATGACACTTGACCGCTTTGACTTGCGCCACGACTTAAGCGCGAAACTATCAAAGTAACTTTGCGTTAGGATAATTTGGAAACCAAATTATTTTGAAAGACAAGCTAATTTGAAAGGGGCTTCGGCCCCTTTATTATTGGTACAGTGTGCAGACGAACATACAAACGAATATGTAGTAGAATATTAAATCGATAAGCTTTGGGTTCTAAAATGCTTTGACCGCCATTGCTCACAAACCTCGCGGCAGGCTACTCAGCATCACTCATCGTCATTGATATCGAAGCCATCTGCTTTCTAAAATCCGTTAATTGTGTTTCAGGGAGTGAAATCTGCATAGTCACACAGTGCGAATAATCGCAATGGATAACGTTCCCAGTGGCTTGCTCTACTAAGTGTCGCACGAATTGTTCGTGTTTAAAGTCAACATCAACAGTAAGTTCTGACATCGTTACTTCTTCACGCACTTCAAGCGCATCAATGGCCTGCTGTGCAGCAGCAGAGTAAGCTCTAACTAACCCGCCAGCACCTAATTTTATTCCACCAAAATAACGTGTAACAACCAACATAATATCGCCAATATCTTTGTGTTGAAGCACATTTAATATTGGTTTTCCCGCGGTGCCACTTGGCTCGCCATCGTCAGACATAGCTGCGCTTAGCGGTGAGTGCGGTGAGCCAAATACATAGGCCCAACAATGGTGGCGAGCATCGGGATATCGTTGTTTTACACTATCAAGCAGTGCCATGGCACTTTCACGAGAATTCGCAAAGCCAGCATAAGCAATGAACTTACTTTTTTTCACTTCATATAGGGTTTCAACGGGAGTAGCGGGGACGGGATAACTCATGAGGATTATAAAAAAGTGACTCACTATGGATGAATGCGAAGGCATGATTGTACGGCTTTCCAACAGGATAACAATGAAGAATTTTGAGGTCATGATTAACTCAATCACACTTGATCATATTCAGTTACATTTACCCGTCACCACAAGTGGTCAAAAAGGCCAATTATTAGCCTTTTTTGTTTTTAAGTGGTTCTGCGCAGTATTGAGGTAAGAAGCCTAAATATTTGGATTTCATGTATCAATCTGATTTTTATGAAAAAAGTAAAGTTGGCGCGCTGCTTGTAATAGTGAAAGTGTTACATCGTTGAACTACCTAAAAAGGAAAATATATTATGAAAACTCTTGTTAAAACTATCGCAATCGTTGGTTTCACCACTTTATTCACTGGCGCAGCTATGGCTTCTCCGAAAATTGAAGCTGCGGATAATTCTCTGACGTCTGAACTGTGCGTACTAGCAGCTAAAGGCAACAAAATTAAACTTCACAATCACTTAAAGAATTCTGTAGTTAGCAAGCAATATGTTGCTAATGAGATGAAGTGTAATGGCGAATCGGTTGCCGACTTTGTTGATGCCTATGGCCAAAATAGCGCAGCAATTAAAGACTACTTGAATGTGAATACACAAAACATCGCAAGCGTGTCTTACACCAAATAGCTTGGCGGTTTACATGCTATTTAGTCACATAAACATAATTACCCACTCAACAAATTGCAGTATGAGTGGGTAATCTACATTGTCACTCCACTAGAAAATCACTATAGTTCCTCAATACATACTTACGCGCTCGTTAACACCGTGTGCGAACAGTGCACGAATGTTCAGTACATAAAACCCCACAGTGACATTTCTGGTACGTCTATTTCATGAAAATACTACATACATCTGACTGGCATTTAGGTCAGAGTTTCTTTACTAAAAGCCGTAAAAATGAACATGCCGCTTTCTTGCGTTGGTTATTAAATGAGGTGGAAGAGAAGTGCGTTGACGCGCTCATTGTGGCCGGTGATGTTTTCGACACGGGAACGCCACCAAGTTATGCCCGCGAGTTATACCATGAATTTATTGGCGAACTGCAGAACAAACAGTGCACGCTGGTGGTGCTTGGTGGCAACCATGACTCAGTGTCGGTACTTAATGAAAGTAAAGCGCTACTAAAGTACTTAAATAGTCATGTGGTAGCGAGTACCAATATTGATGACAGTGAGCAAGTTTTTGCGCTAAAGGATAAAAGTGGTAACCAGGCTGCTATTCTTTGTGCTGTGCCTTTTATTCGTCCGCGTGATGTGGTGACCAGCGAAGCCGGACAAAGCGCAATTGATAAAAGACAAAACTTGGGCAATGCCATTAAACAGCACTATGCCAGCTTGTATCAGCAGGCTTGCACATTACGTGATTCTATTAATCCAAACATCCCCATTATCGCTACTGGCCATTTAACTGCGTTAGGCGTAAGTCAGTCAGAAAGTGTTAGAGATATCTACATAGGCACACTTGAAGGTTTTGATGCTGCTGGTTTTCCTCCTGCTGACTATATTGCACTTGGGCATATTCACAGGCCGCAAAAAGTGGCAGGTAAAGAGTATATACGTTATTGCGGCTCACCCATTCCACTGAGTTTTGACGAGTTAAATACACAAAAGCAAGTGGTGCTGGTTGACTTCAACAGTGAAGAAATGCCATCAGCTAGCACGCCTACTATTACACCAATTGCAGTTCCTCGTTTCCAAGCGATGGCGGTGATAAAAGGCGATTTACCTGCCATTGAGCATGCCATCAACCACAGCGCTGAAATTCAAAAGGCCACAAGCGATAACCCCGTGTGGTTATGTATTGAAGTTGAAACCCAAGACTATCTAACCGACTTGCAACAGCGTGTGCAGGCATTGTTAGAAGATAAACATGCAGAAATTCTGCAGCTTAAACGGGTTCGCAAGCGCCAGCAGTCCAGTTTGTCTCAGAAAGAGAATATACAACTAAGTGAATTGTCAGTGGCCGAAGTTTTTGCTGCACGTATGGCATTAGAGAATATCGAAGAAGAAAGTGAGTATACAGATCAGGAAGCAGGTCCACCAAATGACAGAAAGGCGCGTATTGAGCAACTGTTTGCTGAAGCCCTTGAGCTTGTTCAAGGTAATAGTGAGGATGTGAAGTCTGAAGAACTTGTGAGTAGCAAGCAGCAAGACAAAGGTGAGGAGCTGTAGTGAAAATACTCAATTTACGCCTTAAGAACTTAAATGCATTAAAAGGCGAATGGAAAATAGATTTCACCCAATCGCCCTTTGTTGATAATGGGTTGTTCGCAATTACAGGTCCAACAGGTGCTGGGAAAACCACCTTGTTGGATGCCATTTGCCTTGCTTTGTATCACCAAACACCCCGATTAGGCGCCATATCGGCTTCGTCGAATGACATTATGACCCGTGGCACCGCTGAATGTTTAGCCGAGGTCGAATTTGATATTAAAGGTAAAGCGTATCGCGCCTTTTGGAGTATGCGCCGGGCGCGAGGTCAAGTCGATGGTAATTTGCAAAGTGCAGATGTTGAACTTGCTGAAGTTGAAACCGGTAAAGTGCTCGCTACTCAAATACGCCCTAAGAGCGAAGAAATTGAGCGCTTAACAGGTCTTAATTTTGCTCGGTTTACTAAATCGATGATGTTGTCACAGGGAGACTTTGCTGCATTTTTAAATGCCAATGAAAGCGATAGAGCAGAGCTGCTAGAAGAGCTCACCGGTACTGAGATCTATGGTCAAATATCACAAGCGGTTCATCAGCAATTTACTCAGGCAAAACAAACCAAAAAGAATTTGAATTAAAGCTAGAGGGCGTGTCTTTATTGAATGAAGAAGACGTTGCTGCATTACAAAATGATGTGCTTGAAGTAAAAGAAAAAGTAGATGCACTCAATAGTGAATTAGGGCTTTTACAGCAACAGCAGCAATGGCAATTAGCATTAGATGAAAGCGCTAAAGCGCAAACTCAAGCCAACGAGGCCAAGGGTTTATCCGATGATGCCTTTCAGCGTGCCAGCAACGAATTGGATACGTTGGCGAAGGCAGAGCCTGCAGAGAAACTGCGCGTACCTTTCATGTCTATGCAATCTCTTCAAGATGATATCTCTGCAATAGACGCGCGGCTAAGTGTAAAAGCAGAAGCGCTGCCAACCGCTCAGGAAAATAAGCAGCGAGCACTGCAAGCAGTAGAGCAAGTGCAGCAGCAACTAACGGGTGCGAAAGTTCATCAAACTGAGCTGGAAAAGCGTATTAATGATGATGTTCTGCCGTTAGATAACGCCATTGAACACGCTGATAAAACCTTGAATGTGTTGAAAAACAACAACGCCCGCTTTTCAACGTCTTTAGATGAATTACAAAAGCAAAAGGCCCGTTGTGAGCACGCTTTTACTAGTAAGCAAGCCGAATTAGATGTACTAGAAAAGTACTTAGATCAACATCGTGATATAGGTGGAATCGCAGAATTTGTAAGTGGCTGGAGTGAGAGTGCGCAATACATTACCAGCGAGCAAAATGAACTCGACAACCTAGAACGCCAATACCAAAGTGAATTAGAACAACGTAGCGCTATTGAAAGTAAGTGCGAGAATTTTGCTCAGGAAACTGAAGTGCTACGTCAACGCGTTGCCACATATAAAGAAGGTGTTGAAAAAACTCAGTATGCGCTTACTCAACTTCTTGATACGGGCACGAAAGAAAGCTTAACTCAAGAACGCGCTGCCAAACTAAAGCATTGGGACAACGTGCTTAAACTAGAGCATATTCAACAGCAGTTTACGTCTTCTGAGGTCGAGTGCGCGACATTACATCAACAAGCTCAAACCTTAACGGAAACACTTCTTAAGCAGCAAGCGCTTAGAAATGATCTTGCGGCAAGCTATAAACAAACGCGAAGTAACCTAAAGGATATTGAGTCGCTTATCGCCCTAGATGAAGAAGTTGCTCAGTTGCGCGCTCAATTAAAGGCAGGTGAGCCTTGCCCTGTTTGCGGAGCGAACGAGCATGCCACATCAAGCGTTGAAATTGACTTACCAGAAACCGTACTTAAGCGCGATAAACTAAAGCGACAGTTAGATGAGATTGAGCAGGAAGGGTCACAAGTTAAAGATACGGTGACACAAACTGAGCTTACCTTAAAGCAGGTGGAGAAGCAGCGCGCTCAACTTACCACTAATCTTGAAAATTTACGCGAAAAGTGGTTGCAACTGCATGGTGTTGTGACGGCTGATTTAGACAACGAATCTAATAATTTAGCTTATATTCAAATTGCTGACATTGACGCATTCGCCACATTTGGTCGCACATATAAAGCACGTCTCGAAACAATTGAAACGCAGTTGCAACAAATCACTGTGGCCGAAACAGCGGTGAAAGAAGCCACTGAACAATGGACTGATCAGAACAACTTACTAGCAACAAAGCACAATGAATTACAATTAGCTGAACAAGAACGCCAAACGCTGGTTAAGCAGTTGCAAAAGCTTTCTGAGGCTCGGGAAACTAAGCGTAAAAGCTTACAACTGCGCACTGAAAACTTACTTGGCGCCATTCACAAACAAGGCCTAAACGTGCCCGAAAATATGGCACTTCAGCAGTGGTTACACGACAAAGCGCAATTGATAAAAACCTACAAACAAACCCAGCAGCAAAAAGCCACTGTAGAGCCTGAAGTTACCACTATTAAAAATGAATTAGATGGCGTTTCGAGAGACATCAACAGCCTATCTGGGCAGTTGCACGAAGTAAGACAAGACATCGCTAGCCTTGAGAATGAAAGAAGTGCGCTATCTACAAAGCGTGATGAAGTGTTCCCTGAAAAAGACATTAATGCGGTAAGAGCCTCGGCACGTGCTGATATTGAGCACATTGAACAGCAGCTTGGTAAGCACACAAAGCATCAACAAGAAGCGGATAACAAAGTATCGCAGTTGACTGCTGAAATTGCCCAGCTTACCGAGCAGAAAACAGAAAAACACGATAGTCTACGTCAAGCCAAGCAAGAGTTTGATGAACGTCTTGCAGCAAGCCCTTTTGATAACGAAGCTACTTTTAAACAAGCGCTTCTTGACGATGAAGAACGGCAGCGTCTGTTGAAGTTACAAAAGGAACTTGTGCAACAGCAACAGCATGCAGAGTTACTGGTTAGTAATGCGCTGGCACAAAAAGAAAAACTACTTAGTCACCCTCAAGCACAAACCTGGCAACAGATAATAACAGAGCATGGAGATGAGTGGGTTAGTGAGCGCCTTTCGCAAAAATCAGGTGAAAGAGACAGCTTGTTGGCACGATTAGGGCAAATTGAGCAACAGTTGTCAGCCAACAATGATGCACAATCAAAGCAGCAAGCACTGATAAAATCGATGTCAGAGTTTGCGACATATTACGATGATTTAACTTACTTACACTCGCTTATTGGTTCTGCCAGTGGTGATAAGTTCAGACGCTTTGCACAAGGCCTGACATTGGATAACTTAGTACAGCTGGCGAATCAACAGCTAGATAAGTTACATGGGCGCTATCAGTTGGTGCGCAAGGAAAACGAAGGCTTAAGCTTAAGTGTGCTGGATACCTGGCAGGGTGACGCGGCGCGAGACACCAAAACGCTGTCGGGCGGGGAGAGTTTCCTAGTAAGTCTAGCGCTTGCGCTAGCCCTATCTGATTTAGTTAGCCACAAAACCAGTATCGACTCACTGTTTCTTGATGAAGGGTTTGGTACGCTAGATGCACAAACGCTTGATGTGGCGCTTGATGCTTTAGATAACTTAAATGCCAGCGGAAAAATGATTGGCGTGATCAGTCATATTGAAGCCATGAAAGAGCGTATTCCCACCCAGCTTAAAGTTATTAAGCGCAACGGCATTGGGTTGAGTGCCCTAGAGAAACAGTACAGTTGCGCTGTATAGTAAGCGCAAAGAATGTAAGCGCAAAGAATGTAAGCGCAGATAATACGTAACTGGGTAGTTTATTTTCTTCAAATCTCAATGGGTCATGCGCGAGATGCATGCGCGTGATCCATGCGTGCTTGGTGCATGTGTACAGAAAACACCACAAGATGAAACAGACTATTTTTGCGGGTAATGGGGGGGAAAGCGGTTCATTTGTGGCAAAGAATCTATTAAGGTGCGCCGTCAAAAAATAATAATGGACCAAATCTATGGACTTAAACATGCGCCCAACGCTATTTCAACGCTACATGAATGGCAGTTTAGTCTTGCAAATTCTTGTGGGAATTGTGTGTGGTATTACCCTTGCTTCATTTACACCTGATACCGCGCAATCGGCGGGCTTATTAGGAAACCTCTTTGTAAAGGCACTAAAAGCCATAGCGCCGCTACTCGTTTTTGTTTTGGTAATGGCCTCTATTGCTAATCACAAACAAAATGAACAAACCCATATTAAGCCGGTTTTGGTGCTGTATCTTATCGGTACTATGATGGCCGCGCTAACCGCTGTACTCGTTAGCTTTGCATTTCCAACAAGTTTGAGTTTGGTGACTGCCGAAGTTAGTCAGTCTGCGCCAAAAGGTGTTGGTGAGGTTCTAAATAATTTACTTTTTAATATGGTTGATAACCCAGTCAATGCACTGGTTAATGGCAACTATATTGGCATTCTTACTTGGGCGGTGGGGTTTGGTTTTGGCTTGCGACATGCCAGTAATACAACCAAAGAAATTCTTCAAAACATGGCTGACAGCGTGACTGCAGTTGTGCGCTTTGTCATTCGCCTCGCGCCTTTTGGTATCTTCGGCCTTGTTGCCAATACCATTGCGACAACGGGGTTTGATGTGCTATTAGGCTATTCACAACTTATAACCGTGCTGATAAGTGCAATGCTGTTTATCGCGTTGGTGAGCAATCCATTATTGGTCTTTTTAGCGACGAAAAAGAACCCTTATCCACTGGTATTTAAATGCTTAAAAGAAAGCGGGATTACGGCATTTTTCACTCGCAGTTCTGCGGCTAACATTCCTGTGAATATGGCGTTGTGTAAACGCCTAAAACTGGACGAAGATACTTATTCTGTGTCTATTCCACTTGGCGCAACCATCAATATGTCAGGTGCGGCAATCACAATTACCGTACTAACGTTAGCAGCCGTGAATACACTGGGTATTGACGTAGATTTTCCTACGGCAGTGTTATTAAGTGTTATTGCAGCAGTGTCGGCATGTGGTAGTTCTGGTGTGGCTGGTGGCTCGCTGCTGCTTATTCCACTTGCGTGTAGCTTGTTCAATATTCCCAATGACATTGCTATGCAAGTTGTAGCGGTAGGGTTCATTGTTGGGGTAATTCAAGACTCTGCAGAGACGGCGCTTAACAGCTCTACTGATGTGCTTTTTACCGCTGCGGCATGTCAGCGCGCTGATAATGCATAACGGCATTGTAGTGGCTTTGCGTTTCACTACTGTGGTTTTAAAGCCGCTTAGCTAACGCGCTCTTAACTAAGCAGGCTTTAGGCTTCCATCAAGGCATCGGTAACTTCAAAAATTAACCGTGCGGCCAACTTCGCCGTGCGGTTGTCCATATCAAACTGCGGGTTCATCTCGGCAATATCACACAGTCGCCATTGGTAATCTTTCACTTGTTGTTGCTGCGCTAAGTATCGCAAGGTATTTATAACCAACGAAGGCGATATACCCAAAGCACTAGGTGCACTCACTCCCGGTGCTGTAGAGGCCGGAAACGCGTCTAAGCAAATGGTGACATACAACTCATCAATACTTTCTAACATTGGGTTTAACGTATTGATGACAGACTGAAAGTCGCAGTGGGTATCGCGTAAGTATCGTGTTTTAGAAGTATCAGCAAATTCAAAAAGTGCTGTTGTATTCGCGGCTTTAGATACGCCAATGCACGCATAATGAAACGGCGTATTGTGAAGCTGACAATGCTCGTACACTTGCCTAAACGGTGTACCAGAACTGGTATTGGGTGCAGGCTTACGCAAATCAAAGTGTGCATCGAAGTTGATAATGCCAACGCGCTTGTTTGCGCTTAATGAGTCAAACAGTCCTTGGTAACTTCCCCAAGCAATTTCATGCCCGCCGCCCAATCCAACAACTAGCTTTACTTCACTCTCTGCGTTTCCTGACTGCAAAGCGTATTGAATAGCGTTGGCATACTGGCGCTGAGTTTGAGATAAATTTGCTTCAGCCGTCACGTTTCCTACATCAGTAAGTGTGGCATCGGGCCAATGCCAGGGTAAGTTGGCAAGGGCTTGGCGAATAGCATTGGGGCCCGCTGCTGCGCCAACGCGCCCTTTGTTGTTCATCACCCCCAAGTCACATTCAAACCCCACCAATGACACGTGCTTATTTGCATCAATTGTTTGAGTTAAATTTTGCTGCGTATCGGCTTTTGTTGATGTATCCGCATGTCTTGATGCGCCATCGTTAATATCGAGTTTAACGCGCTGATGCCAGCGAAGTCCTTTGTCGCCATCTTCACTATCTACACGACCTTGCCACTCAAACATGTTTACCTCCTTTGAATATCGCAGTTGGGCGATGCCCATTAATGCAATAGGCCAGTTCGGCTGGAGTGTCAATGTCCCACAGTGTGAAGTCAGCAACACGTTCAACGTCAATAACGCCTCTATCGTGTAGCCCTAATGCCGCGGCGCCATGAATTGTTGCGCCGCGTAACGCTTCTTCTGGGGTAAGTTGAAACTGTACACAGGCCATGTTGATAGCGGTGAGAATAGATGCCAAAGGTGAGCTGCCCGGGTTAAAGTCTGTAGCTACAGCCATAGGAACGTTGTGAGCACGCAGGGCATTAACAGGCGGCTTTTGTACCTCGCTTAGATAATAAAATGCACCGGGCAACAATACGGCCACCGTGCCATTTTGTGCTAAGTGTACGATGTCGCTATCAGCTAAGTACTCAATGTGATCAACAGACAAGGCTTGGTATCGCGATGCAAGCACGGCACCTTTACTATCACTGAGTTGTTCAACATGCGCTTTAATGGGTAAACCTAGTTCGTGGGCCTTTTGAAAAACCTTCTCGGTTTGTTGTGTGTTGAAACCAATCGTTTCACAAAATACATCAACCGCGTTAGCCAATTGCTTTTCTGCCACAATAGGCATTACGTCGTTACAAATGAAGTCGATGTACGCATCGGCATCATTGTCAAATTCGTTGGGCAAAGCATGGGCCCCAAGGTAGGTGGTGCTTACCGTAAGGGGAAGGTGCTGCTCGAGTTGTTTAGCCACAGTTAACATGCGTATCTCTGTGTCTACATCAAGCCCATAGCCTGACTTCACTTCAAGCGTAGTTACACCTTCTTCACACAACCGCTTAGCACGCTTTATTGCGCTTTCGAGCAAAGTAGCGTGATTTGCTGTTCGCGTTTTTGCCACTGTGCCTTTTATACCGCCACCGCGCTCAGCAATCTCAAGATACGTTGCGCCCTGTAGACGTTGCTCAAACTCTTGTGCTCGATTGCCTCCATAGACAAGGTGTGTATGGCAGTCGACAAAGCCCGGTAATAACCACTGATTGTTACCGTCCACAACACTGGCTGCGTTGGCTTTTAAGGTTTCAAAGGTGTCAGTGTCAGTAAGATCGGCTATAGCTGTAATAACACCGTCATTGATTACGAGCGCTTTATTGTACAAAGCGCCATACGGCTCGCCGCTTACCTGCATAGAAGCAATACGCACATTGTGAACGAGTGTGTCGCACTGAATAGCCATAAACAAATCTACCTTAATTGCATTATTTGCATTGAGTGTACTTGTACATACTTGTATATACAAGTATGCTGTTATTAAAATGTTAATGCGAAAAGTAAGTATAAGCGCAATATGCAACCACGCTATGTTCAAATAAAAACCTGGATCTTAAATGCCATTGAGGCCGGTGATATGAAGCCGTCAGAGCAAGTGCCATCGGAAAATCAGCTTGCCCAGCAACACGGTGTAAGCCGCATGACAGCGCGACGGGCGTTGAGCGAAATGGTCGATGAAGGCATTTTGATGCGTACTCAGGGCATTGGCACCTTTGTTTCAGACAATCGCCCTATGAGCTCGATGTTAGAGATAAAGAGTATTCGCGATGAAATTGAACAACGCGGGCATCAGTACAGCAACGAAGTGTTGCTGTTAGAAAAGGTGGTGGTAAGTAGCGATATTGCGCATCGGCTTGCAGTTGCAGAGGGCAGTGAGGTATTTCATAGCATCATTGTGCATTGTGAAAATACTCTTCCCGTGCAATATGAAGACAGATGGGTAAACCCAGAGTGGGTGCCTGATTATCTTGAAAAAGACTTCAAAGCACAAACAGCCAACTACTATTTGAATCAAGTAGCACCACTTTCTCAGGCCGATCACAGTGTGGAGGCCGTGCTTGTATGTGAAGACATCGCTCACGCATTGTTGATCCAGCCAAGTGCGCCTTGCCTCAAAGTTACACGTCGCACTTTTACCCGCGTTCACGCACAAGATATTCACAAAAACAATGGCGTGGTTAGTCATGCCGTGTTGTATCACCCAGGAAATCGTTTCCGCTTAGGTGGACACCTAGAATTTTAGAAAAACAGCAATTATCAATAACCACGGAAAATGAGACTCAAAAGAAAAGCTCACAACACCGTGGCAAGGAGAAGTTTATGAAACGCCTCGACCCTACACGCGAAATTCGCGCACCAAGAGGGACAACCCTCAATGCGAAAAGTTGGCAGACTGAAGCGCCTCTTCGAATGCTAATGAACAACCTCGACCCAGAAGTCGCTGAACATCCACAAAACTTGGTGGTGTATGGTGGTATCGGTCGAGCGGCAAGAGATTGGGCCTCGTTTGATAAAATTGTGGAAGTACTTAAGCGTCTGAACAACAACGAAACACTGTTGGTACAGTCGGGCAAACCAGTGGGTGTATTCCCTACGCATGAAAATGCACCGCGCGTACTTATTGCAAACTCGAATTTAGTGCCTCACTGGGCCAATTGGGAGCACTTCAATAAGCTCGATAAAGAAGGCTTGATGATGTACGGTCAAATGACCGCAGGCAGTTGGATATACATTGGCTCTCAGGGCATCGTCCAAGGCACTTATGAAACCTTTGTCAGTGTGGCGAAAACCCATTTTGAAGGCAATGCCAATGGACGCTGGATATTAACAGGTGGCTTAGGCGGCATGGGCGGCGCTCAGCCTTTAGCAGCAACTATGGCTGGTTTTTCTATGATTGCGGTTGAAGTGGATGAAAGCCGTATCGATTTTCGCATTCGCACAGGCTATGTGGACAAGAAGGCCACCACGTTAGACGAAGCAATGAAAATGCTTGAAGATGCGAAGGCCGAAGGTAAACCTATTTCTATTGGTTTATTGGGCAATGCCGCTGAGGTATTTCCTGACTTACTTGCCAAAGGCATTATTCCTGATGTAGTAACCGACCAAACTAGCGCCCACGACCCACTAAACGGCTATTTACCTGTGGGCTGGTCGATGGAGCAAGCCGCAGCGCAGCGCGACAGTGATGAAGCAGGTGTAGTGAAGGCAGCTAAGCAATCAATGGCGCTGCAGGTTAAGGCTATGCTGGGCTTTCAACAAGCCGGTGCAGCGACATTAGATTATGGCAACAATATTCGTCAAATGGCGCTTGAAGAAGGCGTTGAGCACGCCTTTGATTTCCCTGGTTTTGTACCTGCTTACATCCGCCCGCTATTTTGCCAAGGCATAGGCCCGTTCAGATGGGCCGCCCTGTCTGGAGATCCAGAGGACATTTATAAAACGGATGCCAAGGTTAAAGAGCTTATCCCGGATAATCCGCATTTACACAATTGGCTGGATATGGCCAAAGAGCGTATTCAATTTCAGGGCCTACCAGCACGTATTTGCTGGGTCGGATTGGGTGAGCGCCAAAAGCTTGGGCTTGCTTTTAACCAGATGGTACGAGAAGGCGTACTTAGCGCCCCGGTTGTTATTGGTCGTGACCACCTTGATTCTGGCTCAGTGGCATCGCCAAACAGGGAAACCGAAGCCATGATGGATGGGTCAGATGCTGTGTCAGATTGGCCGTTACTCAATGCGTTGTTAAATACCGCGGGTGGCGCAACTTGGGTAAGTTTACACCACGGCGGTGGCGTAGGTATGGGCTTTAGCCAGCACTCTGGTGTGGTTATTGTGTGCGATGGCTCAAAAGAAGCTGACGAGCGTATTGCTCGCGTGTTACACAATGACCCCGCAACAGGGGTGATGCGCCACGCAGATGCCGGTTACGACATTGCCAAAGAATGTGCGCAAAAACATAACCTAGACCTGCCTATGATCAACGCTGAAACAGGGAAGGAGTAAGACCATGTCATCAACACTAAACCTTGTTCCAGGTACGTTAACGCTTTCACAATTGCGAGAAGTACACAGACATCATGTTCACCTTACGCTGGACGACAGTGCCAAAGCAGGCATTAATGCCGCAGAGCAGGCCGTACTTAACGTAATTAAAGAAAATCGCACGGTATATGGTATTAACACCGGCTTTGGGTTACTTGCTAACACCCGAATAAATGTGGACGAGTTAGAGTTGTTGCAGCGCAGTATTGTGTTGTCACACGCTGCGGGTACGGGTGACTTCATGAGCGAAGATACCGTACGCCTATTAATGCTATTAAAGATAAACTCTTTGGCACGCGGCTTTTCTGGTATTCGCTTAAGTGTAATAGAGGCACTCATTCAGCTGTTTAATGCCGAAGTTTACCCAGCCATTCCAGAGAAAGGCTCGGTTGGCGCCAGTGGCGATTTAGCACCGCTGGCTCACATGAGTGTTGTATTGCTAGGCGAGGGCGAAGCTTTCTATCAAGGTAAACGCATCAGTGCTACTGAAGCTTTAGATATCGCTGGGCTTGAGCCAATTGCGTTAGCGCCGAAGGAAGGGTTGGCTTTACTCAACGGTACCCAAGCCTCGACAGCCTTTGCATTACAAGGTTTATTCTACACAGAAAATGCCTTGTACAGCGCAATTGGTATAGGCGCACTCACTGTGGATGCGGCTTTGGGGTCTAGAGTCCCTTTTGATGCGCGTATTCATCAAGTGCGCGGTCACCAAACGCAAAGCGATGTAGCAGAAGCATTCAGAACTTTACTGGATACCTCTGAAATTGGTAATTCACACCAAGGCTGTGAAAAAGTACAAGATCCTTATTCTCTGCGCTGCCAGCCACAAGTGATGGGCGCTTGTTTACAACAAATGCGCTTCGCGCAGGAAATACTGGTTACAGAAGCAAATGGCGTAAGTGATAACCCCTTAGTATTTGCTGATGAAAACGGGCAGGGTGATATTCTTTCTGGTGGGAATTTCCACGCTGAAACTGTAGCAATGGCAGCAGATATGTTGGCCATTGCACTATCAGAAATTGGTGCATTGTCAGAACGTAGAATGTCATTGATGATAGACACACACCTAAGCGGCTTACCGCCTTTCTTGGTGGAGAATGGCGGTGTGAACTCAGGCTTTATGATTGCGCAAGTAACCTGTGCGGCCCTTGCCAGTGAAAACAAAACACTGGCTCACCCAGCATCCATAGACTCGCTGCCAACGTCAGCTAACCAAGAAGATCACGTCTCTATGGCGACATTTGCCGGGCGCAGATTACGCGATATTTTTGACAACGTTGCAGGCATTCTTGCCATAGAATGGCTGGCTGCATGCCAAGGGCTTGATTTTAGAAAGCCGCTTCAAACTAGTGAACGTTTGCAGTTACTTATGTCGCTGCTACGCACTCGCGTTTCGTTTTACGATAAAGACCGATATTTCGCGCCAGATATTGAGGCCGCAAAGCAGTTGATCAAACAGCATGCGTTAATGGATAAAACTGAACTCACCTTATTGAATGACTAACTTCCTGCCCCCACGTTACTAATTAGCGTATGGTGTATTTTGCGCGTTGTAACACATATGGCGCGCAAAATACCTAAGCTTAAGGCGTAAGTAAAAAACGTAAGTTTAAAGCGTAAGTGAAAAGCTTAACGGGAAAGCATAAGGAAGAGTTGGATGAAAAACGCATCAATATCACGGCCACGACGAGTGAAAGCAGGCGTAGCCTGTTTAATGGGCGCTGCACTGTTAGGCATAATAGGGTGTAGTGACAGCGAAGTTGGTGATGTGTCGTTAGGGCTTTTCACTACCAAAGACATTAAAATTGACGCACTTCAAGACCCCGTTGTAACCGGAGTAACATGCCATATTTCCAGTATTGAAGCCGACTTGGATTTTTCCGACCCGTCAGACAGCTCTATTGCTTGCAGACAAACCGGCCCGATTACCGCACAGATGTTAGCGGCTATCGATAAGTCAGATGCCGGTGAAGTAATATTCAAAAAGTCGAAAAGCGTGTTTTTTAAAAATATGAAGTTACGCCGCATTTATGATGAAGCGTCGAAAACCCTTATTTACTTGTCATACAGCACAAAAGAAACCTCAGGCAGTTACAAGCATAGTCTTTCTACCGTGCCATTATGGGAAACCGCTGCTTTTTCACAGGCTGGTCAACCGAGCTCTTAAGTTTTACAAAAGCTTGTTAGTAGTTCACAGGGGCTGTGGTAAGCTGGAAGGCTAATGAGTGATTTCTGGAACCGTAGTGAGTCAAGAATTTGTAATAGGCATTGATGGTGGTGGCACATATTGTCGCGCTATGTTGCAAGATGCCGACGGAAATATTTTGGGCACAGGTGACGCTGGCCCAGCGAATATAATGACCAATGCACCACTGGCTTTAGCGTCTATTGTATGCGCCTGTGAAAATGCCATTGCCCACGCCACAACACGCGTAAAGCACGAAATAGCGCTTACGGATGTCAGTGTTGTCGCGGGTTTAGCTGGGGCTAATATTCCTAAGGCAAAATCTTCATTTCTTTCTCTTTCGCACCCTTTTGCGCATCTTGATGTTATTAGCGACTTACATGCAGCGTGTTTAGGTGCTCACAAAGGTGCTGATGGCGTGTTAGTGATTTGTGGAACAGGGTCGGCAGGTACGGTTTATCGCAATGGCCGTTTCACCGACAAAGGTGGTTACGGGTTAACTGTTGGCGACAACGCCAGTGCCGCGTGGTTAGGGCAATCAGCGGTGAAATACACATTACTTGCATTCGACAATATCGAAAACAAGAGCGTGTTGTTTGAAAAGCTGTTAAGTCATTTATCGGTTAATTCTCCCCAACAACTTATTCAAATGCTTTCTGGCTTTACCGCAGATGCCTACGGAAAACTTGCGCCTATTGTGATCACAAGTGCTGATGACGGATGTGAAAAATCCCGTGGGTTACTGTCTGAAGGCGCAGGCTATTTAATTGCACTGACAAAAGCACTACTTAATGAAAGTGAAGACACGGTCGTCGATAATAAAAATGCCGCATTGCCGGTATGTATGGTAGGCGGATTAGCCCATATCTATCGCCCATTTCTTGAAGACGCATTTTCAAGGCGACTTTGCAATCCACACAGCGATGCACAGCAAGGCGCTATCGACTTTCTTAGAAACAACCAATGTGTTGAGCTTGCTTAGCTTTTTTAACACTACTTCATATAAAAGTAAGGCGAGTTCATAACCCGCCTTTTTAGTGCTATTTACGCAGCTACTATTTACGTAGCAACTTTTACTTAGCTTCTTTGTGCGCCAAAAACTCTTCGTAGTTGCCGTCGAAGTGGTTTAGCTTTTTGTCTTTTATCTCGATAACCTGCGTTGCCAATGACGACACGAATTCTCTGTCGTGGCTAACAAAAATCACTGTACCGTCAAATTTGTACAGGGCGTTGTTTAGCGCTTCAATCGACTCCATGTCCATGTGGTTAGTAGGTTCATCCATCACAAGCACATTGATGTCTTCAAGCATTAGCTTGCCAAACAGTAAGCGGTTTTTCTCACCACCAGAGCACACTTGAACGCGTTTGTTGAAGTCGTCAGAGGTGAATAGCAAACGCCCCAACATTCCTTTTATTTGAAGATCGTCGTGTTTCGGGCTGCGCCACTGGCTCATCCATTCAAACATGGTGATGTCTTCTGCAAAGTACTTAGCGTTATCCTGTGGAATGTAACCAATGGCTGCGTTCTCCGCCCATTTGTAGCTACCTTCGGTAGGTTCAATGTCATTCACCAAACACTTCAAAAAGGTAGTCTTGCCTGCGCCGTTTTCACCGATGATCGCCAAACGCTGACCCGCTTCTAACAACAAGTTTGCATTGCTAAAAAGCGGTAGTTCAGGGTAACTATGACCTAGCTCTTCTAATGTAATCGCCAAGCGGTGAAGTTTTTTGTGCTGCTTAAATACAATATAAGGCTTACGGCGGCTTGATGCTTTTACTTCAGCAAGCTCAATTTTTTCTAAACGACGAGCACGTGACGTAGCTTGCTTGGCTTTTGATGCATTGGCAGAGAAACGGGCGACGAAGTTTTGCAGCTCTTCAATTTCGGCAGACTTTTTCGCATTTTCTGCGTGAAGTTGTTCTTGTACCAGCATGGCTGCTTGAATGTAGTCGTCGTAGTTACCAGGGTAGATACGCAGTTCGCCGTAATCGATATCGGCCATATGAGTACATACAGAGTTAAGGAAGTGTCTGTCGTGAGAAATAATAAGCATGGTCGATTTACGCTTATTAAGCTCATCTGCCAGCCAACTAATGGTGTAGATATCCAAGTTGTTGGTTGGTTCGTCAAGTAACAGAATGTCTGGCTCAGCGAACAAGGCTTGTGCTAACAGCACACGTACTTTTTACCCGGTGCTACTTCGCTCATCGGGCCGAAGTGGTAACTCTCATCAATACCCGCTGAGTTAAGGATATCACCGGCTCTTGCTTCTGCAGTATAGCCATCCATTTCTGCGAACTGGGTTTCAAGGTCTGCCACGCGCATACCGTCTTCTTCGGTCATCTCTGCTTTGCTGTAAATAGCATCGCGTTCTTGCTTAACTTCCCACAGTTCGCGATCGCCCATGATCACTGCATCAACCACGCTAAACTCTTCAAATGCGAATTGATCCTGGCTAAGAATACCTAGCTTGGTGCCTGGCGCCATCGACACGTTCCCCGCAGACGGCGTTAGCTTGCCGCTAAGAATTTTCATGAAGGTTGACTTGCCGCAACCGTTCGCGCCAATCAGGCCATATCGGTTGCCATTGCCGAACTTAGCAGAGATATTTTCAAATAGTGGCTTAGAGCCAAATTGCATGGTGATATTTGCAGTGGTAATCAAAACAGGTATCCAAGAGGGTAAATCGTAAGAAGAGATGCTGACGAGATGAACCATCAACATAATAAAGCGCGCGCACTATAAGGAATTGCGCTCTATATGTCGAGGGAATTTTGAACAGTAGGTTAGTTTTTTGCGGCTTCCTAGGGCTTCTTTCGCAGTGTGTCAGCGATAAACGCTATAGCTGTAGGGTTTTTAAATGAATTGTGCGAGGAAGTGACAATAATGGTCTCTTGCGCATCAGGCAAATAGGCACTTGAATAATCAACCACAGAGTCACTGATATTGACACAGTCAACTTGGGCTGTGCACGATAGCGCACTGGTCGAGCCAATTATCGAGTAGCTTTTTCCTTCTACGGGTAGTTCGGCAAGCGTGGTCATAAGCGGGTGATTTGGTCGTAGCACTTGTACACTGTCTGGGCCATGGTTTTGTAAAAAGGGCAGCATTGCCGCTGTTAATTTGTCAATTCCGACCTTTTGGATAAAACGCCCAAACAGGTTTCTAAAATTCGACGGTAAGCTTATAAGTGACGAGCCAATAGTACCAATAACACTATTAGTAACCTCTGAGCCTCGATGAGGTGTATCTAAGAAGAATGCGGTATTTTCATCGAAAGTAGGGGAAAACAAAAATACATCGCGTAAATCTGCGTCTTCCTCTGAGGTTAATGTATCTGCTGGCGAAACGAAGGTGGCATCCCACAAGGCGTAATGGGGCTGGGTGGTGAGTAACTTGGTAATAATGCCGCCCATACTGTGCCCCACGAATACCGCACTCTTTCCGTCAATACCCAAACGTTTTACCAATGCGTTAAGGTGTTTTCTAACGCGCATCGCATTATAAAAAGGGGGAGGGCCTGACGGGTAATAAATATGCCATATCTGATATTGCTGGCTTAAGGTTTCATCGTTAAGTAGCGCCATTGTCAGGTAGCGCCAGATAAGTGGGTCGGAGTTTAAGCCGTGGATCATAATAAGCGGGGTTTTGGTGGTAGATAGTTCTCCAATGCTAAATACGCCCATTCTACTTTCTGCTTTTTCGGCATTCGTAAAACCAAGCCAGCTAAAATTATTGATATCCGCCACCTGAAGTAAACCTAAATATGCCGCGGCAGGTGAGTAACGAAACGTGTAATGGTTTTCACCAAAATTTGCTATTTGATGTGTTGATACCGGGGTAGCTTGCAGCGAAACATGCAATCGCAAACCTTGTAGCGTGATATCTGATACATAAATAGAGTAGGAAGAAAATTTACCTTCTAGCGGATAGTTCGGGTCGATATTGGCAAGATTGTCTGCTTTGTTATTTTGCCAGCTAACAGCGGCACTACCTAATTCGCCAAACACCTTGGGATATAACCGTTCTTCATTAGGCACCATGCTGGATACTAGGAAAATATTACGCGGTCCGGAATAATTTACTTGAACTAGGTTGTGTGGTTTGTCGATATGCTGAAAAAGTTGCTCGATAGCATTGGTGTAATGCTTAAGTGCAAATTGTCGATTTTCATTACTTAATTGGGCATGGCCTAACAAGGTCTTTGTACAATGCAGTAATAATGTTACGCCCAATATTGTTGTGCGGTCCTGGGCTTCACAGTGACGTCGAAGCTGCTTTTGTGTAAAACCGCTTAAATCGGGTAGAACCCCATAACCATAAGCGTTTGATAAGGGAATAGTGTCAGTTTTTTGGTGATAGAAATTGTGATTGCTGCAAGCGACAAGTAAGCAAAGTAACACCGTAACAGTTACTAATTTGACGCGATTGACTAATCCCATTTTAAACTCTTCATTTACTATAGTGTGTTTCTTAACTGACGTTAATTTACCTACCAAATCAACCTGTTTTCGTGTGCGAAGCCGTTTAGCTTAACTTGGCCTCATAGTTGCTAACTTTATACTTGCTAAGTATAAATGCGAAGAGGGAAACATGATGAAAAATATTAAATCAATTGCGATTGGTTGCTTTTCAGCGACAGTGTTATTGGCGGGTAGTGTTCAAGCAAGTGCAATTAGCTCTGACACTGTTATGCAAACTCAAGCAGCGCAGTACAACAAACTGCAACTCATTGAGATGGTAAATCGTGCCGATGTTCAAGATAAATTAGTTAGCCTTGGTGTCGATAGCAGTGATGCGATTGCCAGAATCAACGGTATGACAGACGCAGAAATTGCGCAGTTAAATACTGAAATTAATGAAGCGCCTGCTGGCGGTATTGTTGGTGCGGTACTTACGGTCTTAGCTGTTATTGCTATATTAGATTTAGCTGGCGTGACCGACGTGTATCCATTCATTCGCCCTATCAGTAATTAACACTAGCATGCTGTGGATTAAAAGAGCCTGCTTAGCGGCAGGCTTTATGCTATTAATGGGCTGTCAGGCAACACCGCAGGCTGATAAATTGCGACAAGAAGGTTTTGTGTCACTGCCTCCTTCGCATACCATCGATACCGTTCCTTTTTCTAAACAGCAACAATTTTATTGCGGGCCGACTACCTTGTCTGAGGTGTTTGGTTACTACGGTGTTGATGCAACACCGAAAGACATTGCGCCTAAACTTTTTATTCCCAACAAAGAGGGCAGCTTGCAATTGGAAATGGTGAGCGCCACTCGTCAGTATGGATTCTTGCCTTACACAGAGCGCGGAACTCTCTCTACAATTATGGCGCTGGTCAGCGACAATATTCCCATTATTGTTTTTCAGAATCTATCCATTCAAATACTTCCTCAGTGGCACTATGCCGTGGTGATTGGCTTTAACAGCCAAAAGGGCACAGTTACATTACACACGGGGGTGACGGAAAACCACGAGATGAGCCTTGAGTTGTTCGAACGCACTTGGGGACGTGGTAATTATTGGTATTTGGCACCAGTTCCGTCCTCGGTTTCGTCAAACAGTATGTCTGCTTACACGTATGTCAGTGCAGCCTATGACATGATGAAAGTGGGTAGCACTGAAACTGCTATTCAGTTTTTAGAAACCGCAACGAAGCAGTGGCCTTCGTATTGGCTGAGCTAGTTTTTTGCTGGCAAATCATTATCTAGAAAGCGAACCGAAAAGCGACTTAAGCAATGAGTTTGATAGTAACTCATCGAGTAACGAGAGCGGCAATATCGAGATTGACGGCACTAAAGCTAGACATTTGAATGCCAAGTTAAAAGAACACTCTGAAGAGAAAGCCATAACATGGTTCGAAAAAGGCTACGAGGTGGGTAAGCATCAGCAAGCGTATGTGCACAATTATGCGTATACATTATTTTCTCATGGTGAATTTGAGCATGGAGTACGAATACTAAATGAGGGGCTGACTCAGTTTCCTCATAACGTTCAACTTCTAGAATTAGCCAAACAATTCAACGTTGAGCTACGCTAAATAGCGTTGAGTACCTTCGTGTTCAATACGCCTATTTCATTTAAAAAAGGGTAGATAAAACAATTGGTGTGGCTTTTGCGTATTCTTCTATCAAGGTGGCCGAAAACGGGTAACGCTGCCACACGAAAGCTAACCGCCTAAAGACGTTGGAATAAATTAGTGTAAGTTAAACCACTATACGCATTGCGAATAAATATTTAGGTAACGCAGTAAAATCAAAGGGTTAGTTTCTCATTTTTGAAATGCAATAAAACGAGTTAGGTTAAAAACTACATGAACATGGCGAACATTTTTGAAAATCAGCAAGTTGTTGCCATAGCAGGGTTAATTGCCCTTGTGGTGGTACTGTTCGTTGTGAAACGTCTTATTTTGGTGCGTTTGGAAGACAAGGCGCGCTCAGAAGCAAGCAGTATGTCAGATATCTATCGCGTGCTGGTGTTGTC
The DNA here is from genome assembly GCF_006538325.1 of Alteromonas sp. KUL42. Taxonomy (GTDB): domain Bacteria; phylum Pseudomonadota; class Gammaproteobacteria; order Enterobacterales; family Alteromonadaceae; genus Alteromonas. The sequence goes on from NZ_BJKK01000002.1 coordinate 35,842, forward strand.
ATTAAATGCGCCCCTGAATTTACTCATATTCGTTATTTTTATCGCCGTGGTTAATCGTGTAGTAAGCATTTTTGATGTGAACGACGAGCTATTACTGCGAGTGCTGTCCATTGGTATCGACGCTGGCCTAATCATCACCTTATTCCTGTTTTTAGAGCGCTTTGTTACCTATTTATTGAGGCGGTATCAAGACCAATCTTCCATCGTAAAAAATACCAGTGGTATTGCCGGTGGCGCGGTTCGCGCTGTTTTCGCGGTACTCGCTATTCTTATTATCTTAAGCACCATGGGCATTTCTATTACGCCAATTGTGGCGTCATTAGGTATTACTTCACTGGCAGTAGCCCTTGCCCTTCAACCTACGTTAGAGAACGTTTTTTTCCGGTATTCAGTTGGTCATGGACAAGCCAATCCGCATTGGCGATTTCATTGAATTAGATTCCGGCGAGCAAGGCTTTGTTGAAAAAATAGGGTGGCGTTCAACGTGGGTACGCATGCTGCCCAACAATATTGTTATTGTGCCTAACAGTAAGTTGTCTAATTCAAAATTAATAAACTATTACTACCCTGAGCGCGAACTGTCGGTGCCGGTGGAAGTAGGCGTTCACTACAGTTCAGACTTAGAGCACGTTGAAAAAGTGTGTTTGGAAGTAGCCGAAGATATTTTGCGTCATCACGAATACGGGGTTGATACCTACACGCCCTTTGTGTTGTTTCATACCTTTGATAACTCCAGCATTAACTTAACTGTGATGCTGCGTACACGGGAGTACTTTAATCGTTTCTTTATAAAGAGTGCTTTTATAAAGCAATTGAAAAAGCGCTTTGATGAAGAAGGCATTGTCATTCCATTTCCAATTACGGCACTTAATCTTACTCAGGAAGGGGTTCAAGAAGGAGCCAAAGAAGGGGTAGTTCAGGCTCTACATGTGGCATCACAACCTAAAAAGGAGTAGCAATAAAGTTTGTTGCTAATTTAATGCAACGAGAGTGTGGATGATGCAAGATGCCCCTGTTAAAGTCACCCGTAAAATAGCGGGCTATTCTACGGGTATTGGGATTGATGTTTTAGCGCGCTTGGAATCTTCTCAATCAGCCCAACTTCGGCAACTTACCAAATAGTTGAGACGACCACTTGTAACCTGCGTCAATCAATGTGTTGTCAGTGCGTTGTTTAGGGTAAACAAACCAATAGCCTGCCTCTATTTCAAACATTTGCTGAGTAAGGCGCTGTAGCTTTTGATTGTTTATCCAGTTGTTAACCGCTGGAAAAATGCCAAGTGCAATACCTACACCCATTTCAGCAGATTTAATAATTGAAAAGTAAGAGTCGCACACCACAACCTCTTTAGGAGCAATGTTGGGAAACAGTTGTCGCCATTCTTTAATGCTCTCATCGGTAGAAAGAATAACCTGGTTATTCAATTGCTCTTCAAGGGTTCGCTGACTATCTATCTGTGAACTTGTGTAATTGGTTGAACAAATTGGGCTAACAGCCACCTTGCATAGCAGTTTTGCGTTTAACTCAGGCCAATCTCCATGTCCAAAGCGTATTGCTGCATCGGCAATGTTGGAATCAAAGTCGATGTATTCGGTGCCAGTAGAAATTCGCAACTCCGCATTCGGCTCTATCACTTTAAAATGCATATAGTTTGGAATAAGGAGCTCTTGAGCAATAAAAAGGGGGGTATTTAAGCGCAACACACGTTTGTTAAACCGCCTATCAAACTCATTAAAGCTGCTGTGATAGTGCATCATCATTGGCTGAATACTTTGACAATAAAACTTACCTTCATCGGTTAGCGTAAGCGTCGGGCCATTTCGCTTAAATAAACGCACACCCAAATACGCTTCAAGGCTTTTTATGTGTTGGCTCACCGCCGGCGGCGATACGCACAGGCGCTCAGCCGCTTTTCGAAAGCTCTTGTACTGGGCTGCATAATAAAAAACAGGTAACCATTGGATAGGAGGTGGGTTCACAGTATTCGCTCTTTACTCTTTTTGCTCTTAAGTCAGTTTTAGGTGTGTAGGTATTGATCTTAGATGCATCGATTTTTGATGTTTAAGGATTAGTAAAACTTACCTTAAGTTAACAATAAATGAATTTTAAAAGCCGAATGGTCAGATTAACTTAACATCATTGTCGTTGCTAGTTGCTTTTAATTTATCGCCTAAAGTGGAGAGTTATTGATGAAAGATAAGAAAGTGGCCCTAGTGGTAGGGGCGGGTGATGCCATTGGCAGTGCTATTGCCAAGGCTTATGCGCTGAAAGGTTTTACTGTATGTATGGCAAGGCGAAATGCACAGTCGGTTTCTGCCTATGCTGAAACGCTACAAGCAGAAGGTTTTGATGCTCATGGGTATGGCGTTGATGCCAGAAATGAAGAGCAGGTAGAGCAGTTATTTGCTGACATCGAGGCCAATATTGGTGCTATAGAAGTGGTGGTTTTTAATATTGGGGCAAATGTGCCCATGAGCATTTTCGACACAACTGCTAAGAAGTTTTACAAAATATGGGAAATGGCGTGCTTTTCGGGCTTTTTGGTGGGGCGTGAAGCCGCGCGCAAAATGATTCAGCGCAATAGCGGCACCATTATTTTTACCGGTGCAACAGCAAGCGTTCGTGGGGGCGCATCTTTTGGTGCATTTGCCAGCGCAAAACACGGGTTGCGAGCGCTTGCTCAGTCGATGGCACGAGAGCTTGGCCCGAAGAATATTCATGTTGCTCACGTCATTATTGACGCCGCTGTTGAAACACAGTGGATCAAAGATAATCACCCCGACTACGCAACACTGTCATCAAAAGATGGTGTGGTGCAGCCTGCAGATTTAGCTACAAACTATGTAATGCTGCACGAGCAACCCAGAAATGCGTGGACATTCGAATTAGACATACGTCCATGGGTAGAAAAATGGTAGGCCAAGGCTAGCCCTTTAAAGCAATAAATTAACCACTTAACAAATAAAAAAGAGAATATTTAATGACCCAACAAATAGATTTTTATTTCGATATTGGTAGCCCGACGGCCTATTTCGCTTATAGCGAGCTTAAAAGAATTGCCAGTACCTACAATGCTGAAATCGCTTACGAGCCCATGTTGCTGGGTGCAGTACATAAGGCCACTAATAATGTATCTCCCGGTGCCGTTGCCGCTAAGGGGCGCTATATGCTGAAGTATGACTTGCCAAGATATGCCAAGCTCTACGGTATTCCTTTTAGTATGAATCCACACTTTCCTTTTAACACGCTAACCATAATGAGAGGTTGTTTTGCAGCCAAAAAAATGGGCGTTTTCGAAAAGTATCTAACCGTTTTGTTCAACGCAATGTGGGTGAAAGGGCTGAACGTTGGAGTGGAAGAAATACTGCGGACCGAGCTAATTGAAAATGGGCTGGACGCTGATGCGCTTTTATCACTCATTGAGACCGATGATATTAAAGCGGAACTAAAATTAAATACTCAGAAAGCAGTGGAAAAAGGCTGTTTCGGTGCGCCTACCATGTTCGTGGGCGATGAAATGTTCTTTGGTCAAGATCGCGTGTTTTTCATAGAAGACATGGTAAAGGCTTAATTTTACAGAAATAGGCTGAATATGTAATTGAGTTGTATTCAAGGGCACACTTTGAGCACATCAAAGTGTGCAGTTCTGTTGTTCTCCCATCTAAATGCTGGAAGTGTACTTAAACTAAAGGCTAATGTAATTTTTGCTTAACGAGTGATATTCATTTTGAATGGGTTTATTTTTTAGTCATTTTATTCTAGTTTAATAGTGCTTGTTAGTTTAGTTGTCACACCTTTCTTTTCGCAACAGCTAATAAGCGTTACCCATGCCAATAATAAAAATACTCAAAAACTCAAAAAAAGCACAAGTCTTGAAGGAGAAACACATTGGAACAAGGTAACTTCCCGAAGGGAAAAAAACTCAATCGAATAACTTCGGCCATAATTGCTAGTTCATTACCGTTTTTTGCGGCAATGTCAGCGCCTGCTCTTGCTCAAGAAGAAGAGAAAAAAGCAGACGATTTTGAAAATATTATTGTTACTGGTACACGTATGAGCAACCGCTCTGCGGCCGACTCACCTGTTCCGGTAGACGTTATCACCGGTGAAGAATTCCGCCAAAACTCATCTAGCGACGTACAAGACATGCTACGTACAAACGTACCGTCGTTCGATGTGAACACACAACCAATAAGTGACGCAGCAACTATTGTGCGCCCAGCTAATATGCGCGGGCTATCGCCAGATAATGTGTTGGTACTGGTAAACGGTAAGCGTCGTCATCGTGGCTCTATTATCTCTTTCCTAGGTGGTGGTATTTCTGATGGCGCACAGGGTGTTGATATCTCGGCTATTCCATCGCTTGCTCTTAAGCAAGTAGAAGTGTTGCGTGACGGGGCGTCGTCTCAGTATGGTTCAGACGCCATCGCAGGGGTGCTTAACTTCCTATTGCGTGATGACGATGAAGGGTTTGAATTCCGCGCAAACTACGGATCAACCTATGAAGGTGATGGTGACAACTATACTATTTCTGCCAACGCAGGTTTCTCGTTAGGTGCTGATGGCTTTGTAAATATCACTGGTGAAATTCGAGACGTAGAAGGTACGGTACGCTCTGTGGTACGAAACGATGTTCAAGGTATGGTTGATGCGGGGTACTTAACCCAGGCAGATTTTTCTACCATAAATACCTACACCAACGAAGTGCCACAGTATTGGGGCCAGCCAGATGTAGAAGACGATTATAAGGTTTTTATTAACTCAGCTTATGAGCTAAACGAAAAAGCGGAACTTTACTTATTTGGTAACTACGGCAAGCGCACGGTAACAGGTGGTTTCTTCTACCGGAACCCAGTTACTGAAGGTAGTCAGCGTGGCGGTGTATACGCGGGCCCATTAGTTGACCCGCTAACAGGTATGGCAGATCCAAACGGTGTACACTCGGTACTTGTTGGTGACCTTGACGGTGTGGGAGTAGGCGGAAGCTGTATTGATGGTATTCCAATTGGCGGTGAAGGTAATGTATTCCCTGATCCAACATTCTTAGCACAAGTACAAGCGGACGATAACTGCTTCTCGTTCATTGAAACTATTCCAACTGGCTTTGTACCGCGCTTTGGTGGCGATAACGAAGATATGGCATTTACCGTAGGTGTGCGTGGCGATTTAGAAATTGGTAGTGGCCTAGGCTACGACTTCAGTGCGCAGCGCGGCTCAAACCGTACCGACTTCTTTATTAAGAACACGATTAACGCATCGTTAGGGCCAGATACACCTCGTGATTTTGTACCTGGTGGACAAGAGCAAACCGAGACCTTGGTTAATCTAAACTTCGTGTACGGTGTAGATGTAGGTTTAGAGTCTGATCTGAATGTGGCGTTTGGTGCAGAATACCGTAAAGAAGAGTTCGATTTGTTTGCCGGTGACGAAGCCTCTTATGCGCTTGGGCCATTGGCAAGCCAAGGCTTCTCTTCTAGCTCTAACGGTTTTGGTGGTTTCCCACGTGATACAAGTGCTTCACAGGACAGTACTGCCGTTTATATTGACTTAGAGGCAGATGTAACTCAACAACTTACACTGCAAGCGGCTGTGCGTCGTGAAGACTTTAGTGAGTTTGGTGATACAACCGACTTCAAAATAGCGGGTATTTTTCACGTCACTGACGATTTCCGTCTACGCAGTGCATACTCAACCGGTTTCCACGCACCAACGGCGGGTCAGGCAAGCATTACTAACGTTACCACGCAAAACGTGAATGGCGTGCTGATTGACCAAGGTACACTTCCATTGTCATCGGCAGCAGGACAGTTAGCGGCTGATTTCATTGAAAGCCAAGGTAATGGTCGCCCAGACTTAGGCCCAGAAGAAGCGGTGAACTTCTCATTTGGTGCATCAATTGATGTAGCAGATATGAGTTGGACCATCGATTTCTACAGCATCGAGATGGAAAATCGCGTAGCACTAGGTGCAAACGTAAACTTCCTAGATGCGCTTAACTTCGCTGGTGGTGGCACAAACTATGGAACCGTATCTGAGGCGCTTACCGAGCTTGATGCATCAGGTATTATCAACCGTTCAGACTTTATTGGCCTAGACGACCTGTCTCAGTTCCGTTTCTTCTCGAACAGCTTCGACACCACTACACGCGGTATCGATATTGTAGGTAACTACAGCTTCGACTTATGGGAAGGTAATTCACGTATTACGTTAGCGGCGAACTACAACGAGACCGAGGTTGACGATGTAGGCACGCTTAACCCAATTGGTGAAGGCCGTGTTGCTGCCATTGAAGACTTGTTGCCAAACCTTCGTGGTAATATTTCATGGACACATACGCAAGGTGCTCTTCGCACTTTGGTTCGTGCTAACTATTACGGTGGTTGGGATGATACAGGTAATGGCGTAAATGACATCGACGCGGCTATCTTAATAGACGTTGAAGCTAAATACGCGTACAGCGAAAACTTAGACCTTGTTATTGGTGTAAACAACCTGTTCGACGAATACCCAGAAGATAACCCAAGTGCGGGAAGCCTAGGTCAGCTTTATTCTGAATCTAGCCCATTCGGGTTTAACGGTGGCATGTGGTACGTGCAGGCACGTTACACTTACTAGGTTAACGTTTTTTAAGTTGTGAAATTGAAACAGTAATAAATACATACTATGTCGGATCTCGACAAAAGTATGTCGGTTAGGTGTATGAGAATATTTGAAAAATATCGTATTATTTTCAAATTATTAGAATGAATGCAGTAATTCGGCTCAACATGCACCTTATCATCGCTCGACGACGAGCATTTTTTAATAAGGCCGCTATTCTTCTAGCGGCCTTTCTTCTTTTTTTCTCAGTGCAATGTGCCGCCCAGTTCTTACCGAATCCTAACTATGTTAGCTATAACATTGAAGATGGGTTGTCGAATAGTATGGTGCATACCATATCGCAAGATGGCGATGGGTATATGTGGTTTGGAACAGAGGATGGCCTTAATCGGTTTGACGGCCAAACCTTCCACGTTTATCGCAACGACCCTAAAAATGTGCATAGTTTGGCTGGTAATCGAGTTAATCAGGTATACCTTGCTGACGACAACACACTGTGGATAGCTACCCGAAATGGGCTAAGCCAATATCACAAAAATGGCGATTACTTTACCAGTATTACTGTCGCATCTGGCCTGTCACATAATAATGTTCAATCTGTATTAAAGGTAGAAGATACGTTGTGGCTAGGCACCGATAACGGCTTAAATATTGTTGATCTTAATACTCAGCGAGTGACGGTTTTTCCAGTAAGTGAAGATGGTCAAGGAACCAGTCATAAATGGATACGCGCTTTAGCTAAGCAAGGAAACTATATTTGGGTAGCAACGTGGGGTGGAGGTCTTAATCGTTATGACCTAACGCTGAAACGCTTCGAGTATTTTCGCCACAATAGCCAAGATAAGCGCAGCTTAAGTACTGATACTGTATATTCTGTATTGGTGTCTAAGCACAATGATGTGTGGGTTGGAACCGTACAAGGCGGGTTAAATCGATTCGAGCCAACCTGTGAATGTTTTGAGCGTCTCACGCCCAATAAAGACTACCAGAAGAGTACTGTTGCTAGCTTAGCCGAAAGCAATAGCGCATTGTGGGTTGCAAATGATAACGGCTTGAGCAAACGAGACTATAAGACACGGGCGTTTAGCAGTTATCCGATGCTTAAGCCTCAAGAGCTTGGGAACATCTCTCGGGATGTTCGCTCTGTGTTTATTAGTCGCGACGACACCATTTGGCTAGGTAGTTTTCAAGGCGGCATTATTGCTATTCCTGCCAATGGCTTTTCAATTCAGACATATGCCTATTCGGAACAAGCACAAAATAGCCTAATGTCTGATGATATTAATTCGTTGCTTGTTGACCAAGGTTATTTGTGGACTGGTGCGGTAGGGGGCTTGTATCGTTACCCTATTACACAAAGCGGCGCTTTAGGCGCCGCTGAACGAGTAATTGACACCTTCACGCTAAAAATTGAACCCGCTAATAATGGTAGCTATTGGTTGGCAACAAACCGTGGTCTTTATCACCTAAACGCCGACTTAACCACATTATCGTACAATGATCACACCAAGCTAATTTTGGACAACGCCGGTGAAGGGGCTGTGTTAGATGTGGTGGAAACTCGCAGTGGGCGCGTGTTTGTCGCTAATTGGCGCGGCGGATTAACGCAGGTTGTTGATGAGCATTTAGGCGTTTTTAAGCGAGTGGGCTTTCGTGGTGATAAACGCGGAATTAACGCCAATACTCACATATACAGCATGGTTGAAGGTAGGGATGGTCAACTTTGGATTGGTACAACGGATGGTGTAAATCGATATGATATCGAGCATGATAAGATTCACCATTATTCATTGCAGTTTAATCATAACCAGCCCCCCGTAACTGTCTATTACGTATTTGTGGATGGAGATAAGCTGTATTTAGGTACCAGTAATGGCCTCTATGAATACGAAGAGTCGTCTGACACGTTTACTCACTTCTCGCTACCTTTAAAAAGTCACTATATTCAAGCTATTGTTAAAGACGCAGACACAGCCTTGTGGCTGTCGACATTTAATGGCTTGTATCGATGGAATAAAATAACCAACCACATAGATGCATTTTTCAAACGAGATGGCCTACAAAGCAGTGAGTTTAATACAAAAGGTGTTGCAAAAGGTGATGACGGCACTTTGTATTTTGCTGGTATAGACGGGGTGTCTAGAATCATTCCAAGTCGCCTAAAAGCTGAGAGTTCGAACGCTACCTTGCGTTGGCTAGTACCTGAAAACTATCCCTTGTCAGAGACAACCAAAAACACATCGCAACATACCCAAGCCTCAACGAAAAATGATATTGAGCTTCAGTTCACCCAATCGGCCGATACTATATCACTGGCCTATTTTGTGGATGACTACTACCGTTTGCAGCAACGCCAATTCAGATACCGTTTAAATAAAGAAGCATGGGTTGAAGTGGGCAATGCCATGTCTATTCAGCTAAGCGGTTTGGCAACCGGTACGTACGATATCTCTCTGCAATACTCGAACGATGGCAAACAATGGCGAAGTGCGCATAACAAAATGCTAATCGACGTTGAGCCCCCGCCTTATCAATCGAATATAGCATTGATGATGTATGGTCTACTGCTACTGCTGGTAGGGTTCGCTTACTATCGATTTCGAACCCATGCGTTATTAAAGCAGAAAGTGCAGCTTCAACAGCGAATTGATGAAAAGACTGCGGAGCTGGCTGCTACCTTAGCGCAGAAAAATCAGCTTTTTGCTAATATTTCCCATGAACTTAGAACACCTATTACATTGATTAATGCACCTATTGAACAGCTTGCGCAAGACGCTAATTTATCTGAACAACAGAAGAAGCTTATCCATTTAATACAAAATAACGGCAAGCGTTTGTTTGGTTTGGTAGAGCGAATATTGCACCTAAGTAAGATTGAGCAAAAAGAAAAGCACATCGAGCCAATAAATATTGATGACTTACTCATTCGGTATGTTATTGCGTTCGAGCCGCTTATGCAGCAAAAGGAAATCACTTTGCAGCGTAAGCTCGATAGTCACGCCATTGTAAATGCTGACAAAGAAGACCTGATTTCCATACTCGAAAATTTACTTTCGAATGCCCTGAAATATACGAGTACGGGCGGTTGGGTAAAGCTTCATTCCAGAATTGTAGGCGACGGTTACCAATTGAGTATTGAAAACAAGCATGCAGGGCTGAGCCCTGAGCAAATTGGCAAAATATTTAATCGTTTCGAACGCTTAGGACAGTCTGACTCAGAACAAGGCTTTGGTTTAGGGTTGTCGTTGGTTCTTGATATTTGTCGTCAAAACAGCTGGGACATCCACTGTGAGAGTCGCGATGCTTCAGTTTTGTTTACGTTAACCATTGACGATTTCGCCATAGAAACCAATAACGTGACGCCCGCTCATAGGCAAATATTAGCTTTAGGCGTTAGCAAAACGTCATCAAGTCATCAGCAGCGTCAATCGTTGCTCATTGTTGAAGACAACGATGAATTACGAGGGTTCTTGACTGACATACTGTCGAGTGAATACAAAGTTTCCAGCGCAGAGAATGGCGCTATTGGCCTTGAATACGCAATTGAAAATATCCCTGACCTGATTATTTCTGATGTCATGATGCCGAAAATGGATGGTTTCTCTTTGGTTAAGGCATTGTCTGAACACGACAATACAAGCCACATTCCTACTATATTACTCACTGCAAAAGTAGATGAAGAAAGTGAATTAAAAGGCCTGGAGTTAGGGGCTATCGATTATATAGCCAAGCCTTTTGAAGCTCGCCAGTTGCTGTTGAAGGTTAGTAATACATTAGCGCGCCAGAAATTGCGATTTAAAGCAAAGCAAACCCAAGATGAGCCGGTAGAGAACATAATAAGCGAGCGTGATCAGAAATTTATTACTCGGTTAAATGACACGGTAGAACGTCGTTATACAGACAGTGAGTTCAATGTAGAGCAATTGGTGGACGCTGTCGCAATGAGTGAGCGCCAATTACAACGGAAATTGAAAGCTCTGTTTAATCAGACGCCTGCTGAATACATTCGCAATTTTCGTTTAGTGAAAGCGAAAGCGCTGTTGTTAGAAGGTAAATCTATCTCGTTGACGTCTGATCTAGTGGGCTTTAATTCTTCTAGCTATTTTAGCCGTAGTTTTAAATCAGCTTTTGGGCAGTCACCAAAAGACTTTATAGCTCATTCAAATAAATAAGCGCTAAAGTTACAAAAGTTATCTCAACAAACCTAACCATAACTCCAGTTGTTGGATGGAAAGTCGGTTGTGTGCATTAATTTGTCGGGTTTGTTATACATTAAATGTTTGAATTACATATCTTTATTACTGCTTCCTGTTTGCATTACGGGAATGGTACTAATGACAACAATAAAGGTAGGTATACATGAAGAAGTTCTTTTTGCTAATAATGATGGTTGTTTCGACATCGGTGAACGCTACATCTAACAGTGAAGTAGACGATTACTGTCTAGATTTCGGCATGCTCATGGGGGCGTTAATTATCACTAAAGCCAATGGCGAGCCTATTGATCTTTCTGCGGTTGTTCAAAGAGGGAAAATGATAGCAAATAGTTATGGCACACCAAATTTTCAAAGTTGGGCTGGCAATTTCTCTACTACCATCATTCGTAAAATAGCAAAAATGCCGTATTCAGAAGTTCATGATATTTATAATCAAAACCAAAGAGATTTAGTACAACTCACCGCCTCGTTCAAGCACGTTTGTCGCAGCCAAATTAACTAGTATACCTGTAAAGCTGGTGTTCTATATTTCTTATACACCTTTTAGTAAATGAAACTAATAGGTGTATATACGCGAAAACGCTTTCTAGAAAAATTCACGATATTTAACAAGTGTTTACTTACCACGAATCCAAGCCGACATCAGAAAAAGTCGGATATGTGTACCTATCTGTCGGATTCGTTAACCTGCAACCTTATGATTTTTATTACCTTTGTTATTCCCTTTTTGCTTGAGCGAAGGGTGGTCGAATTATAAGAAAGGATATGAAATGTCAAAGTCTCTCAAAGTGGTGTTAGGCGTAATATTTATTTTTATCGCTCTCATTTACATGGTGAACATAGGTGCCAAATCTTTTGATGACGCCAATTCTACAGGTAGATTAATCAGTCATTTAGTTATTGGTATTTTGCTTGGTGGAACAGTTGCAATGGGTTTACTGCAAGCGGAATCACAGCAGCATATTGCGGCGAATAAATGGGTGGCAGCAAAACTCAACACTCAATATAACGCGATATTCATCGCGGGCATTGTTTCACTATTGTCGGTAGTTATTTCAAAGTCGGCATTTGAAGTAACTAAGTCTTCTTGGTATATCGCCAATGAAATATCAAGCAATGGAGTAGCAATTTGCGATGAATATGAGTCAGCAGCTCAAGTTGAAAAGTCGTATGACAAGCTAATAACTTTGGCTAAAGCGCATTTTTCAGGTACTGAAATATTTTTAATGGCTTGTAATGCTGCTGTTAGCGAAAGTAACGAATCTGAACCATATACCTTAAAAGTTGCATTAACTTATGTAGAAAACGACAACCCTAGTGAAGCGAGTTCTTTACTTGTGATGTTGAATGAACGCAGCAGCCAAGAGCAAGTTATTGTGAAGCTTGCACGGTATGGCTATTTAGATACAGCAGCAGAGGCCGCTATTTCGTTAGATGATAAGAAACTGGTGTTTCTTGCATCTAAATATGAAATGAAGCAACAAGGCACTTTTTCAACATTAGCAAGCTATTTAGCTAACTCTGCCAACACATCGACGTTGGATGAACTAAAAGTTTATATCGAGTTTTTCGAATACCTAGGGAACTACTCGCTTATTGTTGATACCTACAAAGCGTTCGCCGAAGACAGCGGTATTGATGATGAGACTTTGTCTTACGCTAGTTTAGAACTTGGGAAGCTGTATTACTTTTCTCCGTATATTAACTCCGACATTGATAACGCCCAGACACTTTTCAAAAGGGCTGCGGAACATGGCAGTGAAGAAGCGAAATATTACCTAGCAAGAATATATTTGTATGAGAGAAATGACCGTCCAGAGGCATTAAAAGTTGTTGAAGAGCTTCATAAAGCGGGCAATGTATCGGGTACGTACTTACTTGGCAAAATGACTTTCAATGGATGGGGTGTTGAGAAGAATGAAGCCTACGGTATAGAGCTTATCCAATTAGCCGCTCAACAAGGATCTACACATGCATTTGCACAACTAGGTTGGCATTACATGAATGGCGTAGGCGTAGAGCAAAATTACGAAGTCGCAAAGGAGTTCTTGGAAAAAGCGGTAAGCTCTGATGGCTTGGAAGCGAAGTACGCGCAGTTTAATTTAGGCTGGATGTACTACAACGGCCTAGGCGTAAGCAAGGATTATCAAAAAGCTATGACGTGGTTTAAACGCTCTGAAGCACGCGGCTTTAAAGATGCTTCTTCCATGCTTGGAAAAATATACGAAGAGGGTGGTTATGGACTTAATAAGGATATTGAGTTGGCATTAAACTATTATCGCGAGTCAGATAAAAATTGGGGCGATGTAAGCAGACTAGATACGCTTATCGAGAAAGAAAAAATTGAGGATGGGAAGGGATATGTAGAACAGGGTGCATTTTTCTGCCCTGATACCCAATCTGCAATGAGAGCAAAAGCATTAGACAATGCTTCTGACTATAACCCTTACGCAAAGGCGAAAATAAGTGACTATTGTATTTTTAATACAAGAGGGAAGTTTTACCTCAAGCAAGTCACAGCAATAAATTCAGACTTTGTATATTTTCAAGACTTGGGGCGTCAATTCGTTGCGCTAAGAAGAAGTGTGAAACTTGATGAAAGCTAGGTCTATGCCAACGGCCTGATAAACAAAGAACCTGTGTTTAAGCATTTTCTGGCTGAGTTTTCTTAGTTAGAGGATGCTTTACATTTAAGAGCGTAACGGACAAATATTATCATTGATAGTAGTGACAGAAAAATGGTGGCCCCACCCTGACTTGAACAGGGGGCCTGCCGATTATGATGCCCCATTGGCAAGTTCTCTATCCCTTTATAAGTGGGTGTTTTAACGTGCTCATGACCACCAACTTACCGATATTGTTACCACCTATGAATTCTTTGGTGTAACTCAAATTGACTCTTACCAGTTCTGAACTAAACTCTATTGTGGTAGTATAAAGTAGGATTATATCCTTACGAAATTTCTTTCATTGGAGGTAACTTATGGCAATGGTAAAGAAAAGTATCACAGTTACTTATCAACAAGAACAATGGATGCAAGCCCAACTTGCAACTGGTAATTATGCTAGTGACAGCGAGTTATTACGAGATTTAATCAGAAAAGAGCAAATGCGTACTAGCGAAGTTGAAGTTATTAGGCAAGAACTTATCAAAGCAGAGCAAAGCGGTTTTAGCTCTCGTTCTCCAGAAGATATTGTTAATGCGGTGATTGCTAGAAAACAAACTAATGGCGAAGTATAGATTAAGTAGTGCTGCCGATCAGGATTTCGAGCAGCTATTTGAATATGGCATTGATAACTTTGGGTTAACTCAGGCTAAATTATACGTTGATGGATTGATTATTCAGTTTCAAAGCATTGCGGAAAATCCGTTGCATTATCAGGCTGTTGATCACATTCGTAAGGGATATAGACGAAGTGTGTATGGAAAACATGCTATTTACTATGTCGTTTCTAATGACTGCGTTGATGTCATGCGAATACTAAGAGCAGAAAACCTTAATACTGCTTTTGATTAATCAGCCTATATAGTCCCTTATCTTATTGGTTCTTATAAATTGATAGAACCCCCGTTTATGGGGTAGAGCCCTGAAATTTAGGGAGAAATGGTGGCCCCACCCTGACTTGAACAGGGGACCTGCCGATTATGAGTCGGATGCTCTAACCAACTGAGCTATAGGGCCATATTTGAAGTGTGCGTTGAAATTATTAATGTTAACAATCACAAGCGAGCGCAAGTATAAGCAGTTTTAATTGCCTTGTCACGCCCCCTACGGTGCTTTGTGATGCGTTTGCTTTATTTTTGTTCAGTGTTAGGGCTTCTAGTGTTAAATAACGCTGTTTTACTTTGTCGGTAAAACAAATTTTGTCTTCCTAATAGGGCTATCAAGGTCAGTAACCAAACAAAGCCAACACTGCCTCCGCCACCACTTGACCTGCTTTCAGTTACCTCTACCACTTCCACTGGGGCTTCTACTTCTATCGTAATAGTATCACTACTGGTTACGCCAAATTCGTCGGTTGCCGTTAATGTGAAAACCAGTGTTGTTGCACTATTTGGTGTTGTGAAGGTGGCCGCTAGTGTAGCTGAATCGTTGATGGTTACTGTGGTGCCCGATGTTTGTTCCCACTGTACGCCAACTAACGCACCTTCTGGGTCGGTGGCACTGCCTTGAAGGGTTTGGGTTGTGCGCAAAAGGGCCGAAAAGTCGCTACCAGCATTCACAATGGGGGCTTGATTGCTTTCGTCGTCTTTAATGGTAATAACCACTTCACTGAAGCTGCCCAATAACGCTGGGTTGTCAGACGACAAGGCAATAGTAAACTGCTCATTTTCCTCAGCTTCACTGTCGTTAATTAAGTTAACGGTAATGGCTTTAGCTTGTGTATCACCGTCAAGCCACGCAAGGGTTCCCGACAGTGCTTCAACATCTTGCCCACTGGTCGCAGTATCACTTTCTAGTTGATAGTGAACAACCATTTCACCTTCGCTGCCAGCTTGGCGATTTACGTTTATTGTAAAAGGGGAGTCGGTTTCCAGTACCGATAGTGTATTAACGCTAAACTCTGCTTTGCCAGTTTGTGCGTTGCCCTTGATGGTGACTCGGCTATAACCCCTTCCTGTGGCTATTCCACCGCCTTGTGGGTTAAACAAGCGTACAAAAAATATTTCATCACTCTCGTCACTACTATTGGCCGCTATTTCTAACGCAATTGATTTGGGGGCCGTGTCATTTTGTGCCCAATCAAGCTGCCCTGTTGCCAATGTCACATCATCTGTAGTGGCTGAGCCGCTAAGTACTTCATAATGCACACTCATGGCATCGCTGCCAGTTTTGTTAACGGCTAAGGTTAACGGTGAATTGCTATTTGTGTTTACCTGAGTATTTTCAAATGCTACACGGGGTGATGAAAGCTGAGTGTTGTCTTGTAACACAAATAAACCCCGTTGCATGTCGCTAACCAAAATATTGCCGCTGGGTAAAAATGGGTAAACGCCCCATGCACCGTTAAAGCTGGTGCTATTGAATGCGGGGTAGGTGTCAAAGAAGCCAACTTGTTCAGGGGCAGTAGGGTCTGAAATATCCAGTATGGTTAAGCCCCGTTCATAGTTAGACATATAATATCGGTTTCCGCGTACATATCCGTTGTGATCAATGGTTTTTGTATCGCCCTGCCACGTGCCAGCAAGAAAAGGGGCGGTTAACGATGAAATATCAAATACCAGCACCCGCGTACTAAGGCTAAAGTTACGTTCGTCTAACTCGTCGTGCACAAAGGCGTATTGTTTGTCTTCACTAAACCATCCGCTGTGGGTATAAGCCACATTGTTATAGCTTGTTGCACTTAGCGCTTCTACCTGTGATGCATTGGTATGATCCCATAATCTTAAAACGTCCTCGTTAAAGTCTAAAATCACAGTGCAGCCTTCGCTGGTGCCGTTTACACACTCGCTTTGCGCACGCGCGTCTGTGATACGCATAGATGAAGCATCATGAGCGTAATCTTCACGTGTTAATGCGCTGGGAATATAAGTTGCAGCCGGTGTTTGTGCGAGTTGCAGCGCATAAGAACGAAACGCACCACCGTTGCTGTCTTGACCCATTAAATGCAATTGCGGCGTTGCATTGTTCAACGGTGTATTAAATGTGTAGTCGATATTAGAAATGTAGATGTTATGGGCACGGTTATCATCGGTATTGCGCGTAAGTAAGCTCACACTATTGGGTAAGTCATTCAGGTCGATAATGGTAAACCCTTCAGTAACGCTATCTGCACTTGCGTAAGCATAAGCGCGCCACCGGTTGGCTTGTGGGTCAAAATGCTGATAAACCTTGATGTCACGCCACGAGGTACTTTGCCCATTTATTTCACCTATAACGCTGGGTGATTGAGGGTCGGTAACATCCACAACAGTGATGCCCGAACGCATGCCGATAATGGCGTATTCTCGCTGGGTATTTAAATCCACATGTCCCCAGATATCATTCGCGCTAGTTGATACATCAGACAAGGCATTCACTGGAATATGAGAGAGTAACGAAATATTGTTACAAGGATAGGGGCCAGCCAAACCATTCTCACACGCTAAGTTGGTTTGAATGCTATTTTGAACAGCTGGCGCGCTGTACTTATTTTCATCTTTTGATAAAAACTGGCTTTTACCATCCCCAATAGCCATGTTGGTATTGGCTTGATTTGTTAACTGCGTTGCTGATTGTTCACCTTCAAGGCTAACCGTGTCAAAGTCGACTGTATCAAAGCCATTGCGATAAAGTGACGTCACCAAATAATCTGGCACATTTATTAAGGTGGTTTTATTGATGGTTGGGTTTTGTGTTTGGTAATGGTCGATGCGAGAAAAACCACCAAAAACAGGCATTAGGCTATCGTTTAGCACTTGTGCGTGTTGGGCGCTGTCAAATACATATTCGCCTGTTGCAACTAAAACCTTGTCGCCTTTGTTTGCTTGCCGTGCGGCGTAAGCAATAGATTGGCAGGGCCTAAATCGGTTGTCGCACTTTCCTTGGTCAACACCATCAACGGCGACAAAACGCGCTTTGTCGTGGTCGGTGTGAGCGAATGTATCTTGACTAGTAAATGCCAAAAGCAGCACTATTGGAAGCAGGTTTAATACTTTCATTGTGTTATCAACGCATATTATTGTGTCCATACCTGTACAAAAAAGTATCAGATATTTAAAGGAAGTACATAATCAAATGAAATTGCCTTATCGAAAAGGTGTCATTACATCGTTACTTACCGCTTTGGTGTTGTCGCTATCTGGCTGCGACAGTATTAATTTAAGTGGCCGCGAACCGGGGGAAATTCCGTTTTCCTTAGTGGATGTTGATACCGGTGAATGCCCAATGTTAATGAAAATTGGCCAACAGCGCTGGAATATCGATTACTTTGGTTTCTACTTAAGCAACCCTGAAGTTAGAATAGACGGAAAATGGCAGCCAGTTAATTTCAAAAAAAATGATTGGCAAACGGCTAAAGTGGCGTTAATGAAGTTTCATTCCTTGTGCAACGCACCTGAGCAAGCCAATGACAAAATTGTGTTAGATGTCTCTAAGGCGTTAATGAAATTGGCCACAAACTTGCGATTTACCATGGGGGTGCCGGTGGCGGAAAACCATGCGAATCCGTTAACATTGCCATCTCCGCTTAACGACAGCTCAATGTTTTGGAGCTGGCAAAATGGGCACAAATTCTTGCGCATAGATGTGTCTAAGCACAGCGACCCTACCCGCACCTGGTCGTATCATTTAGGCAGTGTGGGATGTGAGTCGGAGTCAGCGGTACGCCCACCAGAAAAATCATGTGCTTTTACTAATAGAGTAGAGTTTATTTTGCCAATGACACAGCTTGATACCGACCTCGATTTAGAAGTGTCAGTGTCTAATATCGTTGCGCAGGTAAATCTTGAAGACAGCCCAAGCTGTATGTTTGAAACCCCAGAATCCGCGCCTTGCGACAAACTAATTCAAAACTTAGTGCATAGACCGTGGATAAAGTGGCAATAGCTTCTCATTTTCCACGCCTTAAAAAGTGCACGGCAAAACATGTAATACTTGTTTCACTAGCATCATTACTGTTGTCGTGCACCAAAGCTCCCACGCCGTATTCATGGTCTTTACCACACAATGTGCCTATTCCCTTGGTACCTGAAGATAACCCCATGACAGAAGAAGGTGTGGCTTTAGGCGAAGCGCTGTTTTTTGACCGCGCGCTAAGTGTAAACCAAACATTGTCTTGTGCCGATTGTCATCAGCCTGCGTTGTCATTTGCTGAAAGTCAAAAAGTGTCTGTAGGGGCTAATGGCGAAGCACTAAAGCGCAATGCCTTAGCCTTAGTGAATGTTGCCTATAATGCCTCTTTTACATGGGCGCACAACAACTTGGAAAGCATAGAAAAGCAAATCCTTATCCCGCTATTTAACGAGCACCCTATTGAAATGGGCGTGACTGGAAACGAATCAGAAATTCTTAGACGGTTCTCCACTATAGAATACAAAGCGCTATTTAAGGCCGCCTATGGCGATGAACGGGCGTCAATGAATACTATTGTTAAAGCGTTAGCCAGCTATGTTCGAAGCCTTGTGTCTTTTAATAGCCCATTCGATGACTATGCTTATGCGGGTAACGATCAGGCGTTAACAAAGCAACAGATAAAAGGGCTTAATTTATTTTTCTCTGAGCGTACAGAGTGCTTTCATTGTCACGGTGGCATTAACTTTACGCAATCTTCGAAACATAGTTTTCAGGCGTTTAGCGTGCAGCCGTTTCACAATACGGGTCTTTATAACGAGGATGGCAAAGGCAGCTATCCGTTATCTGATGTAGGACTTTACGCAATAACGCACAATAAACGCGATATGGGTAAGTTCCGTGCACCAACGCTTCGCAATATCGAACTTACTGCGCCTTATATGCACGACGGCAGCATAGCTACTCTCGAAGAGGTAATAGATTTCTATGCTAGAGGAGGTAACTACGCCGAAATGCCCAACCCTTATCGCAGCCCGTTTATTAAAGGCTTCACTATTACCGAAGAAGAAAAAGCGGCTCTTGTGGCATTTTTACAAAGCTTAACTGACCAAACCTTCACAAAAATGCATAAAAGGCCCGAAAAAAAGTAAGTTTTTTGCTCTTTTGACGCAATTTGTGTTTATACTTTATCCGAAATATCAACCAAATGCTTGTGTGCCTTTGTTAACATCGTGGTAAACTGGTCGTCTTGTGAATTTGTTAACAATCAAAAATAAGCAGGTGAGCAGTCGCGGAGATGAGAATGACAGAGAAACCTTTTATTACTAGTGGTCGCAATACCATAATACATAAAATAAGAAAGTTAGATCTATTGGTAATTAACGGTGATGAACATCCGCCAATTATTGTAACTTATAAAGGTATTAAGCAATACGAAGGCAAAGTGCCTGAGAATAAGCGCGAAGCTAAAATGATGGACATGGAAATGGTAGATGTAACTACCAGTGAGGTTTTTGGGGACGAAAAAACGTTACTCTTTATACAAACCTTAAATGGTAAAGAGTACAAAATTGATTATTCTAAAACCGGCACTAGCATGTTTATCAAAATTCATCAGGACAGCTTTTTCTGATTGGGTGAATGCCTTGAGCTGATGGGGTCTATTCAAGACGGCCCCAGTAACTCGTAAAAAGCAAGTTAACCTTTATACGTGCTAAGCACTTTCTTTTTAGATAATTCCATCCACTTTCAGTTATATTCCTTTCTATTATCTGTTTGTATCAAAGTGTGTGTTAAGCACGACTAATAACTGTTTAGACCGATTATTAAACTCTGCAATTTGTGCACTTATCGCAACGTCGCAAATAGCGGGGTTTTAACGATTTTATAGCGTTAATTTAACAAAGTTTCACTAGTTTAATGCTGCGGAGGCAAAAAGAGGTAGTCACCGCATTGCCGAATTTTACTAGAGGATTTTTGTTATGTTTATGTCACGCCGCATTACCCAATTTGCATTCATTGGCCTTTCTTTTTCGTTTGTTGCAAGTGCTGCTCAAGCAGAAAGTTTCCCCGCTGAGATGGAAGACCAGCTCGTCGCAGTTTGTGAAGCTGTAAAAAGCGACAACCGTCTTAAGCTAAACCGTGCAGTAAAAGCAACGGGGTTGAACTATCGCGACCTCCATCAAGGTTTAGTATGTAATGGTGAAGATATGTTGACCTTTGCCGCAACGCATGGCGCAGAAAAAACGGGCGCGTTGATAGCCCGACATGCGAACACATCTCAAGCTGTATTAACCGCTAAGCGTTAATGTTTATGTTTCTACCCCCTGGCAATTTGGGCTACAGCGGTTGTTGTAGCTCCTTTTTCGTCGCTATAACCATTGAAGACCGATAAAGGGAAAGCAAGTGATTGCATTAGTGTTTTTACAATCTGCTTCGTTTCAAAAAGCACTCGTTGAAGTACTGAGGCATTTGGGAATATTTTCTCAAATCTTTGAGGCTGAATCGACGGGACATTGTTTAGCATTGGCAGAAAAACACCCGCATTCAATAGGGTTTTACACTGTAGGCCAATCAAGTCGTAATCTCGCTTCACGCTATTGGATTGCAGTAGGAGAGATGGATAACGAAGCACTATTGGCATTTCAGTACAATGCGTCAGGTTTTATCAAATTTCCATTTGATCAAGAGCAGGTTTCACTTTCTATTGAGCACGTCAAACATCTGTATCATTATTACCAGCGAGGAAGTCAATTTAGCCAGCTTGTAAAGGGGCTATGCAGGCAACACGGTGTCACTGAGTCAGCATTACTTGCCACACTTCGTCGTCAACTGTCATTAAACAATGAGCCTAAGGTTGTTGGCATTAAATCTGAAAACGGATGGCGATGTGTAGACCCCGCGGAAATTAAATGGATAGAGGCCGCAGGGGATTATATGTGCGTACAAACCATGTCTGAAAATTTTGTGGTTAGAACAACCTTGTGTGAACTTCTTAAACGCCTTGGAGATGAACACTTCAAACGCTGCAACCGCTCTGTGGTGGTCAATGCCCAACACGTAGCGCATTTAGAGCAAAAATTTAATCAGCAAAGGGTAGTCATGCAAGGTGGTGAAGTATTTAAAATTACTCACAAATATTACTATCAAATATGGCAAGACCGCGAAAACTGCTAACTTCGATAATTTCACACTAAGACCTTTGTCTTGCTGGTGATAGTGCCTTCAAATAGTTACACTTTCTCTTCGTCAAATCGTCAAAAGTAACACGAAGGTCATGTGCGAAGTGCAAAAGAATAGTGCGAAAAATTATGTCATCGGTGCAGCGCTCGTATTTGGCGCGTACTACGTGGGTAACTTGGTTACTCACACCTTTGTGCTTCCAATTCCTGGGTCTTTAGTTGGCTTGCTTTTCTTGCTTTCACTATTGTTTATTTTTCCCATCTTCGAGCATCACGTAGCTAACTTTGCCCTGACCCCGCTAAAACACATGTCTTTGCTATTTGTACCCGCAGTGTTAGGCGTTTCACTGTATTGGAGTGAAATACAACAAAACGCGCTGGCTATTGTATTGGCTATCGTTGTAACCACATCGCTTTGTCTTGGTACCACGGGGTGGATTTCACAACGATTATTTTCTAAAAAGAATTCTATAAGCAAACGCGTAATAAAAGAGGCCAGCAAGCGTGATCAACATAAAAATGAGAGCACTTGCGATGATTGATGCGCTGTACAATACCTTTTCAATTTCAGGTATTACCTGGATAGCTATTTCGCTGACGAGTTACTTTATTGGTCTTAACTGTCATCGTTTATGTCGTGGTCACCCTATTACGCACCCACTTATTATTACGGCACTACTGGTTGGGTTGTGTCTTTATTTCAGCCAAACCTCAGTGCTCCATTATCAACAAAGTGCTTCGTTACTTCACTGGTTATTGGGGCCGGTAACAGTGGCGTTAGCGTTACCTATTTATCGACAATGGCAACGTTTGCGACATTACGGTTGGCGTCTACTGATAAGTATTGCTATTGGCGGCGTAATTGCGCCTCTGACAGCCTGGCTAGCGCTATATTTGCTAGATGCACCTTCGGCCATGCAGATGACGATGTTAGCAAAGTCTATCACTACACCTCTCGCTATGGAGGCAAGTGAACAAATTGGTGGCATTCCAGCCCTTGCTGCCGTTTTCGTCATTGTTACTGGTGTTGTTGGTGCTATTGTTTCATCGGGTATGTTCTTGCTATTTAAGGTTACAGACAGGCAAGCGCAAGGTATTGCATTAGGCACGGTGGCGCACGCTGTAGGCACTGCTAAAGCCATTCATATGGGCGATGATGTCTCAGCCATGGCGACACTCGGTTTATGTATAAATGGCATATTCACTGCGCTGGTCCTACCCCTACTGTTTAGCTTATTCGGCTAAAAGCTGATAAAAAGGAAGTGGCAATATTCTCCAAAAGTGCTATTTCTTAGTGAGGTGTTTCGTATCAATATAGGGCATCTATAAAACATCGCTTCAGTTCAGCACAAGTGTGCCGATACAAGGCTAATTAGTGAAACTTCAGTGAGAGCTGTAATCAAATACTTGGTGGTAAATTAATTCCATGTTTTCTGTACTCGTTTGTGACGATTCTCTGGTTGCTCGAAAGCAAGTTGCAAAGTGCCTCCCACAAGATTGGGAAGTGGCAGTACACTTCGCGAAAAATGGTCAAGAAGCGTTAACTGCGCTCAGCGAAGGTAAGGGGAATTTGCTATTACTCGATCTCAATATGCCTATACTTGATGGCTACGGCACTTTGGAAGCTATTCAGCAGCAAGGACTTCGAACCAAAGTAATTGTGGTGTCGGGTGACATTCAACCCGAGGCTCACGCCCGTGTGACAGCCTTAGGTGCGTTGGATTTTATACGCAAGCCGGTGGATCCTAAGGCGCTTGCTGATGTGCTCGATAAGCATAATATCTTGCATGTTGACGAGGTGGTTGAAGAGGAACTGTCCCCGTTAGATCCTGATATTCGCGACTGTTACCAAGAAATTACTAACATTGCGATGGGGCAAGCGGGCGATCATCTTGCACGCATTATGAATGTGTTTGTTGAATTGCCCATTCCTAATGTCAACCTTATTGAAGTTTCTGAACTGCATATGATGCTTTCCGATATCGAAAGTCACGAGCAAGTCACTGCCGTATGTCAGGGGTTCTTGGGTCCTGGCGTAAGTGGCGAAGCATTGTGCATTTTAAGTGATTCGAGCTTTGATGACGTGGCAAAAATTCTGAATGTTGAAGGTGAAGTTGACGACCAATTGCAGCTTGAACTCCTAATGGACGCGGCCAGTATCTTGATTGGCACCTGTTTAACTGGCTTGGCCAATCAAATGGATATTAACTTCAGTCAAGGTCATCCTATTGTGCTGGGGCAACACCGTGCAATTACTGAAATTATCAGTATGAATAAAATAAAATGGCGGCGTACTCTCGCCATTGAGTTAAGCTATGGGTTAGAGGGCTACAATGTACAGTGTGACTTGATTTTGTTGTTTACCGAAGAATCAATGAACATGATGAATTCAAAACTTGCCCATTTGTTGGAGGATGAGTAGTGAGCCAGCAACTAGAAGAGTTACAAGAATTCCATTGGATGATGGATATGCTGCAGTCAGTAGACGTCGGCATAGTAGTACTCGACCGTAACTTCACTGTAAAAGTGTGGAACGGTTTTATGGAAAGTCACAGTGGCTTACTGCCTAGTGAGGTAAGAGATAAATCGCTGTTTTCGCTTTTTCCAACCATAAAACAGGATTGGTTTGTTAAGAAAGCTAAGCCTGTATTCGATCTTAAAACCCGTGCATTTATGACATGGGA
Source organism: Alteromonas sp. KUL42 (assembly GCF_006538325.1). Classification (GTDB taxonomy): domain Bacteria; phylum Pseudomonadota; class Gammaproteobacteria; order Enterobacterales; family Alteromonadaceae; genus Alteromonas. The sequence continues at coordinate 60,019 of NZ_BJKK01000002.1, forward strand.
ACAACGTCCTTATTTGTTCAAGTTTCCTAATTATCGGCCGATTACAGGAAGTGAATTGTTCATGTATCAAAATATCACGCTTTCACCGCTTACATCTGCGACGGGGAAAGTCGATTACATAAGTATGATGATATACGACATGACCGATGTAGCGGTGGGTAAAAAGCAATTGGAAGCATTGCAAGTCATGATTTCAGAAGCGCAAGAGACTCATAGAACATTGTAAGCGTGTAAGCGCTGAGTGTTAAAGTACCTACCCGCTGCAATAATCAATACATAAACGACATGTTTCAATGCAAGGCGTATTCGCTTGTTATGCATAGGGAGTAATTATGCAAGCCACTTTTCTTTTCACTTCACACAAAGCGTCTGACGCATTGGCTCGCGCTGCTGGCTTTGTGTTTACGCTTTTGTTATTACAAGCTTGTGGTGGCGGTGGTTCAGACGATTCTGCGCCTGCTACCAGTAACCTAGTGGTGAATGCAGGCCCCGATGTTACGTTAACTGAGGGCGTTGAACATACATTAAATGCAACAGCAACGGGCGGTGATACCACCTATTCATACAGTTGGGTTTCTACACCGGCGTTGTCATTGGTGCAAAGTGATGCGACATCACCCGCGGTTAGTTTTACAGCCCCTGAAGTAATAAATGAGTCGACTTATGTTGTTACGGTAACGGTGAATGACGCAAGTGGTAACATTGCCAGCGATTCAACCACAGTAACGGTAACGCCAGTAAATGTTGCTCCAGTGGCCAATATCGTTGTTCCTCAGTGGGGAACACTGCCAGCCAATCGCTTTCCAGGTGGTGTAGAGATTATCCTCGATGGTTCATCGAGTTCCGATGAAGATGCCAGAGAAACCCCACAAGGTATTGAGTTTTACAGTTGGTCGCAAGTCGCCGGGCCAAACGTTATCACAGGTGCTGAAATTGACGAACCTACGTTGACCATTACTACCCCAATTACCAGTGATGCGCAAAGCCTGCAATTTGAGTTACTGGTTACTGATTTTGAAGGTGCGACAGACACCGAAATTGTGACTATTCAAGTACAGTCAGAAACCCAAACGCTTCCCGTTGTAAGTGCAGGTGTGTCACAAGGTGTGTTTAGTGGCGAAGTGGTGATATTAAAAGGCGAGGGCTCTACCACTATTCCAAGTGCCTTACCCCTTCGTTATTTGTGGGAGCGAAGCGGTAACGGGTTACCTTCAAATACGCCTGACATAGATGACAGTGACGCGCGTTCCACGTTTGATATTGCACCACTAGTATCTCAAGCTACAGTTGTGGCATATACACTCACCGTTACAGATGCCAATGGCAACGCCGTTGAAGACACAATAAATGTGCGTGTTTTACCTATACCAACACCACTTCTTAACGATACGGGTGTAGTTCAGCAATCTACTGCTACCGCATTGACGTCTGCGCAACAAAACGACTACCCAGGCCAAGATGGCCAACGTGGTCAAGATGTTATCAATAAAAACGGTGTGTATGAGAAAGCGGGAAGAGGGCAAGCCAGCTTCGATTTTACCCACCTTAACGAAAATGGTGATGAGCAAGACGCCAGTGTAGCCGAGTGGTCTTGTGTTCGTGACAACACAACGGGCTTGGTGTGGGAAGTAAAAACTGATGATGGCTCATTTCAAGACCACAGTTTCACTTACACCTGGTTTGACGAAGAAAATAATGGTGGTTTCGCGGGTGATGAAACGGGAAGTAATGGTAGTTGTTTATTAGGTGTTTGTAACACAGCGGCTTACATTGCAGCAGTTAATGCAATGGGCTTATGTGGCTTCTATGACTGGCGTCTACCGTCACATAATGAACTATTTTCATTAATGCATTTAGGTATTGCCTCTGGAGTAGTTGTAGATGAAAACTACTTCCCAAATACAGGTACGTTCAGCTCATCACCATTGTGGTATTGGACAGCCACATCAAGTGCTGATGGGGTGAGTGGCGATGAAGCCAGAAACGCCTGGGCATTAGATTTTAATAGTGGTGTCGATAACTTTTTGAATAAATCAGCAGCCTCACGTGTTCGATTAGTAAGAGCGGGAAGATAATGAAAACAACAAAAACACTAACCAAAAATGTTATGGCAACATTACTCTTAGCCAGTTCTTTTGTTGCTTCAAATGTGTTCGCTCAAGAATGCCTAGAAGAAGGTGTACCCACTAAACCAGATGAAGACTTCGTTATTTTAGATGAAGATCAAGTGCTTGATACTGCTTCCGACCTTGTGTGGCGCAGGTGTTCAGAAGGGCAGACATGGAGCGTAGATTCGTGTGTTGGTGAAGCAGATAAGTTCTCATGGCAGCAAGCCCTTGTGCAAGCTCATGAAGCTAGTGACACCGATTTATCCGGCTGGCGTCTACCTAATGTAAAAGAGTTGGCTTCTCTTACTGAGCGCAACTGTGTGAGACCGGCAATCAATACTGTGTTGTTTCCTAACACTCCAGCTGATGACTTTTGGAGTTCAACGCCATCAGTGACAGATCCAGATCGCGCTTGGGTTGTAGCGTTTTTTAACGCAAGCCACTCCATAAAAGAAAAAGACCGCTTTGTTTATGTGCGCTTGGTCCGTACTTATACTAATGAGTAAGTTGTAAGGGTTTTTACACATAGGTTTTTGCAAGATCTCGTCCTAACACTTTCATCATTGAAAGCACGCTATATAATGCGTGCTTTCTTTTTTGAACGATATAGTCAAATTCAACCTGATTTTTAGCACGTTAGACTCATGATGGCTTTTTATTTCGCACTAAGCTAGCCACAATATTAGTATGAAAATATTTTTCCGCCTTCGGGCTGTAATCTTCACAATGTTTTTGTTCACTGGGCTTAGTTCATCAGCGCAGGCAGAATATACGTGTGATATCGATTTCGCATTTGGAATTGCGGTAAACAATCACCAGCTTAGGGTGCTGGACAAAACACGTACTGTTGTCCAAATAAACGGACAATCTCAGTTATTTATAGGTGGTCGGTGGCAGACGCTAACCGATGAACAGCGCGGTTGGCTTAAAGATTATGCAAGCGGTCTGCATTATGTTGTTCCCAAGATGATTGTACTGGCTACCGAAGGTGTAGATTTAGCCATTGATACCATAGAGCACGTTTACCTTGGTTTGGTAGGGCGAGATCACGACAGCTACGAACGTTTAAATACGGCAATGAGCCGTGTTCAGAACCGCGTTAAAGACAAGTTTAGGCATGCCAGCAACCATTACTTTATTGGCCCCGGATCGTTAGAAAGCGTTGATGATTTTGTGGATAGCGAAATTGAAGCGCAGTTGGAAGAGGCTATTTCAACATCGGTAGGTGGGATCTTATCGGCAATCAGTGGTATCAACACGGGTAACAGCGATGTTAACCAAGAAAAAGTGGCTGAAATTACCCGTCAACTTAACAGCGTTGGTGAACAGTTAGACGTGGGAGACAAAGCAACAACATTGCGCAAGAAAGCCGAATGGTTTTGTGAAAAGCTCAAGCGTTTAGACATTGCTGAAGAAAAGTTGCGCGCAAGTGTTCCCGACTTTAAGCCTTACGACATCATTATTTCCCAAAAGAAAAAGTCCAATGAAGAGTCAGGCGAGTAGTAGTCAGATATCAGATTAGTCGCAAGGCAATTTTCTCTTGTACTCACACAAAACAAGAAAGTAACGAATTAAGGTAGCGCCTGCCTCTAGCTGTCACTTGCCATGTTTTATCGGTAATTTCTAACAACCCTTTTTGCTGTGCATCATCAAGTGCATATTGCACATCGTCACTTAGCGTCAAGCCAGTAAAGTTGTGATAATCATCAATAGGGCAAGGCTCTAACAAACGAAAGCGGTTCATAAAAAATTCAAAAGGCAAATCTTCCGCTTGTACTTGAGTTGTACTGTCAATGTAAGGACGGCTCATTTCCATGTAACCACGAGGGTGTTTGGTCTTCACCGTTCGATGAATGGTGCCATTTTTAGCATCGGTAATTTTGCCATGAGCACCACACCCAATACCGATATAGTCACCGAAACGCCAGTAGTTTAAATTGTGCCGACACTGATGCCCTGGCTTTGCATAACCTGAAATCTCATATTGTTGAAACCCCTCGGCTTCAAGCAGGGCATGACCTTTTTCCTGAATGTCCCACAAAATATCGTCATCGGGTAATTCCGGCGGCCGCGAATAAAAAGGCGTGTTAGGCTCAATGGTAAGTTGGTACCACGACAGGTGATAAGGAGCTAGCGCAATGCCTTTGCGTAAATCACTCATTGCATTATCAACACTTTGCTCAGGCAGTCCATGCATCAAATCTAGGTTAAACGTAGGTAAACCAGCAGTGTGAGCTTGTTTTACGGCATTTTCTGCTTGATGCGCGTTGTGAATTCTTCCTAAAACACCAAGGTGCTTCTCTTGAAAGCTTTGGATACCTACAGAGATACGGTTAACGCCTGCCTGATAAAAGCCTGAAAACTTGCCCGCTTCCACTGTGCCGGGGTTAGCTTCCATCGTAATTTCTGCACTGTTTGATAAGTTTACTCGCGACTTAACGCCTGACAAGATGTTATGTATCGCCTCAGCAGAAAACAAACTTGGCGTTCCACCACCAATAAAAATGGTTTCTACTGTGCGGTTACCAATGTGCTTAGCGTCATTGGCGAGGTCGTCGAGCAAATGGGCAACATATTCTTTTTCAGGCAAGGCAGATTTGAGCCCGTGTGAATTAAAATCGCAATACGGGCATTTTTGAACACACCATGGAATGTGAATATATAAACTTAGCGGGGGGTTAAGCAAAAGCAACTCTCATATTATCTAGCAAAATGCCTAGCGCATTACCGCGGTGACTAATGCGGTTCTTCTCTGCTTTTTCAAGTTCAGCTGCGCTGCAGCCATGACTAGGTACATAAAAGACAGGGTCGTAGCCAAAACCACCGTCACCAGAACGAGAGGTTAAGATTTCACCTTGCCATTTGCCTTGACTAATCAGTGGTACGGGGTCGCCTGCATGACGCATAAATACCAATGTGCAGAAGAAATGCGCCTTGCGCTTAGTTTCTCCATCGAGAGCAGCAAGTAGCTTGTCGATATTCGCACTGTCGTTGGCGTTCTCACCAGCATAACGAGCTGAGTAAATGCCCGGTGCGCCACCCAGAGCATCAACCACTAAGCCTGAATCGTCAGCAATTGCGGGTAGTCCGGTTTCATGAGCAGCATGACGGGCCTTAATAATGGCATTCTCGACAAAGGTAGTGCCTGTTTCAGGTACATCAGAAACACCCAAGTCTTTTTGTGCAATAACGTCCACACCATAGTCTGCAAATAAAGACGCAAACTCGCGAACCTTACCTTGGTTGCCCGTTGCTAAAACAATTTTTTCAGGAAATGTCATTGTACTCCCTTTTGAATGGTGGACGAGCTCGGGCAATGAACGGCGACTGCAGGCGGGGCATTGCTTCCACAAACACGCTGTAAACACGTCCGTGTGCGCTCCGCTGCCGCATCCATGCGGCAGAGGGTTTGTTCCAGCAATACTCCGCCTACATACTGGTTCATTGCCCGAACTCGTCCTTAGCTATTCGTAATGTATGATATTGATTTGCATGTGTAATTAGGGGGAACTCCCCCATTAGCCGCCACTGGATAGTTTCTGCAAGCTAGTTTGCTAATTACTTACGCTTTTTCGGCTTTGCTTTGGCTTTAGCTTTGTCCTTGGCCTTTACTTTTTCTTTTTCGGGCCAATTTTAGGCGTTTTGTTTTTTGGGCGAAGCGTGTCAATAACACGAGCTTTTAGTGGTTCCCCCATGTAACGCGAAGCCTTCGCTACCATTTCAAAGTCGTGCGCTTCAACTAGCGCTATTGCAGTGCCTTTAGCACCCGCGCGACCGGTACGGCCAATGCGGTGTACATAAACGTCAGCTTTGCGTGGCATATCAAAATTGATTACGTGGCTAACATTGGGTACATCAATACCGCGAGCCGCTACATCTGTTGCTAAAAGGATAGGTACTTCGCCACTTTTAAAACGCGCAAGTGCAGCATTGCGTTTATCTTGGGGCATTTCACCTTGTAACCAGCATACCTGTAGCCCTTGAGAAGCAAGGAAGTCTTTAAGCATTTGAAGGCGCTCGCGTGTTTTAACAAACACTACAGCTGTGGTAACTTGCTCTTTAAGGATATGAACTAACAGAGCTTGCTTGTGCGCTAGGTCATCGGCAAGGTGATACCACTGGTGAATCTTGTTCTTTTCTTTGCGCGAAGGCGACGCTTCAATAATTTCTGGGTTTTGCAGAATTTCTTTAGAAAAGTACTTAACGCCTGCACCTTCTAGTGTTGCAGAGAAAAGCATGTTTTGTTTGCGCCATCTCGCTTCACTGGCAATTTGATTCACAATATTTGAAAAGCCCATATCTAACATGCGATCTGCCTCATCTAAAATGAGGCATTCGATATCGCGACAATCAGCGGTTTCTTTTTCAATATGTTCGAACAGGCGCCCTGGTGTAGCAACTAGAATATCAAGGTTCTTACTAAGCGTTTCTTTGTCTGTACCGTAGTTGATACCACCGGTAATGACACCGCACACAAGTTCTGTATGTTTAGTAATAGCTACTGCTTGTTCATAAACTTGTATCGCTAACTCTCGAGTTGGCGCTAATATCAGTATACGTGTTGCACCGGGTTGTCTTCGAGGGAAGTCGAGCAAAAACTGACATGCGGGTAACAGATACGCTGCTGTTTTTCCTGTACCGGTAGGCGCTGAAGCTAGAATATCGCGCCCATCCATAGCGTGAGGCACAACAAGTTGTTGGATACTGGTAGGAGTTTCAAACCCCATTTCTGCGACGGCTTGACACAAGGCATCGTCTAATTCGAGTTCTTCGAAAGTCATAGTAAAAAAACGCTCAAAATGAATGAGCGTATTGTAGCATCTCTATACCAAAACTTAGAGAAAAAAGGCGCTATATTCTTTCACCGTAAGTAAATACACAAGTTAACGGTAATGGTGTAGTGCTGTTGACGTTGATCGTGGTTAAATTGATAAAGTGTATTTCGCTAATTTGGTCAGTTTCTTTTGACTGAGAGATTTCAAAGTAGAAATTGGCATAACTAGCACCATTTTCTTGTAGCTCTAGATAAGGAAACTGGCGCAGTTTCCATTGTCCAGAGGTCTTCATGAGCGTACTGCTACTCGAATTGCTATTGGTCTTTTGGGCATTGGCATTGTTTTCACCAAGTATTAATTCAAATGTACCGTTAGGGTTGAGTGTTAACACGGTATTCTCAGAGCAGGTGTCTGTCTGATATTGATGCGCTAGATCCTGCGATAATAATGTGCCATCGGGCCTGCCGCCCTCAGGTAAGAGAAATAATGCCAGTGAAGTTTTTTGTGTACCAATGATTTCCCTGAGTAAGCATTTGGACTGAATGGATAGGAAATCCCAAAGTATCAGCAATCTCGCTTGTTTTGTCGATAGCATCAGGCTCTTGTAGAAGCAGAGAATAAAGTACGGTATTGCTGGTAACGGTTGACGGAAAATCAAATTCGTTTGACTTCACATCTAGCCCTTCTTTGGTCAGATTGTTTGTTAGCTCATTGCGTTTGTTATCATCAAGGTACTTCGCATAGACATAAACCGTGGGTTTACTGCTACAACCAGGAAGTAGTAGTAATAGAATGGAAAGGAGCATTAAAACAGAGAACTTCATACATTACCTTAAGATTACAAATGTAATCTTAAGGTAATGTATCTTGAGCAAGTTAGCAAGTGTTCTTATGCAGTTCAAGTTCGAGCACTGCTTCGTTATTCGTGAGGCTGTACGTTGATAACTCCCTCTATTACTGCAAGTTTCTCTGTATTTAACGCCTCTCGAATTTGTGGGCCTTTAAAACCTTTAGCGATAATATCTTGCACATTAACACTATTGGCAGCATTTAAGGCGCTGATGACTTCTTGCTTTCTGTACTCCCAATTATTTGATTGTGTAAGTGCATAAGGCGTAAAGGCGCTTAAAATTTGTGAAAAGCGCTCGGGTCTACGCCAAGCATCTGTGCCGTTAAATAGGCTAAGTAAGTTACTGGCTTCTTCATCTTTTTCTATGCTGGTTTGTAGCAATGTTGCTTTAAATTTGCTGGCGAGAATAGCCACTTCACTGACTTGGTTCTGTACTTTCAAGCGATTGCAAAGTTGTTCAACATCACTGTCGTTCAACCCTACTACCAGTGATGTGAAACGTATAAGCAAAGGAAGTAGAGGGTCTGTACTTTGCTCGGCGGCAATAATGTTTTGGCATTGAACAGATGTTTTGAGCGTCGCTATTGATACAGAAAGCGTACTTTCCAATTCTACAAACCACGTTTGCAAAGCGCCCACACTCGCTAATATTTCAAAGAATACTTCGGGATTACCTTCAAGCAAGCTGCGCTTGGTTTCCTGCCATACTCTTTCAGCACTGAGCGATTGAAGTTCACCACTTTGCGCCATTTCAGTCATCAGCGCTTTTGTTTCTGCGGCAATAGTAAAACCGAGATAAGTATAGCGTGCAGCAAAACGCGCGATGCGAAACACGCGCAGTGGATCTTCACTGAATGCCTCTGAGACATGACGCAAAATACGATTTTGTAAATCGCGCTGGCCGTTATAAGGGTCAATAATACTGCCTTGTGCACTTTGGGCCATGGCGTTAACGGTCAAATCTCGGCGCTTTAAGTCTTCTTCAAGGGTTACGTCACTTGAAGCGTCACAAACAAAACCAGTATAACCTTTCCCAGACTTTCGCTCTGTGCGGGCCAAGGCATATTCTTCTCCGGTTTTGGGATGCAAGAATACAGGGAAATCTTTACCTACTTGGGTAAACCCTTTTTGTAGCATTTCTTTAGGTGTGGCACCTACTACTACATAATCACGCTCTGTTACATGGCGGTCTAACAAGGCATCGCGCACTGCTCCGCCGACCAAATACACTTGCATATTGTCTCGTGTTTAATGAGGGAAAAAGATATAGTCGAAGATGCAAGTATATCATGTTGCAATTAAAATTCGTTCTATCTGTCCTATACTCTTTCACTTCATGGTTCGCTCTGGTAGTTTAATCTGCAAAATTAATCATCTCACAAGAGCCGTAACTTTCTGTTTGAGTGGCTCATGCTAGGACGACCATGTATCTGAACTATTTCGGACTGAGCGATAATCCATTCTCGATTGCGCCAAACCCCGATTATTTATATATGAGCCCAAGGCACAAGGAAGCGTTGGCCCATTTGACATTCGGGCTAAGGGAAAGCGGTGGCTTTGTAATGCTAACCGGTGAAGTAGGTACCGGGAAAACTACGGTATCGAGAAAACTGCTTCAGCAACTTCCCGACAACACGCAAGTGGCAATGATCTTAAATCCTACGTTGTCTGCTCTTGAATTATTAGCAACAGTGTGTGATGAACTAGGGCTAGACTATGTACCGGAAAGAGCAAGCCTTAAATATTTTACCGACCTAATATTGTCCAAATTGGCTGAGAACCACCAAGCCGGCGTGAATACCGTTCTTATGGTCGATGAAGCGCAACATTTGTTGCCTGAAGTGCTAGAGCAACTACGCTTATTGACAAACTTAGAAACCAACCGAGAAAAGCTATTAAAAGTGGTACTTATTGGTCAGCCTGAGTTACAACAACTGTTAAAGCGCAATGAACTTCGACAGTTAGCACAGCGCATTACCGCTCGCTATCATTTACTGCCGCTAACTGCTCCAGAAGTAAGCTCGTACATTGCCCACCGATTAAGCGTGGCCGATGGTGATATTAGTATTTTCAGTAAGTCTACATTACGCGCGGTTCATCAAATTACAGGTGGGATCCCCCGTGTTATTAATTTGTTGTGCGATCGCGCGCTAACGTTGTCGTTTACCAAGCAACATGCCGTGGTACAGAAATCTATATTTTTGGCTGCAGCAGAGCAAATATTAGGTGAAGATGTGGTTAATCAGCGGGTGCAGAGCCACAGAAAATGGTATCTGATTGCCACTTTCGTTACCGCTGTGTTATGTGGCTATGGCATAGGGAGTTTGTATGTCTAGCATCATTGCAATTGAGAACGTAAAACCGGGAATGGTGATTGTACAAATTACCAAGCAAAACGGACCAGTCAAAATTCGCAAGTCAGGTTTAGTGACAAGTGAGGCCATGGTTCAGGGCCTAAGTGAAATGGGTGTTCAAGAGGTAGAAATTGACCCTGAACAAACCGTAGAGATAGCTCCCGCAGTGCGATATAAAACACAAACGCAGGCGTTGTTGCGAGGCCAGCATGATACAACAGCCAAGTTTGATAAGTCACTTAATGAGCAGTTTAACCGTAGTCTATTTTTACCTACCGTAGAAGGGTTACCGTCAGCATGGAAAATTTATACTAAGCAGGTAGCTACCTTTGCGATTGTGATTGCGGGTGGTTTAGCTATTGGATTTTCCTTAGCAACTACGCAACATTGGTGGCCGTCAGTAGCTAATATTGGAAGCAAAACAACGCCAACTGAAGTGACGACATCGGTTGATGCAAGTGGCGATGAGCAGACTGCGTTAAAGACGCCTATCCAGCAAGAGAACAATACTAAACAGGCAGCTACAGTTACTGCTCCAACTGCTACGCAAAAATTAGGCGATGACACTCAAACCTTAGCATCAGCTCAACATAATACAGCGTCAAACAATGATAAAAGTGATGCTTCGAACGAGCAAAACGCGTCAGAGAATACCCTTGCAATCAATACGTCAAGTGATGAACCTAACCGCAGTAATTCTCGATATGCCAGCAACAATTCGCCAAATATTAATGGGCAGAGCTCTTCTGCGGAGAGGCCTCTGGAAAGCCCGCCAACAAGCGAAGAGTATGAAGGTAAGGTACTGAATGAATCACAAGAAAATAGTGATGTAAAAGTGTCGCCTGAGCTGATGGCGCGTTTTAACGCGGCAGTCGAGGCCCTTGATTCCAATGCGCAAGACGATAATTTTAATGATACACAAACTAAAGTTACCGTAAGAGACGACATCCCCCGAGTGGATCAATTACCCGTGCGTTTGCTAACGCGTTTGCCTAGCATGAATTTCAGTGCGCATATGTATGCATCACGACCGGCTGATAGGTGGGTTCGTGTCAATGGTCAGCAAATGGGAGAGGGTGACTGGATTGCCGATAGAGTACAAATTGTTAATATTGAAGCGCAGAAAGTGGTGTTGTCATTTGAAGATGAAATATTCACCATGGCAGCATTAACTGACTGGTAAAGAAAAAGGCCCGTTGCTTGTATACTGGGGCCTTTTGAGTTTCTCATTATTGACGTTAGTTAAGGCTATAGCGGCATTTGGTTGATAAACACGTCTTTGAAAAACTTAGGTAAGTTCAGACTAAACTCTTCAGGTCTTACGCCGGAAACTATTTCGTCGTCGTAAAGGCTAAGATCAATGCGCTTTACTTCGTTGAAATGTTGCGACGTTACGCTGTAAAAGGTCATAACGTGTGGACTGACAGGATCTTTAGGGTTTAATTTACTCACAATACCTAGTTTGCCACTTTTCAGTCTGACTAAAGAACCAACCGGGTGCACGCCGATACATTGAATAAACTGTTTAACGAGGTCTTGGTCAAGATTTTCAGACGTGGTTAAGCGCTTTAGGGCTTGTGTTGGCGTTATGCTATCTTTATACCTGCGGTTAGAAGTCATGGCATCGTAAGCATCGACAATAGCTGCAATACGTGCAAATTCTGAAATTTCTTCTCCAACTAATCCTTTAGGGTATCCCATACCATCCATACGCTCATGGTGTTGCGCAATGATACTCAAGGAGAGATCTGATATATCACCGAATTGTTCTACTAAGTCTACACCAATTTCTACGTGGGTTTTCATGACTTCCCAATCACTACTTGAAAAAACGCCTGTGTTGTCGCGAATTTCGTCAGGCAGTGAAGACATACCAATATCCATTAGTAAAATGCCCAGACTCACTTGCTCTATGGTGTCGATGTCATAACCTAAGTATTCACAGAAGATTCCACCTAAAACGCTACAATTGATGGAGTGCTCTAGTAAGTACTGATCAGTATCTTTAATCATGGTTAGGCAGCTAAGTGCATCTTTGTTATCAAACACACTTTCGATGAGACTTTGTGATAAAGACTCCATAGGGGACAAGTCTTTCACTGCACCACTTTTCAGCGCCTTTAAGAAGTTACTCTGAATATTAACTGCGCTTTCATACAAGTCATTGGCATCATTTATCGCCTCTCTACCAACGGGTGTAGATACTTTCTTAGTCTGTTCTTTGGCGGTTTCTTCAGGTTCCTCGACAGGAGTTGTCTCAATAATAGGCTCTTGTTTGGGCAGCTTAGATTTAGACATGTCGACTTCTACTACTAAAATACCCTTAACTTTTAGTGTGTCGATGATGTTTTGCGTCTTAACAAGGCCTTTAGAGCGCATCTTAAGAGCGCCTTTTTGCTCAAGTACTTGATTGACATACATTCCAGGTTGCAACTCATCAATAGGTACTCGTTCTAGCATTCTTTCTCCAGCCCGGCACAGTAGTGCCATAGTCGTAAACTTATAATATTTAGGATTCTACGATAATACGCAGAAAAACGTGAGTGCTTTTGTGATTTTTAGTATAGGCGCAATTTACAGTTTATATAGTAAAAAGGGATGCGTCTCTTTTAAAAACACATCCCCGATAATGCGACGCTTTCTATTTGTAAAATAGCATTACAACCACGCGGGCTGGGCTTTTTCAAACGCTTCGATAGTGTCCACAAGTTCAAGTGTTTGTCCTATGGCGTCCAAACCTTTGATCAAATTATTTTTGTGATGTTCAGCAATATCAAATTTGAATGTTTGCTGCTGCACTGTCACAGTTTGAGCCGGTAAATCAACGGTGATATTTACCGATGGGTCCGCCTTCACTGCTGCAAAAAGTGTATCTATTTGCTCGCTTGATAAAGCAACAGGGACTAGCTGGTTATTGATGCAGTTACCATAAAAAATATCAGCAAAGCTAGTAGCAATTACCACTTTAAAACCAAAATCGGCCAGTGCCCAAGGGGCGTGCTCGCGGCTTGAACCACAGCCAAAGTTTTCTCGCGCAAGTAGAATGCTTGCACCTTTGTGCTCTGGTTTATTTAGGCTAAACGCTGGGTTTGGCTCTTTCTCTTCCAAATCCAAATAACGCCAATCGTGGAACAAGTGCTTGCCGTAGCCTACGCGGGTTACCCCAGTTAGAAACTGCTTTGGAATAATTTGGTCGGTATCTACGTTTGCTTGATCAAGAGGCGCAGCAATACCTGTGTGTTGTGTAAAACCTTGTTCAGACATAACTTACTCCTGATAATCTCGTACGTCGGCAAAGCGACCAGTGATTGCTGCAGCTGCCGCCATAGCAGGGCTAACTAAGTGGGTGCGTGCCCCACGTCCTTGACGGCCTTCAAAGTTACGGTTGCTGGTAGAGGCACATCTGTCGCCTGCTACTAGCTTGTCGTCGTTCATACCAAGGCACATTGAGCAGCCCGGTAAGCGCCATTCGAAGCCCGCATCGATAAAGATTTTATCTAATCCTTCCGCTTCTGCTTGGCGCTTAACGTTTCCAGAACCTGGAACCACAATAGCCGTAACTGAATCAGCCACTTTACCGCGCTTAGCAATTTGCGCCGCTGCACGCATATCTTCTATACGCCCGTTAGTACAAGAGCCAATAAATACGTGATTTACCGCCACATCAGCCAGTTTTTCTCCTGGCTTCAAACCCATGTATTCTAAGGCTTTGACGGCACTTTCTTTTTCAATCGGGTCAGTGAAATCTTCTGGTGCTGGCACTGGCGTATTTACGCCAATAACTTGACCTGGGTTAGTACCCCAAGTAACTTGAGGGGCAATATCGGCCGCTTCAAGTTCAACCACAGTATCGAAGGTTGCGCCTTCCTCTGTATATAAGGTTTTCCAGTACGCAACGGCATCATCCCATTCTTGACCTTTAGGTGCGTATTCACGCCCTTCAAGGTAAGCAAAGGTTTTTTCATCAGGTGCTACAAGGCCTGCCTTCGCTCCCGCTTCAATACTCATGTTACACACCGTCATACGCTCTTCCATGCTCAAACCGCGAATTGCTTCACCCGCGTATTCAATTACATGTCCTGTTGCACCGGCATGTCCAATTTTACCAATGATTGCTAAAATGATGTCCTTAGCTGTAATACCCACGGGAAGCTTGCCGTTTACATTGATCAGCATGCTTTTAGCGCGGCTTTGCTTTAAGGTTTGCGTGGCTAATACGTGTTCTACTTGAGAGGTACCAATACCAAAGGCCAATGCACCGAACGCGCCGTGTGTTGCCGTATGTGAGTCACCACATACCACCGTCATACCCGGCTGAATTAAACCCAGCTCTGGGCCCATTACGTGAACAATGCCTTGTTTTTGATGGCCCACAGGGAACAACTGAATACCGTGCTCTTCACAGTTTTGCGCCAAGGTTTGAAGCTGTAAGGCGTTTGCCGGGCCGCAGGCATCAATAGCCAATGAGCGTGTTGAAATGCTGTGATCCATGGTGCCAACGGTGCGGTCTGGACGACGTACTTTGCGGCCTTTTTCATTTAGGCCAGCAAACGCTTGTGGCGATGTCACTTCGTGAATTAAGTGGCGGTCGATATAAATTAAGCTGTCTTCACCGATTTGGCTGATAATGTGTGCTTGCCACACTTTGTCGTATAAGGTCTTGGCCATGAGGTCTTTTTACTCCTGCGCCATTAATTGTTTAACTATTTCATCGCCCACTTGCGATGTGCTTGCCGCTTGGCTGCGTTTGTCAGCAGAAAGTAACTCGCCTGTAAGTACGCCTGCTTCTAATGTGGCAACTACCGCTTTTTCAATAGCGTCTGCTGCGTCATTCAAGTTCATGCTAAAACGCAGCATCATAGCCGCCGATAATATTTGAGCGATAGGGTTGGCAATGCCTTGCCCCGCGATATCAGGTGCTGAACCGCCTGCTGGCTCATAAAGACCAAAGCCGTCTTCATTCATGCTTGCCGATGGTAATAGCCCCATAGAGCCTGTCATCATGGCGCATTCATCAGACACAATGTCACCGAATAAGTTAGAGCATAGCATGACGTCAAACTGTGCCGGATTCTTCATGATTTGCATGGTGGCATTGTCGATATAGATATGGTCAAGCTCTACATCTGGGTAATCTTTTGCGACTTCTTCAGCAATTTCACGCCATAGACGGCTGGTAAGAAGTACGTTAGCTTTATCAACAGAAGTTACTTTACCACGGCGCTTTTGCGCGGCTTCAAAGGCCGCAATCGCTATGCGACGGATTTCACGTTTGCTGTAACGCATGGTGTCGTAAGCGAACTCTTCTTCGCCTTCACCTTCACGGCCTTTTGGTTGCCCAAAGTAGATACCGCTGGTAAGTTCGCGTACTACCAATACATCAACGCCAGACTTGGCAATGTCTTCGCGCAGTGGAGACAAGCTTTCAAGCCCAGGGTAAATGCGGGCAGGGCGAAGATTACTGAATAAGTCAAAATGGCTGCGAAGAGTAAGTAATGCCGCGCGCTCAGGGCGCTGTTCTAAAGGAAGTGTATCCCACTTTGGCCCACCAATACTGCCAAACAAGATGGCATCGGCTTGTTCACAACCCAACAATGTTTTTGAAGGAAGCGCTTCGCCTTCAGTATCAATGGCATAACCACCTACAGGGTAAGCAGTGCGGTTAAGGGTGACGTTAAACTTCTTTTCAACAGCATCTAAAACCTTGTTGGCTTCCTGCATAACCTCTGGGCCGATACCGTCTCCGGCTAATACGGCAATTGAATACTGGCTCATTTAAACTCCTGCAACGCGTTCTTGTTGATTTTTCTGCTGATCAATTCTGTCAGCTAAGTAAGTATTGTTCAGTACAAAAATAAGGGCTTTCACACCGGCTTCTACAATGTCGGTAGCAAGGCCAATACCGTGGAAACGACGCTCTTTATAAGTGGCAATAACACTTACTTGCGCCAAGGCATCTGCACCTTCACCTTTCGAATCTAGCTTGAAATCGACAACTTCTAAGTCTTCATGCCCAAGAATAGCCATTATAGCTTTATAAGCTGCATCTACTGGGCCGTTACCGATGCTAGATTGAGTAATTTCTTCATTGCCAACCTTCATTTTAACCGTTGCACTTGGAATGATCTCACGGCCTGAATTGGCTTGAAGATACAACAATTGATAATGCGCTTGGTCGTGCTTTTGCTTGTCGAAGAACAACAAGGCTTCAAGGTCGTAGTCGTATACTTGGCCTTTCTTGTCAGCCAATTTCAAAAAAGCGTCATAAACGGCTTCTAAATCGTAATCTTCTGTTTTGTAGCCAAGTTCAGTTAAGCGGTGCTTAATAACATGGCGACCAGAGCGCGACGTTAAGTTTAGGTTGTTTTTATTAATACCCACACTTTCTGGGGTCATAATTTCATAAGTGTTTTGCGCTTTTAAGACACCGTCTTGGTGAATGCCCGATGAGTGGCTAAACGCATTCGCACCTACAATGGCTTTGTTAGCCTGCACTGGCATATTACAAAGCTGACTAACTAGCTTGGAAGTACGTGATATTTCCGTTGAATTAATGTTGGTTTCGAAACCTAGCATTGCTTTACGGGTTTGTAAGATCATGGCGATTTCTTCAAGTGACGCGTTTCCGGCGCGCTCACCAATGCCATTAATAGTACACTCAACTTGTCGAGCGCCTTGTTCCACGGCTGCCAATGAATTAGCAACAGCCAAACCTAGGTCGTTGTGGCAGTGTACAGAAATGGTCGCTTTATCGATGTTCGGTACACGGTTAAACAATTGCTGAATAATACCGCCGAATTCTGTAGGCGTGGTATAGCCCACGGTATCGGGAATGTTAACGGTTGTTGCACCAGCGCTAATAGCAGCTTCAACCATACGGCACAAGTAATCAATATGGGTACGGCCTGCATCTTCACATGAAAACTCCACATCGTCGGTATACTGTCTTGCATGTTTTACCGCGGCCACGGCCATATCGACAATTTCGTCTTGTGACTTGCGAAGCTTTGCGCCAACGTGAATTTCTGATGTGGCAATAAATGTGTGAATTCTAAATTGTTCTGCCACACTCAAGGCTTGACCACAAGCATCGATGTCGCCAGGCAATGCCCGTGAAAGACCACATACAATGGAGTTTTTCACTTCTTTAGCAATCATCTGTACTGAGCGAAAATCACCAGGAGAAGAAACTGGAAATCCAGCTTCAATAATATCTACACCCAGACGTTCGAGGGCCAGAGCAATCTGTAACTTTTCTTTGGCACTTAGGCTGGCAGGCAACGCCTGTTCGCCGTCTCGCAATGTGGTATCAAAGATTTTCACTTGATTTGTCATGACACTCTCTCGGTTCAATAGTTAAAAAAAAACCCGTGCTAGGCACGGGTTTTATGTAATTAATCGCTGGTCGCAATCTACCCGTGCAGTCTGGCTGCCATAAGGAGTAGAGATAGAAGAAGGAAACGAATACACATTTGCTGTTGTTTCTTTGCCGACCAAGTTAATAGCGACAATGTAGCGAGGTAAGGCTAACAGGTCAACCATTGTTTTCGATAATGACTATATTTTTCGTGTATAAACTGGTTGTTTTTTATTATTTAGGATAAGCATCCTAAAGATATGCTTGTGAATTGTGCCTCAAGCGCCATTTCCTCTGATTTCAAGGCTCTTCTTTGTGTGTTTAAGTGTCTGTTAGGATATTTATACTATTTGTGTGCAAGCGGGTGTGCTTGTGTGATTGGTTTTATATTTATCTATTGTGAATAATTATTCTTTTGTGTGTTGCGGAAGAAGTGAGAAATTTCTCCAATTTATTTTCGTTGATAGTCGCATTTCCCTCATACTTAATGCTCTAGGCGAACGCCTTGATTTGTAATTCCACATGTGACCACAGCACGCACTGGTCATTATAGCCTTAGTTGGTTTTAGCAGAACCTGTGTATGCATAGTTGCACGTTTTACTTCTTTTGAAGTGAAGTTGTCACTGTTTGCACTTGTCTGGCTGATACGACTGCTACCGCTACTAGCTTTAGGAATGGCATTACCTGTGTGTAAGAACCAGCCGTTTTTATTTAGGTGAAGTTCGGTTTTGTTTTGGCTTGTCATATCAATAGAGTCGAGCTCTATGTGCATGCCTTCAATGTTTGTAATTAAAACTGGTACCACTAAACCGTATTCAGCATGTTTGCTATACCACTGCTGACATTTGTCTTGCTCGTTTTGATCATTGTGTTGCAACCCTGGGCACTTTGCGGCTTGCTTGGCAAACCAACTACCGTTGTGTGTATCGGCCTTGAGCGGAGAAGGGGTAGGCATGTTGGCGTGGTTTACCATATATCGCGCCACGCTTTTTACGTGATAGGGAAGGCCACCCATGCGCCTTTTTAGCAACGATAAATTCGTTATATTGCTGTGCGCTAAAACAATGAGCTCTCGCTCGTAAAGTGCGGTACAAACTTCGTTAAATTGAGGATGACTGCCACCTAATTCGCCTGACTCGGCAAAGAAAGCTGATTGACCGCTGGATGTATTACCTTGTGACTTCATGTTTACAGAATGAACTCCTTGCCTATCTATTAAACTTATCAAGAAATCAGGCGCGCCGCTATATCCAATAAGGTGATTGCATTCGCAACCTTGTTTGTAATAACACTCCTGTCAAAACCTTTGATGATTTTCTTATGCTTTTGTATTACCAATTGTCTGTCTTTTTGATTATTTTTGTTAATTTTTTGTTGGGGCTAAGTTTCTAATAAGGATGGTTTTTCTGGATTTTGTTGGATTTTTGTTTATTGGTAAGTCCAATTTTATATTATTTGTGTCTAATTTGTGTTGACCAATGTGCTTAAATAAATTACTTTTGTTGCACGCTTGTTAAAAATCTGTAAGACAGGTTGGGCGTCTGGGTTGAAAATTTTATTTAAATGGTTAGAGATAGACGCGTAGTTTGTCTCACTATCCATCGAAGGAAACACTCATGGGACACAAATTATCTAAGATCTCCTTGGCAATACTCTCAGCCTCCGCGTTGAGTATGCCGCACATGACACTGGCTCAAGAAGCACAAGATAGTGCTGATAAAGACGTTGAAGTAATAGAAGTTTCTGGTATCAGAGCTTCTCTAGCCAGCGCCCTCAATGAAAAGCGATATCAGAACAATCTTGTCGAAGTCATAGAAGCTGAAGACATAGGTAAGTTGCCTGACCAAAACTTAGCAGAAGTGCTTGAAAACATAACCGGTATTCAAATTACTCGTGAAGCAGGTGTGGGTACAGGGGTCCAAATTCGTGGTACCGATGCAAACCGCACCGAAATAAATGGCGTGTCGACAGTAGGCTCAGGTGCAGGACGTAGCGGCATCGACTTTGAGGATGTGTCTGCTTCTATCATTGCTGGGCTTGAAGTGACCAAGTCTCCTGATGCGAAAACCATTGAAGGTTCAGTTGGTGGTACCATCAATTTAAAGACAATACGTCCCTTGCAGCTTAACGAGCAACTCGCGGCCATCCGTGTTCAGGGTGAAAATAGTAGCCTCACTACAGACAGTAATTTTCAGCCAAGATTTTCCAGTACCTTTGGCGATAATTGGGATACTGACCATGGTAAATTCGGTATCGTCATTAGCGGTAGTTATTCAGAGCAAGACGTAACAGCATTTCGACCACGTGCTGACCGTGATAATTTAGTGGCATCTGACAGTGGTTTTACCAGTGCACAAGCGTTCGACTTCTTACCAATACAGTTCTTCGTGCAAGACTATGACAACTTTGAATATGAAACGAAGAACTTGGTAGGCACAATTGAGTGGGCGCCAAACGACAACACGCGGCTCTTTTTTGATGCGGTAATAAACGACCAAGAGCGTTTACAGGAAAGCTCACGAGTACAGGCATCAGGTGTTAGTGCGTTAAACGATATCTCTGTGCCAGACGAATTTGAAACAATCAATTTTGGCTCACTAGGTGGTACGAATTTAGGTTCAATCCAGGCTGCACTGCGTGGTGTTATCCCAGTAAATCTAGAGAACGATGATGATGACCCAAACCTACGTTTCTCTAGCGATACAAATTCACGCGTTACCGATAGCAAAATTTTTAGGCTTGGCGGTGAATGGCAAGGTGAAAAGTGGAAGGTGTTCGCTGAAGTCGCTTCTTCATCTTCAGATACGACTACACCTAGCTTCAATACTACGCTTAACTTCATTAACCCTAATGCTCCCCTAGACGGCGGCGGTGCCAATGATAACAGTGTGCCTTTTGCCTATGACTTAACTGGCGGTGCTTTGACATTTGGTATTGCGGAAGGAGCGGAGTATGCGCCTACAGCTTCGCAACTGCTCGACCCAAACAACGTAGTATTGCGAGATGTAAACATTGGTCGCGATACTACAGAAAATTTCGAAGATGCACTGCGCGCTGACTTTACTTATTTTGTCGACACCATGATAACGTCGGTCGATTTTGGCTATCGCTACAATAAATCAGGCAGTAAGCGTGAAGATATCGGTACAAGTGTTGGGCTTCGTACCATGGACGATAGTCCGCGAGGGAGCCTATTCGCAGATCTACTCGTTGCAGGACCAGATAACTTCAATGATGCAGATGGCCGAGCGCTTTACGTTAAAGATTTCTTGTTAATTAATCCCGAACTCGTTGCTTCAGATCCTGAAGACGTGTTGGCGACACTACAACAAGCTATGGAAGCGCATGGCTCGAGTCGAAGTCTTAGCGCACCTACAGCAAGCTCTTCAGGCTTTTTCGATATAGAAGAAGAAACCCACGCGCTCTATGCACAAGCTAACTTTGATTATGAGATGTTCCGCGGAAACTTCGGCGTACGTTATCTACAGACCGATGTTACTTCGGTGGGTAACTCAATTACTGTTGACAACGAAGGCAATGAGTTAGTCTCGCGTGTTACCAACACAGGTGACTACGACTTTTTCTTACCACGCGTTAACATCGTTGCAGATGTTACAGATGATGTAGTGGTGCGCTTTGGAGCCGGTAAAGACATACGTCGTCCTAATTTTAACGACCTATCGACATCGGTGACATTCAGTACAAGCCCAAACCCTAATGTGGCAATCGGTAATCCGGGCTTAACACCTGAAGAAGTGGTGTCTTATGACTTGTCAGCAGAATGGTATTTTGCAGAAGCTAGTGTGGTTAGTGTGGGTATTTTCCACAAAACCCGTAAAGACCTGTTTGTAGATCAAATAGTCAGTCCATTTGAAGACCCAACTACAGGATACAGAGACCTTACTGACCCATGTGAAGGTGGCGGTATCTTTAACCCCATTGCCGATATTAACGTCTTTGGCCCTGACCTTGGTACAGGCGTATGCGTAGGTACAGAAACCAAGATTAATGATACCGGCGAAACAACCCAAAAAGGTATCGAATTCGCGGTGCAATACGATTTGTCCGGCTTTGAAAGTGAACTTGGCTGGGCATCAGGGTTCGGTGTGTTGGCCAACTATACCATTCAAGAATTCTCTGGTGGTGAAGCTGAAAACAGTGCTACCAGCAGAGCCGCTAACGTATTTGCAGCGACAACGGGTGTTGATGGTATTGAAGTTTCGGCGGTACAGGGACTTTTGAACCTCTCGGAAAATGCTTACAACTTCACGCTTTATTACGAGAAATACGGGTTGTCTGCTCGCATGCGTTATACCTGGCGAGAAGCTTATCGTACTGATGACTTTGGTAGCACATCAAGCTTTCCTTGGGGCTTTCCAGCAGTTCAAGCCGACAGAGGCCAGCTAAACGCCAGCGTAACTTACGATGTAAACGAACAACTCAATATTGGTTTGGAAGCCGTCAATATTACTGAATCAGAAGTTGAGCAGTATTGCGTTAACGAAGGGGCGCTTTTGTGCTTCCAAGGCTTGACCGACCGAAGAATCACTCTCGGCGCTAATTATCGCTTCTAGGCAGTGAAGTCGATGCGATGCCAAGTTAGTTAAGTTTTGGTGTCGCATCTTAAAGATTTAGTTTTTCTTTTTGGTTTTACCAATTTTGTGTGTGTTTGGGGAAGTGTTGTTTGTATTGAAGTTTACTTCTTTGAGCATTATTCGTGGTGTTTTAGAGCGTGTGGATGCTGTTAAAGACAGTTCTAGAGTACCTTTTCATCTGTGCTCTAGGTTTATTGGTATTACAGGTTTGCTCTTAAAGCATTAATTGGTTTACAGATTGGTAAGTTAAGTGTAAGGTTGAAACATGCTTAAATTGGCACAACAAAAACGAATGCCACAAGAAAGCGCCATTTAATATTTTTTGGTTCGAGCAACCAACTCGAACATGTAACGAATATCGTCATTAGGAGACTCTCATGTCAAAACCTACGATTGGTTTTATCGGTTTAGGCCTTATGGGCGGCAATATGGTGGAAAACCTTCAAAATAAAGGTTATCCCGTTACTGTCATGGATCTGAATCAGGCGGCAGTGCAAAAGTTTGTAGAGCGCGGCGCCAAAACTGCCCAAACCGGAAAAGCACTGGCCGAGGAATCTGACATTGTTATGTTATGTCTGACTACCTCAGAGATTGTTGAAAAGGTTATCTACGCTGAAAACGGCGTGCTGGAAGGCTTAAAAACGGGCACTGTACTCATTGATTTCGGTACATCTATTCCTGCTTCTACGCGAAAAATTGGCGCAGATCTGGCCGCAAAGGGTGTCGGCATGATTGACGCTCCACTGGGAAGAACGCCAGCTCACGCCAAAGACGGTTTACTCAATATTATGGCGTCTGGCGATATCGACACATTCAACAAAGTGAAAAGTGTTTTAGAGGATCAAGGCGAGAACGTATTTCATTTGGGGGCGCTGGGTGCGGGTCACACCACTAAGTTGATTAACAACTTTATGGGGATGACAACGGTTTGTGCTATGTCACAAGCATTCGCCGTAGCTGAAAAAGCGGGTGTGGATAAGCAACAGCTTTTTGACATTATGTCTACAGGGCCTTCTAGCTCGCCATTTATGCAGTTCTGTAAAAACTATGCCGTCGACAATGTAAGCGATTTGGGCTTTTCCATTGCAAACGCAAACAAAGACTTAGGCTACTTTTTGAAAATGGTCGAAGACCTTGGAACCGTATCAAAAATTGCAGAAGGGTCATCTGCTAACTTAAACGCGGCTGTAGAAGCTGGATTAAGTCAGGGCAATGTGCCGGAGATTTTTGAATACTTCAAAACATTAAGCAAGTAACGCTAATTACGTCGTCGTGGTTACACAGAAGTAGAAGGTAAGAGTCGTTTATGCAAATACGTTTATTTGAGTGGTTGGCCATTGTTGTCCTTATGAGTGCATTGTCGTCTAACATAAACGCAAAGCAGTACATAGTAGGGGCACCTGATGAATACAACGCAATTGCATCTTCGCTTAAAGCGGGCGACAAGGTCATTCTGCAAGATGGTGTCTATCAGGACTTCGAATTGTTACTAGAAGGCGAGGGGGATGAGAACAATCCTATCTCGCTTTCTGCCCAAACCAAAGGCAAAGTCATCTTATCAGGCCGGTCTAACCTTCGGTTAGCGGGCCAATACTTAGAAGTATCCGGTCTGGTGTTTACCGATGGATACACACCAAGTAGCGCGGTTATTGCATTTAGAAAAGATGCAAAGACCCCTGCGTATCATTCGCGAGTAAGCGAAGTAGTCATTGATGAATACAGCAACCCTGATAGGCAGGAGTCAGACTATTGGGTTGCGCTTTATGGCAAGCACAATCGATTTGATCACAACCACCTTTCAGGAAAGCGAAACAAAGGGGTCACAGTAGCGGTTAGATTGAACGGCGAAGAGCATCAGGAAAACCACCACAGTATCGACCACAACTATTTTGGTTATCGCCCGGTTTTTGGGTCAAACGGCGGCGAGACCTTGAGAATTGGTACTAGCCACTATTCACTTAGCAATTCATATACTCAAGTTATCAACAATATCTTTGAGCAAACAAACGGTGAAGTCGAAATTATCTCAGTAAAGTCTGGTGAAAACGTGCTTAAAGGCAACGTGTTTTTGTCGGCGAGAGGTACGCTAACCCTGCGACATGGTAACAATAACCGTGTTGAGAATAACGTGTTTTTGGGAAATGGTGTGGACCATACTGGTGGCATTCGCGTCATCAATGAAGGCCAGATAATTGTAAATAATTATTTAGAAGGACTAACTGGATATCGTTTTGGTAGCGGCTTCACCGTGATGAACGGGGTGCCCAACTCCCCGATAAATCGCTACCACCAAGTTAAAAAGGCGCAGATAGAAAATAATACGTTCATCAATGTTTCGCACATTCAGCTTGGCGCAGGAAGTGATAGTGAACGCAGCGCGGTACCAGTGGACTCGGTTTTTCAGCACAACCTTGTGTACAACGAACCTTCCATGCAGTCTTTCACTGTATTCGACGATGTCAGTGGTATCGCGTTTTCTAACAATGTGAGCAATAACCCAGTGTTACCCGAACTTAAAAAAGGGGTTACAGAAACAACAATAACGCTCATGAAAGGAGAAAGTGGGTTAGCCGTTTCAAATGTCGAAGGGGTTGGCGTGACACCAGATATGCACGTTGTTAAAAAGAGCGAAGTGGGCGTTAGCTGGTATCCAAAAACAGCGCCTGAAGTATCGTTTGGTGCAGGGGAAATGATAAATGTGCAACCCAATGCACGTGCGCTGATGAAGGCTATTGACAGTGCAAATAACGGCGATGTGTTGATACTAGCGCCAGGTTCCATTGTGGTACCTAGTGTTCTCATCATAGACAAAACACTGACGATAAAATCACAAAATACCTTTGCAACTACACTGTCATTTGAACGTTCTTCACTATTTGAAATACACGATAAAGGCAACTTGAAATTAGAAGGCCTTGTGCTCTCAGGGGCGAATAGTCCAGACGCATTTGGTAATAGCGTTGTAAGAACCAAAAAATGGGGCATGCTGCACAATTACGTTTTACATATCGAAAACTGCAACATTGAGCATCTCGATATCAATCATTCTTTCAATTTCTTTAGCTCTGGTAAAGGGGCCTTCGCTGACAACATATCGCTTATTAACAGCCGCTTTAATAATGTGACTGGCCATATTTTGAGCCTTGATAAAGAGTTCGAGGACTATGGCATATACAACGCTGAATACGTCCACATAATTAACAATCGTTTTGAAAATGTCAGAGGTAGCGTGGTGAACCTTTATCGCGGCGGAACAGACGAAAGTACCTTTGGTCCCCATTTTGATATGCACGGCAATGTGCTTAACAATGTTGGTAGAGGTAAGCGAAACAAGAAGGGCGCAAGTGTTTATCTGCACGGTGTTCAGATTACTGATATCAAAGAAAATGAATTTATCGATGCTTCTCCTATAGTTATCGAACATACCGTAGGTGAGCCTATTACTAAAATAGTTACCAATACCTTTTCAAATACACCCATGCCGAAAATTGAAGAACAATTTACGCGTGGCCCACACACAGCGTTGTTGGAAAACAATGTTTCCACGAAAGCGAACAAAGAGTAAATAGCAATGATTAAAAACCTCTGTGCCCTACAACAAAAATCTGCGCTGTTGCTTCTCGTTTTTTGTTCGTTTTCGTTCTCTTCCTTCGCTGCTCATCCTAACTTGGTAATTACCGAAGAAAGTGTCACCAAAATGCGTGAAGCGGCAAATCAAGAGGGGCGCTTTCAAGACGCGTATCTTCGCGTTAAAGAAGATGTGGACGCGCATTTGTCTTTGCCTAATGTTGTGCCCGTGCCAAAAGATGGGGGTGGTGGATATACACATGAACGCCATAAGAAAAACTATCAGCTAATGTACAACGCCGGCGTGGTGTATCAAATTAGCGATAATCCTCAATATGCTCGCTACGTTAAGCAATTGCTCTTAGATTATGCCGAGCTTTACCCTATCTTGGGATTACATCCGCAGCGTAAAGTAAACGCGCAAAACCCCGGCAAGCTTTTCTGGCAAAGCCTGAATGAAGCTGTTTGGTTGGTCAATACCATTCAAGCCTATGATTTAGTGTATGAGGCGCTTACGGACGCTGAGCGCCAAACGATTGAAAATCAACTGCTTCGCCCTGTTGCATTGTTTATGTCGGAAGGTCAGCCATCAACATTTAACAAGGTCCACAATCATGGTACCTGGGCAACGGCGGGCGTCGGAATGGCGGGCTATGTCTTGAACGAACCTGAGTGGGTGGAAAAGGCGCTGTACGATTTAGAAAAGTCAGGTAAAGGAGGCTTCCTAAGGCAGCTTGATACGCTTTTCTCTCCGCAGGGTTATTACAATGAAGGTCCCTATTATCAGCGTTATGCGCTGATGCCATTTATTACTTTTGCTAAGGCCATTGAAAACAATGAGCCAGAACGAAAGATTTTCGACTATCGTGATGGTGTATTACTTAAGGCAGTGGATACAACAATTCAACTGAGCTACAACGGTTTGTTCTTTCCGATCAATGACGCAATCAAAAGCAAGGGCATTGATACAATTGAATTAGTTTACGGTGTTGCCGTTGCCTATGAGCAAACAAAAGACTCAGGTCTGCTTGATATTGCACAACAACAAGGGCGCATAGTGTTAACTGGTGAAGGTGTTGAAATTGCAAAGGCCCTCGACGATAACAAAGCGACACCCTATAAGTTTGCGTCGATGGCTCTAGGTGATGGCAAAGACGGTGACGAAGGGGCACTGGTTATCATGCGAACTGAAAAAGCTCTCGGCGAAGCGGTGTTGTTTAAGCCGGCTGCCCAAGGGCTTGGGCATGGTCATTTTGACAAGCTCACTTGGCAACTGTATGACCAAGGCAACGAAATCATTACTGACTACGGTGCCGCTCGATTTTTAAATGTAGAAGCCAAGTACGGCGGTCGTTATTTGCCAGAAAATAACACTTATGCAAAACAAACGGTTGCACACAATACAGTGGTTGTCGATGAGCGAAGTCATTTCGATACCAATTTAACCAAAGCCAACGCCAATGCGCCAACGCTACACTTCTTTGAAGCCACTGAAGCAGGCTCAGTTGCTCGCGCAACAATTGATTCAGCGTATGAGGGAGTTGAACTTGATAGAACGCTAGCGTTATTAGCATTGCCTGGCTTGAAAAAACACCTTGTTATTGATGTATTTGATGTGACCAGCGAAACGCCACATACCTACGACTTACCGCTTCATTACAATGGCCAGTTGATTGATACGAATTTTAGTTTTAAGGCGAATACGCAAACGCTTAGGGCGTTAGGTAAGGAAAATGGCTACCAACACCTGTGGCTCAAAGCAGAAGGTAAGCCGCAGCAAGATTCAGCGAGAGTAACGTGGCTAAATGGAAACGGTCGATTTTACTCCCAGCACAGCGTTGCCCAAGGAAAAGAGACATTTCTTTTTACTCAACTTGGTGCTGGCGACCCCAATTTCAATTTGCGAAACGAAAATAGCGTAATCCGACGTGCTACGGGGAGTGCTCATCATCGATTTTTATCAGTGCTTGAGCCGCATGGTGAATATAACCCGAGTAAAGAATATACATTGGGCGCGGTTAGCTCTATTACTTCACTAGAACCTATCCAACATACGTCCCTCGTGCTACTCGAATTGGTAATAAATCAACAGCATTTTTTAGTTGCAATTAACAATACAAAAGACGTTCAAAATCCAGAACCTGTTTCTTTTGACTTCAACAATAACCCTTACACGCTTTCAAGCCGCTTCGCTGTATATGCGCTGTAATTTTTTAGGATTTGAGTTATGAATAAGCAAAGCGAACACTTTTTATTTGGCAACGAGACAGAGATTGAAGACTTAGGTAATGGCTTAAAGCGGCAGATGCTAGGGTTTAATCACGAGCTTATGGCCGTTAAAGTCTTCTTTGACAAAGGTGCCGAGGGTTACACCCACGCCCATCGACATTCTCAAGTCACTTACGTGGAAGAGGGAGAGTTTCATTTTAGCATTGGTGGTGAAATGAAAATTTTAAGAAAAGGGGATAGTTGCCTTATCCCTCCACACGTTGAACACGGTGCAGTATGCCCAACAGGCGGCATTCTGATAGATACGTTTAGCCCAGCTCGCGAAGATTTTGTGGGAGAATAGTAATGAAAATTAATGGCTTGCGATGGTGGGTGATTGCCCTCATTGCACTGGCAACCATCATCAATTACATCGATAGGCAAGCGTTAAGCGTCCTTTGGCCAGACATTGTTGAAGACCTGTTCCCTGATGAGTCTGCGTTAGAACGCAAACAAATTTATGCCAATATTTCTATTGTTTTGTTTTTGCCTACGCTTTTGGGCAAGCTATCTTCGGCAAACTTTTTGACTGGATAGGCACCCGCATCGGGTTTGTTTTATCAATCGGCGTATGGTCACTGGCGACGGTTTTGCATGCTTTTGCACAAGGCTTTCTAAGTTTTGCGATTTTCCGCGCCATTCTTGGTGTCGCGGAAGCGGGAAACTGGCCAGGAGCGGCAAAAGGCAATGCAGAATGGTTCCCAACCAAAGAGCGTGCCCTAGCACAAGGTATTTTCAACTCTGGTGCTGCTATTGGTGGCATTATTGCCATTCCCACAATTGCGATGATGACCGTTTATTTTAGCTGGCAACTTATTTTCATTGTTGTGGGGTCGTTGGGCTTTCTATGGTTGGTGCCTTGGATGATTTTAGTAAAAGCACCTCCAGGTTCTCATCCTTGGATCACCGAAGAGGAAAAGCAGTACATTTTAACAGGGCAACGCATCGAGTCTGCTGAGAGCAGCGCTCATTGTGACAATGAATATAACCCTTCTACCAAGGAGCTGCTTAGCAAGAAGCAAAGTTGGGGGGTAATTATCGCATCTGCTGCAATCGACCCTATTTGGTGGCTATTCGTGTTTTGGATCCCGATTTACCTTAACGAAGTTTACGGTATGGATGTGAAGTCGATCGGTCTTTACGGTTGGGTACCTTATGTAGGCGCCATGCTTGGCGCATGGTTTGGGGGGCTACTTGCACAAAATCGTATTAAAGCTGGATGGAATACAGACAAAACCCGTAAGCTCGTCATCACGTTGGGCTGTGTCATTATGCTTCCTGCCTTACTTGCAATGGCTAACCCTGGCTCAGCCATTACAGCTGTTCTCATTATGGCCGTCATTTTATTTGGTTTTCAAACTGCAATTGGCAACGTACAAACGTTGCCCAGCGATCTATTGGGCAAAAAATCTGTAGGCACACTGTCAGGGTTCTCAGGGATGGCAGCCAAGTTAGGTGCGGTAGGGTTAACCTCTCTAGTGCCCATGTTAACCGCCGATGGCAACTATACACCCGCATTCATTATAGGTGCATCACTTGCCATTATTGCCGTTGCCGCTGTATGGCTACTTATCCCAAAAGTTGAACCGTTGAAACAATAGTTTAGCTATTATTGGGCATCGCTATGATGCCCGAAAAAAGCATGTTCGACGTTTTTATTAAACAAGGCGTAACAATGAAAAAATTAGCTTTATGGGTGAGTGCATGGTTGAGCTTCGCACAGACGAATACTCAGCGACTTCTTTGCATCAGTCATTTGCAGGCGATGTGTATAATTCGGCGGTGTATTTGAAGCGCTGTTTTGACGATGTATTTGTCGGCTTCGTTACCGTCACAGGCGACGATACTTTTAGTCATAGAATGCGAAAGGGTTTTGAATCAGAGAGTCTTGATACGTCAATGGTATTTACTCATCCGACGCGTGCTACAGGGCTATATTTAATCGATACCGATGATGACGGTGAGCGCAGTTTTACCTATTGGCGTTCTGAATCTGCGGCGAAGACCATCGTTTCTTTTTTAAATGTCGATGTTCTCAATAGCCTTACAAGCAATGATATGTTCATGTTTTCTGGTATTTCTATCGCCATTATTCCGCCTGATGAGCGCGTGCCCTTTTTCAACTTTATCAAAGCGCTAAAAAACAAAGGCGTAAAACTAGTATTCGACCCGAATTACCGCGCACGTCTTTGGACGTCTCTCGCTGATGCCAAAGCGAATTTTGAGCAGGCGCTATCGCTAAGTGATATCGCGTTGGTGGGGGTCGAAGATATGGGCGAACTATTTGGTCTTGCGTCTTCTGATGATGTGATGGAGCTTTGCCAATCGCATAGTGTTGATGAGGTAGTCATTAAAAATGGTCCTTCATCTGTACTGACGTCCTTAAATGGGAAATATGAAGAACACGTTATTACGCCAGTTTCCAAAGTCGTAGATACCACCTCTGCAGGCGATGCCTTCAATGGTGTTTATCTGGGTGGACGTTTACAGAATTTGCCAATCTCACATTGTGTATCAATGGCAGCAAAGGCTGCTGGCACTGTCATTCAGCACCGAGGTGCGATTATTCCCAAAGGGGTTGTTGAAGCGACTTTGGAAGGCGTGCATAAAAGTACATTGGCAAGCGATTTGACGACGTAATCGCCCTTTTCATGCTGACGATTTTAGCTACATCATGTCGTCAGCAAGTTACACAAAAACAAACAGGTTAGAGCCTACAATTATCTTATTGAGAGATCACTTATGACACAATTTTCTGAACTAATGTCGGGCCAAACCCTGTTACCCATAATACAAGCGGATTCACCTGAGCAGGGTGTAAATATAGCTAAAGCAATGTCAAAAGCAGGCCTTAAGCTTGTTGAGGTTGTCTTGCGAACCGAAGCATCCCTAGATGCTTTATGTGCAATTAAGACTGAGGTTCCTTCGCTAATTGTCGGCGCGGGTACAGTTATAAACGAAGAAATACTTTCGGCTGCACTAGAAGTGGGTAGCGACTTTATTGTAACGCCTGCTGTATCGGCCTCATTGCTAGGTGCTCTTAAGACTTGTCAGGTGCCGGTACTGCCTGGCGTGTCTAATACCGCTGATATTCTAATGACACTGGAAGCCGGCTTTACTGAGCAAAAGCTGTTTCCCGCTTCACTCTCTGGTGGTGCACCATTCTTACGTGCTGTGTCTTCTGTTTTTCGCAGTGTCACTTTTTGTCCAACAGGTGGCGTTAACCAGTCGAACAAGATGGACTATCTTTCCTTGCCAAATGTGTTTGCTGTTGGCGGAACCTGGGTAGCGCAAAAAGAGTGGGTAAATGAAGGCAACTGGGATGCAATCACTCAGTCTTGCTTAGAGGCCAACGCATAGAGGAAATTACTAAAGTATTTTACTTTGTGTTACAGCCCTTCGACGCAGTACAACCCTATTTCTAGGGCTGTTTCACAACTTAACATGCTTTTTATTCTGAATGAAACATGTACAGGAAAGGTCAGCAGGCACTAGTCACTAACCTGTTTGTATTACCAAATAGATTGTTTCGTTTCTATATTACCGTTTTTATGGTGTGTTTTTGTTCATGCTATTACACTGTTAAAAATTTAACTATATGAATTTTATGTGAAAAGATAATTTATGTTGCGCTTAGTTAGCATGAATTGAAATATTACCAATTGAGTGTATATTGTCGGTATATATTGGTAATAGTGTTATTTTAGATTTGTTTCGTTCAATGTCTCCAAACATTGTTCTGGTTTACGATGAATACACGTGCTTCGTGTGAAATACACAGTTCTAAAAACAAAAAAGGTTTTGAACATGAAAAGTCGTCGAATGTTCTGGCAAATTGCAGAAAAGATTAAGGCGTTGATTGCCTCTGGTTTGTACCCACCTGGTACGCGGTTGCCTGCAGAACGCGAACTTGCAGAAACCTTTGACGTTAGTCGTCCAACAATACGCGAGGCTATTATTGCGCTTGAAGTGCTTCAACATGTAGAGGTTAAGACAGGTTCAGGTGTTTATGTTCTTGATAAAGCCAATGATCAAGAAGAGACTACTACAGAACAAATTAGTGCATTTGAGCTCACTCAAGCCCGTGCACTTGTTGAAGGTGAAGCTGCGGCATTGGCAGCGTTGTCTATTACAGATGAAGAACTTGATGCATTAGAAAAAACGCTTGATGCCATGAGAGCGGGTATTAACGCTGAAGAAGCCGATCGTAATTTTCATATCATTATTTCTAAAGCCACGCGAAACAAAGCCATTTTGCTTGCGGTAAACAAATTTTGGGCGTTGCGAGACTCACAACCACAAATTATTCAAGCTTATAGTAGTGTTTGTAGCCAGTCTGACCAAGATAGGTTGGAAGAGCACAATCAAATTTTTCAGAGTTTAAAAGCAAGAAATTCACAGGCTGCAAGAGCGGCAATGCACGCGCATTTTAACCGTCTTATTGATGCATTGTTTGCTGCAAGTGAGGCACAGGCACTTGAAGAAGTAAGAAAGAAAAGTAGCCAAACCAGAGATCTTTATTCGCTGAGCCACCTAAGAACGAGTTAAATCGTTTTTTATTAGCGTGGCTGGTAGCCTTCATACTCGTTGTCTATTGCATAAAAGCTTGCGACTGCGCTCTCTCCTTCTTCTTCTGCTGAATTGTTTAAATGATAAACGCCGACCTTAAAATTCTTCATCGTAACCACTGTTTCTTGCTTAGGAACATCATGTTTATAGATAAGCCTTTTTATTAGGTTGGCGTAAGTAATATAGGGTAAAAGCTGCCAATTGTTGTAGCTCTTATTAAAGAGCTATAGTTGTATTACCAATTTTATTTTGGTTTTATCAATAGCTGTAAATTGGTTTTTTTTGTTCGGATTTGAACGTTTCTTTGGTAATCATCAAAGAAAGAGGGGAGACGTGACAATAATCAGGATAAAAAAATGCCAGTCAATATTGTTGACTGGCATTGATTGCTTTGGCTTACACCATTACTAAGGCAGTATTACTGGCCTTTAATTTCGCTTCGGCCTTTATATGTGGCTGCATCGCCAAGTGCTTCTTCAATACGAAGTAACTGGTTGTACTTAGCAACACGGTCAGAACGACATAGTGAACCTGTCTTGATTTGGCCCGCTGCTGTACCTACTGCAAGGTCTGCAATGGTCGCATCTTCGGTTTCACCTGAACGGTGAGAGATAACTGCCGTGAAGCCAGCGTCTTTCGCCATCTTAATTGCGTTAAGCGTTTCAGTTAGTGAACCGATTTGGTTGAACTTGATAAGGATTGAGTTACCAATGCCGTTATCAATACCGCGCTTAAGAATTTTAGTGTTAGTTACAAACAAGTCGTCACCAACAAGCTGTACTTTGTCACCAATCTTCTTAGTTAGGCTTGCCCAGCCGTCCCAGTCGCTTTCGTCTAGGCCGTCTTCAATAGAGACAATTGGATATTGCGAAGAAAGGTCAGCAAGGTAGTCGCCAAATGCTTCTGAGTCGAAGCTCTTGTCTTCGCCAGACAGTACGTATTTGCCTTCTTTGTAAAATTCAGACGCCGCGCAGTCTAGTGCAAGGGTAATGTCTTCATTCATTTTGTAACCAGCGTTTTCAACCGCTTCAACGATAACGGCTAGCGCTTCAGCGTTAGAGCTAAGGTTAGGTGCAAAACCACCTTCGTCGCCAACCGCCGTGTTTAGGCCTTTAGCAGAAAGTACTTTCTTAAGTGCGTGGAAAATTTCAGCGCCCATACGTAGTGCTTCTTTAAAGCTCTTTGCGCCAACAGGCTGTACCATGAACTCTTGAATATCTACGTTATTGTCAGCATGCTCACCACCGTTGATGATGTTCATCATAGGAACTGGCATTGAGTACTGACCAGATGTGCCGTTTAGGTCTGCAATGTGCTCGTAAAGCGCTACGCCTTTTTCTGCAGCTGCCGCTTTGGCTACTGCAAGAGAAACCGCAAGAATTGCGTTCGCACCAAGGGTTTCTTTGTTTTCTGTGCCATCAAGGTCAATCATGATGCCATCGATATCAGCTTGGGCTAGTGCGTCTTTGCCAATAAGTGCTGGCGCGATGGTATCGTTAACTGCTGTAACTGCCTTTGTCACACCTTTACCTAGGTAACGAGACTTGTCGCCGTCGCGTAGTTCTAGCGCTTCGCGGCTACCAGTAGAGGCACCTGATGGTGCTGCAGCACGGCCCATTACGCCTGATTCTAAATATACATCTGCTTCTACAGTAGGGTTACCGCGTGAATCTAAGATTTCGCGTCCGATAATGCGACTAATTTTCGCCATGTTTTTTCCTCAACAATTGATTGGGGCGCAACGGGAGAGAGCGCCCCTTATTAGAAATTAGTGATTTTCTTTCTGGTATTTTCCTGCCGCAGCAACAAAACCAGTAAATAGTGGGTGTCCATCCCGAGGGGTTGAAGTGAACTCAGGGTGGAATTGGCCCGCAATGAACCAAGGATGATCAGGGATTTCGACTACTTCTACAAGTCGCTTATCAGTGGACAAACCACTTACCTTCAACCCTGCCGCTTCAATTTGATCACGCAAGTTGTTGTTAACTTCGTAACGGTGACGGTGACGCTCGTATATTTCAACATCGCCGTACATCTCGTGTACCTTTGTGCCTTCAACTAGATGACAAAGTTGGCTACCTAAACGCATAGTGCCGCCAAGATCTGAGTTTTCAGTTCGGGTTTCGGTGGTACCCGCTGCGTCTAACCATTCAGTAATAAGACCAACTACTGGGTAAGGTGTTTCTGGGTCGAATTCAGTACTGTTTGCGTTTTCCATGCCAGCTACGTTGCGCGCGTATTCGATAAGCGCAACTTGCATACCTAAACAAATACCTAAGTAAGGCACGTTGTTTTCACGGGCATAACGGGCTGCTGCAATTTTACCTTCAATACCGCGTTCGCCAAATCCACCCGGAACCAAGATAGCATCTAATTTTTCTAAAATTTGTGTGCCTTTGCTTTCCACATCTTGCGAGTCGATGTGATGAATATTCACAGTTAAACGGTTTTTAAGCCCTGCGTGTTTAAGCGCCTCGTTTACCGACTTATAGGCATCAGGTAGCTCAACATATTTACCTACCATACCGATATTTACTTCAGCAGTTGGGTTTGACTCAGCATAAAGTACCTGTTCCCACTCTGACAGATCGGCTTCTTTGCACTCTAGGCCAAAGCGGTCAACAACGAGCTGATCCATACCCTGTGCTTTTAGTGCAGCAGGAATACGGTAGATACTGTCTACGTCTTTAAGCGAAATTACTGCTTTATCGGCAACATTGGTGAAAAGCGCAATTTTAGAGCGCTCACTGGCTGGTAATGCACCAACCGAACGACACACTAGAATGTCAGGCTGAATACCAATTGAGCGAAGTTCTTTAACCGAGTGTTGTGTAGGCTTAGTTTTTACTTCGCCTGACGCAGGCATGTAAGGCACCAATGTTAAGTGCATAAACATTGCGCGTTCGCGGCCAACTTCAGTGCCTAACTGGCGAATTGCTTCAAGGAACGGCTGAGATTCGATATCACCTACAGTTCCACCTACTTCAACGATTGCTACGTCGTGACCTTCAGCCCCTTCAACAACACGGCGCTTAATTTCGTTGGTAATGTGTGGAATGACCTGAATAGTCGCACCAAGGTAGTCTCCACGACGTTCGCGTTTCAAAACTTCTTCGTAAACACGACCCGTAGTGAAGTTATTGCGTTTGGTCATACGGGTGCGAATGAAACGCTCATAGTGACCTAAATCAAGGTCTGTCTCAGCGCCGTCATCGGTAACAAATACTTCACCATGCTGAATAGGGCTCATTGTGCCTGGGTCGACGTTGATGTAAGGGTCGAGTTTTAACATGGTTACGGTGAGACCGCGAGCTTCCAGAATTGCGGCCAATGATGCTGCAGCAATACCTTTACCTAGCGATGAAACTACACCACCGGTGACGAAAATATAATTTGTCATGCGAAACCTAGAACGTTTGGGTTGTATGGTAAATATAGGTCGAGTTTAGAACAAAACCACCTACACTTTGGACGGGGCGATAGTATACGCAAAATCATGTGAGCAGACAATCAATTTGCCCACATGCTGTTCATTTAATCTGCGCTATTCAAAAGCAATAGGTTGTTTTAGTGTACTGCCATCAACACAACCCATTGGTACTTTTGTGAATTACGACTGGCTTAAGCGTTTGAGTGTATAAATGAGGTCAAGTGCTTGACGCGGAGAAAGCTCATCTGGCGCCAAATTTTCTAACGCTTCAATAACTGGGTGAGGTTTATCAGGAAAAAGCATTTCTGCCTGACCTAGTGCAGTTTTTGGCGCTTTGCTTTTTACTTTTAAAGCGCTTGGTGAGCCTGCTGAGCTTTTACTTGAACCGTTATCATTTGAACCGCTATTATTTGAACCGTTATGATTTGCGCCGTTTTTACCACCAGCTTCACTACTGGTCATAATGTGTGAAGACTCTAAAATAGCGAGCTTTTGCTGGGCGGCTTTAATCACCGGTTTTGGTACACCTGCAAGTTGTGCAACTTGTAAACCAAAACTCTTGCTTGCGGCACCTTCAGAAACCGTGTGCATAAAGCGTATGGTATCTTCGTGTTCAATGGCATCAAGGTGCACGTTTACTACACCTGCTTGTGTATCGGGCAATTCGGTTAGTTCGAAATAGTGTGTTGCAAAAAGCGTATAGGCATTGAGCTGGCTTGCCAAATAGCTCGCACACGCCCATGCAAGTGACAAACCGTCATAGGTACTGGTACCACGACCAATCTCATCCATTAATACCAATGAATGCTCGGTGGCATTATTTAATATATTGGCCGTTTCTGTCATTTCTACCATGAAGGTTGAACGACCAGAGGCTAAATCATCAGACGCGCCAATACGGGTGAAGATGCGATCAACTTTGCCGATGTGTGCATTTTCCGCCGGTACAAAGCTGCCAATACACGCGAGTAGCGCAATAAGTGCGGTCTGGCGCATATAAGTCGACTTACCCCCCATGTTCGGGCCTGTGATGATCAACATGCGTCGTTCAGTGTCAAGCTGCAATGGATTGGGTATGAAAGGGTCTTTCATTACATTTTCCACAACGGGGTGACGACCATTGTCGTAAGTAAGTGCACACTCTTGGCTTAAGTGTGGGCGATACCAGTCGAGGGACAAGGCGCGTTCTGCAAAGCAACACAACACATCGAGCTTTGCCAATGCTGACGCGGTTTCTATTAGCTGATTAAGATAAGGTGCAAAGTCATCAAACAACGCTTCATATAACTGTTTTTCTAGCGCAAGGGCTGCCCCTTGACTGCTTAATACCTTATCTTCGTGCTCTTTTAATTCAGGAGTAATGTAGCGCTCTGTGTTTTTAAGTGTTTGTCTGCGAATGTATTCAGCAGGGGCAAGTGCACTGTTCGCTCGGCTAATTTCAATAAAGAACCCATGTACTTTGTTGTAACCCACTTTAAGTGTAGATATACCAGTACGCTCACGCTCGCGTTGCTCCATAGCATCAAGGTAATCGGTAGCACCTTGCGAAAGCTTACGCAATTCATCGAGCTCTGCGTTATAACCTTCAGCTATTACCCCGCCATCGCGAATGACAACGGGCGGATTATCGATAACGGCTTTATTTAACAGCGCTTGAAGCTCGGGGTAAGTACCTATAGTGTCGCTTATACTTCTTATTTGGATTGTATCAAAACGCGCAAGCGCATCTTGTAAATTAGGAAGTGCATTAAATGCATTTTTTAAGCGGGCAAAATCACGAGGGCGGGCCGAGCGAAGGGCTAAACGCGCCATTATACGTTCGATGTCGCCAATGTGTTTTAGCGCCGCACGAATATCTTCTGGGTCGTCGTTGATGAAGTTATCTACTGCATCTAAACGGCTGTGAAGTTCGTGCTGATCGGTAAGCGGAGAATGGATAATACGCTGTAACATACGGCTGCCCATGGCCGTGGTGGTAGTATCCATCACGCTAAATAAGGTATTCTCCTGACCGCCTGACAGATTATGGGTAAGTTCTAAGTTTCTGCGCGTAGCGGCATCAAGCTGCACGCGACTGTCTTGCTGTTCGGTTTGAATACGGCGAATATGAGGAAGCGCAGTGCGCTGAGTATCTTTCACATACTGTAAAACACAGCCAGCGGCCCCCAAACCTTTTGTTATGCCTGTTACGCCAAACCCGTCTAAGGTTTTTGTTTCAAACTGTGCATTGAGTTGCTCGGTAGCTGTATCTATATCGAATTCCCATTCTGGACGGCGTCGTAGTCCTTTGCGGTTTTCAACAAGTGGTAAGCTTTCAAACCCTTCTGGGTAAAGCAATTCTGCAGGGTTAACGCGCTGTATTTCCGCTAAAAGGCTCTCATCAGAGTCACATTCAAATATTACAAATCGGCCACTGGAAACATCAAGGGTCGCTAAACCATAATGCATGGTGTGCCCACACACTGCGGCAAGAATATTGTCTCGGCGTTCTTCTAAAAGTGCTTCATCGGTTACGGTGCCAGGTGTGACAATACGCTGTACTGCACGTTCTACGGGACCTTTGCTTGTGGCTGGGTCACCCACTTGTTCGCAAATAGCAACAGACTCCCCCATTTTTACCAAGCGCGCCAGATAGCTTTCTACGGCGTGGTATGGCACGCCAGCCATGGGAATTGGCTCACCGCCAGACTTTCCTCTTGCCGTTAAAGAAATATCCAGTAAATCAGCGGCTTTTTTGGCATCGTCATAAAACAACTCATAGAAGTCACCCATGCGATAAAACAATAAAATATTCGGATGTTGCGCCTTAATAGTAAGGTACTGGCGCATCATGGGAGTATGTGATTCCAAAAAATGCCTCTGTGAATTTGTTGATGGGTTTAATGCCTGTTGTAGGGAATAAATGATAAACTCACCCCCACTAAGATCAAGTAAAGATCGCAGGTGGTACAACAGGGTAACCAGGTAAAATTAAATGAACTCGACATTTTCAACTGATTCGACACTAAACGCTAGCCCTTTGCAACTTGATAGCGCATTAACTGCCCAAGTATTAGTGCTGGGTGATTTGCTGCGGGAAAAAAAGTGGACAGTCTCTAGCGCTGAGTCGTGTACCGGTGGCGGTGTTGCTTTTGCATTTACCAGCGTTTCTGGCAGTTCTGATTGGTTTAACCAATCTTGGGTAACTTATTCTAATGAAGCAAAGCAGCGGGAATTAAGCGTAACGGAAGAAACGCTTAGCCAGTATGGCGCCGTGTCAGAGCAAACCGTTAAGGAAATGGCGAAAGGCGTGTGTCGAAAAAGTGGTGCAGAGCTTGCGGTGACGGTTAGTGGAATTGCAGGGCCTGGCGGTGGTAGTGATGAAAAGCCGGTAGGAACCGTGTGGTTTGGCTTTGTTTGTGGTGATAAGACTACCCAAATAAAGCAAGTATTTAGCGGAAATCGAGACCAGGTTCGCAGTGCTGCAATTGCCTTTGCAATAAGTCACTTAGTAAAAATGTTAAGTGAAAAGTAAAAACACTGGTTGAAACTGTATGCTTGTACAGTATAGAATGCCATCATCATTTGATAGTGTTATACATATCAATACTACCATTACAGAATTTAACCGCTAATCCTAGAGGATATCGACGTGGACGATAATAGATCTAAAGCCTTGTCTGCTGCTGTTGGACAAATTGAAAAGCAGTTTGGTAAAGGCGCTATCATGCGCTTGGGTGATAACCAAGCGATGGATATTGAAGCGATTTCTACAGGCTCATTGACCATTGATATCGCGCTAGGTATAGGCGGCTTGCCTTGCGGTCGTGTTGTAGAGATCTATGGTCCTGAATCATCGGGTAAAACTACGTTGACCCTTCAAGTTATTGCCGAAGCTCAGCGTAAAGGCAAAACTTGTGCATTCGTAGATGCGGAACACGCGCTTGACCCAGTGTATGCAGAAAAGCTAGGTGTAAACATTGATGACTTGCTCGTGTCTCAACCTGATACTGGTGAACAGGCGCTTGAAATCTGTGACATGTTAGTTCGCTCTGGGGCGGTTGATGTGGTTATTGTTGACTCCGTTGCCGCACTTACGCCAAAAGCAGAGATTGAAGGTGACATGGGTGATTCTCACGTAGGTCTTCAAGCGCGCTTGATGTCTCAAGCTCTGCGTAAACTTACGGGTAATATTAAACGTTCAAATACACTATGTATCTTCATTAACCAAATTCGTATGAAGATTGGTGTAATGTTTGGTAACCCAGAAACCACAACGGGTGGTAACGCGCTTAAATTCTATTCGTCTGTACGTCTTGATATTCGTCGTATTGGCGCGGTGAAAGAGGGCGATGAAGTCGTGGGTAACGAGACCCGTGTTAAAGTAGTGAAGAACAAGGTAGCGCCTCCGTTCAAGCAAGCTGAATTTATGATCCGCTATGGTGAAGGGATTAGCAAAGAAGCAGAGCTTATCGACTTAGGTGTGCAACAGAAGTTGGTAGATAAAGCGGGTGCGTGGTACAGCTATAAGGGCGATCGCATCGGTCAGGGTAAAGCGAACGTAATGAAGTTCTTAAAAGAGCACCCTGAGATTGCAAATGAAATTGAGCAACGCATTCGTGCAGAGCTACTTTTACCTAAAACGGTAAAAGCAGAAGATGTAGCAGCGCAAAAAGAAGATGATGTATTGCCTGAGTAAAGCTCAGTTAATTAACATCCATAAGCGTAATGTCGATAGATGTAATTCTTTAAATAGTTGTTAGGTCTTTTGGAAATTAGAAATCCGATGTCAGACAATTGACATCGGATTTTTTTATTCCGTGGACGTTTAATGAACCTTGTACTGTGCAATCAGGTTGTTCATTTTAGTGGTAATCGAGTCCATTCGCTCGCCGTCACCAACCAAAGTGGCTACGCCATCGCGAGTTTGATGGGTCAAATCTCTCACAAGATTTATGTTATCGTGAATTAACTCGGACGCTTCTGATTGCGCTTTGATGGTTTCATTTAGTGTGGCGTTGACGTCTTTTACCGAGCTGATGACATCTCGGATGGTGTTAAACGCCATACCTGCAAATTCAATATTTTTCATCGACGATTCTGCTTGGTTTTGACCATGCTGAACCACGTCTACTGCCGTTTCAGTTTGTGACCGTAGCTTTTCAATGGCACTGCTTATTAACGCGGTTGATTCTTGAGTCTTGATGGCTAGTGCCCGTACTTCTTCTGCCACTACAGCAAAGCCCCTTCCACTTTCACCAGCTCGAGCCGCTTCTATTGCTGCGTTAAGTGCAAGTAGATTGGTTTGCTCAGCTATTTCACTAATAATGCCCGTTGCTTTGCTCACTTCCATTGTGTAAGTGTCCAGTGCTGGCATTATCACAGCGACATCATCGATTACAGCTTTCATGGCGTCTACTGCTTCTTGCGTCAGTGAGATAATTTCACTGGTTTTACTCATCTCAGACTCCGCACTATTGGATGAATGAGTTACAACATCTGCTTGCTGGTTGATAACGGCTAATTGCTCACGAAGATGATAAATCGATTGGGTAATTTCTTCTGTACTATGGCCTTGATGAACCAAGCGCTCGAGGGTTTGGTTGCTAAAGGTAATCAAATTAGAAGCTGTGCTTTTGACATCATCAGAGGTTTGCTGCATTTGAGACATATTAGATGAAAATTGGTCCATCAATCGGTTAAAACTGACAGCGACTTCACCCGCTTCTGTACCGATTTCTTCTGGTACACGTTTGGATAAATCGCCACTACGAACAATTTCATGCATGGTTTGCATCGTATCTAAGAGGATCGACTTGGCGCCGTGCTCAGCTACGTTTAATCCGCTGATTTCATGATCCTCACTCACTCTCAGTTGGCCGAAAAGCCTAAGTACCCCGAATAGCATTAAGCCTAAAGTAAATGACCAAGCAAATACCGAGACAATACCAATTAGTTGGGTAGTCATGTGAGATAACATACTTCCGCTATCGTGACTGTAAAAGGCAGCTGCGAGAGTTCCCCAAGCACCAGCAAACCCGTGTACAGGTACTGCGCTAACCGGATCATCCAATTTTAGGGTGTGAAGCATAAATTCCGATGCATAATGGGCTACCAAGCCGCCTACAGCCCCTATAATCACAGCGCTAGTTAGCTCGACAATATGCGCACTTGCTGTAACTGCTACTAAGCCTCCCAAGACGCCATTCAGTATGCGCTCGATACGAATTTGATCACTACTAACGCGTGAGAACATTAGATTGATCATGCCGCCAGCGCATGCGGCAATGACGGTATTCATTAAAACCAAGGGAATTTGATCAGAGGCTTCTAGTAGACTACCGCCATTAAAACCAAACCAGCCAAACCAAAGTAGAAATACCCCCATTGCTGTGAGTAATAAGTCGTGGCCGTAAATATCATTAACACTACCGTCTTTGTTAAAACGTCCCATACGAGGACCTAAGACAATTACGCCAGCGAGGGCCACCCATGCGCCGACTGAATGCACAACGGTGGACCCTGCAAAATCAATGAATCCCATTTGTGCGAGCCAACCGTCGCTATTCCAAGTCCAATGCCCTACTAGAGGATAAATAAAAGTTGCACAAACAAAGGCGACAACTAAGTAACTACTGAATTGCATACGCTCAGCAACGGCACCGGAAACAATTGTAGCAATAGTACCTGCAAACATGGCTTGAAAGAGGAAAAACATTATATCGTAAGGCTCGATGACGCCTTTCAAACTAAAGCCTGAAGTTCCAATAAATCCGTTCCAACTATCACCAAACATTAAGGCATAGCCAACAAACGCAAAGCCTAAAACAGCTATCATCATGTCAGAGACGTTCTTAATGGCTACGTTTAACGTGTTCTTTTTACGAACGCAACCAGTCTCGAGAAAGCAAAAGCCCGCTTGCATGATAAAGACGAGTGCCGAGCAAATGGCTAACCAAATGATGTCTACATTACCAAAAAGTGCGTCGAGATCTTTCGACGTGTTTGCCATAGCTTTGAAAGGAAGGAGAGGAGTGACAATAGCTACAGCATTTAATCGATTTAACAAACGCATAATACAACTTCCGATTATTTTATGAACATCTATTAAAACGATGAAAAAGGGCACTTGTAAATGAACAATAAAGTTAACCTAGTGTTAACTTTTTGATCGTAACATGTCTAGTA
The DNA here is from genome assembly GCF_006538325.1 of Alteromonas sp. KUL42. Classification (GTDB taxonomy): domain Bacteria; phylum Pseudomonadota; class Gammaproteobacteria; order Enterobacterales; family Alteromonadaceae; genus Alteromonas. The sequence continues at coordinate 103,060 of NZ_BJKK01000002.1, forward strand.
GTAAGTAGCTGCTTATCTGTTTGTTTTTAGGTGTATTTTTGTTTTTTGAAGTGGTAGGATTTTGTACGGCAGTGCAGGTTTAGTCTAAAGTATAAGATTCTTATTTGAGAGAAAGTAACTAGTTCTAGTTGGAAGACAGTAGCGCTTTAGATATCACTTTAGTGTGTGGTATTACGAATCAGGCGACAGAGAGCGTAAGTCGTTGAATCGTGCTATCTAAAAGCGTGTTCAATTGTTCCATTGCTTTACTGGCTTGCACAAAGTATGTATCGCTATTTAAAGTAACTTTGTCTTTGGCGATGAATTCTTGTTGAATGGTGTGAATCAATTCGTCGCAAAACACCTGTGCTTGTGAGATTTCATTCGAAACTAAATTACCAGAGCATTGCGCAAGTTGATAGAGAGCTTGTGAAGACAATTGACCAATTTTGGCATGCAAGTAACCCAATTTAACTTTGTCTATTTGAGAGCTCACACCTGATGTGGATACAGCCATACCTACCGCTCTCGCTTGTCCAATGAACTCAACTGCCATAGGCAATTCACGCCATAGGAATTTGAAATGGTTAAAACTCATAGGTAGCACACGATTTTGTTGCCACGCTTCAGTGATATCCTCAAATAGGTACAACAAATTCTCTATTAAAGCAGTGTGTTGTTTAAAGCTATCTACAACTTTGAGCGAAAAGGCATTATTCTCTAATCGTTGCCAATGATCTATGTAGGCATTCCAACGTTGATTTGTGTTTAGACTTTTCACTTCGCTAAGAGAACTTTTAAGCTGATTTATGTCATTTCTCAAGGTGATGATTGCGGGTTTCACTTCTTCATTACCTTGTAGAAAACTGGCACTTAACCCTCTGTGTTTTTGAGAATTACTAATTAATTGGTTAAGAGTACCAATAACGTTGAAAGCCTCCACTTGCTGCTTTTTATTCTCTTTTCTATTTTTCCAAGTGCTGAGAAACACTATCAAAAAAATAATTAGTCCAATCAACCCAAAACTGACAATCATGCAATTTCCTTATTCGTCCCTGTAATACTCATTAGATACTCTGCTACTTTGGTAGTTTGTTCTGCGATCCTTGCATTTTCTGCCGCAGTCTCGACTACTCGCTCAATACTTTTGGCGATTTCTTCTGTAGCTATTGATTGCTGCGATGTATTCGCTGACACCGTTAACACTTGTTTTTGCACGTCATCGGACTCAGCATGAATAGCTGAAAGCTTATCAGAGGCATCCGTGGCTTTTTCCAAACATGTTACTGCTTGCTGTTGTACGAGGTCTAAGTTTTGGCTCACCGTGTCATTCTCTAACGTTAGTGCTTTGATACTTTTGTTTATTCGTTCGGCACATTGGTTACTTTCTTCCGCAAGATGGCGTACTTCCTCTGCAACTACTGCGAATCCCCTTCCCATTTCACCGGCGCGTGCAGCTTCAATGGAGGCGTTGAGTGCCAATAGGTTGGTTTGTTCCGCGATAGATTGTATTGATGAAGTTAAAGACAGTACTTCCGCAGTTTGTTGGCGTAGACTGCTCATGGCTGTTTGCGTATCAGAAAGTTCAATGGTAATCGTTTCAACTTCTTTTGATAAGGCAACTACGTCGTGATGTCCTTGGCTGGCTAGCTCACTGGCTTTGTTGGACGCCTCATTAGCTTGTTTTATTTTATGGGCGACTTCTGCGAGAGATTGTGTCATTTCACTCACCGCTGCTGCTGTTGTCGTTGTAGCATTCGATTGTGAATGCACATTGGCCGAAACATCTGAAGCCGACTTAATTACCTGCTCGCAGGAATAGCTTATTTCAGAAAGTACTTCCGCTAATTTATCGCGCTCTCTCGTCAGTTCTCTAATCGCGTTGACAATTGAGATCACGTGTTCAGGTAATACGTCAGAATTAATAGCTAGGCTTCGATAATCCTTACGCTCAGTAGAAATTAGTTTTAGAGTATCATCGAGGGATACTATTGAGTCAGTAACCAATACCGCATGGGAAATGAAACACCATATGGATAGAAGCGCTACTATTAACGCTAAGTAAAAGAGGTTTAATATTATTAATCCGCCCGCCGTAATGATCAAAACGAGAGCAACAAACGTCAATTGGTATGAGGCACTACGGTAATGCTTAGCACTGAAGAAAAGGTGCCCAGGTAAAAATAGAAGGTTTTTCATGGGTTTCCCTAACCTACATGAAAAGAGTACGGTTTTAGTGAAAAAGCAATTTATGCGCCATGGTCGTGATACGTGAAAATTGCTTTATAACCTAGATAGTTACCATTTTTGTTACGAAATTAATCAAATGAAGTGAGCTGTTACGCATCAAAATGATGCGAGCTCGATACTATTTTTGCACAATTATTGTTCATCTTGAATATAACGGTTTTATAAGCACTAACGAAAAATAAGTTGCATAAAATATGCACTGGTAGATGATTTGTTGACCAGTTTAGTGTTAGTGTTTCATGCAAAGTAAAAATAGTAATTATGGTCACCCCACAATGAAACACATACGTCTATTTCTAGTTTCACTAATTGTTTTAAGTGTTACTCCCCTATGCCAAGCCGCTTTAGTAAAGTTTGAATATTACGGACTGCACCCAACTTTCTATGGTGAAGAAAATGGTGTTGAAGATTACGGCGCAGAAACAATCGTAAGATTTTATGCTGAACTAGATGACATCGCAGACAATACCGTTTCCCAACTTTCCCAAATGTTGTTTTTTAATTTCGAGTCTTTTACTGCAGATATAATAACCCAAGGTATTATACACAGTGTTGATTTATCGAACTTAACAGGTACTGGTGGAATAGTAGTAGAAAGAATCGGTAATGATATTTCAGTGCTAGCAGGGTTTGGACTGTTGGGAGAAACTGATTTGGGTGGAGTGATTTTTTTTGATGAAGAGCTCTATGAAGGAAGTATAGTTTATTATGACGATGATTTAGAGGGTAAAATGGCAGGGGTTTATGGAACTGCGTTAGGAAGCTTCACTGTCGATATTATTCCTACGTCTGGACCCTCTGCATTTTTATTACTAATGCTTGGAGCTGGCGCGATCTTATTTAGATTAAGGCGCAGCGAAAATTAACGCGAAATAAAAAAGCTCTTTGTGACAAGAGTTATTATTAATAATGTAAAAGGTGAGAGGCTTGTACGTTTGAAGGCTGACCAATCAGACTATCTTATATCCCTTTTTCAATAAGCTTTTCTTCAAAAACCTTACTGTAAATAATGCACAGAGCAGTTGACACAATAACTCTTGCTTCTAATGTTGATTTAGCCAACTACTCGTCCATTCGTAACATATTTACTAACATTTCTTTTCAGCTTTGGACTTGTGCAAAATATAAAAAGCAGGAATGCTGTAATAAAAATGATTTTTAAAAGACTGAACATGTAAGTCATAGAGTGTTGGCTAAAAGCGCACGCTTGAAAACACACTCAATCAGAACAAAACCAAAAATAACATTGATAAGTTAGACATAACAAAGAGGGAAGGGGAATGATTGAAATATCAGGTCTCGCCAAACGCTTTGAGGTGGAAAACCCCAAAAAGCTCAGTGAGCAAGAAAAGAAAGATCCCAGACTTAAAGGGCGCTATTTCCAATCGGTAAGAGACGTGTCTTTTTCTTGTGAAAAAGGCCAAGTATTAGGTTTGCTTGGCCCAAATGGTGCAGGAAAAACCACCACGCTACGTATGCTTTCAACGGCACTTCGCCCCGATAGTGGCAAAGTAATTATTGATGGCGAAGATGTTCTCGCTAATCCTAATATTGCACGTAAAAAAATTGGCTTTCTATCAAGTTCTACAGGTCTTTACGGACGTTTAAGCGGGAGAGAAAACATAAGCTACTTCGGCGAGCTTCATGGATTGTCGAAAGCCATTATTAATGCGCGCATTGAAGAGATGGCGGATTTGCTCGACATGCAACACTTCCTAGACAGAAGGGCAGAGAACTTTTCTTCGGGCATGAAGCAAAAGGTATCTATTGCTCGTGCTGTTATTCATGACCCAGCCTTAGTGGTACTAGATGAACCTACTACAGGGCTCGATATCATGGCCACCAGTACGGTCATGGAATTTATCCAGCGACTGAAAGATAAGGGAACCCCTGTTATTTTTTCTACTCATCACCTTGATGAGGTTCAGGCGCTGTGTGACAAAGTCACAGTTATAAACCAAGGTGAAACCGTGTTTAATGATTCATTAGAAGCGTTTAGCGCACTCTCTGGTGGTCATATGCACCAAAGCTTTTTGAAAACACTATCACTTGATGTCGAGGAGAAGAGCAATGTGGTTAATCTTTAAAAAGGAATTCAAAGAGCTCCTACGGGATAGAAAAACCATTATATTCATGATTGGTTTACCGCTGCTTTTGTTCCCTGCCATGTTCGGCGTTGCATTTTTCTTTATGAGTTCTGCGGCAGACAAAGCTGAAAACGAAGTGCTTAAGTACGCCATTGTAGGTGAGGCGTTTGCGCCTAATATTGTTCAATCTTTTAGTGATGCATCTGATAAATTCGAATCCGTTGATATTGGCGATGAAGCGGATTATGCGAAGCTCATAAAGAATGAAACCCTTGATTTCGTGTTGGTGATCCCTGAGACCTTTAATAGTGACGTGCTAGCGTCAGGACAACATAGCCTAGAGTTATACCTTAATGATGCGGGTTTGAATAAAGTCGTTGGTCGGGTTTCAAAAATAATCGATGAGTATTCTAACGCATTTCAAAAAGAAGCGTTCACTCAGCTTAATTTGAACGAGACACAACAAACTGCTTTGCTGAAACCCATTGAAATTGTCAAAAATAATGTGGCAGACGACCGAGAGGTGTGGGGTGAGCGTTTAGGTGGTATGTTGCCTTATTTTATTTTTATATTGTGTTTGCAAGGTGCAATGGCACCGGCCGCCGATTTGGGCGCAGGCGAAAAGGAACGCGGCACATTAGAAACTCTGCTAATTTCCCCTATGGATCGCTACAAATTGGTGCTGGGTAAGTTCGTTACTATCTGCATGGCGGGTATCATAACGGCACTCATTACGGTGTCTTCCATGGCGATATGGGGGTTAATACTTTCTCAAGGTATGGCAGTGGAATTTGTTGTTGAAGTAATGTCGATGATTGGTATTGTCGATTTTATTTTGATTTTCTTGATGCTAGTGCCCGTTGTAGCCGTGTTTGCCGCTGTGCTGCTGTCGCTTTCTATTTATGCACGTTCATTTAAGGAAGCGCAGAGCTACATGGGATCATTGATCATGGTAGTTATCTTCCCTGTTTTAATTGCGATGATGCCGGGTGTAGAGCTAAAAGGTGGCTGGGTGTGGGTGCCGCTAACTAATGTCGCGTTAGCAATGAAAGAGTTGTTTAAAGGTACTATGGACTACTTTGCATTGTTTGGTATTTTTACGTCCACAGCAGTGATTGCTGTTGCACTTATCATGTTCTGTATACATTGGTTCAACAAAGAGAAAGTTTTGTTTAGATAAAGATGTGTATAGCGCTTAGCGCGAGGCATTCGTATGTTTTTTTAATTCATACATTGACTAAGCCGAACGAAAAAGACATTGAGAAAAAGCTCGCTACGGCGAGCGTTTTTTATTGTCTTTTCCCATTTCATCAATAGTAATAAGGTCTATGTATTGAGCCGTATATGGTGATTGCTTGTCGCTCTAAACTTCAAAGTCTATACGCTTAATAATACCTTCCCATCCAGGGGGGATTTTTCCTTGAAGTACGTATGAGTAAGCGAGCAACTCAGCAATCACATAATAAAGCGATTCTGGAATATCTTGGCCAACATCTAAAGTGGCGAGAACTTCACTGAGGTAAGGATCTTCGTGAATTAAAATACCCGTTTCTTGAGCCATTGCTATAATGGCTTCTGCAAGATCGCCATAGCCTTTAGACACAACTTTCGGTGTGTTTTTCTTATCACCGCCTTCATATTTAAGACCGATGGCGCGTTTGGCTTTTTGAGAATTTGTCATACGCGGGTCTCGAATATTTGATGTGGTCGTGTTTTTAAGGTCTCAGGAATTTGTCCTCGCTGAAAACTCGATTTTTCTACCTCTAATCCGAGTGACGTCAAACGTCGTGTTAAATAAGGCATGGTGTCGGCAATACGGCGTAAGATAACTTCATTAGATGCGTACAAATCGATAGTTATCGAAGACTTGTCTATTCGTGATTTTGCTAATACCTGGCCAGTATCACCAATATCAAGCTTCATTGTTACATTCCATAGTGCACGTCCATTTTCTGCTTTCTTATCGTTTTGTTTTCTCTCTTGTTCTCGGTGGATCAATAATTCGGCAGGAGACTGGTACTGAGATAAAGACGGAAGCACATAATAAAAACTGTCTTGTCCCTGAATGCGACTATCTGCACTGGCTATTTTACTTTGTTGATGGTTGGCCAATAGTGTTTTCAGTTGAGAGAGTAGTTGTTGTCGGCTATCTAACTGGGACAGGTCTTGCGTGACCCGACTGGGTTGCGCCGTTGAGCCTATATTAGATAGGGTTTTTGAGACAACCGATTCCGGTGCATCAATCAGGCTTTTTAAACTTGGCTGACGTTGCATTGCGCGCCCCGCTAAGGCCAATTGTACCAAAGCAACAAGGCCTTGAACGAAGTTCGAATTACTTGCGGGCGACGTCAAGTTGATAGGTGTTGTCAATAGCGCATTGGTCGTTAAAATGCTTTGTAGGCGACTTGGTAAATCTTGGGCAGCTGTAGTTTGGCTGCTGTTCTGGTTGGCACTTTGTTTCTCGGTTTCAGACGTGGAATTACTTATCGCTAGGCTTTCTGTCTGCTTTAGAGGTTCGTTAATATTTTCTCCCCCGGCTTTGGCAACGGGTTGCCCCTGAAGCACACTTGACTTGGACGTAGTTAAAACCGAAGTAATTTCACCACTTGACGCAGGCGCTGAATTTGATGTCGCAGTATTATTGAAGATACTTGGTGGTGCCGTTTCTGCGGTACGTGTTGTATTCACACGCTGACTTTCAAGCGCTTTACCCGCATTCAATGAAGCGGTTTCATTTACTTTTGTCGATGCCGATAACACATTTTCTTTACGAGCGACATTCTCTTTGCCAGTGTCTTTAGCTGTGGCATTTTCTAAACCAGTAGCAATAGGCTTTGAACGCGGGTTGACATCTGAGTCTATCAATTGCTTTTCAACTGAAGTTGCCAATGTCTCTTTCATCACATGACCAAACTGATGCTTTACCGCGGATATTAGGTCACTGGACACATTTTTTGCTTGTAAGCCCAAGTTATTAAGCAATGACCCTAAATTGGTATGCGTAGTGTCTTGCTTGACCTTAGTGCCCAATATTTCTGAAATAGAAATGCGATTATCATTTGTCACTGCATTCCCCGTTTGAGCAACTGGCGTTAACGTGTTTGGCCTAAGCGAAGCATTGTTTGAGGCAAGTGAGGTACTTGGGCTTTGCCCAAGCATTTTGGCGGGGCTGATGGTTGACACGTCTAAACTTTTTAGTGTCTGAAATACTTTATCTAATGAAGCGATATTACTACGAGCTACATCCGCTTTTGTTGTCTCTGCGCCATTTACAATACTAAGTAATTGACTAAGTGCTTGATTGGTACTGCCTGTTTGGCTTAACAAAGCGCGGGACAATTGGCTAATGGCTTGATGTACATCGCTGCCTTTAAGGGCTGTTGGATCAAGCATTCCTGTTCGAACAGTACGCGTTTGCGCTGCTACTTCAGAAATATTGTTCGTTTGAGGTGACGTACTCATTTTGCCATTAGCTGGTCTACTAACCGGCGACATTTCTACGATATTTGCTTTTGGTAGTGCGTCGAGGCTCACATTTTTTACCAAGTTGTTAGATAAAACAGGAAAAGCTGGTAAGGACGCTTGGTGGAAGGTTGTAGAAGACTGTGTTGAAGAAGAGGGGGTCGTTATAGCATTGTGCGTGATAGCAAGTACCGCTTTATTTTGTGCAACATGTGTTGTCAAAGAAACATTTCCCGAAGGCCCTTCTTTGATACTTAATAAAGCAACACTTTTGAGCACGTTGCTCGTATTTTGATTCTCAGTGGGAAGTAATTGCTGTAATAAAGCTGGCGAAGTCCTATTCAGCTCAACTGCCACAGTACCTTGCTTCAAACCACTTTCTATAATTTGATGTTGCAACGCTGCAGCATTGCTCGACACTTTCAACGTTGTTGGCAGTAAAGGCGCTGATGCACTGCTTGATGTTGTTGCTGAACTAACAACAGGCGTTAACTTCAACGCTATTTCTTGGCTGCTTGTTGTAGATACCGTCAAATTCACTTGTTGACCAAGGTAAGCTTGTAGTGCTGTTTTGTCAGTCTGGGTTGATACTAGAAGTGGTATAACGTTGTTTTGGGCCGACGTTGTCCCATTTGCCATACCTATTCCCGAGCTTAACGCTAAGCCTAATTGGCCACTAGACAGTACTGTCACGCGTCCTTTTAAAGAAATGGCCCCATCATTTGTTGCTAAAGTCTGTGCTATTGCGTTAATTAAACTGTTTTGCTGACTTGCTGGCAGTGTTGCAATGTGTTGTTGCACGCTTGTAGAAGTTAACAGTGAAACCGAATTGCTCACACTGGATGATGGCAAAGAGACCATCTGCGGGTTCTGAACGGCTTTTATCGCATTATTGGAAGGCAAAGAAACGGTTAGCACCCGACTAGCCGACTTTTCAGATTGAAGAGGTTGAATAGAAAGTATCTGCTCAGGTAGTCGGCTTACTGCGACCCGCGCCGCATTCTCTAATGCGGCAGCTTGCGCCAACGAAAGTGTTGGTACTGCCGAAGGCACAGAATGGCTTACGTTCGCGTTACTTGAAGAAACGTTCGAAGACACTGCACCTGCACCTGCGTTGGCAGCATTGGCTAATAATGAAGTTAATTGCGATATCATAAATTGATTATCGGCACGCCAAATAAAATCCTTACGTTAATTAAAGCATGCATTATGTACATTATGAAATGTGACAGTGTTTCAATAGTGATTAGAGCGTGTTGACCTTTGCTGTGCGTTTTTGCAGCAAAGTGTACCGAAAAGGTCAACAAGCTCTAGTTAATTGATGATCATAGCAACTTTGCCGGATAAATATACGTACAAGCAATTGTGCTTTGTCATTGAAGTAAATCATATTTAATTCGAATTCGCGACTGCGAAAAAGCCCGCTTGTGGTAAACTAGCGCCGTTTTTTTGAGTAAAAAGGTAAATTGGGGTGTGTAGGCTGTGTTAGAGGCGTGCAGTTTAACGTGCAGTAAGCGGGATAGAACGCTTTTTGAAGGGTTGTCACTGGCTATCAACGCTGGTGAATTACTCTATTTGCGCGGCCCAAATGGCGCAGGGAAAACCAGTTTGTTACGGCTTCTTACTGGCTTGAGCGAACCTGAAAATGGTCGCATTTGTTATAATGGCAAAGACATTAAACATACTCGCGCTGATTATTTTTCCGATTTGCTTTATTTAGGCCACAAGAGCGGAACCAACGGCAGCCTGTCTGCGCTTGATAACCTCAATTTTTGGCTGGCCCAGCACGATATCCATCAATCGACAGAAGTACTTTATCGCGTACTTGAGACAATAGGTTTGGTGGGGTTAGAAGATGTACCAGTTAGGTATCTATCGGCAGGGCAACAACGCCGTGTCGCACTTTCAAGATTGTGGCTTAAACCAGCAAAAGTGTGGGTTCTTGATGAGCCTTTTACTGCTCTTGATTCTAAAGGCATCTATTTACTTGAAAATTTGATGAAGCAGCATATACAAAATGGCGGTTTAGCCATCGTCACATCGCACCAACCGTTATCTGAAAATGCAGGGGCACATCGCGTATTTGACCTGGAGTACCGCTTCTAATGTCGCTTTACCAAGGTATTTTTAAACGGGATATGCACATTGCTTTTAAGCAAAAAGCAGAATTAGTGCAGCCATTGATGTTTTTGTTGATGGTGGTAACGCTGTTTCCTCTTGGGGTAAGCCCTTCACCAGATACGCTGCAACGCATTGGCCCCGGGGTGATATGGATTGCTGCTATTCTTTCTTCATTAATGGCAATGGAGCGGCTTTTTAGAGATGATTTTCAAGACGGTTCGCTAGAACAATATGTATTGTCAGGTATGGCACTGCCCGCAGTGAGTACAGTAAAGGTGGTTGCTCATTGGCTGGTTAGTTTTGTTCCTGTGTTGTTATTATCGCCACTATTGGCGATGTTTTTGAACCTAACATTCGATATGTATGTGGCACTATTATTAACCTTGATATTAGGTACGCCATTACTGTCATTAATTGGAGCGATTGCAGTTGGCTTAACAGTGGGGTTGCAAAAGGGAGGTGTGCTGCTGGCATTACTTCTTATTCCTGTATTTATACCTTTACTGATATTTGCCACGTCTGCCGTGGATTCTGCCGCACTGCAATTACCTTATTACCCGCAACTTGCTATTATCGCTGCCATGTTGTTACTGGCTGCAGCGTTGGCACCATTTGCCATAGCGTATTCATTAAAAGTGAGTCAAAACTAATGTGGAAGTGGTTACACCCTTACGCTAAAACAGAGCGCGCCTATCAACTTTGCATCACACTTCAGCCTTGGTTATGGGTGGGTGCAATTCTGTGTTTGAGCATTGGAACCGTATGGGGGTTAGCGTTTGCTCCACAGGATTATCAGCAAGGTGACTCATTTCGCATTATCTATATTCACGTGCCCAGCGCCATATTATCTATGAGTACCTATGTCGCAATGGCAATTGCTGCATTAGTAGGCATGGTGTGGCAGTGGCGCACGGCTTATATGACAATGATAGCAATGGCTCCCATTGGTGCAGCATTAACCTTTATTGCTTTATTTACCGGCGCAGCATGGGGAAAGCCTATGTGGGGAGCTTGGTGGGTGTGGGATGCGCGCCTAACGTCAGAACTGATATTACTGTTTTTGTACATTGGTGTGATTGCACTTTACGGCGCGTTTGAAGACAAACAGCAAGCAGGTAAAGCGGCTGGCGTAATGGCTTTAGTCGGCGTGGTGAATATTCCAATAATTCACTATTCGGTAGAGTGGTGGAACACGTTGCACCAAGGTGCAACCATTAGTAAGTTTGATAACCCGTCAATCGCACCCGAAATGTTATGGCCTTTGCTGATTAACCTGTTGGGTTTTGCTTTTTTCATTGGCGCAGTAACCACTATTCGACTTCGCAACGAAATAGTCCTGCGTGAGCAACACCGACCGTGGGTGCAAGCCTTGGCTGAGCAAGCGCTGTTACCACACAAAACTCGGGAGCGTTAATATGCAGTTTGATTCCTTTGCTGATTTTATACATATGGGCGGCTACGCCTTCTATGTATGGTTATCGTTTGGTGTAACCTTTGGTGCGATGTGCATTATTGCTATTCAAAGTTATGTAAAACACAAAGCGTTACTAAATGCAGTAATAGCAGACAAAGCGCGTAAAGCGCGAATTGAGAGAGCGCGTCAGAACGAGAAACGGTCCTGACAAATTAGTTAGTTTTTGGAAGTGAGTAAGTGGCATGAACCCAAGGCGAAAGCAGCGTTTAGCGGTAGTAGGTATTGTCGGTTTTTTAGTGGTTAGTGCAATCGGTCTAATGCTTTATGCATTGAATGACAGTATTGATCTTTTCTATACGCCTAGCGAGATTGTAGAAGGTAAAAATGGGCAAGTACCACAGATTGGCCAACGCCTGCGTATTGGTGGCATGGTTGTACCTGGCAGTGTTAAGCGCAACAGCGAAAGCTTGGCGGTGAGTTTTGATCTTATTGATACCGGACCTACCGTAACCGTTACCTTTGATGGCATATTGCCTGACCTTTTTCGAGAAGGACAAGGTATTGTTGCAACAGGTGTACTGACAGATAAAGGTCATATAAAAGCACAAGAGGTTCTGGCTAAACACGACGAAGAATATATGCCTCCCGAATTAGCTGAGAAAATGAAAGGGATAAAGCATGTCAAGCCTGAAAATATGCCTACCTATGAATATTCAGAGGCAACTACAGGTAACAATGATACCGGAGGCTTGTAGATTATGGTTCCTGAGTTAGGGAATATTGCGCTTACCCTTGCACTTGTACTTTCAATATTATTGGCAGTGTATCCTTTGTGGGGAGCGCATCGTCAACATGATGCACTGATGGCATCCGCTAAACCACTCGCCATTGGTCTTTTTACCTTTACGCTAATTGCTTATCTTTGTTTAACGTATGCTTTTGTGACGGACGACTTCAGTGTCGCCTATGTGGCACAACACTCCAACAGTCGTTTACCCATTTATTATAAAATCACAGCAGTGTGGGGCGGACACGAAGGATCATTCTTGCTGTGGGTACTCATGCTATCTATTTGGACAGTTGCGGTAGCGATATTTAGCAAAGGTATTCCTCTTGCTATGGTAGCGCGTGTATTGTCGGTATTGGGTATGGTGGGTATTGGTTTTTATTTATTTATGCTTTTGACGTCGAACCCGTTTAATAGCATGTTGCCTTTCTTCCCTGTTGACGGACGAGACCTTAACCCCTTGCTGCAAGATTTTGGCATGATCATTCACCCGCCAATGCTGTATATGGGCTATGTCGGGTTTTCAGTCGCATTTGCTTTTGCTATTTCTGCATTGATATCGGGTCAACTTGATTCGACGTGGGCTCGTTGGTCTCGCCCCTGGGTTATTGCTGCTTGGGCGTTTTTGACAGTGGGTATTGCCCTTGGCAGTTGGTGGGCGTATTACGAGCTTGGCTGGGGCGGATGGTGGTTCTGGGATCCGGTTGAAAATGCCTCATTTATGCCGTGGTTAGTGGGTACTGCGCTTATGCACTCATTGGCGGTTACTGAAAAGCGCAAGGCGTTCAAGTCTTGGACGGTACTGCTTGCCATTGCCGCTTTTAGTTTGAGTTTGCTAGGCACATTTTTGGTACGTTCAGGGGTTATCGTATCAGTTCACTCCTTTGCCAGCGATCCTACGCGGGGGCTGTTTATTCTTGGAATTCTAATTGTTTTAAGTGGCTTTGGTTTGTTGCTTTACGCAATGCGCGCAGCGTCACTGAAAAGCCCTGGTCGCTACCAAGCATTCTCGCGTGAAGTGTTACTAATGGGTAATAACGTATTTTTGTGCGCGGCGACTTTGGTTGTGCTACTTGGTACCTTATTGCCACTTGTTCACAAAGAACTTGGTTTAGGCAGCATTTCAGTGGGGGCTCCCTTCTTCAACCAGATGTTTACGCTATTGATAGTGCCTTTTGTATTAATACTTGGTTTAGGGCCACTAACGCGTTGGAAGCAACAGCGTGCTAAAGATTTGCAAAAGCAATTGTTGGTTGCTGCCGGTATTGCGGTAAGTGCGGCGTTATTGGTGAATTTTGCCTATGACGCACCAAGTTATATGGGCATATTGGGCATGATATTAGTATTTTGGATCTTGGTAACCACGATTCAAGAAGTATTACAGCGCCTATCTGCTATGCCTAATGCATCGATAACACACGCTAGCATGTTGGATAAATTACGTAAGCTTACGCCAAGCCACTGGGGTATGGTGCTTGGACACGTAGGTTTTGCTATCGCAATTATTGGAATTACCTTGGTTTCCAACTATGAAACTGAACGCGATGTGCGTATGGACGTTGGTGATAGTGTGACCTTAGGTGGTTATGAATTTACTTTCCGAGATGTGAAAAAAGTACAAGGCCCCAACTATGAAGCTGATGCAGGCGTTTTCGATGTGTATAAGAACGGAGAACATATTGCGCATTTAGCGCCTGAAAAGCGCCTGTATATTGTGCAGCGTATGCCAATGACAGAAGCGGCAATTCATTCAACACTGTCTCGCGATTTATTTATCGCTATGGGTGAGCCTCTAGATAACGGCGCATGGGCAATACGTATATACATAAAACCCTTTGTTATCTGGATTTGGGCTGGGGCTGTGGTGATGGCGTTGGGTGGCATCTTTTCAATTAGTGATAAGCGCTATCGCATGGCTAAAGTGAAAAAACTTAAGCAAGCCTTTAGCAACGCGGTGGGCGACAAGTTAGCTGATAATAAAGAAAAGGCACAAAAAACACCATTAGCGACTAACAAGGCGTTTGACTCTGGTATAAAGGGAGACGTGTAATGAAGAAGGCACCTTTAGTTGCTATACCTCTTGTACTGTTCTTATTGTTGGTAGTCTTTCTTTTCAAAGGGCTTTTTTCAGACCCTCGCGAGCTAGATTCTCAAGTGAAAGATAAAACACTACCTAGCTTTTCATTACCAGATTTAATGAAACCTGACATCACCTATACGCCTGACGATTTCAAAGGCAAAGTGACTATTTTGAATGTTTGGGGTGTGTGGTGTGTGACTTGTGCGGTTGAAATGCCTTTTTTAACGGAATTAAAAAACGAAGAAAATGTGCATATTGTTGGTCTTTATTTTGACCAAGACTTGGACCCCGACTTTGGAACTAAAACACTCACACGGGTGCAGCAAGAAGTTATTGAGATGTTGGGTCGATACGGTAACCCATATGCCTTTAATATTTTTGACGTATATCGAGATACCTCATTAGATTTGGGTGTTACCGGAGCGCCAGAGCATTTTGTTATCGATGCTGATGGTATTATTCGAATGCATCATATTGGTGACATTAATGAGCGAGTTTGGAATAACAAAATTGGACCGTTATACAAAGCGCTTGTGGCAGAAGCAATGTCTGGCGAAGTAAACCAAATCAGTACAAAGGGCACAATGTGATGAGAAAGCTAATGCGGGTATTTATTGCTTTTCTTACCGCTGTGTTTGTTGCATTACCAGCAACTTACGCTGTTGAAGACAAATACGAGTTTGATTCACCTCAGCAACGAGAAAGCTTCTTACAGTTAACAGCTGAACTTCGTTGCCCGATGTGTCAAAACCAAAATATTGCAGATAGCGACGCGATGATCGCCCATGACATGCGCCGCAAAGTTTATAGTTTGCTCAAGCAAGGTAAGTCTGAGCAAGAGGTCATTGATTATATGAAGGCGCGTTATGGTGACTTTGTACATTATAAACCGCCGGTAACTTTAGCAACCCTATGGCTATGGTTAGGACCTGTATTCTTTATTGTAGTAGCACTTATTGTTGTAATTAGAAGACGATCGGTAACCCCTCCGGAAGATATGGCGGCTAAGCTCGCAAAAGCAGATGCAATGTTGGAGCAAGAGAAAGAATGAGTTGGTCTGAATTTTACATAGTGGTATCTGGCCTTATCACATTCGTACTACTTATTGTGGCTTTTCCGTGGTTGCGTCGAAAAAACCATGCCCAACAAGACAGCTTGAGTAATACGCAAATTGTAAAGCAGCGTCTGGCTGAGCTTGAAAGAGAGGTTCAGGAAGGGTTAATTAGCGAACACGACAAGCGACAGGCTGTGGATGAGTTAAAACTCGCTTTGGTCGATGAGAGCGCGTTTCAGTCTAAGCGAACTGGTACTGCAACCCTACCGTTATTAGTTGGTGGTATTGTTGCACTGACGTGCGGAGCAGTTGTGTATTCACAGGTCAATCAGATGTCTCGTGTCATAAAAGCCTCTGAAGCAGTAGAGGCCTTACCCGAACTAAGTCAGCAACTGGCCAGTGGTAATGCAAGTAATCTTACACAAGAGGATATTGCGAGTTTAACCCTAGCTATTCGTCAACGATTACGTACACAGCCTGAAGATGATACCGGTTGGATGTATTTGGGCAGGTTGTTTTTAAGTATTGGGCAAGAAGTTCAAGCTATAGAAGCTATTGATAGAGCAGTAGAGTTGGCACCAGAGAATACTACTCACCGCATTACCCTAGCTCAGGCGTTAATGGCTACGGGAGATGTGAATAATCTCTCGCGGGCGCAGACATTACTTTTAGGTTTGCTTAAAGATAACCCACAAAATGATAATCTCGCATTGATGATGGCTGTGGTTTCAGCTCAACTTGGTGACTTGGACAATACTCGACAGTTCTTTGCGCAAGTAAAAGACAAGTTGCCTAGCGACAGCGATATGGCGAAGCGATTAATGGCGCGCATTGACGTGTTGGCTCGCCAAGCTGGTGAAATCGCTACGGGGCAAGTCGGAGAAAGTACTGAATTAGGGAATACTGGACTAGAAAACACGGATGAAGGCACAACTGATGATATTACAGGCTTCTCAGTAACCGTTGATTTATCCGATGAAGCGCAAAAAAGTGCGCCAAAAGAGGGTTTTCTTATTGTCTTTGCGCAAGATGGTGCTTCTCAAAATAGAATGCCAGCGGCAGTTGTTAAGATGCCAATTCAAGGTTTTCCACTTACTGTTAATTTAACCACCGAAAATGCCATGATGCCTCAATTTACCCTTGCTGCTTTGTCGCAAGTAATTTTGACTGCAAGGCTCTCATTGGACGGTGACGTGACGGTGTCTTCTGGCGAATGGCAAGGCAGTGTTGAAAGTACTGTTGAAAAAGGGCAGCTTTCACCCATTCGTATAACCATAAATAAGGAACTATAGTATGGACTTCAATAAATCACTTGCTGTTGCAGTGATGGTCGTCAGTATCTTTTTAGGAGGTTGTGCAAACAATACGGCGCAGCAACAAAAAGACGCCAACGAAAGCAATACGGTTGCTGCTAGTTATTCTGATCCTAAAGATCCACTTGAGTCAGTAAACCGTGTCATGTGGGACTTTAACTGGGATGTGTTGGATGCATATATTTTGCGTCCTATCACGGTGACCTATGTTGCAGTCATGCCACAATTCGCGCGTACTGGGTTAGTGAATGCAGCTGAAAACTTGCGCGAGCCAGCAAACTTTACCAATAACCTTTTCCAAGGGAAGGTGGATGAAAGTTTGGATAGCTTCGCTCGTTTTCTTATTAACACGACAGTAGGTTTATTGGGAACCATTGATGTAGCTTCAAAAATTGGTATTGAAAGGCACGAAGAGCAATTCGGTGAAACACTTGCGGTTTGGGGCGTAGACACTGGTCCATTTTTGATGATGCCATTTTTGGGCCCAAGTGATCCGCGCAGTTTCACTGGCGATTATGTTGATGGGTTTGCTTTCCCAATGTCGTTAATCGACGGAACGGTTAATTTGGCTCGAATTGGTATTTCGATTCTAGAAACGCGTGCACAGTTAATAGACCAAGAAGCACAACTTGAACAGGCCGTAGACGACTACGCCTTTGTTAAAAATGCTTATTTTGAAAGGCTTGAGTTCCGCGTTACCGATGGCAAAAGTGGTGACAAAGTAATAAATGAAGAGCAGTTAGATGATTTTGCTGATTTTGAGGCCATGTTGGAAGGTGGTGATTTCGACAGCTATGAAGAGGTGTCAGAGGAACCCCAAGCGGCAGAAGGAAATAAAGCTGATGCCGACGTCGACAATAAAGGTAAAGTCAAAGATCAGGATCAGAAAATAGACGGCAACGAAAAAGACGGTAAACAATAAACTAAAGAAGAAACGTCAAAAGTAAAATCTTCTGACGATTGGAAATAAGTAATTAAAACATTAAGATTCATTTGGCGCATCGGCAATTGCAATTAAGTGCACCTTAAAGCGAATATACTTAAGTTGATTGAATCATTACAAAAAAACCATGCTGAAAAGCATGGTTTTTGTTTTTCCGCTAACTTACGGTTTAAATGACCGTTTACCATCCGATTCACCATCAAATTAGCAGGTATTATCGCAAATAGTATTAGCCAGCTCTTGACTCAAAGTACTCTGGCTAGTCTTTAGGATAGCCCGCAGGGTTTTGCGACTGCCAGTGCCATGTGTCTGCACACATGTCATCTAAGCCTTTCTCTGCATGCCAGTTAAGCTCTGTCGCCGCTTTTGTCGGGTCGGCATAACATGCCGCAATATCACCACTTCTGCGCGGTGCTATTTTGTATGGTAAGGTTTTACCTGACGCTTTCTCAAAGGCCTTAACCATTTCAAGTACCGAGTAACCTTGTCCTGTACCTAGGTTATATTTGTCTAACCCCATATTTAGCATAAGGCGGTCTAGGGCTTTAAGGTGACCATTGGCTAAATCAACCACATGAATATAGTCACGTACGCCAGTTCCATCTTCAGTATCGTAATCGTCACCGAACACGCTTAACTGTTGAAGTTTACCTGTGGCGACTTGAGAAATGTAAGGCATAAGGTTGTTAGGGATACCATTCGGATCTTCACCTATTTGGCCTGACTCATGAGCGCCCACCGGATTAAAATAGCGCAGCAGTACAATGTTCCACTCATTATCTGACACATATAGGTCGCTAAGCATATGTTCGACCATAAGCTTTGACATACCGTAAGGGTTTGTAGGCTCACCAGTTGCCATATCTTCTCTTAACGGCAGTGATACAGGGTCGCCATAAACGGTTGCAGAAGAGCTAAACACGATGTTCTTAACATTGTGCTTTTGCATTGCTTTACACAGCGTCAGAGTGCCGTATACGTTGTTTTCATAATAAGACAATGGCTTTTCAACAGATTCGCCAACCGCTTTAAGGCCTGCAAAATGGATAACTGCGAAAACACTGTGTTCACTGAAAATATCATCGAGTACTGCGGTATCACGAATATCGCCTTGAACAAAGGTGACCGACTTGCCGGTGATAGTTTCTACTCTGCGCAGCGACTCTGCACTAGCATTCACCAAGTTATCTAGCACCACTACAGCGTAGTCTTGCTCAAGTAATTGTAACACTGTGTGGCTACCTATATAGCCAGCACCACCAGTAACCAAGATGGTTTTCATGCATTCTCCTTGCTTGACGAAGGCGCAATGTATTTTGCGCAAATAGAGTGTTGAATAGGTTTAACAACTAATGGATAAAGCAAAAATACCACAAACGCCCAGATTAACGAGGTCCAATTAGATGCGGTTTGAAGTATAAGCGCAAACGTCGGCACAATGATGAGAAGTTTTAAAATATTGAGCAAAGTTTTCTCTGGCACTGACAGTTGCTTAGTAGCTTGCTCTAAACGCTTCATGCGTTCTGTCAGTGTAAGTCCTTTAAGTGCGGGAATATCACGGGTAGAAAAGTAGAACTTCATAGTTTGCTCTTAATAAAAAACCGCCGAAACGTTATGTAACGGCGGTTATTGTAGGGCAATCTGCCAGTGGTTAAAACACTAGCACAAACTAATTATGCCTTTTGTTGAATACCTGCTTTTTCCCAGAAGCGTGATTTAACACTGAACAGGGCAATAACAATACCAACTGCAATGCTAAATAGCGCAATTTGAAGGTATAAGTTTGGCATTTCTTGAACGTTTTCTGGGTCGAAATTACCAGACAATAGGCCAGCAATAATATTACCAATTGAATAAGTCAGTACGAATACGCCCATCATTTGGCCTGCAAAACGCTTCGGTGAGAGCTTACTTACCGCGCTTAATGCAACTGGACTTAGGCATAGTTCACCAACTGTGTGTAGGAAGTAAGTTGTTACTAACCACATTGGCGCTACTTTAAGGCCTTGTGCTGCGTATTGCGATGCCATAAACATAACGAGGAAGCCCGATGCCATAATAATAATACCAATCGCACATTTGATGGTGTACGAAGGGTCAATCATGCGCTTAGCTAGGTTAATCCAAAGTGCAGCAAAAAACGGTGATAACACGATGATAAATAGCGAGTTTGAAAGTTGGAACCACACAGTAGGAATGACATCCATTCCAAACCATGATGTAAGCAAAGCGCCACTTTCAAGAACACGATCTGTATAATTTTGTGCAAATAGATTCAGCGAAGAACCAGCTTGTTCGAAGCCAGACCAAAAACACGCTGATGCTACACATACCAAGAACAGGGCCCACATGCGCTTCTTTTCATTTTCAGTCAGCTGGCCTTTAAAGTAGATAAAGCCGAAATACAAAAAGAAGATAGCAGTAAAGACAACTGCAACTTGCTGAGCTAGTGCCACCGGCTCGATAACGATAGTGCCCATGTGAGCAAGCACGATAATAACTACTGCTAGGGCAACAACAGCATATACACCCATCCAAGCACGCTGCTTTGCAGCACCTTCATAAGGGTTTGCAGGTGCTACTGAGTCGGCAGACAAAGAACGGTTGCTGAAGTAATATTGAATTAGGCCTACTGCCATACCAACAGCAGCTGCGCCAAACGCATAGTGCCAGCCCCAGTTTTCTTGTAGATAGCCGGTGACCAAATACGCGATTAGTGAGCCAATGTTTATACCCATGTAATACAACGCATAGCCACTGTCACGGCGGCCATCGTCTTCACCATACTGCTGGCCAACCATCGCCGAGATATTGGGTTTTAAAAGACCTGTACCCGTGGCAACAAGGATAAGGCCGACGAAAAACAAGTTTTGTAGGTCGATAGCTAGTACCACGTGACCTGCAAAAATAATTAAGCCACCGTACCATACGGCTTGCTTACCACCGATAAGACGGTCTGCTAGCCAGCCGCCGGGAAGCCCAAGGAAATATACAGCGCCTGTGTATAATCCATAGATTGCACCGGCAGTTGCTACAGTGAAGCCTAGACCTTGGGTCTGTAAGCTTGCAGTCATAAAGAGGACTAGAAGGGCACGCATGCCGTAATAGCTCATTCGTTCCCACATTTCAGTGAAAAACAGCGTTCTCAGGCCCCCTGGATGGCCGAAAAAGCTAGTATCGTTAGATGATTTCATAATGTAATTAAGATTCCATATTGCTTATGGTTGTTATTCTAGAGCACTTATCTAGGCAGGCTCTTTGTGTAAGTCCTTAGGAGGATAGCTTCTTATACTAGAGCTAGACGAAAGACACAAGATTTCGACGACAAACTTCTTTTCTGCAGCGTCAACCGACCAAGAAAACATCACTTGGTCGGGTTCGCGTTAAGCTTGATAGATTAAAGCTCACGTATCGTAGCAATGACGATGCGTACGATACCGTATGTCAATAACAGTAACACACCAAACAGGACTAAATTGTATATCACAGTAGGGTAGGCATTATCGTCAGGTAGTGTTGAAGATTCAATAGTGACCAAATGTTGAAGCTTTTGGTAGGCTTCTACGCGCGCATTTTCAAGTGTAATCAACGAAGATGAATAGGCTTGTATGGCTAATTGAAGCTGCACTTGTAAATTACTGTATTGTGCCATTAAGGCGCTTACCGAAAGTGCTTCACTCTCATCTTCGGCAGTGCTCAAGCGCTCCTTCTGTTTTTCGACTTCTTTTTGCAGCGCTGCGATTTCTCTTTTCATATTAATCACTTCTGGTGCTGCATCGGACATCATTGTAGAAATTGTGCTGAGCTCTGCCTTTTTCTGCGCTAATGTGGCTTCAAGCGAGAACGCAATTTGTTGATAGGCTGCACCCTCAGCAGTAGGGTCAAGAACGTTGTACTTCGACTGAAAGCCAAGTATTTCAGTTTTTGCTTTCTGCAGTTTTTGCTCAACAATTTCATGTTCACCCTTGGCGAAGGTCAGTTTTGATTTTGCCAAATTGTTATTGATATTGTTGATAAATTCTTCGGCTTTCGACACGATGGTTTGATTTATACGTTGTGCATATTCAGGGTTAAACGCACGGGTGCGCAGCGTAATAACCGATGAAGTGGAATCGACACTAACTTCTATGTGATCTTGGTAGAACTTATGAAAATCTTCTTGCTTGTGTGATGAAGAGAGTGCACTGAAAATATCGGCTTCGTCTGACATATAATGTTCGCGAAGTGCAATGGTTTCATCCAAGTAATTGATCATATCCACTGACTGAATATAGGCTTCCACCAATTGACTCTCTGCACCACTACCTGAACTGGGAACCCCCGCGGCCAATAATAGAGATGATGGGTCAAAACTGCTGCTACCGTCACTCGATTTTACAATCAACTGACTTTGGCTCTCGTATTGTGGTGCGGCCCAGACAATGAGGTAAAAAGCATAAAGTAGCCATGGAAGTACCAGTACGAGTGTTTTATTCTTTTTGAGAAGGGCATTGAATTGAGTCAGAGATTTTTCCACTATGATTTAACCTATTTCAGTGATTTTTTATTATCTGCATCTTGTGTGTACACTTCGATGCCTTCTTCAAGATCGTTGTAGTAAGTCAAAGTGCCATCGCCAATAATGACCGCTGACGTACAGAATTCACGTATTTGGTCTAGTTCATGACTGACCATAATGACGCCTGCTTGCTCACTTTTTTCTTTTAGCGACTGTCTCGCCTTTTTTCTAAAAAGCGGGTCACCCACCGATGTGGCTTCATCGATAAGGTAAATGTCGAAATCAATGTTCATACAACACGCAAACACGAGTTTTGCTCGCATACCCGACGAATATGATTGAACAGGTAAATCAAACTTTTGACCTAATTCAGCAAATTCTTGTACCCGTTCTTCGTAACCCTTTAGAGAATGCACGTTATTGATACGCCCAATAAATCGCGTATTTTCCCTTCCTGTCATTAACGGGTGTACACCCGTTTGAAGTGCAACAGGCCACGACATTGATTTGTTTGTTACAACTCTCCCTTTGTCTGGGTATTCGCTTTTGGCTAACATGCGAAACAAAGTTGATTTACCGGCCCCGTTTTTACCGAGTATCGCCACGTTGTTTTCAGTGGGGAACTCAAAGTTGAGGTCGCGAAATATGTATTGTCGTCCAATTTTGCTCGGGTAGCTCTTTGTAAGCCCTTCTAATCTTATCATCGTGAAAGTACTCTTCTCCACGTGATGTGATACAAACACAGACTGAGGAAAGCTAAGGCAAGGGTCGCTTGTATGAGGAAACTTAGAGAGACACCATTATGGCCGTAAGATTCAAAGCATGCATAACGTGCGAGCTCAATGAAATGAACCAACGGATTCCATGTAAGATAAGGCCAAAATTTCTCGGGTAAGTCTTGTAAGCTATAAAATACGCAGGAAATAAACATTAACGGGCGCGTTAACATTGATTTTAGTTTGTCGACTTCAGGGACGAAAGCTGTAGCTATTGCGAATAAAAGCCCTGTTGATATGGCGAAAACCCACAATGAGAGAAAAAGGAAAATGAGGAGTAAAGGGTTGTGTATCGCAAAAGTTTCGTCGAGTAAAAATACGGAAACAAATAGCAAAAGTACAACGATGACTTTGATGGAAAATTCAAGAAAGCCTGCTGTAATTACTGCTGAAATAGGTTGAACTTGTCTGAACGCATATAGAGGCTTATTGCGTTTGACAGATGCTGACACTGTTTGAAGGCAATTGGTAAACGACTGTAAGCCCATCATGCCAATCATCATAAAAATGAAGATTGGAATTGAATGAATATCACTGCCGCTGACTAATCCTCGAAGGTAGGATAGCGCTAGAATAAAAGCGAAGGGCTCTAAAAAAGCCCAACCTAAGCCGAATTTGTCATTAAATTTACTTTGAAGTTCACGCAGGAAAAGCGCAAAAATAACGCTTCTCCATGCATACAGCTGATCTTTAAACAACATCATGCTTAGTTAGTGGCTACATTTGCTGCTACGGCTATTTGATAAATGATTTGTGTCATGTCTTTAACCGCTTGCAGCAATTTAGTATCAATAGCGGGCAACACAATAATTTGGTCGCCAGGTGCTAAGGTACTTATATTGTTAGATAGGAATGAATCATCAACACTGGTAAACGTGACGTTACCATTTTTACGAACTATTAAAATGCGATCAGATTCTGCACGCTCCGTAAAGCCGCCTGCCCAGGCAACATAATCTTCAGCAGTAGCATCTGGGTTAAATACCACTGATTGCGGAAGCAATACTTCACCACCCACATGAATAAGGTCAGTTACTTCTGGAATAACGATAGTGTCGTTAGGCTCTAATAAAATATTGGCGATATCGCCATTCTCTGATACTACCACTCTACCTTGAGGTTCTACCTTGCGAGCTCGAGCAATGAAATCAGCGACCAGTTGCGCTTCTTGGGCGCGAATAGCGCCTTCGCCAGTTGAGCTTATCGGTGCAGTATACATACTTCTCTCAAGACGCTGTAACCCCTCTTCGATAATCTCTTTTTGTTTCTCTGCAACACTTTCTCGCAACAGGTATATGTTTTGTGTATCTGATAATACGGAATCGGCTTCTATATGATCTAAAACATCAATTAAACGCGTGCCTTTATCAACCATGACTTGTGATGCGCCAGAAAAGGCACCTGCTACATTAATGCGATAGATTTGCGGCTCGTGGTCTGCAATGTATTCTACTGTATCGCCAGCAGCTAATGGCAAAGTAGCAAATTCGTCAATACTCAAGTAGCGTGCAAATTGTTTGTTGTCTCTAACGCCAGCTATTGAAGCGTGAGAAGCAAATTCGCCCGGACGCGAAAAGTAGTTTACGACTTCACCGTTCAATTCCGTATTGAGAAACTCAAAGGTAAAACTGTTACGTGCCCCAGTTTTTACAACAATAGTGTTGCCGATTGGGTGTACCAAAATAGTATCACCATCTTTAAATGATAAAGCGGGTAGTGTTCCATCTCGGAAAAAAGCATATAAATCAGCAGAGGCAACAACCTTTCCGTTGCGAACGATATCTATTTGCCTAAAACTACCGCGACTGAAATCAATGCCCCCTGCGCGTTTCAAGTAATAGAGTACACTATCTGACGCTAGGCCTGCGTATTGTCCGGGTCGCAGAACTGGGCCAGAAACGAAGATAGACACAGGTGTTGAGGTCAGTAGATTAACGTAGACATTTACGTCATTGGTATAAACCTGCCTTATTTTGGCCGTAACCGTTTGATTTACGCTGCCAGCCGGCGTGTTCGCAACTCTAACTGGGCCGATATTTGGAAGGAAAACATTTCCTTGATTATCCACGGTTACTACATCTGAGTAGTTGATGGCACCCCATATCCAAATTGAGATTTTGTCACCAGGGGCAACTAAGTAATTGTCGTTGAGACCATTGCTTCTCTCTGATTCAAAACCGCCGATAAACAAGTTAGCCGCGAAAGGTGGGTTTTCCATGGGCTCTTGCATCGGAAACACACTTTCATAAGTGGGTTCACCTGGCAGGCTCATGCCATCGCGAGGTTGTGTTGAAAACTGCCCCATGGAATTGGCTGAATTCGATGCGCGGGGAAGTGAACGCTGACTGGAAATACTTAAGGGCGAAACAGATTGACTAGCGGTACCGCTTACCCCTGCTTCTTGCGCACGTTGCCTTAACTGTTGCAATTGGTCGACAGTTTGGCTGAATACAGAGGTAGACAATAAAGACAGTACGACAGTCGAAGTTAATGTAATGGCAATTTTCTTCATTATTGATTTAGACATGCGATTCATTCGTCAATTATCCCTTCTGAGAAGATGAGGCTACTAATGGTGCGATAACTCTCCATTGCCCATCACGCTGGCAAGTCGTCATAACTTTTACCGAATCAAGCGCGTTATGCTTCTCTTTGGTACTCGCAAATCGAATACATTTATTGCCAGTAGCAGAAACATAGTACTTGGTCGATTCGTATTGTGTGCCGTTAATTTCAATTGACAGTGGCGTTTGCTTGTCATTATGTAAATTAACTTTTGGAATATTAATTGCTTGCTCTTCGGGAGTTAGAGAGTATGACAATGACGAGTGAACTAAAGGAATGTCTGCATGGGTTGGTGTTGGAGTATTAGTACAACCTACCGCGTTAATTACAACAACACTGAATACACCCATATATGAGAATTTTTTGAACATTAGCTTTAACATCCATATAGCAATTTGCCGCTAGGATAACACAAGTTTTTAAAAAAGCATGCTTGTCTTGATGGTGCAGTTGACATGAAGCTTCGTGTAATAGAATGGAATCAGTGGACCCGCTTGATGTAATAACAAAATCTACTCGTCTACATAAATGTGTTTGGGAGGGGCTCCAAATATGGATAACATTGATACAAAAAACAAGTAGTAAAATTACGCTCTTAGGTCTACTTGGGGTGGCTAGTTAACCCATTGTTATATATCATAGGTAGTCGCCAGTCTATTTCAAAGTTTTAAGGTCTGTCTTTTGCACTTAAAGGATAGAATAAGTAAGTAAATGGAATCAAAAAAACACATAGTTAGTACCTATATTAATTCACTAATTGTAGTGAGTTGCACGCGTGTTCGTGGCGCGGGGTATTGCGTTTTATGATGGCATACTTGCAACTTGTTCCATTGTTCACTGCATTTATTGTTGCGTTGATATTGTTGGTGGTAATGACACCATTGGCCCATCAGTTTGGGTTAGTTGACCAACCTTCTACGCGGAAACGTCACTCGGGAATTGTTCCGCTAACCGGGGGGGTTGCAATTTTTATGGCAGTGCTTGTAGCCAGTGTTGTCACCGATGTGTGGATGAAAAACAATCCTCTTTTCTTTACCGCATCCGCGTTTATTGTATTGCTCGGTATGCTTGATGATAGGTTTGATCTCAGTGCAAAAGGTCGTTTACTGTGTCAGTTCGGCGTTGCAGCAATTATGGCGTGGAGTGCACAAAATTACATCACTTCTCTTGGTAATATATTTGGTCTGGGTGAAGTTGTTCTAGATTTAGGGGGCTATCTATTCACATTAATCTGTGTGGTTGGAGTAATAAATGCCTTTAATATGATTGATGGTATCGACGGACTAGCCGGTGGTATGAGCCTAGTTATCTTACTTACGCTGACGGGTTTTCTTACTTATACCGGCAATGTAGCTTCTATCATGGAGCCGCTTGTTATTGCTGCGGCTATCGTTCCTTTTCTAGCATTTAACCTAAGTTGGAAGGGGTTTAGAGGTAACAAGATCTTCATGGGCGACTCTGGCAGTATGTTTGTCGGTTTAACCATAGTGTGGTTATTGGTAGATCATACCCAAGGAGAGTCCGCTGCATTTCGCCCCATCACAGCAGTTTGGTTGGTGGGATTACCTCTGATGGACATGGCTGCGATTATGTATCGCCGTGCACGTAAGGGACAGTCAGTTCTAAAGCCTGATAGACAGCATTTACACAACATTTTTATGCGCGCAGGATTAAGTAGCAGAAAGTCTCTAATTGCCATTCTTTTGTTGGGGTCGTGTTATTGCATAGTGGGTATACTCGGTGAAGTTTATCAAGTACCTGAGGCCATTATGTTTTGGTCATTTATTGGGGTGTTGGTGATTTATAGTATGACGATAATGCATATCTGGAGTGTACTTCGATTTATCAAACGATTGCCTGCGAAATTAGGGGTAAAATCGTGAATTATTTGGCTTGTTAGTTAAAGCGTGTAATATCGCTGTTTTGTAGCTAAGTCTATATTCCTGCCACTGGAACTGTTGTTTGAAAAGTCAATGCCCCCCCCCATACAATTTGAAATCTAGCCAGCAGGTCGAAACTATTGTGGCAATGGCCGTCTATGCTGGTGATAACGCTATTTGGATTACAGAGGCCATTAGCAGCATTATTGGTCAAACATATCGTCAGTTTTTATTTGTCATCGTTGTTGATGGTGATGTTTCAAAAGCGATTGCTCAATCTATAGAGAATGCGCGAGCTTGTGACGAACGTATTGTTGTATTACAAAATGACAAGAATATCGGGTTGGCAAGCAGTATGAACAAAGCAATAGCGCTAGGCTTGGAATGTAACGCACAATATTTCGTGCGTATGGATGCAGACGATATATCTGAACAACATCGCCTTCAGAGGCAGATTAGTTACTTGAAAAAACATCTTAATATAGATGTGCTGGGCTCTGCGCTTACTGAGATTAATGAGCAAGGTGTCAAAGTTGGCTCGCGTATCATGCCTGCGTCACATAAACAAATCGTAAGCATATTGCCTAGACGCTGCTCAATGAACCATCCAACCATAGTGATCCGTTATAAGGTGTTTCATGACGGCCATCGATATATAGATAGTCTCAAAAACACGCAGGACTACTTTATGTGGATAAACCTGGCTGCTGAAGGATATATATTTAGAAACTTAAAAGACAAGTTATTGAAATTTAGGCGTGTGAATGATTTTTATAAACGCCGAGGTTTAAGCAAGTCGATCAATGAGTTCAAAGCGCGGTTACTTG
The DNA here is from genome assembly GCF_006538325.1 of Alteromonas sp. KUL42. Classification (GTDB taxonomy): domain Bacteria; phylum Pseudomonadota; class Gammaproteobacteria; order Enterobacterales; family Alteromonadaceae; genus Alteromonas. Next base: position 131,096 of record NZ_BJKK01000002.1, read on the forward strand.
CTATGACAAAGCTAAGGCAGTTTAGTGTTTATAATATTGTTTACGCATCATCAGTACTGCTACTTAGGCTTTTACCTAGCTGGGTCGTAAGGTTGGCTTATAAGCTTGACAGGCATTTGTTAGAGAGGTTTGGTAAACATTGAATATTGGCGTTATCGTCGTACTCTTTAATCCTGAAATAGAACACCTTAATGCACTAGTTTCGAGTTTCGTCGATCCTCATTGGCATGTGGTACTTGTCGACAATTCCCCCAATTCCTGTGAGCAAGAAATCAATGGGAGTGTTAAGTACTTTCATAATGGTGAGAATGTAGGCATTGCTGAAGCGCAAAACATCGGTTTACGCTATGTCTTTTCTCATTCAATCAATTACGCTTTTTTGCTTGATCAAGACAGTATCTTTACCCCCGAAATAGCAATACCACTGTATAAGCAGTTTCTTGGCTTAGAAAGTAAAGTTGCTATAGGTGCGTTGGGGCCTTCAATTTTATGCCAATTTAGCGAGTCAGTTGAGAAAGGATTGGTGCATAAAGGTGAAAAAATTTCACACGATTTAAAAGAGGTTAAACAAATAATTTCCTCAGGTATGTTGTTGTCTAAAGACTCTTTTTCCAACGTGGGTGAAAAAGACAGTGGACTGTTTATTGACGGTGTTGATCATGAATGGTGTTGGCGGGCTCGGCAAAAAGGTTTCACCATTTATCAGTCAACCACAATCCTAATGCCACATAGACAAGGTGATGGTAGAGTTAACGTATTAGGTATCACGTTTAAACTTGGGGCGCCTATTCGCTTGTATTATCAGTTTCGCAATATATTGATACTCTCGCGAAGAAGTTACGTACCTTTATATTGGAAGTGTCGCCATATCGCTGCATTACCATTGAGATTTATTGTAAACAGCATTTTCTTTCCTCACAACAAAGTAAGAGGAAGGTTTATGTGCAGAGGTCTTTGGGATGGCCTCCTCAATCGCTCAGGCGCGATATCGAAATCTGAGAAAACTAAAACATTAGGAAACAAAGAAGGTTAATTTAAGGAACCTCTTTCACCATAATGGCGCATTGGTTACTATTACGCCCAATGGTTGTGCAAGTTGAGCGAGGCTGCAATGGGTATTGCTCATCTATAATGCACATGTGCTCTAAAACGGTAATTGGAACATCGATTGCATATTGATTACATTACAATACAGAAATAAACAGTGGTTTAATCTTTATTACAGGCTGTGTCTGTATCGATTTGTCGTCTTAAGCGTGTACTTAGGATTTTAGAAAAGGATATTAATTTATGAGTCAGGTTAAAAAAGCGGTTATTCCAGTAGCTGGTCTTGGAACACGAATGCTTCCCGCGACGAAAGCCATTCCCAAAGAAATGTTACCTGTGGTCGATAAGCCACTGATTCAGTACGTAGTGAGCGAATGTGTGGCGGCCGGATTAAAAGAGATTATCCTTGTTACACACGCGAGTAAAAATAGCATAGAAAACCACTTTGATACGTCTTTCGAACTAGAAGCAACACTTGAAAAACGGGTGAAAAGACAGCTTCTAGAGGAAGTACAGTCTATATGTCCTAAAGACGTAACAATCATGCATATTCGTCAGGGTGTCGCAAACGGATTAGGTCATGCTGTATTGTGCGCTAGACCGCTTATCGGTGACGCGCCATTTGCTGTGGTTTTGCCTGATGTAATCATTGATGATGCGGCAAGTAACCCTAAGAAAGACAACTTAGCCGACATGGTAGCCAAGTTCAACACAAGCCGTGTGAGCCAAGTTATGGTGGAACAGGTACCTGATGAAGAGATCTCTAAATTTGGTATTGCTGATTTAGATGGTGCTTCAATTGCCCCTGGTGAGTCAGCTAAAATCCACAAAATGGTTGAAAAGCCGCCTCGCGACGAAGCTCCTTCAGATCTTGCTGTCGTGGGTCGTTATGTATTGTCAGAAAAGATTTGGGACTTACTAGAATTCACACCTCCAGGTGCTGGTGGTGAAGTACAACTAACTGACGCTATTGATGCGTTAATGAAGTTAGAGCAAGTTGATGCCTATTACATGAAAGGCAAAAGCCACGACTGTGGCAGTAAACTGGGCTATATGAAAGCAAACGTTGAGTATGCTTTGCGACACCCAGCACTTGCCGATGAATTTAAAGCATTTTTAGCAAGCAAAGTATAAAAAGTTTAACTTAAAAAAAATGCGCCTACGAGGCGCATTTTTTGTTTGTTGCTTTAAAGCACCTGTACGTTAAAGTTAGGTACTTCAAATCATTGTACTTCAACATGTTGTGTTATTTTTGCTAGCATTTTATCGCCAATGCCTTTTACTTGAGTGAGTTGTGCAACTTCTAGAAACTCACCTACCTCTTCTCTATACTTTATAATTGCTTTAGCTTTGGCTATTCCTACACCAGGTAGCATAGTTAATTCATCTACTGATGCCGTGTTTAGGTTTATTTTTTGCCCAACCTCACTGCTGCTTGAAACAGATTGCGATCCGCTTGTTACTTCATCTGCCCAAATGGCAGGCGCTTGAACAGTAAGTGCTGATAATACTAGTAAACTTGGTAGTAATTTTTTCATTGTCATTCCTTGTCGTGGTGAATTACGCATCTTAGCTGCTTATGTTGAAGCGCGTATTGAGGCGTAGGCTGGTGTACGTTGTTTGTACCGTGTTCAATGATACGAGGAAATGAAAAATGGGCTAGACCAGTTTTAGTACAGTTTTGTAGAGGAAAAACGGGGCAAAAAAATAGCGAGCAACTAGGCTCGCTATTTACAATCTATTCGTTAAAAAGCTTACAGGCGCTCTAAAAGTGCTTCAGTAAACTCAGTTGTACCGGCTTCACCACCAAGGTCGCGTGTTGTACGATCGCCTGACTCAATAACATCTTTTAATGCATTACGGATTTTCTCAGCCTTGTCACCCATATTTAGGTATTCAAGCATTTGAGCCGCAGCAAGCACAACAGATGTTGGGTTTGCTAAGTTTTTACCAGCAATATCAGGCGCAGAGCCATGAACTGCTTCAAAGATGGCACAATCTTCACCAATGTTTGCACCTGGTGCCATACCTAAACCACCAACAAGACCTGCACAAAGGTCTGATAGAATGTCACCAAATAGGTTGGTAGTAACGATCACGTCAAATTGGTGAGGGTTCATAACCAATTGCATACAGCAGTTATCAACAATCATTTCTGTTGATTCAATATCAGGATAGCGCGCACCTACTTCACGGGCTACTTTAAGGAAAAGACCTGACGTTGACTTAAGGATGTTAGCCTTGTGAACAGCAGTAACTTTTTTGCGGCCTTCACGACGGGCAAGTTCATAAGCAAAAGTAACAATTTTTTCTGCGCCGTCGCGAGTGATCTTACTCATCGCTTCCGCTTCATTACCGTCTTCAGATACAACTTGTCCTAGACCAGAGTACATACCTTGGGTATTTTCACGCACAGTAATGATATCAATATCTTCATAACGCGCTTTGGTGCCTTTAAAAGACATAACAGGGCGAAGGTTTGCGTACAATTTAAATTGCTTGCGAAGACTTACATTGATAGAAGTAAACCCTTCACCAACAGGCGTGGTCAGAGGGCCTTTTAGTGCTACTTTGTTTTTAGCAATAAGGTCAAGAGTAGATTGAGGTAGAAGCTCGCCGTGCTCTTCTAAAGCGACTAAACCTGCATCGGCATAATCGTAGGCAAAATCACAGCCAACCTTATCAAGAATTTTTGTGGTTGCATCGATAATGTCCGGGCCAATGCCGTCACCGCGAATGACTGTAATACGTTGCTGAGTCATGTTGAGGGGTCCTCTGATAATTCTGTTGTCGAAATCGTTAGGTTTACTAAATTGTAATTTGGCGGACGAAGCGCCATATGCCTGCTTTTATTATAATGGAAAATGTAGGGAATGTGCGTAAAGCAGCGCAAAAGTCGACGTATTTTATACGATAGTGGACGTAAGTAATAGCTGATCACTTAGATTTCTTAAATTCACGAAAATGATAGGGGTAAGCCTCTATTTAAAAGGGTTAGCGCTGCGGGAAATTACTTTGCCATGTAATAGCGCAACGTGTTTGTGCTCAATAAACAAAATGGTGTCAGGTTTTTTCTCTGGGCATTTTAATTTTAGTAATGTAGCGGGCAGAAATACAAATTCGACTGATTTTCAAGCGCTGTCATTAGCGTTTGGTTTTGAATTTTTATGTTATTTAGCAGTGACTTATATGTGATGTTTTGATTGAGCGCATATGTGTTGCCTCGAAATAAAATACACTTAGCAATGGAAAAAGCCAGTAACATAATTGCATGTTCTTTTTTTAGAGAGCTCGGTACTTCCTCAGGTGACTTGTTGCAATTATGTATAACTGCTCGCCACGTTGCACTTTGATGCCACTTGCCTGCCAGTTCACTGGCTATATCTAACCAAGAAGTAGTGCTTCTTAGTCTAAATGCATGGTTTATTGTAAAGTCCTGGTCATGACTTACGGGAAGTGATGTCGCTATTTTTAACCCAGGTAGGGTAAAAAGTGGCGAGCATAAAAACGTCATCGTTAGGGCTGCGGATTGGGGAGTAAACTTGGTGTCGCTTATACTTGCCAATAGGCTTGCCACCGAGCAACTTATTAAGGTGAACTGCTTACACATGCTCATTAATGGAAACTGGTTTTGGGTTAACCGCTCCATCAATGCAAATTGCATTAACATATCGCCAACCCGTTCAATACCATAAGTCATAACGGCTTGGGTAATATTTTTTACTGGCAGCTGTAAACGATTATCCTGACTTGCTGTTTGAATCAAAAATCGGTTAAACGTCTGCACTTTCTCAATCTTTTCACATAGTAAAGGGATCTCAACATCCCTTTTTTGCAACTCATCAATGATAGTCAATAAACTGCGCGGTGGAGTTTGTATAGCGAAGGTATGGGGTAAAAAGTGTATACCGTCCTTATGAGCTCTGCTGTCAGCTGTGTCGGAATACATGGCGATAAAATGCTCGAAGGGCATGTACAAGGCTGTTGGCTGCGCAATCGCTGAAATAGGTATCCACTGTCCGTCAGCGTCGTCATTAGAGAGCATAAACACAAAGCCGTGATTTTGTTGTATATCGATGAGAGCGCCGGGAGTGCCTTTTGCAAACACTTTCGCCCCCGGCATCGGTTGTGAAAACAGTGTGGCTAGGGGAGTGAGTAAAGATCTGTGATGAGTCGAAAAACTTCGCACAATATGTGCGAACAATTCGCTATTTTTTGATTTTTCTTTGTTTGACGAAAATACATGGGCAAGTAGACACAGTCTTTGGCTTCTCGATAAGCGCGATATGCTAAAGATAGTTAAGTTTACCTGTTCAGCAGAAACAGACTTTTCTAATCGCAAGATCTCAAGCCATACGGTTAATTGGCGCTTTCGCAAAAATGCTAGCAGTTGAGTCTTGTTTTCTTTTCGGCTTTTAGTCCAATGGGTCGCCAATAAAGCGGCGATTACATGTTGAAGGTAGTGGTCATTAAGTTTATTCAGCTTTCCAAAAAGGGCCAGCAACAATACTTGTTGGGTTTCTCTTGGCAATTCGTTTTTAAGGTTTAACGTGGCAATAGCGATAGCGGTATCACTTGAAACCAGCGTTAGAACACGCTTGGCACTCTTTAGCCAAATGTTGACACATGTATCGACAGGCACGGAATGGCTCGGTACATGAACCAGCCGTTTAAGCGCAGCAAGAATATCGGAAACCGCAGCTAGCATCAGCTATTTTGATAACTAGAATATGCGCCTTCTCCCCAGGCTATAAGTTTGTCGTTTTCAAATAAAAGCGGGGTGCACTCATCCTGCGTAGTCAAGCCGTCTGCACGAACATGCTGGGTTCTAAAAAACATAACTTGAATGACAGTTGCACCTTGTTGTTTGGCTTCCGTAATATCTGGTGTACCCAAAAGGGCCAACACTTCTTCACGCGTACTGCCTAACTTTAACTTCGTTATTTGCACACGGTTATATTCTTCACGATCCTTCCAGTCCATATTTTCAGGCTTATCGGGATAAAAAGCGATAACCATAAAAACAAACGTCGCATAAAGCGCAACGCCAGCTAAAATTAAACGAATAACTTTGCTATTCATGACCGTGACTTCTCGTGTTGCAACGCTCGTCAAAGCGCGTGTTAGTGCACTGTGAAATAGAATTAGACAGCACAGACATTAATCAAATTTAGTGCTGTACAGTGTACCGTAAAACATGCAGTAAACATAAGTAGTAAACGTAAGCAAATGCGTCATATTTACATTTATTACAATTTTCAAGTGTCATTCTTTTGTGTAGTGAGCGTTACTCGCTATCTGTGACTACGTAGCAAGGCTCATATTTTGAACCCGGTAACTTCATTCTCCCTTGCGCAACAAAAGATTCCAATAGGGTATCTACTTTTTGCATAAGTGCTTTGTCACCTTTAATTTCAAAAGGACCATGTTCTTTAATTTGTTTTATTCCTTCAGCTTTTACATTACCAGCCACGATACCTGAAAATACTTTGCGTAAGTTAGCTGCTAAATCACTTTTATTTTGATTATGATGTAATTCAAGTGCCTGCATGCTTTGATGAGTGGGAATAAAAGGCTCTTGGAAATCTTGCTCTATCTTTAGTGACCAATTGAAACTAAACGCATCGCCCATTGCACCTCTAAATTTCCTAACTTTTTCCAGTCCACTGCATAGTACTCGTGCGACTTCTTGTGCATCGTCCACAATGATCTGATATTTATCTTGAGCTTCAGAGCCTAAGGTTGCAGCGACAAAGGCGTTTATTGCTTCAAAGTAAGCTTCACTGCCAGCTGGACCAGTCAATATCACAGGAAAAGGTTGTTGAGCATTGCGCTCATTCATTAATATGCCTAGTAAATACAACAATTCTTCGGCTGTACCAACACCACCAGGAAATACAACAATACCATGGCCTAAGCGAACAAATGCCTCAAGGCGCTTTTCAATGTCAGGCATGATAATAAGTTCATTAACAATCGCGTTTGGGGGTTCAGCGGCAATAATACTAGGCTCAGAAATACCAATATAGCGGCCAGATTTATGCCGTTGTTTGGCATGTCCAATCGTGGCGCCTTTCATTGGCCCTTTCATTGCACCTGGGCCACAGCCAGTGCATATGTTCATATCACGCAAACCAAGTTGATAGCCCACTTCCTTGGTATATTTGTATTCATTTTGGTTGATAGAGTGGCCACCCCAACAAACAATGGTATTTACACCGTCGTTTCCTTCCAGTGCTTTGGCATGTCGTAGCATGTCAAACACCATATCAGTGACTTCTGCGCCTTCGATGGGGGTGTCTTGATGCAAAAATGCATATTTGTTGCCCATGAAGAGTAAGTCGCGAAGTACAGCAAAAAGATGTTCGTGGACGCCTCGGACTAACTTCCCATCAACAAAGGCTACTTCTGGTGGGTTTACGAGTTCAATTTTTACACCGCGCTCTCGTCGTACTAACTTTATTTCAAAACTGCCATAAGGTGCAAAAAGTGCTTCGTAGTTATCTTCATCAACGCCACTGTTTAATACTGCTAAGCTGCAGTTTTTAAACATGGTGAATAACTCACTGTTCGTTGTGTCTTGTAGGTTTGCTACTTCCGCTTGAGAGAGTTGGCTCATCCAGCCTACAGGATTAAGTTGCACTTTTTTCATACGTCTGGTGTCCTATTAGTCACAAGATACGTCTGTGACTACTTTATTTCTGCCCTCGTTTTTTGCCTTATATAGGAATTGGTCAGCGCGTTCGAAGACCGAATCCGTTGTATCAGTATCAGTGAAATAAGTAGCGCCAAACGAGGCAGTTATGGTGACTTTTTCTTGCTTAAACTTAAATGGCATCAGTGCGAGTTTATTGCGTAAATCATTGAGGTGTTTATCTACGTCCTCAATGGCTGTATTAGGAATGAGCAACACAAATTCTTCGCCACCCCAACGTGCAATAAAGTGATTTTTGCCAAGGTTTTGTTTAAGAAAGCGGCTGACGACTTGTAATGTCTTATCGCCTACGGCATGGCCGAAACGGTCATTAATGGCCTTAAAGTGGTCAATATCAACAACAGCTACGGCAAGCGCTGAGCCTGTTGATTTGAATTTTAAATAAGCTTCTTCCAGCTTTTCATTGTAGGCTTGTCTATTCGGCAGTCGAGTCAATGGATCTGTGCGACTTTGCAGAACTTGCTCGGCAAGCTTTTTCTTATAAGCGACAGCCTGTTTTTGCAACGTATCTATCTGTTCTTGCATTGAAGATAACAGTGACATTAACGCTTCTTGTCCCTGTTGATCACTGGTTTGTTGCTCACTCAGTGTTGAGACGAGGTTTTTTACGCAAAACTGTGTTTGCTCCTTGAGTGTCTCAAGAGAATCACTGACAGATACCGCTTCTTCTATACTCGAAATATGTGATTTTAACTGTGCATTGCCGGCTTGTCGTTGCTCAAACTGCAATTGGCTACTATCAATACTTCTTCCTACATCATCGTTGATTTGCCCCAATGAGTTGTAGAGGCTTTGAATTACCTTACCTGTCAAGCTGGCCTCTGACATGGCATCTTGTACGATCATTCGCAAGATAACCACGCAACTTTTCAGTAATTGGTCTTCATCCATGCCTTTTTCTAGGCGCTCTTTGATGTCGGTTAATTGTGCATCATTTGGCTTGCGTTGCGCATATGACGTTATGAGTTGATTTAACTCTAATAAGATAGAGCGGTAATGCGGATTTGCGCCTGCATCTGTTTTAACAACTTTACTATCTGAGGAAACAGCTGCTTCTTCCAGAGGCTTTATACCCTTTATTTTTTGTTTAAGGCGAGGCGATACAGAGAAATTGCTTTCGAATAGTGCTTATATATACCAAAAACATCAGTCACTGGCTGATTTAGCTTGATGAGTTCGTTGGTGGTGAGTGATTTTAGCTCATTATCTTCAAACACAATTTTTTGCAGCTGCTTCATTGCGTCTTCTAGCGAAGACACGGTCTCGCTACCGTACTTTCGCACAGTAACTTGCTCGTGCTGTAACGCTTTATTTAGCTTTTCAATACTCACTGCTGCTAAGCTAAAGTTAGGTGTGCCAGACAAATAACCGCGTAAGGTTTTTAATTCATTATCTATTTTATCTGAATGTCCTTCGTAAAATGCCGACAGTCTGACGATAAACTGGCAAAGAAGCGCATTGTTTTGTTTGTATGCCTGTAGTTGTTTTGCTTCCATGGTATCCATCTTAATAAAAGCTAGGTTAGCATCGGCTAACTGCCGTGCTGATAATATCCCTCGTCAATTATTGGCGCGCTTGACGATTGTTTCCATACGGAGTTTCAAAATTTGAACGGAAGGGGTTGATATCCAATCCACCTCTGCGTGTATAGCGAGCGCAAACTGTCAGCTTGTCAGGTTGGCAGTGAGCCATAATATCGCAATATATACGTTCAACACATTGCTCGTGAAACTCATTGTGCTGTCTGAAACTAATTAAATACTTCAGTAAGCCGTCATGGTTAATAGGATGTCCTTCATATCTAATTTGAATACTAGCCCAATCTGGCTGACTTGTTATTAAACAATTTGATTTTAATAAGTGGGATACCAGCGTTTCTGTTATTTTTTCACTGCCTTCACTTGTATTTTCTCCCTCACCAGGTGAATTAATCAAAAGACGAGTATCTGGCGAATAAGTATCAATCGTTACATCGAGTTCATCTAACAGCGTGCCCTGAAATTCTTCAAATTTCAGTGATTCAAATTGGTTTGGTAATATGAGGTGAACCTCTACCTCTTCACCTGCGCACTGAGAAAGATCCTTTTTTAATGTCGCTTTTACCTCGTCAGGTGATGCAAACTTAGATTGATTGAAGCTGTTTAGATACAGCTTAAATGATTTTGACTCAATCAAGTTGATTGACGTAATAGGGACCTTACATTCCAAAATGGCCACATGAGGCTTACCTTTCAAATTTAACCAAGACAGTTCATAGCCAGTCCACGTATCGATACCGGTAAATGGCAGCTCATCCTTTGGGAGATTCAGAGTGTCACGACTAAGGCTGCGCGGAACACCTTGCAGTAGTTTGGGATTATACTCAAATTCATACTCCACTTGCTTGCCAAGTGAAAGATCATCTGGAGCTGTTATGGAAATCTTTTCAAATAAATTGTCTGTCGACATGTGAACCTTTTTTACATCTGCTTGTTTTAAGCAGCTCTTATTGACTTAGCCACTCATAGGTATAGTGTACCTCAAAAATAAGCAGGTAACGTAATAATGACGCTAACAATTACACAACAATTAGACAATTTTGTAGCAGCCTATGTAGAGCAGGCTAATGGTAATGCACTCAATATTCCATTTGATCCATCTTGGCCTTCTGTTTGTTATCAAACTCAAGGTGAATCAGGAGAGTTAGTGAAGTGGTTGCCGGTAAAACAAGAATCACCCTTGTCTTTTGATAATGTTGAAGATGCTATGTCGATAAAGTTAGATGCCCAATATTGCGCGTTCTTTACTCGTTACTTTAGCCACAACTTAACGGCCAAAGCATCACAAGGTAAGTGCGAGCTTTTACAAGTGTGGAATGTTGATGATTTTGAACGATTGCAACAAAATTTAATTGGGCACTTGTTGATGAAGCAACGCTTACACCAGAGCGCGACACTTTTCTTTGGTTTGACAGATGAAGACGATTTCATCTTAACCATCATTAATGAAACAGGAGAAGTTGCCTTAGAACAAGTAGGTAAAGAGCCAACGCAAATATTAGCGCCAAGTTTAGCCGACTTTCTTGAACAACTATCACCTTGCACTCAATAAGAGTAATTCCGCAACAGTGAACTACATTGTCTGAAGTAATTTGTGTAGCGCTAATTTAAGTTCAGCAACTTCTTTTTCAAGGTTTGTTACACGAGATTCGAGGTTCTCTGCTGGCGCGCTGTTTGTTGATGGCGCAGTAGGTTTTGCTGTACTTGGCTGATTGGCATTAAAACGCTTGATTGCCTCAATGGCTTCGGTGACGGAAACTTTAAAAGGTGCTTTTGAGCGCAGCATGCCGACAGAAGGGCTTTTGCCTTCTTGGTACATTTGCTGGCAAAGCAATATTAGGCGGTTCAAATTATCATTGTTCATTAATGTTTATAAAAATTGCGGTCTTAATAGTCACGATTGTAATAGTGTATAAGGGCTAATTTCACTAAAAAGTTGTCGATTTCACCAAAATAAGTGTATTTCTATATGAAGTTGATTGTGAAATTTATTTTAAATCAATAGCTTAAAAGTTGGCGCTGATCTTGATTAACGGAAAGTATGATGGTGACGCTTATTTCCGTGTTCAGTTAGGGTTAAAGTAGGCGTCATGAACTATAAAAATGGAAACAATAGGAATACACATGAAAACGCTTCTTTTATCAGCTGCGCTCGCTTCTTCGGTTTTACTTTCTGGATGTGTGGTATCTGTCGGCGGCGGCTCAGATAGTCACTATGGTGCAGATTGGGAAGACAGAGAGTTTAATAACCGTCAACACATTGCCAAACTTGAAAAGGGCACTGCGTATGAAAGTGTGTTGAGTAAAATGGGTGTTGCTGATTTCAACGAACTATTTGAAAAGCAGGACGGAACCTATCGCGTTCTCTTTTATCGTACTCAAAAAACCAAAGGCGATGGCATAACTACAAAAGATGAATGTACGCCGTTGGTATTTAGAAATGGTAGTTTGGTTGGGTGGGGAGACAGTGCATACGGTTTAATGCACTAAACTTACAAACACTGCCATGTACCCGCCACATAAAGGCGGCGTTTAAATCTTTTTAAAACACAGACCTTTGCATATATGTACCGCAAAGGTCTGCATACTTCATACAAACGACTATTAATACTATTCAAATGTTAATAAAAGGTTAACAGTTGGCTTTTTTTCGAGTAGGCTAAACTTTAGTCACAATGTTTACGAGGAACCCCTCATGACAACTGAAGTTCTAGACGAAGCGTTAACGCCTATTCAAGAGAAAGTAAAAGCAATTTACCTCACGGTAGATGATCTCAAAATTGCTGCTTCCATTCTTTATAACGCGTATGTCGATGACCCATTATTTGTCGATATCTTTCAGGCTGAAAAAGAGGGGTTTGAGAGTCGATTGCGTTCTGCAATTCGAGAAGAGCTCAATGCGTTTTGGGTGGCAGAGCAACCTATGGTTGGTTTGTTCGATGAATCACGTCTGATTGGGTTGGCTTGTCTAACCGCCCCAGATGCCGCCTTTGGTGCTGGACGTTATTGGCACTGGCGCCTTAGAATGCTACTAACAGCTGGACTTTTTGGTACAAAGCAAATGCTCGAAAAGGAAGAGAAGGTGAGATCGTTGGTGCCCGCTGATAATTTTCATATGCTGAGTTTTATAGCAGTGCACCCAGATTATCAAGAGCACGGCCTAGGTCACATACTATTAGGTGCAATAGACAGTATTGTTGACGAAGACGCTAAAAGTGAGGGCGTTGCTGTATTTGTAACTGTACCAAAACACCGAACGTTTTTTAATGACGACAACTACAAAGTGGTAGGGCAGTTAAGCCTCTCTCACGTGAACGGCGATGTGATGTTTCGTCAAAAAGAGTGACTGCTTTTAACGTTCATGTCTCAATGTTAAACCTATTCCTTTTTTCAATTCTATTATGGCGATTTCAGTGGTATGAGGGATCGCCTCGTATAATTTACGTTTCATCGCTTTAGTCTAGATAGATATGCATTAATGCTACTAGTCTCTCAATTTTTAAGGAGTACTTATGAAAGGTTGGATTGTTAGTGTAGCCTTAATATTATCCGCTGGTGGCTTTGCAGGAAATGTTTGTGCTGAAGATAGTTTCTCGGAAAGTATTTCGAGTAAAGCGTATTGTAATAACCAATGCCAACGAAGTCTTATTGAACAATATTATGCAAAGATAAATCGAGCAACAATGCATGATTCATCGCTAGAGCATGTTGATGACTTTCTCAATGTATTGCATGATGATGTTCTGTACTTGCATACCGAATACCAAGCTGAATTTAACAAGGATATCTGGCGCAAGGCTTTTTTAAGGCAGATTGAAAATGGTCGGTATAACAATACCGAGGAAGCCGTCACCTCGATTGAATCAATTATCCACGGCTACCAAACGGCAGCGGTGAAGTTTATTAGCCGTTACAATGATGACGAATCCAATGAACTTGTTTCAACACCTGCACGTTTGGCTATCTTCAAATTTCAAGATAACAAAATTGTCTTCATTCAAGATCATTGGTACCACGAAGTGGAATAAAGATAAACTGGCTCTACTATTGGATAGCTAAGTTATATATTTGCTTCAGTGTGGTGTAATCTACAACAGCTTTTTTTTGATTAAATAACCCTTCTCAGCGCGGTATCTCATGCGCTTTGGGCTCACTCCTCCCAATTGACGATTTTATTTGTAAGACATTTCCTACAAATGATGTAGGCAATGTTACTTAATTTTGTTATCTAAATTTAGACTAAAGTCTAAAGTATATGATTTTTATATCTTTTTCTGTTTTTAGACAAAAGTAGTAAAAATAAACTTCACAAAATGCCTTAAATCCATATGGCGGTAATATTTAGAAGGGATACTATGAACATGTCACAGGGAAACACGACGAGTCAGGATGATTAATAGGATAACCTAGGACAACTTAAGGATGAGAATCTTACAAGGCTGTAAGTAAAAGGAAAGGACATCAGCGGGAAGCTGTATAACAGGGAGTAAGGAATTTTTGAAAGGATGTAAAGGACTGTCTGCGTGGTAGGGAATCACAACAGGATGTCGCAGGAAGCCCAATTTAAGGATGAATGTACACGGAAGGACGCTAGGAAGAAATATTGGACACGCCAAGGAATATTTAGGTAAGGCTGTAGCAGGATGTGCAGTGTCTAGGATGAAAGGAAGGGAAAGTCGGCGGAGCCGATAAGGATAGGCTTAGGATGAGCAACACTGTGTTAGGAAAATACAGTAAAGATGGAGAAAGGGAAAAGGGATCTACGCAAGGAATGGGTAGCTCGCACAGGAAGGCGCGAGAATAGAAGGAAAGGGGCGTATACGGATTTTAGTCTGGATGATTTTAGTCGCAACGGAACGCAGAGAGGGATGCTCAAAATTCGATGGAAAAAGGGAAGCTATGAAGCTTCCCTTTTTTTATGATCTAAACACGGTGTGGCGGAACTTCCGTTCTTATCACGCGTAACCCCACCAACTCTACTTCACCACTGTACCTGTCCTCGCCATTACTTGAAAATTCAAAGTTAAATTTGCTGTGCCAATCAGGCTTGCCGTATTTGAATGAAAAACGGGTTTGCGAACGCGCAATGCTTAGCAATTGGAGTTGGTGAGTATCACAATACTGTTTTAAATAGTGGTTAGTGTGCTCTGAAATGCCTCGGATACGCCAAAATTGATATCCTGTAAAACCAATGGCAAGCCACACTACCAGTTCAAGCAATGTCATAAGTTATCCCCTCGTTTGAGAAAATAGTTGCTTAAAAGCACTTGCAAGTACATGGGACCGTTCTGGCGAATGCAGCAATGTGAGTACTTGTCTACGCAGCTTGGGAATTTGCACTAAATCGGCATAAAAGCCAGAGAATAATGCACCCTGATGGTTTTCCTTGTCGTCTAACTGAGAGGCTTGTTCAAGAAAAGTACAGAGCAATTCATCGTTGAATTGTTCATAGTGGCGAGCAGCAATGACACTCAAAACATCGATACGCAGTGATATTTCGCTCTTAAGCAACATTGATAATTTGCCTTGTAGTTTTTTCATCAGTCTTTTCACAAGAAAGTGCACGTAAAGCAGCAAGGTTAATGCTATTACCCTTATCCAATAAGCCCATAAAAATACTTTTTACTGATGTGCTTAGCTCAATGTTTTCACACATTTCCATGAATGTATTAAGGAACACATCGGAATATAGCGTTATATTAGTCTCAAGCGCTTTTTCCAAAGCTTCACGCTTCGGGTGTTTGTGAAAACCGTGCGCAAAATCAGCCACACACTGCATTGAAATACTTTGCCAATCAACCAACTGAGGCGCCTGAACATAGGCTTCCACTTTGTCAATGCCTTCGCTGAGCGGCTGGTTAAGTTGATGTTTAACCAAGGCATTGAACTGTGCTAACAGTGATTGGTTAGGGACGAATGAGTACGGATTGTCGGGCAATGTTTGGGCTTTTTCCGTATCTTGAGCAATCGACTGACCCAAGGCATCAACAATAATTTCCAGAAAATGATTACGGGTAGCAGTAACCACTAAACCTTGCTCATCTAAGGGTAGTTTTACAAACCAGATATAGTGTTGACTTGATGACTGCTTATTCCAAAATACAATGCCAAACCACGCGTGTTGCTGTCGTGGGTTAGGCGCATAGGCGCGTCCGTTTTCAATGTCTAAGAAAGTTTGATTGTCGATAGCAATCAGTCGTCTCCCCATATCGAACACATGGCATTCAGTGCCGGCATGTAATAAAAATTCACTAATAGAATTGATACTGTTGGCGCTCATTATTCATTCCGAAGATACTGCAATGGGTCGAAAGTTTAACACATAATCGGTTGCAACTGATATGTTCAGTCGGCTTATCTCACGCTGCATTGCCTGATATACTGTGCGCCATTTTTGAGCGTGTTATCAATCGAGGTTTTTAGTGGAGCAGCAATATAGTGCAATTAAAAAGGCACTAAATACACTAGAAGAAGCAATGCGTCACTTTTCATTGTGGCCTGCTTTGAGGCCATCTAGTAGTGCAATGCAAAGTACACTACCTTTTGCTGTGGACACGATGTCATTTGAGTGTTGGCTTGCCTATATCTTTATTCCCAAAATGCGGGCAGTGATAAATGCTGGTCAGCCTATACCCAATATGCAAATAGCGCCCGCTGCAGAGGTTTATCTTACGGTGTCTTCTGATGAGATAATTTCACTGCTCCGTGACATTGATAACATTGTTAACGCGCCAACGAAGGCCAGTTACATTGGGCCTCGCTACTGATGCTTAATATGAAAGATAAATGTGAAAGCCCGCCAGAGCTTAAAGTTTTGTATCAAGATGATTACATTGTGGCTATTGATAAGCCACCGGGTATGCTGGTTCACCGAAGTCCCATTGATAAGCATGAAACTGTGTTTGCAGTACAAACCTTAAGAGACCAATTAGGTGCCCATGTTTATCCCGCACATCGCTTAGATAGGCCAACATCGGGTGTTTTGCTATTTAGTTTTAATTCACAAATAGCAGCTCAGATTGGTCAACAGATGATGGATAAGCAAGTTGCCAAGGTTTACCACGCGGTGGTGAGAGGATTTGTCCATCACACTGGTATGGTGGATTATGCGCTGAAATATCGCTACGACAAAATTGCAGATAAGCACAAACGACCTCAGCAAGCACCTCAACAAGCCACGACCATGTACCAAACGGTTGCGCAATATGAAGTGCCCGAGCCAGTTGGGAAGTATCAAAGTGCTCGCTATTCTCTGATGAAGCTATTGCCCAGTACGGGAAGAAAGCATCAATTGAGAAGGCATATGGTACATATTCGTCACCCAATTATTGGTGATACCACTCATGGCGATGGTAAGCAAAATAAATTCGCTAAGTCGCACTTTACTTTTGCTAATTTGGCCTTAAGTTGTACCCAAATGGGTTTTGTACACCCTGTTTCAGGGCAGTGGGTAAATGTGAGTAGTGATGTACACGTCGAAATGCGTCGCTTTGTCGAACAGCTTTCACCGTTTCAAATAAAAAATTAAATGAGGTTGTGGTGATTTACAGTAAAAATTTACCGTAATAATCTGCACGACAATCGAATAGGCCATGTATACCATTGGGGAAGCCAATTGTTAGTGGCAAACAAAGACAGAATATCATTAAAAAAATAAGAGGGTTAAATGGGTTCATTAACAATAATTGCCGGAACAGTGTATGGCAACGCTCAACATGTTGCAGAACAAGTTGAAGAAAGTTTAGCGGGACAAGGCATAGATTGCTCTCTTGAAAGTGATCCATCAGTTGCTGATTTCAGTGATGCTGACGCTTTACTTATTATTACATCCACCACAGGACAAGGTGATGTTCCTCCTAACTTAGAATTTGTTTTCTCTGACCTTAAAGATGAAAGCCCTATGTTGACAGGTAAGCCATTTGCGGTTGCTGCATTAGGTGACAGTAGCTATGGCGACAGCTTTTGCGGTGCAGGAAAGCAATTTCAGGCGTTATTAACAGAATTGCAAGCAGATGCGGTTGCAGATATGTTGGAAATTGATGCTATGGAAACGCTTGAGCCAGAAAAAGACGTACTTGAATGGGTGAACACCATTAAAGATAAGCTGGTGGGCTAGCCTTTATTTGGCCATAGTTTAATAAATAAATCGCCATTTTTATACAGAGGCCTTTACAAAAAATGCCCAATATAAAAGGGCCCAATATAAAAGGGCCCAATATAAAAGTACCCAATATAAAAGAGAAATGGCTTAAAACGCAAAAAAGCGCATTGTGAAAACAATGCGCTTTTTCATGTAGCGTTATCGTTGTCTCACGGATGTGTGATACATCCCGACAAATACGCCCTTAGTTATTCTGCACCACGTAGTAGTGCATTGATACCTACTTTAGCGCGTGTTTTTGCGTCTACTTTCTTAACAATAATAGCGGCATAAAGGCTGTATTTGCCATCTGCACTAGGTAAGTTACCAGATACAACAACAGAGCCTGCTGGTACGCGACCATAGTGTATTTCACCGGTTTCGCGGTCATAAATACGTGTGCTTTGACCAATGTAAACGCCCATTGAAATCACCGCACCTTCTTCAACAATTACACCTTCAACAATTTCAGAACGTGCGCCAATGAAGCAGTTGTCTTCAATGATAGTTGGGTTGGCTTGAAGTGGCTCTAGTACCCCACCGATACCTACACCACCAGACAAATGTACGTTTTTACCAATTTGTGCACATGAGCCTACAGTCGCCCACGTATCAACCATAGTGCCTTCGTCAACGTATGCACCAATATTCACATACGATGGCATGACCACCGCATTTTTGCCTACAAAAGTACCTGTGCGTACAGCCGCAGGTGGAACAATTCGTGCACCTTCAGCAGCAAATTGTTCAGCGGTATAGTTTGTATATTTAAGTGGTACTTTGTCGAAGTATTTACTTTCAGCACCGTCAATAACTTCATTGTTATGGAGGCGAAAGAACAATAAAACGGCTTTCTTTAGCCACTGGTGAACTACCCATTCGCCAGCAAGTTTTTTCGGCAACACGTGCTTTACCGCTATTTAGTAAATCGATGGCTTCTGCAACCGCTTTTTTTACATCTTCAGGTGCTGATGTAGGGCTAATGCTGTCGCGATTTTCGAAGGCGTCTTCAATAATGGCTTTCAATTCATTCATGGTATTGTGATATCTTCAAGTTGATCGAGTTTGAACAGAATACGCTTTTTAAGGCTTACCTGTTGTTCTTGGGTTAATGCTTTGCCAGCCTCATTGCTGACGATGAATATGTCTTCGGCGCGCTCACCAATTGTGGCAATTTTCGCAAGTTTTAGTGTTGTGTTCGTATCCACAAAAGCGTGCCCAATTTTAGCCAAAATACCGGGGGCGTCCAGTGCTTCTAACTCTACGAGCGTGGCTTCATCGTTGATACTGAAAAAGCGTACTTTAGTAGGTACATCTAACTGCTTCATTTGACGAGGTAATTTTCGCTTATTCTCGTGTGAGCGACCGGGCTTCTCTAGTTGCGCTGAAATGGCATTTTCAATTGATGTAATACGGGAATCTGATGATAAACGGCCACCGTCATTCTCAAGAATTAGCATACTGTCAAAGACGTAGCCATCTCTGGTTACAGTAACGTGTGCATCGTGAATTGAGCAATTGCGGCTATCTAACACCGAGGCAACTTGTGCAAATAATGCCTTTCGGTCTTTGCCGTAAATCAATAACTCAGTGCCGCCTTTCGCACTGTTGTCGTTCGCTTTTACTAATAAGCCTTGATGCTCTGGAGTTAGCCAATCGTTCTGGGCTTTTAAAATTTCGTCAGTATGCCATGCAATTTGTGTAGGTTTAAAACGTACAAAGTAATCGTCGTCTAACCTCGCCCAAAGCGCGTCGATAGCTAATGGATCGATAGCTCGCTCTTGCAGAATTTGTCTTGCTTGGTGTTTATGAGTAGTCACGCGCTCATTGAGAGTAACTTGGCACTGTAGCCCATTATCTAATGCTTTTTGTGTCATTAGGTACAACTCGCGAAGCAACGACGCTTTCCAGTCATTCCACAAATTGTCATTGGTTGCTCGAATATCTGCAAGTGTCAGCGTGTACAACAAATTCAAGTGGCTGTGACTGCGTACCGCACTCGCAAACTCACTGATAACATCTGGGTCGTAAATATCTCGACGTTGGGCGACAACACTCATCAATAAGTGGTTTTCGACGAGCCACGCAATCATTTCAGCGTCATCACCGGGTACATTGTGTTTCTCGCAGAATACGGCTACATCTTTTGCGCCTAATGTGGAATGATCCCCATTTCTACCTTTGGCAATATCGTGAAATATGGCGGCGATATAAAGTACTTCAGGTTTGTCTAAATTTCGGCATATGCGCCCACAACGCGGAAAGTCTTTATTGTCTTTCGAGAAGAAATAATTGACGTGTTTAACCAAGCGGTGGGTGTGTTCATCAACGGTGTAAGCATGAAATAAATCAAATTGCATCATACCAACAATGGCATCCCACTCAGGCAAATAGGCTTGCAAAATACCGTGCTGATGCATGATGTCCCACGCAAAATTAAAAAACTCGGGTTGTTTCATCAACACCATGAATTTTTCACGACACGCAGCTCGCTCAACAAAGTAATTACTTTCGAATGCGCGATGTGCATTGCGCAACTGACGAATACAAATGCTGCTTAACCCGCGAACTTCAGGCGTGTTAGCCACAACATTCAGAAAGTCGAGAATCGCTTCAGGTGATGAAAATACGTTTTCATGCCGCGGGGAAATCATTCTGTCGAGCAATTCAAAATTTTCATCAATAATGATTTTGCTTTGTACACTCTGATTTAGCATGTCGTACTTGAATCGTTGCAACAACATCTGATTGAGCTCTGATACGCGAGCCACAGTACGGAAAAAGTCTCTCATCATTTTCTCGACTGAGCTTTTCCCTTCTTCTCCATAACCCATCATTTTTGCAACATCAGGCTGATAATCAAATAACAGGCGGTTCTCACTTCGACCGGCGGTTAAATGCAATGCGCAACGCATTTTCCACAGGTGCATACGACAGGCGATAAGCTCACTGTGTTCTTGCTCAGTAAAATAGCCATGCCCTACGAGGTTCCAGCCGTCGTATTCTTTAAAATGCTTTTTGGCAACCCAGCCAATTGACTGAATGTCACGAAGGCAGCCTGGGTTTTCTTTTATGTTTGGTTCTAGGTTGTAGGCGGTACCATTGAATTTGGCATGGCGCTTTTTCTGCTCTTCGTATTTCGCCGAGAAGAAAGCTTTGCTACTCCAAGAGTTGCGACCATTCACTTCTTCCCAAAGCTTTTCGAATGTGGGTTCGCTACCGCATAAAAGGCGGCTTTCAACTAAGTTAGTGGCGATTGAAATATCGTCTTTAGCCAGTTTCACCGTTTCTTTAATGGTGCGAACTGATTGGCCTACATCTAACTTAATATCCCAAAGCAGTGTAATGAATTGACCAACTTTTTCTTGAGCATTGGTTGATAGTTTCTTTTTGCTTACTATCAGCAAATCAATATCTGAGTAGGGCTGCAAATGTCCTCTGCCATATCCACCAACGGCACAAAGAGAAAGCTCATTTACAGTATCAAGGCCGTACAATTGCCACAAATGGCACAGTAGAGCATCAACAAACTGCGCGCGACCGGTCACGAGCTGATTTACAGGTGTAGCGTCGAATGAATTTGATATCCATTCGTAGCTTTTCTCCACGCAAGATTTAATAGCTTGGATGTCGTCAACAGTACTAATGGAGTCAATATTTTTGATCAGTGATTGCAGCGTCAAAATACACCTTTGAGGTAGAGTTCTTTTCAAGCGCTACGAACAATATCACGAATTGCAATGAATTCGCAGTAGTCAGTGGTTGCATAATTTAGGTTAAATTGTGAATAATTATGGGATTTTGTTATAGCGGTGTAGTTGATTTCCCGTTTCAGTGACAAGCCATGCAATGGCATGGCTTCTACGAGGCTTTAGGTCTAATTCATTAATGATGTTTTGGGCTTGGATTAACGGTCACTATACCAGCTGGTTAATCTTAAACTGCAGCTTTTGTTCTGCAACATAACAGATGGTTTTTACGCCGAAGCCGTAGGTTAGGGTTAGGATACATACAGCGAATACTGGCCCGAAAGAGGTACTAAAGTCATCCGCCTGGAAGTGACTTCCTATTGCGATGGCACCAATAAGGCTAGAGAAAATACCCGTTAAAATGGCCGTTTGCCCCAATACTTTAAAAAACAGTTGGGCGTTTGTGAGGGTTTGCTTATCAAACTGACTCTCGTCATTGAGTAACGCGCTTATTCCTTGAGAGAGCGTTTTTGAAGATGTAGCCGCTAAAGCAAATACAGTAGAGGGAATGAACACGAGCATGGCAGAGGGAATATCGATAAACATATCGATGCCACCTCCCCATACCAAAGCCATAATGGTTAAACCGCCAAATACAACCAAACTAAATATAAACATCATTAATCCTCGTTTTGTTTTCCATAGAAACTGAAAGGCTGAGCGCAGCGCTTGTTGCTGGTACCATCGTTTAGCTGCGTTGGGGTTAATTTGCGCTCGGCTTAAAAACTCTTCTTCTAGATCACCCAATATGGGCTCTTTTAACTTGCTTGGCAGCACCCACTGAAGGAATCGCCCAGACCAAACAGGAGGTTGTATAGTGATAGGGTTCATATGCTCTCCAGTAATGCTAGGTCTTGCCACATATTTGCTAGTGCATCTTTGGAGCGCTTTAGCGCCATTTGACCGTGTGCCGTAACCTTGAAGTACTTTTTGGCGCGCCCTCCACGCTCAGGTGTTGCTTCACCCATTTTACTTTCAACGAGCCCTTTGCTTTCTAAGCGCTCTAATGTGGTATACAAAGCGCCAATGGTGACATCCCGTTCAATGGTTTCAGCAAGTAGTTGACGAATGCTACTGCCATAAGCTGAATCTCCCAGTTTTAGAATGGCGAGCAGTAAAAACTGTTCAAACTCACCTAAAAACTTATCCTTACTCATCAAAATTCTCCATATATTATTACTACAATGTAGAGGATAGTGGTAAGAAGTCAATATATTTTACTTTGTAGGGTATATTGGAAGAAAAAGGTGGAGTCGAAGCAAATAGGTCAAAACAAATGAGGAATAAATGAAGTAAATACTGCACTGATACAAATAAAAACAGTAGCAAAGTAAACCTTTGCTACTGTTTAACATGCGCTTTACGCTAATGGATGGGCTAGATGCGAAGTGTAGTTAATTATGCGAAATAACTCTTGGCAATGTTTCATCTTCACGCAATGTAAGCACTTCTACACCATTTTCTGTTACTAACAAGGTGTGCTCCCATTGTGCGCTAAGGCTTCTATCTTTGGTAACAACAGTCCATTGGTCTGGAAGTACCTTTGAATAGCGCTTTCCGGCATTCACCATAGGTTCAATGGTGAAACACATTCCTGGAACAAGTTCTTCGCCGGTTCCTGGTCTTCCGTAATGCACAATTTGCGGTTCTTCGTGGAAGCTCGAACCTATTCCATGACCGCAGTACTCGCGAACGATAGAATAGTTATGAGCTTCAGCGTGTGTTTGGCAAATGTGACCAATGTCACCTAAGCGCATACCTGGTTTAACTTGCTCTATTGCTTTGTACAAACATTCTTGAGTTACGCGAATAAGTCGTTCAGCAAGAATGGATGGTTTGCCCACAACAAACATTTTTGATGTGTCGCCGTGGTAACCATCTTTAATTACTGTTACGTCAATGTTGACAATATCACCGTCTTTTAATTTCTTGTCAGAAGGAATGCCATGGCAGATACAGTGATTCACCGATGTGCATATTGATTTTGGAAAAGGCGGGTGTCCATAATTGAGTGGAGCAGGGATGGCCTTTTGTTCATTGACAATATAGTCGTGACACAAGGTGTTAAGTTCATCTGTTGTCACACCCTTTTTCACAAAAGGCGTAATCATTTGTAAAACTTCGGCGGCCAACTTACCTGCCACACGCATTTTTTCGATTTCTTCTGGGGTTTTGATTATTGCTGTCACAGCGCCTCTCAAATCGTTAAAAGCTAAAAATTCATAGTAATTTGCAACGTGAGTCAAAGTATAACATTAAACTGCCCGTTCTGAGTAACTTGCTGAGTTTTAAATGCGGTTTCATTAATTTTGTCGGGGGGAGTGAGTGAGGCCATAATCTATAATTCTCTTAGTGCCAAAGTCAGCATTCTTCGCTTAAAACTTGAGACTACATCACAGTTATGGTATAAAGCGCGCGCCCTGACGGAAAGCTGTATTTTCCACATGTGGAGTACACCGTTACAGAGGGTAAATTTATTTAATTAAAACACACATATACCGACACTTCGTATCGGGGTGTTCAGCTGGCAGTTAACGTTAGTTGAATCGATACAAGGGGTATATGGAGGCCTAACCCCAAGAGGAAAATTAAATGGCTAATGTTTCTATGCGTGACATGCTGAAAGCAGGTGTGCATTTCGGTCACCAAACTCGTTACTGGAACCCTAAGATGAAACCTTACATCTTTGGTGCGCGTAACCGAGTTCATATCATCAACCTTGAAAAAACGGTTCCACTTTTCAATAACGCTCTTAACTACCTTTCAGGTGTTGCGTCTAAGAAAGGTAAAATCCTTTTCGTTGGTACTAAGCGCGCCGCTGGCGAAGCTATTAAAGAAGCTGCACTTAAGTGTGACCAGTACTACGTAAACAAGCGTTGGTTAGGTGGTATGCTAACTAACTGGAAAACAGTACGTCAGTCAATCAAGCGCCTTAAAGAACTTGAGCAACAAAGCCAAGACGGTACGTTTGAAAAGTTGACCAAAAAAGAAGCGCTAATGCTTCAGCGTGAAATGGACAAGCTTGAAAATAGCCTTGGCGGTATCAAAGATATGGGCGGTCTACCAGACGCAATCTTTGTTATCGACGCAGATCACGAGCACATCGCGATTACTGAAGCGCGCAACCTAGGTATCCCTGTTGTTGGCGTTGTTGATACTAACTCTAACCCAGACGGTGTTGATTACATCATCCCTGGTAACGACGATGCTATCCGCGCTATCCAACTATATTTGGATGCAGCTGCAAACGCTATTAACTCAGGTCGCGAAAGCAACCTTGAAGTACAAGCTGAGCAAGACGACTTCGTAGAAGCAGCAGAGTAATTCTGAATGCACATTGTCATAACACGATAATATGACAGTGTAATAATACGAAACGTATTGAGAGGGGCGGCATCGCCCCTTTTACCTAACGAATTTAAAATTTAATGCTGAGGAATTGAAAAATGGCAGTGACTGCAGCACTAGTTAAAGAACTGCGCGAGCGTACTGGCGCAGGTATGCTGGATTGTAAAAAAGCCCTGGTTGAAACGGATGGTGACATTGAACTAGCCATTGAAAACATGCGTAAATCAGGCCAAGCAAAAGCGGCTAAAAAAGCAGGCCGTATTGCAGCTGAAGGTGTTATCCTAACTAAAGTTGAAGCGGGTCGTGCGACTATGCTTGAACTAAACTGTGAAACTGACTTTGTTGCACGTGACGAAGGTTTCCTTAAGTTCGGTAACGAGCTGTTGGAAGTTGCAGCAGCTAACAACATCAACGACATCGAAGCACTTAACGACGCAGACATGAACGGCGTTAAAGTTAGCGAAGCGCGTGATGCACTAGTTGCGAAAATCGGTGAGAACATCTCTCCTCGTCGCGTTATCAACGTTGAAGGCGACACACTAGGCGCTTACATTCACGGCGGCCGTATTGGTGTTATCTCAATTCTAACTGGCGGTACTGAAGAGTTAGCAAAAGACGTTGCAATGCACGTTGCTGCTGCAAGTCCTCAGTTCGTTAAGCCGGAAAATGTTCCAGCTGAAGTTGTTGAGAAAGAGAAAGAAATCCAAATCGAAATCGCTATCCAGTCTGGTAAGCCAGCTGATATCGCTGAGAAAATGGTTGCAGGCCGTATGAAGAAGTTCACTGGTGAAGTGAGCTTAACTGGTCAGCCTTTCGTTAAAGATCCTTCAATTTCTGTTGCTGAACTTCTTAAGAACAACAGCGCAGACGTAATCAACTTCGTTCGTTTCGAAGTAGGTGAAGGTATCGAGAAGAAGACTGAAGACTTTGCCGCTGAAGTGGCAGCGCAAATGGCTGCAGCTAAGAAATAATTGACCGTTTATCTTTTGCATTTAGCAATAGTTAGATAAACTACCAAGCACCTCCCTGGAGGTGCTTTTTTATAGCTGAAGGTCTTTATTGTTGCCATTACACTGCGTTAGTGTGAAGCTAAGCGGTTATAGCGTTACTGAAAACAGATCAAAGCGGGTTGCCCTATGTTTTTTGCGCTGATGCGATAAATCAAAAAGTATAGGGCAAAACGCGTTTACGAGGACATTTCAAACTATGAGTATCACACCAAAATCAGCATACCGACGCATTTTATTAAAGCTAAGTGGTGAAGCCTTGATGGGTGAAGAAGGCTTTGGTATCGACCCCAAAGTGCTTGACAGAATGGCACAGGAAATCAAAGAACTGGTTGAGTTAGGCGTACAAGTGGGTCTTGTTATTGGTGGTGGTAATCTGTTTCGTGGTGAAGGGCTAGCAAAAGCTGGTATGAACCGCGTAGTAGGTGATCATATGGGAATGTTGGCAACGGTTATGAATGGCTTGGCAATGCGTGACGCATTACACCGCGCTTTTGTTAACGCGCGTATGATGTCAGCCATTCCGCTAAATGGTGTGTGCGATGCATACAATTGGGCCGAAGCAATAAGCTTGCTCAAGTCTGGTCGAGTTGTTATTTTCTCAGCCGGTACGGGCAATCCCTTTTTTACCACAGATTCTGCAGCGTGTTTACGCGGTATTGAAATTGAAGCCGATGCCGTTCTAAAGGCAACTAAAGTTGATGGCGTCTACAGCGATGATCCGGTGAAAAACCCTGATGCAGAGCTATACGACGAACTGTCATATCAAGAAGTACTAGAAAAAGAACTAAAAGTGATGGACTTGTCTGCGTTCACACTTGCTCGTGACCACAGTCTCCCAATCCGTGTTTTCAATATGAATAAGCCTGGCTGCTTAAAGCGTGTAGTGATGGGTGAGAAAGAAGGTACGGTGATCCGCCACGCGGACAGTAAATAAATCAAGAAATATAGGATACAAATCGTGATTGATGAAATTGAATTAGATGCGCAAGAGCGCATGGAAAAAAGCCTCATTGCATTGAAAGGTCAATTTAGCAAAATTCGAACAGGTCGAGCGCACCCAAGCCTACTTGATGGCATCATGGTTCCCTACTACGGTGTAGATACGCCACTAAAGCAGGTTGCAAACGTTGTCGCAGAAGACAGTCGCACACTTGCACTAACTGTGTTTGATAAAAGTGCTATCCAAGCGGTAGAAAAAGCCATCATGCAATCTGATTTAGGCCTTAACCCAATGAGCGCAGGAGGATCAATTCGAATTCCACTTCCACCGCTTACAGAAGAGCGTCGTAAAGACCTCATTCGCGTAGTGCGCAATGAAGCAGAAGGCGGCCGAGTAGCGATTCGCAACATTCGCCGTGACGCTAATGGTGATGTAAAAGATCTGCTGAAAGAAAAGGAAATCAGCGAAGACGAAAGTCGCGCAGCAGAAGAAAATATTCAGTCAATTACTAATGACTTTATAAAGAAAGTTGACAGCATGCTTGCTGACAAAGAAAAAGAACTCATGGAAGTATAAGTCAGTATTATGATTGGAAAGCGGTTAAGCACAGCTGAATCGATAGACGTGACAGGGCCAGCGAGTGTAGTTGGCCCTAAGCATGTTGCCATTATTATGGACGGTAACGGTCGCTGGGCACAAAAAAAGGGAAAATCCGCACGTTCGGGCACAAAGCCGGTGTTGAATCAGTGCGTTCCGTCGTGCGTTTCGCTCGTCAAAATGGTATTGAGTCGCTGACGTTATTCGCTTTTTCCAGTGAGAACTGGAAACGGCCAGAAGAAGAAGTCAGTGTATTGATGGAACTGTTTAATCTTGTACTCAATAGCGAAGCTAAGCGCATGCATAAAAATGGCGTGAGGCTTCAGGTTATTGGGGATGTTAATGGATTTGACGATAAGCTTGTTGAAAAAATTCGAAAAGCTGAAGAGATGACCAAGGACAATCAAGACTTAGTGTTAAATATTGCTGCGAATTACGGTGGCCGATGGGATATCGTCAATGCGGCAAAGCAACTTGCAGAGCAAGTTAAAAGTGGCGACATCAACACAAAGGATATCGACGAAGATGCTTTTGGCCGCTTTGTATCAACAGCTAACTTACCTGAACTTGACCTACTAATACGCACGGGTGGTGAGCACCGTATCAGTAACTTTTTGCTGTGGCAGTGTGCTTATGCCGAGCTGTATTTCACTGACGTCTTATGGCCAGACTTCAATGAAGAGGTGTTTCAATTAGCCGTGGACGACTTTAACGTTCGCCAGCGACGATTTGGTCTTACTGGTGAGCAGATTGTGAGTGCTGAGGGTTAATACCATGCAGGCCATTATCAGGTTTGTCCTGGTAAAAAACGCCAAGGGCAAACTATGCTAAAACAACGAATAATAACTGCATTAATTTTGGCGCCTTTAGCGCTTTATGCCATTCTATTTTTACCCATTTTTTGGTTCGAAATTGCTATTTCGGGTGTCGTCGGTATTGGTGCTTATGAATGGGCCAATATGTCTGGGGTCAGTGAAAGACCTAAGAAATTAATGTATTTGGCCGGCGCCTTTTTAATTTGTATCTTGCTTTCATTTATTGTTGATACCTCGATGATCTGGTATCAAGGGCAACTCCACGGCTTGTATCGAGCTATTCTTACTGTCTCAGTATTTTGGTGGATTGCCTCACTTTTTATGGTGCTTGCATACCCTAAGTACACCAAGTTTTGGCGAGATAGCAAAGTTGTTCGTACAATATTTGGAGCGCTTACACTTATCCCCACTTGGGTTGCAGTTATTGCCCTTCGCACAAGTCTTCATGACGTAGATCCCTTTTATGGCGCGTCGCTCATTTTCTATGTTTTGGGTATTGTGTGGGCGGCAGACATTGGTGCTTTCTTTGTCGGTGTTAAATTTGGCCGTCACAAGCTGCGTCCAAACGTTTCCCCAGGTAAAAGCTTAGAAGGTTTACTTGGCGGAGTTGCTGCGTCTTTCGCCATCATTGCGTTTGCCGCATTGCATTATCAAGTGGAGCCTTCCCGTATTTGGTTACATTTAACCATCGGCGGAATTACTGTTGCGGTATCTGCGTTGGGTGACCTTAATGAAAGTATGCTAAAACGCTGTGCAGGTATTAAAGACAGTGGGAAGATCCTTCCCGGCCACGGCGGTGTGCTTGACCGTATCGATAGTCTTACGGCGGCATTCCCCATTTTTGCATTTTGTTATGTAACGTGGATGGCATAATGCAGACAGTTACTGTGCTTGGGGCAACTGGGTCGATTGGTTGCAACACCCTTGATGTTATCGGACGTCATCCAGAAAAATACCGTTTGTTCGCCATTACTGGCTACGGCCAACTTGAGTTGCTGATGGAGCAAGCGCAACAGTATGCACCTCGTTATGTGGTGGTTGCTGATGAAGCGCTATATGAAAAGGCCTGTGAATTAGCTCAGCAATATAAAGTTGATGCCGAAGTGTTGTGTGGCTCGCAAGCGTTACAAGATGTAGCAAGCGCACCTGAGGTTGATGCTGTCATGGCCGCCATTGTTGGCGCTGCCGGTTTGCTTCCTACATTGGCAGCGGTAAAGGCGGGTAAGCGGGTATTATTGGCGAACAAAGAAGCCTTGGTAATGTCCGGAGCACTGTTCATAGATGCTGCAAATCAAAGCGGTGCGAAGATTTTACCTATAGACAGTGAGCATAACGCGATTTTCCAGTGTTTACCCCAAGACTTCGTGTATGGTGACTTAGCGTCTTCCGGCATACATAAGATTCTACTGACTGGCTCTGGTGGGCCATTTAGAGAACGTGACTTAAGCACTTTTTCATCAATTACTATTGATGAGGCGAGTACTCACCCTAATTGGTCGATGGGTAGGAAAATAACTATAGATTCCGCCACAATGATGAATAAAGGGCTAGAGTTCATTGAAGCATGTTGGTTATTTGGTGCAAAGGCAGGCGATATCGAAGTGGTTGTACACCCACAGAGTATTATTCATTCAATGGTTCAATACATTGATGGCTCAGTGATTGCACAAATGGGCAACCCGGACATGCGCACGCCGATAGCATATGGCCTTGCACATCCTCAGCGCATTGACGCTGGTGTCTCACCACTCAACTTCTCTGATATAGTCAACTTTAGTTTTCAAACACCCTGCTTTACCCGATACCCCAATCTGAAGCTTGCAATTGATGCATGTAAAGACGGGCAGTGTGCAACAACGAGGCTAAATGCTGCAAATGAAATTGCGGTCGAACACTTTTTAGATGGTCGTATTCAATTCAATGATATTGCTCTAGTCAATGAGGCAGTATTAAACGCTTTGCCTTCGGTGACAGTAAATTCTATTCAGCAAATATTAGAGCAAGATAGCTTAGCCAGAGCAAAAGCTACTGACATTATTCGAGGTAAATTCTTGTGTTAGCCTTTTTTTGGAGTTTAGGGGCTTTTATCTTAGCTCTTGGCATTTTAGTTGCGGTACACGAATGGGGACACTTTTATGTTGCCCGCAGGTGTGGCGTACAAGTTGAACGGTTTTCTATTGGATTTGGAAAGCCAATATGGCGTAAAACAAGTCAATCAGGCACTGAGTATGTCATTGCAATGATTCCTCTTGGCGGTTATGTGCGTATGCTTGATGAACGCGTCGATAATGTACCGCCTGAATTAGCAGATAAAGCGTTTAACAATAAACCCGTTTTACAGCGTATGGCGGTAATCGCTGCTGGTCCTGGGGTGAACTTCATCTTTGCATTTTTCGCACTTTGGCTGATGTATTTAGTTGGCCTGGAAACCGTCAAGCCCGTGATTAAAGACGTGGAGCCTAATAGCATTGCTTCGCTTGCTGGGGTAGAAAGTGGTGATGAAATTGTTAAGATAGGTGCGCGTAGTACACCCGATTGGGAAGCGGTAAACTTAGAGCTTGTTTCAAATATAGGAACTGATACTGCTGCCATTACGGTGATAAATGCAGCCGGTGTTCAAAAAGAACTGACATTTACACTCAATTCTTGGAACTTTGACCCAGATAGCGAGTCTCCATTAAGCAGCTTGGGACTTACTCCGTTTAGACCTGACCCAACTTTACAGGTTGGCTTTGTAGGAGAGGGGAGTGCAGCACAACAAGCTGGGTTACAACCTGGTGATACGCTAATAGCACTTAATGGCGAAACGTTGTCTTCGTGGAATGCTTTAGTAGATGAAATTGTTGATAAACCTGGAGAAAGCATCACGCTTGAAATAGAAAGGGATGGACAACGACAGACACTACATGCCACGATAGCGCGCCGAGATACACCACAAGGGCAAAGTGGGTATTTGGGGGTCAGCCCAACGTTTGAACCATGGCCAGAGGGGTACGTGTTTACCCACCAATATGGCATTATTGAGGCTATTGGAAAGGCGCTAGATAAAACGTGGCGTCTTATGACATTAAGTATAGAGATGATCGGTAAGCTAATCACTGGTGATGTATCGGTGAAGAATTTAAGCGGCCCGATTTCAATTGCTCAAGGTGCAGGAACAAGTGCAGGTTATGGACTTGCCTATTTCTTGAGTTTTCTTGCCTTAATAAGCGTAAATTTAGGCATTATTAATTTATTACCCTTGCCCATGCTTGATGGTGGTCATCTCATGTTTTATACAGTTGAATGGCTTACAGGCAAACCTGTACCCGAAGTGGTGCAGGAATGGGGATACAGAATAGGCGGCGTGCTTTTGTTTACGATCATGGGTATTGCCATATTCAACGATATTGCGCGCATAGCCTGATGAAAATCAGGTAGTACAGAACAGCTAATATAAAAAACGCGGCTAGGAAAAGAAAAATAGATGAAGTTTAAACAGTTAGTAGCAGCCGGAGCCATACTTTCCAGTGCTAGCTTTGCCAACGCTGCGGTACAAGACAGTGAGTTTGTTGTAGAAGATATTCGAGTAGAAGGTCTTCAGCGTGTTGCATTAGGTGCAGCGTTAACTTATTTGCCTGTACAAGTTGGTGATGAGCTAAATACATTCAGGGTAACACAGCTAATTCGTTCGCTTTACTCGTCTACTCACTTTGAAAATGTAGAAATTCTTCGCGACGGTAACACACTAGTAGTAAGAGTGGCAGAGCGTCCAACAATCAGTAATATCATTTTCGAAGGCAATGATGATATAAAAGATGAACAACTACAGGATAGCTTGGATGGCAATGGTGTAAGAATTGGTGAGCCACTCGATAAGACCGTACTTACTTCTATTGAAAATGGCCTAAAAGATTTCTTCTACAGTATTGGTAAATACAATGCTGATGTTACCGCTATTATTACTCCACTGCCACGTAACCGCGTTGATCTAAAACTTCTTTTTGAAGAAGGTGATGCAGCGGAGATCGAGCAAATTAACATTGTTGGAAACAATATATTTTCTGACGAAGAGTTAATGGAAGCTTTTGAACTTCAGTTTGATACGCCTTGGTGGGATTTCTTATCTGAAACTCGCTATCAGCAACAAACGTTGCAAGGCGATATGGAAACGTTGCGTAATTTCTATTTAGACCGCGGTTACCTGCGTTTCAATGTTGACTCAACGCAAGTATCAATGACACCGGAAAAATCAGGTATCTACATTGCGATGAACGTCAGTGAAGGTGAACAATACACCATTTCTGATGTTGAGCTTGTCGGTGATGTACTAGGTCACGAAGAATATATTAATGCTGTATTACCGCTAACCTCAGGTGAGTTGTATAACCAAGCAGAAGTAACCTATACCGAAGAGTTTATTAGTAAATATCTCGGTAGATTTGGTTATGCCTACCCCACGGTTACCACGGTACCTGACATCAATGATGAAGATAAGACGGTTAAGCTGACGTTGTCAGTGGATCCAGGTAAACGTATCTACGTTAACCGAATTAAGTTCAATGGTAACGTGGTAACTGCAGATAGCGTATTGCGTCAAAACGTCAGCCAGATGGAAGGTACTTGGTTATCTAATGGCCATTTAGAATCGTCAAAGAACCAACTATCTCGCTTAACATATATGGAAGAAGTTGAGTTCGAGACCGTACGTATTCCTGGTTCTGAAGACAAAGTTGACGTTAACTTTAATGTTAAAGAGCAGCCTTCAGGGTCATTTAATGCGGGTATTGGTTATGGTGATAGAACTAAGCTCAGCCTACAGGCCGGTATACAACAAGATAACTTCTTGGGTACAGGTAAACGTGTAGGGCTTAACTTAAGTACTGTTTCGTATCAGCGCTCGGCGCAAATCTCTTATAACGACCCATATTTTACTATCGATGGTATCAGTTTGGGTGGAACCGTAGGTTATAGTGAATTTGACGGCTCTGATTTTAACGTTATTCAGTACAACTCAAAGAGATGGTCATTAGGTGCCAACATTGGTTACCCCATTAATGAGTTTAACCGAATTAATTTTGGTTTAACGTACAGTAATGTTGAGTTATATAACCGTGGCTATTACGAGCAAACAGAACAGTTTTATAATCAGTTTACCAATGGTGACGACCCTGATGCTGCCATCAAATATGACAGCTACTTGGCCAGTGTAAGTTGGAGTAGAAGTACATTAAACCGAGGCTTGTTCCCCACGGCAGGCTCATCACAACGCGCGTCATTTAGTATTACTACACCAAACTCAGATGTTAACTACTTCAAGACTGTTTTCGATGGCAAGTGGTACTTCCCATTGTCGCGCAACCAGCGTTGGTCATTCTTAGCACGTATGCGTTTAGGGTATGGTAACGGTTACGGTGATATCAACGGTAATGAGCAAATCCTGCCGTTTACTGAAAACTTCACGGCTGGTGGTTCTGACTCACTCAGAGGTTTTGAGAATAATACGGTTGGTCCTCGTGGTATTTTCTTAAGTAATACAGGAGCCATAGTTGGGCCGGATGGCGAACAATATCCAGTTGACCCTGAAAATGCGAATTTATCATGGTCAAATCGTAGCTTAGGCGGAAACGCGATGGCGTTAGGCGGTATTGAGCTAATAGTTCCTACGCCGTTTGTAGAGGAAGAAATGGATAACTCCGTTCGCACAAGTTTGTTTGTGGATGTGGGTAACGTATGGGATACTGAGTTCGATTATGATCGATATCGTCAGTTTAACTTAGCGCCAACACAACGCGGCGAGCTATTGGACTATTCTGATTGGAGCCTGTATCGTAGCTCGGCTGGTATATCGGTTCAGTGGGTATCACCGATGGGACCGATGGTATTTAGCTTCTCGAAAGCGATACAGCAACGCGATGGTGACGATGCGAGATTCTTCACATTTAATATCGGTCAAACATTCTAAATATAAAAGTAGGCAGAGCATTTCTCGCCTAATATAAGATGCAAAAAAGGAGTTCCTTTTGAAACAGATGGTTAAACATATCGTTGCTGGTGCAATGTTAGGTAGTGCTCTAGTTAGTACGTCAGTAATGGCTGAGCTAAAAAATCGCAGTTGTTGATGTTCAAGGTATTTTCCAAGCAATGCCACAAGCTGCTGAAATTCAAAACTCAATTCAAGCTGAGTTTAAAGATCAAATTGAAGAAGTGAATCAATTGCAGCGTGATGGTCAATTTTATGCAGAGCGTTTACAACGCGATGCAGCGACCATGAGCGATGCTGAAAAGAAAGAACTAGAACAAAAAATCTTAACAGTGCGCGAACAATTGGCACAAAAAGGCCAGCCGCTTCAGCAGAATATTCAACGTCGCAGCAATGAAGAACGCAATAAGTTACTAGGCTTAATTAAGCAATCTATCGATGCGGTTGCTGCAAAACAAGGTTATGACTTAGTGCTTAATGCAGGTGCAGTTGCATTTGCTAACGAAGAACACGACCTTTCTGAGAAAGTACTAGAACAAGTTAGCAAAACTAACTAATTCACTGCTCGGTGTTAACATCTTCAAGGAGTTAACGCTGCCCTTGAAGGTAGTGCAGTAAATATCTATCAGGCCAACTCCTAAAGGTGTTGGTCTGATTTGTTTTTTGCGCTTAACAGCGTATGGTTGCCGCCGTTTGTTTTTTTACGGTGAGTTTGACCATTCAAACCGATTAGAGATTGTTAGAAAAAGCGCTGAGCATAGCGGCGATGTGCATACACTCTATTTGGTTTGTTATAAACCAGTTGTAGGTCATGCTTGTATACAGGAGAAAGTTTTTGACCAATTCACTTAATACCATCGAAATTCAAGAAATCATGGATCTACTTCCACATAGGTATCCGTTCCTATTGGTTGATCGCGTAACTGATTATGTCCTAGGCGAGTCTATAAAGGCCTACAAAAACGTTACCATAAATGAGCCGTGTTTCACTGGGCACTTTCCCGGACAGCCAATTTTCCCTGGTGTGTTAATTCTTGAAGCAATGGCGCAAGCTGCGGGTGTTTTAGGTTTTAAAACAATGGGAAATAGCGATAAACTATACCTCTATGCAGGGATAGATAACGCGCGCTTTAAGCGCCCTGTTGTGCCAGGTGATCGTCTAGAGTTTGATGTTGCCTTAGTGAAAGAACGCAGAGGGATTTGGAAGTTTGCAGGTACTGCGAGTGTCGATGGCGATATAGCTTGCAGTGCAGAATTTATGTGTGCGATGAGAGAGATAGCATAACGTGATCCATCCTACTGCGGTAATTTCTGAAACAGCAACCATTGGTGAAAACGTTACTATTGGGCCATTTTGTATGGTCGATGATAACGTCACAATAGGTGATGGCTGTGTACTGAAATCACATGTGGTGGTACGCGGACCAACGCGTATCGGCAGAAACAACAAATTTTATCAATTTTCTTCTATTGGAGAAGATTGCCAAGACAAGAAATATGCAGGCGAGCCTACTGAATTAGTCATTGGTGATGATAACGAATTCAGAGAAGGTGTAACCGTTCACCGAGGCACAGTACAGGACAAAAGCATAACCATTATAGGTTCTCGTTGTTTGTTTATGGCCAATGCACATATTGCTCACGACTGTGTATTAGGTGATGACATCATCATTGCAAACAATGTTGCGGTGGCCGGGCATGTGCATATTGATGACTTTGTTATTGTAGGTGGTGCTGTGGGTATCCACCAATTTTGCAAAGTAGGTGCTCATGCGTTCCTCGGTGCTGGTGGCATTATTTTGCGCGATGTGCCTCCCTTTGTGATGGTTAGCGGTCAGAAAAATATACCACAAGGTATTAACTCTGAAGGCCTGAAGCGACGTGGGTTTGAAAAAGCTGAAGTCATGGCGATAAAGCGCGCGTATAAAGCTATTTACCGTGAAGGTAATACCTTAGATGAAGCCATGGAAAAACTGAAAGAGCCCGCTGAAGAGTACGCAGGTGTTGAGCGTATGTTGACCTTCCTGAAAACGGCTGAAAGGGGCATTATTCGTTAACTATGACTAAACCATTACGTATCGGCATGGTTGCCGGAGAGCCCTCTGGTGATGTACTTGCTGCTGGAATGGTTGCAGAGTTAAAGCGCCAATACCCCGATGCTATCATCGAAGGTATTGGCGGGCCTCATATGCAAGAAAATGGTTTTCATAGTTTGTTCGATATGGAAACCTTATCGGTGATGGGATTGGTTGAAGTTCTCTCCCATCTGCCGGCAATTTTAAAAGTTAAAAAACAGCTATTAGCGCATTTCGAACAAAACCCTCCGGATATCTTTGTTGGTATTGATGCGCCTGACTTTAACTTACGTGTTGAAAAAGCACTAAAAGCTAAAGGGATTAAAACGATTCATTATGTCAGCCCAACGGTTTGGGCTTGGCGTGAAAAACGAATTCATAAAATCGCCAAAGCCACCAATCGCGTTTTGGGGCTATTTCCTTTTGAACAGCAGGTGTACGACAAGTATCAAGTGCCTTACACTTTTGTTGGCCATACCATGGCAGATGCCATCGATTTTGAACCAGACCAGCTGGCGGCCAGAACGTCCCTTGGGCTTAGTGCCGATACACCTGTACTTGCGGTACTACCGGGTTCAAGGCGAGGTGAAGTAGAAGCACTGTTGCCTGTATTTTTAAAAACCATAGAAGCCATCCACAAGAAACGGCAGGATATTGTTTTTGTTATCCCTGCTGCGAATGAACATCGCTTTCTTCAAATTCAGGAAAAGTTGAAGGCATTTGACGATGCTGCTTCGCGTTTACCCATAAAAATTACACAAGGAACGGCGAGGGAAGCCATGATTGCCAGTGATGTCATTTTACTGGCGTCGGGCACAGCGACGCTTGAAGCTATGTTGTGTAAGCGCCCAATGGTGGCCGCGTATAAACTTGCCCCAATAACCTATAAAATAATGCAGCGTATCTATAAAGCACCATTCTTCACATTGCCGAATCTATTGGCAAACGAAGCCATTATTCCTGAGCTGCTGCAAGACGACGTTAATGCAGAGAATATGAGCAATAAACTGCTTAACTTCTTCGAAAGTGACAATTCTGCCCTTATTTCCCGTTTCACCGACCTCCACCATACGCTAAAATGCAATGCTGATAAAACAGCTGCAAAAGCCGTCGTGGAGGAATTGTTTGTATAAGTTAATTGCTGGTGTAGATGAAGTAGGTCGCGGCCCATTGGTGGGTGATGTTGTTACTGCTGCGGTTATTCTTGACCCTGCCAATCCCATAGAAGGTCTAACAGACTCTAAAAAACTCAGCGAGAAAAAGCGCGAAGCCCTCTCTCAAGAAATCAAAGAGAAAGCACTTTATTGGCATATTGGACGAGCCACCCCTGAAGAAATAGATAAGCTCAATATATTACACGCAACTATGTTAGCCATGACGCGTGCAGTGGAAGGTTTGGCGGTGACGCCTGATTTTGTGCGTGTCGATGGTAATCGTCTTCCTGCATGGAACTTCGCTGCAGAAGCTGTGGTAAAAGGCGATAGCTTACATGCTGAGATTTCCGCTGCATCTATCATTGCCAAAGTAGAGCGTGACAATGATATGCTTGTTCTACATGAAGCCTATCCGCAATACAATTTTGCCGCACATAAAGGTTATCCAACGAAAGCACATTTTGAAGCCATCGCTGAATTTGGTGTGTTAGATTGCTATCGTAAGAGTTTCAAACCGGTTAAAGCGTTACTTGAAGAGAAATAACATCATGTCATCGCCCTTTATTCATTTACGTGTACACAGTGACTTCTCAATGATGGACGGCCTAAATAAGGTCAAGCCCATTTTAGGAAAGGTCGCTGATTTAGGCATGCCAGCGGTAGCCATAACCGACCAAATGAATATGTGTGGTTTGGTAAAGTTTTATTCTGAAGCACATAACTTAGGAATAAAGCCCATCATTGGTACCGATTTTTGGGTGACCAATGAGATATTTGGTGATGAACCTTTTCGATTGACCTTACTGGCTATGAATAATGAAGGATATAAGAATATTACTATTCTTATATCTAAGGCGTATCTTCGTGGGCACTTGTCTCACCGAGCAGTTATAGATCAAGCGTGGCTAGCAGAGCACAGTGAAGGCGTTATTGTACTGTCTGGTGCTCAGCATGGGGATATCGGCGTTGGTCTAATGAAAAATAACGCCAAAATTCTAGACAGTGCATTAGCATTTTATAAAGCACATTTTCCTGACCGTTTTTATCTTGAATTAATTCGTACTGGCAGACAAGGTGAAGAAGACTATCTTCATCTCGCAGTCAATTTAGCTGAACAACACGAGTTGCCAGTTGTAGCGACTAACGAGGTGTGTTTCATCAGTCAAGAAGGCTTCGATGCACATGAAATTCGCGTGTGTATCCACGATGGCTACACCTTAGACGATAATCGTCGGCCAAAACGTTACAGTGATCAGCAGTATCTTCGCACGGCAGAAGAAATGGTTGAGTTGTTTAGCGATATTCCCGAGGCCATAGAAAACACCGTTGAAATTGCCAAGCGTTGTAATGTCACGGTACGTTTGCACGAATACTTTTTACCTCAATTTCCCACAGGGGGAATGACCACTGAAGACTTCCTCGTTAAAGTGTCACAAGAGGGATTAGAAGAGCGTCTGGTATTCCTTTTTCCCGACGAGCAAGTGCGCCAAGAAAAGCGCCCTGAATACGATGACCGTTTACGGATTGAACTTGAAGTTATTAACCAGATGGGGTTCCCAGGTTACTTTCTTATCGTAATGGAGTTCATCCAGTGGAGTAAGGACAACGGTATTCCTGTTGGACCTGGTCGTGGTTCCGGTGCGGGCTCGCTAGTTGCTTACGCGCTTAAGATCACCGATTTGGATCCGCTAGAGTTTGATCTGCTTTTCGAACGATTCTTAAACCCAGAACGTGTATCCATGCCCGATTTTGACGTCGACTTCTGTATGGATAGACGAGATGAGGTAATTGACCACGTTGCAGAGCTATACGGTCGTCAGGCGGTATCGCAAATTATCACCTTTGGTACTATGGCGGCGAAAGCGGTTGTACGAGATGTAGGGCGTGTTCTTGGTCACCCTTATGGTTTTGTCGATAGAATTTCGAAGCTTATTCCACCTGACCCTGGCATGACGCTAGAAAAAGCATTTAAAGCCGAACCGCAATTACCCGAAGTATACGACAGTGATGAAGAGGTTAAAGATCTCATTGACATGGCGCGCATACTTGAAGGGGTGACGCGTAACGCCGGTAAGCATGCTGGTGGTGTGGTAATTGCTCCCACGTCTATTACTGACTTCTCGCCACTGTATTGCGATGATGAAGGTAAAAACCCTGTTACCCAATTCGATAAAAACGATGTAGAAACGGCAGGCTTGGTTAAGTTCGACTTCTTGGGGCTTCGCACGCTGACCATTATTCAGTGGGCGATTGACATGATCAAGGAAGGTAAAAATATCGATGTTGATATTAGTGCCATTCCTCTTGAAGACGGTAAAAGCTTTAAGACATTACAAAATGCAGAAACTACGGCAGTATTCCAGCTAGAATCCCGCGGTATGAAGGAGCTGATAAAGCGCCTTAAGCCAGACTGTTTTGAAGACATCATCGCATTGGTAGCGCTTTTCCGTCCAGGTCCACTGCAGTCGGGCATGGTAGATAACTTTATTGACCGAAAGCACGGACGAGAAGAAATATCTTACCCTGATGCAGAATACCAACACGAATGTCTTAAAGAAATTCTAGAACCAACCTATGGCATTATTTTGTACCAAGAACAGGTAATGCAGATAGCCCAAGAAATGGCGGGCTATTCACTCGGTGGTGCTGACTTACTTCGCCGTGCAATGGGTAAGAAAAAGCCTGAAGAGATGGCCAAGCAGCGCGGTACTTTTGCCGATGGTGCCAAAGGGAATAACATAGACCCTGACTTGGCGATGAAAATTTTCGACTTGGTGGAAAAATTCGCTGGTTACGGGTTTAACAAATCTCACTCAGCAGCCTATGCATTGGTGTCTTATCAAACACTGTGGCTTAAAGTGCATTACCCAGCCGAATTTATGGCTGCGGTAATGTCGGCGGATATGGACAACACCGATAAAATAGTGACCTTGGTGGATGAATGCGACCGCATGGGTATTGAGATCCTTCCTCCAGATTTGAATGCTGGTAAATACAAGTTCACCGTTGATAGTGAAGGGCGCATAGTTTACGGCATCGGTGCTATTAAAGGGGTGGGTGAAGGACCAATTGAGGCCATCATCGAAGCCCGTGAAACCCAAGGTCAGTTCAAAGACTTATTCGACTTTTGCGCTAAGATAGATATTAAACGGGTAAATAAAAGAGTACTAGAGAAGTTAGTTCTCGCTGGTGCAATGGATAATTTAGGTCCGCATCGCGCAACGCTTATGGCAACATTGCCAGAAGCCTTAGCCGCCGCAGGGCAACACGCAAAAGCAGAGTCATTTGGTCAATCTGATATGTTCGGGCTATTGACAACCGAGCCTGAAGAAGTAGAACAAGCATTTGCTGATGTGCCTCAGTGGCCGGAAAAAGTGTGGTTGGAAGGCGAAAAAGATACGCTTGGTTTGTATCTTACAGGGCATCCCATTAATCAATATGCCGATGAGCTTCGTCATTATACCGATGGTCGACTGGTTGACTTAAAACCAACGGGTAAGGATCAAATGGCTAATGCTGTTGGGTTGGTACTTGGGGTTCGAGTAATGACCAACAAGCGTGGGCGTCGTTGGGCAATAGTGACACTGGACGATAAGAGTGCCAGAATAGACGTGCGATTTTTCCCAGATATGTACGAACAGTTCGAAAGTGTGCTTGAAAATGACAGAATATTGCTCATAAAGGGACAGGTCAGCTTTGATGATTTCTCTGGGGGCAATACAATCACCGCCCGTGATGTAATGGACATTGTTCAGGCACGAGAGAAAAATGCGAGAGCGCTGGCACTTAATATTGATACCCAGCTGCTCGAATCAAAGAAAATGAGTCAAATGCAATCTATCTTGCAGGCTTTTAATGGTGGAAGTTGTCCAGTTCAGTTAGTTGTGACCCATCCCGATGCGGAAGCTACATTAGCGTGCGGGGCGAGGTGGTATGTCACTCCTGAAGATCAACTTTTGCACGACCTCAAACAGTGTTTGGGAGATAAAGCCGTTTCAATTCTCTATCATTAAAGGGTAGAGTTCGATAGATTGGACATTTCGCGTTTGCAAAGACGAGCGTAGTAAGAATAGGACATGAAATGAGTATACAGTTTTTGGACTTTGAGCAGCCAATAGCCGAACTAGAAGCAAAAATTGAAGAGCTTAGGTTGGTCAATCAAGGTGGCGAATTTGATGTAGGCATT
Source organism: Alteromonas sp. KUL42 (assembly GCF_006538325.1). Taxonomy (GTDB): domain Bacteria; phylum Pseudomonadota; class Gammaproteobacteria; order Enterobacterales; family Alteromonadaceae; genus Alteromonas. The sequence continues at coordinate 172,372 of NZ_BJKK01000002.1, forward strand.
GAAGAAGAAATTAACAAGCTACGCGGAAAAAGTGGCGAGTTAACCAAGAAGATTTTTTCTGACTTAGGTGCGTGGCAGGTATCTCAACTTGCTCGTCACCCAATGCGTCCTTACACGTTGGATTATATTCCACGTATTTTTACTGAATTTGACGAGCTGGCTGGCGATCGCGCTTTTGCTGATGACAAAGCGATTGTGGGTGGTCCTGCATTGCTAGACGACCAGCCGGTTATGGTTATTGGTCATCAAAAAGGACGTGATACCAACGAAAAAATCAAACGTAATTTCGGCATGCCTAAACCTGAAGGCTACCGCAAAGCGTTGCGTTTGATGAAAATGGCAGAACGATTCAACCTTCCCATTATTACGTTCATCGACACACCGGGAGCTTATCCTGGCGTTGGCGCGGAAGAGCGTGGGCAAAGTGAAGCCATTGCAAAGAACTTATTTGAAATGGCCGAGTTGACTGTACCTATTGTTTGTACCGTTATTGGTGAAGGTGGTTCTGGTGGCGCGTTGGCAATTGGTGTTGGCGATCGCGTTAACATGCTTCAATATTCAACTTACTCTGTCATATCGCCAGAAGGCTGTGCGTCAATTTTGTGGAAAAGTGCAGAAAAAGCACCATTAGCGGCAGAAGCTATGGGTGTAAGTGCTCCACAAATTAAAGAACTTGGGCTGATTAATAGTATTGTTGAAGAACCACTAGGCGGTGCGCATCGCGACCACAATGGCATGGCGGCTAACTTAAAAGCGGTTATCAAGCAGCAACTAAACCAACTTAAAGAACTCGACAAAACCAAACTCATGGAAGAACGCTATCAGCGTCTAATGTCATTCGGTTATTGCTGATAGTATTGCTTAATAATGTTGGTTAAGTGCAACCTAAGTAAAAAGCTCCTAAAAAATTTATGAAGGTAAGTTGATACGTGGCAAGTCAAACAATGTCGGTGAGTGACCATATTGTACAGTGCCTTGCCCGTTCCCTCAGCGATGCCAACTTGTCTAGAAAGACGCCACTTGTTGTAGCATACAGCGGTGGCGTTGATTCCTCCGTACTTCTTCACGCTGTAAGCATTTTTCGAGAGCACTTCCATTGCCCTATACATGCGGTACATGTCCATCATGGTCTAAGTGCTAATGCCGATGCTTGGGCGCGCCATTGTGAGTTGCAATGCAGGTTGTATGACATTGATTTTCATTTGTTCAAGGTACAGGTTGACCAAAGTGCCAGAAAAAGTATTGAAGCCGAAGCGCGCAAGGTGCGTTATAAGGCGTTACTTGAAGTCACCCAACAGGTTGATGGGGCACTGCTCCTTGGTCAACACGCTGAAGATCAATTGGAAACCGTACTTTTGCAACTAAAGCGAGGGGCTGGCCCGCAAGGTTTATCAGGTATGGGAGAATCTCAATTTCGCCAAGGAACCCTTGTGCTACGTCCCATGTTGGCGCTGCAAAAGAAAGAAATAGTCGCTTTTGCTCAGCAAGAAGCACTACAGTGGGTAGAGGATGAGTCTAATACACAAAATAGCTTTGACAGAAACTTTCTTCGCAATGAAGTAATTCCTGGGTTACTTTCTCGTTGGCCTCAACTAACGAAAACGGTAGGGCGTAGTGCCAACTTATGTGCTGAGCAAACGCAATTAGTAAACGAGACCGCTCATACCCATCTTAAGACGTGTATGCGCTCACCACATCAACTCAGTGGCAGTGTGTTAGATAAACTTTCAAGTGCTTGGCAGGCCATGGTGATAAGAGCGTGGTTTACGCAAAATGGCGAGCTTGTCCCGTCTAAATCTCAAACCGATGAAATATTGTCTATGCTTCATGCTAAGCATGATGCCACGCCAGAAGTGCGTTTCAAGTGGGGCAAGGTAGCGCGCTTTGACGGCGATTTCTATTGGGTTATTAAGCCTACCTGTAGCCCAGTAAGTAGCATGGTTATACCACACGGTGAAGTGGTTGAATTACCGTGGCTGGACGGTGGAATTCGGATTAGTTTTGACAGTAGTACCATTATTGAAAACAGCAAAAGCGATAAAAATATCGAGCGTACAAAAAGTAATGCGATTTCACTTAAAACGAATGTACGAAACCTAAAGGTAAAGCCGGAAAACGCGCAAGTTTCAAAGACGCTGAAAGACTGGTTTAAAGTTTGGCGAATTCCTTTGTGGGAAAGAGAAAAAGTACCAGTGATTTTGCTAGAGGGGCATCCGGTAGCGATGATTTTAAATAACGAACCTGTTTACTTTTTGCCTCGAGTAACTGGCTTAAACGTCGAATTTTTTAGCCAATAAATATAAGAATAGGCGGCACGTTATTGCCGCCTATTTGTTTGTATAGATAGTAAACCTTTTTCCTCTACCTTTAAGCTGCTCTGTAGTTGTTCTTCCCAGAATTTTTTACACTGTAAAGCGCGATATCTGCACGGTCGAATATTGATGTTGCAGAATCATCTTCACGGTATATTGTACCACCTAAGCTGCAAGAGACGCCTAATTTCGCTAAGTAGTTAGAATTGTTGATACTTAATTGTATACGCTGCGCAGCGCAAGCGAGTTGCTGTGGTGTATGGCAATCCAAAATGCAACAAAATTCATCACCACCAAAACGGAAAGCTTCGTCTTCTTCACGTAAAACGTTGGTTAAGTGTGACGCAACGTGGATGAGTACTTTATCACCTTCACTGTGACCAAAGCTGTCATTCACATGTTTGAAGTTATCTAAGTCAATTATTAATAGCGCAAACTTTTCACCATGACGTTGAGCCCAGCTCAATTGGCGATTGATACACTGTTCAAAGCCAGCTCTATTACCCAACCCTGTGAGCCCGTCTTTCGTTGCCATCTGCTCTAAACGCATTAATGTAAGTGCGTGCTTTACTTGTTTTCCAAATAAATCATGGAGTTGAAAGAGGGTTTCCCGTTGCGACATCGACAGTGGTGAACTAATGTAATAGTAAGCATGGGCTTGTTCACCACTGCTTGAGGCAGCACCTTGTAGTGGTAAGTCTATCAAAGTTGACGATATTTTTGCGTTGCCATAAACCCATCGAGAATCGAAGTCAGATATGCTAAAACCGACTACAGGTAACAGCATATTAAGCTGTTGAAAATACAGCGCCCCAAGCTCTTGTAATTCAAGAGTAGAGAGCAGCTGTTTTACAAAGCTTGACAATTCACTGATGGAAAGTGACTTGCCTGCACTTTCTGCAGGGTAAAAATTGTCGTTGTGTGTGCTATCGTAGACAGATGTTGTGAAATCCACGGTAATACCCCTGTGCGATTGTGTATTGGTATGCAAAGAATAATTCGTCAAAGCCCTGACATTCCTGGTACCACTCACCGTAACTATTACGTGTAAAGAGAGGGTTTCAGTGGCAATTTTTGCCTAATTTGCATCGTTATTTGAGTATTTGCAAAGACGATGCCAACTGTTTTTTTGACACGTTATTTGAGAATTAGAACGATAGGTGGTTGAGGGAAAAATTAAAAAGTATAGTAATAATGATACAGTGATAAAAGAATAGAACTTTGAATTTTAAAGAAATATTACACGGTATTTATCTGAGTAGTGACCGGAGGTGGTGTGGGAACGAGCTTTCTTAATATTATTTTACTGATGTTTATTTCAGTGTGCGCTGTCGCATTATTTAAAAGGGCGCATTTACCTCCTATCTTGGCATACCTCTTTGCCGGAATTTTGGCAGGCCCTCAATTACTTTCTATTTTCGCACACCCTGAAGAAATGCATCTACTTGCTGAGGTAGGTATTGTTTTTCTCTTATTTTCTCTTGGGCTCGAATTCTCACTTCCTAAATTACTAGCTATGCGCTCTTTGGTGTTTGGCGTTGGTCTTGGTCAAATGATACTTACCACAGCTATATTTACCAGCGTACCTTATTTCTTCGGCATCGATTTAAGTGCTTCCATTATTATTGGCGGCACCCTTGCTTTAAGCTCAACAGCCATCGTTATTAAGCAGGCAACAGAGATGGGTATTCTTAATAATCGGCGTACACAGCTGGCGGTGAGTATCTTACTTTTTCAAGACCTTGCGGTAGTCCCTTTTCTTATTGCTATTCCACTTCTTGCGCAAACCGGTGAAGTCAGTATTGCTTTAGCGCTTGGTGAAGCCTTGTTAAAAGGTGTGTTTGTTATCGCATTTCTAATGTCTGTTGGTAAGTGGTTACTACCATGGGTATTTAGAGAAGTCGCAAGAACAAGAACAGATGAACTCTTTGTGTTGACCACTATATTAATAGCGTTACTTGCCGGTGGATTAACTTATTATTTCGGCTTATCGATGGCCTTAGGAGCATTTTTAGCCGGCATGATGCTTGGTGAAAGCCAGTACAAATATCAACTAGAAGCAGATATTCGCCCTTTCAGAGATATATTGATGGGATTGTTCTTTGTTACCGTTGGCATGCAATTAGAGCTTACGGTGTTATGGAATAACCTGCTAGGTATTGTCGTGGGCGTTTTAGTCTTGATGGTGACAAAGGTGGTGTTGGTGAGGTTGGCATCAATGTTAGTAAAAACTGACGCAATTGATGGTTGGTCTGCTGGCGTTAAGTTATGCCAAATTGGCGAATTTAGTTTTGTTATCGCTGCGCTCGCCACAACGCACGGTGTACTAACATCAGAGCAATCTTCGTTGATTGTGTGCATGGGGGTCATCAGTATGGCTTTAACCCCCTGGTTAATGAACAACAGTGTGGTTATTGCCAAAAGAATTGTAAATAATGAACTTCCCGTTGAAGAGAATGAACTCTCTGTAATAAGTGGTAGTTTGTCTAATCATGTGATTATTTGTGGTTTTGGGCGGGTAGGGCAGTCAGTTGCCCGTATGCTTAAAATGGAAGGGATCCATTTTGTCGCTGTTGATATGGACCCCGTGCGGGTTCACGAAAGTCGCAACGCTGGTGAACCCATTATTTTTGGCGATGCCAGTCAAAAAGATATTCTAGTAAGCGCCAATGTTGAGAAGGCGAAGCTTGTGTTAGTTACCTTTGACCAAGTTGATAAGGCCAAACAGGTTATTACGCAAACCCGAACACTCAGCGACAGCATTGATGTTATGGTCAGAACTAAGCGAGATTATCAACTCGACAGCTTATACAATGCTGGCGCTAATCAAGTTGTACCTGAGCTGCAAGAAGGGAGCTTAATGCTAGTATCACAGGTGCTGCATTACGCAGGTGTTCCAATGTCTCGCATTTTAAAACGCGTGCGAGCTGAAAGAAAAGGGCGCTACGACCACATGCACGGTTTTTACCCTGGTGAAACGACGGAGATATCCTACGGTACAGAAGATAAACTGGAATTTATACATGCCGTAGTATTATCGGAACACGCCTCATGCCTAGGAAAAACAATTAACGATATCGATTTAGAGAGAATGCGGGTGAAGGTTAAGGGGTTGAGAAGGGACGGCAAAGAAGTTAAAGATCCTGATAAAGACGCAACACTTCAGGCTCACGATGTATTGGTGATTGCCGGTAAACCGCGAAGGGTCGAGCGAGCCGAGCGAAAACTATTAGAAGGTGTTTAGGCGCTCTATTAAAAACCAAACTTGCAAAAACTGAACCTGCCATAACTTAAAGGCAATCGTATAGAAAGGCAAAAGGCCTCAATTTAGAAGATACCCTAATCTGACAGCGACACCAGAAAAAAGCGGTGTACTGTCAGAGCAAGTCTGCGCTAGTGTAATTTAGGCAACGCGGTCTTTTTCTAAGTCAGCAAATTGCTTTTTCAGATCATAGCGCTCGTCAGTGACAATTTTCTCTAGCACTGACACGCGTTCTTTAAGTTCAGCAATTTCCGTTTTATAGGCGTCAGTTTCTTTGTTTGTTAACTTTTTTCTACTTTTGTCTTTTGCACTGTCAATAATTGTAACGAGTGCCCAGGCACAAATGGCAACAATAGCAACGGCGGTCATATTCACGGCGATATCCCTCACAAATGGCGTTGTTAAAAGAGTGTAGATGAAACAACGGTAATTTACCTGTTTGTTCTGTTTTTCTACTAACTACTATATCCCTTTTGTTACTATAACGAAGTTAGCTGCAACTTCTAATAATTAAGTGTAACCAAACTTACAAAGTAAGTGGGATTATAATGATGGATTGCAAGTACGTTGCCAAGTGACAAAAGTCACTATTTTATAAGGAGTTAATGTTCATTTTATTGTTTTCCCTTTTAAGTTTTAACTAAATTAACCACTGTAATTAGCGATATTGACGAATGAGTAATGAAAATAGTCAACGAATCTTGGAAGCATCTCAAACTGTGCTTGCACCTGAGAATGATGGAGTTGACGCTTATAATGAGCGTGATGTGTTCTGGATGCAGCACGCCTTGGCATTGGCAGATAAGGCAGAAGCATTGGGTGAAGTACCTGTTGGCGCTTGTGTTGTCGTTGACGACAAAGTGATTGGAGAAGGGTGGAATACGCCCATTTTAGATCATGATCCTTCTGCACACGCTGAATTGCGCGCAATACGAGAAGCAGCTAACTTTGTAAAGAATTACCGCGTTATTGATGCAACACTGTACGTTACGCTAGAGCCCTGTTCGATGTGCGCAGGAATGCTCGTGCATGCGCGAGTCAAGCGGGTTGTATTTGGCGCATGGGACGCGAAAACAGGTGCAGCGGGTTCGGTAATGAATTTGTTGCAACATCCTGCGCTTAATCATCAAACCGAGATTGTCTCTGGGGTCTTGGCTGATGAGTGTGCTGAAAAGTTATCTAACTTTTTTAAGAAGCGCAGGAAAGAAATAAAAGCCGCTAAAAAAGCGAAAAACCTTGATGAAGGTAATTAGCGAGGGAATTGATATTGCGGTTAGCAGGGAACGTTCACAGGCTGAGTGAATATATCATTGCTCATAAACTGTTTTCTGCGTTGGAGTACTTTTTGGTGGCAACGTTTTAACATCATTCTGCGTCTATTATTATTTTTCAATTTTGTTCCTTTTCTCATAAATCTGTTTTTTTTCATTTACTCTCCTTTGTTGTTTTCAATTGAAGACAGGTTGAGTTAAACAAAGGTTGTGCTGTTGTGCAGTTTTACACAAGACCCTTTGAAGCGTACAACAATAAAATGACATCGAAATGACAATAATCAATACTCAAGGACTTAAATATTTCCTTGCTCATCTAGCCAAACCAAGCTGTCGTAATAGCGGCGAATATTTTCGACATACTGAAGGGCTTCATCTCCACGTGCATAACCGTATTTAGTAGTACGATAATATTTCTTCTGGCGCAGTTGGGGCAAACGCCGTTTTACATCAACCCACAGATCAGGGCTGCCTCCTTGACGTTCGGTTAATACACGAGCGTCTTCTAAGTGGCCCATACCAATATTGTAAGCTGCCATGGCCATCCAGGTTCTGTCGGGCTCTCTGATTCGTGCGGGAATACGGCTAACTAAACTGGCGAAATAGCGTGAGCCACCTCGAATACTTTGCTCTGGGTCAGTTCTGTCATCTACGTTCCAGTCTCCGGCGGTATCCATTGTTAACATCATCAAGCCTCTAACGCCTGTGCGCGAAACTGCCTCAGGCTCCCAATGACTTTCTTGATAGCTCATGGCGGCTAATAGGCGCCAGTCAAGTTCGCCTGAATACTTTTGGAACAGCGATTTGTATTGGCTTAACGTTGTTTCAGCTGCATTGTTAAAAGCGCGGCTATCAACGTAATCAAATTGTCGAATGTGGCCAAAATATTTATCTTCAAGGGCGGTAAACCAGCCTGATTGATGCACGGTACCGAAATATTCTATTAAGGCGGCTTTTACAGAGTCGTCTTGTGAGCGCGGCAAAGCCCATGCTATGGGAATATCTTTTGATATTGTTAAGGCAACGGCTAAATTAGGAAAGCGGCGGCGTTGAAGTGCCAAGCGATTGCTGTCAGCAATGGTGAATGCAATGTCTCCGTTGGCTACCTGTTGTAATAACTCCTCAGAATCAGAATCTTCAGTGGTAATGAGCATGTTTGGATTTAACAATGATTCATCAGACAGTTTTTCATTGAGAATGTGTGCTTGGCTACTACCAGACACGGTTACGATGGGCTTTTCAAGTCCATTGAGCGAACGGGGTTTTGCTGTGCCCGCTTGAAATACAAGTTGTTGCGAAACGTGTTGATATGCAGGGCCATAGTCGAACCTAGCGAGTAAGTCTGACGTTACCGCATCGCCGGTGGCTACCAAGTCTAAATTGCCTTCTTCAAGTTGTTGCAGTAACACCTCGTAACTGTAAAACGGATACAAGTCTAACGTCACGCCAAGATAGTCGGCGAAGCCTGCTAATAATTCATATTCAAAGCCTTGTGGGCCATCAGCCCCATTGTAGAAGGTTGCAGCGCCATAGAGTGTACCCACGCGAATAGATTCCCGCTCAAATAACGTTGACAGTGATGTGGTAAATGATGGTACACCGCAGCTCAATGTTAGAAGAGATAATATGATTATTATTGGCTTTTTTAATCGTTTTTTATAACCGTTTGACTGCATAGACCTTGTCTTATTGTTATTAATCCGTCTAAGTTTAAAAAAACTTCATGTTAGTGCGTAATGAGGTTACCAAGCGTGCATAATTCCTCTATAATCCGCGCCGAAATACTCATCAATCCCAGAGGCAACGCGTCGCATTATTGGTGGTCGTTGTTTCTAACAAACCAGGTAAAGCAATATGTTGGTCCTTCGAGGCGCTCCCGCACTATCAGAGTTTAACCAAACTAAACTGATTGCAAAGCTGGGTCAATCCGGCGTTAAGGTTAAAAACCTATATAGCGAATATGTTCACTTAGTCGACTCCACAGGTGACTTGTCTAAGCAGCAAATAGAAATATTGGAAAAGCTGCTCACTTACGGCCCCGCGAGGCAAGCACAAACACCTTCTGGAACCCTCTTCCTCATAACACCTCGCCCCGGCACCATTTCCCCCTGGTCTTCTAAAGCTACCGATATCGCCCATAACTGCAGTCTTCAAAATATTAATAGAATTGAACGCGGTTGCGCATTCTATATTGAAACCGAAGAAGCATTAGATGAAGAAAATTATTCCCTAATTGCCAGCTTCTTCCACGACAGAATGACGGAGTCAGTATTCACAAATACACAAGATGCCGCCATTCTTTTTGCCCATACAGAAGCAAATACATTTACTTCCGTAGATGTTATTGGCGATGGGAAAGATGCATTGGTTAACGCCAATGTCTCATTGGGACTAGCATTAGCGGATGATGAGATTGATTATTTATTTGATAGCTTTACCAAATTGGGTAGAAACCCTACTGATGTAGAACTATATATGTTCGCACAGGCGAACTCTGAGCATTGTCGCCACAAAATCTTCAATGCCAGTTGGACCATCGACGGTGAAGCGCAAGAAAAGTCACTGTTTAAGATGATCAAAAATACCTTTGAGTTGCTACCTGATCACGTTTATTCAGCCTATAAGGATAATGCTGCGGTTATGGAAGGGTGGCAGGCGGGTCGTTTCTTCCCAAATCCTCAGACACACCAGTATGAATACCATCATGAAAATATTGATATTTTGATGAAGGTTGAAACGCACAATCACCCAACAGCAATTTCACCATTCCCTGGCGCTGCAACCGGTTCTGGCGGTGAAATTCGCGACGAAGGTGCGACAGGCCGTGGCTCTAAGCCTAAAGCGGGTTTGGTTGGTTTTACCGTTTCGAATTTATGTATCCCAGGTGCAGAACAGCCATGGGAAACTCAATATGGTAAACCACAGCGTATCGTGAGTGCGCTAGACATTATGATTGAAGGTCCACTAGGTGGTGCAGCGTTCAATAACGAGTTTGGTCGTCCCAATTTGCTAGGTTATTTCCGCACTTACGAGCAAGAAGTTAATAGCTTCAATGGTGTTGAGGTACGCGGGTATCACAAACCCATTATGTTGGCTGGAGGTTTGGGTAATATTCGTCGAGAACACATCGAAAAAGGCGAAATTACCGTTGGTGCCAAATTAATCGTACTGGGTGGGCCTGCAATGAATATCGGCCTAGGTGGCGGTGCAGCATCGTCAATGGCATCAGGCCAATCTAATGAAGATTTAGATTTCGCCTCTGTACAGCGTGACAACCCAGAAATGGAGCGTCGCTGTCAAGAGGTGATAGATGCATGTTGGCAACTAGGTGAAAACAACCCAATTCAGTTCATTCACGATGTGGGCGCAGGTGGTCTTTCTAACGCGTTACCTGAACTAGTGAATGATGGTGGCCGTGGCGGTAATTTTGAACTGCGTAATGTGTTGTCTGACGAACCTGGTATGACACCACTTGAGTTGTGGTGTAATGAATCACAAGAGCGCTACGTGTTATCCGTTGCGCCAGAAAACCTACCGATTTTTGAAGCTATTTGTGCCCGTGAACGTGCGCCATTTGCGGTTGTAGGTGAAGCGACAGCAGAGCAACACCTTAACTTGAATGATACGCAGTTTGATAACAAGCCTATCGACATGCCACTTGATGTACTGTTAGGTAAACCACCTAAAATGCACCGCGATGTGAGCTCAGCTAAAGTGAACTCACCAGCGTTAGATGATAGTGGAATTACGCTAGATGAAGCGGCAAACCGTATTCTTTCTTTACCGACGGTAGCAGAGAAAACATTCCTAATCACAATTGGCGATCGTTCTGTTACTGGTCTTGTGAGCCGCGATCAAATGGTTGGCCCCTGGCAAGTACCAGTAGCCGATGTTGCGGTAACTGCTACCGCATTTGATACCTATCATGGTGAAGCCATGTCTATGGGCGAGCGCACACCGGTTGCGCTATTGTCACACGGTGCGTCAGCGCGTTTGGCGGTGGGTGAAGCATTAACAAACATTGCTGCTGCAAACATCGGTGATATTAAACGCATTAAGTTATCTGCCAACTGGATGGCCGCGGCAGGTCACCCAGGTGAAGATGCGGGTCTTTACGAAGCGGTTAAAGCTGTTGGTGAAGAGCTATGCCCTGAACTAGGCTTAACCATTCCAGTGGGCAAAGACTCTATGTCGATGAAGACCGCATGGGAAGAAAATGGCGAAAACAAAGCAGTAACCTCGCCATTGTCGTTGGTTATCTCGGCATTTGGTGCAGTGAAAGACATTCGCAAAACAGTGACGCCGCAACTTCGTACCGACAAGGGCGAGAGCCGTTTATTGCTAATCGATTTGGGTGAAGGACAAAACCGTCTGGGTGCAAGCTGCTTGGCGCAAGTTTACACACAACTTGGTGATAGCCCAGCAGATGTGGTATCCGCAAAGCGCTTAAAAGGCTTTTATGACGCCATGCAAGCATTGATTGAAAAGGGACTCGTTAAGGCATATCACGACCGTTCAGATGGTGGTCTATTTACAACGGTAGCTGAAATGGCATTTGCCGGTAAAACCGGCGTCAGTATCAACCTTGACGCGTTAAACGGTAGCGACATCGCTGTGCTCTTTAACGAAGAGCTTGGCGGTGTAATCCAAGTACTCGAAAGCGATATTGCTGCGGTTGACGAGGTACTCGCTCAGTTTAATTTAGGTGATATTACGCATGACATTGGTACGTTAAATTCATCAGATATGATCGAGTTTAACCGCAGTGGCGCGACAATACTTACAGACAGTCGCGTTGCCATGCGTACCACGTGGGCACAAACTACCTTTGAAATGCAGAAGCTTCGAGACAATCCGACATGTGCTGAACAAGAGCACGTAGCGAAGCAAGACGCGGCAGACCCAGGTTTGCATGTTGCGCTTAGCTATGACGTTAACGAAGACATTGCCGCGCCTTATATTGCTAAGGGTGTTAAACCTAAGGTGGCTATTTTGAGAGAACAGGGTGTTAACTCGCATCTTGAAATGGCAGCAGCTTTCACACGTGCTGGCTTCGACGCAATTGATGTGCACATGAGTGATGTGTTAGCTGGGCGTGTAACCCTAGAACAATTCGCAGGTCTTGCCGCTTGTGGTGGTTTCTCTTACGGTGACGTGCTTGGCGCTGGTGAAGGGTGGGCAAAGTCAATTTTGTTTAACAGCATGGCGCGTGACCAATTTGAAGGCTTCTTTAAACGTGAAGACACCTTTAGCTTAGGTGTATGTAACGGTTGTCAGATGCTGTCTAACCTTAAATCACTTATTCCTGGAACAGAGCACTGGCCACACTTTGTGACAAACCAGTCAGCGCGTTTTGAAGCTCGTGTTGCTATGGTAGAAGTGATGGAGTCTAAATCGGTCCTCCTTGATGGTATGGCGGGCTCTCGTATGCCGATTGCGGTGTCGCATGGTGAAGGCCAAGCAGAGTTTACAAATGAAAATGCGCTAGCAAATGTAGGTGCACAGGTTGCCATGCGTTATGTTGATAACTACGGTAAGCCTACAATGCAATATCCAGCGAATCCAAATGGTTCGCCTCAAGGTATCACAGGTTTAACCTCTGCTGATGGTCGAAGCACTATTATGATGCCTCACCCAGAACGCGTGTTCAGAGCGGTTGCAAACTCATGGCGCCCCGATGATTGGCAAGAAGATGGTGCATGGATGAGAATATTTAGAAATGCCCGTAAATTTGTTGGTTAAGTAAAACTAAGTAAGCGGCATTTTTTGAAAATTACTGATAGAATTCTATTTGAAATTTAAAATAAAAAGCCGCTTGTTTATTGTACATTTCGCTTTTTTGCGTCAAACCTTTGGCTAAGCGTCAAAAATCTGATTTTGGGGCTTGTCATCAGACTGTCACTGATCTATTGTAGTGCATGCAGGGAACGCGACTTGGTAAATGGAATTGAGTTGGGGCTGTGCCAGCGAAGTGCATTTTATGCTGGTTATTAAATAATAAGAGACGACCAATGAATCGTTCCTCAAAAGGGTTTGGCTTAACCGGAGTTGCTGTAGCTGTCGTACTGATGTTTGTAACTGCTGTGTTTAGCACTTCAGCGAAATCTACTGAAGTTGAATCAATACAAAGCGTGCAGTCTTCAGGTAAGTAGTCATAAAAACCTGAAAGTGAAATTCTAACGCCCGTATCAAGTTGCTTGATACGGGCGTTAATCATTCTAAAGCATTAAAAAATACAAGGCCTTTGATTGCCTTTATCAAAGCTTTCTTCTAGTTCTTTCCCTAATAAAAACGTTTGGTTTACTTTTTCTGCTTAACCTACCGTTTTCGATTGTTTTCTCGATTGATAAGCTTTTGCTGTGGATGTTTTTTCAGTAATACATAGGTTGAACCGAAACCGCCGTGCATTGGCTGCGCAGTATGAAATGCAATAACTTCTTCTAGCTCCCGCAACCAGTGGTTCACGTAGCTTTTCTTTAAAGCCGGAAAGGGCTTACTTTGCTCTCCGGTACCGTGTTTTATCAACAGCGCTCTGACACCGCGTGCATGGCTCGAAATAATAGTTGAGTAAAGTGAATCTCGGCTTTGTTCTATCGTTTTTCCTGCTAAGGAAAGCGTGACTTCCAAAGGATATTTCCCCAATCGCAGCTTTTTAAATACACCGTCTTGGATCCCTGGCTGTTGAAAATGAATGAAATCATCACAAGGAACGGGCTTTACACCTTCTAGGCTTAAAGGGTTCTTAAGCGTTTCTCGTATACTCTTTTGTTTCGACGCTATTTTCTGTTTTTCAGCGAGTGCTTTTTCGGGATCGTGCAGCAGTGCTTTATCGCCGGATGTCATTGGTTTTACATCCTTCATTTCGGAAAAAAACGTATCGAGATCGTCGCTGTTTAATTGGCTCATGTTATTTTCTCTTATCGGTAAACTGCGTCGAGGCATGAAACTGTGGGAAAGCGTTAAGCATACCTTTTTATACCCTGAATAGAGATGTGGGGATTAATTTAGAAAAATCACCACATATCTAAAATGGATCTTTGCATTGTTAATCTCCTTCTTGGGCAGTTGTTCGTTTGCACTCTCACTTACAACATCTATGTTTGGGTGAAAGCTATGAACAAAGGTTTGATTTTTTATGGGCAGTTCGCAGGCTATTCGACAAGAAAAAGCCGAAGCCAAATTGACCAGAGAAGAGTGAATAAATCTAAGGTTATTGTGGTTGAAGACAGTCAAATAGACTTTCAAATTATTAATAAAATTCTTTCTCCCACCTGTAATGTCGTGGGGGTTTAGTGACGCAGAAGGGGCATCAAAAGAAGAGATGGAGTAAATGTCGTAACTAATTTGAAAATGGCGTCCCCACCGCGACTCGAACGCAGATCTAAAGCTTAGGAGGCTCTTGTTTTATCCGGTTAAACTATGGGGACAGAAGTCGTAATTATACGTAAATTATTAGTTCTGTTAACCCCAAGTTTTATAAAGTAATTCTGTACTGTTAGCCGTAGACTTTTTCTATTGCTATTTTTTCACGACAAAATCATTTTCTTGGACGTTCGCCACCACTCCCGCTTGCTTACTCACTAAGGTTGAAGAGTTCCCGTAGGCACTACTCACGACAAAGGTACCGGGGTAAATCGAATACTGCAGGTATTTACGCCCGCGATTATCAATGACTTCTTTCGCTTGGTACAGAAACAATTCATCGTTATCTTCTATTCCATTGTCCCTACCTAATGAGACCGATATATTGTTCCCCGCCACATGAATAACACGACCCGTAATAGGCTGACACGCTGTTGCCTCTTTTATATCTTGCACCGCTTCTTCAATAGATGCCTGTAAAGCATTGCCGTAGCGTGAACGCCAAAATTGGCTTGAAAATTCATCGACAGATTCGAACCGATCAAATGTCCAATCAGCCGCAGTGTTGTATGTTTTTGTGAACAGTAAACCACCGTTGATACCGTCGTATACGCGAACTGTCATACTAAAAGCGCGGCGTCTAGAATCACTTCGCCAAGGGGTAAAAAGTGAGGCCTTTTCTGTTTCAATACTCAAATCGTCAATAGCCCCTATGATAACAAACTGCGTGTTACTCTGAGCCGAAAGACTACGCACATTTTCTTCGGTAAATTGACTTGGGAATCTGGCTGTATGGGGAACAACATGTGTAATACGTAAGTTTTCAGTGGTGTTTTGCATTGTGTGAGCAAGTCGCTGAGTAAAGGCTTCGTCAAAATCTGATATATTGCCTTCTCTAAGCTGCTGGCGGTTGCGCACTAAGAAGTGTGTCGTTGAGAAATGCTTTTCGTCGTCTTGCGCTTTGCACACTTTCGCTTTTGGAAAGATATCAGCTCGTACGCTCACAGTAACAATATTACCACTGTAAATTTCATCTATGAGTTCAAGACTTTCCACTTCTCCCGTAGAACGGATGGTCATTTCTTCATTTTCTAACAAGCCGTTAGTAAGACGATGCACGCTGTGTACAGATGCGCCAGCAAATAACATTGCTTGTTTTAGCGCTTCCTGTGTTGCAGCACGCTTTGCTGTTTCTTTGTCGCCATCAACAATAACTGCCTGTCCCTTGGCTTCGTACCAAGCAGCATCGGCTTGCCTTGGGACCAAACTAGTCAATAAAACAACGATTGTAGTAAGCAAGAGTGTTATTAATATAGTTTGACTTACATATCTCACAGTACACCTCAAAACTCGAAAAATAGAGGCAAAAATCCTCAAGCGTCAAAAAAACGTAACTACATTAATCTTCAACATAGCTTATGTAACGCTTTGAAATTATTGGTCGCGCTTTCAAAATTTACGCTATGCGATAAGCGTTTGTTGATAGTGCTACGACTACTGCATGAGAGTATGCGAGAAAGATGCCAATAATAAATGATGGCCTTTTGTGCAGCGTTTGCAATGAAGCTTGGCGAATGGGCCTATATCTTGCTAACTCAGTTTATAAAATACATTGTCACTAACAGAGTGACAGTTTTACGACGTATGTGTGTATCGACTGTATATGCGTAAGTACGGTGAACAATGGGAAATTAGCTCATGTTATTTACTGCGAACAATAAATGCATCGTGGCCGTTAAAGCTGCATTTTTAGGGGTTGTCTTTGCCATAGGAGGCTGCGGTGTAATCGACAAACATGTTGAGTGGGAAACTATCGAACCGCAGAGTTACCCTGTTTTGACGGCTGTTGGCTATGCGCCTATTGCATCTCAGCGCGGTGATAGTGAAAGTGTAAAGTTGATCATGGCAATGAAAGCGTCCAAGCTAGATGCGTATCGCGAACTGGCTGAACAGGTTTATGGTCAAAAACTAGAAGGCAATCAGTCGTTGTCGAGTTTAGTCGTAGAGAGTGAAACATTGCACGCTTCAGTTGAAGGTATTATTCGTGGCGCTGAAGTGGTTAAAGCTTATCCCGTTGGAGATGATACCTATGTAACTGAGTTATCTCTTGATATGCAGCAAGTCTACAACCTTTATTTAACCACTGCGAAACCACGCAGGGTAAAAGATGTGAAATATTACTAAGTGATAAATAGGCACGGGGTAGATTGACTCGGTGCTCACTCAGTGGAATGCAGACTAAACTAAAACGTTAGGCGCTTATGCCAGACCCTAGCGTGCCACCTTTGGGTTTTCCCTTCTTGTCGTAAGTGAGCGATTCTTTCGCGCGTACTTCCATCATCAAATTCCGCAAATGTGTGAGGCGTAGCTGTCCTTG
Source organism: Alteromonas sp. KUL42 (assembly GCF_006538325.1). GTDB lineage: Bacteria > Pseudomonadota > Gammaproteobacteria > Enterobacterales > Alteromonadaceae > Alteromonas. The sequence continues at coordinate 188,956 of NZ_BJKK01000002.1, forward strand.
CTCTACGGCTTTTTGATTTATTTGAGTACGGTATTTACAGTCTTCTAATAGCGATTTTGCTTTTTCTACAAGCGCTTCATCTTCGACGCTTAACGCATCTGATGCATTGATCATGCGCTCGGTTTCACTATCGAGTTGTTGAATAGACTCGAGTAATGACGCTTTTTCGTCTAGTAGGTTCATTAACGTTTCAGGTTCACGAGAACTAATAAGCTGTAATTCTTTCTCTAGCAACACCACCAAGGTAGAAAGCTGTTCTACTTGAGTGGTTAGTGCTTGTGTCAAATTACTCTCTTGTTCAGTCACGCGGTTATTTTCTCCTGTTGCTAATTCGCGATTATTTGCTACTGAAGATTTCAGACTCAAGTTTCGCAATCTTGTTGGCGAGAACTTCGGGGTTTACACGATATTCACCACTTTGAATTGCTTTTTTCAATCGGTCAACTTTTTCCTGATTAACAGGCGCTTCAGATCCTTTTTTCTGCACTTGATTCAATTGTTGCGCAGATTGCGTTAAAGACACTGAGTCTTGACGCGGTGCAGGTGCAGTTGACGCAGCTTGCGCAGACGCTTGTTGTGGAGATTGTTGCGTCTGATTTTGCTGAGCAACTTTTCCATTATCAACGGGAGTTTTTGGTAACCCGTTGTTTATATTGTTAATTGCCATAATAGTTCCTCACTACCTCTTTGCCTCTGTACAATATATCGGCCTGTAGCCATTTTTCTTTAGACTTTTTATGTACAAAAGCGGTAGATTTTCACTGCCTCGGTTACAAGTGTATCACGACTTCCTCAGGACTGGCGACTCTTGCTATCACAGCCTTTTGGCTGCTGGCATTTATAACCTTTATATTGTCTCCAACAACGCCGTCTTGCTGTGCAATTCCAGCGGTTTTGACTTCCATTCCAGAAATCTCTGCAGTGATCGTTATTCTATCTCCTTTACACACAAAGCATAGCATATTTGCCTGAATTGCTTGCCCATCAGTAATTCTGCGTTTCATACGAGCACCAACTAAATCGCTAATATCTGTAAATGCCGTATAGCGCAGTCTGCGAACATCGACTTTTGCCAAAGTTAAATTGGTTGATGTTAATACAGTACCAGGGCTTATAGCGCCTTGCGTAACAACAATTTCCTTAGTGCGGGTAACTTGACCACTGGTGAATAAATACCAATCATTGTCGCCACAGCTCACGCGAACTGAAATATATGACTGGCTTAGTGCCTCATCAGACACATTGTATTGAAAACCCGTTGGACACTCTGGAATGTTGATGCGCTCATCTATTGCGACGACTTCAACATCAATGTCTGTGTTGTCATTGGCAACAGCAAGCTGAGAAAGTAGAAATTGTTTTGCACCTTGTTCAACCTTCTCATGTACACTTTGTGCTGCAAGGCTGGCAAATGCTGCTGAACTGAGTGCCATATAGGCAATGCACTTGGCCAAAGCTTTGCGAATTGTAAAATTTCTCTTTTTCATCATGACTTTTCGTGTTCAGTTTGTGAGTTATTGTCTATGCTTAACAATCTAAAAGCAGGAAAGGTGTTGAAAATTACCTTCGTTTGACCGATAAGTGATAGTAAGCGTCATTTTTCTGTCGTTTGACCTGCAAAAATTTAGTGATATTGTCTATCTTAACTATATAGAGGCAATGATCATGCCCAGTATTACTTAGAGGTGAACTATGTCGGGGATTTTGGATTCGGTTAACCAGCGCACACAGCTTGTTGGACAGAATCGTTTAGAGTTGTTGCTATTTAGACTGAACGGCCGTCAGCGTTTTGGAATAAACGTGTTTAAGGTGCGCGAAGTACTTCAGTGCCCACCTCTAACGGCGATGCCAAAACTCAACCCATTGGTACGCGGAGTGGCACATATTCGCGGCCAAACCATTTCGGTTATCGACTTGAGCATGGCGACTGGTGGAAGACGAATTGAAGACCTTTCTACTGCTTTTATTGTCATTGCTGAGTACAACCGTTCAGTTCAGGGTTTTTTAGTCGGTGCAGTTGAGCGAATTATCAATACTAACTGGGATGCTATCATGCCTCCGCCAGAGGGGACCGGTCGAGCGAGTTATCTCACGGCTGTAACTGAAGTTGAAAATGAGCTTATTGAAATACTGGACGTTGAGAAGATTCTAAATGAGATCTCTCCACTTAATGCGGAAGTAAGTTCTGATGTGGCAGAGAATCTAACTACAGAAGGTCAGGAAAACAAGATCATATTTATTGCGGACGATTCTGCTGTTGCTCGCAACCAAGTAAAGAAAGCATTAACCTCTCTTGGATTGGAAATAGAGCTAGCCAAAAACGGTTTGGAAGCATTGAATCGTCTCAAAGCCATTGCTGAAGAATACGGTGATGTTACCAACCGTGTTGGTGTTTTAGTTTCGGACATCGAAATGCCTGAAATGGATGGTTACACGTTGACCGCAGAGATAAAAAACACGCCTGAATTGCAAAAGCTGCATGTCGTTTTACATACGTCTTTAAGTGGTGTATTCAACCAAGCAATGGTGCAAAAAGTGGGAGCTGACGATTTTATTGCTAAATTCCATCCCGATGAGCTTGCCACAGCTGTACAAAAATGGCTAATGACAGAGTGCGAATAACGGAGCAATACAGGATTGGCTAATAAAGATGTTTCGCCCGAGAGTTACCTGAAATTTAGAGAGTTTCTCGAAAAACAGTGCGGGATAGTGCTTGGTGACAATAAACAGTATTTGGTGCGTAGTCGTCTTGCATCTCTATTGTACAAACATAAATACGATTCTGCCGATGAACTAATAGATGTTGTTGTCCGTGGCTTTGATAGAAATTTATTGCAGGGGGTCATTGATGCAATGACCACCAACGAAACGCTATGGTTTCGCGATAATTATCCGTTCGATTTATTGGTTAAGGATTTACTACCAAAATTTGCTGCTAAGAATCAACGGATACGCATCTGGAGTGCGGCGTGTTCTTCTGGACAAGAGCCGTATTCAATTGCAATGTCAGTTCTTGAGTTCCAACGACAACGACCCGGTGCTCTAAGAGCAGGAGTAGAAATAGTCGCTACTGATCTATCGTCTGAAATGTTGAATCGTTGTGAGCAAGGGGTTTACGATGAGCTCTCTCTTGCAAGGGGGTTATCTCCACAGCGCAGGGAAATGTTTTTTCAAGCTCATGAGACTGGTCTGTTACAGGTTAAGCCTGAAGTTCGGCGTATGGTGACGTTTAGAAGTTTGAATTTGTTATCAAGTTATGCCGCTTTAGGTCGCTTTGACATTGTATTTTGCCGCAATGTTCTTATTTATTTTTCAGCCCAGGTCAAGCAGCGCATACTGCAACAAATTGCCGGACAGCTGCAAGCAGATGGTGTACTGTTTCTTGGCGCATCAGAGTCAATTAGTGCTGCTGGGGATATCTATAGCATGGTCAAGTGTCACCCTGGCCTTTATTACCAAAAAAATAACTGCATTTACGGGTTTGATTAATAAAGATTTTTTGATTAATTGAGCCCGCCTCTCTTTCATAGTTCCTCCGTCAAAAATACATTCTGGCACTCGCTTTGCTAAAACTCTATACAAGAACCTTTGTTTTATGGCTTCCATGAATAAAGGCGATCTCTGTAAACGAAGTTGTAGAGTTAAGCGAGGGGCTGGAAATGGCAGTGAGTTTAGACAAATTGGTTGGGTTCCACGAATCTGCACTGAGTATCCGTACTGAGCGTATGGAGGTTATTTCGGGCAACCTAGCAAATGCCAATACCCCTGGCTACAAAGCAAAAGATATTGATTTTAATAAAGCTATGCAGTCAGCACTGCGAGAATCTGCTGGTGGGGTAAGTACCCGTTCGTCAGGTGGATTAGTGAGGACAAATGATCGCCATATTAGCGGCAATTCTACGTCAGTTGCGGCAAATTTTGACATGCAATATCGAATACCTACACAGCCTGACACCGGTGATGGTAACACAGTCGAAGTGCAGGCAGAGAGAAATCGCTTCCTTGATAACGGCCTGCGTTATCAAGCGAGCCTTGAGTTCTTAAATGGAAAAATTAAAGGCATGAAGAAAGCACTGAGTTCAGGAGGGCAATAGTTATGAGCTTATTTAATGTAATGTCAATTTCAAGCACGGGTATGGAAGCAGAGAATATTCGCTTAAATACCACAGCAAGTAACATTGCTAATGCTAACTCAGTAAGCAGTAGCTATGACGAGACTTACCGAGCTCGCCACCCTGTTTTCGCCACAGCTTTACAAGATGCAATGCGCGACCAGTCAAAGGGTACAGGTGTACAGGTGAAAGGTATTGTTGAAAGTGATGCGCCACTGCAAGTGGAGTACGCACCAAACAATCCTATGGCTGACGAGAATGGTTACATCTACAAACCGAATGTGAACATTGTGGAAGAGATGGCAAACATGATGTCGGCATCTAAAGCGTATGAGACAAATGTACAAGTTGCCGATACAACGAAGAAAATTTTCAGACGTGTATTGCAGCTCGGTCAAGGGCAATAATCTGCCATTTGATTAAAGTGAGGATAAACCCGTGAATACTGTAAATAATACTGGCTTAAATACGGATTTGTATTGGCAAGAGGAAACCGTCAAGATTGCCGATGGTACAGAGCAACAGCTATCGCAAGAAGATTTCTTTGCGATGCTGACCGAACAGCTTGCTAATCAGGACCCAACTAAGCCGGTAGACAACGATCAAATGGTTGCCCAGATGACGTCATTTACAATGGCCGAGGGTATTTCTCAACTCAACGAGAAGTTTACTTCTTTCGCTGCATCAATGACATCTAATCAAGCACTACAAGCATCCAGTCTGATTGGGCAAGATGTTTTGGTTCAAGGCAACGTGGCTTTCATGGCGAACGAAGCCGATGGCATTTCTGGTGTGGTTATTAATGAAGAAACTGTTCAAAACATGACTATCACCATTCAAAACGAGTTGGGCGAAGTTGTTAAAACGATTGATGCGGGTACCCAAGCCGCCGGAAATATACAGTTCGAATGGGATGGATTGGATGAAAACGGTAACCCAGTTAAGGCAGGAAATTTCGGTATTACTGTTACTGGAGAAATAGGCGGTGAGGGCGTTCAGTTGCCTACAGCAGTGCACCGACATATAGGTAGCGTAAGTTTAGCCGGAAGCGGCCAAGGTATAATTTTAAATTTAGATGGTAATGTCAGTATTAGTCTTGATGACGTTATCCAAATAGGTAGTTAGCAGGAGAAAAGCATGTCTTTTAATATTGCACTAAGTGGCGTTGCTGCCGCACAAAAAGATTTAGATGTAACCGCCAATAACATTGCAAACGTTAATACGGTTGGATTTAAAGAATCACGCGCTGAGTTTGGTGACGTGTATGCCGCTTCCCTGCTAGCAGGAAGCAGAACAAAGGTGGGTGACGGTGTTTTGACGCAAGAAGTTGCGCAGCAGTTTCACCAAGGTAGTTTGCAGTTTACTAACAGCGCCTTGGACCTTGCCATCACAGGTACAGGTTACTTTGCATTAGCTTCAGATCTTAACTCGAATGATTACACGTATACCAGAGCAGGTCAGTTTAAACTAAACGACGATAACTTTATTGTTAACAGTAGCGGCGATCATTTAATGGGTTTCCCTGTTAATGACGATGGTACTAGTTCATCAACTGCGTTGAGTACCACTGAACCTACGCGAATTCCTGATTCATCAGGTTCGCCAAAACAAACGGAAAACGTTGATATCAAAATGAACCTTCCTGGTGGAGGAGAATACAAAACGGTAGCCAACTTCGACCCAACTGATCAAGACACCTATAATAACTCGACGTCTGTTACTGTGTATGATTCGTTAGGTGAAAGTCATGTAATGACGTATTACTTCGTTCGTGACGATGCGGATACAGTCAACAATCCCAACGATTGGCGCATGTTTGCAGCAGTGGATGGTACATTAGTAAATATTGATAGTGGTCAAACAGGTGGTCCAGTAACCAGTGCGCTATTACAGTTTAATTCGTCGGGTGATTTTATTGCGCAAAGTCCTGCTTCAATAGTGACTGAAGAATTAGGTTCAGGAGGGGCCAACGCCATTACCAATGGTTCTGACGGTACTCAAACTATTGCTATTAACTTCAACTTAAACCCTACTTCACAAACCTTAGATGAGCCTACACAGTATGCTTCTGGTTTTGAAGTGACGGCACTTGAGCAAGACGGTTTAGCGGTAGGGCGTTTGGTTGGTATTGATATTGATGCAGATGGCCTTATTCGAGCAAGCTTCTCTAATGGTACATCAGAGCCAATTTCTCGCGTTGCTTTAGTGAGGTTCTCAAACGATCAAGGCCTTACTCAAGTGAGCAATACGAAGTGGAAAGAGAGTATTGCATCAGGGGAAGCATTAGCGGGTGAGGCAACAACCGGTACTTTTGGTGAAATCAATTCATCAGCCCTTGAACAAGCTAACGTTAACTTAACCACAGAGCTTATCGATATGATCATTGCGCAGCGAAACTTCCAGGCAAACTCGCGAGCGCTAGAAGTAAACAACTCGCTTAACCAGACAATCTTGAATATCCGATAAGATTTTAACCGGCAATAAATAGACGTTTAAGCTAAACGTCTCTTCAATCTAGATAAAGGCCACATCAACGTGGCCTTTATTATTTTCAATAAATTCAGTTTGATAGATTAATTCCAAAGTAAACTGCATTAAAAATCTACACATTGGCACTGCCCTTGCAAAATCACTAGTAAGGTTTCAATCAGAGTCAAAAGTCAGTCATGGATAAACTTCTCTATATTGCAGCAAGCGGTGCATCTCAAGATCTTTTGGGGACGGGGATCCGTGCAAACAACTTGGCGAATGCACAAACCACCGGTTTTAGAGCTCAACTAGAGCAGGCCCGCTCAATGCCTGCATACGGTGAAGGTTTGCCTACCCGTGTTTTCTCTATGACTGAAAGCCCATCTAATAACTATGAATCTGGCCCAATGATAACAACAGGCCGAGAATTGGACGTTGCCATTCAAGGGGATGGTTGGTTTGCGGTACAAGATGAAAATGGTCAAGAGGCCTATTCCCGTGATGGTAATTTTAAATTGGGTGATGACGGAATTTTGACAGATATTCACGACCGCATCGTGTTAGGCGACAACGGCCCAATTTTTTTGCCCGTTCCATTGGACAATTTGAATATTGCGTCAGACGGTACTTTATCAATGCGCCAGCTCGGTGCTCCTGAAACCGTCATTGAAGAGATTGGTCGGCTCAAACTGGTCAGCCCAAATTACGCCGATATGGAGCGTGGTAACGACGGTCTTTTCAGAATGGAAGATGGGTCAATTGCCCCTGAAAGTGCCAATGTCAAAGTAATGGCTGGCATGTTAGAAGGGTCGAATGTAAACGCTGTTGAAGAAATGGTCGATATGATCAGCTTACAGCGACACTACGAGCTTCAAGTAAAAGTGATGAAGCAAGCCGAAGAATTAGATACACGTGGCAACATGCTGCTGCGTCTTCTTTAGAACGTATTTTTATTCGTTGTTTTTACTACAACGTCGGAGGTCAACATGCATCCAGCACTGTGGATTAGTAAAACCGGATTAGACGCTGCTCAAACAGATGTAGCAGTGGTATCTAATAACCTTGCAAACGCTTCAACTGTGGGCTTTAAAAAAGACCGCGCGGTATTTGAAGATTTGCTTTATCAGAATATTAATCAACCCGGTGGTCGCTCGTCTGCTGATACTGAGCTTCCATCAGGTTTGATGCTAGGTTCAGGTTCGAAAATAGTAGCCACGCAAAAAGCGCATACTCAAGGTAACTTGTTAACAACAGATAACGCGCTTGATATGTCAATTCAAGGGCGGGGATATTTTGAAATCCTGCAACCTGACGGCACCGTTGCATACACGCGAAATGGTCAGTTCTCGTTAAACGATCAAGGGCAGGTAGTGACCGCAGGTGCAGGCTTCTTACTACAGCCACAAGTTGCAGTTCCTGAAGATGCCCAACAGATCACTATCTCTCAAGATGGCGAGATAAGTGTAACCATTCGAGGTCAAGCTGATCCTCAGGTACTCGGTCAAATGAATATTTCTGATTTTGTTAACCCCACGGGCTTACAGCCTATTGGGCAAAACCTCTTTGTAGAAACAGCATCTAGCGGTGCGCCCATTCAAGGTGTACCTGGTTTACAAGGTCTTGGATATATCTCTCAAGGTACTTTGGAAACGTCTAATGTGAATGTAACCGAAGAGCTGGTTAATCTTATTGAAAGCCAACGTTTATATGAGATGAACTCGAAAGTTATTTCATCGGTTGACCAAATGCTTGGTCAGGTTATTCAGCAACTTTAGTAGGTAGTATTATGCGTATTTTCGGACTCTCTGTTGCACTGTTTCTTTTAGGTGGCTGTGCTAGTACTAATCAACCTCCTGTACAAGCAAATGACCCATCATTTGCGCCAGTGGTACCCGATTATCCGCGTGAAACTATCGTCGAAGACGGCTCGTTATTCCGCCCTTACATGGCAAACAGTTTGTATTCAGATGTAACTGCACGTCGCGTTGGTGACATCATTACTGTGACGCTAAGTGAGAATACGCAAGCGAGCAAATCTGCTGATACCTCAACAGCAAAAGACACGAATATTAATTTAGATCCTATAACAGGGCTTGCTGGACAAGCTCTAAACCTTGGTGGTCAATCGGTGCAGTTAGGTATTAGTTCGGCGAGAGACTTTACTGGTGATGCGGCAGCTAACCAAAGTAATAGCTTAACAGGTGCAATTTCTGTCACTGTCGTTGATGTTTTACCTAACAATAACCTTGTTATACGCGGTGAAAAATGGCTAACACTCAATCACGGCGACGAATACATCCGTTTAACGGGAATTATTCGCCCAGCAGATATCAGCCCAGAAAACGAAATTGTATCGACCAAAGTGGCGAATGCTCGAATTCAATATTCTGGCACAGGCACATTTGCACGCGCACAGGAAAAAGGGTGGTTGACACAGTTCTTTGATTCCGCTTGGTGGCCTCTGTAGGCTGGTGTAGGAGAGTAAGTATGCGTTTAATTTTATCGTTCTTTGCCGTTATTGCACTGCTATTTACTATACCAAGCTATGCCCAGCGCATTAAAGATGTAGCGAGTATTCAAGGGGTAAGAAGTAACCAGTTAGTGGGGTATGGTTTAGTTGTTGGCTTGCCTGGAACCGGTGAGCAAAGCCCATTCACAGAACAGAGCTTTCGAACTATGCTAACCAACTTCGGTATTAGCTTAGATCCTAATGTAAAACCCAAAATTAAAAACGTGGCAGCGGTAGCTGTTCACGCAGAACTTCCTGCTTTTGCAAAGCCAGGTCAAACCATTGATATTACGGTGTCGTCTGTGGGTGAAGCGTCTAGCCTTCAAGGTGGCACGCTACTTCAAACCTTTCTGCGCGGTGTCGATGGAAAGGTATATGCAGTGGCACAAGGGAGCTTAGTGGTTAGTGGCTTTGGCGCACAAGGTGGTGATGGCTCTCGCATTGTAGTGAACACGCCAACCGTTGGGCGTATTCCCAATGGCGCAATGGTTGAGCAAAGTGTCCCTAGTGGTTTTGCTAATGGCGATACACTCACGCTAAACCTTCATTATCCAGACTTTTCTACAGCGAAAGCACTTGCAGACACCATTAACGAGCGACTAGGTGCACAGCCAGAAAATGGTTATGTTATTGCAAAACCAATTGATGCGGCGTCAGTAAGGGTTTCAGCCCCTCGTGATGTAGGACAGCGTGTAGGCTTTCTAGCAACTCTTGAGAACTTTTCTTTCACACCTGCTGACGCACCAGCCCGTGTTGTTATCAATAGTCGCACAGGCACTATTGTAATTGGAAGTGATGTGCGTTTGTTACCAGCGGCTATTACTCATGGTGGATTAACCGTTACGATTTCAGAGAATCAACAAGTTTCACAACCAAATGCCTTTGGCGATGGTGAGACTGCCGTGACTACACAGTCGGTCGTGGATGTTGATTTAGCCGATAGCCGTATGTTCAAGTTCGAACCTGGCGTGACACTTGACCAACTTGTACGAGCAGTTAATGAAGTAGGCGCTGCGCCAGGCGATCTTATGGCGATACTTGAAGCACTGCGTCAAGCTGGTGCCCTTCGCGGCGAGTTAGTGGTGATCTAATGGAAGCACTTAGCACGAAAGGCCAGCTTGATATGGCGCGAAATGTCCATGACATGGGCAGCATTAATAAAATGCGCGAAGCCATTGCATCTGGCGACAAAGATGTTTTACAAGAAGCGGCGCAGCAATTTGAAGCTATTTTCGTACAAATGATGCTGAAGTCGATGCGTAAAGCACAGGACGCCTTGGCAGATGAAGATAGTCCGTTCAATTCTCAACAGGTTAAATTCTACCGCGATATGCACGATCAGCAACTCGCTACAGACTTAACGTCTGGAGGCGGTTTAGGGTTGGCTGATGTGATTGTAAAGCAGCTTGGTCAAAACGAAGATAGTTATGTGCCAGCAAGTGTAATAAGAAGTGATGGCAATTTATCGTCGCTAAATCGCAGTCGAGTTGAAACCGTAAACCACGCACAGGATATTGCGCTAACGTCTCGTTCTATTCGAAGTCAATCTGCGCAAAAAGATGCCATGTTTGAAAGCCCTGAACACTTTGTTGAGAGCTTAATGCCAGTAGCAGAAAAAGTCGCTGCGAAGTTTGGCATAGATCCCAAGGCAATGATTTCACAAGCAGCTGTTGAAACAGGATGGGGAAAATTCGTAATCCATACCGCTGACGGGAAAAGTTCACACAACTTGTTCGGGATAAAAGCTAACAACGGTTGGCAAGGAGAACAAGCAATTGTTGATACATTGGAGTTTAATAACGGCATTCCTCAAAAACAAAAAGCTGCATTTAGATCCTATTCATCTATTGAAGATGCAATGGAAGATTATGGTCGTTTTATCACTTCTCAGCCGCGATATAGCCAGGCAGTAGAGAATGCTTCAGATGCAACCAAGTATACCCAGTCGTTACAAGATGCGGGCTATGCCACTGATCCTGAATACGCCAACAAAATAATGGCGGTATATCACAGTGAGCGACTTAATACGTCGTTGCCAAAGTAAGGGAGATTAACGAGTGAATACGGTAGATCTATTTTCTCTTGCAACAAACGGCGTTAACGCCAGCAGTAAATTGCTGCAAACTACCAGTAATAATATTGCTAACGTCAATACACAAGGTTATGTACGAGAAAGAACAGAAGTGCTCGATTCTGCCAGTTATGGCGTGAAAATTGGTAGTACGGAAAGGGTTCTTAATACGTTTGCACAAAATCAGCTTAGAAGAGATATCACTTCTGTGGCAGAGCTTCGTGCTTTTTCTGACAATGCTTCGTTTATAGATGATTTATTGGCCAGTGAGGCTAACTCTATTTCCAAAGGAGTTAGTGAGTTTTTTGCAGCAATTCAAACTTCAGCTGACGATCCTACAAATCTAGCTTCAAGAGAACAGGTTTTAAGTAAAAGCGAATCCTTGTACCAAAGAATGCGAACACTTTCTGACTACATGGTAGAAAAGGAAGAAGAGCTTAACCTTGAGTTTACAACGTTGGCAAATAGAGCTAACTCGCTTATCTCCAATATTGGCGAGTTAAATGAAAGTATCATTGTTGCGTATGCCAACAACAATAAAGATGAACCAACAGCATTATTGAACGAGCGTGACAGAGCTATTAATGAGCTGTCTGAAATTGTTGCAATTAATGTATCGGACATGAACAACCAAAACGGTGCGGTTAAGATTAATTTGATTTCAGGTGAATCGTTAGTACTTGAAAACGGTGACTTTAATCTCGTTCAATTGAGCTCAGGTGCAGACGTTGCGAATAAAGAAATCCAGCTTAGCACACAGTTCAATTCAAGTATTAAAAGTGACACTAACATTCCAATTTCAGAAGCGGATTTGGGAGGCACGTTAGGTGGTTTATATCGTTATCGCAACGAGGTACTTGGGCCAACAATGCGTGATGTTGGGCAGCTTTCTATTGCATTTGCCGATGCATTCAATTCGCAAAATAAGCTGGGTATGGATCTAGATGGTCAGCTTGGTCAAAATATTTTTGCTATTCCAACTTTTGAAGGGAAGGCCTACGAGGGTACTGTTGGTACTTTTGCAGTAACTGCACAACTAACTGAAGGTAAGGGTGCTGAACTGACCGATGCGGATTATAAGATCGAGGTGACAGCCGTTGCCGCAGGCTTGCCAAGTGCAATTGATATCACGTTTTTAAACCCTGACGGCACACCTAAAAAAGACGGTTCGGGCAACGATATCATTTTTTCAAGTTACGCAGTAACGCCTCCGGGTTTTACTGAATTACCCGGCGGAATTGAAATTGATTTCTCAGGTTCAACACCTTACGCAGTCGGTAATGAGTTTCTTATTCAGCCCACGAAGACAGTGGCATCTGAAATAGAGTTGGAAACCAATCGTCCAGAAGACTTAGCATTTGCTAGCCCTATTCGTGCCGGCGCAGACAGTACTAATTTGGGTAGTGCCAATATTACCAATACCACTGTCACTAATACTATTGTCGGTGCGGGTTCAGATCGCTCAGCATTTGATGGCGCTGGCGCTATTGATACAGCAGCTCCAGCACAGATTGTTTTTACATCTGCTGATACGTTTAACGTGCTTGATGGAACTGGAACAACAATTGCTACTGTTACAGGTGCGCCTAATTTAGATAATTTGCTCGCACAAGCAAAAGGCAGTGGTACTTGGCCAGGAGCATTCTCTGGGTTAAGTGATTACCCTGGATACGATTTCAGTTTAGATGGCGTACCAAAAGCAGGCGACAGTTTTTCTATTGGCTATAATACAGATGGCTTTAACGATAACAATAATGCATTGAAACTCGCTGAACTACAGAACAAGAATTTAGTTCAAGTGAGTAGTGAAGCAACTAATACGCCTCGTACTTTTCAAGATGCTTATGCGTCTATGGTAGGTCGAATCGGTGAAGAGTCTGCTATGGCTAGTGTTTCATTAACGTCGGCGGAAGCAATGAAAGTGCAATCTGAAAATTGGTTTGAATCTGTATCTGGGGTGAGCCTTGATGAAGAAGCGGCCAATTTGATTAAGTACCAGCAGAGCTACGCCGCAGCGGCAAGAATATTGACGACGGCGCAAGAGCTATTTAATACCATTTTGCAGTCAGCAAGGTAGGTGAGTAATGCGAATTTCAACGAATCAAATTTATGATCAAAACATTCGTTCGATCATGAATAATCAGGGCAACCTTGCGAAGACACAAGAGCAGTTAGCTACAGGTAAGCGCATCCTCACGCCAAGTGACGATCCCGTCGGTGCGGCAAAAGTACTGCGAATGACGGAGGAAATTGACGAACTTACTCAGTTTCAACGTAACAACGATTTAGTTACCGGCTCATTAGAGCAGCAAGAAGCTGTATTAACAAACATTACTGATTCTATTAATCGCGCGAGAACGCTAATTGTTCAGTCTGGTAATGGTATTCTCTCAGATCCAGATAAGCGCGCCATTGGTGCAGAATTGGAGCAAATCAAGCTTGAAGTATTTGACTTGATGAACACACAAGATGCCGACGGAAATTATCTTTACGCGGGCTTCCAATCTGGTAATCAAGCATTCGATTACAATCCGGCAGCAACGGGAAATGCAATCACTTTTGCAGGTGATCCTGGGGTAAGCTTCGTTCAGCTTTCCAATAGTTCAAAAATTCAATCGACTAGTAATGGTTATGAAGTATTTGAGAATGTGTTATCACGATTCAAGTTCGAAGTTCAGGCAAGCACAGTTGCTGATTTGGAAACGGCAAGCGTTAAACAGCAAGGTACATTTGATACGTTTTTTGACAAAAATTATGACCCGGTAAACGCGGGAAATAACGATTATAGAATCACATTTTTAGGTACCGGTCAGGCGCAACTCGTTAATCAAGGTACGAGTGCTGTGGTGGCCACAGTTGATTACACATCTGGTAGTCCATTTACTATCAAAGGTATGGAATTCAATGCAACAGCAGCGCCTGGCGATACGATTGATTTCTCATTAACTCCTCCTGAAAAAAAGAGCATGGCTCAATCTATTCATGAAATTCAAGAGATTTTAATGGACTCAACTATTGATAATTCTGCATTACAAGAGTCAATAGCCGACGCGCTTGTCGGCTTAGATAATGGATTAGAAAAGTTATCGTTAGAACGCGCCTCTATTGGTAGTCGTTTGAACATTGCAGAAAGCACCTACGAGAGCAACCTTGATATGGAAATCGCGGCCAGAGGCGCTCGCTCGGCACTTCAAGACATTGATTATGCTGAAGCCTCTACCGAATTTGCTAAACAAGAGACTGCACTAAGTGCTGCTTTAGCAACGTTCCCGCAGGTAAGTAACCTCTCGTTATTTAATTATATTTAAGTTGTCTTTGTATGGGTCTTGCACATCGAGACACCGGTTAATTTAGCGAGATACACTCGCGCTTGGTTGTCTACATGACAAGAATAATACGACATATACAGAGTATCTCCTTCAAGCACCAAGCCGGGGTAACTGGTATCGCCACTGCTTGGTAGCACGAGCATTTCAGTTAGCGATTTCGTTTTTGTATTGAAATGCCACAACCGCGTAGTAAACTCGCGCTTATGCCAATCGATATGACGACCAGCAACCAAAATATTGTCGTCATCTAAGGCTACTGCTGCAGGACCTCCAATATAAATACCCAAGTCATGCCATTGCCATTTAACATAGGGTGTAGATGAGGTGCCAAACTGAGCGCTGAAAGAGTCTGCATCTCTGCGCAAGAAAACAAGTGCGTTTTCATTGCTATCAAACAAAAAGGCACTTTCATTGGGGTAGCCTTTTTGGGACTTTGTTAGGCCAAAAACATTTTCTCGATAAACGTCCATCGAGCGGCTTGGATCGCCTTTGTACAATGATATGTATTGTGCCGCTCTATTGTAAGCAAACCCAAATGCTTCACCCTTTTTCCAAGCGTGATTCCAAAGCCACCATCCAGTTTTACCAAACGAGTTTGATGAGGACCAAGAATATCCAGTAGTGCTAACAAAACTCACCATCTTCGTTTGTCTATTTCCATCAGCTATATTCGTTTTCGCGAAAGCGGTTACGAGAAGCCGCGAACCATCAAAAGAAAACTTGGGGTCGCGTAGATCAAAGTCTGGCAAAATAAGTCTTTCTCTCGTTATCACCTGAAAGTTAACTTTGCTTAATTTAACGATGATAATTACACCATCAGGGCTCACGTGATTTCTCGCTTGTCTGTAACAACAAAACAAAGTGTTGTCACTAGGATCAAACGGATTTTTATGAAGATCAGTAAAGGCTGCATGGTCAGCTGGTTTTGAAATTCTAATTATCTTATCGATTTTTATACTGTCCACAGTAAGAATCTCCTTTAGAAATCTTCTACTTACATAAATCAATTTTCACTCGCTGCGGCAATATCTTACCGCCTTTCGGCAAAATTCGTAGTTTTTTCTAAAGGGAATGTGGATTGAGTCGATATAGATTCTGAGAGAGCCAGTTCATCAATTACCCCTCAGGTGTTGGTGACTACTAAAACAAAACGTCGGGTTATCCGACTGCCAGCGATAGCTGGACTGAGAGTGTAGGAGAGACATTATGTCTATGTTCGTCAATACCAATGTATCCTCATTGAACGCCCAGCGTCAGCTTTTTGATGTTAGCAAATCTTTGAGTACGTCTTTCGAGCGTTTATCTTCAGGCTTCCGTATCAACAGTGCTTCTGATGATGCAGCGGGTCTACAAATTACCGATCGAATGACTTCACAAGTTCAAGGTCTTAACCAAGCTGTACGTAACGCCAATGACGCGATTTCACTGTCGCAAACGGCAGAAGGTGCACTTCAAGAGACAACAACCGCATTGCAGCGTATTCGTACGCTAGCGATTCAGTCTCAAAACGGCATCAATACGTCGGCTGATCGCAAAGCATTACAAAAAGAAGTGTCTGCGTTGCGTACAGAGATATCACGTATTTCAACAACAACGCAATTTGCTGGTGTAGACATCTTAACGGGTGATTACTCTGCTAAATTCCTAGTGGGTGCGAATGAAGGTCAAACTATTTCGGTTAACTTGTCTTCACAAACACTAACCAATGCAGGGGTTGATGGCTTTAGTGCGACAGGTTTGGGTATCACAGGAGCCAATGTTGACGTACTGACAAGTGATAACGCTTCAGGCTTAATGGCGAAGATTGATACTGCCATCTCGGCTATCGGGGGTCTTCGTGCCGACTTAGGTGCGCTTCAAAACCGTTTCCAGTCAACTATTCGGAATTTGAGCAATATCTCTGAAAACGTGTCAGCAGCGCGTTCACAAATCAAAGATACTGACTTTGCTACTGAAACTGCAAACTTGACGCGTAACCAGATTATACAGCAGGCAAGTACTACTGTGTTGTCTCAGGCTAACCAGCGTCCTCAAGCAGCACTTCAGCTACTTGGTTAATCGCAAAAGCGAGAGTGGGGCCAGGAGGTAGTGCTCTAGTCCACAATAGATAAACGTAAAGGCTGATACAGTGTTGTGTCAGCCTTTTTGTTTTCTGAGACTGTCTGGATGTCAAATTTTGCTCTCTTACTCGTTTTTATGGTTCTTAACCATATGATTTAAATTGCATTTTTTATTTTTTTAAATAAAACAGATAATTTTCTAAAAAAATCCTAAAGGAAATTCCTAAGAATGACGATAACTATTACAAAGGGAGAGTAAAGTAGGTTTTTATCTCCTGGTGCTACAAATATTGATCTTAAAGTGTCTTAAATGGCTTTTTTGTTCGGCTTTGTTTGTTTTTGATTTAATTTATTGTCTATAAAAATCAATTGATTAAAAGTTTAAAAATAAATAAAAAACAATTAAAGTAATTCTGGTTTAAGGTCGATAAAAAGGAAGGTTTGCTAGTGTTGATGGAGCTGCTGACCGGCGAGAATGAAGCCAGGAGGTAGTGAGAGGTTTGAGGTCTGGAACAACAAACCCACCAGCCAGCAAAGAGAAGTAACTTCTCTACTTAGCAAGTTTTACCGGTAGTGTGCCGATAAAACGTCAGATTACTCTGACATTTGTTATCAAAGCACAGGCTATGCCAAATATTTAAAATAATCGCGCAAATAACAAAAATAATAGCGCACACTTAAAACTGTTAGGAGAGACCCCATGAGTCTATTTGTAAATACCAACGTATCGTCGCTAAATGCACAACGTCAATTGTTCACAACTGGTAATAACCTAAGTACTGCTTTCGAACGTCTATCATCTGGCTTCAGAATTAACAGTGCAGCGGATGATGCCGCAGGTCTTCAGATTACTGACCGTATGACTTCTCAGGTTCAAGGGTTGAACCAAGCAGTTCGAAATGCAAATGATGGTATTTCACTTGCGCAAACCGCTGAAGGAGCGATGCAAGAGACTACAACTGCACTACAACGTATTCGTACGCTAGCTATTCAATCGCAAAACGGTATCAATACTTCTGCAGACCGCCTAGCGTTACAAAAAGAAGTTTCAGCACTACGCACAGAAATTTCTAGAATTTCTACAACCACACAATTCGCTGGGGTTGACGTACTAACTGGTGATTTCTCGGCAAAATTCCTAGTAGGTGCAAATGCTGGACAGACTATTTCTGTTAACTTATCTACTGCAGCCCTAGCACGTGCAGGTGTAAATGGTTTTAGTGCAACTGGCCTTGGTATTACAGATGACGACGTACTAACGGAACAAGCAGCGTCGCGCCTGCTTACCGCAGTAGACTCTGCTATATCAGCAATCGGTGGCATGCGAGCTGACTTGGGTGCGTTACAAAACCGCTTCCAGTCAACAATTCGTAACTTGAGTAACATATCTGAAAATGTATCTGCGGCAAGATCGCGAATTAAAGATGCAGACTTTGCCACTGAAACGGCAGAACTAAGCCGTAATCAGATTCTACAGCAAGCAAGCACCACTATTCTTGCTCAGGCGAACCAGCGTCCACAAGCCGCTCTATCGCTATTAGGTTAATATACTTCGGGCATTGATTTGGGAAGGAGTTGAGAGGCCATCCCCTAAAAGAAAAGGTACGCGGCAGCGATGCCGCTCCTTTTAAGAAAATGCCGACTAACAGGACTGAGAGTGTAGAAGTGTTGGTTGAGAGGCCAGTTTATCCTACTAAACCCTGCCAGCCGACAGAAGCTGAATTTGCTCAATCTCCTAACATGAGCAAATTGGCCGAGACCTAGTGTCTCGGCTTTTTTTATTTTTTCCGAGACATCCCGCCAATTTCAAACAACAGTGAGCAAAGCTGTTTGTTCGATATACTTTAAGCACTTTACATGCCAACAAAAAAGTAGAGCAATATTTCTAAATTTTTCTGCACCACTTTTTCGACATTTTCTTAAATCATCCAGCGATACTTTCTTTCATAAATCTAAAATACGCAATCTATTTTCATCAGTTAAAAATAAAAAAACTGATAGCGCGCTATGTTTTTTTAAAATTTTATCAATTTTAAATTCTTATATTTCAATTGTTTACGTGCGTTTCAGAGAGGTGAAATAAAAAAATCAAAAAAAACTAAAGAACCTAAAGCTTTGGCCGATACCTATTGTTGAGGGGTAATTTAATTTACTTTTAAGAGAGGGGCTAGTCGGGAGTAGTGACCCAGCTAGTTTGAACTGGAAGGGTTTGATGATACCACAACGGCCATCGAATCCCTAGGAGGTAATCTAATGTCTTTATTTGTAAATACTAATGTGTCTTCGTTAAACGCACAGCGCCAGCTTTTTGACGTTAACGATCGCTTAAACACATCGTTTGAAAGACTTTCATCGGGATTCCGTATTAACAGCGCTGCAGATGATGCTGCTGGTCTTCAAATCTCTGATCGTCTTACATCACAGGTTCAAGGTCTTAACCAAGCCGTTCGTAATGCCAATGATGCTATCTCATTGTCGCAAACTGCCGAAGGTGCATTAAGTGAGGTAACAACAAGTTTACAGCGTATTCGTACACTTGCAGTTCAATCACAAAATGGTATCAACAGTTCAGCGGACCGTTTGGCATTGCAAAAAGAAGTGTCTGCATTGCGCACAGAAATTTCGCGTATTGCAACTGACACTCAGTTTGGTAACGTAAATCTTCTGGATGGAAAGTTTTCTGCAAAGTTCCTAGTAGGTGCTAACGAGGGACAAACAATTTCTGTCAATCTTTCGTCGACTAATCTGGGTTCTATCAGTGGTTTTAGTGCTACAGGTTTAGGTATAACCACTAACGATGTAAAAACAGCGGGTGGAGCTTCTGCACTATTGGCTGACATTGACGGTGCTATATCTGGTATTGGTGCGGTTCGAGCTGATTTGGGTGCGTTGCAAAACCGTTTTCAATCGACTATTCGTAACCTAAGTAACATTAGTGAAAACTTGTCTGCAGCACGTTCTCAGATTCGTGACACTGATTTTGCTGCGGAGACGGCGGAACTTACTCGGAATCAGATCGTACAGCAAGCGTCAGTTTCAGTACTCAGCCAGGCAAATCAGCGTCCACAAACTGCGTTGTCATTGCTTGGATAAGCTATACTATTATCAGTTACCTTAATTGAGATGTAACGGGTGTTTGCTTTTTATGCAAAGGCCCGTTTTGTCGTTTCAGTAAGGAGGTATTAAGTGGATATTCAAAGTAATCAAAATGGCCAAGCTTTTGCATCTACAATTAGTGCACTGCCAGTAAAAACTGAAAGGCCTGTTTCGCCAGAGCCCGAAGCTAATAACGATGAGCAGTCGGCTAGCGGGAATAGAGTTAATGCTAGCGATACAGTGAGTGTCTCAAGTGTTACTGTAAAAGATAACCAAAAATTGTCTCAAGCTTCTGAGCTACAGGCCGATAAATCAGGAGTAGAGAGGGATGGTGTGCAGCTTGAGGAAGCTGTTGCCAAGGTTGAATCATTCTTAAAAGTTCAGAATCGAGATTTGGCGTTTACCATTGACGAAGATACCAATCGTTCAGTAGTAACGGTAAAAGATTCACAATCTGGTGATGTAATACGGCAAATTCCTTCCGAAGAAGTGCTAAAACTTGCCGAGCGGATCCAAGAATTACAACAGGATGTTGGGAACAGTGTGGGAGTGTTTATAAACAATCAGGTTTAATGAGGTAATGTATGACAATTCAGTCTCTTGGTGTGGGATCAGGCTTAGCCCTCGATGATCTTGTACAGCAGCTTTTGACCGCGGAAAGACAGCCTAAAGAAAACCGTCTTAACGAGAAAGAAGAGCGTATAGAGGCTGAGATATCAGGCCTCGGTCAAATTAAGTCTAAACTTTCCGATTTCAAAGATGCGGTTGATGAGCTGCGTAGCGACAATGGCATCAACGGTCGCGAACCTACAATAACCAACCCCTCTGAAGATAACGATGTTTTGTCGGCCGAAGCGTCTAATTCTGCATTGCGTGGAAATTATCAAATTTCAGTAGAGCAATTAGCCTCGGGCAGCCGTATAACAACTGATGCAGGGGCATTTACGTCCAGCAGTGATGCTGTTCTCACATCTGGTACAGGCTCGTTGACATTCAATGTAGGTGCATCTAATACGTTCACTGTGGACGTAACGGCAGGCATGTCGTTGACAACGCTGCGTGAAAAAATCAATAACGCAGAGGATAATTTTGGTGTTACAGCGAATATTATCGACA
This sequence comes from Alteromonas sp. KUL42, assembly GCF_006538325.1. Classification (GTDB taxonomy): domain Bacteria; phylum Pseudomonadota; class Gammaproteobacteria; order Enterobacterales; family Alteromonadaceae; genus Alteromonas. The sequence goes on from NZ_BJKK01000002.1 coordinate 209,718, forward strand.
CGGGTACCGGTGCAGGGCCTCGTCTAGTTTTCTCATCGAGTGAAACCGGTGATGGTAATGACTTAGTAATTAACAATGACACCGGAGCTACTGAATTAGATAGGCTATCAACTACAGGCGGCACAGCGAATATTAGCGCAGCTAACATTGAAGGTGCAAAAAATGCCATTGCTTATGTTGATGGTATCGAAGTACAAAGTAGCTCGAACAAGTTTGAAAACACCATTCAAAACGTTTCATTTGAAGTGAATGAAGTGTCGCCTAAAAATTCGGTGGGTGAATTTTTAACCACAAAGTTGAACATCGGTTATGACAAAGAAGGTCTAGACAAAAAAATTAGAGACTTCATAGATAACTATAATTCACTAATGGACGAGATACAAACACTCACTCGCTACGGTGAATCAGAGCTTGAAGACGATGGTGCTTTAGCTGGAGATTCCTTATTGCGTGGTATTCAAACGGGGCTAGCTTCCATCATTGGTGGTAGTGTGAGTTCTTCTTCGCTCGGAGGTTTGTTTCAAATCGGTATTGAGTTTGACGATGACGGTAAATTAGAGCTTGGTACCACTGACTTTGGATTGGGTTCTGGCGAAGATCGTTTGGAAGATGCTTTAGAAGATAATTTTGATGAAATCGCCAAGTTGTTTACCGATGACGAAGAAGGTATAGCAACTCGTTTGTACGAATTTTCTAAAGAGTATACATCATATAGTGGTTTGATCAGTTTGCGTGAAAGATCTGCAAAAGATAACCGGGATGAACTGTACGACGAACGCGAAACATTAGAATTACGGATGTTGAACTACGAAGAAATTCTTCGTGATAAGTATTTAAACCTCGATCAAACCGTAGCGCAGTTAAATCAAACAGGCTCTGCGTTGTTGGCATCGTTGTAAGCAATAAAAGTGTTGGAGTTATTTTATGTCACTAAAAGGTATTAACGCGTATCGTAAAGGCAACCTTAAACAGGATATTGCTAATGCTGATCCGCATAAATTGACCCTGATGTTATTGCAAGGTGCGCTTGACCGTATAGCGTATGCTAAGGGCGCAATGGAGCGCAAAGATTATTCTGAAAAGGCGAGCTACATTTCAAAGGCAAGTGCCATTATTATGCATTTACGCGACACCCTTGACCTAGCGGCAGGTGGGGAGGTTGCTGATAATATGTTCGCACTTTACAACTATATGGTTGAGCGTTTGAGTGATGCACACGTCAGTAACGACTTGAAAATTTTAGATGAAGTATCTAGCCTATTAACACCAATTCGTGACGCATGGGTGCAGATTCCTGAAGAAGCTAAACAGGAAGCGTATGAAGCCCAGCGTCAAAAAAGACAAGCTGTGTGAATATCGACGATTTAAATCATTCTAAAACTCCCACTGCGCTACAAGAGATTAATGTCAAAATTGTAGCGCAATTGGATGAAAGCGCTAATGCTTCTCAAGAGCCAGACGCTAAATCCGACTTTTCCGAATTCAAAGCACTTCTAGTACTTCGTGACGAAGTCATAAGACAGCACTTGGACACTTTACACCCTGAAGAAAAACAAGTGTTTGCAAAACTTGAACTTGATGTCAATAATACACTTAAAGAAATGGCGCAGAGCTTGCTTGTAGATGCGAAAAAAGACATCACGCATTTTGTTCGAAGCAGATCAGCGGTACAAAAATATAAGTAGCTTTACAGTACACTGTGCTTAATTCGAATATTCAAGTTGCTTTACTTATATTGTTATCAGTGTTTTGTGCTGTATAAACCTCAAAATAGTGAGAGCCCGGATATGATAGATTTCCATAATAAGTCAATTTTAATTACCGGAGGTACGGGTTCTTTTGGTAACCAATTTGTTCGTTACTTGACAGAAAGCTACTCTCCCAAAAAAATCATCATTTATTCTAGAGACGAATTAAAACAGTTTGAAATGCAACAGCGCTTTTCTCAATCATGCATGCGCTATTTTATCGGTGATGTGAGAGACAAAGAGCGCTTAAAAACGGCTATGAAAGACGTTGACTACGTCGTTCACGCTGCTGCGCTAAAGCAAGTGCCTGCGGCTGAATACAATCCTAATGAATGTATAAAAACTAACATTAATGGCGCGCAAAATGTCATTGATGCATCTATTGCTAATAACGTGTCACGTGTTATTGCACTATCAACAGATAAAGCGGCAAATCCAGTTAATCTCTATGGCGCGACAAAGTTGGCGTCAGACAAGCTATTTGTCGCGGCAAATAATATTTCAGGCGCTGATGGCCCGCGCTTTTCAGTGGTTCGATACGGTAACGTTGTTGGTTCTCGAGGATCTGTTGTACCTCATTATCGAAAATTGCTACAAGAGGGAGAAAAGCAGTTACCTGTGACGCATCCAGAAATGACGCGTTTTTGGATAACGCTAGATGAAGGTGTCAAATTTGTAGTAAAGAGTTTTTCAAGGATGCAAGGTGGTGAAATCTTTGTACCTAAAATTCCATCGGTTCGGATAACTGATTTAGTTGAGGCCATGAGTGGAAGCAAAGACTTTAAAGTGATTGGTATTCGCCCTGGCGAAAAGCTTCATGAAATTATGGTTCCCGAGGAAATGGCGCATCATACTGTAGAATTTAACGACCATTTTGTTATTGCGCCTGCGATTACTTTCTTTGATAAAACGCTTGATTATTTTAAAAACCGTTTGGATGAGAAAGGTGCACCTGCTGCAGATAAATTCGAGTATCACTCAGGGACTAATTCTCAATTTTTGACCGTTGGTGAGCTGAGGAATTTAGACAAGGCAACATTATGATCCCCTACGGCAGGCACAAAATATATCCAGAAGATATCGATGCTGTTACTGCTGTTTTGAAGGACAGCCTGTTAACTCAAGGTGAACAAGTACCTCAATTTGAACGGGCCGTTTGTGAGTATACGGGAGCCAAGTACGGCGTAGCATGTAACAGTGGTACTTCTGGTCTTCATTTGGCGTGTTTAGCGTTAGGTGTGAAAGAAGGTGATATTGTTTGGACTGTGCCAAATTCATTCGCTGCATCCGCTAATTGTGCACGTTATTGTGGCGCTGATATAGATTTCGTCGATATCGATCCTCAAACTCGAAACCTCTGCTTAAATCACTTATCGCAGAAACTCAATGAAGCAGCGAAGCACAATATGCTTCCCAAAGCGCTAGTTGTTGTTCACTTTGCTGGGCATAGCTGTGATATGGCGTCAGTAGCGGAAATTACTAAACCATTTGGTATTGCATTGATAGAAGATGCTGCACATGCCCTTGGTGGAAAGGATGCACTTGGTAATGCGGTGGGTAAATGTACCTATTCATTAATGACGGTTTTAAGCTTCCATCCAGTGAAGTCTATTACGAGTGCTGAAGGTGGAATGGTTTTAACCAATGATGCAAACCTAGCAACGTTACTACGTCGTTATTCTACTCACGGTATCACTCGTGATGAGAGTTTATTTGATACTGAAAATCGCGACCAACCATGGTTTTACACACAGCTTGAACTAGGTTACAACTATCGGCTGAGTGATCTGCATGCGGCGCTTGGGCGCTCTCAGATGATGCGTTTAGACAGTTTTGTATCTGCAAGATTAGCACTAGCTAAACAGTATGATGATTTACTCGTAGAACTACCAATAAAAAGGCCTTTGCTTGACGAAAATAGTGCATGGCATCTCTATACAATTGAACTAGTTAACCACGAAAGAGAAGCCGTTTTTAAAGCATTGAGAGGGCGTGGTATCGGTGTTAACGTGCATTACATTCCAATTCATTTTCACCCCTATTATAAAGCGTTGGGCTTTACAAAAGGTATGTTCCCTAATGCAGAAACGTACTATAAAAATGTAATAACACTTCCGCTTTTCCCTACTATGACAAACGAAGAACAAAGTGAAGTTGTTACTCAACTCACTGAGGTTCTAAAATCTGAGGTTACGAAATGAACCTCGCTATTATTCCTGCCAGGGGAGGTAGTAAGCGTATCCCTCTAAAAAAACATTCGTTTATTTGAAGGTAAACCGCTAATCGCTTATTCAATAGAAGTGGCCTCTCAGTCGAAGTGTTTTGATAAAATCATCGTCAGTACTGATTCCGAAGAAATTGCAGAGGTCGCTCGGGAATATGGAGCGAAAGTTCCATTTATCAGACCTGCGGCATTAGCCGATGACTTCACTGGGACGACAGCAGTAACTCGTCATGCCATACGAGCAATGCAAGAGCTTGGTTATAACTATGAATACAGTTGTTGCATTTATGCCACAGCCCCCTTTTTACAAGAGCGCTTTTTACAACAAGGCCTAAAAGCTTTAGTTGATAATAAAAACAAAGCGTTCGCTTTTTCCGCAACAACTTTTGCATTTCCCATTCAGCGCGCCATTTCAATTTCGGAACAAGGCGTTGAAGTTATGTTTCCAGAACATATAAAAAAGCGTTCGCAGGATTTGGTCGAAGCCTACCATGATGCAGGGCAGTTTTATTGGGGGAGATCTGAAGAGTATCTCAATGGTAATAAATCAATGTTTTCTCATCATAGCCACCCAATAATTTTACCTAGGCATTTAGTGCAAGATATTGATACTATTGAGGATTGGCAGCGAGCTGAGTTAATGTTCAAAGCCTATGTAGCGCAAAACCTGTCAGAGAGAACCAATATAATATAAAAGGTTAGGATTACAGAGGAAACAGATGAAAATAGCGAACAGGGTAATATCGTCGAAATCCAAGCCGTTTATTATTGCTGAGTTATCAGGCAATCACGCACAGAATTTTGAATTAGCGAAACAAATGGTGAGCGCTGCCGCATCTGCTGGCGTTGATGCTATCAAGCTTCAGACCTATACAGCTGACTCAATGACACTCAATATTGACTCTGATAACTTCCGTATAATGGAAGACGATTCACTGTGGCATGGGCAACACCTGCATGAACTTTACCAGCAGGCGAGTACGCCTTATGAATGGCACAAACCACTATTTGATTTTGCTTCTGAGTTGGGGCTTATTGCATTTAGTTCTCCGTTTGATGAAGCCGCTGTTGATTTTCTTGAGAGTCTAAATGTCCCTGCATATAAAATCGCTTCGTTTGAATTAACTGATATACCTTTAATTCAGAAGGTAGCGAAAACGGGCAAGCCTCTGATTATGTCAACAGGCATGGCGTCTGTAAGTGAAATTGAAGAAGCGGTTGCTGCTGCAAAAGACGTCGGTGCTGAGGACATCGTTCTTTTAAAGTGTACGAGTACTTACCCCGCGTCTCCTGAAAATACAAACTTGATGACAATACCTGATATGGCAAATAAATTTGGTTGTGCGGTAGGATTGTCTGATCATACTTTAGGGATTGGAGTGGCGGTTGCGTCTGTTGCACTGGGGGCTTGCGTTATCGAAAAGCACTTTGTTCTAGACCGAAATGCAGGTGGCGTTGATGCCGCATTTTCTCTAGAGCCCGATGAATTTAAGTTGTTGGTAGATAGCGCTGGGGTTGCTCATCAAGCCATGGGCGATGTGGTCTACGGAGGAACAGCTGCCGAGGAAAAGTCAAAATATTACCGACGCTCTATTTTTGCTAGAAAGGACATTCAACCTGGCGAGCGCTTTACCAGAGAAAACGTCCAAATTGTCCGCCCGGCGATAGGGCTTCAGCCTAAACATTTCAATCGTGTACTATCAGCATCAGCGCGCAATGCATTAAAAGCAGGTGATGCAATTTTTGATAAAGATCTTAGCGAATAACAATGCATATTGCTTTTCGTGTGGAAGGTAACAGCCAAATAGGCTTAGGCCATTTGATGCGCTGTTTGGCGCTTGCTCAGCATGGTGTCCAAAAAGGCTATCAGATTTCATTTTTGATGACATCACTATCCTATGAGCAAGCCTTAAATCGATCAGATTGGGTAGGTGAGGTCTCGCTCCTTGAAAATGCCCAAAATGAACTTGATGAACTTGAACGCTTTTGCTTGCGCAACAAGGTTGATGTTTTAATTCTGGATGGGTATCAATTTACTTGTGCTTATCGTTGTGAGCTTGCAAAGATATTGAAGGCGCAATCTGTACTCTTCGTTGCTATCGACGATAACAACGATCTTGGGAGGTTGTATGCAGACTGTATTATCAACCCCAATAGCCATGCATCGTCGCTAAATTATCATCAAACTGAAAGTTATGCACATTGCTGCTTAGGTGATTCATTTCGTATATTGCGCGGTGAATTTCACTTAACACCAAAGCAACAAAGCGAAGCCATAAGACTAGACAATCGGAGTGCTTTAACAATTATTTTAGGCGGCGCAGATACTACGAACTTGTCTTATGAATTGGCCGCTAAGTTTAGTGACGCTTTGCCACGCATCCCTATTAATGTCATTACTGGCGGTGCATTTCCACATGCGACACAGCTTTCAAAATTTGCTGATGAGACGATAAACGTTACTCACTGGCACAATGCACAGCAAGTGTCAGACATTTTTTTGGTCTCGCGACTGGTTATTTCAGCTGGTGGGGCGACGCAGTACGAGCTACAAGCGTTATACACACCAGCTATGTTACTGATCGTTGCTGACAACCAATTTCAAGCTTGTATGCAAAGTCACAATACAGGAAAAGCTGTTGCTTTAGATACGCGCAATGGTATGGAATCATGCGATATTGTTAAACAAGGCTTAAGCCTATGGCATGATGAAATGAAGCTAAAAGCGATAATGAATGCCAACGCGACTCAAGCCAACATTAACGGCGCCGATAACATCTTTAGCGCTGTAATCAAATTAAAATCATCATTAGGGAAGTAAGGTAATAATGATCGCATATCAAAAAATTCTTGAACTTATTTACTCCGCAATTGATGAACTCAATGCGGGCAACGGTGACGTTTCCGTTACCAAAGAAGAGAGTACACCATTATTCGGCGCTGCCAGTGTTCTAGATTCGGTTGATTTAGTTAATTTACTTCTATCTGTGGAGGAATTACTGGAGGATGAACTAGACATAGAATTCGTCATAGCAAATGAAAAAGCGTTGTCACAAAAAAATAGCCCATTTAAGACAATCGCTACACTTGCTCAGTACTTAACCGAAGAAATAAACTCTCTATAATGAACAATGCCAATTTAAACAGTGTTGTATTAATTACAGGTGCAAGCAGAGGCATAGGTCTTTACCTTACCCAGTATTACTTGGATAAAGGATATTGCGTTGTTGGCTGTAGTCGTTCTGAGTCAACGGTAAGTCACACAAATTATTCACATCACTGTCTCGATGTTAGTGACGAAAAGGCGGTTAAGACACTTTTCTCTACAATTCGAAAGGCTCGCAAACGACTTGATATTCTCATCAATAATGCTGGTATTGCGTCTATGAATCACGCCTTGTTAACGCCATTGGCAACGGTTGAGAAAGTCTTTTCTACAAATGTGTTTGCGAGTTTTTTATTCTGCCGTGAAGCTGTTAAATTAATGAGAAAAAATGGCTATGGTCGAATCGTTAATTTTTCAACCGTAGCTGTGCCCTTTGCGCTAGAAGGGGAAGCAATTTATGCTGCCTCTAAATCTGCAGTGGAAAGCCTCACAAAAATTTTAGCAAAAGAGTTTGCGGAGTTTGGTGTAACAGTAAATGCTTTAGGCCCCACACCTATTCTTACCGATCTCATCAAGAACATCCCTGACGATAAGTTAGATAAACTACTCGAAAAGCAAAGTATCAAACGTTTTGGAAAGATGACAGATGTGTCTAATGCAATAGACTTTTATATTCAACCTGAAAGTGAATTTATAACAGGGCAAGTATTGTACTTGGGAGGGGCGTGATGTTTATCGACTTTTTTCTTGATGTCTTTGAAGCGAACAAAAAAAGTGATGCTATTGTATGGCAAGAACGCGCCTATTCATACGAATGGTTAACTGAGAAAATTGGCTTTTGGAAGCAAGTGCTAGAAGAAAATCAAATATCTTCTGGAACCGTCGTAATGATAGAAGCTGATTATTCACCGAGTTCTATCGCTTTAATGTTGGCGCTTATTGAGCAAGCGACTATTCTGGTTCCCATCACAGCTTCCGTTGCACATAAGAAAGACGAGTTTATCGAAACGGCACAAGTTGAAACCATTATATCAATAGATAGTCATGACGATTTTCAAATAAAAACCTTGCTCGTGACGGCTGAACACCAACATATACTTGCATTGCGTTCTCAACGCGTACCGGGGCTTATTTTGTTTTCTTCGGGTTCAACAGGAAAAAGCAAGGCAGCAGTTCACGATATTGCAAAGCTACTTGAGAAATTCAAAGTACGTCGCCACGCATTGAGAGCGATTACGTTTTTATTATATGACCATATAGGTGGGGTAAACACGTTGCTGTATACCCTGTCCAATGCTGGCTGTGTTATCACTGTAAAAGACCGCAAGCCGGACACGGTTCTATCAACTGTCGAAAAATTTAAGGCAGAGCTTCTTCCTACATCACCAACCTTTATTAATTTAATCCTTATCAGCGAAGCATATAAACGCTTTGACTTAAGCACACTAAAGACGGTGACTTATGGTACAGAACCTATGCCTGAGTCAATTTTAGTGAGATTTAACCAGCTCTTTCCTCATATTCGGCTACTCCAAACTTACGGACTTTCTGAGATTGGTATTTTGCGCTCGAAGTCTGAGTCATCATCATCGCTTTGGATGAAAGTGGGTGGGGAAGGTTTTGAAACCAGAATAACTGATGACAATATTTTAGAAGTAAAAGCACATTCAGGGATGTTGGGTTATATGAACGCTCCTAGTCCTTACACCGAAGATGGTTGGTTTCATACTGGCGATAGGGTTGAGGTTAAAGGTGAATACATCAAGGTGTTAGGTCGAGAGTCAGAAATCATTAATGTTGGCGGACAAAAGGTGTACCCTGCAGAGGTAGAGAGTGTACTTTTACAACTGGACTATATTGCTGAAGCAGAGGTATTTTCTCAGCCTAATGCGTTATTGGGAAATATCGTGTGTAGTAAAATTAGATTAACAAGTGATGCTGAACACAAAGATAAAAAAGTAATCAAAGCCGACATTAAGCGTTATTGTCAGCAATTTCTTGAGCGCTTTCAGGTTCCTGCGAAGTTTATTTTCGATGAACACGAACAGTTTAGTTTACGATTTAAAAAGCAACGTACACTTTAATGGACATATCGCGTGTTTAAATTTCGGTATATCACATCTAACGATTTATCTATGATCATGACATGGAGAGCGAGCGAACATGTCAATCGTGTCATGTTGACAGATGTGCGTGTTGACATGGTAAAGCAGAGGCAGTGGTTTGAATCAATTCAAAATGACGCCCAGAATCGTTACTGGGTAATTGAATATAATCAACAGCCCATCGGTGTCATTAATCAGTCTGACGTTTGCCAGAAGCACTTGAGGTGTAGCTGGGGGGTTTTACATTGGTGAGCAAGAGTGGACACATTTAGGAGGACTCATCCCTCCTTACTTCTATAATTATGTATTCGAAAATAGCACCCTTCAAAAAATTACCGCGGAAGTCCTAAGCAATAATACGAGTGTTATGAAATTGCATTCACTCCACGGTTATCGTCACGTTGGTGTTTATGAATCTCACATAAACAAGGGGGACCAATGGCTTGATTTACACCTATTTGAATTACATAAGAAAACGTGGACTAATAAGAAGCGCTTCTCATCTTTTAATGCTGACTTTGACTAACATTACGCGAAAGTTAAAGTGGTATCTGGTATGAATTTAGGCCTATTGCATAAATTGTAAAGCATTAGGTGTTTAGAAGTTTTTATAAGGTTAACATCGACTATGCTAAAAAATATTCGATTGCACATAGACAAAGATGAAGAAAAACAAACGCAAGTCGAAAAGCTAACCGCAGCCTACATTGAAAGTCAATACAAGGCTAACTTACTCGCGTTCAGAACCTATATCCCGTCACTGGTTGAACAAATTAATACCATTCGAAATGACAATGTTTCGATTTTTTGTAACAAACAGGGGCAGTTTAATATCGTCGACTATGGTGTCGGTCGCACTCTATATGGCTTAGATCCTGCCAGTGAAATTCATGAGCAATATAGTAATCTAGCCAACAGAGCAATTTGTGTGGCGCTTAATTCAAAGGGCAATGCTCAGTATTCAGATACAAAAGCTAATGAAGAGGATCTTGGGGCGCTTTCTGATGCACTGTCAATCAGTGGTTATGACTACAGAGAAGAACTGCCTCAACATATAGAAACATTGGTTGTGTTGGGAATAGGCTTAGGGTTGCATATAGGTGAGCTGGTTAAAAACCATTCCATCGAGAACTTGGTAGTTTATGAACCAGAACTTCAGTATTTCAAATGTTCTATTTTTTGTAATAAATGGGACGAAATATTGAGCATTGCGAATGAAAAGGGCGTACGCCTTTTCTTTCAGCTAGGCAAAGATGGTCGCAACATTGTCAATGATATTGAAGAGTTAAATGAGCACTTCTCGCTCAATCAATTCCATGTGTATAAACACTACAATATTCCGGTTTTTGATAGCATTGAAAAAGCGTGTATACAAGGTGATTGGACGCGCTTAAAACGCGAGGGTCTTAACTTTAACTTATCTCAAACTCCAGTCGATTATGTACCGCGCTGGACACAATCAATACCTATTGATAGTTACCAAGACCCAGGCGAAGCTGCTCAGCTACGTCGCGAGCGAAACCTTGAAGCACTTAAGAAGTATTTTCCTGCTATTTACAAAACGTTTAAAAACTATAAAGCAGAGGTTTGGGTACCCGTTGAAGGAGACAACGGTGAGATCAATGTGCTTAAGAAAAGCAATCTAGTTTCGTGGTATGGCTTGTCTCCAAGACAAGAGTGTAATTTGAACTTTGAAAACTTTAGCGAACAGCCAAATAAAGATGGACTGATACTGGGCTACAAAGGGAAAAAATTAAAGAAGTATCTGCATTATCAGTTCGTAAATAGAACGGAGACGTTACTAAAGCAAGTTGAACAAGAAGAAGGAACGCTGCCGGAAACCTTAAAATCGTTAATTTTATTTGGCGTCGGTGTGGGCTATCAAATTGAAACTATGTTGGAAAAGCACAATGTAGAAAAGCTTTTCATCTGTGAGCCTAACAAGGATTTTTTTCACGCATCTCTATATGCCATTAAATGGGATGAGATCCTTGCTGATATTGATGAAAACGAAGGCCGCTTGTATATCAATATCGGTGATGATGGGACGAATCTGTTCAAAGACCTATTGAATCAATTTTATTCTATAGGGCCATATATACTGGCCAACACTTACTTCTATCAAAGCTACTATAACTCGGTCTTAGTTTCTGCCATTGCTCAGTTACGAGAGCAACTTCAAGTTGTTATCTCGATGGGAGAGTATTTTGATCATGCAAGATATGGTATCGCTCAAACCACTGAGATGCTCGATCGGCAAACCCCATTTATGCGCAAATCACCATCACAGTATCTGTCATTTGAAGACAAAGAAGTACCAGTATTTATTATTGGTAATGGGCCATCGTTAGATGATGCCATCGATAGTATCAGAGAGTGGCGTGAGCATGTGATTGTGGTCTCATGCGGTACCGCATTGTCTTCATTGCATAAACATGGGATTACTCCCGATTTCCACGCAGAAATAGAGCAAAATAGATCAACCTTTGATTGGTGCTGTAGGGTTGACGATTTTAATTATTTAAAAAATATTAGCTTAATATCAGTCAACGGAATCCACCCTGATACGTGTGACCTGTTCAAAGATGTTTTCATTGCATTTAAAGATGGTGAGTCATCAACAGTTTCTGCACTTGAAATACTTGGAAGAGAGAACTTTGAGGAGTTACGATTTGCGTTTCCAACGGTATCAAATTTAGCCGTAAATCTCTTTTCTAAATTAGGAATGCAGCAATTATATTTGTTTGGCGTTGATCTTGGTTTCTACAATAAGCGCAGTCATCACTCAAAAAATTCATCGTATTATATTGATGGTAAAGAAATATATGACTACGAGGCTGAGAACAATACTTCAATCGTGGTACCTGGAAACTTTCGTAAAACGGTATTCACGAAGTATGAGTTCAAGATGTCCAAGACTATTATTGAACAGTCATTAGCTACCAATTCTGTATCCTGCTTTAATTGTAGTGACGGCGCTAAAGTTGCAGGCGCAGTGCCGCTTCGTCCGGATATGGTTTTGGTAATGTCCACACCCCAACAGTGTTCGAATGCTCTGAAGTCTATCAAAAGTAATGCATTTTCGTCGTTTGAAGATGCGACCGGCTACAAAGAAACGTTTTATAAGCGTTATCGGTTGGATGCATTAGAAAACGAATTATCCACATTCATAGACAGGGCGCGAGAACCATTTTCAACCGTTGCCACGGTAGATAATTTTATTCACACTCAAAAAGAGCTCGTTTTTGCGTCATATAAAGGTAAGAAATCGCTCTTGTTCTACCTATTATATGGCACAGTGAACTATGCAAATGCCCTATTTAGCAAATTATCTTCTGCATCTCAAAACATGGAGCTGCTAGAACAAACGCGAGAGGAGTGGTTGAAGACGTTATTGGATATAAAAGAAGTTTATTTAGATAATGTTTCAGCATTTGATGTTGCGAGTTCGTGTGTTCACAACCGAGAATCTGTTTTCCTAAGATTGTGGGCTAAATCAAAAAATGCGGTGTTTAGTGCTATCGTCGAAGACAATTACGAATGTCTCGATACTTTCATTCAAGAGTATGCGGTTTTTGATAATAATACCAAGCGAGAAAGTTCGACAAGTTATCAAGTGGTATTCAGCGAACAGCCTTATGCCATAGATTATGACGAGACTTTATCTGATTACAGTTTAATTGGCGCATATGCCCCTTTTGAAAATATTATAACAAAGGCAAGCAACTCTTACTCACGCAATGAGAGTTACTATGTATGGTACATGCCTAGACCATTTGATGCATCGTGTTTTCTTAGTGGTGATATGCCTTTTATTCACAGTACTAGACAACATTTTGTAGCAGGCTTTTTGTGCAACATGGAACATGTATTCATGTTCTTGCCTAAGTATGAATTTACGGGCAGTTCGCTGGAACAGAAAGCACGCTACCTTGAACCTCTCATAGACTCCCTATCATGGGTTGATGCCTACGTGGAATACGCGCGATATATTGCTATCCCTCGCGCTGGCGTTGACGTGAATACACTTGAGTGTGACAACATAGGAAGTCGAGGTAAAGTTGTTCGCAAAAAAATACAGTTGGAATCACTACTATTGGAAGATTTAAGTGCAGACAAAGCCGAGCTATGGCTAGAAAAAATCAAAACATAACCGAGTATTCGTCAGCTATTGGCATCGAATAACAATATACTCTTCAATGTTTTATGTTTATTGCCGATAAACTATCGACACCTTAAACTGTATTAAATGATTGGAACCATAATTATGACAAAGAGTGTTTACGTGGGTATGAGCGCGGATCTAGTTCATCCTGGACACCTTAATGTACTAAAAGAAGCGGCAAAATTAGGCAGTGTAACCGTAGGACTTCTTACTGATGAAGCGATAGCCAGTTATAAGCGTGTCCCTTTCATGGAATTTGAGCAACGCCGAGAAGTAATTGAAAATATCAAAGGGGTTGATAACGTTATTGCGCAAACCACGCTAGATTATGTACCGAACTTAGAGCAACTTAAACCAGATTATGTTGTTCACGGTGATGACTGGAAGACGGGGGTGCAACAGAAAACACGTCAGCGCGTTATCGACTGTTTGGCACAATGGGGCGGTGAACTGGTGGAAGTGCCTTATACAAAGGGTATATCTTCGACGAAGCTACACCAAGCCATGAAGGAAGTGGGCACCACACCGGAAATTCGCCTTAAGTCGCTTAAACGCTTGTTAGCTGCTAAACCTCAAGTACGCTTTCTCGATATTCACAACGCCTTGTCTGGCTTGATTATAGAAAATACACGTATAGAAACTGAGTCGGGCGTAAAAGAGTTTGATGGTATGTGGGCCAGTAGCCTTACAGATTCTACCGCAAAAGGTAAACCTGATATTGAAGCCGTTGATGTATCATCGCGCATGAGTACGCTTAATGAGGTACTTGAAGTGACTACTAAGCCAATAATTTATGATGCAGACACCGGCGGTAAAACAGAACATTTTACCTTCACTGTAAAAACGCTTGAGCGTTTAGGAGTGTCAGCGGTAATTATTGAAGATAAAACAGGGCTTAAAAAGAACTCTTTGTTTGGAACTGAAGTTGCGCAAACGCAAGATTCAATTGAGAATTTTAGCCAGAAGATAGCTGCGGGTAAGCGCGCTCAAGCAACAAATGATTTCATGATTATCGCGCGAATTGAAAGCTTAATTTTGGGTAAAGGTGTTGATGATGCTATTGAGCGTGCCAAGGCATTTCTAGAGGCCGGTGCTGACGGTATCATGATACACAGTAGAGAAAAAACACCCGATGAGATTTTTGAGTTCTGTGATCGTTACGCTACGTTTGAAAATAAAAAAACGTTGATCGCAGTACCTTCTAGTTATAACAGTGTGTATGAATCAGAATTGGAAGCGCGAGGTGTGAATGTTGTCATTTATGCTAATCAGCTTTTGCGTAGTGCTTATCCCGCGATGTGTAATACGGCAGAATCTATTTTGCGTCACAGTCGAAGTGCTGAAGTTGACTCTAAGATGATGCCTATCAAGCAAATTTTAGAACTTATCCCTGGCGGTAAGTAGTACGATGTTGTCTCCAGATACGTTTTGTACGACATTACAGCAGCACGGTATTACCCAATATTATGGCGTACCTGATTCATTGCTTAAAAATCTTTGTAGCTACATTGATAATGCTTTTGAATCAGACGCTCATGTGATCACGGCAAATGAAGGAAATGCAGTGGCGATGGCCATGGGGCATTTTTTAGGTTCTGGCAAGCCAGCGGTAGTCTACATGCAAAATTCCGGTTTGGGGAATGTCGTAAACCCGCTGACCTCATTAGCAGATCCGGAAGTCTACAGTATACCCATGTTACTTGTGATTGGTTGGCGTGGTGAGCCCGGAGTTAAAGATGAACCCCAACATATTAAGCAGGGCCGAATCTCTGAGCAGCAGCTTAATGTATTGGACATCCCTTACATCATTCTTGATAGCACGACTTCTCTTGAGAAGAATCTGAAATCACTATTGCAAACAATGAGTAAACAGTCTCGACCGGTGGCTATTCTCGTGAAAAGTGATACGTTTAAAGCAATTGCAAAGGTATCCTCAAAAACTCCAGTTTATGCGATGAATAGAGAACAGGCGCTGGCGGTGTTACTCCCACAAGTACCGTCTGAGGCGCTTATTGTTTCAACCACTGGTAAAACATCGCGAGAGGTATTTGAAATACGAAAAGCCCATGGGCAAAAAAATACGGATTTTTTGACAGTGGGAGGAATGGGCCACACCTTATCTATAGCAATGGGAGTCGCCAAAGCGAAACCGCAAAAGCCTGTAGTCGCTCTTGATGGTGATGGGTCAATGTTGATGCACATGGGATCGTTAGCAATAGCAGGAAGCAGCGGCTTAAAAAACTTAATTCATGTGATATTAAATAATGCGTGCCATGACTCCGTAGGAGGCCAGCCCACGGTGGCGGGTAATATCGATATTGAACAGATTGCATTGGGCTGTGGATACAGTGCTTATAAGTGCTATGAAACGAGAGATGCATTGAATGAGTTTTGGAAAGACATAGAAAGCCAATTGAGAGAGACAGATGGCCCAATGCTGTTGGAAGTGAAAATTAACAAAGGTGCGCGCACTGACTTAGGTCGCCCAACTTCTACTCCAATAGAAAATAAGCTAGCGTTTATGCAGCACTCTGTTGAGTATTAAGATGGATAAACTACACCCTTCTATCCCTGACGATGTTGCTCGTGGCATCGATGTGTCTGATGATTATCTCACATCGTTAAATAAAGTGGTTAAACCACATGAACATGTACTGCTTGTCACCAGTAAAGGCTTTGTTTCACGAGGGCTGGTGGCTACTATACGCACTCAGCTGCAATGTGCGACATTGTCAATTGTGGATGATGTTACTGCCAATCCTGAAATGGCTTTTATTGATGCTATTTATGCCAAATTTGTTGATAGGGGCATCAAACATATTGTTGCTTTAGGCGGCGGCAGTGTAATGGATACGGCTAAGGTGTTGTCTTCACTTCTTGATAAGAAATACCTGTCAGTGACAGAGCTTTTGGCTACTCCAACCGAAGGTCGACAAAATGTTCGTCTAACTACCATTCCGACGACTTCTGGAACAGGGGCTGAAATTACGCCTTTCGCCACAGTTTGGGATTCGTATAACAGCAAAAAATACTCTGTGACAAATGTACACGCAGATTTCATTATCTTATGTCCCTCACTAACGCGTGACCTACCTAAATCGGAGACAATGAATACGGCGCTTGATGCACTGTCTCATGCGTTAGAATCACTGTGGAATGTTAACCGCTCGGAACAATCAGCGATGTATGCAAAAGAAGCAATTACGTTGATTTGTGATGCATTACCTAAAGCGTTAAATGACGGACATGATTTATCTGCTAGAAAAGCACTCCAACAAGCGGCACTGCTGTCAGGACTGGCGATTTCAATAACGAAAACGGCGCTTGCCCACGCGATTTCCTATCCCATCACCTTAGCGTTCAATGTACCTCATGGGTTAGCCTGTAGCTTTACATTAGTGCCGTTACTAAAATATGTGGGAGCGAGGCCACTTGAGCTATCAGAGGAACAGGCTGATAAAGTTATTCATCTTCTTGATTCACTCAAACTACATGATGTAATGAATGAATACGCCTTGTTACCTGATTTATTAACAGCGGTTGACCGTGAATTAGACCCATCTCGCGCAGGGAATTTTATCTCGCCAGTAACGCCTGAATTAGTGAAGACTGTTATTGAAGAAAGCATGCAAAACGCTGACACCTGAGGGTAAATATATGATGATAAAAACACTGTTGTTTGGTGCCGGAGCGAGCGCAAAAGCGTTCATGTCCAACTGCGCTGAGGAACGAGAGTTTGTTGGTATTGTCGATAACGATAAAAACAAAGATGGTCAAGTGTTAGACGGTGTTGTGATCTGTGGGCCGGAAAAATTAACCGAGTTTACCTATGATGAAATTGTTATTACGACCCAATGGGCGAGCGAAGTTAAGACTCAGCTAATAGATTCACTTGGTATAGCACCAGAAAAAATCTGCATTCCGCCTAAAAGCAAGCTCAAAAAACAAACGCCGCCCTTTTACAACGAGGTTACTCGTGCATTTGGGCGTAAGATAATATGTGAGTTATCAGCTATCGCGATTGAGCGTAATGTGCCGTTGGTATTGGACTTTGGCACGTTACTAGGTGTCATAAGAGAACGCGATATAATTGCATGGGATGACGATATCGATATGTCTGTTCCGGAAGGTTTTTTTGACCTCACAATCGACGTTATCGAGCGTTTTATTTCACAAGATAATAGTGGGGTATCATGGCAAGTCGAGAAGACCCTAGACAAGAGCGGGCGCGGCATGGGAATTGTTTTACTTTTTGTAGACCCTGAGAATTCGCTTTCAGATTTTAAAACTACTTTTAGCATTCGAGAGTTTAAGGAGGGGAAATCAATCCACCTTCCGAGTTTAGGAATGTGGTTTTCTCCTGAAGAGCATTTTCGTCACGCCGAGACTATTAATTGGTATGGAAACTCAATTCAAATACCAGCTAAAGCAAAAGACTACTTAGCGTTCCTATACGGCGATGACTGGCATACTCCAAAGAAAAATATCACATTTTCTGACTACGCGAACACACAAGCCGTAGAGTTTAGTGAATTTTTGGACGCGGGACTGCATGTGGATAAAGATACGCAGTAGCGCAAGGGCATGCTCACTCGTCACCCGCTTCGCATCAGAGACTTCGAGAGTTCACTCGTGGGATTAGACTATACCTTCAATAACCTTCAAGCGCAGCGCAAAATGTTCGTAGCACAGTTCATTAGCATCAAAATCAGATAAAAAACCGTTGCGAGATTTTCTCTGTAAAACTGCATCGTCATAGTTACTCGAGTCAATCCTAAATGCCTCAACATGGAGACCGGTTTGAAACTTGGCAATATTCCATAACGCTGTGGAGAAAAAACCTGAAATAGTGTGAGGGACACTATCAAGGGTCATAACAAAGTGCTCAACTGGCATCGACGTTTCTATAACACAGAGGTTTTTAAAGCCTTTGAGTTGCGCAACTTGTTCTTCAGTTTCTCTTGGGTGTGGTAAATACAAAAAGCGCTTATCAGAGTAGTAATTGACAATGCGCTCCATTAGTCGATTGTACATATCGTTGCTGCAAAATCTGCCATTTCCCAGAGGTTGCCCGAGAAAGAGTACCGATTGAGGGTCAGTGTTGGTGTGAGTATAGCGTATAGATTGCAACGGGTTTTTGACTACTCTAATGGCCTGAGATGAAGGGAAATCAAAAATTGTAAAAAGGTTATAAGGCGTGTGCTTCATGTCCCATAGGCCGTACTTTCGTTTTACCTTTTCAATTTGTTCTGTGCGTTCTATGTTTGTACTTTTACCTAACGGGTAATAAACACCATGCGTTTTTAAGCTATGCATTGTGGTTATGGTTAGAGCGCCATCGTCCATTAAAAAGGTATTTTTGTTTGCTAGCGCATTCACGCAATCAACAAAAATATAGAGCCTGGCATCTCCTAGAAACACAAAGTCAAAGTCGTATGTTTTAAGATGAGAAATGCGTTCTGAATATTCTTTTATGCACCCTTCAATGTCGTGATCATCTCGCTCACATAATAAAGTATTCACATTTTCGGGAAGAAGTTCGTTTATTTGAGCTAACCATTTTTCATTATTTTTTGAATGGACAATAAAAAATACACTTTGGGTAATACCGAATACTGGTATAGCTTCACATGCGTTTTGCACGTGCAACGGGGTTTGAACTAAAAACAGGGCAGACGACATGAGTGTTTTACCTTTTGGACATCCTCAAATATACCAAGTGTACCTTAAAGGCCAAAATCAGGAGGTTATTTACTTTTACCAACCAAAAGCATAACACTGAAGAGAAGTTATGTCCCAATGTTTGATTATTCTCCACCGGGTGTTTGGGCTTTTTTGTGATATAAATCAGCCTTGTAACGCGATCTGTTTTTAAGGCAGTTTTGTTTTTTAGTCGCTAATGTCTAGCTGTAGCTTTGAGCGTGCTTTGGGTGATGGATTATTTATGAGGTCAATTTAATTAACGTCTATCCTCGGGCAGAATCGCACTTAATTTCTTCGAACAGTCGTGTGATTATGGCAATTAGCATGCTTTCACGCGTACTATATACTTAGCTGTACACGTCGATAACAAAAAAGATAAGGAAAATTATGCAAAAGGCACTGGTAACTGGTGGCGATGGTTTTATTGGCTCTCATCTAGTTGAGGCGCTGCTGGCTAGGGGGTATTGCGTAAGAGCGTTAGTCAACTATAACTCTTTCAACTCTTGGGGGTGGTTAGATAACGTTTCACACGAAAACTTAGAAGTAGTCGCAGGTGATATTCGTGATCCTTTTCTGTGTGACTCTCTTTGCAAAGGCGTTGACGTGGTTTTTCATTTGGCAGCGCTTATAGCAATTCCGTACTCGTATGCTGCGCCACAAAGTTATGTTGAGACCAACGTAAACGGAACAATGAATCTATGTCAGGCTGCCGTGCGGCACAATGTTTCTAAGTTTATACAGACATCGACCAGTGAAGTTTATGGAACGGCTCAGTATGTTCCGATAGACGAAGCGCATCCGCTTCAGCCACAATCTCCGTATAGCGCATCTAAAATCGGTGCGGACGCGATGGCAATGAGTTACTTCTACTCATTCGGCTTACCGGTAACCATTGCCCGCCCATTCAACACCTACGGGCCAAGGCAATCAGCAAGAGCCATTATTCCAACCATTATTTCTCAAATTGCTGCTGGAAAAGCGATAATTCAGGTGGGTGATTTATCACCTACGCGTGACTTTAATTATGTAGCTGATACATGTGCGGGTTTCATTGCCATTGCTGAAGCCGAAAAAACGCAAGGCGAAACCATAAATATTGCCACGAACAGCGAAGTGAGTATGGAAAAAACACTCGACACAATAAAACGATTAATGAATAGCAACGTTACTTTTTCTGTTGACCCTGAGCGCATAAGACCAAAAGATTCTGAGGTGTTTCGTCTTTTGGGAGACAATGCCAAATTAGTGAAACTTACTGGATTCACTCCCTCGCACAGCCTAGAACTAGGGCTTCAAAAAACGATAGACTGGTTTACGCAAGATACAAATTTACGTCGCTACAAAACCGACATTTACAACGTGTAACGGGTCTGGGAGTTATGCTGTTGAAAGTACTGGTTATCGGAACTGGCTCTGTAGGGCTTAGACATATTGCGAATTTAGTTGAGCTAGGTTGTCGTGTTTATGCATTCAGTTATCGTGGTCAAAGCGGCGTCAATCGTCACCTTGATGTATTTCCCGAATCGGTAGAATTAGTCGACTCTATCGAAGATAGTGTGCTGTCAGTATTTGATGCCGTCGTCATTGCCAATAGTACTCACCTACACATCGAGTGTGCACTGCGATGTGCCCGTTTGAATAAACCTTTTTTTATCGAAAAGCCTCTTAGTCATAATATGAAAGGGGTAGATGAGCTTCGAAGTCTGGTACAGGGTAACAAATGTATTGTTGAGGCGGGCTACATGATGCGCTGCCATCCAAATCTGCAGTGGATTAAAGCTTTGTTGAGTGAAAAGTACATTGGAGACATTGCTTACATAAGGTGCGCTGTTGGGCAATGGTTACCTGATTGGCGCCCAGATTCAAATTATCGAAAAAGCTACAGTGCAAAGCGAGATAGTGGTGGCGGTGTAATTTTTGACCTTATACATGAATTGGACTTGATTCAATGGCTAGGTGGAGCGGTTAGTGAAATTAATGCCATGGTGGCGCACTGGGAAAACCTTGACATTGAGACAGAAGCAATTGCTCAAATAGGTATAAGAACATCTAATAATATTTTGGGGCAAATACATTTAGATTATGTCCATCCAACGTATCATCGGGACTTTGAAATTGTGGGAGCAAAAGGTGCTATATACTGGGACTACACAAAAAATGAGGCCTGCTGCATTATGCGTAATTCAGACGAAGACTGCCAGAACACCTTGCCAGAAACGTTTAAGCGCAACGATATGTTCTTAAGTCATATGCATCATTTCTTAATGCGAGTTCAGAACCATGCAATTCCGCCGATAAGTAGTTTAGAAGATAGTATTCACGCATTAAAAGTTGCTTTGGCCGCGCATGATGCGGCCTCTTCAGGCTGTACCCAATTGTTGTAAGGAAAAAATAATGGCTGTAACGTGTGTCATTGGTGCAAGAGGTGGTTCGAAAGGGGTTAAAAACAAAAATATACGCCCTCTTTTAGGGAAACCACTTATTACATGGTCTATTGAACAGGCTATGCGTTGTCCAGAGGTTGATCGTGTAGTTGTGTCTACCGACAGTGAGGCTATTGCAAAAGTCGCACTTGAAGCAGGTGCTGTCGTTCCTTTTTTGCGACCTGCAGAGTTGGCAGATGATAAAGCGGGTAAATGGGAAGTGTGGCAACATGCACTTGATGCTTGTGATGAACATTTTGATACACCCACTTCCCTGTACGTTGATTTGGATTGTACATCACCACTTAGAGACGTTGAAGATATTAGTCGCGCTATTACACAATTCAGAGAAACAGACATTGATGCAGTGTTTTCCATCTGTGAAGCGAGAAAAAACCCCTATTTTAATATGCTTGAAATGCAGGATGATAAGCTAACCATAAGTAAGCGGCTTCCTAAACCTATTGTAAGGCGGCAAGATGCTCCTAATGTTTATGAACATGTAGCGTCCATTTATGTACTCGCACCTTCCTATCTTCGCACTGGTACAGGCTTGTTAAGTGGAAAAACCCAAGGTTACGATATAGGCGTAGACAAAAGTCTAGATTTAGACAGTGAATTTGACTTCGCGTTAATAGAATATTTGATGAAAAAGAAACAAGGATTACTGAGTGACTGACACACACGATATTGAGTTATCTCGTTTCGCTATAGACAACAAGGTGATCGTAGTTACTGGGTGTACTGGTGTACTTGGTCAAGCTTATTGCAAAGCGCTTTCGCTACGAGGCGCGAAGCTCGTTATGGCCGATTTGGCTGAGCGTAGTCCCGTTATGGCAGCATCTCAACTTTCTCAAGAAACGGGAACAGAAACACTGGGAGTGGTGTGCGACGTATCTAATGAAAGTGATGTAGTGTCATTATTTGAGCGAGCACTTTCAGCATTTGGACGCGTTGATGTTGTACTGAATAATGCCGCGGCAACCGGTGAACATCTTATGCGTGAAGGGGACGTTTTTGCGGATTTTGAGTCATATCCTCTCGAGGTATGGGAGAAAGTATTAAACACTAATTTGACGGGGATGTTCTTGGTCGCACGGGAAGGCGGTAAAGCAATGCTTTTAAATGGCGGCGGCAGTATGATCAATGTTTCGAGTATTTATGGCGTTGTAGCACCTGATCATCGTCTCTATGATGGTATGCCTTTTCGTTCATTCGCAGCGTATTCTGCCGCAAAAGCAGGTGTGCACGGTCTCACGCAATGGTTATCAACTTATTGGGGGGAAAAAGCAATCCGCGTCAATACCCTAGTTCCTGGCGGTGTCAACAACGGTCATAGCGACACATTTAAATCTCGTTATGCACAGCGAACGCCAATGAACAGGATGGCAGAAAAAGACGATTTAGTGGGCATGGTTATCTATTTATCTTCGGAAGCCTCTCGCTATTGTACGGGGCAAAAGTTTATCGTAGATGGCGGGTTGACGGCATGGTAGCCGTCAACGAAATGCGCGAGTTAAGTCTCTATTTGATCAACCAATTATTGTTCAGGCAAAACTGTAGTTTTTTTGCGTTAATTTTCCCAAGTGGTGCTTCTTGTAATTCAAAGTAGTGAACGTCGCCAGTTTCATCAAAGAAGTAAGCCCAATTCCTTTTTAGGTATGCTTTCAAAAAGCGCGCATTCGCCGTCCTTCCATCAACCAGAATCAATGTGCCTGGTTCCAAAAAAAACTCGAAACGCAATATATCGGCAGACATAGGCATTCTGCATTGGTCTGCCATCGAAAACCCATTTATTTCTGACGTTGAACCAAATTGAGAAGGACCATCAAGATAAATTAAATCGGGCGCGATGTTGGGTAGTTTGGTATATATTGTGGCAAAACGATGATCGTACTCAATTAGCTCCACAGAGCTTCTAGACAATGATACGTGTGGCGCTAATTCATCGGATAACCGCGCTTGAGTAATGTCCAGAAATCGCTGCTCCTCTTCAATTGAATAAACATGAAAATGTTTGTCTGCGCGAAAGTTGTCATGCGAAAAATCACTAAATGACTGACTGAGTATCTGCATCGCATTAGCTAAGATGAGTGTGCTGTAACCACTACCAAACTCTAACAGGTTGATTGGCTTTCTAGTCAGCGTTAAGAAATGAAGTCGACAAAGGTCTGCATACTCCGGTTCAAACGGTTTGTCTTGAGACGAAGCAGTGACCGTTCTTTTTAACTCATTATGATTATTATTTTGCTTATCAACGGCTAAATCGGAAAATAGGCTATCAATTGACAAAGCATCTTTATATCGAGAGACTTCGCTTGGCATATTGAAGCTATTGAGCGAAAATGTAGAAAGAATATTTTTAAGTTCATGATATTCCGATGAAATACATATGTCGTTAGTGTTCTTTTTATCCATTTTTGTTTGCTCGTAATCGGTTATAGTTATAAAGCTAAACAGCGTATCATGAAGCAGTAAGATTATATCACTTAGTGACCTTAAGATTTCGCTTTTGCACACGATATAGTTTAGTTAGAAAAGGGCAATATAAGCGTTATCGGCAGAAATTTGTAAAAAGTGAACGCCATAGTGCAAAAGGTTAAGGCGTTCGGTGGAGAGTAAAATGAATAACAACGAATTCGACATTGCGGGGCGCAAGATTGGTTATCACCATCCTCCTTTAGTTATTGCTGAAATAGGCATTAATCACAATGGCTCATTGGATGAAGCTAAGCGCCTGGTTGACGCTGCGGTTGGTGCTGGCGCAGAAGTCATTAAGCATCAAACGCATGTCGTTGAAGATGAAATGACCAAAGCGGCGAAGCAGGTAATCCCTTCCCATACGAAAGAGTCCATCTATGAGATTATGGAGGCATGCGCCTTATCTGAATCAGATGAGATTGCATTGAAGGCCTATGTAGAGTCAAAAGGCGCCATTTTTATCAGTACACCTTTTTCACGTGCAGCTGCTGATAGGCTCGAACGTATGGATGTTCAGGCATACAAAATTGGCTCAGGGGAGTGTAACAATTATCCATTAATTGAGCACATAGCGTCTTTCGGTAAGCCCATTATCTTGAGTACAGGAATGAACAGTATCGATACTGTTCGACCGTCGGTTGAAATTATAAGAAAGTTTGGTGTGCCTTTTGCGCTGCTACATTGCACTAATGTATATCCAACGCCGCCAGAGCTCGTTCGTCTTGGTGCAATGACTGAGTTACAAGATGCTTTTCCCGATGCTGTAGTTGGCCTGTCTGACCATACCATTAATAACTATGCTTGTTTAGGTGCTGTAGCATTGGGGGCGAGTGTTCTAGAACGTCATTTTACTGATAGTATGGAGAGGCAAGGGCCCGACATAGTGTGTTCAATGGACCCGAAGGCGCTCAGTGAACTTATAGAAGGTAGTTCGTTTTTTACAAAAGGAGCGTGGCGGCAGCAAAGGTGCAGTAAGTGAAGAAAAGCCGACCATAGATTTCGCTTTTGCATCAGTATGCACGACTAAAAAAGTTTTACAGGGTGAAGTCTTCACTAAAGATAATTTATGGGTTAAACGCCCTGGAGTTGGCGATTTCAAGGCGGAACGTTTCAATGAAATGCTAGGAAAAAGAGCGGCACATGACATAGAGAGCGACGAGCTATTGAAAATAGGAGATGTCATTGATGCTTAATGTCACGGGGGCAAATGGATTCATCGGTCAAGCTATACTTGGTTATTGTGATGCAAATGGTATTGCGGTGCGAGGGTTCTCGAGAACGCCGCCCAAATCACTCAATATTACCCAAGTCGCGGATTATAGTGAGCTGATTCATATAGTAGAAGGGGAGCCTCTTATTCACTTGGCTGAGTGCAGCGTGGTTGCTCAGTTGCATGATGATTTAGCAAAGCAACAATATGATCTTCTCGATAAATTATGCCAAGGCAACTTTTCAAAGCTTGTCTATGCCTCTTCAGCCGCTATCTACGATAGTTGCAACCAAGATATACCTGTATCATCAAATGGATTTGTTGATACAGTTTATGCAAATGCAAAACGTAGAAACGAAAGCCTAGTGTTGAATCACAAAGGGGGCATAGCAGTGCGGTTGTCCAATGTGATCGGCAAAGGAATGAACAAGGATACAGTTATACCCACAATACTTTCTCAATTGGGTAGGGATTTGCTCACGGTGTTTACGGTTAAACCAATACGAGACTATGTGTCTGTAAATGACGTTGCATCGGCATTAACTGTACTTGCGTTGAGTAAAGAAAGTGGCATTTTCCACATAGGAAGTGGTGTTGGACATTCTGTTTCAGATCTAATCGAGAGCGCGGCGCGACTTAAAAGCTTACCTTGCCCTGTTATCGAAGAGAGTAAGCCAAGTATTCCCAATTCGCGCATCGTGCTGAATATTTCTGATTCGCTATCACGCTTAAATTGGCGGCCTTTATATACGCTAGAAGATGCTCTTTTATCACTAATGGAGTGTGAGAATGGGTAGGCGTATAGCTGTATTTACCGGTAATCGAGCTGAGTATGGTTTGCTCCGACCTATTATAGAGAAAATACAAAGCGACCCAGACTTGTCTTTACAATTACTTGTAGCTGGAGGCCATCTAGACAATAACTTTGGTCGAACGTTGACCGATATTCAGCAAGCTGGTTTTCCCATTTCGGCAGAAATTGCAATAGACCTTAAAAATGATGATTTGTTTTCCACGGCCGTGGCCGTGGGGGATGGCATTAAGAGTATTGCACACGAATTGGCCAGGTTAAAACCAGATATGCTGATGGTCTATGCAGACCGATTCGAAGGTTTTTCTGCTGTTATTGCTGCTTCGCAAATGTGTATTCCTGTAGCGCATCTGGAAGGCGGTGACATGACCGAAGGTGGTGCACTAGATGACAGTGTTCGTCATGCCATGACGAAGCTAAGTCACCTGCATTTTACAACTAATGAAGTGGCATCTAAAAATGTTATTCAGATGGGAGAAAGCAAAGAGCGCGTGTTTACCGTAGGTTTGCCTTCGATAGATGCCATAGTTAAAGGCGATTTGGCAAGTAAAGAGGAAATTGCTGAGGCATGGGGGCTTTCTACCAGCAAACCGCTCATAGTGTTTACGCAACACTCTGTTACCACCGCATTTGACCAAGCGGAAAATCAAATTCGAGCCTCTTTAGCTGCACTGGAATCTTTCTTGGTTCGGGAAATTCAAGTGTGTATTACTTATCCCAATAACGACGCGGGTGGAGCGAGAATTATTGGGGAATTAAAACGTTTTGCTGAAAAGTTTGAAGATAATTTGGTCTTGGTGCCCTCATTAGGGGGGAGAATGTATCACGGTATATTAGCGCTAGCACGAAGCATCAATAATAGAGTTGCTTGTGTTGGTAATTCTTCATCAGGTATTAAAGAAACCCCTATATTTGGATGTCCGACAGTGAATATCGGTAGTAGGCAAGCAGGACGCTTACGAGCGGGCAATGTCATAGACGTTGATTACGATACAAGAGCTATCTCAATCGCTATAGAAAAATGTTTGTTTGATGATGCATTCAGACAGCACTGTCAACAAGTAGCTAATCCATACGGTAATGGGCAAGCCGCAAAAAAAATTGTAGACGTGCTAAAAAGCGTAAATCTAGATGCCAATTTTGTTGCTAAAAAGCACCATTTTTATGCAGCTGACTAAACGACTACAGCTTCTGATTTTGGTAATGTTTTTATTCATGATGCCGATACTACAAAATGAGGCGATAAAAATGCTTCTGTGTTTTTCCAAGTGTGATTAACATTTACAAAAACTGAGCCTTATTTTTAATTGCAAATCATGGGGAAAGATAGTGACAAATAGCTACGATTGGAAACGTATTGTTGTTGCGCCTGATACCCCTCTTGGTTCAGCAATTCATCAGCTTGATATTGAAGGTAAACGCAGTTTATTGATTGCCGATGAGAATGACATTCTTCTCGGAATTGTTAGTGACGGTGATGTGCGCCGAGCACTACTCAAAGGGGTTAGCCTAACAGAGCCTGTTACACGGGTAATGCAAAGTAATCCAAAGGTTGCCACACGCCATTGGAGCGAAGTTCGTCTCCTCTCGTGTATGGAGCAATACCAACTTCTCTTTATTCCAATTGTAGACGATCAAAGACGTATATTATCGGTCTCTTTCTTGTATTCACTATTAAGAAAACCGAGATTTGAAAACGCCGTTTGTTTGATGGCAGGAGGCTTTGGAACACGATTAAGACCACTGACAAATTCTTGCCCCAAGCCCATGTTAAAGTTGGGTAATAAGCCCATTCTGGAATTGATTTTACAGCGCTTTATTAGAGCGGGTTTTTATCGTTTTTATATATCTACGCATTACATGCCCGAGAAGATAGTTGAGCATTTCGGCGATGGTAGTGAGTGGGGCGTAGAGATTGCTTATTTGCATGAAGATAAACCGTTAGGCACTGCAGGGGCATTAGGTCTGCTTCCGAAAGATATTATCTCAGAGCCCATGTTTCTTATGAATGGTGATTTGTTGACAGACATCGATTTTTTGGCTCTGTTGGCGCACCATGATGAACATGGTGGCGAAGCTACAATGTGTGTGCGTGAATACGAGTATCAAATCCCATTTGGTGTGGTAACTACCGCAGAGCATCAAGTATCTGGCATTGTTGAGAAACCTATACACAAGTATTTTATTAACGCTGGTGTGTATGTTTTGTCACCGTCATTGGTGAAAAGCATACCGAAAGGGCAAGCGTTAGATATGCCGACATTACTTAGCCAAAAATTAGAGAGTCACGGTCGAATTAATCATTTCAAAGTAGATCAAGATTGGATTGATATAGGACGCCTTGATGACTTTAAGAAAGCCAGTGCGATGATGGAAGACCTATACTCAGACGGCTGTTTGACAAAGTAAATGTTTTTGTTGAGCGCAAAACACAACACTACTCTGTGAGAAGCACAGCATTTGTTTTTTACAAAGGGTTTAGACACATAGTTTGAATGCCATAAAAATTATTAGCTCAAAGGTCTAATTACCTAGGAGAATATAAATGTCAATCAAGATTGGTTTTGCTAATGAACTTGGTGTCAATGCATCACAGATCAGGAAATTCTATCAAAATCATTGGCAACATAAGATTGCGCTGAGTGATGAAGAGTTTCACAAGTGGCAGTTTGAAAGTGCTGCTGAAAATATGGGAGCTAACAGTTGCGTAGTCGCACTTAGTGAAAGTGACCTATTAGGCGTGATGGGGCTAAACAAGCGCAAGTTTAATCTTGCTGGTCAATGCCTAAACGGGGCCGAATTGACTACTTGGGTTGTAGATCAAAAGAACAGAGGATCTGGCGCTGGAGCCAAAATACTGAAATACATAATGAATAACTTCGATGTGGCATTTGGTATGGGGATATCAGAAGATGCTCTGCCAATTTATATTCGGTCTGGTTTTCATTACTTGCGGTATATCCCAAGGTATATTCATGTTGTTGATGCAAAAAAAGTACTCGCAATTTCTGAGCATGCTTCTTACGCACCCAAATTAGTTAGAAATGCATCGGGTAAACAATCAAAGATAGAAGCAGAAAGAATATCTTGGGTGGATCAATCCCTTGCACCCTACGTTGAAGGTAACCATTTTTCGAGGAGCTTAGATGACTTAATTTGGCGATATGATAAACACCCGTACTTTAAGTATGACACATTTAAAATTACAAGTGTTGATGGTGGAATTGGTTATGTTGTACTTAGAGAAGAAATCACAAATGATATAAAAATTTTGCATATCATTGACATACTGGGTCCAGAATCTGTCTTTGAATACTGTATAGAGTTTGCAGAGTTTTATGCTAAACAAAATGACTTTTGGGCTGTAGATGTATATTCCACACTAAGTCGTCTAAACAAGTTTTTTAACCATCGGTCATGGCTGTCTGCAGTTGATTCGTCTTTCATTAATATACCTCATCTTTTTCATCCATTAGAGGTAAGGAAGCCAGCAACTACATCTCTTATATATTGGGCCAAAGATTCAAATGTAAATTTTTTAAACGTATCTGATTTGTACCTTACCAAACAAGACTGCGATCTGGATCGACCGACTATGAACTTTATAGGGTGTCAAAATGAGTGATCTAACAATTGTGATGTATCATTACGTTAGACCGATTAAGGGCAGTCGATTTCCTGGAATAAAAGGCTTAGAGCTTGAAGGTTTTAGGAACCAGTTAGACTATATAAGTACAGAGTTCAATGTTGTAAGTACGGAGCAAGTAGTGGATGCCTCTAAGAACGGTTCAAAACTACCACCAAATGCATGTTGGCTAACTTTCGACGACGGATACAAAGATCACTTTGAATTTGTACTTCCTGAATTAGTTAGTAGAAAATTGGTTGGCGCATTTTTTCCTCCAAGAGCTGCTATCGAAGAAAACATAGTGTTAGATGTCAACTCAGTCCAACATATTCTTAGCAGTACTCAGTGCATCAGTGGTCTGATTTCTAAGATAAACGAATATTGTCGAGTGGCTGGAATGTCGGACAGACAAATTAGCAAATTACATAACAAACTTGCTTTTGCTAATAGATTTGATGACGCGAATACAATTTATGTAAAGCGAATGCTTCAACATGCCTTACCAGAAACATTGAGAAGCGAAATTGTAAAGCAATTATTTAAAGACATTATTGGCATCAAATTAGAGGAGTTTTCAAAAGAGCTATACATGACCGTTGAAGAGGTTAAAGTTCTTATAGAACATGGTATGTATGTTGGTAGCCATGGCTCAATGCATTATTGGCTCGATAGAAAATCTGCTGAAGAGCAAGAAAAAGAAATACAGCATTCTCTAGAGTTTTTAAATGGTGTGGGGGCTTCATTGAAAGACTGGGTGATGTGTTACCCTTATGGAGCTTATAACCACGATACTCTCTCTTTACTCAGAAAGTACAAAGCTTCTATAGGTATTACAACTAAGGTTCGCGTAGCTAATTTAAAAATTGACAATCCGCTTGAATTGCCGAGGTTAGATACTAATGATCTACCGCAATATCTATAGACTATTTCTAGACATGCATTTTGAAAAAAAATAAATATTGTATTAAGAAAAAATAGCATGCAATGCTTCTGAAGGTTAATCATCGTTCTCACCATATTCCAAACAAACCCAGCCAATTGTCAATGGGGCCATTTACTTACACGTTTATATTTCTAGTGCGCATTCATTAACCCTACTTTAATGTTGAAAATATTGGCGCACATTTGTCGTAATCAGCGCTGGTTTCCTGATAGTATGTCATTGCTTTTATTATAAGAATGGCAATCATTGAGGCACAATACGTGGAAGTGTTTAAGTTGTTGTAACTATGAAAGGTTACTCCGTTAAATGATTTTGTATCCATACCCAATAAGCCATTCAACTTTTGGCGAGTATAGTAGCGATATTTGACGTTTAAGGTTAGGGGCTATGTGCCGATAACCTTTAAACGAATCGATGAGTAAATGACATCGCTGATTATCGGGCTGTCTAATTTTAGTTGTAGCGGACTTATCACAAGCAAGTTGAATATTATTACTGCACATAGGCGGTAAATTTAGAATTTAGTGGAACCAAGAATGAAAAAAATACTGGTAACGGGGGCATGTGGATACAAAGGGTCTGTATTGGTCCCCAAATTGCTGAACGAAGGGCATCAAGTTATTGCTATTGATACTCAGTGGTTTGGAAATTTTCTACCCACACATCCAAACCTTACTGTTGTAAAACACGATGTTCGCTTCACTAACACTATTCCACTTAAAGGTGTAGATACTATTATTCACCTTGCGTCTATTGCTAATGACCCTTGTGGCGATCTTAATCCAAAACTGACATGGGAAGTAAGTGCACTTGCCACAATGCAGCTAGCTGACTATGCCGTTAGAGCTGGCGTTCAACAATTTATTTACGCCTCTTCGGGAAGTGTTTACGGGATTAAAGATGAAGAGCATGTCACTGAAGAGCTCACGTTAGAGCCTATTTCAGAATACAATAAAACAAAAATGGTCGCTGAGCGCGTGCTGTTGAGCTATCAAGATAAAATGGCGGTTCAAATTGTACGACCCGCTACGGTATGCGGCCTTTCTCCCCGTATGCGCTTAGATGTAGCGGTTAATATGCTAACCATGCAAGCAATAAAACGCGGGAAAATTACTGTGTTTGGCGGTAAGCAATCTCGCCCAAATATTCATATGCAAGATATTACGGACCTGTATTTATTCTTACTTGACCGGCCTGAAGTAACAGGCGTATACAACGCCGGTTTTGAAAATATTACGATAGAAGACATAGCGCAAATCCTAGCAGAACGCACAGGTGCTGAAGTGGTATCGACGCCTTCAAACGATCCACGCTCTTATCGCATAAACTCTGATAAATTATTGGCAACAGGGTTTAAGCCCAAATACACCGTCGCTGATGCTATAGAGCAAATTATAGAAGCTTATAACAACAAAGAGTTAGAAGAAAAGGACCGCTGGTACAACCTTAAGTGGATGGAAGCAAATTGTTTGGCATAGTCAATCATATAGAATTTAGTAATAACTAATCCATTGCTTTAAGGAGAGAATGTGTTCGGTTATCCTTCAAAGGTTAGTCAGCAAATCAACAGCTTGATTCAAAATGAAGAGTATTCTGCGTTGCTTACGTTGGCTAATCAGTATTTAGTTATTGACCCCAATAACAGCGAGTGGCTCTACATTAAGTTTAGGGCGTTATCAAAGCTCGAACAGTTGCAAGATAACTTGGGTTTTCTGAGAAAGCTATGTTGGTATAGAAGTTCCTGCGATGATGTATTCTACCACCTTGCATGTAATTTCGCGCAGCGAGGAGATGTGTATGACGCTTTACTCGCAACGGCGTTCTGTTTAAGCATAAATGATACGAACAAAAAAGCGAGTGCATTGCAATCTAGCTTGCTCAAAGCAAGTGGTAAAACTGCTCTGAAAGTCAGCTTTCTTAAGTCTGATAGAATCGGGCATCTTACTTCTGAACCCGATGCTTGGCTTCGTGAGCAAGCTGTTAGTGGATCAAAAAACGACAGTGTCTTACATTTATTTGTTGCTGGCGAGCCTGTGTGTAACGATGCATTACTTGTTGTTTTAGAACGTTATGTAAACGTACATCGAAGTTCATTTTTTCATAAATTACATATGACACGCGGCAAATTAATCGCTGAGCAATACTTTGTCAAAATGCCCTATGATGCCAACTACAATGCACGAAAAAAAGTCAATGCAGATGAAAAAATTCTTGAATTATGTCGTGTTTACAATGCACATGAACGGGTTATCTATTTAACTGAGAATGAAAAACAGCAAGCGTTAGAAGAGGCGCTTTGTCTAGGAATAGATTTGTCTGAGAAATTGGTTTTGCTTCACATTCGTGACTCAGCATATCTTAGTCACCTTCTGCCGGAAAAGGATTTCTCATATCACAGGATGCGTGATGGCTCTATTATTCATTATGAAAAAGCGATTCGCTATCTTGTCAGTCTCGGGTATAGAGTCCTCAGAGTGGGTGGTGAAACTAACCAAAGGTTAGACACAAAAATCTCAGGGTACACAGATTTGTGTGGAAAAACATCTCCACTGCTCGATTTGGCACTTTACGACTTTTGTCAGTTTTATATTGGTACGAATTCAGGCCCTTTAGGTACATCAGCTATGTTTGATGTTCCAACTCTATTGGTGAATTGTGCACCAGCGGTGAATTTTTACGCCACCAAAGGGCGATGTATCGCTAAAACGCTTTGGCAAAATGGTGAAAGTGTATGCTTCAACGAAATTATTGCTGGTAAAACACTTGGTGATGATAGCGACGTTAGAATACGAGACTGCTATGACGCCAACGAATTAGCAAAGTACGGTTTAGTTTATAAAGAAAATACTGAAGAAGAAATTGTTGAGGCCGTTACAGAGTTTGAGCAGTTACACCGTAACCAGCAATGGTCGGTCTATGGCGAAAATCAGCAACGTTACTTAGCCGAAACACCGAGTGAGGTTGGTGCATTTGAAGGCAAGACAATACCTACAGAGTCATACTTGCAACGCTATTACAGGTAATTATAAGCGTGTAGTAAAAAAGATTGAAAGTAGTTTCAAATAGGGCGCACTCAATTAGGTGAGGACGAGTGCACCTCATAACAGATAAGATGAGTTATCAGTGAATTTTTATACACAATACAGTGATACATTAACTGAACAGCTGAACACCTTTGACTGGAATCTTGTAGAACAACTGGTTGAAGCGGTGATGACAGTGTGGCAAAACGAGCAACGTCTTTTTATTTGCGGTAACGGCGGAAGCGCTGGTAATGCAGTTCACCTCGCAAACGATTTTATTTATGGCGTAAACCCCTGTGGTCGCGCTATTGATGCAGAAGCGCTTAGCGCGAATAGCGCAGTGCTTACCTGCTTGGGTAACGATCTTGGTTATGAGCACATTTTCTCACATCAAGTGAGTGTTAAGGCAAAATCAGGAGATTTACTTATCGTGCTCTCCGGGAGTGGGAATTCTGCAAACATTGTACGCGCGTTAGCGCAAGCAAAGTCTCAAGGAGTTAAAACCTGCGCCATACTGGGGTACTCCGGAGGTGAAGCTAAAGCACTGGCAGACTTACCCATACACTTTCCTGTTAACGATATGCAAATATCCGAAGATTTGCAGCTTATTGTTGGGCACATGCTAATGCGTAGGCTAAATACTTTAATCACTTCTTGAGCATGGCAGTTATGAAAAAAATTGTGGTATTAGGCTCGGGTTCGTTTGCTGGTAGCCAATATATTCATCACACCTTAGCACCAGATACAAAGATAATTGGCATCAATCGTTCTGCGCAAACTAGTGCTTTATTTTTGCCTTATCTGTCCTCGCCCAATATCGAAAATTTCACGTTTCTACAACTCGATATTAATAAAGACTTGCCACAAATATTTCAGTGTTTAGACGACTTTGAGCCTGACATCATCGTTGATTTTGCTGGGCAAGGTATGGTGGCGGAAAGCTGGCAACAACCCCATCAGTGGTATCAGACTAATGTTGTGAGTAAGGTTAAGCTGCACCAGTTCCTTATAGATAAAGCATGGTTAAAACGTTACATAAGAATATCGACACCTGAAGTTTACGGTTCTTCAGAATCAATGATTGATGAAAGCGCCGTATTCAATCCAAGTACACCTTATGCGGTGAGTCATGCTGCTATAGATATGAGTTTGAAAACCTTTCATAAGCAATACGGTTTCCCTGTTGTCTTTACCCGCTACTCTAATTTTTATGGTGCAGGTCAGCAATTGTATCGCATTATCCCAAGAACAATTCTTTACGCACTTTCAAACCAAGTGTTGAGCTTACATGGCGGCGGTCATGCAATTAGGGCTTTCATCCATGGCAAAGATGTCGCACAAGCAATCAATAAAGCTATTGAGTATGGAGTTACAGGTGAAACTTATCACTTTTCGACGACTGATTTTGTGTCGATTAGAGAATTGGTCCAGCGCATTCATCAACAAATGGGGGTTGATCATGATTCTCTCGTTACTATTTCGGATGATCGGCCCGGCAAGGATCTAAAATATTTGATGGACGACACAAAGAGTCGTCGTGACCTTGGCTGGACGCCAACCGTTTCTCTAGATGAGGGAATAGCACAAACCGTAGCTTGGGTAACGCAAAACCGAGATGCACTGCTCACATACCCGCTCAATTACGAACATAAAGAATAAGTACTATGGCAAACTTTTATCCTGAACAATATCTTAAAACGGGAATCTACCCAATTAACCATAACTACTTACCTGATCAGTTTTCCGATTTGGAGCAAATTTGGGAGAAAGTCCGAGAAGTGGTCAAAAGGGGCGATTTTACGCTTGGAGAAGCGGTCGATTCTTTTGAGCGAGACTTTGCGCGACTTAATGATGGTGAGTTTGGGATAGGTGTGGGTAGTGGTACGGACGCTTTGTTTTTATCATTAAAAGCATTGGGCGTAGGGGAAGGCGATGAGGTCATTACTACGCCATATACTTTCTACGCTACCGTAGGGGCAATAGTGACCGCTGGTGCTACCCCTGTTTTTGTAGATGCAGGTGAAGATTACAATATTGATGCAAATCTTATCGAACGCGCTATTACGCCCAAAACCAAAGCAATAATGCCCGTTCATTGGTCAGGTAATCCGTGCGATATGGATGCGATAAACACTATTGCTAAACAATATGGCATCCATGTGGTAGCTGATGCCTGTCACGCAATTGGCGCGACCTATCATTCCAAGGGAATGGCTCAGCTTTCAGACTTGACGTGTTTCAGTATGCACCCTTTGAAAAACTTAAATGTATGGGGTGACGGAGGTGTAATTGTTACTAATAACGCGTCTTTAGCAGACAAATTGTACTCAATTCGAAACCACGGTTTGGTAGACAGGGATACTTGTAGAGAGTTCGCATATAACTCTCGATTAGATACTATTCAAGCAGTGGTTGCCCAGCACTTACTCGATAAAAAAATTCCAAATATCACCCGTTCACGTATTGCGAATGCAAAAGCCTTAGATAAGGGATTACAAGGCATTAACGGCGTAACGCTACCACCGCGCAGTGAACATAAACACGCGGTTTATCATATTTACATGGCGATCTTCGAAAGGCGTGATGCGCTGCAGGCACACCTTCAAAAAGCGGGTATAGACGCCAAGGTTCACTATCCATTGCCAATGCATTTACAGCCTGCTGCCAAAGCATATGGTTACGTTCGTGGTGATTTCCCAGTTACTGAGCACATCAGCGATAACTGTTTGTCGCTGCCTGTCCATGAGTTTATTACCTCTGAAGAAGTAGCATACATGATTGAGCAAGTTAGACAGTTTTATCAGGGGGCGTAATGAAAGTACCATTTGTAAATCTTGGCGCCCAGTTTGAGTCGTTAAAGACAGAGCTTGTTGATACCTTTGTCAGAGTTGGCAGTAGTGGTCAGTATATATTGGGGCCAGAAGTGGAATGCTTTGAAGCGGGCTTAGCCAACATAACTGATACGAAATACGCTATTGCTGTTGCAAATGGCACTGACGCACTAGAATTAGTGCTTGCAGCGTGGGGAATTGGCCCTGGCGATGAGGTTATCACTGCGCCTAATTCGTTTATCGCCAGCGCAGGTGCCGTAAAGGCAGTTGGTGCGAACGTGGTCTTTGCTGATGTTGGAGAAGACTACAACATCGACCCCCTCGAAATAGAAAAAAAGATAACACCGAAAACAAAAGTCATTATCCCGGTTCACTTAACAGGTAATCCAGCCAATATGACTGCCATAAACGCGATTGCTAAGCGCCATCAGCTAAAAGTTTTAGAGGATGCGGCTCAGGCAATTGGCGCAACGCATAAAGGGCGTGCTGTAGGGGGCTTGGGCGATGCCGCTGCATTCAGTCTGCATCCCTTAAAAAACTTTCATTTATGTGGCGATGCAGGGTTTATCTCTACAAATGACAAGGCCTTATACGAACAAATTTGTTTATTGCGCAATCACGGATTGGTGAATAGAGATGAGAGCATTCGCTGGGGTCGTAATAGCCGTATCGATGCACTTCAGGCTGCAATTGGAAATGTTAAGTTACCGTATTTCGCTAAATGGACCGAACGTTTTAAGCAAATAGCCTCGCGTTATCATCAGCGCTTAAATAAGGTAGTTGAATGTCCTAAAGTGTCTGGTGAAGACTGTGCGGTGTATCATAATTTTGTTATTCAGGTAGATAGGCGAGAAGCGTTGATGGCACACCTACTAGAGAAAGGGGTAGAGTCAAAAATTCACTATCCTATTCCTTTGCACCTTATGCGCAGTGCTCGTAAGTTTGGATATCGCGAAGGTGATTTCCCTGTCACAGAAAGGCAACGAGATAGAATTTTGAGCTTGCCAATATACCCAGAGCTAACTGATTCACAAGTAGACTATGTGTGCGATGTAATTTGTGCGTTTTATGAGGCTGCACAATGATGAGTTTATCTTCTACTCAGGCCAAGCGGATTTATTCAATGATGCAGTTTATCCGTAAGACGGAAGAGGCCATCGCGGATAACTATTCTTCAGGTCAAATGCGCTGTCCAACACACCTGTCAATAGGTCAGGAGTGTGTACCCGCTGTTTTGTCTGAAATTTTGACCGTTAACGATCTTGCTGTTTCTACGCATCGCGCTCATGCGCATTACCTAGCGAAAGGAGGTTCTTTAGATGCGATGGTAGCAGAGATCTATGGTAAGGCAACGGGGTGTAGTGGTGGTCGTGGAGGCTCAATGCACCTTATCGATGAATCTGTTGGCTTTATGGGCAGCACCGCCATCGTAGGCAACACTATCCCCATTGGTGTCGGTCTGGGTCTCGCAAAAAAAATAAAATCGGAGTCTGGAATCGCGGTTGTATTTTTAGGTGATGGTGCGATTGAAGAAGGAGTATTTTACGAGTCAGCCAATTTTGCCGCCCTCAAGAAGCTTCCTGTTTTGTTTGTGTGCGAGAACAATCTCTATTCGGTATATTCGTCTTTAAAAGATAGGCAGCCAGCCGGACGTAAAATACATGAATTAGCTGCCAGTATTGGTTTGTGGACTAAGCAAGGTAATGGCAACAGCGTTGAAGAGGCTTATGACGTTTGTCTTGAAGCTTATAAACACGTGCTGTCAGGGCTAGGCGCTGCTTTTATCGAGTTGGATACCTATCGCTGGCGCGAGCACTGTGGTCCTAATTATGACAACGACATCGGCTATCGCAGTGTCGCGGAGTACGAACAGCATAGAGCAAATGATCCTATTGCCACCTTTGAAACACAACTTATTGAAAATAAAATAATAAGTCAGGTGGATTGCAGTGACGTTGTAGATGAAATAAACCACAAGGTAGCGCAAGCTTTTGAAAAAGCTAAGGCGGCGCCTTTTCCGGATGAACGTTCCAGTTATCAGCATGTGTATGCTCAGGAGTCGGTATGAGCAGTAACGACATGATCACATATTCCCAAGCTATTAACCTCGCTATGCATCAAGCGATGGAATTAGACCCAAGTGTAATTTGCTATGGATTAGGTGTTGATGATCCCAAACGTATTTTTGGAACCACCGACAACCTAATAGAAAAGTTTGGCGCAGAGCGAGTTTTCGATATGCCGACTGCCGAAAATGGCATGTTGGGTATTGGTATTGGTGCTGCTATAAACGGTCTAAAGCCAGTTATGGTCCATCAACGAATGGACTTTTTCTTATTAGCAATGGACCAGTTAGTCAACAGCGCGGCTAAGTGGAATTACATGTTTAACGGTCAAAGAAGTGTGCCAATTACCATCAGATTGATTGTTGGTCGCGGGTGGGGGCAGGGTCCAACACATGCGCAAAACCTTCAAGCGTGGTTTGCCCATATTCCAGGTCTTAAAGTAGTCATGCCTACAACACCTGAAGAAGCGAGAGGTATGTTGCTGCAAAGCATTGTAGATCCGAATCCTGTGGTTTTCATTGAACACCGCTGGCTACATGGACAAACGGGAATTGTGAGAGACACGCCAACACCAATTCCTATCGATAAAGCTGTTATGCGCCGTTCTGGTACTGATATTTCGTTGGTGGCGATGTCGTATCAAGTCGTAGAAGCACTGCGTGCAGCTTCGGCACTAGAGCAACAAGGTATAAGTGCGGAAGTCATTGATTTGTGCTCAATTAGACCCATTGACTGGCCAACTATTTTACAATCAGTTGAGAAAACTGGAAGGATTTTGGCGCTCGACTCTGGTGCGTTGACCGGGTCGGTATCATCCGAAGTGGTGGCAAAAGTGAGCGAAACCTGTTTTTCGTCTTTGAAATCTGCGCCAGCGAGGATGGGATTACCCGATCATCCTGAGCCAACAAGTTATGGTTTAACTAAAGATTTTTACTATGGTGCCGACAAGATAGCAATAAAGGCGCATGAAATGGTGCTTGGGGAATGTGAAGCTGAGCGCTATGCTGGTCTTGCAGGTACAGGTCATCATGATGTGCCGGGCGATTACTTTAAAGGCCCATTTTAATGGCGGCTACATTGTCAGGCGAAGCGTCTGATGTTTTAACAGGTTAGGTTTATGTCTGGAATAGATTTGTCTCATGCAACTGCCGTTACCCCACTTCCAGGGCCACAGTGGCTAGCGCTTAGCGAAGCGGAAAAGTTGGCGGCAGTGAATAGTTTGTTCAAAGAAAAAGAGTTTGCTATTGAAGCGGTCTCTGCTAATGAAAAAGCGGATGTCACTGTCGAAATTTCACCCGAACTCGATGCTGCTTCTAGGGGAGAAATGCTTCGCGAAGCAGAAATGGTATTAAAACAACATATTGATGAAAGTTTGGTACTTTGGCTACCCACCGAGACAGACAGAAATACCATCAGAAGATTTCGAGGAGTAAGCATTGATGTCAAGCAAGAGCGCTAATGAACAACTCATACTGGATGGTCATAAACTCTCATGGCACACCGATAGGGTAGAAGCATGGGAAGCTGGCGAGCGTATCGCGCCGGTAAGTATTGATATGGCGTTAACAAGGGCTTGCCAAGCAACTTGTCGTGGGTGCTATGCAACACTTCAGGAGTCTCAGTCACGTTCAAGACTAACCACAGATAAACTGTATGAGTTTTTAGATGATTGTGCAGAGATGGGGGTGCGTGGCATTTCATTGGTAAGTGATGGTGAAAGTACGTTATCTAAATCCTACGTGCCATTTATTCAGCGAGCTAGCGAGTTGGGTATTGATGTTGGCAACGCTACCAATGGGTGGTTGCTAACGCCAGAAATGTCCAGAGAAGTGCTGCCTCATATGAAGTGGGTACGCTTTACGTTGCTGGCAGGCAACGCGCGCTCAATGGCGGCGATGATGAGTAAAGATCCCAATGACCTGTCAGTATATTGGAAGGCTGTGTACAACATTTCTCAGGCCGTTAAGATAAAGCAAAAACTCAATCTTGACGTTACGCTTGGCATTCAAACTTATATCACGCCTAAAGATGAAGGCGAAATTCGTGATTTCGCGAATTTGGCCCATGACCTCGGTGTTGATTACGCAGTAATAAAGCATACTTCAGATGACGAACAGGGATCTTTAGGCGTTGACTATGAAAATTACGACAGACTGACAGAAGCGCTGAAACAGGCTGAAGCAAGCTCCACTGAGAAAACTAAAGTTATTGTAAAGTGGAGTAAGATTCGCGATGGGAATAAACCCTCGTATAGTCGAGCCTATGGCATGCCATT
This sequence comes from Alteromonas sp. KUL42, assembly GCF_006538325.1. Classification (GTDB taxonomy): domain Bacteria; phylum Pseudomonadota; class Gammaproteobacteria; order Enterobacterales; family Alteromonadaceae; genus Alteromonas. The sequence continues at coordinate 250,460 of NZ_BJKK01000002.1, forward strand.
TTTATTGCAGTTGAGCGGCAGTGGTCTTGTGGCACCATCGGGTATGTTTTTCAATTCTAAGTACAGCAAGCTTCATATTGGTAATTTTGCGGAAGAACGTTTTATCGATATTTGGAAATCAGACCGTTATTGGGACGCAATGAACTACCTCGCATCGCCACAGTTTGATGCAAGTACAATGATGGGAGCCTTGCCAATTCAGCACTACGCTAACGTCGCATTGGATAACCATGTTAAAGGTATCAAAAGGATTGAAGCAAGTCCGTTTGATAACCCTCCTCACGTAAACTTTGTTTAAAAAAAGGGCAGGTTTGCCCTTTTTTTATCTCTACGATATCGCCTAAAAAACGCCGTTATCTTGTGCAATCGCAAGACTTTCTGGTGTACCAATATCCCTGTGATATATGTGATTGGTCCACGTATTAATGCGTCCAAAAAAATAAGGAATGACATCGAGACTGAAGTCTGACATACCTTTTTCTCGTATAACGTCAACCAAACCATTTTGAAGAACATACACTGCGGCATTAGCTAAGTTAGTGGGTGGATTCGCTACTTTTTCATGCATGGTAAGTACTTGGTGCTTGTCATCTAGTTCAACAATGCCGCAACTTTGAGGGCTGTCTGTTTCAAACAGCATCATTGTCATCACCGACGTCGCTGGACGAGCTTCGAATGCGTGAATAAATTCTCCAGCGTCAAACTTTGACAAGTTATCGGCGTGAATAACCATAACGTCATCATTATTAAGCTCGTCGGTGTGAGCAGCAAGCGTACCTGCAGTGCCAAGGAGGGTAGGCTCGTACCACGTGGTGATATAAGAGATATGTGACCAGTGTGAGCGCAAATGTGCTTCGACCTTGTCGGCAAAGTAATGTAGGTTGATGTAGATTTCGGTTATTTGTGGCTGTTGGGTCAACAAATCAAGCCATATATCAAGCAAAGCAACGCCATTAATAGGTACCAGACATTTGGGTATTGTATTAGTAATAGGTTGAAGCCGGGTGCCTAAGCCTGCTGCAAGTAATACTGCCTTCACGACGTTAGCTCACTTAACTTTGCCAAAACTTTGTCTTTTTCAAGCGGAATATTGCCTCTTGTATTAACTTGAATAGAAGATGCTACACTGCCCACGAATGCTGCTTGCCAAATACTCGCCCCCGCGCAAAGCATCAAAGTAGTGGTAACAAACAGTGCATCGCCAGCACCAGCGGTATCGATTGCGGATTCTGCCAGTGCAGGCAAGTTGTCTGTATCTAAAGGTGCAGACCTGTCACTACGATGTCTAATAAGAATACCTTCAGCACCTAAAGTAACAATCAGGTTATTGGCATTAAGTATATTGGCTAAATCGAGAGAGACCTGAATTAAGCCACTGTCATCATCTTGGGCGGCAAGTCTCGCCTCGATTTCGGTCGGTGTGGTTAACCAGAGGTTACTAAATTTAGTGAGATCGCCTACCTGTGAAGAGGTTTGACTATCGGCAACAATAGGAACCTGATGCTCTTCGCACAAAGATTGAACTCGTTCTATAAGTTGAGGGCACAATACACCAAAACTAAAATCGGCAAATAGCAACACATCATAGTTACTGATTTTTTTCTTCAAGCTTTCAATAAGTTCTCTAATGATATGCGACTCAAGTGCATGTTTTCTGAAACTATTAACGCGCAATAGCGTTTTGTCTTTAGCTCGATATCTAAGTTTATGTGTAGTGGGGCGCGAAGCATCCTCAATGATGCACGCATCGACACCGTAATCGCGCAACTTCTCTTTCGCGAATGTGCCCGCTTCGTCGAGGCCCACAACACCATAGAAATCGACACTAGCACCAAGCTTACTTGCGTGGCCCGCGACGATACCTGCGCCGCCAAGATATTGAAAAGATTCAAGTGGGCTAACAGCAATGGTTGGATCTTCTTGTGACATGCCAATTGCCAAACATTCTTGATACTCATCGACAATAATATCGCCGATAACGGCAATTTTTACGTTTTTAAAACATGTTAAATGCGTTTTTAGTGTGTCGGCGCCTATGTTGTAGCGTTCATGATATCGTTGCAATTGCTCTTTTAGTTGTCGGCTATTGTTATTTTGTCGTTGTAATAATTGCTTAGATGAGAATTGCTTCTCTCCAGATGAAAATACCAATTTGCCGCCATATTGTTCTATAACCACATGCTCAGGATTTTCGGCCTTTTCGAACTCCTTTCCTTTAACCACAACATCGGGTTTTAGTTCGCCAATAAAAGTTTCAACTTTATCATTGATAATAATAACTTCATCGACAAATGAGAGCGCCGATAAAGCAGATGCGCGCTCTTGATTTGAGAAAAACGCGCCTATCGAGATGTCTTTGTCGTAAAGGCCGACAACCAACACATCAGCTTGTTCTTTGGCAAACAATAAAAAGCGAATATGGCCAGGGTGAATAATATTAAAGTTACCGGCGACGAAACAGATCCGCTTATCGTCTTTTTGAAGTGTATTAGCCCATGATTTGTAATCGTCTACTTTTATCATTTTATACTTATAACCTATTAATATTGAGTAGGATTTTTCGTTCAGGCAATTCGGTTAGGTAATTGTAGCGCGAATCGACAATTATTATCATTAAGAATAGAAAAAGTGGCCTTTCACTCCTTCTAGTGTAAGCACGCAAGTGACATCGCTTACTTAATTGCTATCGGCAAAATATCACTTTGTATTAATTAATATACCTATTGCAGGCTAGATCTGGCTACATTTGGTTATATGTTGTACAGCTTTTGTGCTATACTCTAGCGGTAAAAAATGTGTTTAGGGTAAAACGATGCAAGTAAATAACAACGGCGTCTCTTCTTTGATAAGCCAAGTTCAAGAAAAACAGAACAATCTGTTTGAGAAGCTGGCATCGGGGAAAAAAGTCAACAATGCGACCGATGGTGCTGCCGCTCAGCAGATTATCGACCGGTTAACGTCAGAAGTGGAAGGTAGTCGTCAGGCGATTAATAATGTTTACGATGGTATTTCATTGGCGCAAGTCGCCGAAGGTGGCCTTGGAAGCATAAATGACGATGTAAACCGTATCCGTGAACTCACTCTGCAATCTGGTAGTGGTATCTTAAGCAGTGGCGATCGTCGGGCAATTCAGTCAGAGATCACGCAGCTTCAAGAAAATATTACTCAAACTATTGAGCAAACTAATTTTGCAGGTAAACCTCTATTGTCGAGCGATGGCGAATTATCTTTTCAAGCAGGCGCAAATAGTGGGCAGTCGATTAGTGTTGGCACTCAAGACATCGCATCGAAACTAAGTGGTGTGTTGTCCATCGATATCACATCTGGCACTAGCGTTGACGAAGCTTTGAGTGCGGCAGATGAAGCTATCGAAGTGGTAGGTGGCGCTCGCGGCGATTTAGGCGCAACACAAAATCGCTTTGAAAGTGCGGCTCGCACACTTACTCAATCAAGTATTAATACTGCTGAAGCAAGAAGCCGTATTCAAGATTTAGATTATGCACAGGCGGCTTCAGAAAGGGCGTCAAATGATGTTCGTAGTCAGGCTGCGGTTAGTGTTCAAGCTCAGGCTAACCAGCAAGAAGGTCAAGTTCTCGCATTGCTGAATTAATCAGTTTTAAAACCTAATTAGTCTAAAGAAGCAGGGCAACCTGCTTTTTTTATTGGTAAATTTCCGAAACAGCAGTTGCGCTACTTTCTTTTGCCGTTACAATTTATAAATGCGCTAAACTGTAAATAATAACAAAGCGTTCTCGGGGAATTGATGAAGAGCATTTTGCTGGTTAGTGACAACCAGGAACTTATTCAAAACTTAGAAACTATTGTTACCTTCATGGGAGAATCGTGTCAGTCGCGAGGCTTTGCTGAATGTGAACAGTACATACAAGACTGCGGTGCTGATGCTGTTATTGTTGAGCTCACATCTTTAGATGCGGTCAAACGTTTGGTGGAGAAGTTTCCACACATACCTTTCGTTGCGTTGGTTAAAGACCTAAATCAAGCCTCTGCCAACCGCAATTTAGTGAGTGTTGTTGCAACTCCACTGACCTATCCTGTGTTAACCCAAGCGATTCATCGTTGTCAGGAATACTCTCGTCGTAAGCCTGGCTTATCTAGAGCTACTGGCACAAAAACACGTCTTTTCAGAAGTTTAATAGGGAAAAGCGAACAAATTCAAATTGTGCGTCGTCTTGTCGAACAGGTTGCTCCTACCGATGCCACAGTATTAATACTTGGTGAGTCGGGTACGGGTAAAGAAGTGGTTGCCAGAAACGTTCACTTTTTATCTGAACGCAAAGATGGCCCTTTTATACCGGTTAATTGTGGTGCTATTCCTGGTGAGTTGTTGGAAAGTGAACTTTTCGGTCACGAAAAAGGCGCATTTACCGGCGCAATTAGCTCGCGCAAGGGGCGCTTCGAATTAGCCGAAGGCGGTACATTATTTCTCGATGAAATTGGCGATATGCCAATGCAAATGCAAGTTAAGCTTCTACGGGTATTGCAAGAGCGCACTTATGAGCGTGTTGGCGGCAATAAACCGTTGAAATGTAACGTTCGCATTATCGCAGCTACTCACCGAAACTTAGAAACTATGATAAGTGAAGACAAGTTTCGCGAGGACTTGTATTACCGATTGAATGTGTTTCCTATTGATAGCCCTGCGTTACGTCAGCGCAAAGACGACATTCCATTGTTACTGCAAGAGCTTAATAGCCGTATTCAAGGTGATGGTGTAGAAGGTGTACGTTTTACTGAGAATGCTATAGCTTCACTTATGGAGCATGAATGGGCGGGTAATGTACGTGAGCTATCTAACCTTGTTGAACGCTTAACCATACTTTACCCGGGTCAAATCGTCGACATAACAGATTTACCTGAAAAGTATCAATATGGTGACGTTCAAGCATATGAACCGGACTATCCAGAAGAGATCCTAGAGCGAGAGGCCTTTAATGCGCTTTTCGCCGAAGCGGCTGCACATGAGCCTGAAGATGAAGACGATGCTGCTGAATCAGACACCCAGAGGGTTTTAGTTTCTTCAGAACTTCCTGAAGACGGCGTTAATCTGAAAGAGTACCTTTCTGAGCTTGAGGTGAACTTAATTCGTCAGGCTTTGGATAATCAAGATTGGGTCGTAGCACGCGCGGCTGACAAATTGGGAATGCGCAGAACTACCCTAGTTGAAAAAATGCGCAAATACGATATCCAACGAATGGAAGATGCTTAACGTCAGCTTATTGACGTTGTGTGTTTTTCTGCCTTTTATGCTTTTAAGTATATGAATTTTATTTAAAAATAAAGTTGGCACGTCTTTCGCTTTAATTAAGTCATATTTATTTGCGTCTGTAATTTGACGAGGGCAATATGGCTTTTGAAGGCACTCACAATTCAGTTGATTACTCAGAATCGAGTTTTGCAATAGGCGGCTATGGCAACTCGTTCTCACACTCTGGTGATGGAACCTCAAATTCAGACGATATCGACGCTTTGCGCCTGCAAGCGAGTCGTTTGGAACATTTACTTCAGGTAATGCCGGCTGGTGTCATTGTTATTGATGGCAAAGGAATTGTTCGGCAAGCCAATGAACAGGCTAAAGAATTGCTTGGCGAACCCCTTGAAGAAGAAGTATGGCGTAGTATTATCACCCGATCTTTCAAACCACGTGCCGATGATGGACATGAAGTTTCTTTGGTTGATGGACGGCGAGTAAAGCTGTCTATTACGCCCCTTGAAAACGAACCCGGTCAATTAATTGTTATCACCGATTTGACGGAAACTCGCCGACTTCAAGCTAGAGTGAGTCATATGCAGCGCTTGTCATCACTTGGCAAGATGGTGGCGTCTTTGGCCCATCAAATAAGAACACCGCTATCTGCTGCAATGTTGTATGCCTCGAACTTAACGCGTAAAGGCTTGCCAGATGGTGCACAAGAGCAGTTCGCGCATAAATTATCATGTCGCTTGAAAGAACTAGAAAGCCAAGTGAATGACATGTTGTTGTTTGCAAAATCTGGCGAAGAGCAAGTCGTGAGTCAACTATCCCTCGATGAAATCCTTAGCGCCATAGAAGGCAGTGCAAACACGATTGCATCGCAGGCTGACCAACATTTAACGTTCAAAGGCTTTAACGATAAATCAGTCGCTATCACGGGTAATCTCACAGCTTTACAGGGTGCGCTACTCAATCTTATTCACAATGCCAGTCAAGTGACGCCTAAGGGTGAACGCATTGAGGTGAATGTTAAATCAATTAACGAGCAACTTATTATCTCTATCACAGATAGCGGAGAAGGCGTACCTGAAAAACTTAAACACAAAATATTTGAGCCGTTTTTTACCACAAAAACCCACGGGACGGGATTGGGCTTGGCCGTTGTCAAATCAGTTGTATCAGCACACAACGGAACGTTAAGTGTAACTGATGGCGAGCTTGGCGGAGCGTGCTTCAGTGTGGCGCTTCCTTGCCGTTCACTCGGCGCGTCAAGCCATTCATTAACACACGTTGCGTAATAATTAGGGGTTTAACATGTCGACAGCTACGATATTAATTGTTGAAGATGATGCAGGCTTACGTGAGGCATTGTTCGATACCTTATTACTTGGTGGTTATGATGTAGTGGAAGCCGATTCGGCAGAATCTGCACTGATGACACTTTCTTCGCGACAAGTAGACTTAGTGGTTAGCGATATTCAAATGGGTGAAATGAGCGGATTGACTTTATTGAAAAATATAAAGGCTAAGCACCCAAATATGCCAGTACTTTTAATGACTGCGTACGCCACTATCAATGATGCCGTACAAGCGATGCGCGATGGCGCGACAGACTACTTATCGAAACCATTTGCACCAGAAGTACTGCTTAATTTGGTTGGTCGCTATGCACCAGCGAAAAAAATAGAGTCGAGAACGCCTATCGTAGCCGACCCCTCAAGCCTGAAACTGCTAGACTTATCTCGTAAAGTTGCTAAGTCAGACGCGACAGTTATGGTGTTGGGGCCAAGTGGCTCGGGTAAAGAAGTACTCTCTCGTTATATCCACGATCAGTCAGGTCGTAGCGACGCACCATTTATTGCGATTAACTGCGCTGCTATTCCAGAAAATATGTTAGAAGCGACGTTGTTTGGTTACGAGAAAGGTGCATTTACAGGCGCTATTCAGGCTTGCCCCGGCAAGTTTGAACAGGCCCAGGATGGTACGCTGTTACTTGATGAAATAACTGAAATGGATATGGCACTGCAGGCAAAACTTTTACGTGTGTTGCAAGAGCGTGAAGTTGAGCGATTAGGTGGACGTAAAACAGTTAAACTAAATGTACGCGTTATTGCCACTAGTAACCGAGACTTACGTAAAGCTGTTGATGCAGGTGAATTCAGAGAAGACTTGTACTATCGTCTTAATGTGTTCCCGATAGAATGGAAGCCGTTGGGGCAGCGCCCTGGTGACATCGTGCCCCTCGCTGAGCACCTCATTCAACGTCATGCGAGTGTTCAAGGTTTAGGAGCAATAAGATTAAGTGCAGCAGCTCGCAATAAACTGGCGCAATACAGCTGGCCGGGTAACGTACGTGAGCTTGAAAATGTTGTGCAACGCGCTCTTATCTTGTGTGAAGATAATGAAATTGATGCGTCTGATCTCATGATTGATGAAGATATTTCTACAACTGTGGATGTGGCACCTGAGCACGCTGATGATAATAAGCTGGGATCTGAACTTCGCTATCAGGAACACCAAATTATTTTAGACACCCTTGTCTCGTGCAATGGGAAGCGCAAAGATGTTGCAGAAAAGCTAGGCATAAGCCCACGTACACTTCGATACAAGTTAGCCCGTATGAGAGAAGATGGTATTGAAGTCCCCGCTTAAAAAGTCTGCTTTATAAAATAAATTATACCACCGTCGCTTGTGCGTACTACAAGCGACGGTTTTTTGTTCCTATCTATAAATAACACGTCATATTTTTGGCTTCTCCGTCTTTTTTCTTTCTAACATTATGAAATATATGAGTTATTAAAGTTGGCAAGGGCTTTGCTTTGTTAGGCTTATATAAAGATTATCGCCTGTTAAACAGCGTGCGACATGAAACCGTTAGGAGAGGTTATGGACGTTAAAGCCAATAGTTTGTATCAAGAAATGCAAAACATGATTGGACAAACTCGTCTTCAGGTCAATGAGCCCCAGCAGCTTCAACAACTTAAAGAGGTTAATTCCTCTGCGAGTGATTTTGCGACCATGCTTAAGCATGCAGTAGATGGTGTGAACAACCGTCAAATAGACTCCAAGGTTGCACAGCAACGTTTTGAAATGGGTGATCCTAACTTAAGCCTTGCTGAAGTTATGTTGACTAAAGAAAAAGCAGGTATTGCTTTTGAAGCCACGGTTCAAGTACGAAACAAAGTGCTTGAAGCCTACAAAACAATAATGAATATGCCGGTATAAGTGGAGTAGGTTATGGCTGACGCAACAGGTACAAATTTGACTATTCCTGATCAGAATCAGGTTCAAGATCACGAGCCAGAGAATAAGTCTGGCTTTATGGACACGCTAGGCAGTGCAGATATGATGCGTCAAATGGCGCTCGTTGTTGTATTAGTTATTTGTGTCGCTATTGCTATCTTTATTCTAATTTGGTCACAAGAGCCTGACTATCGTCCACTTGCAAAAATGGAAACCCAAGAGTTAATCGAAACGCTTGATTACATGGATGCCAATCAAATTGAATACAAACTCGAAGGCAATATTGTCTATGTGAGAAGTGACGAGTTTCAAAATATCCGCTTGGGTATGACGCGCCAAGGGCTAACTAAAGCCTCTGAAGCGGGTACGGATATTATAATGCAGGATATGGGCTTTGGTGTTAGTCAGCGTGTCGAAATGGAACGTCTTAAGCATGCTCGCGAGAAGCAAATAGCTGCCACTATTGAAGACATTACCAGTATTCAGAAAGCGCGTGTTTTACTAGCGATGCCTAAAGAGAACGTCTTTGCTAGGCGAGAAAAGAAAGCGTCTGCAACAGTCGTGTTAACGGCAAAACGCGGTGCAGTAATTGCTGGTGAAGAAGTTGACGCTGTTGTTGATATTGTGGCGTCAGCTGTACAAAACATGGAGCCATCAAAGGTCACCGTAACCGACAGCAATGGTCGCTTACTAAACTCTGGCTCACAAGATTCAATGAGTGCACGCGCGCGCAAAGAATATGAAATAGAGCGTCAGCGAGAACAAGAATACCTTGAAAAAATTGACGCGATTTTGATCCCTGTACTTGGTATAGGTAATTACACTGCGCAGGCAGACGTGACCATGGATTTTACGGCCATGGAGCAAACACAACGTAGTTACAACCCTGATTTGCCAGCAGTACGCAGTGAAATGATAATGGAAGAAAATAGTGTCGGTGGTGGTATGGGAGGAATTCCCGGTGCACTTACTAATCAGCCACCGTTAGATTCTAACATTCCTGAAGAGGCGAACGGTGGTAGTCAGCAAACGCTTCCTGGCCGCACTGCCAAAGAGTCTACGCGCAACTATGAGCTAGATACAACCATTAGCCATACCAAGAAACAAACCGGTGTTATTCGTAGATTAAGTGTTTCCGTGGCTGTTGATTATACCCAAGTGGTTGGTGAAGACGGTGCAATGACACCCACACCACGCAAACAAGAAGAGATATTAAATATTCGCCGATTGCTGCAAGGTGGAATTGGGTTTGACGTGACTCGTGGAGACTCTCTTGAAGTCGTAAGCGTTCCTTTTACTCGAATGGATACTGGCGTTATTGAGGAACTTCCATTATGGGAACAGCCCGGTTTCTTACCAATTCTTAAGCTTGTTGTTGGCGGATTGGTTATAATCATCCTTATACTCTTTGTAATTCGCCCAATGCTACGTCGCTTGATTCACCCAGATGAAACAAACGACACTGAAGAATTCGACGCTGATGAAGGTTTAGATTTGGGCGACGATACTATTAGTATGCTAACGTCAGAGTTTGACGAAGGACAGGTGGGCTTTGCGCCAGACGGTTCACTAATGCTACCAGACCTTCATAAAGATGAAGATGTATTAAAAGCGGTTCGTGCCCTTGTTGCCAATGAACCAGAATTGTCAGCCCAGGTGGTTAAGGGCTGGCTGATGCAAGACGAGTAACGAGAATAAATTATGCCTGAAGAACTCGCCAAGGTTGAAGAACCGTCATACGACGTCAGTAAATTAGAAGGCGTTGAAAAAGCAGCCATTTTGCTTCTTAGCTTGTCGGAAGAAGATGCTGCCCAAATCTTGAAACACTTAGAGCCAAAACAAGTCCAAAAATTGGGGACGGAAATGGCGAAAGTGGATGACATGACCCAAACCAAGATTACGGCGGTACATAAGCATTTTATCGAAGAAATTCAAAATTACAGTACCATTGGTTTCCAAAGTCAGGACTTTGTGAAGCGTGCATTAACGGCTGCGTTAGGTGAGGATAAAGCCGCAAATCTAATAGACCAAATCTTGATGGGCAGTGGAGCTAAAGGGCTTGATTCACTCAAGTGGATGGACTCGAAACAAGTTGCCAGCATTATTCGAAACGAGCACCCGCAAATTCAAACCATTGTTCTATCTTACTTGGAGCCAGAACAAAGTGCTGAAATTTTGGCGCAGTTCCCAGAGAAAGTGCGATTAGACTTGCTGATGCGTATTGCTAACCTTGAAGAAGTTCAGCCTGCTGCATTACAAGAGCTAAACGAAATTATGGAGAAACAATTCGCGGGCCAAGCAGGAACACAAGCAGCGAAAATGGGCGGCTTGAAATCTGCTGCGAATATCATGAACTACTTGGATACTGCGATAGAAGGTCAGTTGATGGATGCTATTCGTGAGCAAGACGAAGAGATGAGTCAACAAATTCAAGATCTTATGTTCGTGTTTGACAACCTTGTGGATGTTGATGATAAAGGTATTCAAGCTATATTGCGTGAAGTACAGCAAGATGCCCTCCTTAAAGCGATTAAAGGTGCTGACGAAGAACTTAAAGACAAGATTATGCGCAATATGTCCAAACGGGCAGCTGAAATGCTTGCAGATGATCTAGAAGCATTGGGGCCAGTGCGAATTAGTGAAGTAGAAACAGCACAGAAAGAAATCTTGTCAGTGGCACGTCGTTTGTCTGACTCTGGTGAGATCATGCTTGGTGGCGGTGGTGGTGAAGAGTTCTTGTAACGCGCCCACGGGATTAGTGAAAAGCACTTTGTTTCTGAAGCGCAATATCACTTTAAATTGAAAGTTGGTAATAGTTGGGTAAATACATGTCAGCCAAGAAAAGTTTCAGTGATGAAGAAGTAAGTGAAGCCAAAAAATGGGATTTACCCTTTGTTGACGACACCAATGAATCAAGAGTTAGTGATACAACCAATGCCTTAAATCGTCGCTCTGATTGGAAGTATGAGCCACCTGAAGAAGAGATTGAAATCCTTCCTCCCACGGCAGAAGAGATAGAAGCGATACGCCAAGCAGCTTATGAGGAAGGCTTTCAAGAAGGTAAATCCACAGGCTTTGATGAAGGCAAAAGCGAAGGGCTTGATAAAGGTTACACAGAAGGCGTTGAACGTGGACATGCTGAAGGCTTAGCACAAGGTCTTGAAGAGGGTAAACAACACATTTCAACCCAACTGGAAGTATGGCAGATTCTTGCTGAAAAGCTGCACGACCCACTGTCACAGGTAAACGATGAAACACGTGACCAACTGGTAAAACTTGCTGTTACCTTGGCAAAAGCTGTGATCAAAACAGAGGTTAGTACCAATACTCAGGTTATTTTGACCGCGCTAAGTGAGGGGATAAAAGCATTGCCCATCAATCAGGCGGAATATCAAATTCATATGCACCCAGAAGATATTGCATTAGTACAATCTCAATTTAGCGAAGAAGACATTGCGAAAAAAGGGTGGAACTTCGTGGAAGCCCCGGCTATGGAAAGAGGTGGCTGCGATATCACCACAACGCAAAATGCAGTGGATGTATCAATAGAACGACGTTGCCGCGACGTTATTGAAAAATTCTTGCTTAATCAAGGGTTGTCGAATGACTAGTCCTTGGCACCAAGATTTTGAAGCGCTTACCAAACAGGTGACCTCTCCTCCCGTGGTGGCTGCAGGTAAATTAGTCAGAGGTATTGGCTTAACCTTAGAAGCTGTGGGCTGCCAGCTTCCCGTGGGAAGTCAGTGTTTAGTACAAACGATAGAAGGTGAGATTGAAGCTGAAGTTGTGGGGTTTGGCGACGACATCACCTATTTGATGCCTACGGAAGCGGTGCGAGGTATTGTTCCTGGAAGCCGTGTTATGCCGCTTAATCGACAAAGCGGATTACCTGTAGGGATGGGGTTACTTGGTCGCGTAGTTGATGGGAATGGACAACCTCTTGACGGACTGGGTGAAATTGACGCTGAGGCGAGAGCGCCTACAACACGACCACCCATGAACCCCTTAATACGCCGTCCAATCAACCAAGCTATGGACGTGGGTGTACGTGCAATCAATGCGCTTAATACCGTTGGTGTTGGGCAGCGAATGGGGCTCTTTGCCGGCAGTGGTGTAGGTAAAAGTGTATTGCTTGGTATGATGACGCGAGGGTGTGAAGCAGATGTCGTTGTTGTTGGTTTGGTAGGCGAGCGGGGGCGAGAAGTAAAGGAGTTTATTCACGAAATACTTACCGATGAAGAGCGAAAGCGCGCTGTTGTGGTGGCAGCACCTGCTGATACTTCACCATTAATGCGTTTAAAAGGGTGTGAAACCGCCGTCACTATTGCAGAGTATTTTCGTGATAAAGGAATGAATGTACTGCTGCTTATCGATTCATTGACGCGTTATGCTATGGCACAACGTGAAATTGCCCTAGCAGTTGGAGAACCTCCTGCCACAAAGGGGTATCCGCCGTCCGTTTTTGCCAGACTGCCCGCGTTGGTTGAGCGCGCTGGAAATGGTAGTGAGCGACAAGGCTCTATTACAGCGTTTTATACCGTGCTTACCGAAGGTGATGATTTGCAAGATCCCATTGCTGATGCGGCACGGGCTATTTTAGACGGTCACGTAGTACTGTCGCGCGCGCTCGCAGACAGTGGGCATTATCCTGCTATTGACATCGAAGCCTCGATAAGTCGAGTTATGCCAATGGTGGTCAGTGAAGAACACCAACTTATGGCTCGCCGTATCAGACAAGTTTATTCCAGCTATAAGCAAAACCAAGATCTCATATCAATTGGTGCGTATGCGAAGGGCTCTGATCCGCGTATCGATTTGGCTATTAGAGCTGAGCCTGCAATTAATGCGTTTTTGCAGCAAGGCATGAAGCAAGTTCTTTCCTATGACGAGTGTTTAGAGGGAATGACTGCTTTGGCAAAAGGGCTCGGGCAAGGCTAGTCGGTATCATTCTATTTTGGCTTTATTACGATAAGGTAGTGGTAAATTATGTCCAAACAACTAGAACGTTTAGCTGAGTTCGAACGTGAGAAAGAAGAACGTGAAGCGCGCTATTATCAACAAGCACAGCAAAATGTGGTACAGCAAAAACAAAAGTTGACGAGTTTAGAGCAATACCGTATCGACTATATCAAAGGTATTCAGCAAACTGGTCAAAGCGGTGTAACCGCCACCTATTATCAGCAGCATCTGTCTTTCGTGGGTAAACTTGACAAAGCATGTGAACAACAGATGCAAATTATCACGCGAGCGAAAATGGCAGCAGACCAACGAAAGCAGCTGTGGCTTAAACAACAGCAAAAAGTAAAAGCAATTACGTTATTACTTGATAAAAAACAACTCGCCGCGCTGAAGAAAGAAGCTAAAGCTGAACAAGCAATGATGGATGAGTTCGCTAATCAACGATTCTTCCGCGCAAAGCGCACATCATTTTAATCTCTCTTTCTCTACCACTTACTTCTAAACAAATCCAGAACCTCGCTAACTTGGCTCGCCCTTTGCTTGCATAACAAGAAAGACAAGAACGATAAAACAAAAAGTGACACAAAAACGATTTGTTCATGCTGACATAATAAGCAACCTCAACCTAGATGTGTATATAGTATTGAAGGTTATGTTCAGAGGTTATCGATTAGCATGAGCGTTGATTTTGATTTTTGTGTTTGGATGTGATGAAAAATTAAAGCTTAGTTTTAACAAGTGTTTAGCTAGTACGTAGCTATCTAGTGGCATCACAATTGCCTAAAAATTGCTACGTAATACGTATAAAGAGATAGTTGAAGCAACGTTTAGTTGCACGAATACAGCAACCTCTCTTTATACAAGACAATGACTTTATTGTAGGACGGTAGAATATAATGCAACAAGTTGCCGCACATAAAACAGACCTTGCCGCATTGCCTTTTGCGGCGACTAACACGGCTAAAGCTGTCGAAACAGGCATTGATTCACAAAGTAAAAATCAAAACAGCGATGCATTTAAGAGTCTCTATCAAGAAGCAAGGTCTTCAAATAATAATGCATCGACACAAAGAGAGAGAACTGCTTCTTCTCAGAAACAGTCAAATAAGCAAGACTCTGATAAATACAATTCTGAGCGTCAAACGGATGGCACTAGTAATCGAGTTGACCGAAATGAAAATGTCGAACGTGAAGTCAAAAAGTCGTCAACGAATAATCAGCATGATGTTAATCACAGAGGCCAAGATGCATCGCAAGGTAACACAGCAAATCATGCACAAAGTGCGCCTAAACAAGGTAAAGATAAGAATGCAGGCCATACCGATCTACCCACAAATGACAAAAGTGATGATATCGCGTTAAGTGGGGGAACTGGAGTAAGCGGTGAAGGCGCGGAAGATACTGCCGTTCAAGCCATAGACTTACATGGAAACCCTGTAGGCGGTGAAGCGCAACAAGAGGACTCTACAGACAGAGATCTGGTCAATGGTCTACCCGTTGAAGATAGTGCCGTAGAAGGTGAGCCAATAGCTGGAAAACCAGGTGAAGGCGACATAATTGTTGACAATCCTATTGTGGCTGACCCTGTTGATACTAAATCTGAAGAGAATGTGATTTCAATCACAGACGACTCTACACAGCGAGATAGTTCACTCGTTAATGTCGACGGTGTGGTCACGCAAGAGATAGCCAATGAAGCTGAATATGTTATCGGTGAAGGCGGAAAGAAAGATTCAGAGGCAGGTAGAATTGGAGAAACGGAACCCGAAGAACATAGTGAGCCTAGTGTCAATGATGGGACTTTGGATGATAATCAGTCAGTTGGCCTTGGCACTAACGGTGATGTTTTGTCGCAAGAAGATGCCATTTACGAAGCGCTCAAAAACAACGCCGAACACGATACGCAAATGCCATCGGTTGGTGGAAACGGCGATGAAGCCGTAGACGGTACGTCTGAAGAAGCTGTTGATTGGCTTAGTTTTGTAGAGTCCATCATGAACAGAGGTAGCGATGATAGCAAAGGTAATACAGGAGTAGATGCTATCAATGTCTCAGAAAACGCTGAGCATCAACTCGAATCCATAAAACCACTACAGCCAGAATATACAGTTCAAACTGATGAAAACAATGAGCTAGATGCAGTGACAACATCGTTTGAAGACATTATAAATTCGATAGAAGAAAAGGATATTGACGCGGTTGTCTCAGTGTTAGAAGAGATGGTGGCGGCGCTACAGCAAAGTTCTGATTCATTAGCCAGTAATACTGAAGCAAGCGCGTTGAATTCAAATGACGAACTAGCCAGTGCACTTAATTCTCTCAAGGCACTTTTACAGAAGCTTACCGGTGCAGAAGGTAAAGAACCTGAATCATCGGAAGCATTAAATGATGCGCTTACCAACACATCGGGGAGCACAACTGAAGCAACCGACGCTGCGAATTCTCAGGCACTGACTGGTATGCCAAATGCTACTGAGACGAACAGCAGTGGTGAATCGACAGTTGATATAAAAGCCATTAAGAGCATTATTGATAGTGATGAAATTCTTTCTAAGTTGACACCAGAAGAAGCCTTTGTATTGAAGTTATTGGGGGATGAACTTCCTTCTAATGTGCAATTAGCGGCTGAGGAAGCAACGTCCTACTTAAGTGAATTAGCAACAAAATTGAGTGCGCTGAATGGTAAAGGAGCAGCCACTGGGGCCAGCGCTACATCGGTTAGTTCAAATGATACTTCTAAAACTAGTGATAACAGTAATGTAGGTGCAGTCAATACAAATATCCTAGATGAAGGCCAGAACCTTTTAGCTGCTATCGCCGAAATGCCAGCTGAGACGGCCGCTAAAGCAACAGAAGCGTTCGCTGATAGAATGGTTGCTGCAATGCCCACTGGGCCGCAACAGCAAGTGGTTAAGAGTAACATTATTGCTGGTATAAACGAATTCCAACAGCAAGTGCAGCAAGGGCGAGAGCCAGGCATTGACCTTTCCGCTATTGTGGCTGACGCAACGAAAGAGGCAATGGTATCAGCAGAAGTTGCTTCAAGTATGAACGCGCGCGTAGAAAGCCAAGCAAGTCAATTCTTGCAGTTAGTTAATAATACACAAAACACAGTGAATCAGGTGCTACAAGGTCAACTTACTCAAGCCGACACCATGATTAACGAAAGTAATCAATTAAAAGCAGAAGCGTCAAAAAGTCAGCAGCAGTTCGAAGGATTCGATAAGGCAGTAAACATTCATAAGCCGGAAGGCCAGCAGCAGCTCAATGAAAAAATTCGCTGGATGGTAAACGCGCGTAACACAATGGCGGAAATACGTTTAGATCCACCTGAAATGGGTAGCATGCAAGTACGTGTTAATGTGTCTGGCGAAGCTGCGAGCGTAAGTTTTATCGTTCAATCACAACAGGCAAAAGATGCATTAGCGGATGCTATGCCCAAGCTGCGTGATATGTTAGCGGAGCAAGGGATTGAACTTGGTGATGCTCAGGTGAGAAAAGACAATTCTTCTGGTAGTGAAAATGGAGGGCAGCTTGCCGGTGAAAATGGGCAGTCTGGCCGCGGAGGACGCTCGGGTGATCACGATGGTATGGAAGACGGGCGTATTGTAGAGCAGGCAGTAAGTCGCCAAACTGTCGGTGGTATTGACTACTACGCATAGAATGCTTCGCACAAAAAGTAGACAGTAAGTTTAACTGGACGTTTATCTATTGAGTGGTTTAGTGAAATAAAAAGCCACGAAAGGTTAGTTTAGCGCAAATATGCGACTATATTCGCAGATATGGGCATTGCCATTTTTGAGCGAAGCCTGATAATACGACTACACAGTTTTTAATTGATGAGTTGCCCATGGCTGAAGAAGAATTACAAGTTGAAGAAGGCGGTAAGAAAAAAGGCAAATTGATGCTTATTATCATTATTGCCTTGGTGTTGGTTGGTGGCGGTGGTGCTGCTTACTTTTTCTTATTCTCTGGCAGTGATGAACCTGCTGCTGAACAACTTGCCGAAGCCGACGCAGCAGTCGCGAGTGCCCCTGCTACAGGCGGCGCGGGTGGTAAAGCTGAAATGGGAACAGCATTGTACGTAGCTATGCCTCGCCCCTTTGTTTTTAATGTACCAGGTTCAGGTCGCGATAGGCTGGTACAAATTAAGGTTCAGCTTTTAGTGCGAGGCTCCGATAACGAAGAATTGGCTAAAACCCATATTCCACTTATTGAAGGAACATTGCTGCAAGCCTTTAGTATGTCTAACGCAGACGATTTAATTACTGAGGCGGGCAAAATTGAACTCAGGGAACAAGCGGTAACAGAAGTTCAAAAAGCGCTTAAAGAGATTGAAGGTCGAGATGTGGTTGAACGCGTACTTTTCACGGGCTTTGTGATGCAGTAACTACTGCATACGAGTTTTTAAATAGGTAAAGACTGTGAGTGATTTATTATCCCAAGACGAAATCGATGCCCTCTTGCACGGGGTTGACGATGTAGAGGAAGATGAGGTTGGTGGTTCTGACTCCGACGCATCTACGCTCGAATACGACTTCTCTTCACAGGATAGAATAGTACGTGGGCGCATGCCTACTCTCGAAATTGTTAACGAACGCTTTGCTCGCCATATGCGAGTCAGCTTGTTTAATATGATGCGCCGTTCAGCTGAAGTATCAATTAATGGTATTCAGATGATAAAGTTCGGCGAATATATACATACCCTGTTTGTTCCAACTAGCTTAAATATGGTGAGGTTCCGTCCTCTTAAAGGTACTGGGCTTATCACCATGGAAGCGCGGCTTGTCTTCATTTTGGTAGATAACTTTTTTGGTGGCGATGGACGCTATCATGCCAAAATCGAAGGGCGAGAGTTCACACCTACCGAGCGTCGAATTATTCAGATGCTTTTGAAGATTATTTTTGAGGATTACAAAGAAGCGTGGGCACCAGTTATGGACGTGTCTTTTGAGTACCTCGACTCAGAAGTAAACCCCGCGATGGCCAATATTGTAAGCCCTACTGAAGTCGTCGTTATCAGCTCTTTCCATATTGAACTCGATGGCGGTGGTGGTGATTTTCACGTGTCATTGCCTTACTCGATGTTAGAACCAATCCGAGAATTATTAGACGCTGGTGTTCAAAGTGATAAAGAAGATACCGATCTTCGATGGAGCAAAGCATTACGCGACGAAATAATGGATGTGAAGGTGGCATTAACCACCCACATGTTAGATGTAAATGTGCCTCTTCGAGACGTTATGGAATTCAAACCGGGCGATATTATTCCGGTTGAAATGCCTGAAACAATTACGGTGCTAATCGAGGATTTGCCAACGTTTAGAGCAAAGTTGGGGCGTTCAAGAGACAATTTAGCACTTAAGATCGTTGAGAAAATCGCAAGACCGACTTCTGTGAAGTCTGAGTTACAATTATTAACCCGCGGTGGGCGTATTATTGATAATGACGCTGAACTGCAAGTACTCGAAGAAGACCTGTAAGGTAAAGGGGAGTTCCCATGAGTGAAGATGGTATGGACGATTGGGCTGCGGCAATGGCCGAGCAAGCCGAGTCTGAAGCAGAACAAGACGGCTCGAATGATGATGTTCAGGTAGCTGAACTTGATGAGTTGACTGATGACGCACCAATTACTCAGGAAGAGAAGAAAAAACTGGATACTATTTTGGACATTCCAGTTACTATTTCTATGGAAGTAGGTCGCAGTCAAATTAGTATTCGAAATCTGCTACAGTTGAATCAGGGGTCTGTGGTTGAACTCGATCGTGTAGCGGGTGAGCCATTAGATGTATTAGTTAATGGCACGTTGATTGCTCATGGTGAAGTAGTAGTAGTTAACGACAAATTCGGTATTCGATTAACGGATGTTATCAGTCAAATTGAGAGAATTAAGAAACTCAGATAAAACTTCTTATATATTAAGGGGCTGCGCAATGCTGCCCCTGTTCTTCAGCCCTGTTTCAGGGGCGCAATCCACTCAGTCAATTACGAATCCCACTTCCGTACTGTCAATTTTTCTCTCGCTTCTTCTTGTGGTGGGGGTCATATTTGCGCTCGCTTACGTAATGCGACGATTTAATGTCACCTCAATGGGTAGTCATCAGATGAAAGTGATTTCTAGTATGGTTGCAGGGACAAAAGAAAAAATAATGGTGATCCAAGTGGGTGATGAACAGCATCTTATTGGCGTAACCAGTCAAACCATCACGCATTTAAGTAAGCTGGAAAAGCCGTTAGATTCATCTACAACGAAAAATGAGCAAAGTGAATTAGGCGGTCATCGAGATTTTAAGCAAACTCTCGTAAGCGCCATGGCGGGCAAGCTAAATCCCTCACGTGAAAAAGATAATTACAAGGACAAATCAACAGATGCATAAGTTTGCGGCATTCACTGTATTAATTGTATTTCTGTTACTGTGGGGGGCGCCAGCCCATGCTCAGCAAGGCATATCTGCGGTAACGGTTGTGACTAATAGCGACGGTACTCAAGATTACAGCATGACCTTGCAAGCGCTGTTTATTATGACTGCGCTCAGCCTTATTCCCGCTTTTATCATGATGATGACGTCGTTTACGCGTATTATTATTGTATTGTCTATTTTGCGCCAAGCTATTGGTCTTCAGCAATCGCCTTCTAACCAAATTCTTATCGGTGTTAGTTTGTTTCTTTCTATGTTTATCATGGCGCCAGTGTTTGAAGAAGTAAATGCAAGGGCACTACAGCCTTATTTAAATGAAGAGTTAACCAGTAAAGAAGCCCTTGAGCAGGCGAAAGGGCCAATGCGCGCATTTATGTTATCGCAAACACGAGTGAAAGACTTAGAGACCTTTGTTCGCATTGCTGGTGATGAAGGTAAATACGATGATACCGATCAAGTACCGCTCAACATTCTTATTCCTGCATTTGTAACCAGTGAATTAAAAACCGCCTTTCAGATAGGGTTTATGTTGTTTATTCCCTTTCTCATCATTGATTTGGTTGTTGCTTCTATCTTGATGGCCATGGGTATGATGATGCTATCACCCATGATTGTCTCTCTGCCATTTAAGTTAATGCTGTTTGTACTTGTTGATGGTTGGAATCTTATTTTTGGCACGCTTGCCACAAGTTTTGGTATGGGTGTGTAGGGGGGCTTATGTCACCAGAAGTCTTCGTAGAAATTTTGCGCGAAGCCATGTACATGGTTATCGTGCTGGTATCGGCAGTAATTGTCCCCAGTCTTATTGTGGGGTTGGTGGTTGCTGTATTTCAAGCCGCTACCAGTATCAACGAGCAAACGATGAGTTTTCTACCTCGTCTGCTTGTTACTTTACTTGCCCTTAGTTGGGGCGGAAATTGGTTGGTACAGCAGTTGATGGATTTCACCTTCCGCATGGTCGATTTGATCCCACAAGTCGTGGGGTAATGGTGTTTCATGGAAGTTGAACTGTCGACGGTCAATCAATTTCTAGCAGATTTACTGCTTCCTTTCATGCGTATTAGCGGCATGTTTGTGGCGATGATTGGCTTTAGTGCCAAGTCGATACCTCCTCAAGTTCGCGCATTATTAGCTATATTGTTGACCCTAATTATTATGCCAATTATCCCGCCTTCCCCCATTGATAATTTGGTAGATGTGGGCACTTTCATGGAAGTGGTTCGCCAATTGGTCATTGGTGTTGCCATCGGTTTTATATCAATGATGGTACTTAATACCTTCGTGTTGGCCGGACAAGTTATTGCCATGCAAACAGGTCTGGGGTTCGCGTCTATCGTCGACCCTGTTAATGGCATAAACGTCCCCGCTGTTGGTCAGTTTTATCTTATATTGGCGACGTTGCTATTTTGGACGCTCGATGGTCATCTATCTATGATTTATATGATTGTATTGAGTTTTGACGCGTTTCCCATAGGCGAGGCATGGTGGACAGGCGATCAGTTTCGCGACATCGCGCATTGGGGCGGGTGGATGTTTGTTTCGGCGTTAACACTTTCGTTAGCCCCTATTGTTTCATTACTGATTGTGAATTTGGCGTTTGGTGTTATGACTAAAGCGGCTCCCCAATTAAATATTTTCAGTATCGGCTTTTCGATAGCGCAAGTCATGGGGTTGTTTATCATTTGGATAACGCTGGATAATTTCACTGCGCACTTTGAAACACAATGGTTACGGGCAGAACAGTTTATGTGTGAGCTGTTACGGGTATGTCCTTAATAGTAGGCAGCTAGAATATGGCAGATTCAAGCGAAAAAACAGAAGACCCCACGGGGAAAAAAATCGAGGATGCCCGGAAGAAAGGGCAGGTTGCGCGATCCCGTGAATTATCTACCACGCTGGTACTCATCGTTAGTGCTTTTATGTTTTTGTTCATTGGTAGTTGGATAGCAGAAGCTGTATTTAAACTTACCCAACGCATGTTTATTTTGTCTCGTGATGAAACCTATGACTTAACCCATATGGCGGCGGCGTGGGGAGAAGCTTTTTCTGCAGTAAGCCTTCCTGTTTTATTCTATATGGTTATAGCTATGATAGCGGGTATTTACGGGTCGATCGCTCTTGGTGGCTATAATTTTACGTGGGAAGGCGCCAAGCCTAAAGCATCAAAGATAAGCCCACTTCAGGGCTTTAAACGCATGTTCGGGATGAATGGCTTGGTTGAGTTACTTAAATCCATCGCTAAAGTAGTTTTGATTATTGGTTTGGCTATAGTGGCATTGCTTTATTTTGAAGACGAAGCCTTGCACTTAGATATGGAGCTTTATCCGGGCAATATTTTTCACGCGTTAGACATGCTTCAGTGGGCGTTTTTGATTTTAGTATGTGGCATGATCCCAATAGCACTAATAGATGTGCCGTATCAGATGTACAAACACAACAAAGAAATGAAAATGACCAAGCAGGAGGTTAAAGACGAGCGCAAGAATGCCGAAGGTGATCCTATGGTTAAAGGCCGAATTCGACGTCTTCAGTATCAAGCTGCAACAAGACGAATGATGCAGGAAGTGCCCAAGGCGGACGTCGTTGTCACAAACCCCACTCACTTCTCTGTGGCGATTAAGTACGATGAAAATGGCACCCGTGCTCCGGTATTAGTAGCCAAAGGTGCCGACGAGTTGGCTATGCATATTCGTAAGATTGCTACCGCTAACGATGTGCCGCTAATTCCGTCCCCAATGTTAGCTCGAGCAATTTATTACTCAACGGAAGTTGACGAAGAAGTACCAAATGCGCTGTTTATGGCGGTGGCCCAAGTGCTTGCTCATGTATATCAACTTAAGGCCCACAAAGCAGGGAAAGGTAAGCGACCTAAGCCGTTAAAACGGGATCTTCCAATACCACCAGAGTACAGACGTTAGAAAGACTACATGTGTTCGAGGTTAAGTCGGACAAGATGGCACGTTAGTTGATACAAGCCTATCAGAGAGTGTAAAGCGTCAATTTTCTGATAGAGAGACATCAATCGATGCAGTTATCCGGTTATCTTCAGCGTTTCGACAAAAATCAGCTGCAAAGTTTTACTAGTGGTTTGGGTGCTCCCATTGTGCTTTTGGCCATTATGGGGATGGTTATTTTACCCATGCCGCCCTTCCTTTTGGATGTGTTATTCAGTTTTAACATCGCCTTGTCGCTGGTTATTATTCTTGTGGCAGTACTCACGCAAAAACCTGTTGATTTCGGTATTTTCCCTCTCGTTCTATTAATTGCAACTGTACTACGACTGGCCTTAAATGTAGCCTCCACGCGTGTTGTATTACTATACGGGCATGAAGGCGGTGACGCCGCCGGTAAGGTTATTGAAGCATTTGGCGCGGTGGTCATCGGTGGTAACTACGCTGTTGGTATCGTGGTATTTGCTATCCTACTTATCATCAACTTTAAAGTAGTGACCGCGGGTGCAGGTCGCATATCGGAAGTAAGTGCTCGCTTTACTTTAGATGCAATGCCTGGTAAGCAAATGGCCATTGATGCAGACTTAAATGCCGGCTATATCGACCAAGATCAAGCGCGTCAACGTCGTGAAGAAATTACCGCAGAAGCAGATTTCTACGGCTCGATGGATGGTGCGTCAAAGTTCGTTAAAGGCGACGCTGTCGCGGGCCTTTTCATCATGCTTATTAACATCGTCGGTGGTCTTTTCATTGGCATGATTCAACACGATTTATCATTTGGTGACGCCATTGAGATTTATACCATACTGACTATTGGTGATGGCCTAGTTGCTCAAATTCCCTCGCTTCTACTTTCTGTAGCCACCGCTATTATCGTAACCCGTGAGAATGAAACTCAAGAAATGGGTAAGGAAATTCGTGGTCAATTGGGTAACAACCAAGCGTTGTATATCTCTTCGGGTGTACTATTTGTAATGGGTATTATTCCAGGTATGCCTCACATCGCTTTTTTGGGATTCTCATTTTTGATCGCCGGTGTGGCCTATTGGCAAACTCTTCAAGAGAAGAAAAAAGCGGCTGAGCCTCAAATGCCAGATAAAGTCATGAAAGATGAATCTGTTGCGCCTGAAGTAAAAGAGTTAGGGTGGGATGACGTACAGCAAGTCGATACTATCGGACTTGAGGTTGGCTATAGACTTATACCGCTAGTTGATAAATCACAAGGCGGGGAATTGTTGACACGAATTAAAGGTGTGCGGAAGAAGCTATCGCAAGAATTGGGCTTTCTTATTCCGCCAGTGCATATTCGCGACAATCTTGATTTGGAGCCTAATACGTACACCATCGCCATGTTAGGTGTAACTATTGGCGACTCTATTATTAGCCACGACGAAGAACTGGCTATTAACCCTGGTCAAGTATTTGGCAAACTGGAAGGTCGTGTGACAAAAGATCCTGCGTTTGGGCTGGATGCAGTTTGGATCAAACCCAATAAGCGAGAACATGCGCAAACGCTTGGTTATACCGTAGTGGATGCAGCAACGGTTGTTGCAACGCATTTAAGCCAACTTCTTACTAATAACGCCTATCAATTATTAGGGCACGAAGAAGCACAGCAATTATTGGATATGTTAGCCAAACAGCATCCAAAACTGGTTGAAGGCTTAGTACCTGATATTCTGCCGTTAAGCACCGTTGTGAAAGTGCTTCAAACACTTCTTTTTGAAGGTGTGCCTATCCGCGATATGCGTACTATTGTACAGACGTTGAGCGAGTACGGTACGCGAAGCCAAGACCCAGATGTGCTTGTATCTGCGGTACGTATTGCACTTAAACGTCTAATTGTTCAAGAAATCACTCAAGGCGCCAAAGAAATCCCTGTCATAACCTTGGCGCCTGAGTTGGAACAGATGTTGCATCAGTCCCTTCAGGCGGGTGGTGAAGACGGTGCTGGCATAGAGCCAGGCTTAGCTGATAGATTGCAAAAATCGTTACAGCAAGCCAGTCAGCAGCAAGAGTTAGAAGGAGAACCTGCGGTGCTCCTAACCTCTGGCATGCTAAGACCAGTATTGTCTCGCTTCTTAAAGTATTCAGTTGTTGGGTTACATGTTCTTTCTTATCAGGAAGTACCTGACGACAAGCAAATAAAAATAGTCAGCTCGGTCGGTCAATAAACTGACGCTGGGTGAGTGGAGAAGGTTGCAATGAAAATTAGACGTTTCTTTGGCAAAGACATGCGTGAGGCTTTAAGCCAAGTTAAAGCAGAGCTAGGTAGCGATGCCGTCATTATGTCAAATCGCAAGGTTGCTGATGGTATTGAGCTCGTTGCTGCCTACGACAAAGAGCCCGAAGCCAAACTCGCTGTGGCCAAACCTTCACCGAAAGCTCCAGGTCAAAAGCCAGTGCCAAGCTTAAGTGAAATCATCGGTGATGATGGCCCTGATAGTTTAAAAGCATTGCTTGAAAAGCAGCATGGTGGCACAAAAGCGAATAACGCTTATAGTGCAGCACAACCCTCACCCGCTAACGTTAAACGAGCCCATGACATTGCTTCTCACTTAAACTTCTCTGATGAGTTTATGGATGAAGTGGCTTCAGAAACGAGTGGCAGTCAATCTTTTGATGAGCCAGATGCATTTTCCGCCCATCAAGCATCAAGCCTCAGTGAATCAGCGAGTCATTCATCTTCAGAGCTAGCGCAGATTAAAGCTGAACTTGCATCGCTACGTGACGTGCTGCAATATCAAGTTGCCGACTTAATGGAAGCAAAAAATAAGCGTCACAAACCGGTACATCAATATCTTGTCACAAGATTGACGGACATGGGGTTGAGTCACGCGTTGGCGAATCAGTTGATTAGTTACACGCCTGCTCATTACAATGAAAGGGATGCGTGGGTTTATCTTCTTAACCTATTGGCTAATCGAATAAATGTAACCGGAAATGATATACTTACCGCGCAAGGTGCAGTTGCGTTAGTCGGACCTACAGGAACGGGTAAAACAACCACAGTTGCGAAGCTAGCAGCGCGCTATGCACAAAAATATGGTGCAGATTCTGTAGCAATGATAACAATAGATACGTATCGAATTGCTGCCTATGAGCAACTTGCGACATACGGAAAAATCATTGGTTGTACAGTGAGGAAGGCGCAAACTAGCGAAGAGTTAGCTGATCTGTTATTCCAGCTACGCCACAAGAGATTAATATTGATTGATACTGCG
This sequence comes from Alteromonas sp. KUL42, assembly GCF_006538325.1. Taxonomy (GTDB): domain Bacteria; phylum Pseudomonadota; class Gammaproteobacteria; order Enterobacterales; family Alteromonadaceae; genus Alteromonas. Next base: position 276,468 of record NZ_BJKK01000002.1, read on the forward strand.
GGTTTTAGTCAGCGAGATAGTCGATTAATTAAACAAGTTAAGCAGTTTGATAACGGCCAAATGCCAAATGTGAAAAAATATTTGGTAGCGCAGGCCAATACACAATATCCTGCTTTACAGAGAATAATTGAAGCTTATGATGGTATTGAACTAAGTGGCTGTATTTTCACAAAGTTAGATGAGTGCTACTCTTTGGGAGAAGTGCTAAGTGCAGCAGTTGAATATCAATTACCGGTTAGCTATGTCACCGATGGTCAACAAGTACCAGAAGACATTAAGGTTGCAGAAGCAAAATCTTTAGTTTCTGCTGCAGCAAAGCTTTATAAAAAGTACGGTTTGAATCATACTAGTGGTAACAACGCCATTAAAACAGCATAAAGTAGTATGATTGACGACCAAGCGAGTAGCTTAAGAAAAATGAAGCAATCACGGTTAATCAAAGTTATTGCCGTCACCGGAGGTAAAGGTGGCGTCGGTAAAACAAATATAACACTCAATACAGCGATCGCGATGGCGAAGCAGGGTAAACGAGTTATGGTTCTCGATGCGGACTTAGGGCTAGCAAACGTCGATGTTATGCTAGGTCTTCGTGTCGAAAAAAACTTGGCACACGTTCTATCAGGCGAATGTACCCTTGATGAAGTATTGGTTACAGGTCCTCATGGTATCAAAATTGCTCCAGCAACGTCTGGAACTCAGTCGATGGCGGAACTATCTCCTACTCAGCATGCAGGACTTATTCGCGCATTTAGTGAGCTGCGTTCGCAAATAGATGTACTTATTGTCGATACAGCCGCGGGCATTTCCGACATGGTGTTAAGCTTTTCAAAGGCATCTCAAGATATCATGGTTGTGGTGTGTGACGAACCTACCTCACTGACCGATGCTTACGCACTCATTAAGATTTTGAATCGTGAACACGGGGTATTCCGATTTAAAATAGTTGCAAACATGGTACGCGACCTTCGAGAAGGGCAAGAGCTTTTTAGTAAGTTAAGCAAAGTGACAGGGCGCTTTTTGGATGTTGCGCTAGAATTAGTAGCAACGGTACCATTTGATGAAAATATTCGGAAGGCAGTGAGAAAACAGACGGCTATAGTGGATGCATACCCAAGCTCACCGGCTGCGGTAGCGATTACTCAGTTAGCCAATAAGGCGCTATCTTGGCCCATTCCAGCGCAACCAGGTGGTCATTTAGAGTTTTTCATTGAGCAGTTAGTGGCAGAGAAAGCAGTAGGAAACCAGCGTTGAATAGCAAAGCGGCCGCTTATCAACAACAAACTGATAAGTCGCAATTAGTTGAAAGACATGCTTCATTAGTTAAACGGATCGCTCATCATTTGATGGCGCGTTTACCGTCGAGTGTTCTTGTCGATGACTTAATCCAATCCGGTATGATTGGATTGCTTGAAGCAGCGCGTAATTTTGACGGTTCAAAAGGCGCAAGTTTTGAAACGTTTGCCGGAATACGTATTCGCGGTGCTATGCTAGACGAAATACGAAAGGGCGATTGGACTCCCCGTTCTGTGCATCGAAATGGCAGAGCCATTACTGAGGCTATTTCACTTGTTGAAAGTGAGACTGGTAGAGATGCAAGAGATTCAGATATTGCTGCTAAGCTAAACGTTAGTTTACAGGATTATCATCAAATGCTGAATGAGGTAAATGCGGGTAAGCTAATAGGCATTGAAGACTTAGGTGTGTCAGAAGATGTTATTTCCACTGAACAGAATAGAGGAAGTGACGCACCGTTAGAAGATTTGATGCAAGGAGCTTTCCAACGAGCGCTAGCACATGCAATTACAACATTACCTGAGCGGGAAGCGATTGTGCTTTCCTTATACTATGATGAAGAATTAAACTTACGTGAAATAGGTGAAGTCCTTGATGTAAGTGAATCAAGAGTAAGCCAAATTCACAGTCAGGCCATGTTAAAACTCAAATCGCGAATGAAGTCGTGGCAAGCTGACGAAGAATAGATATTAATAACAATTAACCCCTCACTGGAGGCTATTTTGGATAAAAGTATGAAGATTCTTGTGGTCGATGACTTTTCTACCATGAGACGTATCATAAAAAACCTGCTTAAAGACTTGGGTTTCTCCAACATCCAGGAAGCGGATGACGGTAGTACAGCGTTGCCAATGCTTCAACAAGGTGACTTTGATTTTGTTGTAACCGATTGGAACATGCCGGGTATGCAAGGCATTGACTTACTTAGAGCTATTCGTGCAGACGACAAGCTTAAGCATTTGCCGGTGCTTATGGTTACTGCTGAAGCCAAGAAAGAGCAAATTGTCGCTGCTGCGCAAGCTGGTGTGAATGGTTACGTAGTTAAACCGTTTACAGCCGCAACGCTAAAAGAAAAGTTAGATAAAATTTTCGAACGTTTAGGTTGATCCAGACGCTCACCAGAGAAACGAGGTTTACTGGATGTCACCGAATGTAAACGTTCCAATTTCGTTAGAAGAAGCAAAGCAACTTGTTGCTTACCTTGAAGAAGGTGATAACGCTTCTGCTAACGCACTACTTGATGCTGCATCAATGAAGGAAAACGTTGAGCTGTTTGCAGAAGTAGGAAAGTTAACGCGTCAGCTTCATGACGCTTTGAATAATTTTCAAATTGATGATCGTATCAAGAATTTAGCTACTGACGATATTCCTGATGCGCAATCCCGCCTAACATACGTTATTGAAGAAACTGAGAAAGCTGCTAATACTACAATGGATGCAGTAGAAGCGAGTATGCCGATAGCCGAAACCATTGCTGCGCGAATCGAAAAGATAATGCCAGAGTGGAAGAAGCTAATGAACCGCCAGATAGAGCTTGGTGAGTTTAAGGCACTGTGTGCTGACTTGGATGAACTGTTAGAGAACAGTGCGGAGCAATCTGCTCAACTCACACAGCTTCTTACCGAAGTGTTAATGGCGCAAGGATATCAAGATTTAACCGGTCAGGTTATTCGTCGAGTCATCGACCTGGTTAAAGAGGTTGAAGACAGTTTGGTGAACATGTTGACCATGTTTGGCGAACGTGAAGGAACAGAGCTTACTAAATCATCGAGCGTTAAGGCCGATAAGAGTAATAGTGTAGAGGCAGAAGGCCCAATCATTGATGCTGAAAATCGCGATGATGTGGTGTCTGGTCAAGATGATGTAGATGATCTTCTGTCGAGCTTAGGTTTTTAGGGGAGCGGGCGCATGTCGTTTGATGTTGACGAGGATATATTACAGGACTTTTTGGTTGAGGCCGGAGAGATACTTGAACAATTACAAGAACAGCTCGTTGATCTTGAGAACAATCCAGAAGACGCGGATTTGCTTAACGCAATTTTCCGAGGTTATCACACGGTTAAAGGTGGTGCGGGGTTTTTATCCCTAACCGAGCTTGTTGAAATATGTCATGGCGCTGAAAACGTATTCGACGTTATGCGTAACGGGCAAAGATCACTGACTCCGGAGTTGATGGACACTATTTTACAAGCTACTGATGTGGTTGTAGAAATGTTCGAGCGCGTGAAGTCACGAGAGCCGCTAGAAAGTGCGGACGCGCGTCTTGTAGATTTGCTTCACAAACTAAGTCGCCCTGAAACTCCTGATGAAAATATCTTCGGTACAGAAAGCGCAGCGGTTGTCCCAGAAGCCACGGAGGTTGAAGAAGAATCAGAGTTTCTCATCGACGACGATTCTCCTGCTCCTTCATCAAGTGGCGGTATCGATGAAATTACCGAAGATGAATTTGAAGCTCTACTCGATGAGTTACACGGCTCAGGTGCGCCAGGTAAGTCGCAAGCACCAACGCCAAGCGAAAGCGTGCCTTCACCTTCAACACCCCCAGCTCCATCTCTAAACGACAGTGACGATATTACTGACGAAGAATTTGAAGCCTTGTTAGATGATTTGCATGGAAAAGGCAAGTTTGGCGGTAGCGACGAGCCAGCTGCTGCTAGCACATCGTCTACACCTACACCAGCGGTCAATACAGCTAGTGATGAAGAAATCACTGATGATGAGTTCGAGGCGTTATTAGATCAACTTCACGGTTCTGGTCAGGGCCCTAGTAAAGCAGCTGCAGAACCTGCGCCTCCTCCGGCTAAGAAAGCCGAACCTGTGGTTGATAAAGCGGCCACAGAGGCAGTTAATAAAGCAAAAGAACAAGCTGCGGCAGCGTCTAAGCCGGTACCCGCTCCGCAGAAAGCTGTGGCTAAGCCTACTCCTGCTGCAAAAGAAGCGCCGAAGAAAGAAGAGAAAAAAGCAGCTCCTTCTGCTCCGCCTGCTGAAACGACAGTTCGGGTTGACACCAAGCGCCTAGATCAAATTATGAATATGGTTGGTGAGCTGGTGCTCGTGCGTAATCGTCTGATTAGCTTGGGTATCAACAGTAACGACGAAAGTATGTCGAAAGCCATTGCCAACCTAGATGTGGTAACGGGAGATCTTCAGGGCGCGGTAATGAAAACGCGTATGCAACCGATTAAAAAGGTTTTCGGTCGCTTTCCTCGTGTTGTTAGAGATTTGGCAAGAAGTCTGAAAAAGGAAATCACCCTTGAGTTAGTGGGTGAAGAAACAGACTTAGACAAAAACTTAGTAGAGGCACTTGCCGATCCATTAGTTCACTTGGTAAGAAACTCTGTTGACCATGGTATCGAGATGCCCGATGACCGTGCTGCTGCGGGCAAACCTCGAATGGGAACGGTTCAATTAGCTGCTTCGCAAGAAGGCGATCATATTCTGCTTACTATCGAAGATGATGGTAAGGGAATGGACCCAGAAAAGCTCAAAGAGATCGCAATTAAGCGCGGTGTACTTGATGCTGATGCTGCCGCTAGAATGTCTGATGTAGAAGCATTTAATCTGATTTTTGCCCCTGGTTTCTCCACCAAAACTGAGATAAGTGATATTTCCGGTCGTGGTGTGGGTATGGACGTGGTGAAAACCAAGATCAACCAGCTCAACGGTACGGTTAATATTGACTCCCAATTAGGGAAAGGCACACGCCTTGATATTAAAGTACCACTCACACTGGCTATTTTACCTACGCTTATGATTGTGGTTGGTAAACAGACATTTGCTTTGCCATTAGGTGCGGTGAACGAAATCATTAATATGGACATCAAGAAAACGAATACTGTAGATGGCCAGTTAACAATGATTGTACGCTCAAAGGCAATACCGCTGTTCTTCCTTGGAGAGTGGCTAATACGTGGTCCCAAAAATATTGATAGAGAAAAAGGGCACGTAGTTGTGGTACAAATTGGCACACAACAAGTCGGCTTCGTGGTGGATGCACTAATTGGGCAAGAAGAAGTGGTCATTAAGCCATTAGATGCATTGTTGCAAGGCACGCCGGGAATGGCGGGGGCAACCATAACTTCTGATGGTGGCATAGCGCTAATTTTGGATGTTCCGAGCCTTCTCAAGCGGTATGCGCGCAAACCCCTGAAATAGGGTGATACATTGATAGGAATAACAATCCATGGTCTTTAAAGTCCTGGTCGTGGACGATTCTACGTTTTATCGTCGTCGTGTAAAAGACATACTCGACGCCGATAGAGAATTAGAAGTTGTTGGTGAAGCCAGAAATGGGCGTGATGCGCTCGAAAAAATAGAATCGCTCTCCCCAGATGTCATCACAATGGATGTTGAAATGCCCATAATGGATGGTATCTCTGCTGTGAAAGCAATCATGGAGAAGCGACCAACGCCAATCTTGATGTTTTCTTCACTAACTCATCATGGAGCTCAGGCGACCCTTGATGCGTTGGAGGCTGGGGCGTTAGATTTCCTTCCAAAGAAGTTTGAGGACATTGCTCAAGATAGAAAAGACGCAACGCGCTTACTTTGTACTAAAGTACGCTTGATTGCACGACGGGGTATTGGTTTAAAGCGACCTACTTATCGCTCTATAGAACCAAGAAGACTACCAGAGAATGCGCCAAAACCTGCGTTTTTTAAATCGTCGGGTTTATTGTCAGGACGAAAAGACGCGGCAATACAGCCTACTGTTTCCTCTGTACGCGCTTCTGGTAAGCATTATAAGTGCTTAGCAATTGGAGCTTCAACGGGGGGACCTGTTGCGCTACAAAAGGTATTGGCGCCATTACCTGCAAGTTTTCCTTACCCAATATTGTTAGTGCAACATATGCCTGGAACATTTACTTCAGCATTTGCACAGCGATTAGATTCCAATTGTAATATTAGCGTCAAAGAAGCTGAAAATGGGGATGTGTTAGCGCCTGGTAAAGCCTATTTAGCGCCAGGTGGCAAACAGATGCTTATCGAAGTGGTTGGTATGCAAAAGCGTATTTCAATTGTCGACGCAAACTTGGCAGATAAAGTAAGTTATAAGCCTAGTGTAGATCTTACTTTCAGCTCTGTGGCTCGCGCATATGGCGGTGATGTACTTGGTGTGATACTTACAGGAATGGGCGCTGACGGTCGAGAAGGGTGTCGTATATTAAAAGACCTCGGTGCGACAATATGGGCACAAGACCAAGATTCCTGTGTGGTTTACGGAATGCCACAAGCCGTTGCTGCTGCCAATATATCATCAAAGAATATTAGTATTGATGATATGAGTAGTTGCATCCAAGCTGAAATGCGTTAATAAGCAACGTATTATGGATAAGAAACTATGAAAGTGTGGACAGTTGCTAATCAAAAAGGTGGCGTTGGTAAAACGACAACCACTGTTAGCCTTGGTGGGTTACTCGCTCAACAAGGCAAACGCGTTTTGATGATTGATACTGATCCACATGCATCGTTAAGTTATTACTTTGGCATTGACGCGGAAGCATCAAGTCATTCTGTTTATGATATTTTTATTAATTTTAATAACTTAACTGCCGATAAAGTAATGGATTGCCTTAGTCCTACAAAAATAGATAACCTTTACGTTTTACCTGCAACCATGGCACTAGCGACTTTAGATAGAACGATGGGCAGTGAGCAAGGGATGGGGTTGGTATTAAAAAAGGCTTTGGCAAAAATCTATGATGAATTTGACGTTGCAATAATTGATTGTCCACCCGTACTTGGGGTTCTGATGGTTAATGCACTTGCAGCATGTAACAAGGTTATTGTACCAACGCAGACAGAGTATCTTGCTCTCAAAGGGTTGGACAGAATGATACGCACTATGGAAATTATGGGGCGTTCGTTAGATAAAACATTTGATACGATAATTATTCCAACAATGTTTGATAAGCGTACAAATGCGGCACTAGCTTCTCGTAAGCGATTAATGAGTGATTACGGTGAAAGGGTATGGCACGGGGTAATCCCTGTCGATACGCATTTTCGCGACGCAAGCTTGATACAGCTTCCTATTTCCGCTGCGTATCCAAAAACACGTGGCGTGACGGCTTATTCAAAATTACTTAAGGTGTTGGAAAAATAATGAGTAAGCATTCGCCATTTGCTCGAGAAGATGTTATGGAAGCCTATCTTGATAGTCTTCTTAAAGAGCCACAATCGCCAGATGATGTCACTGCGCGTACCGCTAAATTACTTGAGCAAGCTTCTCAACAGATGGCGGAAACAGTTTTGTCTTCAACGGTTGAAGAGATTGAAGACAACGAACAGCAAATTGTAGAAGATGTATCATCTTTTCTTGCTAAACCGGAAAAAGACGTCAATCAAGAAGAACTTACTGAAGATTACGTTGTCGTTCAGGATGAGCAAATTTCAGAGCCTGTTAAACAGAAAGTTCCTTTAAAGGACACTTTGGGTAACCGGTTCCAAGCACTATTTTTCGAAGTTGCAGGTTTAACACTCGCTGTACCGTTAACCACACTAGGTGGAATTCACCAAATAGAAAAAATAGGGCCATTATTTGGTAAACCTGATTGGTTTATGGGTGTAATGTTGTACAGAGAGGCTAAACTTAATGTAGTTGACTCTGCAAAATGGGTAATGCCAGAAAAATATGACGAAAACCTCGCACAATCGCTTAACTACCGATATCTTATAATGTTAGGGGAGAGTGCATGGGGGTTAGCAAGCGAAAAGCTTATTAACACGGTCAATTTATCTACCGATGATGTCAAATGGCGCGAATCCACAGGTAAACGTCCCTGGTTAGCGGGGATGGTTAAAGAAAAAATGTGTGCGTTAATTGACGTTGAAGAATTAATATCTATGCTTAACAGAGGCTTAGGCAGTAACGACCAGACGCCATAGTATTGGGAGCCAGGTTCATGAGCGACAAAAGTACAAATAATAATGCCACCGACAGCAATGACGAAGTCCTTCAATGGGTAACGTACCGCTTAGGTGAAGAAACATACGGCATTAACGTTATGCAGGTGCAAGAAGTCTTGCGCTACACTGAAATAGCGCCTGTGCCTGGTGCACCAGACTATGTGCTTGGTATTATCAATTTACGTGGCAATGTCGTCACTGTAATTGATACGCGAGCGCGATTTGGATTGCCTCCTACAGAGATTACAGACAATACACGTATTGTCATAATTGAATCCGATGAGCAGGTGGTAGGTATCCTTGTCGACAGTGTAGCCGAAGTGGTGTATCTCAAGTCTTCTGAGATTGATAGTGCACCAAATGTTGGTACCGAAGAAAGTGCGAAATTCATTCAAGGCGTGAGTAACCGAGATGGCGAGTTACTTATTCTTGTCGACCTCAATAAGCTTCTAAGTGATGAAGAGTGGGATGAGTTGAGTAACATCTAATCTAGAAAAACAGCACTGGTTATTGGATCGGTGCTGTTTTGTTGCTCTTAAAGGTTTTGCTCATGGATTGGCAGGTAACTGCACCTACTCTGATAGAACTTATTATGTTCGCGTTTATATGTTTTTTGCTCGTTGCAGTAGGACTTCTTGCGAGCAAGATTAAGCGAATCACTGTGGAGCAAGAAAAGCTAAAATTAAGTTTTCTCGGTGAAGTAGAGCGTGTTGAAGGCATGGCTAAAAACGCCAACAATCAACACGCTGAATCCCAAGCGAGAACGCTTGTTATTACACGCCACTTACAAACGTTAGATGAAAATCAAACAGCGATCCAAAGTCAAATCCGTGAACTAAAGTTGCAAGATCCCTCACTTCGTTTATATCAACGTGCGGCAGAATTGGTAAAGCAAGGAGCAAGTATTGACGAGATTATGGACGCATGCGACATTCCACGTGCAGAAGCTGAAATGTTAATGACGGTGCACCGCAACCAAAGCTAATACTGACTCTGGTCCTTTTTCTTCCATTTTACAAAAAAACGTTTAGACGTCTAGACGTAAAGATGTTGACAAATTCTCCTTAATAGACACAATACGGTCATACTTATTTGACTGGAGTTTTCTATGCCGATCCGAATTCCTGAGCAATTACCTGCCCAGAATGTGTTGCAGGGAGAAAATATTTTCACCATGGACATGGACCGAGCGGCTAATCAGGATATTCGCCCGTTGGAAGTGGGTATTCTTAATTTAATGCCCAACAAGATAGAAACTGAGGTTCAGTTACTGCGCTTGCTTTCAAATACACCTTTGCAAATTAATGTAGATTTGATCCGCATAGATAACCAAGCACCCAAGAATACGCCACAGTCACACATGGATTCGTTCTATCACGACTTTTCAAGTGTCGCGAATAAGAAGTACGACGGTTTAATCGTGACAGGTGCTCCACTTGCACTACTCGATTATGAGGATGTGAAGTATTGGGATACCATGACCACTATTTTGGAGTGGGCGCAGCGTCATGTTAACTCAACACTGTATTTATGTTGGGCTGCGCACGCTGCCATGTACCATTTTTATAGTATAACCCGAGAACTACGGGAAGAAAAGTTCTCAGGTGTTTACAAACATAGTGTTAACGATCCACACAACGAGTTATTGCGTGGATTTGACCCGACATTTTACGCACCACATTCTCGCTATGGCCACATCGATAAGTCGTTGTACAACGCTATTGATGGGCTTAGTGTTGTTGCTGAGTCTGATGAGGTGGGTGCATATATTGTTGCGTCTGACGACAAGCGCATGGTGTTTGTTACAGGTCATCCGGAATATGATCCCGATACGTTGAAAGATGAGTATTTTAGAGATCTTGCTGCGGGGCAATTTCCTGCGATACCGAAAAATTATTTTGAAGGGGATGACCCCTCAAAACCACCTTTAGTTAAATGGCGGTCTCACGGTAGTTTGTTGTTTACTAATTGGCTAAACTATTACGTCTATCAGACCACCCCTTATGATCTCAATCAGCTTGCTGAAAAATCACAGCCAAAGAGGTAGCACGTGAGTCAACATACACGCTCTAATGCAAAAACAGTGCTTGCTGAAGCAGCCGAAAAGCGCATTCTTATTTTAGATGGTGCAATGGGCACCATGATCCAGCGACATAAGTTGGAAGAGGAAGATTATCGCGGTGAACAATTTGCTGATTGGCATTGTGATGTTAAAGGAAACAACGATTTATTAGTAATAACTCAGCCTGATATTATCTACCAAATACACTGCGACTACTTTGAAGCGGGTGCCGATATCATAGAAACCAACACATTTAACGCCACTACCATTGCAATGGCCGACTATGATATGCAGGCACAATCGAGGGATATTAACTTAGCAGCAGCCCGTTTAGCACGAAAGGCTGCCGATGAATATACAGCGAAAACACCAAATAAGCCGCGATTCGTTGCAGGCGTCCTTGGCCCAACTAATCGCACTGCTTCTATATCACCAGATGTGAATGACCCCGGCAAACGCAACGTTACTTTTGATGAGCTTGTCGAAGCGTATTGTGAGTCAACAGAGGCATTAATTGAAGGTGGCGTAGATTTGATTATGCTTGAAACCATTTTTGACACACTAAACGCCAAAGCGGCTGCTTATGCGGTAGAGAGTGTGTTTGATAAGTTGGGCAAAAGCTTGCCCGTTATGGTATCAGGAACAATTACTGATGCTTCCGGTCGCACATTGTCGGGGCAAACCGCAGAAGCGTTTTATTACTCTATGCGTCATATTAACCCGTTCTCATTTGGCTTAAATTGCGCATTGGGCCCAGATTTATTGCGTCAGTATGTTGACGAGGTAGCTAATGTTAGTGAGTGCTTAATTTCCGCGCATCCAAATGCTGGTTTACCTAACGAGTTTGGTGAGTACGACATGGAAGGCCCTGAAATGGCTACGCACCTCAAAGAGTGGGCAGAGTCTGGCTTAGTAAATATAGTTGGTGGATGTTGTGGTAGTACGCCTGACCACATACGCAGAATAGCCGATGCGGTAGAAGGTGTTGCACCTCGAAAAGTACCAAAATTTGAACCCAAAATGCGTCTGTCAGGCCTAGAGCCGTTTGTACACTAGGAGGACTTGTGAGCGCAGAATTTTCAACATTTATTAATATTGGTGAGCGCACCAATGTTACTGGCTCTGCTCGATTTAAACGCCTTATATTAGATGGCGATTACGAAGCCGCGTTAGATGTGGCAAGACAGCAAGTAGAGAACGGTGCCCAAATCATCGATATCAATATGGATGAGGCCATGCTTGATTCCAAGCAGGCCATGACAACATTCCTAAACTTGATTGCCTCTGAACCTGACATTAGTCGCGTACCCATTATGATTGACTCCTCAAAGTGGGAAGTGATTGAAGCCGGGCTCAAATGTGTTCAAGGCAAGGCGATTGTTAACTCAATAAGCCTTAAAGAGGGTGAAGCGCAATTTTTAGATCAGGCCAAAAAAATCAAGCGTTATGGCGCTGCAACAGTGGTCATGGCATTTGACGAAAGCGGCCAAGCTGATACCCAAGCGCGCAAAATTGAAATATGCCAGCGCAGTTACGCGCTATTAACTCAAGAAGTCGGTTTTCCACCAGAAGACATTATTTTCGACCCTAACATTTTTGCTGTTGCCACAGGTATTGAAGAGCACGACAACTACGCGGTGGATTTTATCGAAGCGACACGTGTTATTCGACAAACCTGTCCGTACGCACATATATCTGGTGGACTTTCGAATATTTCTTTCTCGTTTAGAGGGAACAATCCCGTTCGCGAAGCAATGCACTCTGTGTTTCTATTCCACGCTATACGTGCGGGCATGGACATGGCCATTGTTAATGCTGGTCAACTGGAAGTTTATGACGAAATTCCTGCTGCACTTCGAGATGCCGTTGAGGACGTTATTTTAAATCGTCGAAGCGATGCAACTGAGCGTTTGTTAGACATTGCTCCTGAATATCAAGGTGATGGTAAAGCGGCTGCAAAAGAAGACTTAACGTGGCGGGAACAAACTGTAAACAAGCGTCTTGAACATGCGCTAGTGAAAGGTATTACAGACTATATAATCGAGGATACAGAAGAAGCACGTCAGCAGGCCGAACGCCCGCTACATGTCATTGAAGGTCCACTTATGGACGGTATGAATGTGGTAGGTGATTTGTTTGGTGAAGGTAAAATGTTTCTACCTCAGGTGGTAAAGTCGGCTCGCGTTATGAAAAAGGCAGTAGCCCATCTACAACCTTATATTGAGGCAGAGAAATCTGACGATGCCAAAAGCAACGGGAAAATCCTACTTGCTACGGTAAAAGGCGATGTCCACGATATAGGAAAGAATATTGTGGGTGTTGTACTTCAGTGTAACAACTTTGAGGTTATCGATTTAGGCGTTATGGTACCTGCTGCCACTATTTTGCAAGTGGCGAAAGACGAAAACGTCGACATGATTGGGCTATCGGGCCTGATCACACCTTCCCTTGATGAAATGGTCTACGTGGCAAAAGAAATGGAAAGACAAGGGTTTGATCTGCCCTTGTTAATCGGCGGTGCGACTACCTCTAAAGCCCATACTGCGGTGAAGATAGAGCAAAACTATCACGCCCCTGTTGTCTATGTTCCAAATGCGAGTAGAGCAGTAGGTGTATGCCAACGCTTACTTAACCAAGCTTCTCGTGATGTATTTGCGCAAGAATTGGCTAAAGAGTATGACACCGTTCGCGAGCAGCATGCACGTAAGAAGCCTCGCAGTAAGCCTGTGACAATTGAAGAGGCGCGCGCCAATGCATTTAAGCTTGACCTATCTGTAGCGCCAGTTACGCCTAACACATTAGGGGTTACACCTGTTACTGCTGATTTGTCGGTACTTCGAAATTACATTGACTGGACCCCATTTTTTCTAACTTGGTCATTAGCGGGTAAATACCCTCGTATTCTTGAAGACGAAGTGGTAGGTGAACAAGCGCAGTCATTGTTTGAAGATGCCAATGCCATGCTAGATAAAGTGATTAGTGATAACTCGCTTCAAGCTAAAGGCGTTATTGGTTTATTCCCAGCTAATAGGGTAGGCGATGACATAGAGATTTACGCAGATGAAAAGCGAGACAAGGTAAAAGGTGTTGCACATCATTTGCGTCAACAAACTCTTAAAGATAAGTTTGCGAATTACTGCTTAGCTGATTTTGTCGCTGAAAAAGACAGTGGTGTCACCGATTATGTTGGTGCCTTTGCGGTCACTGGAGGTATTGGTGAAGATGAACTTGCTGAGCACTATGCCAGTGCCGGCGACGACTATAATGCCATTATGGTAAAAGCGGTTGCAGACCGCTTAGCAGAAGCATTTGCTGAGTATCTTCACGAGCAAGTACGCAAGCACTACTGGGGTTATGCGCCCGATGAGTCTTTAACAAATGAAGAGCTCATACGGGAAAAATACCAAGGTATTCGACCTGCTCCAGGTTATGCAGCGTGTCCAGAACACACTGAAAAGCAGTTAATTTGGGATTTGCTATCAGCAGAACAACACACCGGTATGCAGCTGACTGAAAGCTATGCCATGTGGCCTGGTGCGTCGGTATCAGGTTGGTATTTTGCTCACTCAGATGCGAAATATTTTGCAGTTGCTAAAATTCAAGCCGATCAGGTAGAAGACTATGCCAACCGTAAAGGTTGGGCATTAGATGAAGCTGAAAAATGGCTTGGACCAAATTTAAGCGACTAGGGACTTTACGTGCAGGGTGTAGAAAAACCGTTTAGCCAAGCTTGTGAAAATAACAAACGTCCTATTCTGCAACAATTAGAAAGGGCGTTTGCAAGTCGCAAGCATATTTTAGAAATAGGCAGTGGAACCGGTCAGCATGCTGTTTTCTTCGCAGAGCATTTACCACATTTGATGTGGCAGACCAGCGACCAAGTGCAATACCATGGTGGGATCCATGCATGGTTATCTGATACTAACCTAGCAAATATCGGTGCACCGATTGAATTTAAGGTAGGGAACGATTCATTTCCTGCAATAAATGCAGATGGTGTATTTAGCGCCAATACAGCACATATCATGCAAAAAGAAGAAGCTAAATTATTAATGCACTTAGTTTCACAACACCTTCCTAAAGGTGGTGTCTTTTGCCAGTACGGACCTTTCACACAAAAAGGGCAGTTTAATTCTCAAAGCAATCGCGATTTCCATTTTAGCCTTTTAGAGCGAGGGTATGGCGGATATCGAGATATTGATGAGCTGATTGTGTGGGCACCCTTGTTGTCGTTAAAACGCATAGTCGACATGCCTGCTAACAATTATTTGTTAGTGTGGGAGAAAAAATAAAATACAGTTAGGGCTTAACGTAGTTCTCAAAATAAATAGGCTCTAATCAAAAATTTGCAGTTAAATTCATTACAGGAACAAGTTATGGCGTTTAAAGTAAATCATTATTTTGACAATCAGGTAAGCTCAATTGCATTTGAGTCTGCCAATGGGCCTTGTACATCAGGTGTTATGGCTGCGGGTGAGTACACATTTTCAACGTCACAAAAAGAGTTAATGAAAGTGGTTGAAGGTGAGTTGACGGTTAAATTGCCTGGCAGTGATAAGTGGCAAGCTTTTCCTGCTGGTACAAGCTTTAACGTGCCTGCGGACGCATCATTTGATGTAAAAGTTTCAGTAGCAACCGCTTACCTTTGCTTTTATAGCTAAGCCTTAAATCCCGATCTCCGAACTCTGCACCCAGAGATTAGCTAATCGCGTGTTGGCCTTTCTGTTTAGTTACTAAAATTAACGATGACAAGGTCGATATGCGTTGGTAACAGCCATTTTATTTTTTAGCCCAATAGCCCAAATACACTTCTTTTCATTACCTCAAATAAAGAAATTAAAAACAGTATTTTAAGCATAACTTACTGCATTTAAGTTTTTCTTAAGGGTGTGTTAACAATTTTGTGGCTTGTAAATTTGCACATATTATTTCAAAGTAAAGGTTGTGTGCTGATGCTTTTCATTTTTATTTGACCACAGCTTTTCGCTGTACGTTTTTCCGCTCAGCCCTATTACAAAAAACAATTATAAAGCTTACAAGCGAGCACATTTGCATGTCTTCTCTGACATCTCGCTTGATTGCACTAATAACAATAAGAGAAGTATCTATGAAATCCATTTCACTACAAAAAAAGTTCATGTTGATTGTTGGTGGAAGCATTGCGTTAATGCTTTTAGTTACCGCATTGTTCTTAGTAAATACGGTTGCAGATAATACCCGTACCCGCGTGGAGAAAGAAGTAAAAGCACTCGTTGCCCGTGAGGCAAATGACGTTGAAGGCTTTTTTGCTACCTATGGCGGTGTTGCTCGTGCGTTTTTAAGTAGTCCGTTCTTGCGAGATTTTTTTGAACAACACACTCAACGTGGAGCATCAGAAGCGCAACTTGCTGACGTTAAAACCATATACACTTTATTTGAAAACGTTAGCAACGACGACCCTGTGATTAAATCGGCGTTTTTTGGCTCTGCGCTAACGGGGGAATATTTTTATGAGGAAGGTCGTGTTGGTGTGGATACGTCAGGCCCAAGTGCAGGAGACCCAAATGCGGGTTACTTTGCGACGAAACGCCCTTGGTTTACCACAGCGGTAAATCGCGGTGAACTTTACGTGACACCGCCGGCAGTTGACTCGCAAGACGGCAGTGTTTCTGCGGTTGTACAGACTCCAGTCTACAAAGGGGGGCAATTACTAGGTGTTGGTGGTGTAGATATTCTCATTAGCACAGTAGGTAAGGTTATTGACGCCATTCGCTATGAAAAACAAGGCACTGCATTTTTACTCGATGAGAACCAAAATATTGTATATTTTCCAAAGCAATCTGTTGACCTTCCTTTAAGTTCACCGATTAGTGATTTTGATCGCGTATTTAAAGATTCAACAGGCTTCAAAACACTTTCCTCAAGCATTCAAAATAACCAATCTGGTATAGTGCACTTGACGTGGAAAGGCGAAGACTACGTGGCGGTGTTTGAACACGCTAAGCTTGACGTGCCGCAAATGAATTGGGCTCTTGGTATCCTTATTCCAGCCAGTATTGTTAACGACCCTATTAATAGTGCCATAACCACTGCAATCATTGTCGCAGCACTCATTATTGCGCTAATAGCGATAATTACATACATAGCCAGTGCCAAAATAACCCAGCCACTTGTAGAAATGCGAAATGCCATGTCTGAAATTGCTAATGGTGATGGCGATCTCACAAAGCGCTTGGAGGTTAAAAGTAAAGATGAAATAGGTGCACTTGCTGTTGAATTTAATACTTTCACCGATAAGTTGAGAGCGCTTTTACAAGACACGGCCAATAGCACTAAAGCGGTATCCGATGCAGCCGATCATTTGCGTGATGTAAGTAAGGCGACAAGTCGTGAGATTGATCAAGAACGCAGTCAAGTGGACAATGTATCCACCGCAGTGACACAGATGGCGGCGACAGTTGTGGAGATTTCAAAAAATGCAGCACATTCCAGCGAAGCTGCGACGAAAGCTGACAAATTGGTACAAAGTGGAAGCATACAAGTGCAAGAGGCGATGGAAGAAATTCGCGCTCTTGCTGCGTCTATCAGCGAAGGTGTTGAAGTTGTCAGTGGCTTGAGCAAAGAGTCAGATAACATTGGTGCAGTAATAGATGTTATTAATAGTATTGCTGAGCAAACGAACCTGTTGGCGCTTAACGCGGCAATTGAAGCGGCTCGTGCCGGTGAACAAGGGCGTGGTTTTGCAGTAGTGGCCGATGAAGTGCGTTCTCTTGCTAGCAGAACTCAAGAATCTACTACTGACATTCGCCGTATGGTTGAGCGTTTACAAACTATGGCAGAGCAGACTGATAATGTCATGCAACAAGGGAAGTTACACTCAGAGTCTGGCGTAGAGAAGACCGAGAAAGTAGTGATGACATTAGAAGATATTACACACTCCATTGGTCAGGTGCATGAACAAAGTACGCACATTGCGCTGGCGACCGAGCAACAAACTGAAGTTGCACAAGACATCAATAAATCATTGGTTGCTATAACGAACTTAAGTGATCGCACTAGTAAGCATGCTGGAGAGTTAGCTGACGAAGCAACACAGTTAAGTGCAGTATCTACCGACCTTAAAGATCTTGTTGGTCAGTTTAAAATATAGTTTATTTCGAAATCAAAGGGGCTAGGCTTATAGCCCCTTTGGATCATAATGCTTTGCCATTTCAATAAATTCGTCAACAAAGCCTAGTGTGTCAGCCGTCTTACGATGACCTAAATACAGCGTTTTGCGTATGCCCTTTTCCCCTAAAGATCGATAAGCGATAGACTCGAGAGAATCGTCTTCATCAATTAACCATTTCGGTAGTGCTGTAATACCTCTATTGGCGGCGACCATTTGTAGAATTATTTCGGTTGTCTCAATGGTTTTATGTTGTTTTACAGTGCAATTGGCTGGGGTAAGAAATTGACTAAAAATATCAAGGCGGCTTAATTCAACGGGGTAAGTGATCAGTGTTTGCTGCGCGAGATCCTGTGGTGTTAGAAAAGGTTTATCCATCAACGGATGAGACGCGTTCATCACGGCAACTTGTTCATAATCAAAAATCGGTGTGTAGGTAATGGTGTCTAATTGCAAAGGATCAGGTGTTAGTAATATATCTATATCGTATCCGTGAAGTGCTTGAAGCCCGCCAAATGAAAATGCACGCATAACATCTACATCGACATCGGGAAAGGCTTTCAAAAAGGGAGCGACAACTTTTAGTAACCATTCGAAGCAGGGATAACACTCCATACCAATACGCAGTATGCCCTGTTTACCTTCTGAAAAGCGGCGAAGCTGAGCTTCCGTATGCTCAAATTGGGGTAAGATCCGCTCAGCTAAGCCAAGTACACTCTGACCCGCTTGTGTGAGTACCAGCTTTCTTCCCTCTTTTTTCCATATCGCCACATCGTAGGTTAGTTCAAGCTTCTTCATAGCGTGGCTAAGTGCAGATTGTGTTAAATGTAGTGAGTTCGCAGCTTCAGTTACTGTACCGTGAGTGTCGATTGCTTTAATGATGCGCAAATGCTGTCTGTCGATCATATAGTATGAATAGAATTAATCAATTTTTCCTATATTAGCATTTTAATTCATGCATAAACTAATGGATTTCGCCAAATTGAATGTAGAGGGAATACTTCTTTAAGCATACGTTTATATTCAATCTAACCGAAATTAGGGCAAAATCAGGTTTTACGCTCTAGCTATTGATACTGCATCAGATAAGCGTGTTTGAATGATGTCTTTAATCAAGGATGATATCTCTCTGAATGTTGTTCTACCAGGTGCTGTGTTTCGCCACGCCAAGGCGTGCTGTCGTTCTATTGGCATGTTGGCAATTTCACATACATGCAGTGCTTCGGGCTTGTGTAGCTCAGAGTGTATGTATAACCCCGGCAAAAACGCCACACCCATTCCCATTACCACCATTTGTCGCAGTGTATCAAGGCTAGTACCTTCATAGTCCCGCTGTAAATCCGCACCAATGTTTTCGCAAATCAGTTGTACTTGGTGGTGAAAGTGATGCCTATCTTCCAGTGTAAGTACCTTTTCTCCTGCCAATTCCTCAGGGTGAACATATGCCTTACCGGCTAGCCTGTGATCTGAGGGGACAACAAATTTAAGCGGCTCGTAAAACAATGGCTGCGTAACAAGTTGTGAATTTTCGCCAGCTAAGGGAGTCAGGATAAGGTCGTATTCACCGTGAAGAAGACCATGCTGTAGTGCGTTTGGCGCCGCTTCGCGTACATAGAACCTAAGACCGGGTTTGAGTTTATGTAGATCAGGCAATACAAATGGCAACAAGTATGGCCCCAGTGTCGGTGGGATCCCTAAGCGATAGGTAACAACATTCCCTTCTGATAAATCTCTCGCTATTTCATTGAAACGTTGAGAGGATTGTAAAACCTCTTCAGCTGCCGGTAATAATATCTTTCCTTGGGGTGACAGCAAGGTGCCCGATCGTGAGCGTTCGAATAAACTAATATCCAAGGTAGTTTCTAATGCACTAATTTGGCTGGTCAGCGTAGGTTGGCTAATACCTAATATTCCAGCGGCTTGTCTAAAATTTAAATACTTGGCTACAGCTACAAAGTACTTAATCTGATTAATTGATGGTGCTTTGCCGTTAAATGGCATGTGCAAACTCTCTTTCTCTACTAGTCTTAGTTGTAGAAGTTATCATTGTTGATAGTAAATGGCTATCGCGAACTGGTGTATTAAACTATTGAGCTATTAACCTTACAATGTGGTTAACAATAATGAAACGTAGTTGTAACTAAAAATATAACTATAAGAATAACTATCAGATAGACAGGAGTGTGTTATGGATCACGTAATCTCAGGTGTGGCAAAGTTTCAAAACGAAGTTTTCCCTGATAAGAAAGCGACCTTTCAAAAGCTAGCCAATGGTCAAAACCCAGAGGTTCTTTTTATTACCTGTTCGGACTCACGGATTGATCCTAATTTAGTGACACAAACCGAGCCCGGTGAACTCTTTATATGTCGCAATGCGGGCAATATCATTCCTCCACATAGCAATGAAACGGGTGGCATGACAGCTTCAATAGAGTTTGCCGTCGCCGCGTTGGGCGTTGAACACATCGTCATTTGCGGCCACACTGACTGTGGCGCAATGAAAGGGGCAATTAACCCAGAGGGATTAAGTTCACTTCCCCACGTTAAAGAGTGGCTTGGGCATTGCCGGGTGGCTACTGAAGTGGTTAAAGAGCGCTGTGGACATAGCGAACTTACAATTGATGATTTAGAAGCGGTTACCATGGAGAACGTGGTACAGCAACTTCAGCATTTGCGCACGCACCCTGCTGTTGCGGCAAAGATTGCTACAGGGCATGTAAAGCTACATGGTTGGGTTTATAACATAGGTACTGGTGAAGTGCTTTGCTACAACAATGAAAAAGGCGAGTTTGAAAACATGGATTTAAAAGCCGCCGAAGCACGACTCTCTCAGAAAAAGTAAGGGGAAGTCTTATGATTAAAGTTAATCTTTCTAACTTACGAGGTGATTTTACTGGTGGTCTCACTGCTGGCATTGTTGCTTTGCCATTGGCACTTGCACTTGGTGTAGCCTCTGGATTAGGACCTATGGCCGGGCTTTATGGTGCTATCGCAGTAGGTTTTTTTGCTGCCTTGTTTGGTGGAACACCAGCTCAAATATCTGGTCCAACTGGCCCTATGGTAGTTGTACTTGCAGGGCTTTTTGCTAGTTTATCAGGCGACGCTAGTCTTATATTCACCGCTGTTATACTGGCGGGTATCTTCCAAATAGTGTTCGGTTTCTTAGGTGTAGGCCAATACATACGTCTTGTACCGTATCCTGTAATATCGGGCTTTATGTCGGGGATTGGTGCAATTATTATTATTCTTCAAGTGGGGCGCTTACTCGGCCATGAGCCACCTGGAGGCACAATAGGCGCGCTTACTTATCTTCCAACTGCCTTAGCAGATATTAACTTCGCAACACTTGCTCTGGGTGTAGGAACATTGATCCTTGCTTATAAATGGCCACCTTTTTTAGGTAAGTTTGTACCGGGCGCTCTTGCTGCCTTGATAATTGGTACACTGGTAAGTTTGGCTATGTCGGTGCCTGTACTTGGTGACATACCTACGGGACTTCCAAGCTTGCATTTGCCTGTTTTTGATCAAAGCAAAGCACTACTTATATTAGAGGCTGCTTTCATACTGGCTGTACTTGGAGCAATCGATAGTTTGCTAACGTCATTGGTTGCAGACAACATGACCCGTACTCGCCATGACAGTAACAAAGAACTTATTGGCCAAGGTATAGGAAACACTTTTGCTGGCTTAATTGGCGGTATCGCTGGTGCAGGTGCAACTATGCGTACTGTAGTGAATATTCGCAGCGGTGGTAAATACAACCTGTCTGGTATGGTTCACGCCCTTGTACTTCTGGCAATTGTTCTTGGTTTAAGTCCATTAGCTGCGCAAATACCTCATGCGGTTTTGGCCGGTATCCTTGTAAAAGTGGGCTTAGATATCATTGATTGGAGTTACCTAAAACGTGCTCATAAAGGCCCTCGTTGGGACTTTGGGTTAATGCTTTTAGTACTAGCTCTTACCGTGTTTGTTGACCTAATTACAGCGGTTGGCGTAGGTGTGGTTTTTGCAGCGCTTGCTTATGTTAAACAAATTGCACAATTGCAAATAGAGGAGCTTAAGAAAATACCAGAAGCATTGGACGACCCAGAAAATAATGCACTATTGGAATCAATGAAAGGCAAAGTCTCGATTTTTAGCTTCGGTGGCCCTTTGAGTTTTGGTGCTGCAGCCGACGTAGGGCATCACGTTCGGGAGCGAGTAAAGCCTGGTACTAAATTTACCATATTGGATTTCTCTCGAGTGCCTACTATGGACGTCTCTGCGGCGATGGCAGTAGATACGGTGACATCAGATGCTCTTTCCGCAAGGCGTCAGCTAATTATTTGCGGTGCCAATGAAGCTGTAAATCAGGTGTTGGAGGGTGTAAATGAAGCGCATCCTGGCATTCCAAATTTCGCTACATTGCATGAAGCGTTACTCTTTGCAAAAAAGCAAGTAGCCGGGACTGATAGCAAACACACAAGCTTTCAAGCCGCAGAGCAATTATAGTTTTAACTTTCACCTCCTCCTTTTTGTGCCCTCTATTATGAGGGCTTTTTTTTGCGCGTATGAAATTGTTATACCAATCCGCATAGGAGTCTACCCTCTCAGAGTGAGTAAACTTCTACACGGACTGGTATTATCGGTACGGCACACCATGTGCTAGTCCAATTGTTATGTCTGCCTTTATCAGTAAAAACTCAGCATCTCACTGATTGTTAAAAAGAAAAAAGCATAGATCTTTTAAGTTCTATTGAACAGTTTTGTCATTTTTTATTAATTGATTGTTCAATTAAACTTAATTTAGCTGTAACAATACGTCTCTACCTTTGCGAGTCACATTACATACTACTAAATGGAACTCACATGGTATCACTCAACAAACTTTCTCTTGCGGTACTTACCGCGCTTACTTCTATGTCCTTGACGCAACAAACAAGTGCTATGGCGGAGG
Organism: Alteromonas sp. KUL42; assembly: GCF_006538325.1. Taxonomy (GTDB): domain Bacteria; phylum Pseudomonadota; class Gammaproteobacteria; order Enterobacterales; family Alteromonadaceae; genus Alteromonas. Next base: position 298,815 of record NZ_BJKK01000002.1, read on the forward strand.
AAGCGAATGTAGAAAGTGAACAGCGCATTGAAGAAATTACTGTTGTTGGACGTAGCGTGTCTTATGCCAATAACGCCACAAACGAAGATATGTTCAAGCAACAAGCAAATTTAAGTAGTGTCTTGGCTGCGGTAGACAATCTTCCTGGTGTTTTGATTAATGAAGGAGATACTTTCGGTGCTGATGATTGGTCAACTTCTATTGTGATCCGTGGTTTTCAAGTTAATTTAAATGAACAACAAATAGGTATGACGGTAGATGGAATTGCTAACGGTAATTCTAATTATGGTGGTGGCGCTAAGGCCAACCGCTATATTGATACTGAAAATGTTAAAGGTATAGATGTATCTCAAGGTACTGCAGATATTGCATCACGTTCTCATGAAGCACTAGGTGGTACGCTTAATTTTACGACAATTGACCCATCAATGGAGCAGGGCGTCGTGGCAAGTGTAACAGCAGGTGAATTCGACGCTTCAAAATACTATTTGCGCTACGAGACGGGAGAAATATTTAAAGATACCTATGCTTGGATAAGCCTTTCAAGCCAAGAAAGCTCTGATTTTATGCAACAGGCTGCAGAAAATACTCGAGACCATATTGCAATGAAGTTCATTTCAACGATAAACGATGTTGCATTAACTGGGTACGCTTCTTACGACGATACTCATGAAGATAACTATCAACGAATTTACGGTTTAGCACAATATGCGCAAAACCCCGATTGGGATCAATTGACAAGTGAGTGGACAGGCATTCCCTATCAAGATCAAGCTTATCGAAGAGGGTGGTCTACTTTACGCGAAAACCTATTTGCATATTTGCAGGCAGATTTCAGCGTAGGTGCTGTCGACGTTACGGCAAATGGGTATTATCACAGAAATGAAGGCAGAGGTGATTGGGTGCCTCCGTATATTGTTGACGTTACCAACGACGGTGATGCAGGTCACTCAGAACTTATTAACGGTAATACAGCTATAGGTGGCTCGGCATTAGGGCAGCTTTATTTTGTTGATAGAAACGGTCAGCAGCTAAGCCCTATTGAAGGTTGCCAGAGTGCATTGACGTTTCCATACGGGGGAGCTGGCGCCGAATATGATCCTGGATGCTATGAACAAGGTGCAATTCCTGTAGGCTCTTATCGTCATACGCATTACGACAAACAGCGTATTGGTTTTAATGCCGATGCTATTTGGTACACTCAAATTGGTGAATTTGATAACACCATGCGTTTTGGACTTTGGTGGGAAGACTACGAACGTGATGAATCGAGAGACTGGCATAAAATCACTAATTCTGCCGTGAGTTTTGATTTCAATAATACACCTTATTGGATCCAGTACGACCGTACTTTCCCTGTAGATACACTTATGTATTATGTTGAAGATGAATTAGACTTAGGCCTAGCTCGCGTTCGACTGGGAGCAAAAAAATTCAATGTTGAAATAGCTAAAACTGATCATTTTGACTCGGGCAATAATCTGGATGTGAATACAGATTCTGATACCCTGTTTTCTGCTGGTTTAGTTGCCCCACTTTTTGTTGATGGATTAGAAGTGTTCGCAGGCTACGGCGAAAACTTTGCAGCAATAAAAGATGCACAGCTAGAACGCGATGATGCTGATTTACGATTCATAAAGCCAGAGACCGCTGATAATATTGATGTGGGCTTTCGCTATTCATCGACAGGTCTGAACGCAAGTATTACTTACTACAATATCGAGTTTAATGACAGGATCCAATTCACCAGCAATGAAACATCCACTGGAATTGACTTCTTAGAGGCTGCGGCTGGTGGTTATAGAAACGTAGGTGGTATCAAGTCGAGTGGTTTAGAAATTTCTGCTGACATTATGCTAACCGACGAACTTTCGCTTTTCACTTCTATAACATTGAGTGAATCTGAATACATTGCAACAATTGGTGGAACTGGTACTCAGTATGATTCATTAGCTGACGCTGAAGCCGCGATTGCTGATGAGAATAACCCTGAAACAAGTCTTGTGGCTATTGAGGGGAGCACTGTAATTGGTACCCCTGATACAATGGCAGTTCTAAGTCTTGATTGGTCTCGTGATAACTATTTTGCTGGTATTTCGACCAAGTACGTCGATAGTCGTTTCCTCGATATTTATAATGCATCTCAAGTCGATGACTACATTGTAAGCGATCTATATATCGGGGGCTTTATCCAAAACATTGGTCAGGGAGTAGATGAGCTTGAAGTTCGTTTAACGGTCAATAACCTGTTTGATGAAGATTATGCGTCAACTATCGCGCCTGGCGCATTTTGGATAGGAGCACCAAGGGCAGTAGCCTTAAATGCACGTTTAAGTTTCTAATCGGGATAAAATGCCTGTGTCGGAAACACCCGTCACAGGCATTATTTTATCGGTTTGGAGTAATGAAGTACCCAAAGTTGGAATGCAGCCAATTAGAAAAAACAATTAATTGAAGCTGCTTTGATAGATGGGTTTTGGCTACGTTATTCGTTAGGCGGTGCAAGTGATGGTGACTTTTCCGAAGCCGTTGTCAACGTGAAGTACGTCGTTCGAGATATTATCCATCAATATAGCATCTAGAGCGAGCGTACCGCAAAGGTCAGTAAAGTACATTAAAGGTACGGAGTGTGCCGTCTGTACTACTTTTCTGAGGGGAATCTTTATACTTCACAGTATGCAAAAACGGAACTAAAGAATGCAGTGCTTGTTAGCAAAAAAAAGTGCGTGACGAGATATCCTCATCACGCACTTTTTCGTATTTTCGCACTTTAGATGAGTATTACCAAATACGAACTCGTTCTTCTGGTGCAAGGTAAAGTGCATCACCTGGTTTAACATCAAATGCTTCATACCATGCGTCGTGGTTACGTGGTGCTTGTGCGCGGAATCGACCAGGCGCGTGGGTACCGGCGCGAAGCTGATTAAGCATGCTTTCTTCGGTACGTTTTTCTTTCCACACCTGTGCCCACGCCAAGAAGAAGCGTTGATCGCCGGTAAGACCATCAATAACCGGCGCTTCTTTACCGTTTAGGCTGAGCTTGTAGGCATGATATGCCATAGCTAGTCCACCCACATCACCAATGTTCTCACCTAAGCTATTGCGACCATTGACGAAGTTGCCTTCAATAGGCTCGTATTGGCTGTATTGTTCAGCCAACATGTCAGCCTTTTTCTCAAACGCTTCACGATCAGCATCCGTCCACCAATTGCGCTGGATACCATTGGCATCTGACTTAGAGCCTTGGTCGTCAAAACCATGTCCCATCTCGTGACCAATAACAGCACCTATTGCACCATAGTTTACGGCAGCGTCTGCATTCGGGTCGAAGAACGGAGGCTGAAGAATAGCTGCTGGGAATACAATCTCGTTAAACGAGCTGTTGTAATATGCATTTACACGTTGTGGTGTCATTCCCCAGCGATTGCGGTCTGTTTTTTGTAGCTCGCGCTCAACAGATTGGTCTTGGAAAAACTGTCGTAAGCTTCTCACGTTACTCATGAGGTCTTTTGCGTCAATACTCAAACCGTCAAATGATTGCCACTCGTCTGGGTAACCAATTTTTGGATTGAAGGCCATTAACTTCTCTTTTGCATTTACTTTGGTTTCGGCACTCATCCAATCGAGGTTTTCGATGCGTTCACCCAATGCAGTGCGCAAGTTTTCAACCAACTCTGCCATCTGTGTTTTTGAGCTTTCTGGGAAGTATTCATTAACATAGATTTTGCCAATTGCGAAACCGAGAGATTCTGTTCCAGACATTTGGCTAACCGCGCGCTTCCAGCGTGGACGAGGTTCTTGTTGACCACTAAGCGTACGGCCAAAGAAATCAAAATTGGCTAAATAAACGTCTTCAGAGAGTAATTCTGCATTGTTTGAAATAGTGTGGTATTTCAAATATGCCTTCCAATCTGCCAAGTCTGCTTCGTTAATAATTTTAATAACTTCTTTAACTGGCTCTGGTTGTGTGATGTTTAGCTCTGGTACAGCGTAACCGGTTTGCGCAAAATAGGTGTCCCAGTCAAAACCAGAGTATTCGTCGGTTAGTTTGCTGCGCTCTATTTGGTTAAGGGTTAAGTCTCTGTTACGGCGCTTTTCTCTCGGCCACTGTATTTCAGCAATTTGCGTTTCTAGTGCAAGTATCTTCGCCGCTTTTTCGGCCGCATTTTCAACGCCTGCGAAATTCAACATTTGTTCTATGTGCGCCACATACGCTTCACGAATTTTTACAAAGCGCTCTGTGTCACTAAGGTAATAGTCTCTATCTGGAAGACCAAGACCACCAACACCAACACTAAGTTGATATTCGTTAGGGTCGAGACGGTTGTACCACATGCCACTGCCAATGGGGCTTGTTGAATCCACTAACCAACTTTTACCAAAGGCAGCGGTAAGGTCTTTAGTATTCGCAATAGCATCAATTGAAGCGAGTACATCTTCGATAGGTGCGATGCCTTTTTCGTTAATGGTGTCAGTGTCCATGTAGGCAACAAAAAAGTCATGCACTAGCTGCTCTTCAGCGTTCAGTGTGCTCTTTTCCATCAAGCCGTCAATAATGTTTTTAACCTGTTCTTCACTGCGCTCAGCAAGACCTGTAAAGGCCCCATAGCGTGTTTTGTCTGCGGGTAACTCGTAATTGTCATACCAAGTTCCGCTTGCATACATAAAGAAGTCGTCACCAGGTTTAACTGCTTCATTGCGAGCAGTAAGGTCTACACCGAATGAGCCTAGTTCTGCTTCACCTTTCGTTTCTGATGTTGTTTGAGGAGCCTCAACAGAGGTGGTTTTTTCTTGAGTTTGTTGAGGTTGGCTGCAACCAGCTAAACCTAATGATGCCGCGATTGCTACGGCGAGAAGTTTATATTTCATCGTTTTTCTCGTTGTGATCTTCAGTGTTAGGTGCTCTGACACTTGTTGTTTTTAAATGTGGCACGAAATTCTCGTTAAAAGGTAAAGCATTACGCGCCTGATTAAAATAGTGAATAATATGTTGTGTTTCTTGCTGTAAAAAGTCTGCTACAGCACGGTGGAAAGCGCCTTCAAAAAGTTGATGACTTGAACGGCAATAAATGGGTTCAAACCCCCGCAATATCTTATGCTCACCCTGAGTTCCTGGGTTGAAAAGTGGAAGGTTATTGGCAATAGCGAACTCGATACCTTCGAAATAACAGCACGCAAAGTGAAGACCACTTATATCTTTTAGTGACCCCCAATAACGCCCATAAAGCCCATTATCATCAAAAAAGAAAAGGGCACTTGCAATGGGCTTATCGTGTTCGCGAGCAACGACTATTAACATGTTATTAGCCATCGTCTCGCGTAGCCGATGGAAAAAGTCGTCATTTAAATAACCTGTATGGCCGCTGCGCTTAAGATATGTAGACTGATAGCACTGCATAAAAAAATGCAGTATGTCATCGGTAATCTCATTGCCCGTGTGATGGATGAATTGAATTCCTTGCTGTGCGTGATGTCGTCTAACTTTTCGGATGTCTTTGCGTTTTCGCGACGTTAACGCATCGAGAAACGCATGAAAGTCTACGTATTGGTAATTATGCCATTGAAATTGCACAGAATATCGTTGCAGATAGCTGCCTGTCTTATGCAAGTCCCGTTGGTTTCTTTCGTCAAAGAATAACCAATGTATCGAAGACAACGTAACGCCATATTGAGTATGACAATGCACTTTAAGAGTGTCTGCAATGTCTGAAAACAGGGAGGCTGTTAATACCTCTTCGTCAGCGCACAGTACTCTAGAGCCAGTAACCGGAGTAAAAGGAATAGCTGAAATCCATTTTGGATAGTAGTCACGACCGTGTTGATGATAGGCATTTGCCCAAGCGTGATCGAACACGTATTCGCCATAACTATGAGTTTTTAAATACCCAGGAATGGCAACGAGTAGCTGGTTGTCTTGTTTCACGACAACATGACAAGGCAGCCAACCTGTATCATTGCTACAACAATGGCTGTCTTCTAATGCGTGCATAAATTCGTGTCGCAAAAATGGCCCCGCGTTTTGTGCAAGGTCATTCCATTGTTCGGCTGGTATCTCAGTAATATTGTGGATAACGCTTATTTTATAATTCATTGTTAAAAGTTAAGTCTATTCAACTGAGAAATAATGTTGTTTGGGCTGCGAGACAGTGTGTATATCGTTAGAATACGGTTGTTACTACGTTTTATAAAGAAGAGTAAGTTCACAAAAATGTCAGAGTTTGATCGAAAAATCATTACCGACGCGATTACTCGCATGTTGGCACGACGAGAGCATAGCTTTGATGAAGTGGTGCGCAAGTTAAAGCTGAAGGGAATAGACAGTGAGTCATTCATGCCGATACTTGAAGAATTCAGACACGCTGATATTCAAAGTGATATGCGATTTGCCGAGAGCAGAGCGCGAGCACTGTATTTAAAAGGCAAAGGCCCTCGTGCAATTAAGCTTGATTTACAACAATACGGTGTGGGTGAAGGAGATGCAGAGCGCGCACTTGATGAGATTGAGCCCGATTGGTTTGAAAGCGCTAAACGAGTGAAAGTGAAAAAATTTGGTGAATTTTTTGAAACTGACTTCACATTGAGACTGAAGCAAAAACAGTTTCTTCAATACCGTGGTTTTTACCAAGAACACATTGAATATGCAGTAAGCGGTGATTGATACCGTGAATACACGCTATTTTGAGCGTATTTTCACACTTTTTTGTTCACTTGTTGGCTTGCTTGGTCTTAACAAAAATGCGCTTTCCGTGGTATTGTTGCGCAAATTTGTGTGCATAACGCATGTGTTTATTTTACACGTGCAACAAAAAGCAACGTGCCATACGCTGAGTTTGGCGCAATAGCGTGCCACTTTACATTAATAGAATTAAGGAAGTTAGGTTTTCAATGACATTATCAACTGCTGACTTACGTAACAAGTTTATCGAATATTTTAAAAGTCATGGCCATCAGGCGGTGTCTAGCTCGTCACTGGTACCAGCAGATGATCCCACACTTCTTTTCACCAACGCGGGTATGAATCAGTTCAAAGACACGTTTTTGGGTACAGAGAAGCGCAGTTACACCAGAGCGGTTTCGTCGCAGCGTTGCGTGCGCGCTGGTGGTAAACACAATGACTTGGAAAACGTAGGGTATACCGCACGTCACCACACTTTCTTTGAAATGTTGGGTAATTTCAGTTTTGGTGACTACTTCAAAAAAGAAGCCATTGAATTTGCATGGAATTTCTTAACGGTAGAAATAGGTCTTCCAAAAGAGAAATTATTGGTTACCGTTTATTCCGAAGACGATGAAGCCTTTGATATTTGGGAAAGCCACATCGGTGTTCCAAAGGAAAAAATAATTAGAATCAGTACATCTGATAACTTTTGGTCGATGGGGGACACTGGACCTTGTGGGCCGTGTTCTGAAATTTTCTATGATCACGGCGAGCATATTTGGGGTGGGCCTCCAGGAACTCCAGAAGAAGACGGTGATCGTTTCATCGAGATCTGGAATTTGGTTTTCATGCAATTCAACAAGCAGTCAGACGGCACTATGGAGCCTCTGCCTAAGCCTTCAATTGATACTGGTATGGGCCTTGAGCGTATTTCAGCTATTTTGCAAAACGTTCACAGTAACTACGAAATTGATCTCTTCCAAAATCTTATCAAATCAGCGGCATCAATTGTTGGTACTGACGATCTAGAAAACAAGTCGTTGCGCGTTATCGCTGACCACATTCGCTCGTGTAGTTTCCTAATTTGTGACGGTGTTATGCCCACAAATGAAGGTCGTGGTTATGTACTACGCCGTATTATTCGTCGCGCCGTGCGACACGGCTATCAATTGGGCGCTGAAGACATTTTCTTCTACAAGTTGGTAGCCTCTTTGACCAAAGAAATGGGTGAAGCATACCCTGAATTGGTCGAACAACTTCCTGTTATTGAAAAAGTACTACGGGTTGAAGAAGAGCAGTTCAGCAAAACCTTGTCACGCGGCTTAGCTTTGCTAAGTGAATCGTTGGAAACACTAGAAGGCGACACCATTCCAGGTGAAGTGGTATTTAAGTTATACGACACTTATGGTTTCCCTACTGACCTTACCAACGACGTTGCCCGCGAACACAATTTGAAAATTGATGAAGAGGGTTTTGAAGCAGCGATGCAAGCGCAGCGTGCGCGTGCCCAACAAGCGAGTAACTTTGGTGCTGATTACAATGCTAAGTTAGCTGTTGACCATCAAACTGCTTTTACAGGCTACACCGATGTTGAAGGTGAAGCGAACGTAGTAGAGCTTATTGCTGATAACGGTTTTGTCGACGTATTGAAAGACGGTCAAGAAGGTATTGTGGTACTAGATAGCACACCGTTTTATGCCGAAAGTGGTGGTCAGGCTGGTGATAAAGGTGTACTACGAGTTGCCAATGGTGAGTTTGTTGTAACTGACACCCAAAAAATGGGTAATGCCTTTGCGCACAAAGGTGTCGCTAAGGGCAATGTAACAAAGGGCGACAAAGCGACAGCAGCTATTGATGCAGCAAATCGCGAAGCAATTAAAAAGAACCACAGTGCTACCCATCTATTACATGCTGCACTTCGCGAGATTTTAGGAGAGCATGTCACGCAGAAAGGCTCATTGGTTGAAGCATCGCGCTTGCGTTTTGACTTCTCGCACTTTGAAGCCGTAACCAGTGAGCAGCTTTTGGAAATTGAGCGCCGTGTGAACAGTGAAATTAGAGCTAACCATGCTCTTGCTACTGAGTTGATGGAGCTTGAGGAAGCGAAAGCCTCTGGAGCAATGGCACTATTTGGTGAGAAGTACGACGAGAAGGTACGTGTTGTCACTATGGGGCCGTTCTCTGTAGAACTTTGTGGTGGTACGCATGTGAGTCGCACCGGTGATATTGGTTTGTTTAAAATCATCAGCGAAGCGGGTATTGCCTCTGGTGTACGTCGTATCGAGGCCGTATCAGGTGAACAAGCGCTTGAACTAGTACAAACCCAGCAAGCGACCTTATCGAACTTGTCAGCTATGCTTAAAACTGATACGCAAAATGTACTTGAGCGTGTTACGGCACTGCAAAATCATACTAAAGAATTAGAAAAAGCGCTTAATTCTGCTAAACAAAAACTGGCGAGTCAGCAAGGGGCTGATATGCTTAGTAATGTAGTAGAGATTAACGGCGTTAAAGTACTCGTTGCTAATTTGGAAGGTGTTGAAGCGAAGTCATTGCGTTCAATGATGGACGACATTAAAAACCGAATTGGTGAAGGCGTGGTAGTACTAGGTGTTGCCGATGATAAGAAAGTTAACCTTATCGCAGGTGTAACTAAAAACCTTACTGCTAAAATTAAAGCGGGTGAGCTGGTTAATTTTGTTGCGTCGCAAGTAGGTGGAAAAGGCGGTGGTCGTCCTGACATGGCCCAAGCGGGTGGTGACAAACCAGAAAGCTTGGTTTCAGCGTTAGATTCGGTTAACGCTTGGTTACAAGATAAGCTATAATTATTCATTGTAGATAACAGTGAGTTTTTGAAGTGACGCAGAAACAAGGAACCACTGTCGCTTTCGTTGGGTCGTGCCGACGTGAGCAAACCTCAAAGGATATGTTCAGTATTAAGGAACAGGAGCAATAGAATGCTTATTTTGACTCGTCGAGTTGGTGAAACACTTATGGTTGGTGACGATGTTACCGTTACTGTACTAGGTGTAAAAGGGAATCAGGTACGAATAGGTGTTAATGCACCGAAAGAAGTTTCTGTGCACCGTGAAGAAATATACATGCGCATTCAAGCAGAGAAAGGCGGAGAGTCTAGTTCTGCTGAATAAGAGTAAAATATTCTTCATTGGGAAAGGTCAGCTTTTGCTGGCCTTTTTTTGTTTTTTATCACCTTTTTCATGCTCTTGCTTTTCTTATTTCGACTGAAAGTCATCCACTAAATTGTCAATTAGATAAAACGTTTTTCAGTAGTCTTAATAAAAAATTCAAAAAAACACCAAAAAAGTTTTAAATTATTTTCTATTTTTTACGGCAGAATTGACGTTTTCGCATAATATTAAAGTAATTGTTTACTTAGCTAGCTGTAAAAAGCGGTGATTTAAGCATGAGTAAATAAACCTATTTGTATGTAAGCTATACAAAATACGCTTTTTTTAAGCAATTCGATTAAAATGTCAGCGAGTGAACAGTTTCTTAGTAAAAAAGGTTTGACTCGCGCCACTGAATCCGTAAAATGCGCCCTGCACTTACGGAGAGGTGGGTGAGTGGCTGAAACCAGTTCCCTGCTAAGGAACCATACCTATTACTGGTATCGAGGGTTCGAATCCCTCCCTCTCCGCCATTATTCATTGATAGTGGCGGTCAATAAAAAGTTTTTGCGCGTGTGTAGCTCAGCTGGATAGAGTACCTGGCTACGAACCAGGCGGTCGGAGGTTCGAATCCTTCCACACGCGCCACTTATTTAAAAGCGTTACCTTTCGATGTAAAAGTTGAAAGTAAAAAAGACAACGCGTGTGTAGCTCAGCTGGATAGAGTACCTGGCTACGAACCAGGCGGTCGGAGGTTCGAATCCTTCCACACGCGCCATATTAGAAAAACCCACCTAATCAGGTGGGTTTTTTATGCCCGATTAATCTGTAGTCTTCATCACATCTTCAACTATACACTTTATTTAGATTGCGCTGTATTTTATACAATAAAGTGTACCTAAAAGGTCAACAAACGCTAATAAGCGGTCCCAATCATTATACCAATCCGCATAGGTGTCTTCTCTCTCTGGTTGAGTAAACCTCTATGCGGACTGGCATAATATCTACATGAATTCATATTACTTCTAACAACATTGCAAATTCACGAAAAAGCGACTTTACTGCTTAGAGTTACAGGTGCGAATCAAACTGTATTTCAATAAATTAGTAGGTAAAAAGCAATTAACGTGAATTACAACGAAAATGCTCAAATGGTGTTTTGCAAGTTTATGTAAATATTAAGTGAATTTTGACATAAAACTGCGTTTTTATAAGTTATTTGTGATTTTTTATTCTATTTTGTTGTTTTTGTAAAACCACCGTGATACTTATTCAGGACTAAAATAACAACAGGATCTAAGATGAACTCAGATTCAATTGCCAGTTTGCTGTTTGAAGCAGGCTCGCTTATGCTCATCGGAATGCTATTTGTGTTTTCGTTTTTAGGGCTACTTATTATAGGTATTCACCTTATTGCTCGTTTTTGCGAAGCATTTCCCGGTGAGGTTGCAGAGCCGACACCTCAAGTAAAACGCCCCAACCAAGCTATTCAGCCCGGAATTGATGGCAATGTGATTGCGGCGATTTCGGCAGCCATTCATACACATCGTCAAGCGACTAAAAAATAATTTTATTCAGGAGTTACCATGTCTAAGCCTTTGGCATTGACCGAATTGGTCTTGCGTGATGCCCACCAATCGCTTTTAGCTACGCGCATGCGCATTGAAGATATGCTTCCCATTGCTGAAAAGCTCGATAAAGCAGGGTTTTGGTCCATAGAGTCTTGGGGAGGCGCAACGTTTGATGCATGTATACGATACTTGGGTGAAGATCCGTGGGAGCGTATTCGTAAACTAAAAGCTGCTATGCCCAATACCAAGCAGCAAATGTTATTGCGTGGTCAGAATCTGTTGGGTTACCGCCATTATGCCGATGATGTGGTTACACGCTTTGTAGAGCGCGCTCATGATAATGGGGTAGATGTCTTTCGCATTTTCGACGCCATGAATGATATTCGAAATTTGAAAACTGCGATAAAGGCGACGATTGACTGCGGTGCTCATGCACAAGGGACTATTTCTTACACTGTTAGCCCCGTCCATAATCTAAAACTCTGGTTAGACATGGCAAAGCAATTAGAAGATTTAGGTGTACATTCTATTTGCGTGAAGGACATGGCTGGGTTGTTGAAACCCTATGAATGTGAAGAATTGATCTCAGGCTTAAAGGAAACCGTTAAGGTTCCTATTGCTATGCAATGTCACGCAACCACGGGTTTGAGTACAGCGACGTACCAAAAGGCCATTGATGCGGGAATTGACATGTTAGACACCGCTATCTCTTCGATGAGCATGACCTATGGGCATACCGCAACAGAGACTATGGTGTCGATTGTAGAAGGCACAGAGCGTGACACTGGGATTGCTCTTCCTGAATTAGAGGAAATTGCCAGCTATTTTCGCGATGTACGAAAAAAATACAGTAAATTTGAAGGTAGCTTGAAAGGTGTAGACGCGCGAATTCTGCTTGCTCAAGTACCTGGTGGCATGTTGACGAATATGGAAAGTCAGCTTAAAGAGCAGGGTGCAGAAGACAAGTTCGAGGAAGTACTAAAAGAAATTCCTCGCGTGAGGGAAGATTTGGGTTTTATTCCTCTTGTCACACCAACCTCGCAAATTGTTGGCACGCAATCCGTGTTAAATGTACTAACGGGCGAGCGTTATAAGAGTATTACCAAAGAAACCGCAGGGGTACTGAAAGGTGAATACGGTTCAACAGCTGCGCCGGTAAATAAAGCATTACAAGAGCGTGTTTTAGATGGTGCAGAACCAGTTACTTGTCGACCTGCTGATAACATTGCACCTGAAATAGAATCACTCAGTAAAGACTTAGATGAATTGGCCGAGAAAAAAGGTCTGTCATTATGTGAAGACAAAATTGATGATGTACTGACTTATGCCCTGTTTCCTCAAATAGGCCTTAAGTTCCTTGAAAATCGCGGCAATCCTGAGGCATTTGAGCCTGCCCCTAGTGAAGAAACGGTGGATTCAGAAGCAGCGAATTCTCCATCTCACACAAGTAAACAAGCTTCACAACCTCAAAGTGGTCAGCCTACGTCAAATCAAGCAGAAACTTATGATGTTAATGTTGACGGAAAGCTCTATCGCGTAGAGGTGGCTCCTTCAGGAACGTTGAGCAGTGTTACTCCAGTTGCACAATCTACACAAAGTAGCAGCCCTGTTGTGCCAGCACAAACCGCAGCTGATAACACCATTGAAGCACCCCTAGCAGGTAATGTCTTTAAGTTGCTTGTACGCAGTGGTGATAGCGTTGATGAAGGCGATGTAGTGATGATCTTAGAAGCTATGAAAATGGAAACTGAGATACGCTCTGCGTTCGCGGGCACGGTAACCAATGTCCTAGTGGGCGAAGGTGACGCGGTGACAAGCGGTCAACCACTCATAGTGTTGGGGTAGGTAGATAATGGATAAGTTACAAGTACTGTGGGACAGTACTGCGCTAGCGCATTTCGAGTCTGGCCAACTTATTATGATGGCGGTGGGTTTTGGTCTACTGTATTTAGCCATTGTAAAGAAATTCGAGCCACTTCTACTGCTTCCTATTGGGTTTGGTGCACTACTTACTAATATTCCTTTAGCGGGTTTCTCTGAAACGGGAGGTTTGCTCTATTACATTTACAAAATTGGTATTGATACTGGTGTTTTTCCCTTGCTGATATTTATGGGAGTGGGCGCTATGACGGATTTTAGTGCCCTTATTGCCAACCCCAAAATGTTATTGCTCGGCGCTGCTGCGCAATTCGGTATATTTGCCACCTTGTTTGGTGCAATAGCGCTAAATTTAATACCGGGGTTTGAATTTACGCTTAAAGATGCCAGTGCAATTGCGATAATAGGTGGTGCTGATGGACCCACAGCTATTTTCCTAGCTTCACGCTTAGCTCCCGATTTGTTAGGAGCAATCGCCGTTGCTGCATACTCTTACATGGCGTTAGTACCCATTATCCAACCTCCGATAATGAAAGCACTAACAACCAAAGAAGAGCGTGAGATTAAAATGGGACAATTGCGACCCGTGTCAAAAAGGGAAAAGATTATTTTTCCTCTTGCCGTCTTGTTCATGACCATTTTGTTTCTTCCCGCTGCTACGCCACTCGTTGGAATGTTCTGCTTTGGTAACTTGATGAAAGAGTGTGGTGTGGTAGACAGATTAAGTAAAACTGCTCAAAACGAATTGATCAACACCGTAACCATCTTCTTAGGGTTAGCAGTAGGCTCAAAACTCTCTGCTGATAAGTTTCTTACCCTTGAAACCTTGGGCATTCTAGGGCTGGGGGCGATTGCGTTTGCAATTGGTACTGCGGCAGGCGTGTTAATGGCGAAGGTGATGAGCAGATTATCAGGTGGCACAATTAACCCCCTAATTGGCGCAGCTGGCGTATCCGCGGTGCCAATGGCTGCTAGGGTTGTTAACAAAGTAGGTCTTGAAGCCAATCCGCATAATTTTCTTTTAATGCATGCCATGGGACCAAATGTTGCTGGTGTACTTGGCAGCGCCGTAGCTGCAGGTATTTTATTAGCCCTAGTTGGTTAACGCTTCTTGGTTTGACACCTTTTTCACCATGACCTGTTGGTTGACGTTCGACAGGTCACCGTTCTTTCTATTCAGTGGCGCTTTTGATGTCTGCGCACAAGTAAAAATCAATACACACTTATTTCTAGCTCACATTGCGTTTTATCAATACGTATAGGCGTTTACCCATACGGCGTGACTGGCAGAGTTTATGGCTAGGCTTGGTTACACAGGCTTGTTGGTTCCAAATTAGGCAAGCCATATGTCTATTTCTTACCAAAAACTCATTTGGGGTGAGCAAAACTATATAAGTTAAGATATTTGACTTTTGTTAAATTTGATCGGTATTCTTACATAAAATGCTACCGGTGGCATTTTGTCGAATATGGAATGTCGGATCATGGGAATTGACATATCAGTAAGAGAGGAAAAGATGGACCGGTATATTATACCGAGTGTTTTTCAGGCTGTTCAGCTTTGTGAAGTGCTCGCTAATTCAAATTCGGGGCTTCGCGCAAGTGATATAGAACATGCGTTAAAAATACCGAGGTCTACCGTTTTTCGTCTTATTAGAACGTTACTAGGTGCACGTGTCATTGACAAGAAAGGAACAAGGTACGTCTATGGAAGGCGTATTTACGAGGTAACGGCAACCGATATGAGCCGTAGGTCAGCGCAACAAGAATTGGTATCGCCACTTGCTGCGTTGATAAAAGGGCACGAATGCAGCGCACTGATAGGTATTCCTAGCGAAAATGGCGCGTTAGTCGTCGATGTCATTGATGCGTCATTGACTTGTATTAGCCCATACAGGCCGGGCGCGCAGCTTGGTCTATTTGATAGTGCGTTGGGTCAAATAGTGCTCGCGCATTATTCCTTTACTTTTTACAAGGCTCATCAGCAGACAGTTGATGCAATTAAATCTGCCGAAACGTCTTTAGCATCGAAAATAAGGACAGAGATATGCACTAGGGGATTCTCGATAACCTACTGTAGTAAAAATGAAAATACGCTATTGGCAGTGCCTGTGTTTTCTGTTGATGGTGAATTGTCTGCGATTTTATCTCTTTACTTTTCTGAGAGCATTAAAGATGTGTTGAAGATTCAGCAGTGGACTCAGAAGTTGAAATCAATCGCGCGTATTCAAAAACAAGAGATCAAAAAATGAAAACAACAAAATGTAAAAAAAGTGGCGTGTTAGGTCTCTTCATGCAAGTGATATTCAGTGTATTTCTGTTTTTAGTACTGCCAGTTCAAGCAAATACGCTTGCCTTTAAAGGTGCCAAGGGGTTTGGGAAGTACACGGTTGGTGGCAATTTAGGTGAAGTACTCGTGGTAAATAGCCTAGAGGATACGAATAAAAAGCACGTCGGAACACTTCGTTGGGCCGTAAATCAGCCTTACCCTAGGCTTGTGGTATTCTCTGTATCGGGCGTGATTGACCTCAAAAGCCCACTTGATATAAAGCACGACAATCTCACCCTAGCGGGGCAGACTTCCCCAAAAGGCGTCGTAATAAGCGGTGCAGAAACGCGAGTTAAAGCAAACCAGGTGATCATTCGTTACTTACGATTTCGACCAGGAGATACAGCTTCACAAAATGATGCGCTGTTTATTCGAAATCAAAAGGACATTATCGTTGATCACTGCTCTTTGAGCTGGGCGAACGACGAAGTAGGGTCTTTTTACAATAATACCCGGTTTACACTGCAAAACAGTATTCTTTCAGAAAGCTTAAATAATGCAGGGCATAGTAAAGGGCAACATGGTTACGGCGGTATTTGGGGAGGCAACTTTGCCAGTTTTATCGAGAATGTTTTAGTCAGCCATACCAGCAGAAACCCGCGAGTGAACGGATGGCGCTTGAACCCCAATTACGCCAAAGAGCATGAATTCGTTGATATTCGCAATAATGTTATTGCCAATTGGAGAAGTAACTCAGGCTATGGCGGTGAAGGTGGAAGAACAAACCTTGTCGCAAATTATTATAAACCAGGCCCTACCACAAAAGCACTACGCTTCTTTCAGCTATGGTCAACAGACAGTGAACCCACATTACTTCATGTTAGTGACAACCTAATGCATGGCAATAGCGAGATGAGTAAGAGCAACACGCTTGGTATCGATGTTAAAGGAAATAAGCGAGGCAGTGATGCATTTGACACAATAACCGGAACGTCTCTTTCTTCGCACCCGTTTGAAGCTGAAGCAATAAAGGCATTGGGTGACGATACGTTAACGGCACTTCAGGTATGGCAAAAACTCGTTATAGATAAAGAGGTTGGTGCTAATAAGACCCGAAGCAGTGGTGAGCACGACCCTGTCGACGCGCGTATTTTAGCGCAGTTAGCCGACAATAGTTATCTTAAAGGAAACGGCATAATTGATAGCACAAAGGAAGTCATTGAGTGGCCTCGCTATAAAGCTTACTTCCAAACAGCCAGCGTCGCTGAAGAACAATTAACACCTGCCAAATGGAAGCAACTGTCAGGACTTTAGAGCGTTTTGATATTTGCGGTGCGTTTTACAGCAAACTGTACCGCAAAGGTCACGCGTTTTAGTACTTTGTTAATTAAATAAGCTTCATATTTAAACTATTTGTATAAGCAGTGTTAAATTTATGTGTATTTCGTTGTTTTTTGATTGCATAATGCCACCGGTGGCACTTAGGGCTATGCCGAATCGTGTCATTTCATTAGCAATAGGAGCGAAAATACATGCATATTTTCAAATGGACGACACTTGCACTTGCCGTTACTTCAGCATTTGCAAGTGCTGCGCAGTCCAATGAACAGGTTCAGGGCCCCTCCAATAGTGTGTCCACCGACCAAGTAGAAAGTACTGAGTCGAAAAAACAACAAGAAGAACTAGAAGTCATTGAGGTTAAAGGTGTTAAGCAAGCCGATTTAAAGGCACGTGACCTTGAGCGAATGAAAGACGGCTTCAGCTCTGTAATTTCAACCGATGACTTAGGTAATTTTGTCGATCAAAACGTAGCGGAATCTCTTCGCCGTATGCCGGGCGTAACCCTTCAGCGTTCAGAGGGTGAGGGTAAATATGTGACCGTAAGGGGTCTTGGCCCAGGTTTCGTATCAGTAAACATGAATGGCTCTCAAATGTCTGGTGCAGGCGATGAGCGCAAGGTAGGTCTAGATGCTTTACCCTCTGACTTACTTGGCACCATAGAAGTTTTAAAAACCCTTACCCCAGATCAAAACTTAAACTCCATCGGTGGAACGGTCAATGTAAAAGCAATATCGGCTTTTGATCGCGGTAAGAATACACTCAAAATCCGTGTTCAAGATTCCTATAACGAACTGCGTGGCGAACATTCTCCTCGATTTAGCTTCGATGGAACGCAATTCTTCAATGACGAAAAACTGGGTATTGGCTTTGCTGTTTCTCACGAAGACAGAAAGACCATGGTTGACGAAATGCGTCATCATAGCCAAAACGAAATGAAGTTTTATCGAGCAGATTTAGGCAAGACTGACGAAGAAATCGCTGCCGGCGATGAAATTCTCGCGCCTTCTCAATTAGAAAATCGTCGTGAAATAGCAGGCCGCACACGCCAAGCCGCGGCTCTTAACATTGAATATAAGCCCAATGCCGATAGTTATTACTACGCCAAAGGGACATATACACAATTTGATGATGACGACTTAGCCTTGCGTGAATTCTATGATTTCCAAGATGCAGGCTCTGTTGGAAGTGGTGAAATTGTTTATGTGAATAGTCAAACTAAAGAATTTGTTCTTAGTGATATTGACGTATTCCACCAGCAGTTTATTCAAGAAAGCGAAAATAAGACCGTGACGTTTAGTGTTGGTGGTGAAAATCGCTTTGCGGATATGTTTGTTGTTGACTATGAGTATGCTAACTCTCGTTCAGAAGAAGATTCCCGCGGCGATAGACGTGTACAGTTTAGAGAACGCGACCTTATTGTATATGGTCAAGGGTTAAGAGATACCATTAATGCGCGCATTATGAGCCCTGAAGACGCTGCTGAACTTGCAGGCCTTACTTACGACCCTGAAAATAGTATTTTTGGTACTTCAGGCAGTGGTGATGGCTCCGATTTATCAAATTACCGTTTTGATAATCTATTTTTAGAAGACGGTGTTCGTACTGATGAAATTCAAACATTTAACTTTAACGTTAGAGCTGATGTTCTAAACGATTGGTTGAATTACGTAAAAGTAGGTGCGCAAGTTACTGAGCGTGATCATGTTCGTGATAAAGATCGCTGGAGCTTTGACCCATCAGCAGACGATTGTAATGGCGACCAAGCATGTATTGACGCCGTTAACGCAACACTTGCTGACTTTGCCACAAGTATTCCATCTGACAGTGTTTTTCAGTTGCCTTTTGAAAGCAGAGAAACCGTTGATGCTATTGTTAATGCAACCCGCCAAACGGTAGAACCGGCAACTAACGGTGAAGTATCCATCGAAAGCACCAAGAATGATTATGCCATCATTGAGGACACTAAAGCAGTCTACGCGATGGCGGAATTCCCAATAGGGTTGGATGCAACACTGATTACGGGTGTTCGGTGGGTGGAAACAGAGTTTTCTTCTTCTGGGTTCATGTCACTCGAAAATGATGATTTTGAGTTTAATGGTGCAGGCCAAGGTAGTCTTGATATTGCTATTCCGCTACCTGAAGCATCAATTAAGTACAGTGAGTTTTTCCCAAGTGCACACTTGAAATGGGAAATGTCGGAAGACATTTTAGTTCGTGCAGCGGTTTGGAGCAGTTTCACTCGCCCTTCATTTAAACAAGCTCGCGCGTTTGCTATTTTCGACAGTGATATTGAGCTGTGTCCGCCGGGTTCAGATAACTGTGATGACAGCCAAGGCGGCGCGACTATTCAGCAATTAAGCCAATATGTCTTAGGTTCTGATAATGCGCTCAACGTGGGTAACCCCAACTTGCTGGCTATGACATCAATTAACTACGATGCGTCGATAGGTTGGTATCCAAGTGAAAACCTCTTTATGGAGGCCGCAGTATTCTACAAAGATATTGATAACTTCATTGTTGATGTGAATGGTATTGGTATGTCTATTGCCGATTTACCGTTAACCCTACCTGTTAATCAAGTTACCGAGTTTGTGATCCCTCAAGATCTGTTTTTAAACGAGATAAATACCACTATCAACGGTGATAAAGCCAAGGTTTATGGTATTGAGTTGAGCTATAACCAATACTTCGAAAACGGCTTCTTCGTTCAAAGTAATGCCACTTTTCTTGATAGTGAAGCAACACTCGACTCTTCAATTCGCCAAGGTACGGTTGCTTTGCCTGATCAAGCGGATACTACGTTTAATCTCGTTGTTGGTTGGGAAAGTAAGTCATTTTCAGCTCGACTAATCGGAAACATACGTTCCGATATTCTAGAAGAGATTGGTGGTTGCCCTGCCTCTGTGAGTACAAGCGATACCAAAAACTGTAAAATTTGGGCTGATCAGTATCAAGCCGAAGTGAAGAGCTTAGACTTTAAACTTCAGTACGATATTACCGAAAAAGTACAACTCTATTTTGATGCTATCAATCTTACTGAAGCTGAAGATTTGCGTTATTTCGTCGGTAATGAGCTCAGTGGCGGAAACGTACTTTACCAAAAGGAAAAATACGGTCGTAGCTATCAACTTGGCGTAAACGTTAAATTCTATTAATTGCCCGCGCTGGAGATATCTCCAGCACACGCTTATAAAAGCTGGCGCGGACAATATTGTATGGTTTTACCGCCATGTACGCCCAGCTTCCAAATGGAGGTTGAGTAAAAATGAAATGCTCAAAAATTGCTACTGTTGTCAGTGGCATCCTACTGCTGGCTGCTTGCGGAGAAAAAAGCAGCACGAATGTGAAATTGCCCCCAGAACCGGCCTTAACAGGGGTGTTTGTAGACAGTCCTGTAAGTGGTTTGAGTTACAGTTCCGACTCTGTGAGTGATGGTGTAACTAATGTCGATGGTGAATTTACTTACTTCAGGGGTGAACAACTCACCTTTTCTATCGGGGAGCTTGCTTTCCCCGATGTACCAGCCTCAAGTGTCATTTCACCTCTCGATTTGTTTCAGACTGATAACGCGTTTGACCAATCGCTTGTGAACACGTTAAGACTACTTCAGTCTCTTGATACCGATGGCGACCCTACAAATGGTATAACACTGAGTGCTGATGCGGCTAATGTGGCCACGGCTACACTTGATGATGGACAGACACTCAGTGAATTTTTTAGTCAGTCTGATACTGACTTTGCTACAGATGTTGAAGTGTGGCTGGGCGCTGCGGGTGGAACAACCAGTGTGTTAGTTGATAAAGCCACAGCAATAACGCATTTTGTCGACTATCTCGAGAGTGAACTGGGTACGCTATTTCCCAATACTTTCGATGTTGATAAGTTCGTTGGCGATGTATACGCACCACATTTGGTAGGTCGTGAGGTCGTTGAATCGACACTTAATTTTACGCCGACAGATGAAACCAATCTTGCCGGAACATATATACGCACAACGGGCGAAACGCTAGTTGAAGGCACATATCATTTTGCTTTTGGACGTAAAGTATTAGTACTGAATCACGGTGACAATGTCGAATTCTTGATTTCTCGTGCTTATAACACTGTAAATGACGTTTATAGTCTGTGTATCGATTCAACAACTGCTGAGCAGGCTAGTGCAACCGCACTTTATGTTGAAGCTTGTTTAGCGGCAGAAGACCCTCAAAGCGCTGTATTGGCGTTTACACCCGACCAAGCTCAAGCGGAAATCACCCGTCTTGAAGAAGCGGCGACGGCTGTAGCTGCTGCGTTGGAAGAAAATTTTGATACTGATACCGATACCTTCTTTTCTTCGTCATATAAACGACTAAGCGATGCCCCTGATGCAGGAGCCTTGTATCTTGTTACGGGTGGCAGCCCTTTAGTTGATGCCACCACTGGGCAACTTACGCTAGAAGGCGACCGCTTTACTATTGGTAACGCAGCTGCAAACCCCTCAGCTAACACATCTGGCTCAGACACTGTGGGAACGGGTATTTTCAACATTAGTGAAGGCTTTAGTATTAGCTTTGATGTTGTTGAAGTGGGTAATGCTGGCTCGTTTTCTTTGTATGTTGATAATAATACAACAAGTCAAGGAAACTCTGTACACGGGGCTGCATCGAAGTTTGTAAGTATTAACTTATCAGATGGTGATTTGGTTCCAGGTACTCGCTATTCGTATACTTATCTTCCCGGTGAAGATATTGGTGGCGGAGATCCAACTTTACCTGATGCTAAAATACTTAATACAACAATTACGAATAGCTTCTTCCAATTAAGAACCGATTCTAGTGGTTCTATCACTATTGATAATTTACGTATCGACACTAACGCGGATGCCGTAGAGCCGGTTGACCCAGTTGAGCCTGAGCCAGAACCAGACCCAGAGCCTACGCCTGATATTCCTAATACACCTTTGCCTTTACACTATGGATTCGCTGGTGTGAGTGAAGATGTGTTTTCGACTAACTTTGCTGCTATCGAAAATGCGGCGGGTGAATCTGTGCCCATGTTCACTATTACCGGTGGTTCGGTAACGCAAATAGACACAGGTATTCAGCTAGACGGCGGCCGATTCACAATGGGGAATACTGAGCCTGATACTACAAGCTCGGCTGACGATACAGGGTCTACAGGGGCGCTTGATTTAAGTCGTCCTTATAATGTTATTTTTGATGTCATTTCCGCACAAGACAGTGAAGGTAACAATAAATTCCAGATCTATGTAGATAACAACACATCAGGCAGTGCGAATTCGTATTTAGGCAGTGCGTCGCGCTTCTTTAATGAACCCGTGCTTGACCTTGTGCCTGGCACAACCTACACAGTGCCTGGTACTGTGGCGAGTCAAAACTCTTATCTGCAGTTCCGTACAGAAAGCGGATCAGTAGTGGTCATTGACAATATTCGTATCGAATATATTCAAGAGAATGTGTTACTAGAAGAGCAGTTTGAAACAGATAAAGACACCTTCTTTAGCGCCAGCTATAAAGATACTGATGGAAGTGGTAATACCGCATTTTACCATGTGACTGGTGGCAGCTCAGGCCTTACTATTACCGATGGGCAGTTATCTATTGATAGCGCACGTTTTTCTTTGGGTAATTCAACTCCAGAAACCGAGACATCAGGTGATGACACTGTAACTTCTGGGGTACTCGATCTTAGCCGAGAATACACCATTAGTATGGATATCGTCTCTGTTGAAGATACTGAAGGTAACAACAACTTCATCATTTATGCCGACAACAACACCAGTAGTAGCAGTAAATCTATTCACGGTGGCGCGTCGAAATTCTACAGTGAAGCGATTACCTCGTTAACACCTGGTCAGCGTCTTTCTATAGAAGGCTTTGTAGCAACATCATCTTCGTTCCTACAACTTCGCACCGAAAGCGGTGGCAAGGTGGTTATCGACAACTTAACCATCAGCTATAACGGCGACTCGGTTGACTCAAGTATCTTTCGTTGTGAAAACGAGCCTGACTTATACTATTGTGCTGACTTCGCAGATGGTTCCATGGAAGACTTTGAGCTACTAGCAAATGAGTCCGGCTCAAACGGCGCTCAAGGAAGCTTTGATATTCTGGATGACAATGGCAACAATGTAATGCGCTATACCGCAGGTGGAGAAGGCGGTGAAATATTCTTGGTTAAGTCATCTGCACTTAGCGCAATTCCAGAAAGCGGAAACTACTTTGTCGAAGCGCGTATTCGACCTCGTCAGAATAGTACCACTCGTAATAAGCAAATTTTCTTATTAGGGCGTTATGACAGTAACGGCAATTGGTACGGTGGTGGCCTCAATGTACAGAACTCCACATCAAGCACACAAGTTGAAGTAGCAATAAGTGACGCGGGCAGTATTGCAAGACCGGTACAAGCCAAATCACCTATTGAGTTGGGTGAGAAAGACGGTATTGACGGTGTTTGGTATCGCGTTCGCTTTGAAATGCTTGATGACGCACTTACGGTTTACCTGAACGGCGAAAACATGGGGTCAACTACCGATCAAACCTACACGGCAACGGGTTTAATTGGTATGTTCACCAATAACCGCTCGTTCGAGATTGACGACATAAAAGTGGGCGACCCTTCTGTTAAACCTGTGCAACTAAGCCTTGATTACACCGACTCGGTTTGGGAAACCAGCACAAGCAGCGAACCATTACTTGTTTACGTTACTGCTACACAAAGCGATGGTGTTACTGAGGATACGTATACAGTGGTCAGCAGCGATACAGCGGTTGTGTCTGTGGATGTAGATGGACCACTAGTGACACTGACACCATTGTCTGCTGGCAATACTGAAATTACTTTTACCTCAGGTTCTGATCCAACATTGTTTAAGACCCTTCAGGTGTCAGTGCAAGAAGGCTTTACCATGCCAACGAGTACCTATGGCGACCTTTTAGCGAATACCGTTCCGTTCAGTGGAATGCAAAATGCTTATGTAGATACATCGTTAACACTGACTTTCGACAATAACCCCACATTAGGTGAGGTGGGTGAAGTCCGCATTTACAATGCAGAAACTGATACCTTAGTTGACATACTAAATGTAGGACAAGATACAGATTCTATTGGATTTAAAGAGCAATCTCGCCAGCGCCATGTGAATTATCGTCCTATCAAAGTTGAGGATAATAAGCTTGTCATTAAACCGCATACTAACGCATTGGAATACGGGCAGCGTTATTACGTGGCAATTGGCGAAAGTGTTGTAAGCAATGCAGTCTTAAATGGCAGTGCGTTTGAAGGACTGGGTAAAGCGGCAAATTGGTCATTTACCACAAGAGAAGCGCGACCATCGGGTAATGCCTTGTTGGTGGATGATGACGGTGAAGCTGATTTTCGTACTGTGCAAGGTGCGCTAAATCACATCATGCAATATGTTGAAACGGATGCTGGTGCATCAATTACTATCCGAGATGGACAGTACGAAGAATTATTGTTCTTACGTGGTAACAATAAAGTTACCCTGCATGGTGAAAGCCGTGAAGGCACTGTGGTGTACTACAACAACTTTGAGAGCTTCAACAGTGGAAGTGGCAAGAGCGAAGGGCCAGGTGGCACGCCTGCTGGCGGGCGAAGTGTTTTCTTGGTCGAAGGTGTAGATGAGTTAGCATTAACTAACTTTACCTTAAAGAACTCGCATATTCGCAGCAACGACTACTCGAACCAAGCTGAAACGATCTATTTCAACAGTGATAATGGTCGTTTAACTGCGGTAAATATGAACTTCATCAGCGAACAGGATACGTTACTGCTTAAGGGCTTTAGCTGGTTCTATGAAACTTTAGTGGCTGGTAACGTTGATTTTATATGGGGTTATGTGAATACCGCACTGTTTGAAAACAGTGAAATTCGTACTATTGGTGATTCCAAAAATGGCAATCCTGACGAAGACACTGCCGGTGGCTATGTATTGCAGGCCCGTGTACCTGACATCAGCTACAAAGGTTTTATTTTCCTTAATAGTGCGTTTACCAATGGCCCAGGCCCAATAGGCAATGGCGTGCTGGATAACTCTACTTATATTGCGCGAAGTGGCGGAAGTAGTGATTATTTCGACAATATAACGCTTATCAATAATCGTTTTGATACCCATATTGCTGATATAGGTTGGGCAGGAGAAGGTGTAAGAGGTCAGCCAGCACCAAATCCAAGTCAACCGTCCGCAACAGCAGGGTGGCGTGAGTATGGAAGTATGGATATGGACGGCAACCCGTTAAATTTAGATGCACGCCAATTTGGTTATGTGTTATCTGATGACGAGGTGGTAAACCTTCTATCTCGTGAAGACATATTCTCGCACTTTGACAGCGGAGCAGGCTGGCTGCCATCTGCGCCGGAAGCCGATGACATCAGCCTTATTGATGGTTCAACATCTAGTGGTTTTGCGCAACACAACTTCACGCTTACTGGTGGAGCAGGTGGCAATGTGGTTACTGTGAGCACGGGTCAAGCGTTGCAAGCTGCACTTAATGAAGCTAAAGCAGCCAATACGCCAGTAACGATTTACGTAGATGGCGTGATCACAGATGCGAATAATGGTGGTAATGGCACCGCTATAGAAGTTAAAGATATGGACAACGTCACTATTGAAGGGGTTGCTAACCGTGGTGAGCTTGATGGAATTGGTATCCTTATTCGACGTGCCAACAACATCATTGTGCGCAACTTGAAGATCCATCATGTACTAACGTCAGGCAAAGATGGAATATCGATTGAAGGCGATAATGATGGCTCGACCACCAGTCATATTTGGATCGATCACAATGAGTTATACAGCTCGCTATCAGTAGATAAAGACTTTTACGATGGCCTAATAGACAGTAAACGCGGTGCGAAAAATATTACTATCTCGTACAACTATTTACACGATCATTGGAAAGCGTCATTACACGGCCATACGGAAAATGATACTGACAGTGACAATACGGACAGGCTAATTACTTTCCATCACAACCGTTTTGAAAGCATAGAGTCTCGTTTACCACTGTTCCGCTATGGACATGGACATTTGTACAATAATTATTACAACAATATTAGTTCTACTGGCATAAATTCACGCCAAGGGGCAGAGCTAAGAATAGACAATAACGTGTTTGAGAATACACAAAATCCAATTGTGTCGTTCTACTCTGATGTCATTGGCTATTGGAATACGTCGGGTAATTTATTTGGGCAAGGTGTTACGTGGACAACCCCAGATGAAGGCGATGTTGTAGCAGGGCCTGATGCTACACCAACGTCGAGTTATGAAGTACCGTATGATTACCAAGCGCTTGATGCAGCGCGTGTTAAACAGCATGTATTAAATCACGCTGGTGTTGGTAAGATTAGCCAAGACCCTGCAAGTATTCCTTAACGGGTCAAAATAAACGATTAAAGGGCCTTTTATAGGCCCTTTTCTTTGTCTTTATTCTGCGTATTTATGTATAAAAAACGGCTATTAAAGCGTTTGTTGAGGTACTAAGGATTGGTATGCGGTAACCAATTTTTTAGTGCGTAAATGTTGTGGCCACCTGAAAATAGTTTCTGTTTTACCTTCTTCCACAATTTCCCCGTTTTCCATTACGATGACGCGATCAGCGATATGGCGCACTATACCTAAATTGTGACTAATAAAGATAAACGCTAAACCTAACTCTTGCTGAAGTTGCAAAATAAGGTTTACTGTTTGTGAACGAATTGAGGGATCAAGTGCGGCAAATGGTTCATCTGCCACGAGTACTTTAGGCTTAAGAACAATTGCACGGGCAAGGGCAACGCGCTGCTGTTGACCGTCAGAAAGCATATGACGATAAAAGTGATAATGCTCTCGAAGCAGGCCCACTTTAACCAGTGTTTCTTCAATCAGAGACCTGCGTTGTGTTTCCGTTAAGTCAGTGTTGAGTCTTAACGGTTCGTCAAGAATTTTTCCGACGGGCACCGCTGGGTTCATTGACTCATTGCTGTGCTGCAAGATCATGCGAATATCGTGAGTACGCTTCTGTTTGTTGTCTTTTGATTGATATTTCGCAAGGTATTTATGTTCGTTTATTTCAATTTCTCCAGCATCAGCAGGAATTGCTCCAACAAGGAGTTTGGCGAGTAGAGACTTACCCGAACGGTTCTCGCCAATTATCGCAATAGTTTCACCGCGCTTAACACTTAAATCGACAGGACCGAGCTGAAATATTTCAGGGCGTTTTAGCCAGCGCTTCTTTTCATTGTGGATAAAGGTGAGCTGCCTTACTTGCATGATATCCATTATGGTTTCTCCATGTGCAATGGATAGTGACAACTGTAGCTATGGTCGTGAATTTTTCGCATTGCCGGAGTTTGAACACACGCTCGTTGAGCTCGCGGACAACGCGGCCCTAGACGACACCCAATAGGAAGGTGTTGTAGCGTTGGTATCGAGCCGCCTAAGGTAGGCAAGTGCGATTTAGGAGGCAAGTCTTTTCTAAAGCTAGGCGCGCTGTCAAGTAGCGCTTTGGTGTAAGGGTGCAAAGGACGTTTCTTTATATGCTTCATCTTACCCGCCTCTACGGTTTGACCTGCATATAACACTGTCATTGAGTGTGCCATACTGGCGATGGCTAACAAATCGTGGCTGACAAACAAGATAGACAATGAGCGAGTTTGGTTAAGCCGTGTAAACAGCTTTAGAATTTGTGTTTTTGTGGTGGGCTCCATACCACGTGTTGGATCGTCAGCAATGAGCAATTTCGGTTGTGACACCAATGCCATGGCAATCATAAATTTCTGCCCGATATCCGCTGGTATCTGATGAGGGTAGGCGCTCAAATAATGTTTGTGATATTTAATACCTACTTTGTGTACCGTACTGATGGCTATTTTTTTTCTGTGTTGAGCACGTTGCCAAAACCAGCTACCTTCAACAAATTCATCGGGAATACTCTCCTCTAATTGCTCCCCTAACGTAGCGGAAGGATCTAAGCTCGATTGAGGGTTTTGGAATACCACGGCAATTTCACGGCGCATTACTTCTCGTCGTTGTTGGACTGACATACTTAATAAGTTCTCACCATTCCAACTCATTCTGTCGGCAGTCAAATTCCACTGACTTGGCAATGCGCCACAAATAGCAGATACAATTAAGCTTTTTCCTGAGCCTGATTCGCCCACCAAGGCACGAATTTCACCACTACTGACAGATAAATTCACCTTGTCGAGGGCTTTAATACTAGCATCACCACTTTCCATCTCGAGGGTCAAATTTTTAATATCGAGCATTGGCATGATTAGTGACTCACTCTTTTTCTAAGTGCCGAACGAAGACCATCACCGACAATGTTAATGGAAAGCACGAGTAAAAATATGGCCATTCCGGGCACGGCGACGTTCCATGGTGCGAGATAAGCAACATCAAGTCCATCAGCCAAAATAACGCCTAATTCAGGTTGTGATGCTTGTGCGCCAAGGTTCAAAAAACCAAGTGCGGAAATATCGATCACTGCAATTGAAAGAGCAAGTGTACCTTGTACTACCAACATTTCTATCATGTTGGGTAAAATGGAATGAAAGAAGAGTTGCCACTTATTTGCGCCATCTAATTTAGATGCAACTATGTATTCTTTTTTCATTTCTGCGCGTACAAAACTACGGGTGTGATGCACGAATTGTGGAATGAGTGCTAATGTGATTGCCCACATACTATTGACTAAGCCTGTTCCCAGTATTGCAACAATGATAATGGCAATCAACAGCGTTGGGATGGCCATGAGCGCGTCTAAGAGGTGGTTGACGATACTGGAGCGTAAGCCTCTTAACATTCCCGCTATAGTGCCTATGCTAACCCCCACTAACATCGCTAATACCACGGTAACAAACGCGGAGCCTAACGTAATCCTGCAACCGTAAATTATTAATGTGAATAAGTCTCTGCCAAGTGCATCTGTGCCGAAGATGTGTGATATCGACCCGTTGGGTAACCAACTTGGAGGTAGTAAAAGCCCGTCAATATTTTGTTCGATGGCAGTGTAGGGAGTAAGGATAGGGGCAAATACCGAAAAAATAACAAACAATCCCAGCATCGCTAGGCCAACCATAGCGATGTGACTTGACTTGAATGACAGCCAAGTGCGTTGCCAGGGAGACGGATGGAACTCTTCATCATATAGACTAAACTGTGGCACGTTCGTATTTCTCTCTGCTGGGATCAATTAGCCTATTAAACAAATCAACAAGGATAGTCAGTGTGATCACCACTGTTGATACCGCCATCATTCCCACGCGCAAAGCAGGGTAGTCTCGTTGATATATGGCTTGAATTAGCCAATTGCCGATACCTGGCCATGAAAATAAGGTTTCTACAATCATTGCATTGGTTATCAATGTGGTAATTTGTATCGCCATAAGTGGCAAAATAGGAAGTAGTGCATTTCGCAAAATATGTCGAAAGAATATTTGCCAGCTAGACAAGCCTCGAGAAACTGCAGCAGCAATATAAGGGCGGTGTTTAACATCTATCACCGATCGTCGAGTAATGCGGATCATTGAAGCTGTTGTAATGGCACCTATTGCAAGGGTAGGTAAAGCTAAATGGGAAAATGCATCTTTTAACGCCAAAGGTTTGTTGGCTAATTCACTTAATAAAATATCGACGATAATAAACCCTGTGATTGGTTCTATGTCGTAAAGAAGACTAATTCGCCCAGAGAGTGGAGCAGAATCCAACTGAAGGCTAAAAATTAAAATTAAAAGAAGCGCAAACCAAAATACTGGAAATGAATAGGTAGTTATACTAGTGCTATTTATCACATGATCCGATGTTGAGTAACAGCGCATACCTGCATAATAACCTAACGGTATACCAATAAATAACGCCATTAACATAGCGTAGGTCGCCAACTCTATGGTGGCGGGAAGCGCTATCCCTACCTCTTCCCTAAGGGGTAATCCCGATGTGAAACTATATCCCCAATTGCCAGCAAGCATATTCTCTACGTAATGAAAAAACTGAATGAGGTAAGGACCATCTAGTTTGAACTGGCGGGTCAATGCTTCTCGCTGCATTTCATTTTGTGGAACCAAACCAGTTAGGTTTTCAAGTGGGTCGCCTGGAAACAAATAGGCAAGCGAGAACGACATAAACGCCAACACCAAAAGCGTCAAAAATAAAAGTGTACTGTATCTAATTAGAATTTGTATCACAGGGTCTTTTCAACTCCACCAAAACGCACACCCCCAAATGGGTTTATGGTCATGTTTTCTAAATCTTTACGATAAGCTTGATAGCGATATGCATGTGCAATAGGTACTAAGGGAAGGCGCTCGTAAAGTAGACGATTTACTTGTTGATATATAGCATTGCGTTCATCGATATTATCAGTCTGCAGTGCTTTATTAAGCAACTCATCATAGTCTTTATTGCACCACATGGCTCGGTTTGTACCAGAAGGAATGGCACCGCAACTTAGCAGCGGTCGATAAAAGTTGTCGGGGTCACCATTGTCAGCCGACCAGCCAATTAAAACGGAATCGTGCAAACCTTCTTGAAGGTGGCGTCTAAACGTCGTCCAGTCATAACTTACTATTGTGGCATCTATGCCAACATCACGTAAGTAACGTTGTATTAGTTCTGCCATTTTATGGGCATTAGGGTTATAGGCTCGTTCCACAGGCATAGCCCAAATTGTCATAGAGAAACCTGGTTTTACACCCGAATCAGACAGTAGCTTTCTTGCTAACACCGGGTTGTAAGCCGTGTCATCAGCGTCATTTTGAAACGCCCAGCTTGCAGCAGGTAACAGTGTTTTGGCTCTGGTAGCGCTATCAAAATAAACGGCTTCCAAAAGTGTATTTTTGTCAATTGCAGCGGCAAGTGCATGTCTTACATCAGGGTTGTCAAAGGGCGGGCGTTGAGTATTAAATGCCCAAAAGCCAATATTCAGCCCTGGCTTTTCTGCTAATACTAGATCATCTCGGGTACGAATTACCTCGAGTTCTGTCTGTGCGGGAAATGCGGTGGCGTCGCATTCACCAGTGATTAGTTTAGCCAGACGTAAAGAGCTGCGGGGAGTAATGTCAAAAACAAGTTGTTTGACGGATGTATTTGACGCGTCCTCTATCGAGTTTGCTAGCGTCGTTTCGTCTTGCTGTGTGGAATTAACCGCTACATTTTGTGATTCATTATCGGCAAAGGTTTCGGGAGTATTGTCGTTAATAAGTCGCCAATATTGATTGTGACGCGCGTACTTAATGAAATGGTCTTTGCGGTAGCTGACAAATTTAAACGGGCCAGTGCCAATGGGAAGTTGGTCAATTTTACTCGGCGTACCGTCTTCGGCAAGCTGCGAGGCATACTCTTCAGACAGAATAACCGCGAAGTCTGTGGCAAGATTTGAAAGAAAAGAACTATCGCGACGTTTCAATGTTATTTCTATGCGATATCCATTCACTCTCTCGACAGAAGCTATGTTCTGAGCCAGCCCTAAACTTTCAAAATAAGGGTAGCGCCCCCCTGATACATAGTGATAAGGGTGAGAGCGCAATCTCCACCTGTCTAAACTAAAAATAACATCATCAGCATTAAATGTGCGAGACGGTGTAAAATACGCTGTAGAGTGAAACGCAACGTCTTTTCTCAACTGAAAAACATAAGTCAGGCCGTCGTTGGTTACCAGCCAGCTGCTCGCTAAACTCGGGACAATGCGACCTGAATCTGGGTCAAAATCGAGCAATCTGTCGTACAGTTGGTGTGAGGAGGCATCTGATGTCGTACTGGACGTATCGAGTTGTGGGTTAAAAGTAACCGGGTTACTCTCAGAACAATAAATAATGCCTGAATTGTAGAACGCTTGCTTGTTTTGTTTACCACAAGACACGACTAATAGCGCTGTAAATAGCACTAAAAACAAACGAACTACCCAACCATTGAACATGCCCTAAGCCTCAACGTTCTCTGCGGAAGAATCTAACAAATTGTACTTTTTAAGATAACCACGTAACTGATGGTATGTCAGGCTTAATTTTTCAGCGGTTTTTTTCTGATTGAACTGACTATCAGCAAGCGCCTGTTTTATCATATCTATCTCGTATTGTTGAGAGCGTTCTTTTAGATCAATAGGATAATCGACTATTTCGGGCAGTTCATTGGTTTGTTTTGCAGGTTGTGACACTTCAGGTGTTGCTGTTACTGGAGCAATAGGTACTGAAACGGGTGAGGTATCTGTAGAAACTCTGTCGTTTGTTTTAACTCTATTTTTAGGGCGAAATGCCGATTCGAAGGGGTCTAAAACAATTTCATGTACCGGTAAGTGAGGGTTATTAGTGCGGTAAACTGCCCGCTCTATAACGTTCTTAAGTTCACGAATATTACCTGGCCACTCGTATTCAAGCAGTGTGCGTTTCGCTTTTTCCGTAAAGCCACTAAAAAGCTCCATTTCCATTTCTCGTGCCATATTAATGGCGAAATGCTCTGCTAGCATCATAATGTCTTCGCGTCTTTCGCGAAGTGGGGGAATAGTAATAACGTCAAATGCCAACCTATCGAGCAAATCTGCACGAAACTCACCAGACTCTGCCAAAGCGGGCAAATCTTCATTGGTTGCTGCAATAAGACGAACATCCGTCTTTACTGATTTACTGCCACCTACACGTTCAAATTCTCCGTATTCAACAACGCGAAGTAGTTTTTCTTGAATTAGGCCAGAGGTGTTGGCTAACTCGTCGAGAAATAGCGTACCATTGTGGGCTACTTCAAAGCGACCTTCTCGTCTTTTAGACGCACCAGTAAATGCGCCGGCTTCATAACCGAACAATTCACTTTCAAGTAAACTCTCGCTTAATGCTGCACAGTTGAGTTTGACGTAATTCTGATCCCAACGCTTCGACAAAAAGTGGAGTCGAGCAGCAATTAATTCTTTACCCGTACCCCGTTCACCTATCACTAAGACAGGTTTATCAAGTGGTGCGATTTGTGAAATTTGCTCTAGTATTTCAAGAAAACTGTTTGCTTGACCAAGTAAATTGTCTTGCTGTCGGTACCTACTCATTAAATCCCTCAAATGTTAGTCATTTCGACCAATTAATAGTGTAGAACAAAAAAATCATTAAACGAGCATTATTTCTAATTTAAGAAAAGTTATATTTATTATAGAGTTATGCGGTTTTTATAGTTGGCAAGCATATTGCGTATACTTTTCACAAGAGTAACCGTGTTTATCAAGTGTTTATTGATAACAAATCAAATTTTTAGCAAGAGGTAATTATTATGGGTATCTTCTCGCGTTTCACCGATATTGTGAATTCAAATATAAATGCGCTACTAGATAAAGCTGAAGATCCTGAAAAAATGGTTAGATTAATCATTCAGGAAATGGAAGACACACTGGTAGAGGTGCGTTCTGCATCAGCTAAAACTTTGGCAAACAAAAAGGACATTGTTAATCAAATTGCTAAATATGAGCACGACGCTGCTGAATGGGAAGCTAAAGCCGAGTTGGCATTAAGCAAAGACCGCGAAGACCTCGCTCGTGCAGCATTGCAGGAAAAGAAAAAATCTGCTGAAGCCGCAGAGTCATTGAGCAAAGAACTGACCATAGTTGAAGAGCAAATTAGTAAACTTCAAGATGAAATTGGTCAGTTACAAGACAAGCTAGCAGACGCTAAGAGCCGCCAGAAAGCGATCATCATGCGTCAAAAAACGGCCAGTTCGCGTTTAGAGGTGAAAAAGACCCTTGATAGCAGTAAAGTTGATAACGCAATGGGGCGTTTTGAGCAATACGAGCGTAAAATTGACGATTTAGAGTCGCAAGTAGACGCGTATGACTTAGGTAAAAAGACATTGCAAGATGAGTTTGCCGAGTTAGAAGCTAGCGATAAAGTTGAAGATGAGCTAGCTGCGTTGAAGGCAAAAATTAAAGGTGCTAACAGCGGCACTGAAAAATCAGAATAAAATAAAAAGAGGGCTGCCCCGTTCTATAATAGATAGCAATAGGGGCAGGTAGATCAGGGTTTGTTGGAGATTTCGAGATGGATGAAGGTATCATTGCAATGTTGGTAATGCCATTGGTTGTATTTACCATTTTTGTGGCACCAATATGGTTAATTCTGCATTACCGCAGTAAAAAGCAAGTAAGCCAAGGGCTGAGTGCTGAAGAGTATGCCTCGTTGCAGACGCTTGCAGAGCAAGCTGAAAAAATGAGTGAGCGCATCGAAACTCTTGAAGCTATTTTAGACAGTGAGGCACCTGAGTGGAGGAATAGAGCATGAGAAATGGTCAACAGCTCTATCGCAACCCAGAAAATGCACGTATCGCCGGAGTGTGTTCAGGTATCGCAGAATACTTTGGCTTAGAAGTTTGGTTAGTTCGTATATTGGTTGTTACTGGTTTCTTCTTACTCGCAGGTCCCTTCATACTTGTGGCCTACGTGGCAGCGTGGTTTATTTTGGATAAAAAGCCAAGTGGTTTAGAAAGTGCTGCACCAAAACCGGTATTTTCAAAAGGCAAAGGGTGGACTAATCCCAATGCTGGACAAGTGAAAAGCCCGAAAGTAGAAGTTAAAACAAAAGTATGGCAGGCAGGCGAGCCACCAAAGCAAGCGTTTCACGACATTCGCAATCGATTTGAAAAAGCAGAAGCGCGTTTACGTAAAATGGAAACGTATGTTACTTCTAGAGAATATCAGTTGAACAAAGAAATTAGCCGTCTTTAAACGTTAAGTTGTAGATAAAAGCCGCTCATCATTGAGCGGCTTTTTCTTTATTTATCAATGCATTTTCTCTGTCATGTAAAATTCATGTTACAGTAAGAAGAGCAAGCCGATATAGGCTACTACTTTTCCAAACCAGTATTTTCATTAGACTAATAAGCCTACTTTGTTAAACATTATTGGTCTTTGAAGTTATGCCAAAATCAACGCAGTATCAGTCGAGAGAGTCTGACAAAAATGGGCTTATTGCTTGGTCTGAAGAAGAAAATCAGATTTGGTCTGAACTGTATGCTCGACAAATTTCATTGGTTGAAGAGCGCGCATGCCAAGAGTATTTAGACGGTCTTTCTTTGCTCAAATTAAGTGAAGATCGTATTCCTCAACTCCCCGACATCAACCGCGTTTTAATTGATAAAACGGGCTGGCAAACCGCAGAAGTACCTGCGCTTATTAACTTCGGTGAATTTTTCAGGTTATTGGCAAACAAACAGTTTCCAGTCGCGACCTTTATTCGAACGAGAGAAGAGTTTGATTACTTACAAGAGCCTGACATCTTCCACGAGGTGTTCGGACATTGCCCACTATTGACCAACCCTGCATTTGCTCACTTTACGCATACTTACGGGAAATTGGGGCTTGCTGCGAGTAAAGAAGACAGGGTGTATCTAGCGCGATTGTATTGGTTTACGGTTGAATTTGGATTAGTGCGTGCCAAAGGTGGTGATGGGGACCTGAAAATATACGGTGGCGGTATTCTCTCTTCACCGGGCGAAACACTTTACGCCTTAGACAGTGATATACCTGTAAGAAAGCCTCTTACAGCTATTGATGCTTTGAGAACCCCTTATCGCATCGATATTATGCAGCCGTTGTATTACATATTGCCTGAATTTGACCATCTCTTTGAATTGGCAGAAACTGATATTATGGCATTGGTTCAAAAAGCCAAAAAGCTAGGGCTATTTTCCCCACTTTTCCCTCCTAAAGAGAAAAAAGCCAGTTAATTGATTTGTTAACTAGTTGTGTTTTTAATGGGATGCCGCCGTTTTTAGCGGCATCTTTGTTCTTATCGTCAAAACAAGCCCGTTCACTGCTATTCATCGCATTTTTTGTTTCTCGTAACAATTATATTGTTATCTTTTTGTAAAACTATGGTATTCTGTACAAATATGTTTACAAATGAACTATAGCACCCTATGCGCTTAGAAATTAGTTGTCAGGACCGTCTGGGGATCACCCAAGACGTTTTAGATATTCTTGTTACTAAAGAAATCGATCTTCGCGGAATTGAAATTGATCCAGCGGGAAAAATTTTCCTCAATTTTCCCAACATTGAATTTGCTGATTTTCAACACTTAATGCCTCAGATTCGTCGCATTGATGGCATTGATGACGTAAAGACCACATTGTTCATGCCTGGAGAGCGAGAAAAAAATCAGTTATCTGCAATACTGAGAACACTCCCCGATCCTGTATTTTCCATTGACGCTAAAGGTAATGTCTTACTGTGCAATGATGCAGTGAGTGCTGGATTGGAAATGGCCAGTAGCGATATTATAGGAACGGATATCAGCGAGCTAGTCAAAGGCTTTAATTTCATCAAGTGGATGGATGGGAAGTCATTAGGTCCTCAAACCTCTAAGGTGAAGTTTATTCAACAAGACTATCTTGCTGATATGCTTCCAATCACCGTACCTGATGGTGATAAAAGCAAAATTATGGCGGGTGCGGTAGTTATTCTGAAATCAGAAATGCGCCTTGGGCAACAATTTAGTGCTTTTCATCAATCGCCAACAGACAGTTTTGACCGATTCGTTACGCAGTCTCCCTTTATGAAGCGTGTAGTGCACGATGCTAAGCGGGTGGCAGATCTTGACGCGCCTATTCTTATTTTTGGCGAAACCGGCACCGGGAAGGAGATGATTGCGCGAGCTTGTCATCAATCAAGCCGA
Source organism: Alteromonas sp. KUL42 (assembly GCF_006538325.1). Lineage (GTDB taxonomy): Bacteria > Pseudomonadota > Gammaproteobacteria > Enterobacterales > Alteromonadaceae > Alteromonas. The sequence goes on from NZ_BJKK01000002.1 coordinate 335,305, forward strand.
CGAAGTGAAGGTGCATTTTTAGCGCTCAATTGTGCATCACTGCCAGACAGTGTGGCTGAAACTGAACTTTTCGGTTATGCCGCAGGGGCGTTTAATCAGCCAAATGGCAAAGCAGGTCTGTTAGAGCAAGCTAAAGGTGGTACGCTGTTGCTCGATGAAATCGCTGATATGTCTTCTCAACTGCAAGCAAAGCTATTACGTGTTTTAGAGGATGGCGAATTTAGGCGAGTAGGGGATGCAGAGCCCGTGAAAGTAGATGTGAGGTTCATCTGTACTACTTGTCGTGACCTTGGACAGTTAGTCGAAGAAGGACGTTTTAGAAAGGAACTTTACTACCGTTTGAACGTGCTAAGTTTAGTCATGCCATCACTTAAAGACCGTCGTCAGGATATTGTACCGCTAGCAGAGGCGTTTATTGTACAACACAGTACAAAGCTTGGCCGACGTCCAGCAAAGCTGAGTAAATCATGTGTAGATTTTCTTCAGCAATACCCTTGGCCGGGTAATGTTAGACAGCTTCAAAATGCGTTATATCGGGCCTTGTCACTGCTAGATGGGAAAGAGATAACCAAAGAAGATATCCAGCTTCCTAGTTGTGCGCCTAGTGTGACTTACATCGACGAAAATTTCGATGGTACGTTAGATGAAGAAGTGAAAAAATTTGAAAAAGATTTACTGAAGCGCTTGTATCCGTTTTATCCAAGTACCCGTCAACTCGCTAAAAAATTAGGATTAAGTCACACGGCAATAGCGAACAAGCTACGCGAATACGGTATCAACAAAGCCACAGTAAAGCTTTAATTAATTCTTTTAGCCTGTTATGGCGGTAGTTATTACACTGCTATTTATTCTTTGAGGGCGTGTTGCGTTTAATTTACAACACGCCTCAACATAGCGAATTAGCGCTGTCTGCGTATTCCTTTTTACTTTCCGCGTACACCCTTTCTTACACTGTTATAAAACATCATCTTCATCACACTTTTCAATTCCTACCAACTAGTGGCATAACTACATATACGTGAATTTCATATGATGTTGAACAATTATCGTATTGAAGTGGTACACATCGTAAAAATTAGCAATGAGTTTTCGAGGAAAGAACAATGAAGCTAGCAACCTATAAAAATGAAACCCGTGATGGCTGCTTAATGGTAGTGTCGAGGGATCTTTCTCGAGCGTGCAGTGCACAAGACATAGTAAATACAATGCAAAATGCATTAGACAATTGGCAAGAAGTTTCACCACAGTTGCAAATGCGTTATCAAGCGTTAAATGATAACGCGTGTGAGAGTGTGCCTTTTGACCCATCTCGCTGTGAATCTCCATTGCCCAGAGCGTATCAATGGGCAGATGGTAGCGCTTATGTTAATCATGTTGAGTTAGTTCGCAAAGCTCGTGGTGCAGAGATGCCCGATACATTTTGGACAGATCCACTAATGTATCAAGGTGGCTCTGACGACTTTATTGGCCCAAATGACGACATTATTTTACCCAGTGATGATTGGGGAATTGATTTTGAAGGTGAAGTTGCAGTAGTAACCGATGACGTTCCAATGGCGTGCACCCCTGAACAGGCAGCTGAGCGTATTCGGCTTGTAATGTTAGTTAACGATGTGTCGCTGCGTGGTCTAATTCCAGGTGAATTGGCGAAAGGGTTTGGCTTTTTCCAATCGAAGCCTGCATCGAGCTTTTCTCCTGTGGCGGTTACGCCCGATGAACTGGGTGACGCATGGAAAGACAATAAAGTACACCTTCCATTGCGTTCTACCTACAACGGTGAACTGTTTGGTCAGCCTGAAGCAGGTGAAGATATGACGTTTGATTTTGGTCAATTAGTAGCACATGCGGCCAAATCAAGAAATTTAGGCGCTGGCGCTATCATTGGCTCAGGTACCGTATCCAATAAACAGGGAACAGATCATGGTTCTGCTATCTCTGAGGGCGGTTTAGGTTATTCATGTATTGCTGAAGTTAGAATGATTGAAACAATTCGCGATGGTAAGCCTGCAACACCTTTCATGCAGTTTGGTGATCGCATTCGCATAGAGATGTTGGACACCGAAGGGAATAGTGTGTTCGGTGCAATTGAACAGCAGGTTAAACCGCTTAATTAATGATAAACGTGGGCGTGTATATTTAATTATCTGCGCGCCCTCGATTAGCGGCTAATATTAATTATGAACTCTTAAATAGCACGGTGACAGCATGAGCTTAAAACTTTATGGATATTGGCGTTCTACAGCGTCGTACCGAGTGAGAATTGCACTTAATCTAAAAGGTGTAGAGTACGAATATGTTCCCGTGCATTTGGTTAATAATGGCGGTGAGCAGCATCAAACTGAATATACTCGCCTAAACCCTTCACATCTCGTGCCGACTCTGGTTGATGAAGATGAAGATATTATGCTGAATCAATCACTCTCAATTATAGAATATTTGGACGAGCGATTTGACAATGAATACCGACTGATACCGGAGCATCGTAACGAGCGCGCGAGGGTAAGAGCGCTCGCACAAGATATTGCTTGCGACATACAACCCTTGGGTAACTTGCGGGTATTAAATGCATTGAAAGGCAATTTTGAAGCCAGCCAAGACGATGTAGCAAAATGGGCTGCGCATTGGATTGAGTTAGGTTTTAACGGAATTGAAAAACGCCTGCAGACACAAGCAGGAAAATACTGTTTCGATTTCGACGTAACTATGGCTGATATTTGCCTAGTGCCTCAGGTGTACAACGCAAAACGATTCAATGTGGACATGAACAAGTATCCGCTGATTAACAAAATTGCTGATAACTGTAATCTGCTTGATGCATTTGAGAAGGCGAAACCAGAAAATCAGATTGATGCGAGTGCGTAAAGTTATCAGATTCTAAGGTATTTTCGCTTCGCGAAGTCGAATTGAATTACGTTCATGTCAAAGGGCATATCATAGTGGATATGCCCTTTTTTCACACTAATGGGAGCACATTAAAAGTATTACTGACGTTTAATTGGAAGCTCTGTGGTGTTTTTAACCTGTTTTAACGCAAAGGTTGAGCTTAAGTGGTCAACCAAGGGAAGATGCGTTAATTTAGTTTTTAGCAGAAATTCGTATTCTTCAATGCTTTCGACGATGACCTTTAAGAGATAATCTTTTTCACCACTGGTGGTATGACACTCGACTATCTCGTCAATATTTTGCACTGCATTTTCAAAGTCTGTTAGTGAATCACCATCGTGATTTTTCAAAGTAACATAAATAAAAACAGACACGCCTAAGTTTAATTTCTTGTTGTTGAGCAGCGTTACTTTGCCAAGAATAATTCCATCGGCTTCCATGCGTTTTACACGGCGCCAACACGGTGTATGTGACAATCCAACTCTCTGGCTTAAGTCGGCCATAGATACGGTGGCATCCTGTTGTAACACCCGCAATATTTCTCGGTCAAACTTATCTAATTTCATTAACATTGTTTCCGTCGATATTATGATGTTTATTATATATCAAAAAAAAATCTAGGATAGCTGTCCTAGAAAATAAGTAATCAAATCTAATCCTTTTCAGTTTGTAAATTTCATTTACAAAACTTAGCAAGGCTTGTCCTCAGGTTAATCATTTACACTGACGCCACAATGGATGAAATTTCTCTGCTCTTGCAGCTGAGACTATATTTCATCACGTACTTTCATTCACCATAGCGAGAGAGGGGATATATGTCTGTTTTTGATCACCCAGAGTTCGATAAACACGAACATGTTGCATTTTATCACGACGAAAAAGCGGGCCTAAGTGCCATTATTGCAGTGCACAATACTAATCTTGGTCCAGCGCTAGGTGGATGTCGTATGTGGCCTTACGTAAATAGCGGTGAAGCATTAACTGACGTACTTAGACTATCTAAAGGCATGACATATAAAGCAGCAATGGCCAATATCGCCCTTGGAGGTGGTAAATCAGTGATTATCGGCGACCCTCGCAAGGCTAAAACACCAGAAATGATGAAAGCCATGGGTAAATTTGTCGATTCTTTGGGTGGGAAGTATTTTACGGCGGAAGACTCTGGTATTGCAGTAACAGACCTTCAAACCATGGCTACGGAATCAGAATTCATTGCCGGTGTAAATGCTAAATACCATTACGCCGGTGAAGTACCTGATGGCAATCCAGCACCCTCTACAGCATATGGTGTATTTGTCGGTTTGAAAGCAACGGTGGAATACGCGCTAAATCGCGATTTAGAGGGCGTATCTGTGGCTATTCAAGGAATGGGACATGTTGGCTACCGTTTGGCTAAGCACCTTCACGAGCATGGCGCAAAGCTTTATGTTGCTGATATATATCCTGAAGGGGTAGAAAAAGCAGTTGCTGAATTCGGTGCAACAGCCGTGGCGCCAGAAGAAATTTTAAGTCTAGACGTTGATGTACTTGCACCTTGTGCGCTAGGTGCGGCTATTAATGATCAAACGTTGCCAACGATTAAAGCAAAAGTCATTGCCGGTGCGGCAAACAACCAACTTGCTAGGGAAGATATTGGCGAACTATTGCAGCAGCGCGGAATCCTGTACGCTCCGGACTATGTTATTAATGCCGGTGGTGTTATCGATATTTTCCATCAACGTATGCCAGAGAGTTCAAACGACGCTATGCGTACTCATATTGAGCAAATTGGCGATACATTAAAAGAGATATACGCGCGTGCCGAACAAGAAAAAGCAGCCACGAATCGCGTAGCGAATATGATTGCCGAAGAGAGATTTTCCACAAGGGGTTGAAAACTCGTTACCAAATAGTCATAATGCGCCCCGCGTTGATGCGGGGCTCATGTTGACACACAGTCAGTTGTGAGTTTCTCTATTAATTGCGTTTTCTATGGTAGGCTTTTGGTCCTCCCGCAATGATACTCTGTGAACTCGGTCAGGCCCGGAAGGGAGCAGCCGCAGCAGACGACTCATGTGCCGGGATGTGGCTGGAAGCCTGCCACCAATTCTTTCTTTTTTAAGTAACTTCCCATTTTATCATTGTATATTGTGTGGATAACTACGCCTCTTCAGTCGCATTCTGTTTGTTTTTTTCTGCCTCATCTAAGTATTTGAGTGCTTTACTGATTGCGTGCTCCACGTTCATTTCCATTTGCTTACGTTCGCTCTGTGGTAAATAAAATGCCATATCTACTTCATAGCGTATGTAACGAGGAGGGACTTGGTTTAATGCTAGGCAGCATAAGTCAGCCAAATAGTCTGCATTTTTAGTTTGATCCAACTTGAGCTTGGCAATTCGTTCTAACACCAAGTGTTCATAATAGTTATGTATGTCGTCATCAAGTTTCATTTTAATCACCTTTTTATTTTAGAAACTATTTTATCCTTGTTGTTTACAATCAACACGTTAATTAAACATTACAATTTCGCTCACTATAAATGTATAGCTGGTATTTTGTCGTTGTCGAGCTGGCAGTGATAAACTAGTTACCTCAAAGAGAAATTAGCATCTCGTCGGTTGTTGAATGTTGTTTTTTAGTGAACAGGTTTGTGATACGGGCGATGAATAAGAATATGAATAAAGGCATAAGCAACATGAAAAAGAATATTGAGCCATGCTATTACGGTGACTACCTACAACTAGATAAGATCCTAGGCGCCCAGAAACTACAAAGTGCAAAGTACGGTGAACCTGCTCATGAAGAAACGCTATTTATCATAGTGCATCAAGTATACGAGTTGTGGTTTAAGCAGGTGCTACATGAGCTAAATACAGTTATTGATACTTTCAATCAAGAGACAGTGAAAGACCAGCAGTTAACGCAAGTGGTATTGCGCTTACAACGGGTTATACAAATACAACGTTTGATGAATGATCAAATTGCCATCATGGAAACAATGACACCGCAACAATTTCTCTCTTTCAGAGATTACTTAGTACCTGCATCAGGTTTCCAAAGTATCCAGTTTAAACGTTTGGAAATTTCTTTGGGCTTGAAGCGTGAATATAGAATTGATTTTGATCAGCAGAGCTTTTATAACCGCTTGAATGATGACGACAGAGCACTTTTGGAAGGGTTGGAAAAAAAGCCGAGTTTGTTCGAATTAGTTGACAAGTGGTTATCGAGAATGCCGCTACTTAAAACCACCGATTTTGATTTTTGGGCGTATTATAAAAGCGCAGCGGATGAGATGTTATCAGACGATCGCAACACTATCGCTACCAATGACACACTTTCTGACGCAGATAAACGTCAAGAGATGAAAGATTGGCAGTCGACAAGAGACAACTTTGATGCGTTGTTCGAACATCAACAGTACGAAACGCTAAGAGAGGAAGGGAAGTTCCGACTTAGCCACGAAGCAATGCTATCAGCGCTTTTTATTAAACAGTACTCAGAAGAACCAATTTTCAATTTGCCCTTTCAATTAATTACTGCGCTCACAGAAATTGATGAACAACTTACTATCTGGCGCTATCGTCATGCAATGATGGTACAGCGAATGCTAGGTACAAAAATAGGTACAGGAGGCTCTTCTGGGCATCATTATCTGAAAAAGACCACTGAGTCTAATCGAATCTTTCTTGATTTCTTCAATATGGCGACGTTCTTACTGCCTAAACATGCTCTTCCTACATTGCCTGATCCCGTAAGAAAGATGTTAGGTTTTTATCTAAACTAAACATAAAGTCACCTTTAAATTTTGATTTTTTGTTAACGAAAGTAAAAATAACCGCAATGTGATAACAAAATAAGAGTGGAACAGATTACTCTTCAAAACCAGTATTCTGTTTCACGTTTTCAAACATATTAGATAGTCTCTTTGATATATCTAAGTGCTGGATTTGGGAATGTCTTATTTTTTCTCAAACAGCGATGTTCGAGTTTTCTTCTAGAAACTAGTTTTCCAAAGTAGTTTTGTTCACTTAACCGCAACACAAATTTCCTAGATGAAAAGCGGCCTCGAAAGAATACATTTTTAACAGATTTTAAAACTAAAAGTCCTGTATTTTCATTACTCGCTTAAGAGACGGAAATACTCCATTCATTGTTGTGCAAATAATGCACAGTAAAATCGCTCTTATGTAAAAAAAATGTAATTTGTAAGTTAAAATTTACGAAAGTGGAAAATTTATAGAAAAAAAATTGAACTTTTGAATCCTTGGGTGATGATCTCAGTTGACCCTTCGATAGTGATGTGGTTATTATCAAAGTGAGGTTAAGACCTTACTAATAATAATTCGTTCTAAACGATTGAAACACACACTAAGAGTTTTAGTGGTCCAGGGAGACAATACATGTTTACAAACACTAAGCTGGCTAAGTCAGTGAAGCTTGCTTGCGCGTTCGGTGCAGCATCAACTATCGGCTTCACTGGTGCAGTTAACGCACAGGAAGCAGAAGAAGCGGCAGAAGCTGTTGAGAAAATCGAAGTAACAGGTTCACGTATCCGCCGTACTGACATTGAAGGTGCAAACCCAGTTACCGTTATGTCACGAGTCGACATTGAAAGATTCGGTGTAACGTCAATCGGTGACGTTCTTCAGGCAATCCCTTCTGCAGGTTCTGCAATCAACACAAATAACAACAACGGTGGTAATGGTACAACTACTATTAACATTCGTAATATCGGGTCTAATCGCACACTTGTGCTAGTTAACGGTAAGCGTTGGGCTCCTGGTCTAACTGGTTCAGTTGACCTTAACAACATCCCAGCTGCAATCATCGAGCGTATCGAAGTACTTAAAGACGGTGCTTCTGCGGTTTACGGTTCAGACGCAATCGCCGGTGTTGTAAACATTATCACTCGTCAAGATTTCGAAGGTGTTCACGCTTCTTCTTACATTGGTGAGTACGACGAAGGCGACGGTAACAAAGAGCAATGGGATATCGGTTTTGGTACGTCTAACGACAAGGGCAACGTATACTTTAATATCAGTTATGTAGAAGAAGAGCCTACATTCGCTGGTGACCGTGCTATCTCTGCAGTCCCTGTTTTTGGTGCACCTACTGGCTATGGCGGTTCATCAGGTACACCAAACGGTCGCTTCTTTCATTCCGATGAAACCGGTACAATGTTTAATTCGCAACTTGACGGTAATGGCGATATTATTCCTTGGACTGGTAGTAGTGCTTTTAACTTCGCACCACTTAACTATTTATCTACGCCTCAAGAGCGCACCAATATCTATTCTCAGGGACGTTATGAATTAACAGACAACCTGAGTGTTAACGTGACAGGTTTCTACGGTAATCGTCGTTCATCACAGCTCCTTGCGCCTACGCCATTGTTCTTAGGCTTTGCTGCGGGTACTTCTGGTGTCACTATTGCTGCTAACAACCCTTACAACCCGCTCGGTATTGATTTATCAGACCAAAATGGTTGGGGCGAGCCAGGAAGTCTATATTTCTACGGTCGTCGTATGTTAGAAGCGGGATATCGTCAATTTTCTCAGAATGTTGACCAATTCCAGTTCAACGGTGGTTTTGAAGGTGTTATTGAGCTAGGCGATAAAGAGTTCTTCTGGGACGCGACATATACATATGCAGATATTACTCAGAATACGCTAACAGACGGTCTTCTTAATATGGACCGCGTTGCTATAGCACTTGGTGATGTAGATACATGTGCAGCGACAGACGGTTGTGTACCACTTAACCTATTTGGCGGTTCTACTGCAATCGGTGAAGGTACAATCACGCAAGAAATGCTTGATTACATTCAGTTCACAGCGCAAGATGCTTTGAACTCTACACTTGAAAGCTACGCGCTTAACCTTTCTGGTGAATTATTTGAGCTTCCAGCTGGTTACCTTGCATTCGCAACAGGTTACGAAAAACGCTGGCAGTCAGGTTACGATCAACCAGACGCGCTAATTGCTGCGGGTATCACTTCTGGTAACTCTCGTCAGCCTACTCAAGGTGCATTCAGTGTTGAAGAGATGTACCTAGAATTAGCTGTGCCTCTACTATCAGACATGCCGTTTGCTGAGCAACTAGATCTTGAACTTGCTACTCGCTATTCTGACTACAGCAACTTCGGAGACACGACAAACTCTAAAGTCGGTCTTAAATGGCGTGTTAACGAAGATTTGGTAGTTCGCGGTACTTGGTCTGAAGCATTCCGTGCTCCTTCGCTGTCTGAATTGTTCTTAGGTAACAGTGATAGCTTCCAAACACTACAAGACCCATGTAACAACGGTGGTGGTAGTGCCCCAGGTTGTACGGGTGTTCCTGATAGTTACGAACAGCCTAATCCACAGATCAGAACTACCGTTGGTGGTAATTCTGACCTTTTACCTGAAGAGGCAGAAAGCTTTACTTACGGTTTCGTATACTCACCTGCGCAAGTTGAAGGTCTTTCAATTACGTTTGACGTATTCGATATCGAAGTTGATAACGCTGTATCAACAGTTGGTGCACAGAACATTTTAGACACTTGTGCTAGAACTGGTACTCAGTTCTGTTCACTAATTGAACGTAATGCTGGTGGTGTTGTAACAGAATTGTTCAACGGTTTGGTCAACCTTGGTGGTCAGACAACGTCTGGTTTCGATTATAACGTAGCTTATAACTTTGAGACTGAGTTTGGTGACTTCCGTGTAAACTGGGACGGTACTTATATAGATGAGCGTACGTCTATTTTCGTAGACTTTGATACAGGTGAAAGCACTGCCGAGAACGAAGCTGGTAAAGCGTTCGACCGTGACATTGTGCCACGTCTTCGTACTAACTTGTCAGTTACTTGGTCATATGAAGATTGGACTGCTAACTACCTTGTTCGCTACATTGGCAACACGACTGAAGCTTGCTCATTTGATGATGACACGGATGCTGATGGTAATTACTTAGAAGATACATTGTGTAGTGATCCGGGTGAGACTACATTTAATGATGATGGAGATCTAGTTAAAGATAGTTACAATGAACTAGAAGCGATGGCTTACCACGATGTTTCAGTAGGTTACGCAGTAACTGATAACCTACGTGTTACGCTTGGTGTTAACAACTTGTGGGATACAGATCCAGAAATCTCTTTCACAACATTTGCTAACAGCTTCGACCCATCAATGTATGAAGTGCCTGGACGTTTCTTCTACGGCCGTGTAAATGTAGAATTCTAATTCAGACTTGAATTAGTAGTTCATCATACTTAAATTAAAAGGCCTCGAAAGAGGCCTTTTTCGTAAGGAGAAATCGTGGTTAATCTTCAACATCTGCTTACGCAAGCCGATGCATGTTTTCAATCAGGAAGAACTGACGAAGCCTATTCTTTTTTAAAAGATGCAGGACAACAAGGACATATCTACGCAGCATTAGATTTTGCTTACTTTACTGCGAAGGATAATTCAGATTCTGCAATTAGTTATTTAAATTCACTTAGTAACAGTGATAACTCAACAGTCGTATATCATAAGTGCCTCATACACAGGTTTTACCGCGAAAGGGCGATGTCGCAAACGACCATTCAACAATTGGTTATGCTGGCCCAAAAAGGGCACGCAGAGTCGTCGATAGTATTGTTAAGTTGGTGTGTTGATGATGCTTCCTTATTTTCTTTACTTCAGTCACATCTTGCATTTTATAGCCCTAATATACACAAACAATTGTTTCAGCCTTTAACAGACACAGAAGCTAAAGATTACGTTTTAGACATTGAACTTATAACAAAAGTCATACAGCGTAGAGAGCAAAAAGTACTAGCGGGTGTTTCGAAGAGCATTAGCGATGACAAAGATATTAAAGTACTTGAAGATGCGCTTTCACCATTTGAATGCAACTACATGATAGCGCGTTATCACAGCTTACTTGAACCTTCACTTGTTTTAAATCCTATTGATGGTCGCCCAATGCAAGATACGGTGCGAACCAGCGAAGTCGCTGTGATATCAAGTAATGTGGTTGATTGGATTTGTCGTGATATTGATTTAAAAATGTCATTACTTTCAGGTTCTAAAGTGAATCACGGTGAACCATTGAATTTATTGTGTTACCAGAATGGTCAGCAGTATAAGCCTCATTTTGATGCTTTTAGTGAAGAGCAGCTTAAGCAGAAATCTATACAAGAAGAAGGTGGGCAAAGAACCCATACCATTATTGCTTACTTAAATACGCTGCATGAAGGTAGTACGTCGTTTCCAAAGCTGAAATTAGAGGTAGTGCCAGAGCAAGGGAAACTACTCACTTTTACCAATGTTGATAACAACAACAAGTTAAAGCAAACCAGTTATCACTGTGGTAACCCTGTTGTGTCAGGAAAGAAATGGATCCTTACAAAATGGGTAAGGTCAAACCAAACAGAGTATGGTACGCTAGTTCACGGCGGTTAAGTTAACAAACATTCAAGGATGTAAAATGAAAAAAGTAATACTCTTAAGTCTTCTTTCTACACTTGCTATGGCGGGGTGTGGTTCTACTTCTTCTTCAAACAAGTCTGCTGAATTCGCAGCAAACGACGATGATGGCATGACTTGTAAAATGGAAAAGAAAGTTGGCTCTAACATGATGCGTAGAGTTTGCTATACAGCAGAAGAGCGTGAACAGCAAGAAGAAGCCGCTCGCGAAGCATGGACTCGCATGCAACGCGGTACTGAGACCGGCGGCGGTGATGGTGAGTAAATCGGCGGTAAATAAACAATAAAGGGCTACATGTTGTAGCCCTTCTTTTATAATACTTCTATTTTTTATGATCAAAGAAATCCAACAAGCCCTTTCCGCGCAAAATTACGACAAAGCTATACAACTTTATTACTCATGGTTTGAGCGCGAACCTAAATATTTCGATTTATCCGTTGGACAAGTTAATCCGGACCGGGCAACACATATAGCAAATGCTGCCAATTTAGCGAGACGAGTCGGTTACTTAGAACTCCAGTTTGTCGAGAATGTCTCCTTGCGTTTAGGTGCGATGCTCAAAACACTATTCGGTCTACAGCTCGCCAATTTTAATAACTCGCTACAAAAGCCCAATTTTCTGTATATTCCAGATTTGCCGAGTACGCCGTTTTTCACTTCGTCAGAGATTCCATTACTCGATGAATGGGTTAATTCACTTAAACCATACAAAACCGAGTTGCTTAATGTAGGAAAGCACGCTAAAGCAAGTTATGTAGACGAATTCGACAATTTACCAGAATCTAGCGAATGGGATGCACTAAAAGAGCAGTGGCTTTCTACGCATTTTATAAAAGGTGGCGAGCCATGTGAGGCGTTTGATAGTTTGAGTGATGGCTTGAAAGAGTTGTTGACGAACGGACCATTGGCAAATTGCCCTCCACATGCCCCAGAGGTTTTTATTTCAGTATTAGAGCCAGGTGCATATATTCCGCCACATTATGGTATTTCGAATTGTAAACTGACCGTGCATATACCGTTATTGATAAACGAAAATGCATCGCTAACGGCCGGGAATGAAACCTTTGTTTGGGATAGGTCAAATAATGTCATGGTATTTGATGATAGCTTTTTACACTCAGCAAAAAACGAAGGTGATCAGGTTCGTGTTGTGCTTATTTGTGATGTGTGGAATCCACATTTAACCGAATCAGAGCGGTCTGCGTTGACCAAATTTATGAGAATATTTGATCAGTGGAAGCAAAACATAGGTAAGCTTGCTAATTTAGATGCACAGTTGTACAAACGCTAATTAATTATGAATATTATTCAGCAGCTAATTCAAGCCTACGGGCAAAAGCAATATCAACAAATCATTTTTTTCATACAACAAAATAAAGCGCTTTTACTTCAAGAGCCTGTTGTTACTCAATTGTATGCCAATTCATTAAGAGCATTAAATCAAATTGACGAAGCTGAAAAGCAATTGAAAATAAGTTTGAATGTATTTAAGGAACATCCTGAATTACTTAATAACTTAGGGAATTTGTATTTAGCGATTAATAAAGTGGAATTGGCGATAGACGTATTTATGCGCGCTCGCCTAGCTGCACCCACTAATGTCGATATCAACTACAATTTAGCGCGGGGTTATATTGCGCTAGAGTCACTTAAAGATGCCAAAGTAGCGATTGAGAATACCTTGCGTATTCAACCTTCTCATATCCAAGCTAAAGTTATTTTGGCAGATGTGTTAGTTAAGGAAAAAGATTATCAAAGTGCAATTACTTTATTGGAGGAGGTAGTCACTAAGCAGCCTGATAGTTTGTTAGCATTGAATAATATCGCAAACGCATATAGAAAATCTGGTGATTTGAGCAGCGCTAAAACATATTTTGAAAAGGCGCTAACTATTCAAAATAGCAATTCCACTATCCTTCGAAATTATGCAGCGGTACTTGCATTATCAAATGAGCGGCAAAAGGCAAAAGAAACGTATTTGAAATGCCTAGAATTGGAAAGCGAGAATTGGACGTTACAAGAAGAATTTTCAAAATTTCTATGGGAAGAAGGCGATAGCGAGCCCTTTTATCATATTCATGAATTTTTAGATAAAGAACCCCACAATAACCAATTTAGACTTAATTTTATTCGACTACTGAATCAAGCTGATCTATACATTGAAGCTAACTCACAGTTGGATAAGCTCATTGAATTAGGCGCTGAGCCTTCAACATTTGCTATAGAGCAAGCACGAGTCTACAGAGAACTCGGTGAATATGAAAAATCTATTGCATCATTGGACAACGTAACGAGCCTTACTGGAACTATTCCTTATTTAAGTGAAAAAGGGTATTCACTTTTGTGTGTGGGGCGGGCGGCTGAAGCACAAATATGTTTTGAAGCATTGATAGATAAACAGCCGAAAAACCAAGGCTGGTGGACAATGCTCTCTACATGTTGGTCTATGACTGGCAATGAACAACAATACCAGTGGTTGTGTGATTACAGTAAGTTGGTCAGCGTAAGTCGTATTATTTCTGACCTTGATGAATCAAACCGTTTTAATCAGACCTTACGTACAGTGTTAATAGGTCAACACAACAATCAAAAGCATCCCATAGGCCAGTCTTTGAGAAATGGAACACAAACCTATGAAGATCTTTTTGACAGTCAAGACGCGGTTATTCAAGCGCTTTCTGAATACATCTTAACCAATGCGAGACAGCATATCGAATCAATAACGGAAGATAAGTCTCATCCGTTTTGTTCGCGCTTAAATCAAGCACTTAATTACATAGGTTCTTGGTCAGTTAGACTGCGTGATGGTGGTTTTCATAAATCTCACTATCACCCCGAAGGTTGGTTAAGTGGTGTGTATTATGTCGATGTTCCACAAGCGGTAAATCAACATGGTCAGGGTTGGTTAATGTTCGGACGTGCAGACATCGCAAACCAGCAATTTGAAGGTGATTTCGCAGTTAAACCGGTTGAAGGAAACGTTGTTTTGTTTCCATCATATATTTGGCACGGCACTAATGCTTTTTCGGGGAATGAGCATAGACTCACAGTAGCTTTTGATATTATCCCCAAGGAAGATTGAGAAGAACAGTAGATTAACAAATGTTACACACACTAGGGGAGTACACGAGATAGTTCTTGTACTCCCTTTTTTATACTGAGAAAAGAAAACTTAAGAGCTAGCGCGCTCTAATTTAAAGGCAAGTGTAAAACGAGGTGCATAACATATCCTATTAGGTGGTCTTCCCACATGCTTTATCGCACCATGAAATATTGCTACCCGTGCCGGTTTCGGGCTGCACGCAAACAGGCAATCGTCTTGGTTATTAAAAAAGAGTGTTTCACCGCCCCACTCGATGTTCCATTCAGGTGAAATATAAGTAAGTACCGTAAACTCATCTGCGCTTGGTTCGCAGTCAGTGTGTGTAAACAACATGTCGCCGAATGCTGCGTGGTTAACGTATCCGCGATACGCACGGTATGATTTTTGAGTGAGTGCTTCTATGGCTTCCATTGCTCGATGATAAACGGGTAGACTTCTGACTTGCTCGGCGGTCAAATTAACTGCCCAGTGTTTATATTCTTCAGTGTCAGGGCGTGCAATCTCATCTTTTTTAAAACCACTTGCTTGAAGTCCTTTATATAGACCTTCCGCTTCTTTAGTGGTACACAGATCATCAAAAACCCAAACAGGCTTTCCGTCCACTGATATGGAGTGTGTAGGCGTGTATTTCATGTTTACCTTTTTTACTTTTGGTTTTGCCAAAGTCTACTAGATTCAGGTTTTCATTAACAACTAATCAGCGTGATTTCTAAACGTTGTGATGATTATTTGAGCGAGAGGCGTAAAATGTGTTAGGTGTAAATAGTGTGTTACTTGACTCCACGTAACATTCCGTGTGAGTATATTATGTTCGTAGTACTGGCAATTGATGTCGGCACTGCATTCCTGAAACAAAATTGTGAAAGTTTTATACGCCCCTTGCCCGAATAATTTCCTATCGGCGAGGATTCAAATAAGAAATTTGGTTGGGAACTATGTCCAAAATGAGCAAGAGAACTCTTATTGCTTCTACTGTTATGGGTGCATTCGCACTAACAGGTAGCGCAGTCTCTGCAGATACGCTAGAAGATCTTCATAAAGAAGAAGCGAAAATCCACGCGGCTGCAGCGAAATCTCAAGAAAAAATCAATACGTTGTTTGAACAATCTCAAGAACTACTTGTTGAGTATCGTCAAACAGTAGATGAGACAGAAAACCTTAAAATCTACAACGATTACATCGCTAGCCTTGTCGCAGATCAGCAACGCGGTATCGATTCACTACAGCGTCAAATCGACAGCATCGAAGAAACTAAGCAGGGTATTGTACCTCTTATGTTCCGCATGATTGACAGCCTAGAGCAGTTCATCAAGCTTGACCGTCCAATTCACTTGGATGAGCGTCTAGCACGTGTTGAGCGTCTTCGCGATCTAATGGCTAACTCTAACGTTACTGTTTCTGAACAGTTCCGTCAGGTACTAGAAGCTTATCTAGTAGAAGTTGAGTACGGCACTAAAATCAATTCTTACCAAGGTACTATCAACAGTGCTGGTACAGAAGTGACTGTGGATTTCTTCAACTTAGGTCGTGCAGCACTATTAGCACTTTCTCTTGACCAAGCACACGCGTGGGTTTGGAACAACGAGACCCGCACTTGGGAAGAACTAGGCGACGAGTATCTGTCAGCTGTTATTGATGCAGTTAAAATGGCAAATGGCGTCATTCCTGCAGATTTGATCAAACTACCAATTAGTGCAGCGGAGTAATTGTTAATGAAACCAGTATTCAAAACTCTTTTAGCCGCTGCGACAGTTGCAGTTGCGGCAACCGGAGCGCAGGCTCAGGAAGCAAAGAGCCTGAAGGACTTGCTTGACCAAGTTCAACAAAACCGTGTATCTGAAGCTCGCCTAGACAAACAACGCGAAGCTGAGTTCCAATCAGCACGAGCTGATAAGCAAGCATTGCTTAACAAAGCAAAAGCTGACCTTAAAGCAGAACAAAATCGTGGTGACCGTCTACAGAAACAATTCTCAGACAACGAAGTTACACTTAACGAAAAAGCTGCTGAACTTGACCAGGCGACAGGTACGCTAGGTGAAATGTTCGGTGTGGTACGTCAAGCATCTTCTGAAGCTTACGGTCGTATCTCTACGTCAATCGTTAGTGCTCAATTCCCTGGCCGTGGTCAATTTCTAGCTGAGATGTCTGAAGATTCTAAGGGTCTTCCAAACATCAAAGAACTTGAAGACCTATGGTTTGCACTACAAAAAGAAATGACTGAAGGTGGCGAAGTTGTTCGTTTCACTACAGAAGTTGTTAATCTTGACGGTGGTTCTTCTCAGCAAGAAGTTGTACGTGTAGGTACTTTCAACCTTGTTGGTGATGCAGGTTACTTGGCTTACGACGCAGAAGCTGAAGTTGTTCAGCCTCTTGGTCGTCAACCAGACGGTCACTTCGTTGCATCAGCAGGCGATCTAATTGACGCTACTTCTGGTGTTGTTCCTTTCTATGCTGACCCATCTCAAGGTGCAATCCTTGGTCTATTGAAGCAGAAAGCGACCATGTCTGAGCGTTATCACGCTGGTGGTCCAGTTGGTTATACCATCACGCTTATGCTTGGTGTTGGTCTACTAATCGGTCTTTACAAGATGATTACGCTAACAGTTGTTGGTGGCAAAATGCGTTCACAACTTAAGAACGTGAGCAGCCCTTCTGAAGGTAACCCTCTAGGTCGTATCCTTAAAGTTTATCAAGAGAACAAAACAGCTGATGCTGAAAACCTTGAACTTAAGCTTGATGAAGCAATTCTACGTGAACTTCCACGTATCGAAAGCGGTATCAACGTAATCAAGATTTTCGCGGCTATCGCTCCTCTTCTAGGTCTACTAGGTACGGTACTTGGTATGATCGAGACATTCCAAACTATCACACTATTCGGTACTGGTGACCCACGTATGATGGCAGGAAGTATCTCAATGGCACTTGTAACTACGGCTCAAGGTATTATCGCGGCATTGCCTCTAATCCTTACTCATAGCATCGTAGCTTCACGTAGCAAGTCAATCATCCACATTCTTGATGAGCAAACTGCGGGTATCGTAGCTGCTCACACAGAGTCGGAGAAGGCGTAATATGAATTACCTGATTGGATTATTCGAATCGGTCAGGGACTTTATCGCTACCGGCGGTGACGTACTTTACTTCGTTGCTGCCGCGCTCTTTCTCATGTGGGTATTAATGATTGAGCGTTACTGGTATTTAACCTCGGTCTTCCCAAAGGTGAAGAAAAACATCATCGCAAATTGGGATGCCCGAGCAGATACCACTTCATGGTATGCGCATAGAATCCGTGACGCGTGGATTTCTCAAGCGTCAGACGACCTAAACGCTAGAATGCTGATTATTAGAACCATCATTGCAATGTGTCCGTTAATCGGTCTACTTGGAACAGTGACCGGTATGATCAGTGTTTTCGAGACAATGGCAACACAGGGCACCAGCAACGCTCGTCTAATGGCTGCTGGTATCTCTATGGCAACTATCCCGACAATGGCGGGAATGGTAGCCGCGCTATCTGGACTGTTCATCAGTTCACGTCTTGAAGCGAAAGTGAAGCTGGCAAGAGAAGGGCTAGTTGATAGCCTGCCACATCATTAGAGAGAGAGATTATGGCTCGAAAAGTCAGAACCGAGGAAGAAGATGCACAGATCGACATGACGCCCATGTTGGATATCGTGTTTATCATGCTTATCTTCTTTATCGTTACCACTGTTTTCGTTAAAGAAGCAGGGATTGAAGTTAACAAGCCAGATGCGAGCCAGGCGATTCTTCACAAAAACGCAAACATTTTCATTGCTGTTACAGAAGATGGAAATGTTTGGTTAGACAAACGTGAAGTAGCGCCGGACAGCGTAAGAGCGAATATTGAAAGACTGCTTACCGAGCAGCCAACTGACTACGTAATCATTCAAGCTGATGTTAAAGCTAAGCATGGTTTGGTAGTTGAAATTATGGACCAAGTTAAAGCCGCTGGCGTTAACAGAGTCTCGGTAGCGGCAAGGGGATAAGATGTTACGTATAATTGTATCTATATTATTAGGTGCTGGTGTTGCATTCGCCCTTTTCGTTCTAATGGCAAAGTTGATTGAAAACTCATCTAGACCAGCAGACGAAGTACCGCCTGCACCGGTGATCGATATTGTAATGCAGGAACCAGACGACCAAACGCAAACGCGTACTCGTGTTCCACCGCCGCCTCCGCCTCCGCCGCCTCAGCCTCCAAAAATGGAGCAAGTTGAGCCGGAAACTGCGGAACCAGATGCAGATGGCTTTAGTTTAGCTATTCCTGCTGTAGACACTGGTGGTGTGGGTGTGAACATTGGTGGTGTTGGTGCAATGCAACGTGACGGTGATGCAACACCTATCGTTCGTATCGACCCGAAATATCCACCTGATGCAGCCCGTGATGGCCGTGAAGGTTGGGTACGCCTATCTTTTACTATCAACGAAGTTGGTGGTGTTGAAGATATCGAAGTGATCGAAGCTGAGCCTAAGCGCGTGTTCGATCGTGAAGCTCGTCGTGCACTTCGTAAGTGGAAGTACAAGCCTAAGATTGTTGACGGTAAAGCGGTTAAACAACCTGGCATGTTCGTACAGCTAGACTTTAAACTGGAGCAATGATCATGATGAAACGTACATTCAAAATGTCAGCCGTTGCTTTAGTCCTTGGCGCAGGTGCGATTCTTTCGGCACCCGTAGCTATGGCGCAGTCAGCCCCTGTTATTTGCCCAGGTTATGAAAAGGGTAAAACAACGCTAGTGGGTGAGCGTACTGGTAAAAAAGTACAAAAGGCATTCGAATTCTATAACCAAGATTTGGTTGATGACGCACTTAATGTGCTGTACGAAATCGACCCGTCTGACGATTTCGATAAAGCCTATGTGCAACGTTTTATCGGTAACTTACTTGCTTCGCAGGAAGGCCAAGGCGGTAAAGCATTAGGCTATCTAGTACAATCTGTAGAGCCTCGAGTACTTAACGATATCGAGCATTCTCAAACACTTAAACTTTTGGGTGATTTGAGTATGCAAGAAGAGAAGTACACTGATGCCATTAAATGGTATGGCAAATGGATGGACTTTACATGTAAAACGGACGCAGACGTATATACGCGTTTGGCACAGGCATATTACGAGTCTAAGCAATTAGACAAAATGGTAGAGCCTGCAGACAAAGCAATTGCTTTGTATGAAGAGCCAAACAAAAACCCGTATGTACTAAAGTTAACGTCGTACTACGAACGTAAGATGTATCCAGAAACCGTTGCCGTTGCTGAAGATTTAGTGCGCACATTCCCTGAAGAGGGTACTTGGTGGTCGCGTCTAGGTTTCTTCTATCTTCTTGTTGAAGACTATAAAAAAGGTCTTTCAACTTTCGAGTTAGCCTACAACCAAGGTTATCTAGAAAAAGAGAACGAAATAAAGACACTTGCTCAGCTTTATCAAACTAACGGTATGCCATACCGAGCGGCTAAGCTGCTTGAAAAGCATATGAAAGATGGTTTGGTTAAGAACGATGCAGACATGCTTGCAAATATTGCCAATGCATATCATCAGGCGAAGAACTTCTCTCAAGCTGCTGGGCTATATGCTCAGGCTGCTCAGAAGAGTTCGGACCCAGAGCATTACAGAAAGCAAGGTACACTGCTAATGATTGCTGAGGACTACAAAGGTGCTATTAAAGCACTTGAAAATGCCCTTGAGCGTGGTGCTGATGATCCTGAAAAGATTCACTTCTCACTTATGGAAGCGAATTTCTACGCAGGGGACTTCAAAGCAGCATATAAGCATGTGTTAGAAGCTAAGAAAGATCGCTCTTTACGCAGAAACGCTGCTGCGTGGGAACCTTATATCAAGGAAAAAGCGAAAAACCGCGGTATTAACATTTAGTACTTCGGGTTAGCTATAAAAGCCTCCAATCGGAGGCTTTTTTGTTGTCTGTGGACCGTTAAAAATTTGACCCTAATTTTAGTTTCCGATGTGAAATGAAAATACATCGTAGATTCGATATGGTACTTATCTGTTCTTAACAGAACTCAAGGGCTTCAAGTATCCATTTACGCATAACCTGCGTTACTCCTTTTATCCCCGAGATACCAAAAAGTTGAGCCATCCTTTCAACATTGATGATTGGTTTTTTGAGTTCAATAAGACAAGTAGAAACAAGAAGTGGATTTACCTCGCTGGTTTTAGTGCATTGGTCGCTTGGTTTAGTTTCTAGTCCTGAAGTTCCACAAAGTGATTGTTTCTCTTCAATAGCTACTGCTATTTTATTTATAATGGGCCAGACATCATCAAGAGATCGATGTCCACGTGAAAAGTGCATTAGCTTTTTTCTGTAATCTTCTCTCGTGTCTAATGGAAGGTCACTAAAGCTAGTTGAGGATTGTTCAAGGTGTTTGTTACGAATCAGCCGTTCAACAACGAATTTAACGCAGTTGCTATCCGTTTTAACAGCGAGTGCACTGGTTTCGCCACTGGCTTTGTTACGTTTCTTACCTTCATCAACGATTAAAAAACCATTTTTCTGCCAAAATTTATTCAGTTCTGGTGTTTGACCATAAGAGGTTAGTACGCCGTCTATTTGTTTTTCGGCTGCTGCCTTTAATACATTTTGTAAAACACAGCTGCCGATTCCCTTAGATTGCAACTCTGGTAATACTGCAATACGGTTGATTCGCCAATACTTGTACTTAGCTATCTCTGGGTCTGCACTTAAAAGCGCTAATCGTTGTGCACCCAAGTGACCTTTTGGTCTTCGCTTACCGCAAGCTATATCTTCAGAGAGTTCGATTAACGGAGTACTGCCTTCGATATTAATGATAGCTGCAGCTATGACTCTGCGTTGAACAATAACCATTGCCAGTATTATATCGGGGCTGTCCATTATTCGCATTAAGTCATCAGGTGTAGTTTGATAGTGAGCAAGAGATAATAAGTACATTACCTCTTGAAGGTCACTTTCATTAATCTCTGAAAATTTACTTAATGTAAATTCACACTTCACGTTCCAGTCATGACGTAGCGTTATTTTATTGTGCCTGCGGAGGTTGTCTTGTTGTTCAAAAAGACAGGTACTTTCAAAGAATGTTTCTATAGGATCATCTTCTGCCCAACGTAATGGTGTTTTTAGTTGAAATACCGACAATGCATGTTCGGTGATTTCTGAGGCATCAGAATCACACTCTTTGAGGCGGTTAGCTTCCAGCTCAGTGAAAGGATTTTTATGTGTAATTTCTGTCGTTAATAACGGAACCAGTTTGTGCATAAATCCTTTGCCGCTTCCTTCATAACCTTGAAGTGTGGTGCTGAGCACCCAATTGGGGAATTGCCGTACAATGTTGAGTATAACTGGAATAGGAAAAGAAGCGGCTTCATCCACTATGACATACTGATGGTTCGTTTGTTTGTGATTGTTAAAAAAACTCACTATCAGGGGCAACCCAGCGCACCATCGCCTTCTTAGCACCATAAGTAAACGCTATTTTTGTCGGTGTTGAATTTGAAGCATCTATTTGCATATCTGCTGACAGACTCTTTCTGTTTTTTTTACGACGAAGAAACTTTCTTAATAATAGTAAAAACTTGTTCAGTGTTGGCTAACAAACTACTGGTGAGCAAGACATCATTCCCTCGCTTTAGTAGCTCTAGAATAAACAGCCCGAGCAACGATGATTTGCCTCTTCCTCGTGGTGCAGTTACAACAGCATGTAAACTACCTTTTTGATAAGCCTGCATAAGTAATTCAAAGGCTTTTTCTTGTTCAGCAGATGCAAAAAGGGAGTGTGCAGCTGAAGGCTGGCCTTTTAGAGTGTGTTTCGTTCTAGACCCAGTGACTACTGGTAAGTCTGGAATTCTGCACACATCGGTGGTGAGTAATGCTGTAGTTGGTGTATTCGTCAGCTTATCGATAAATCGAGCTAAATAGTGGCTGAAAGACAAAGTAAAGCCATGGGAGATAAACGAGGTATCTAGGTTACTTGGCCAGGTTGAAAGTGCTGGGCACACTAAAACTAAACTACCACTTCGCCGAATAGTACCTGCTATTGCCATTATATCACCCGGTGCGAAACGTTTGTGACAATCAATAATAGCAATATCGCACTCAGTGCCTAAAAAATGTTGTCTGCGTTTACCTTTTAACTGGGTACAGTCGAGCTGGTTTATCGTTACCGAAGTGGGCGCAGAAGAAAGCAACGTTCCGAGTTGCCGATTACAGAACACGACATCGCCACTAATGACTAGAATACGACGATGTAATTCCAAAGTGTTGGCAAATTGACAATAGGGAGCAAATAGCCAGTCATCTAATTGTAGTTGCGCCATGAACGTTTTTTTTCGGTATAATCTAAGCTGTATATTAACGATTTATAACGAGGAATTCGAATGCGCTTTCTTTCTCGGCGTTTAGTAATGCCAAATGATCTCAATTACGCCAATTCATTGTTCGGTGGGCGCGCGTTGGAATGGATAGATGAAGAAGCGGCCATATGGGCTATTTGCCAACTAGAGACAAACTGTTTGGTGACAAAACATATCGGTGAAATCAGTTTTGAGTCACCTGCGCTTCAAGGTGATATTGTTGAGTTTGGTCTTGAGACCAAAGCAGTAGGGCGCACGTCTATTACGGTGAGCTGTTTAGTACGTAATAAAGCTACAAAGAAAACTATTTGTTTTGCTGACGATATCGTTTTTGTAAAAGTGGATCCTGAATCCCGTCAACCCACAGCTCACGGTAAGACGATTGAAGGACTTAAAGCGCAAACGGACGATGAAGTGCGTAAATTGAATATGAATATAGATGGAAACATCTAAAATTAGTTTGAACAATAGCTGAATTAATTCACGCTATCTATGCTTGACGGGGTTTATACAGCTGATAGACTCCGTCGCAGTTGTTAAGCAGCTCATTGAGTGCGCTTAACTAATACCAAGGGGTGTCCGTTTACGGTCTGAGATCCACTTTTGTGGGAACCCTTAAACCTGATCCGGATAATACCGGCGTAGGGATGGTTCACAATATAGCCTTATCACCTGCCGTTAAACCCGGGTCTTTTTTCTTGATTAAGAATAAGAGATCCTATGTACAAAAGTGTTTTTTCCCTTTCTCTGTTAGCGACGTCCGTTAACCTTTATGCTCAAAATATGGATAGCCCATCGAACAAGGCATCTGATGTTGAGCGTGTTTTAGTTACTGCTGATTTTCGACAAACCACACTCGATCAATTGAGCGCCAGCGCAACTATCCTCGGTGATGAAAGATTGAGAAGTCGTCAGCCTTCTCACATCGACAGCGTGTTAAATAGCATTCCCAATATTAACTTTGCCGCAGGGGCATCGCGCGGTCGTTTCATTCAAATTCGCGGTATTGGCGAACGTAGCCAATTTGCAGAGCCGATAAATCCCTCTGTAAGCTTTATTGTTGATGAGTTCGACTTTTCTGGTTTGGCCGCTGCTGGCATTGTGTTCGATACTAAACAGTTGGAAGTGTACCGAGGGCCACAAGCTACGCTTTATGGTACAGGTGCACTTGCCGGTGCAGTGAAGATGACCAGCAATGACGTAGGTGATGCATCACCGAGCTACGTTGATGCTAGGATTGGTAATAAACAAAGCTATCGTGTAGAAGCCGCTACAGGCAATGATATTAATGCCGATTGGGGGTATCGCATAGCAGTGGTTCACAATCGCAGCAATGGTTTTGTCGAAAATACCTTTTTAGATAGAGATGACACAAGTCAAGTTAACGAGTCGGCGCTGCGCTTTGCACTAGATGGGAGTCTCAGCGAGTCTACCTCGCTTGCACTTACTTATCGTTGGTATGATATCGACAACGGTTACGATGCTTTTTCATTAGACAACGACAACAAAACACTGTCAGATGAGCCTGGCTTTGATGAACATCAAACTCACGCTGTAAGTGCGCGTAGCACCACGACAACAAAAGCAGGTGACTTCATTGTTATTGCCACCCATGCATCTCACAACATTGCCTATGGTTATGATGAAGATTGGACTTATGACGGTTTTCATCCATGGGGTTACATATCGTTTGACGCTTATTTTAGAGATGTAGAAACACAGACAGCGGAAGTACGCTTTGTTTCTTCAGACGATACGGCGTTATTCAATGGTGTTACTGATTGGACTATCGGGGCATTTTTAAAAGATTCAGAAGAAAAGTTGCTTCGCCAATACACCTACTTGGATAGCGATTACGCGAGTACATATTCTCCAACAACCACAGCAATTTATCTGCAAACTGAATCTTATTTGAGTGAAAGTTTAACGCTTGTTGCAGGTCTTCGCGTTGAAAACTATGACTTTGAGTTTTCGGATAACAATGCACTTAATCGTGACTTTGACACCACTATGGTTGGCGGCAAAGTGGCGTTGCAATATCAATATGGTGAACATTTTTACTACGGCAGTGTATCTCGAGGGTTTAAAGGGGCTGGCTTTAACCCCGATAATCGCGTGAATGACACTCAGCGCTTTTTTGATGAAGAGTACAATTGGAACTATGAATTAGGTGTTAAAGGGCCTTTCCTTTCACCATCGTTAACCGCGCGAGCAGCTGTGTTCTATATGGACAGGACAGATACGCAAGTCAGTGATTTTGACGTTATTACTCGTGAAGATGGAACGGCAGGATTTGTGGATATCATTGATAATGCTGATTTAGGTACTAACAAAGGTGCTGAGTTAGAACTTAATTGGCAGGTTAGTGACGCTTGGCAACTCAATGCAAGTGCAGGGTACTTAAGTGCGACATTTGAAGGATATACGCTAGCAGACGGTACACAAGTTGACGAACAGCGACAAGCTCAGGCGCCCAAATGGACGGCAAACTTTTACAGTGAGTACTCGCTTACAGATAACCTTTCGTGGATTGTTGACGTTGACTTTAAAAGCGAATACCGCTTTTCTGATGGGCATGACGTAACAGCTCCAAGTACAACCTTGGTTAATTCGCAAGTGATGTATCGATTGGATGATTGGTTATTGTCTTTGTGGATTCAAAATGCCTTTGATAAAGAATATTACACCAGAGGTTTTGGCGGATTTAGTAACGATCCAAGGGATGAATACGCATTTGACGAGCCTTATTACCAAATCGGTAATGGCCGCACGTTTGGCATCACGGCGCACTACGAATTTTAGGAGATTTTATGCAAGTCATGGTTGAGTTATCCTTGTATCCACTGGTTAATGAGTACATTCCGCCTATTCAGAATTTTATAGATAGGCTAAATACATATGAAGTTCTTAGTGTGTCAACGAGTTCGACAAGTACCCAAGTAACAGGGAACTATGCCGATGTTATGAGTATTCTTGGGGCTGAAATGCAGCGAACTCACGAAGAAGTAGGGCAAGCGATTTTTGTGGCAAAATTCCTTAATTTTGACGCAATGCAAGCGAGAATGGGCGATTGATGGAGCGCTTTTTCGCTGAATTCACTTCGCAGATCATAGCGACTTCACTTCTAGAGTGGGTCGCTGTGGTATTGGCTATGGCGTATGTATTACTAGCTGCCAAGCAAAGCAGTTGGTGTTGGCTCTGTGCATTTTTAAGCACAGCCATTTACACTTGGCTGTTTTGGCAAGTTACCTTACCTTTCCAATCGGCGCTTAATTTCTTTTATATGATAATGGCGGGGTATGGTTATTATCAGTGGGCACAAGGGGCAGAAGATGGTGAGACTAAGCGCGTAACGCATTGGCCTTTGCTGGTCCATGTTGCCATCGTACCTGCAATGATTTTACTGGCATGGGGGTTATCTTATTTGGCCAGTTCCCAATTCAATAGTGAACATTTACTACTTGATGCCAGTATTAATTTGCTAAGTGTAGTAACTACCTTTATGGTAGCGCATAAAATTTTACAGAACTGGGTTTACTGGTTCTTTATCAATATTGGATCAGCCTACTTATACTTCCAAGTTGGATATGTGCTTTCGGCATGCCTGTTCATGGCTTACGTCGGGTTTTCAGTGTTTGGGTATTACCAGTGGCGAGTACAGTACAAGGAACAGCGTGAACACACCGCATATAACAGAACAGCTACGCAAAGCGCTTAAACTGAGTGAGCATGCCAAGATAGTTCGTCACCCATCAGGCGATGTGAATCATGTTTATCGTGTTCAGGACTCTGCTGCAAAGGTACCATATTCTTTAACCCAAGAATATATGGATGTTGCTGTGAAGTGGCTGGGCGAAGACAATTTTAGTGGTATAAATCGTACCCATCAGTTTGTTTTACAACAGCAACTGTACAAGTTAAATATTGCCCCTGAGCCTTTGTGGTTAAGTGATGACGAACGCTTCTGGGTAGAGCAGTGGCAACCCAACACACAGTCTTGCCAACGTAATCCAGAAACGTTGGCGAATGTGCTCGCACGTATTCATCAACTACCGGTTACCGCAAGGCCGCTTAATCTAACTGGACGCTGGCAGCACTACATGGAAGTCGGTCAATTGGCATCGGACGATGCGCTTTATTTGAAGGCCATGAACTTAAGAAGTAGTGTGCTTAAAAGCGAACAGGATGATGAAGACTTAGTGCTTTGCCACAATGACTTGCTGTCTAGTCACGTTTTGTGCAGACAGGGTGATATGCCTGTAGTAATTGATTGGGAATACGCCGCAATGGGAAATCGTTATTTTGACATTGCCAGTTGTTGCATGATTAACAAACTAGAACCATCAACATGCCATCAATTATTAGCGTGCTATGCAAAGCTATTGTCAATTCCTTTGGACATCGCACAAGAAAAGCTAGCTCAGCATAAGGAAATTGTGTCACTGACTAATGCGTTGTGGTTTGAGGCGTTAAATGTGAGTAGTGCAGAAGCAAATTTCGCAAGTGTTTAAAGTGTGTAGAAGGTAACACGTTAAACCAAATCTAGTTTGATGTGCTGCAAAAATAGGCTGTGAATAACGACAGGCTCTAGCAAGAATTAGTCGTTTTAGTTTGAAAAAACATCGGATTGAATGTTAATTAAGCATGCGAGATCAACATAGTATAAAAAGGCTTTACCTTTTGGATACCATCCGTATAATGCACAGCGCGCTAGGGGTGTAGTTCGAATTGGTAGAACAGCGGTCTCCAAAACCGATGGTTGGGGGTTCGAGTCCCTCCACCCCTGCCACTTTCCTTTCTCTAATTGGTATTGATAAGTGAATGAATACCAGTAAAAATCTTTAATTTTCTGTTTTGAAGATGGAAATTGCTACTACAATTTTTTCGTAGATTCCTAATATCGCTTTCTAATATAACGTCATTTTTTCTTTGATTCGACCGTGTCAACCGGTGACGGTTTTCGGTCATATGTTAGTGTCTGGCGCACATTGGTATGCCCAGCGGCCTCTCGTTTCTCATCCTGCCTACCTTGAAAATCTGAAACCCCTTTGGCTTTGATATCGTGGAAATGAAAGTTTAACTCAATACCAAACTCTTTATTGGCCGCCTCGCAGGTTTTGATCCACAGTTTTCGGAAGACACTGTCTGTGATGTGACTCGATGTGTCTGAATGAATAATAAACGGTGAATCATTCTGATTTGGGTAGTGGGTGTCACAGTATCCGACTGCACGTCGGAGCCGTGGCCCCCAGACTTTGAGTTGAGCTGCGGCGGTTTTGCTTTGGCGGATAAGTAAGCCTTCATCCCGAACCCCCTATGTTTGAAAATATGTGGTTGAAGCTCGACATTGGTAAGTGCAGAATACTCTAAGTTTGGAAACGAAGCTCAACAGATCAGGAAGTAAGGAAAAGGATGTACATCAGTAAACTGACCGCGAAGGGATATCGATGCTTTAATGAACACTTTGATAATTTTGACCACGTCGCTGAAAACCAATTATCTGATGAAGTCTTTAATGATTTGGAAAACATCGAGCAAGAAGTGCAAATGGCACAAACAGCCCAAACTACACCATATACGAAGAGAAAGCGCCGCAGACGCAAACGTAAAGACTGATTTGACGCAACTTTGCTGTGTGTTATCACTGAAGTATGAACATGAAATACATCATACAACTGGCACGTAAAATTAGCTTTTCCATGGGGTACGAATTCACCCAAGACTACATCATTGATTACTTAGTCAGTGTTTTTACCTCCTACCCTGAACTAGCCAAAATCCTTGCCTCAGACCCTACACTAAGCCTTGATGAGGCTATCGAAATCGCCAAGAAGATAGAAAAGCACTTTGAAATGAGCGCATCACCCGCTGAACGCGAATATGTGGAGCAGGGCAGTGCCAGTGGTGAAACTTTGATTTTAATGTTGTTTGTTTACTTGCTTAATGAGCTTGAAAAGGCTGAACGTGTTAGTACGCGGGAGTTTATAGCAAGTAATTTAAAAGCGCATTCTGTTGAGGTTGAGCGTTCTATGAAACGGCACAGTGATTGAGTTACTATCTGCTCTTTAGCACTTAAAAAATAGGCAAGCTAAAGAGACATTCTAGTTATATAAGATAAGTTAATCATTGTTTTTTGGTGGTAGGGGCAATTTATATTGTTTTCTGCTGGATTAATTTTAACTCGCTCTATAACTTGAGGAAGCTCTTACAGTAATTGAAGAAATAATGCGCATTAACTAAAAGCATTTTCGCGGTTTAGTTGCCAAGCTAAGTCTGGAGACACTTATTTTTAATTTCAGAAAATCCAGAAACACCAAAGATAAAAAAGTCTTTGCCATGAGAGTGACCAGTGATTTTGACAATCAAGTTCTGATCCAAAAATCGAAACGAGAGTCGCTTGTACAGGAGTTTTTATCTGAATCAACAGATAATGAAAAAAAAACATTTTTTAAGAGCTTCTTAGACTTACACCTGTTGATCCACCACTACTTAATTGAGTCTAACCGCTTTACTGTTATTCTTGATACAAACGTGATTCAAGACATTCTATCTTCAGAATCCAATAGAGTTCGAGAAGTTAGGCATATAGCCACGACCGCCTTGCTATGTTTTTTAGAAGATTATGCCCACGCCAATGTTTGGTTAGGTGTTACACCAGCGGTTCTGTACGAGCTTAATGGACAACAACCTATAGCAAGCACGGCGGAATATAGAAAAGCAATGGGGATCGTCGAGCACGTTGCAATCAAGCTCGGCATATCTACATACACAATAGGCTTTCAAAGCTACGCTGATTTAAAAAGAGCATCTAAGCTTCTCCACTCAGACGCTCAAAGAATAAAAAAAGCCGTCACCAAATTAGCCACCCAAAACTGGAAAATGGACTTTGAGCATGGAGATGGACGAATCAGTATCCCCATGGCGGTTGCTGAAGCAAGCATTCCGAATATTAAGCTTAATTACCTTGACCCCTTTTATGTGAAATGGGCATTGATGAACTTTGTAGAAAAACGAATGTTTGAACAGAATAAGCATCAGAAAAAGGCTCGGAGGATGATGAATAATGGGCAAAAAGGGATTTCTAAGCTGTTTAAAATAAACAAAAAAGGGGCACTAATGGGGCTTGCAGATATTGAGTTACTATCAAAAGCTGATTTAACTGCGCAGTCTGCCTCTAATTCTCCGCTCATTACATCTGCCATTACCTATGACAAAGATTTATTGGCAACACTGTATGAGAGGATGGGGACGATTCGTGATGGTGGAAATTTGGTAGGTAACAATGTTGACCCATCAGACGGAGCTGGGCTATTTATGTATCAAATGAAAATATCAGAAACCCGATCCAAGCATATTAATGAACGAAGTAAGGTCTATATGGAAGCATTGAATGAGTTTAGTGAGGCCAACTTCAAATCGGTGGAGGCATCGGCTCCGAGTTAAATACAGTAAGTAGTTTTTGTTTTATAGCTACAACGTACTGTTTACAAGAATTTCTAAGGATGTGACCATGGACTCACACAATATGCCTAATGTGTGGAAGTTTATCATCCATTAACAATAAAAATTTTTCTCACGTGAACGTATGGAGTCATTACATTGCCGTCTAAAATAGGGAAATTGCTTAATTCACTTCAGTACCATATAAACAAAAATATCAATGAAACGCTTTACCAAAATGAGGCGTTTTTATCCAGTAAATGGAACTTATTGGAATACAACATATTGCGCTGGTCTCAGCGGCACGGTTACTACATTTTTCTTACCGTTGTTTTGGCTGGTTTACTCATCGCCAATTTATTATATTGGAAAAACGAACTAACGCCTCTGGCTATGGAGTACTTCCCTCACTGGAAGAAACTTATTGATTGGCAAGGAGGGTTTCTTGCAGGCCAATTAACCATAGTTGGCGTAGTTTACCCCCTTGTTATCGGTTTGATTGGTGTACTGTTTCAGAACAAGTCAGCCAAGAAAACATTGTTTCCCATCTATCAAATGTACTCTGGCTTTATGTTTGCTGGTTTAAGTGGGCTATTTCTGTCCATTTTTATCGTTGCAGGCTACTTCCTCAGCGCAAGCATGGCAGAGTCAACGTATCTAGCGATTTGCATTACAACTGCGCTTTGGCTGACGTTTAATGTTTTATTAACGAGCTGGTTTTTTACTAAGACATTTTTGATGTTGGATGAAACCAAACGTGACAGATTGATTGTTCGATTCACTATACATGAGCTGTGTGAAAAAGATATTAGACAGCGGATCCGAAAACTATTATTGCAAAACTCAGTGCATCACAAAGTATTGGCGAATCCTGATGAAAAAGTGCTAAAGGTAAGTTCGTACAATTTTTCTGACGATAAATATAACGAAATCATCATTCCGTCGAAAAATCAAATTTATGCTAACAATGCCTATTTTACCATCATAAATATCGTAATCCGTTACCACGTGCGGAAGCTCCAAATACTTCATTGGCTGAATAACAACAAGTGGGGAAAGTGGTTAGTTTCAAAGAAAGGTTTTAGGTGGTTATATGCAGATCCCAACGCTGAGCCAGAAGTCGTAGTTCAACCTGTTTGGACTAAAGAGAATGAGATAGGTCTTGTGGTAGTTAGGTATGTTGGTTTTGATATGGGGTGGCTATCAAAGGCACTGCTCAAAGCAAGTTTTACAACCAAAAAAGTTGAAGAGGATAATGACAAGAGTCTGACGTCCATGATGCTAGGGTTTGCTGGCTCTGCCAATGATTCGATTCGAGAGAAGAATATTGCAGAGTTCAAATATGCCTTGGATAACATCGTAAAATGGCATATTGAGATAGCGTCTGCGTTAAGCTTCTTAAACGATAATAAAGAAGAAGATAACTGGTTATTGCTGCCTACCGCCAGTTTTTTCAGTAGAAGTTATCTTGATGAAATTTTGACTGAATATTATCGACTGGCTAAAGCTGCTGTTGAGCTAATTCCTGAAAATATCGAGTTCTTCGATGAAGTCATTTACTTGCATAAACGAATATTCTCAAGGCGAGAAAAGTTAGTTGAAAGTGAAGGGTTTTCTTTAATCCAAGGCAATTACTTTACTTGGTCACTATTAATGGAATGGCGGTCTTACAGCTCTGCATCACCTGATATGCGCGTAGCAAATAAATATGAAGACGTACTGTTTGATTTTGTCAGTTCATGGGAATCGTGGCTGGAGTATATTGAACCAAGGCACAAACGGCTCAATGACTTGTCTTATTCGCTGCCATTGTTCCTTGCTCACTTAGAATTCACAGCCCATACAGCGATAACAGCGCTCAGGCATAACAATATCGAAGCTGCTGGCTGGGGTATAGATATGCTAAATAACTGGATTGAAAAGCTTTCGGTTAGGCAACATGGTCATGGATTAGAAGAATATAGATGGCACGCTGAATTAGTGACCCATGACATGTTACTGAAAAGCGCAGACGATCAAGCATGGGGAAAAGTGTTGAACGGAAATGAATTCAACCTTCAGTCTGCGTTCAATATTGCCATAAACAATGCGGCGTTTGATCTCAGAGTTATTACAGCTTGCTACATTTTGCTTAAACCAAATCTAAATGGTGATGAGCAAATAAAACAATATATCAGAGCGCTATTGTCCTGTGCATCAATTCATCCTACAGGCGCAATTGGTAGAAGAACTAAGTCAGTTAGCAAAGCCAGCGATATTTTAGGAGCGTACATCAGGCACAGAGATTACCCCAATTATGGTGAAGGTAGTTACGGCTCTTGGTTGTCAAAAGTTTTAGGTTCTTTTGGGCGCGTAAATGAGCAGCGAAGAGTTTCAGGTCGAATATATTCTGGCTGGGGACGCAATGATCCTCATAGCATGAAGAACGCTTACGTTGAGATTGCAGTGTCATTTTCAAGTAATCAATGGCAATTAGGACGTATATGGTTCGACATTAGTTTTTTCTGATGCATTTCGACATCAAGATAAAGAATCGCTTGTTCGCGACCTACAAGAGTGGCTCACGTTGTCTGATGAGATTGATGAGCCAATCCTAATATCCAAAGGTGAGCTTGAAAACAACCGAGATAATTTTAAAGCTTCAATTCAGCAAATTATTGACCAAATTAGTCAACGGCAAAATGACATCGTTGCTGAGGCTGAAATTGACGAAGACCTATTAACGAGTTTTGGCGTGATTTGCTCCCAGGCCATTACTGGGGAAGACCAGAACCAAGCATTCCCTATAGACCTATTCAAAACAGTTAGTTTTAATGGCAGTCCAGAGGAGGATAATTTATGCAAAATAAACATACAGGAATATTTGAAAGAGAAGATCGCAAAGGGTATTGATACCAATAGAGCCATTAATGAAGAGGATTGGTTAAAGGAATCAACAAAAGACAGTGTTGAAGTCAATATTTTTAGGGAACTTCTTAGGTATAAAACCACAAATTCAAAAGTTTATACCAACGCGGAAAACAATATTTTGGATATCTCTGAGTTAGGCAAGACCATAAATGATCCTGTTTTGTTTTCAGGAAGTTCAGAGTTAAACAGCTTGCTACGTGAAGCAAGATACGAACAAGAACTGGCGAATAAATATGACATTTCATTCATAGACGGATACGGAAGAAATTATCTCTGCCATGTTGGCAATATAATCGTATTCAGTATCCATTTTTCAGATGTTAACTTCAGCCTGCTAACGACTAAAAATATATTCCAATCTATCGAGTTTGGAAAAGTTATGGATAGACAGTTTGTAAAAGTTGAATATGAACCAAGCGAAGAAAATGAAAACGTTGGGGTGTTATCTATCAACTATTGGATGGATATAACGCTAACAGAAGGTTTACCTTGTATTGAAACTGAAATAAAAAGCATAGAGTGAGAGTATTGACCGCCGTAGCTAAAGGAAAACTCTTTAGGAAAAGTGTCACTATTTTAGGTGGTGGCTTTATTTTGGATCACTATTGGATCAGCAAGGGGCAAAAACTGTCGTCGACAGTCAATTTTTGACTCGGTAAAAAACGACAGAATGCGACCTGTAGCGACAAGCCCTTGATTTATATAGGTTCGAGTCCCTCCACCCCTGCCACTTTCTCTTCTTTTCTCTACTCTTCTTTTCAAGTAACCAGCTTTCTCGCTTACACAGCAACTCTCTATTTATCCGGTCTACTTTAACTTGTTTGCCAGTGCTGATAGACCCTTTTATGAGTTTTTATTTTACCATCGTTGAAGAAGTTCGTATTTTTTCTAAAAGCGTTCTGCAGTAAACTAACCAGTATTGATAATACGCGCTGTTTTGATACATAGTGCGAAATTACTGTTGTGAGTACCATGTCATTAACTTCCTATCAAAGAGCTGTACTGCAAGAAATGGGCGTGCCCGTGTGGATCTCAAAAGATGCTTATGCGGTCAATAATGTTAAAGAAGATAATGTCCGTGCTCCTTTGGTTGAGCAAACGGCTGTAAAGTCAACCTCGTCAACACCCATTTCAAAAGAAGAAAAGCAGTCTCGATTAGCGCAACTGCGCGCTCAGGTTGGTTCAAATAACGAGCAGCCTCAATCGAAGCCAGTACAACCGGCAGAAGAGAAAGAACAGTCTAAGGAGCAACCTACTAGATTTTCTTCTCAAGATCAGTTGCCTAAGGGAATTCCATTCAGTGCTGAGCAAAAGCAGCTATACGCAGCGTGGCTATCTGACTTAACTTTGGCTTGTATTCAGTTAGGTTTGCCATCGTCATGGGCAAATAATGTGATGATAGGTAAGTCTTTATCGATAAGCGAGCAGGCGATTGTTCTTCCAGAGTTACCTTCTGCTTTATCCAGTCATCAGAAAAGAGCATTGTGGAATGCCCTTATCAACGCAAGTAAAAGTGCAGTTTAACTGGGCTTAGGTGATATTTGTGAATATTCAAACCGTTTCAGAAAATACGCCAAGCGATATAATTGAAGCTGCATACCAAATTCATGCTGAGTCACAGTTTTCTCCGTGGAAGCTGACAACATTTGCTGATTGTTTTACTGCGCCATATTACGGTTTGTTGGCATTTAAAAATGAGCAGGTCATCGGGTATGCCATCGTGCTAGAGGTATTAGACGAAGCGACGCTAATGGACATCGCGGTCACTTCCACTGAACGAGGAAAAGGCTCAGGCAAACAGTTGCTCAATAAGGTCATTGAACTGTCATTTGATCACAGCATGAGTGAAATATGGCTAGAAGTACGCGCTAGTAATAGTAATGCGATAGCTTTGTACGAAGCCAATCACTTTCAACATATTGAAACGCGCAAGAATTACTATCCCACACCATCAGGAAAAGAAGATGCGTTTATCATGAAGTGGTCTCGCCCTTAGTTACTTTTGAGTGAACAACTCAACTTCTGTAATTAATACTTTCCATTGCAAAAATAAAACCTGACCATTTGGTCTGTTTTTTGGCGCAGATTTGCCCGTGAATAGTTTAATTCTCCCTGTAATTAGCTTATATTTGCGCCTTCAAAAAGTTGCACCTTCAAAAAGTTACTCAAAGGTAAACGCTGTACTTAAGTAGGCGTTGCACTTAAATACCTCAACAATCATAGATTTTTTAGAGGCAAAGGCAGCTTTATCTTCTCTTCAAACGCTTGCGTTTTTTCAGGTTTAAAAATACATGTCGACAACATCGTTAGTGGGTGAACAGCAATCTAAAGGCATTAAAATGCTACTGATTGCAGTACTGTGCCTAGGTCTAAATTGGCCTGGTATGAAAGTGGGTTTAGAGGTCGTGAGCCCGCTTTGGATGGTGTGTCTGCGTTTTTTAATGAGTTTACCCGTACTGGCGTTATTTGTGCTTTTTACTAAAAAGCGCTTACCCCTACTTAACAGAAAAGATCGTTCAGTAGTTTTTGTTGTCGCTTTTTTTCAGTTCATTTTATCGATGGGGTTAATTACGCTTAGCCTACAGTTTATACCCGCTGGTACGGCAAGTATTCTCATCTATACAACACCGTTATGGATGCTGTTAATTGATACGCTTTGGTATAGACAACGTGCTCCCGCTAAGCGTTTAGTGCTCACCGGCATTTCTACACTCGGTTGTGCGATGATTCTATTGGCATCAGGAGAGCCAGGTGCTTGGTTGCCACTCTTTGGTATGCTATTGGCCTCAGCCCTTTGGGCAGTGGCAATTAGGCGTGTGTCGTTTCACAAATGGCAAGGCAGTGTAATAGAAGCTGTGTTTTGGCAGTTCGTCATAGCGGGTTTAGCTATGTTTCTCATCGCATGGTCATTCGAACCTATGCCAAGTTTTAGTGCGTATAGCTGGCGTGATTGGTTACTACTAACTTATATTGGTCCCGTTGCCACCGGTTTAGGTTTTGGACTAATGGTAGCCGCTGGCCCTAAATTACCCCCAGATAAAATCGTGTTAATTAGTACGCTTACTCCTATCGTGGGATATGTAAGCTCGGTTTTGATCTTGGATGAGACTTTGTTACCCATGGTAATGGCGGGCGCAGTATTAATGATAGCGGCATTAATAGTAAATGGCTTACCACAAAGTGCACTCAAAAAGTTCTTGGGTAAAGGTTAGAGCCGTCTATCTTTGTTCATAAATTGTGTGTGAGTCATTTTTTAGTCAGATAGTCGCAAATGTACGTGGTTTGGTGGGCCCAAATATCTATAGGGTTAACCGTGGTTGAATGAAATCAAGAAAAGCCGAAATACGCGATGAAACGGCACTGTTTCTGTAATAAACAGCCTGCACGGATTCTCGTCGATTAGGAGAAACAATATCTTGTTGAAAAATGGAAACTAATGAACCATTTTTGATATCGTGGTGAACCATGAAATTGGATAAAAGTGCTATACCTTGCCCTGCTAAGCACAAGTGTCTAATGGTTTCTCCACTAGATGCTCTTAGAGTAAATTTCAAAGCCATCTCTTGATTTAGCGGCCATTTGTTAAGGGCTGGAGCATCGCTAAAGCCAATCAACTTGTGCTGGTTTAATGTGGAGCTATTGCCAATTGCAGGATTCGCTTTCAAGTATTCAGGGCTTGCGACAAGGTGAAGTTTGCTTGTACCTAATCGGCGAGCATGAAGATTTGAGTCATTGAGATCTCCAATTCGAATAGCAATATCCGTTTTGTGTTCAAGTAAATCGATAATGCTGTCATGACTGGTGATATCCAGTTCAATGTCGGGGTATGCTGAGCTAAATGCACCTATCAGTGGAGTAAGCTGATGAAGTACGAATGGGCTCGCTGCATCAACCCTAAGTTTACCCGATGGAGCACGTTTCAGTAGTCGAATTGCTTCTTCACCTCGTTCCAATGTATTGAGGCCTTCACGGGCATATCGCAGAAATAAATCACCTTCCTCAGTTAGTTCCAATCTCCTTGTTGTACGATTTAGCAAAGTCACCTCTAGTGAGGTTTCAAGCCTACTGACAGCCCTACTGACTTTTGCAACTTGTTGATTTAGCAAACTTGCTGCATGAGAAAAACTGCCCGTATCCACAACAGTAAGAAAGGCTTCTAAGTCTTCAGTTTTAGCAGAAACTGGCATTGCATAACTCTCATATTTTCAAAAATGACAAAAGTATTTTGTCATTAGTGCTGTTTTTTGCAAATAAATATGACCTCACAATACATGCACTTTTAAACACCTGAAGAATTTACATGCTCATTTTCATTATTGCGCATGTTTAGTCTAATTTTTGTGAGGATAAATTATGCCTATTGCATTATTTGCACTAACGTTGAGTGCTTTTGCTATTGGTACCACTGAATTTGTGATAGTGGGCTTAGTACCAACAATAGCTACCGATCTCGGAGTAACTTTACCTAGTGCTGGATTACTGGTGAGTTTGTATGCAGTTGGTGTCGCCGTTGGTGCACCTGTATTAACCGCACTTACAGGAAAGTGGAACCGAAAACACGTTCTCCTAAGCTTAATGGCGTTATTTGTGGCGGGTAATATACTTGCATGGCAGGCCCCAAGTTATGAGAGTTTAATTTTCGCTCGTATACTTACCGGTCTTGCCCATGGTGTATTCTTCTCTATTGGCTCTACTATTGCTACCGGCTTAGTGGAAAAAGAGAAAGAGGCGAGTGCAATCGCTATTATGTTTACCGGCCTCACTGTTGCTCTTGTTACTGGTGTTCCGTTAGGTACATGGATAGGACAAAACTTTGGCTGGAGAGCCACATTCTTAGTGGTCTCTGCCCTAGGTACTATTGCGCTAATTGGCAGTGCGTTGTTGGTGCCAAATGATCTAAAGCAAAGTAAACCTGCAACCTTAAGTGAACAAATAAAGGTGCTTATTCAGCCTCGACTTGTGTTGGTTTACCTTATGACTATTCTTGGTTATGGCGGCACGTTTACGGCATTCACTTACCTTGCTCCCATTTTGCAAGAAGAATCTGGTTTTGCACCCTCTGCAATAAGTGCCATTATGCTTGTCTATGGAGTATCTGTAGCAGTGGGTAACATTTTTGGGGGCAAGTTAGCTGATAAAAAGGGGCCAATTCGCGCGCTCAGTATCATATTCTCTGTACTCACTGTTATCTTGTTTGCGCTTACATTTACTATGGAAAGTAAAGTAACAGCAGTGATAACTGTACTGGTGTGGGGTGCTTTTGCTTTTGGAAATGTTCCCGGCCTTCAAGTGTATGTTGTGCAGCTTGCTGAGCGGTTTACCCCCAATGCGGTCGATGTGGCCTCGGGTTTAAATATTGCCGCATTTAATATTGGTATAGCAATGGGGTCTCTGTTAGGTGGTGCCATTGTTCAAGGCATGCAATTGTCAGACACCGCATGGATTGGTGCACTTATTTCGTTGATTGCATTAGCGGCAACACGTTACAGCGGCTACCTCGATAAACGAGCTTCAGCATAACCTTCTATTGCTAATCAATTGCCATTGCACGAGTTGAAAATGGTTCAAACGTGCATACCCATAATGTAAGAGTAACAGAAACACATACTACAAATTATTTTTCTAAGGAGGCGTCATGCCAACAGTAGAATCATCACCTTCAGTCATTCCTTCACTTGGCGTTGGTACATTTCGATTAAAAGACGACGAAGCGTACAACAGTGTCACAATGGCTTTAGATATTGGTTATCGTCATATTGATACAGCTCAAATATACAAAAATGAAGCCGCGGTGGGCCGTGCAATTAAAGACAGCCCGGTACCAAGAGAAGACATCTTTGTTACAACCAAAGTGTGGAACGACAAGTTAAATCGCACGCATTTTGTTGAAAGTGTAGAAGAGAGTTTAAGAAAACTGCAGCTATCCTATGTCGACTTGTTACTCATCCACTGGCCATCACCAGAGCACGGTGAAAGTATGCAGGAGTATTTGGGTGAACTATTGCGTGTTAAGGAAATGGGCCTAGCCAAAAATATAGGCATTTCAAACTTCACCGCTGCACAAACTGAAGAAGCAGTGCGTATTTTGGGTGAAGGTGTTATCGCAACAAATCAGATTGAAGTTCACCCGTACTTAATAAATGAGAAAGTGCGTGAAACCTGTGCAAAATACGGTATTGTGGTAACAGGTTATATGCCATTTGCTGTAGGAAAAGTGCTCAAAGACGATACTATTTTGAGCATTGCTAAGAAGTACAATGTAACGGCTGCTGAGGTTGTTGTTGCATGGGAGCTTGCTCATGGTCTCGTGACAATACCGTCATCAACAAAAAGAGAGAATTTAGCGACAAACTTCAAAGCACTCTCGCTTAAACTCGACGCTGAAGATGTAGCTAAAATTGACGCATTAGACTGCGGTGACCGTCAGGCTACCCCCGATTTTGCGCCAGATTGGGACTAACATGAACAAAAACGTACCGTATCTTTAGAATTTGAAAAGCCAAGCAAAAGTTCAATTACGTCAAAAAGGTATGGTGTCGTGTTGCGGTGAAGGTATTTAGAAGTTTGTGCACAACATAAACAACGGAGAGGGCAATTAAAATAGACACCATCACTGAAGCAAAGCGATATAATGCACTGTAAACCAAGTCCTGTTGCGGGGTTAAGTTTTGTCCGTATAAAATCCCAAAGGTTGTCAATGCGCCAAACGCCGCACCAGCACCTCCGCCACCCAGTGCATGGTTTCTGCTCATGATAAAGGTTAGAAACCAAAGCGATAGAGTGGCAAAAAAGAGGACATTGGAGTTTCCCCACAATATCAACTGAAGAAATAAAGCGAGGTTGCAGCCTATTAAGGTGCCTATAGCACGTTGTAACCCGCTTACCGTTGCCCCCTTCCAGCACATGGGAAATAGCACCAAAATAGTTGCCACTTGCGCAGAGATAGATTCCTGTAAATCGAATACTTGAAAGAAAACAAATGACAAGGTTGCCACAATGCTACACAAGAGTGCTTCATGTCGTACGCTCGACGCCGATTTATCTACCTTGGGAGGAGGTTGCCTTGCTTCTGTATCCTTAAAAAGTGTAAACATTGCACTGGCAATAAGCAATGAAAGCAAGCTTGCACGTACATTTGCAATACCAATAGTGTAGAGGCTGTTTCCCGATGCTCCATAGCTTGCCATGTGAAGCTGAATAGATAAACCGACCACGGAAAACGCACCGAAGAAAAATAATGTGCCTTTACTCATTTGTGTAAAAAGGAAGATAAATACCAAAAAGACGAGTAATGCGCACAGCAAAGGTAAATGGGAAAAATAGCTATAGGTGGTCAGTACAAACAGGGTAGGAAGCAGCGAACCCAGTATAAATTGCCTGATGATGTGGGGCGTAAATACAGGTGCCAACCCTAGTAATAACATTGGATAAACAGTATAAAAAATACCGAAGGGCCAGTTTAGCGACTTACTAACAAAAAAGCCCAGCGCACTGCCTGTGGCAATGCGCAATGTTTGGTTTAAATCGTTGTTTGAAAGTGTACTATTCATAAGTAGACGCGCATTCTGAAGCGTTTTTAGTAAACAAAGTGTAAGTAGCTAACAAAGGTAATCTGGGCTTCGGCAAAAAATTGTGCGAGGGGTGTTTCTGGTAATATTTGCACGGTGGCGCGAGCCCCACTGGTTAGTTTGCGAGAGGTACGTTCACTGCTTACTGGCGATACCACAAGGTGCAATCGCTGTCGCTGTGCGTCTCTTACCCATCTGTTTGACGCTTCTACTTTAGATAAGCTGCCATCAGGCGTTAGTTGTCCGTCGCTAACACCAGCTTCAAAGTCGTGAATTTGTGCGTTGAATACCTCACCCGGTAGTGCATCAAATACCACTAATGCGCGACTATCCTCTGTAACGTGAAGTAGTGACTTTTCTCTGAAGTCAGCGACTAAATCTGCGTTGTTAGTTACTAGCGTAGCAAGCGGTGTACCTTGTTTAGCGAAGGTGCCTGTTGTTACCTGCATATTACTTATCACACCGTCTGCAGGCGCTCTTACGGTGGTGTAAGTTAAGTTTAATTTAGCTACATCTACGGCAGTTTTAGCTTGCTTCAAAAGAAGGTTGTCTTGAGTGCTACTACCTCTTTCCACACGTATACGGGTTAGTTCAGCTTGTAGCGCTTGCAATGACGCTTTTGCCGCAGCAGTTTGCGCAATAATTCTATCGGTCTCTTGTTGAGAAATAGCTTTACTGCCAATCAATGATTTTGCCCGTTGTAATTCGCCATTGCGCTCATTCAACGTGGCTTTGGCTGCCTCAATATCAGCCTTGGTAGCTAAAATATCAGCATCGAGCTGCTGATTTTTAAGAAGGGCTTCATCGTATTGCAATTGAGCTTGTCTGTAGGCAAGTTCAAAAGGTGTTGAGTCAATAGTAAACAACAAATCACCTTCTCTTACTTCCTGGTTTTCGACAACGTGAACCTCAATGATATGACCATTTAAACGAGGCGTAACCTGCGTTACTTTATAGTAAAGGCGCGCCTGTGGCGTCATCGGCATGTATAAATCGGCAACAATAAAATACACAAAACTCACTGCGAAAAAGCCTAAAAAGGCTTTTACATAGAGCGCAAATTTTTCATCGGGTGTTCGTTTAGCCATTACAGTTTCTCTAACAATTGCCTAGCATTGTGTTCTATTTTGTTTATTCCGCGTACCATTGTTGCGAGCTCTTCTTCGCTGATCCCTTGATATAGTTCATTTCTAATCGCATTCAGTGTGCTTTCTATGTCGTTCATACGGGCCCGTCCTGTAGGCGTGAAATAGAGCAGTCGATTGCGTTTATCAGAGGTATCGGTTATTCGTTTGATAAGGCCCGTTGTTTCAAGTTGCTTAATGGTGCGAGTTAAACTGGGCATCTCTATTTGCATTTTTTCCGCTACCATCTGCTGCGTGCAGCCTTCACCAATTAGCGCCATATACGTCATCACTCGCCATCTCGATTCGGTTAAATCTAAATTAGCAACAGACTCCGTGACGGTTTTGCGACATAAAAACGAGGTGCGCGCAAAAAGTGCAACAATGTGAAGTGGCATTGGTTCATCAAATGACATAGGAAAATCTTTAATTTACTTAGCATGCTAACTATTATTGGTGCTTAGCGTGCTAAGTAAATGGGGTTTCGATGAGTTTATGAATAATTGCGCTTAATATTTTTTGTTTCCTCGTTTAACTTGAGCCTGTTTATGGCCAGTGAGTGGTGCAAGAAAAATTGTTTATAGATTCTCAGTTTCTTCCTAATTCGCTCTACTGTTACTCGTCGTAAAATGCTAAAATCCGCGCCAATAATTGCCAAGCCGTATCAAGCGTTTTATCGCAACTTCTGATTTGCGCGGAAAAGTATTGCTTATCCGTTACAAAACGCACCTGTAAATCTCATATTTACAGAGATAATAGATAATGAAGATAAGTATTGATGTCAGATAAGAAGCTTCTTGAAGAGATAAAAAAGCGACGCACGTTCGCAATCATATCGCACCCGGATGCGGGTAAAACCACCATTACTGAGAAAGTATTGTTGTTCGGACGCGCGCTGCAAACCGCTGGTACGGTAAAAGGCAAAAAGTCGGGCCAGCATGCTAAGTCTGATTGGATGGAAATGGAAAAAGAGCGTGGGATCTCGGTTACTACCTCGGTCATGCAATTTCCCTATAGCGATCACTTAGTAAACCTTCTCGATACGCCGGGGCACGAAGACTTCTCTGAAGATACGTATCGCACACTAACCGCTGTTGACTCATGTCTTATGGTTATTGATGCAGCAAAAGGGGTAGAAGACAGAACCCGTAAATTAATGGAAGTTACCCGTCTTCGCGACACGCCTATTGTTACCTTCATGAATAAACTCGATCGCGATATTCGTGATCCTATGGAGTTACTTGATGAAGTTGAGACCGAACTTGATATCTTGTGCGCGCCGATCACATGGCCAATTGGTTGCGGGAAGAGTTTTAAAGGGGTGTATCATTTACACCGTGATGAGACCATTTTGTACCAAAGCGGTCAGGGTCATACCATTCAAGATGTACGCATTATTAAAGGGCTAGATAACCCAGAGCTTGATACCGCAGTAGGAAGTGACCTTGCTGGAAACTTGCGTGATGAACTTGAACTTGTTCGCGGTGCATCTAACGAATTTGAGCAAGAACTGTTTTTAGAAGGGCAGTTAACTCCGGTATTTTTCGGAACTGCATTGGGTAATTTCGGTGTTGATCACATGCTCGACGGTTTGGTGGAGTGGGCGCCTGAGCCATTGGGGCGTGATACTGATGAAGGCGCTATCAAAAGTACTGACGGTAAGTTCAGTGGTTTTGTCTTTAAGATCCAAGCCAACATGGACCCGAAACACCGTGACCGTATCGCGTTTTGTCGTATTGTGTCAGGCAAATATGAGAAAGGCATGAAAATGCGTAATAGCCGTTTAGGTAAAGACGTACGTATTTCTGATGCACTTACCTTTCTTGCTGGCGATCGTTCATTACTTGAAGAAGCGTATGCAGGGGATATTATCGGGTTACACAACCACGGTACCATCCGTATTGGTGATACTTTTACGTCTGGCGATAATTATCGCTTCACGGGTATTCCTAACTTCGCACCAGAGCTATTCAAGCGTATACGCTTGAAAGATCCGCTTAAACAGAAACAGCTACTTAAAGGCCTAATCCAGTTATCTGAAGAAGGTGCCGTTCAGGTATTCCGCCCACTGGCCAACAATGATTTGATTGTGGGGGCGGTAGGTGTACTTCAGTTTGACGTGGTTGTTGCGCGTCTTAAGTCAGAGTACAACGTAGATGCACTGTATGAGCACATCAATGTTAGCACCGCGCGTTGGGTATATTCTGACAATGAGAAGAAACTAGACGAGTTCCGTCGTAAAGGTGAACAAAACCTTGCTCTTGATGGTGGTGATAACCTAACGTATATCGCACCCACAATGGTGAATCTGCAGTTAGCACAAGAGCGCTACCCAGACATTCAGTTTAAGAACACGCGCGAAAATTAAAGAAAGATAAAGAACACTATGAATATACATGCACTATTAGTTAACCGTTTCACTGAAGCACTTCAAGAGATGGGTGTTGAAAACGCACCAGTGCCAGTTTCGCGCAGTGCTCGACCTGAGTTTGGTGAATACCAGTTCAATGGCGCAATGGCGTTGGCGAAGCAACTAAAGCAAAAGCCTCGAGACATCGCTGAGAAAATTGTCGAGACCGTAAAGCTTGACGATATCGCCAGTAAACTTGAAGTTGCAGGGCCGGGCTTTATCAACGTGCATTTAGACGATGCATGGTTGTCAAATCAATGCGAACTTTCATTGACTGACCCTCGTTTAGGTATTGCTAAATCGCAGCAACAGAATATTGTTGTCGATTATTCGTCTCCTAACCTAGCCAAAGAAATGCACGTGGGCCACTTACGTACCACTATCATTGGCGATGCAGTGGTGAAAGTGCTTGAATTTTTAGGGCACAACGTAATTCGTCAGAATCACATGGGTGACTGGGGTACGCAGTTTGGTATGTTGCTAGCGCACCTTTCCGATAAGCTTCAAGAAGAGGTCGCTGAAACGGCGCTTTCAGACCTTGAAGACTTCTACCGTGAAGCCAAAGTACGCTTTGATGAAGAAGAGGGTTTTGCTGACCGCGCTCGTGAGTACGTAGTTAAGCTACAAGGTGGGGATGAGCAATGTTTGGCATTGTGGGAGAAGTTTATCGATGTGTCGATA
Source organism: Alteromonas sp. KUL42 (assembly GCF_006538325.1). GTDB lineage: Bacteria > Pseudomonadota > Gammaproteobacteria > Enterobacterales > Alteromonadaceae > Alteromonas. The sequence goes on from NZ_BJKK01000002.1 coordinate 380,221, forward strand.
GCACACTCTGAAGAAGTGTACGACAAATTAAACGTAAGCCTTACTCGCAAAGATATTATGGGTGAATCAGCCTATAACGACGACTTAGCCAATGTAATAAGTGACCTAAAAGCGCAAGGCATTGCCGTAGAGGACCAAGGCGCGCAAGTGGTATTTATCCCTGAGCTTGCTGACAAAGAGGGCAACCCTGCCGTTTATATCGTACAAAAATCTGGTGGGGGGTATTTGTACGCCACTACAGATTTGGCTGCCATGCGTTACCGCAGTGGTAAATTGAATGCTGATCGTACTCTTATTCTTACCGATGCACGTCAGGCACTTCACTTCAAACAAACCGAAATTGTTGGCCGCAAAGCTGGCTTTATGAAAGAAGCGCAAACTTACGAGCACTGTCCATTCGGTATGATGTTAGGTAGTGATGGCAAGCCGTTTAAAACCCGTACTGGTGGAACGGTTAAGTTAGTTGAACTATTGGATGAAGCTGTAGAACGTGCAGGTAAATTGATAGCTGAGCGCGACAACGATTTGAGTGTCGATGAACTCAAAGAAGTGGCGCGTAAAGTGGGTATTGGCGCGGTTAAATATGCAGACCTTTCCAAAAACCGTACTACAGATTACATGTTCAACTGGGATTCAATGCTGAGTTTTGAAGGAAATACGGCACCGTACCTTCAATATGCGTATACCCGTGTAAAAAGCCTCTTTAGAAAAGCCGGCGTTGAAATGGCGAACATGCCAGTAGACATCAATATAGTTGAAAAGCAAGAACATGCACTTGCCGTGCTACTCATGCAATTTGAAGAAGTCATTGGCATGGTTTCTCGCGAAGCAACGCCTCACGTGTTGTGTACCTACTTGTACGATGTGGCGTCTGCATTCATGACCTTCTATGAAGCCTGTCCTATGCTTAAAGAGGGAATTGAGCCTGAAGTACGCGATAGTCGTTTAGCATTGTCAGCCCTAGTTGCCAAAACACTTGAGAAAGGTTTGACCCTATTAGGTATTGAAACACTAGAAAAAATGTAGTGTTCGCGGTACAACTAGTAAAGTGTTTATGAAAAAGGCTGACAATTATTGTCAGCCTTTTTTTATACTTTATAAGTGAACGTCATTTCACTACAACCAAGAATAGATAAATCAAAGACAGGAAACTCACATGACTAAAATCCTCGCATTTGCAGGTAGCACACGTAAAGGCTCATATAACCACGCTATAGTGAACGTGGCAGCACAAGGCGCACGTGAAGCGGGCGCAGAGGTAACAATTATTGATTTAGCAGACTACCAGATGCCGCTTTTTAACGAAGATGAAGAAGCAGAATTCGGCATGCCGGAAAAGGCACAGGCATTCAAAGAACTATTAATTAGCCACGATGGCTTTCTTATTGCCTCCCCAGAATACAATTCTAGCTACCCTGCATTGTTAAAAAATGCAATCGACTGGGCATCTCGCATGAGTGAGGGCGAAAAGCCACTTGAAGCCTATCGAGGCAAAGTGGCGGGAATTATGGCCGCGTCAGCAGGCGGACTAGGCGGAATGCGCGTATTGGTGGTTCTTAGAATGCTGCTTGAGAATGTAGGCACCATGGTCATCCCAAATCAAAAAGCTATTGCTAAAGTAAATACATTAATGAATGACAGCGGTGAGATTACCGACGAAAAGACTATCAAACAGCTTAAAAACCTAGGTAAAGAGACAGCTGAAACGGCAGCGAAGTTGAAGCAATAACTGTTAAAACTCACTTCTTATCTAAATGAAAAGGTGTAAGAAGTGAGTAACCTTGTTGTAAGCACTGAATTTGACAAAGCCTGCTACTTTGATAGACAGTATCTGTATTGGCGAAATTTGACGCCGATTTTATATTTGTTGGGCAACTCAAACCCATGTTCATTAGAACTATAACAAGGACTGTTTATGACAACGTCAAAAAAAATGCTGGGGCTAATCCACGCATTTCTTCTTTCTTTTTCTCTTAATGCGCAAACTACTGATGAAACGAGTAACGAAGCTAGCGTACCTCTTACAGAGCCGAGTTCTGCATCAGAATTATCCGATGAGCAGCAGGAATTAGCATTCCTCAAATGGGCCGAAACCTTCGAGGCGTCGCTCAATTATCAAACTGGCCTTATTCAGTTACCAGGTGGTAAAGCAACCTTGGACGTACCTGAAGATTACTATTACCTTTCACCTGAAGATACTAAATTGGTATTAGAAGAAGGGTGGGGAAACCCTGAAAGTGAGCTTACCCTTGGTATGTTATTTCCTCAGAAATACCGTGTGTTAGATGCAAGCTCTTGGGGGGTAACCATTGAATATGCTGAAGACGGGTATGTGTCTGACGAGGATGCCGTGGATATTAATTATGATGAACTGCTTAGCGAAATGAAAAGTGACACGAAAGAGCAGTCAGCGTGGCGTGTAGAAGAAGGTTACCCTGCTATTGAGTTAGTTGGCTGGGCTGAAAAACCTTACTATGACGCAACTACGCACAAGCTATATTGGGCAAAAGAACTTAAATTTGGCGATAATGAACAGAATACGCTCAACTACAATGTACGTGCCTTGGGTCGTCAAGGTTATTTGGTTATGAATTTTATCGCCAATATGCAACAGCTAGATGAAGTGAATACGGCGCGAGATGAGGTACTGGCTATGGTCAGCTTCAATGATGGACACAAATATAGTGAGTTTGACCCTGATATTGATAAAGTGGCTGCGTACGGTATAGGTGGCCTTATTGCAGGAAAAGTATTGGCAAAAACTGGGTTCTTAGCGCTTGCGCTGGTTTTTATTAAGAAATTTTGGTTTGTTTTGTTATTGCCGCTTTACTGGCTAAAAAATAAAATCTTTTCGAAAAAAGAAGCGAACTAAATATGGAAGAGCAGGATAACCCTAAGCAAAAAATGTTGTTAGCGCTACAAGCGCGAGTTCACCAAACCTCTGATGAGGGACGTCAAAGTCAATGGGAAAAAAGAAAGCAGAAAGGCTTTAACAGCGCGAGAGAAAACCTTGCGCTGCTTTGCGAAACGCAGACCTTTCAAGAGTATGGGCAATTTGCTGTAGCGGCTCAGCGCAAGCGCAAAGACTATGAATCTCTTAAGTCTGACACGGCAGCTGACGGTGTGATCACTGGAGTGGGTCACATCAACGAAGGCCATTTTCCTTCCTCTCAAACAGCCACTGCATTGGTTATCAACGATTACAGTGTACTTGCAGGTACGCAAGGTTATTTCCATCATTTAAAGCTGGACCGTATTATTGAGGTTGCAAAGCAACGATTGCTACCGGTCATTATGTTTACTGAAGGCGGTGGAGGTAGGCCAGGTGATACTGATATCACTACCGTGAACTCAGGCCTGCAATGTCAGTCGTTTTCTCGTTGGGCATCCTTGTCTGGTGTCGTTCCTAGAATTGCTGTGAACAATGGCTATTGCTTTGCCGGTAATGCTGCCCTTTTTGGTTCAGCTGATATCACTATAGCTACTACCTCATCGTGTATTGGCATGGCCGGCCCCGCTATGATTGAAGGGGGAGGACTGGGTCAATTTACTCCTCAGGAAATTGGACCAATTGATACCCATGCTAAAAACGGTGTAGTAGATATTGTGGCCAACGATGAAAACCATGCAATAGAAATCGCAAAATTTTGCCTATCCTTCTTTCAAGGAGATGTAGAACATTGGCAGGAAGCCCCACAACAAGATATTTTTTCTTTACTTCCCGATGATCGCCGTTTTGCCTATGACGTTCGAAAAATTATTCACACCCTTGCTGACACCAACAGCTTTATTGAATTAAAAGCACAATATGGCGGAGCCATTATCACAGGCTTTTGCCGTTTTAAAGGCAAAGCGGTTGGACTTATCGCGAGTAATTGTAAGGTGTTAGGTGGTGCTATAGACGTAGATGCTGCGGAAAAGTGCGCTGACTTTCTTTCACTTTGTCAAAACTTTGGAATTCCCGTTGTCAGTTTGTGCGATACCCCAGGGTTTATGGTTGGTCCTGCGCACGAAAAATTAGGTGCAGTAAAGCGCCTTAACCGCATGTTTGCTGCTGGCGCGAAGCTCACTGTGCCGTTTATCGCAGTGGTATTGAGAAAATGTTATGGCTTAGGCGCACAGGCCATGTTGGGAGGTAGCACTTCTAACCCGGACTATACTGTATCTTGGCCAAGTGGCGAGTTTGGTGCTATGGGGCTGGAAGGGGCTGTAAAATTGGGCTTTAAGTCTGAGTTAGCGCAAATAGAAGATGAAAATGAGCGGCAACAACGTTTTGAAAAGTTATTACAGCATGCCTATGAAAGGGGGCAGGCGAGTGAAGTCGCGTCTGTACTTGAAATTGATGCCGTGATAGAGCCTGTACAAACCCGAGATATAATTTCGAACTTTCTTATTACTTCGAACACACTTTAGCTCTGTTGCACTAAACTTCTAAAGCATGGGAAATTTGACGATTTACGTTTATAACCAATAAACTGCGAGGTGGAGATGGGGATGTTAGATAGGTTGTTTGACGGCAGTCTCATGCCCCATGGCCATTGTCTACTGTGGCGGTGGGATCTATTGTTGCTACACCTAGGTGGTGATTTCATGACTGTCATCGCCTATTCGCTTATTCCCTTTGGTATCTTTTATTTCTTGCGCAAACGCAAGGACCTCAAGTTTGATGGCCTCGCTGCGTTGTTCGCCTGCTTTATTGCATTTTGTGGCGCGTCTCACCTTGCTGGTATGGTCAATGTTTGGCACGGTTATTACTTCATTGAAGGTGCGATAAAGTTTGCTACAGGTCTAGTTTCTATAGTCACGGCTTATTACCTGTGGAAGTTGATGCCAGTGTTTATCAATATACCCAGTATTGCATTACTTAAACAAAGAAATGAAGAGTTGGAGATCCTAAGAGCACAACTTGAAGAAACTAATCGGTCATTGGAAGAAAAAGTAAAAGAGCGCACTTTGCAATTGGAGATACAGGCAAATACTGATGCCGTTACAGGAGTAGCTAGCCGGTTTGCCATAATGGAAGCACTGAGTACTAGTGTGCAAACATTTGAACGTTATCATCGTTCGTTTTCGATATTGATGGTCGATGTTGATCATTTCAAAGAGGTGAATGACAGTCACGGACATCAAGCCGGTGATGAAGTGTTAGCAGAGTTAGCAAAGTGTATTTCAAGTAATATTCGTTCGGTTGATATTGTAGGTCGCTACGGTGGCGAAGAATTTTTAGTGGTGTTACCCGAAACACCAGAAGAGGCTGCAACTGAATTGGCTGAGCGTATAAGACTTGCCGTAGAAAGTTTATTATTACCTTTCGACATTTCAATAACTTGTAGTGTTGGTGTATCGGGTATTGTAAAGGGGATTTCGGGTGATGGATTGATTAGTCGGGCAGATCACGCCTTGTACAGTGCAAAGCGTGCAGGCCGAAATAAAGTTATTGTTTTTGATAAGAATAAAACTAATTTCTAAAATCTCTATTACCAATCAACAGGGCAGTTTATGCATTCATCCATGAAAGTGCCTTGAAATGTCGCATAATGGATGCGCGTGCCAGTTAAATTGGCTCGGTATAAGTTCGCATCATTTAGTTTCGATTCTTGGATGTTGGCATTGATTAGGATTGCGCCTTCAAAGTTAGCTTTGTTCATCCAAACCCTCTCTAATCGTGCGGCCCTTAGGTTGGTATTTATCATAATGGCACCCGATAGACGACCTTGATCTAGGTTTGCACCTGAAAAATTGGAGTTGGTAAAATCAACCCCTTGACCGAAAAGCGCCCAGCCATCCACGCCTTCTAAGTTAGCGTTTCGAACTTTAGAACTGCGTAAATCTGCGTGCTTTAAATTGGCGGTAGCTAAATCAGCGTGGTCTAGGTTACTTTTCTTAAACGTCGCGTAGCTTAAGTTTGCGTGCCTTAAATCAGTTTTGCTGAACTTTACGTTGGTGAATACTGCCCCTTGCAAATTTGCATGGCTCAAATCAGCACCGCTTAAGTCTGTGTCGCTACAAATAGTTTTGGGCTTTATTGCACACCCGTTGATAACTTTCACGTCATCTTCGAAATCGGGAATGGCATTGGCGGTTGCTGAATATAGTACAACTAATAACACGGGGAGTTGTTTGATTACTTGAAAACGTAAGCGCATGAAATCTCCTTAATGCCGAGAGGCATTTTCACAGCCTCTCGGTTTGGTTTGCAAAGCTAAAGCTATTGTTTAGCTACGTTTTGCTTTTTATTGTGGTTAGGCAGTTTAAATACCCAAAATGAACCACCTTGCGCTACAGGTTTGGTCAGTTCGGCCATGTCTCCCCCCCACAGAGGCACTGCGCCGCCATATCCAGAAGCTAACCCAATGTATTGCTCGCCATCTTCTTCCCAAGTAATCGGACATGAAATAATTCCCGAGCCCGTTTGAAACTTCCAAAGTTCTTCGCCGGTTTCTTCATCGAAAGCTTTGACATAGCCATCACCAGTCCCTGTGATAATAAGACCGCCTTTTGTTGCTAATACGCCTGCCCACATAGGCAGTTTTTCTTTGTGCGTCCACTTAATTTCACCTGAGATGGGATCTACGGCACGAAGCACGCCCACGTGATCGTCATACATACGTTTAATTCTAAAACCTTGTCCTAGGTAAGCTGCACCTTTCTTATAGGTGACCTCTTCCGTCCAGTAGTCTTCTTTCCAGTGGTTTGCGCCCATGTAGAACCAGCCTGTATTCTGGCTGTAGGCCATCGGGTTCCAATTCTTCCCGCCCAAGAATGGGGGCGATACTTCTATCGACTTTCCTCGTTTTTCACCCGGCTTAGGCAGTGGCGGGCGCTGTCCGTCTACTTCAGCTGGGCGACCCGTGTCAGGGTCTATGTGTGTGGCCCACGTAATGTTATCTACAAAGGGAAAGCCTCTGATGAATTCACCGTTTTGTCTGTTAACTACATAGAAAAAGCCATTTCGGTCTGCATGAGCCGTCGCTTTTATTAGCTTTCCATTATCGTAATAGTCGAATAACACAAGTTCATTGTTGCCAGAGAAATCCCATGCGTCGTTAGGGGTATGTTGATAGAACCATTTCACCTCACCGGTTGTTGCATCAACACCTACTTGCCCAGAAGTATAAAGGTTATCCCAGTCTTTTGGGTTGCCTCCTTTGGCGGTGCGTTTCCATGTATTCCAAGGAGCCGGATTACCTGCACCGATAATGATAGTGTTCGTTTCAACATCGAAGCTTGCGCTCTGCCATGGTGCACCACCGCCGTGGTGCCAAGCCTCTACCATTTCGCCGTTTTCATCTTTCGGCCACGTTGTCACTTCGTACGAACCGCCAGTAGGCGTGCTTTCCTTTCCATTTAATCTGCCCATATGGCCTTCAACAAAAGGGCGCATCCAAATTTCTTCGCCAGTTTCAGGATCGCGCGCAAATAGTTTCCCCACAACGCCAAACTCGTCCCCTGATGAGCCGTGAATAAGCATGACCTTTCCGGATTTTTGATCTTTAACTATTGTTGGAGCGCCTGTCATGGTGTAGCCCGCACGGTAGTCTTCGAAACGTTTTTTCCATTTAACTTTGCCCGTTAAACGATCGAGGGCAACAATACCCGCGTCCAGCGTACCGAAAAAGACCAAGTCACCGTAAATCGCAGCGCCTCGGTTCACTACGTCGCAACACGGGCGAATTCCTTCCGGAAGACGGTGTGCATAATCCCACAATTTCTTACCTGTCTTTGCTTCATAGGCGTAAATACGTGAATAGCTACCAGTCACATAGACAATGCCGTCATATACGAGTGCTTGAGATTCTTGACCTCGTTGCTTTTCATCACCAAAGCTCATTACCCAAGCAGGTGATAACATATGTACATTTTCTTTGTTTATTTGAGTGAGCTCACTGTAACGCTGGGCCTCAGGACCCATACCATACATGAGGACGTTCTCAGGCGTTTTTGCATCGTTTTCAATATCTGCCCACGTTACGCCGTCGTCCGCATAGAGATGAGAATTTGTACCTAAACCAATTATTACGCTTAAGGCCAATGAAGCCTTTGAATAGAACTTAGCCATAGTTTTGTTTCCACTGTTACCTTGATATTGTGTTAACAGTATGTAACGAGGACTGGGTTGCGTTAAACGGAGTTTGTCCTTTTAATGGCGGGAAAATTTCCTTTGTGAATTCAAAGTTATTTTGTTTATGATTTTGATTTTTAATGGGAAAAATAATTTTTTGGAAATGAGTTAGACAAACAGAGGAAAGAATACGTACACAAGTATGGGGAATTTTTCCCGTTTCGGTTTTCACTGTTCCATGGGGATTTTCAAGTAACCTTGCTTAATTGCTAGATGGACGAATTCAGCATTAGTTTGTAAATCCAGTTTACGCTTTAGTTGGGTAATTACATTAGAGACCGTTTTCTCGGAAATACTCAGTGAGTCAGCTACATCTTTGCGTGATTGTCCTCTAGCTACTCCCATAAAAATGTCGAGTTCTCTTTGTGTGAGATCTTTTAAATGTCGACTAGAGCGAGATAAGTTAAAGGTGGCTAATTCAATGGCTGTTGTATGTTCTAGATAGCGCCTTCCTTTGAGAACCGCTGTTACCGCATTAATGAGTACTTCTGGTTCGCTTTGCTTACTAACATAGCCCATAGCGCCAAGTTTAATGGCCCTATCGATTATTGAGATATCGTCGAACATGCTGAACATCAAAATTTTTGCTGACGTCCAGCGTTGAATAATGTACTCGGCTAGGGTGAGGCCACTTGATGAAGCCAGGTTGATATCCAGAATAATAAGATCGAAGGTTTCCTTGCGAAGGAGCTGGGTTGCTTGATGAGCGCTTTTTGCACTTGAAACTGATGTATTTTCTAATACTGACGAAAGCAGTGATGAAAAGCCCTCTCGTACAATTGAGTGGTCGTCTACCAGTAAAATATTCATAAAAAGGTTCATTGTTTTGTGCCTCTTCTTAGGATGACACACACAATTATTATGCAGTATAAAACTTTAGTTCCTATATCTCTCATCCTTTAGTAGGGGATGAAACAAAGTTATTAAAGGAAATATGAAGGCGAGCATGACTTCATATAGGTACTGAATTGCAATGTATAAGAGGCAATTTTCCACACTTCCATCAACGGTTAAGCATGTTACTATGTGTGTTTACACTGGCATTCGGCATTATACAGCTACCTAAATATTGTCAAAATGAGAAGTAATGAAACTGACACAAGCACTAATTAATCAGGCCATGCAAGCGTTTAATGCTGGCCAATACGAGATTACTATTTCTACACTTGCTGCTGTTTATCAGCAACATCCTATGGCCGAAATGCTATATGCCACGGCACTGGGGAAAACAGAACGCTTTCCTGAATCGTTTGATATTTTTCGACGTCTCCAAAAGCAATACCCTCAAAATACTGATGTCAGCTACAATTATGCGCTTTTACTAAAGGAATCTGGAAATCTTGACGATGCTGAAAAGCAATTGTCATTAGCCATAAAGTACAACCCACAATACCACGTTGCCCATCATGCGCTTGGTAATGTGCTTCTTGAACAGTCTCGTGTTGAAGATGCACAATCTGCATTTGAAAATGCTCTGCGTTGTAATCCACAAAGTGGACAGTACGCCCAAAGCTTATCTAAAAGTCTTTATTTACAAGGAAAGTGGCAAGAATTAATTACTTTCCTGACGCGCGACAACCTACTGTACTTAGATGTCATGTTGGCGGAGTTATATGTAGAAGCATGTTACCGAGTTCATGCACGAAATACGCTTTACCAACAAAAAACGAAATTATCTCAAACCTTTTTGTCATCATATTCGATTCATTATTTTTTGGCGCTTTCCGAGCTAGAATCAAAACGTTATGGTAGTGCAAAAGCGCTAACAAATACGGCGTTGTCGCTTGCAAGTGACGAAGAACAGAAAGAAGAAATGTCGACGTATGCGGCGTATATCGACTGGCTTGCGTTACCAAGTGATTCTCATTTTGCTGCGTTAGAAACTAAATTAGCGAAGACCAATAATACGCAGCTTTTAGAACTTGCATTTAATTTGTATGAAAATCGTCGTGATACAAAACAAGCACAACAATTTTTAGATAAGCTTTCGCAGCAGTGTAATCACTCTACTAGTCCAAATAGTTTGGCTCAGTTGTCATTAAAAGAAGCCCAAATCCACTTTGCTAATGATGATATTGATAGGGGAATAAAAGCACTTGATGTCTCGCTTGAGGCTTCGCCATTTAGCTTACCGCACCTATATCAAAAAATTAGATTGTTAGATAAACAACAGCGCTTTGAAGAGGCTGAAGATATTATATTGTCTGTTGCAAATGCAACATCACAGTACAGAACAGACAAATTTTCAGACCTCAATGGGGGTATTGAATTAGGTTCATTTGGCATAGCTCCTGTTCAAGCAGACATTACCTCGACCAATGACACTGAGATGCTATTCATCGTTGGTTTTCCTCGCTCTGGCACAACACTAATTGAGAATATGTTGTTAAAGCAGGGCAACGTGACTTTGTTAGAGGAAACAGATTCTGCCGCTACATTTTGTCAGCAACTTCAAGAAGGAGGTATGATAGAGGCTCATACCGGTAGCCTTAAAGTATCTGTTGATGAAGAAGACGAAAGTACGGCAATTGCGAAATTAAATAGCTTAGCTGATGACTATCTTAATCACTTAAAAGCATATGCGCCCACTATCTCAAGTGGAACGCTCATTGTCGATAAAATGCCATTGAACTTTCCCTATTTACCGGCAATGTTAACCTTGTTTCCAAAGGCTAAAGTGCTGTGTTGTGTTAGGCATCCAAAAGCCGTCGCACTTAGTTGTTTGCAATTCGAAGAGATAAACTTGTACTCGGTGGATACGTTCGCTGAAGCCTACGACAAGGTTTTTTCATGTTGGAAAAAACTGCAGCCAGTGCTGGGAACGCGCGCGATGACCATGAAATATGAAACCTTGGTATCTGAGCCTGAAAGTACGCTAGAAGCTCTACTGCAATATGTGGGTTTGTCTAAAAGGGAAGGTGGCGTTGAGCAAAGTGAAAATACTAGTTTGATCCAAACACCTAGCTATTTTCAGGTCAATCAACCAATCTACACGTCGTCGGTTCAGAAGTTTGAAAACTACCCAAGGCTTTTTGAGCATTCCTCTGAATTATTGGCACACTGGCAACAGTATTGGGGGTACGCTTAAACGTTAAGCGTACCGTGTTGGTATTATCAGTAAACTATTGAATACCGCGCTGGGTTTCTAAGTAGCTGGCAAAACTACCCAACCAGTGACTACCCATGTAATGCATGTCACCAATGACGGCATGCAAACCGGCGCTACGGTGTTGTTCAAATGACGCTTTCAATGTGTCTTGGCGCTTATCATCTTTTGGAAGTGCCCGCATAATACCTTCTATCATCCATGCTCGACTGATATTAAGCCCATCTAAATGAGCGAGTTTACCATCAGATTTATCGGTAACAGTAGCTGGCGCCAACCAATGTTCTTTATTGCCAGTTAATTGAGGGAAAAAGGCGGTTAACCAGGTTGCGAATTCAGATTGTGTCATTATTCTGCGCATCAAATCTGCTTCAGCTAGACAGGGTGATAAAAAGTCCTGACCTGAGGGTTCATAGGCCAGAGGACACTGTGTATCACCTGAATAATATTTATTTATTCTTCCAGTCAATATTTGTTCGAATTCTACATTCTTTGCCTCTCGTGCCCAATCTAGCATCAATCCAAATGCGAAGGCTGTCTGACTGTGCTCTCCTGTGCGGATAGGATAGGCCAATTTGGGGAGCCAAATGCTAATTCGCTCTACAATTGCGGTTTCTAGTGGTGTGAGGACTTCTAGCCACTTTTCGGCTTCAGGAAAGGTCGCGGTACGCAACTCTGCGGTGAGTTGTAAAAACCAAGCCAGACCATAAGGTCTTTCAAAAGATGCGTTATTCTCGCGCAGTAAGCTAGTTAGTTCACCATCAATATTCTCTTTTGTGAAACTTAGCGCAAGTCGGCTGATTATACGCTCTCGGTCTACGTTGTTCTGCGCGGTATTAAGCATTCTTACTAGTAACCAATGACCGTGCACCGATGAGTGCCAATCGAGGCATCCATAAAAGGCTGGGTATAGCTTATCTGGTGTTTTTACATCAGAAGCATCATTCATCATGTGTTTCACTACATTCGGATAGGTTTGATGTATGCATTGCAGCGCCAAGTTAGCAAAGACCTTCTCATAGATCGCGGTGCCATTTGCACGCTTAGTAGTAGGTAAAACGGTATTGGCTTGTGAAGTTGCGTTGGTAAAAAACAGGATAGCGATGACCGGTAGCAAAGTGTTTTGGATTTTAGAAAACATGTCTAGTGCCCGTTGTTATTGTTTTACCACTACAATACAGGGGGTGTTAATGAAGATAAACAGGCTATAGTAATGATATGTGTACTTTTAATACTATATTCAACATAAAGGAACTTTTTGCTATGAAGTGTTGGAAGTATCATGATAACTTCATGAAGCGTTTATTGATTCACAATTACCTAAGACGTTAGTAATGTTGTTTTGGTGCCTTTATGAAGCGCATTACAAATACTGTTGCGGCATAAAGTAAGATGGTGAATACATAAATCCAACAATAGAATAATAAAACTGTGGTTCCCCATTTTTCGATACTTTACGACGGCTGAAGTTCGCGGGAAACAACGCAGTTAGGCCAAAACAACAAGGTCTGATATTTTGCAGAGTAATACAGAATTAAAGCATGACGCACTCACTATTGTTTCTGAGTACGCGATGCAGCTTATGACGATGATGGATGATCAGAAAATTTTCTGGTACCTCGCCAATGAAGTCATTACAAAGCTCGGTTTTGAAGAGTCCGTCATTTATACCAAAAATGGCGACAAGCTTATACAACGGGCTGCGACGTCAAATAAAATCGAAAAAAATCAACATATTACTAATTTGCTCGTCCTTGAAGTCGGTCAAGGCGTGGTGGGCAAAGCCGCAAAGCTTCAAACACCCTTAAATATCAAAGATACAAGAAAAGAGCCCGGCTACATTGTAGATGATGCTGCGCGTTTGTCTGAGTTAGCGGTACCTATTATCTTTGAAGGTGAAGTACTTGGCGTTATTGATTCAGAACACACGGATACTCATTTTTTTACGGACGAGCACGTTAAAATACTGAGCCTTTTGGCCAACTTAACGGCCAACAAAATAATCAGTAATCGAGCGCACTCGCAATTACAGAAAACCGTAGAGAAGTTGGAGTACAGCGGGAAAATACAAAACATATTATTTTCTATTGCCGAGCTGATTTTTAAAACCAATGATCTCGAAACATTTTTCAAAAAGCTGCATGTAATTTTAGGGCAGCTTACTTTCACCAAGAATTTTATTGTAGCGCTGAGATACAACGGCGAAATGCATTACTCAATTCCCTTTGCCGTGGATGAAAAGGACGATATTCACGGTGTAGCGAATTTAGAGATCATTCCTGAAAAGCTGTCTCTCATTACCCATATCTTAATGAACAAAAAATCAGTTCTACTCAACGGCAGTAAGTTTGATGAGTATGTTTCTGAGCACAATATAAAGATTGTCGGTTCAGCGCCGGTTTCTTGGCTAGGTGTGCCGTTCGGTGAAGGGAATATTGAAGGAACGGTAATTGTTCAGTGTTACGACGACAGTTACCAGTTCTCCCAAAAAGATTTGCAGCTACTCGACTTCGTCGCAAGGCATGTTTGCAATGCGGTTGAACGCTTGGAAGCGCGTCAGCAAATGCATTATTTGGCGCTACATGACTCGTTAACAGGGTTAGCCAACCGTTCACTTTTTACCAATCAATTGAAAAAAGCCATACAGCATGCAAAGCGCTACCCCAATAGAACCTTTACGTTGATGTATCTTGATCTTGATGGCTTTAAGGAAGTGAATGACAGTTATGGCCATCACGCGGGTGATATTTTACTGAAATGTATTGCACAGCGGCTTACCTCAGAGGTGCGTGATGCTGACACCATAAGTCGACTTGGTGGCGATGAATTTGCCGTTTTGTTGTTTAATGTTGACAATAAAGAGGCCATTTATCGCACCGCGAATCGCATTCTTGAAGTGATCAATTTGCCCCTTGATATTCTTGGACACAAGGTACGAGTCTCAAGCAGTATTGGTGTGGTGTCTAGCGAGGGGCAGGAATATGAAGTGAATCAGGCGTTATCGCACGCCGATGAAGCTATGTACATAGCAAAGTCCTTGGGCAAAAACCAAGTTTTTTATTACGACGATAAAGAGGCTAAACACTTCGTTTTTTCTCCTACTTTTCCTCATCATTTCACTCAGTCATTGGAAAATGACCATTTTGCGTTATACGGGCAACCCATTTTAGATCTCAAACGCAATGCGATCATTGGTGTAGAAGTACTGGTTCGTTGGTTTCATCCCGAACAGGGCTTACTTATGCCTGACAAGTTTATCGATAATATCAGTGACTCAATACTTATAGAGAAATTGGATAGTTACATTTTCGAAAAGGTATGGCAGTTACTGAAGGATTATCGAGACTATCTGCCGGATAGTTTTAAGATTAACGTAAATATGTCGGCAAGAGGATTTGTTTCTAACCAGATAAAAGCGCAGCTAACACAGCGCGTTAATGATGCGCCGTTTTTGGCTAAACACATTTGCCTTGAAATCACAGAGCAATCGATTACTGACAATGTGGAAGCAACACAACAAAATATTATCGATTTTCAAGCGCTTGGGTTAACTATTGCACTGGATGATTTTGGCACAGGTTACTCAAGTTTAAATTATCTGCACAAATACAACTTTGATTCACTGAAGATAGACCGGTCGTTTGTCAGTGCTTATCAGCCTGGCTGCAGTAGCTCCATTATATTAGAATCAATCATTAACTTAGCTAACTCATTGGGGATCACGGTTGTTGCAGAAGGTATAGAAACCAAACCTCAGCTGACAACAGTAGCAACGCTGGGGTGTCAAATGGGACAAGGGTATTACATAGGAAAACCCATGCCCATTTCAGAGTTATTGACAGAGTGTCTTTCTAAAGGTTAATGCATTCGTAAGCGTTGTGTACGTATTGTGTATACATTAACCTTGAATACTTTCGCTATTATGCAATATTAAAGTGCAATAATGCTTGGTCAGCTATGTCGGTATTTCCTATTTCTTTTTCTACCCAAGCGGAGTTGTAATAGGTTTCAGAATACCTTTCTCCGCTATCACACATTAAGGTAACAATAGAGCCACACTGATTGTTGTCAGCAAGTCTCTGAGCAATTTGTAATGCGCCCCACAAATTAGTGCCGGTTGATGGACCTGCTTTAATGCCCATTTGCGTGTTAAGCCAACGCATGGTAGCAATACTGGCGGTATCGGGTACGCGCATCATTTCGTCTATTACGTCTCGCTGAAAAGACGCTTCAACTTTTGGCCTGCCAATACCTTCTATACGACTGCCACGGTGTCCGACAAGACCGTTGTCTTTTTGCTGGTAACTGTCAAAAAATACACTGTGTTCAGGATCAACAACCAACAATTTGGTATTTAAGCCTTTGTATCGAATATAGCGGCCAATAGTAGCAGATGTGCCACCTGTCCCTGCGCTCATTACAATAGTGTGAGGTTCCGGGTGAGGCTCAGCTTCCATTTGCTTAAAAATACTCTCAGCAATATTGTTGTTACCTCGCCAATCAGTTGCTCGCTCGGCGTAAAGAAACTGATCCATAAAGTAGCCATTTAACTCTTGAGCTATGCGCTCAGATTCCGCATGCATCTGTGTTGGACAATCGACAAAGTGACATTTACCGCCGTATTTTTCAATCAGTGCAATTTTGCTTTGTGCTGTAGTACGAGGCATAACAGCCACAAAAGGCACGCCAATCATTCGAGCAAAGTAAGCTTCTGAAACCGCTGTACTACCAGAGGAGGCCTCTACAATAACAGTACCCTCTTGTATTTTTCCGTTGCATAGTGCGTAAAGAAACAAGGAACGCGCCAAACGGTGTTTTAGACTGCCAGTAGGGTGAGTACTTTCATCTTTTAAATAGATGTCGACACCGGAAATGGTTAATGGCTCCAGTTTTATAAGGTGTGTGTCAGCAGAACGTTGATAGTCTGCATTGATAATTTTTATCGCGTTTTTTACCCAATCTGACATGCGAAGCTCCTTTCTATCGTGGCAGTTACAATAGCACTGTGTTGTGAGTATAAAAGTGCGACTCTGCTATGTACTTTGCCGTTGGGTGAAAAAAAATTCTAGAAATTTAGTTTTTGTTGGTTTTATTTTGCTTTATTTGGCGCTTCATAAGTTTGTTTAACTGATTTGCCATTACATTACTGGCTCAGTGTAGTTGAGATTTTCAGAAAGGCGGGGGGATAATGTTTACTGAAAAAGTTTTGGTGACCTATAAAATCTTGGTAAGGTTAGCCGTCTTCAATTTTTACGAGAACCTCATGAAATTCAGTCTTGTATGTTTTGTCCTCATTATTTTACCCAATGTATTGGCTGCACAGACGCTAAAGGTCGCCACATTTAATGCCAGTATGGAGGCAAATAATTATGCCTCTTTGGGTATGCAACCAAGTATTGAAGTACTACCCAAAGTATTGAGTACTGGAGATAACCCGCAAGTTAAAAACATCGCTGAAATTATTCAGCGTGTAAATCCAGATATCATCTTACTCAATGAGTTTGACTATATTGAAGATAAGAGCAAAGGTGTTAACGCCTTCGTTAAAAACTACCTTCAAGTATCTCAGTCGGGTCAAGCCCCTGTTGATTACCCGTATACTTTCATTGCGCCTGTTAATACGGGGTTTGCTACGCCATTTGATTTAGATAATAACGGCAAGTTTGAGCAATATGGCAGTGATGCAATGGGATTTGGCTTTTATTATGGGCAATATGCCATGGTGTTGTTATCTAAATATCCCATCGACACTGAGAACGTTCGCACCTTTCAGCATTTTAAATGGCGTGATATGCCTAGCCATCTAAAAACCTCTTATCCCGATGGGCGGCCTTGGTATGACGAAGATGAATGGAATGCCCTTCGACTAAGTTCAAAGTCACATTGGGATGTTCCCATCGAGGTAAATGGGCATACGGTACACATTTTGGCTATGCACCCAACACCGCCTAGTTTTGATGGTGAGGAAGACAGAAATGGCAAGAAAAATGCTGATGAAATACGTTTTATGGCTGACTATCTTACCCCCGAGAAGGGAGCATATATTTATGATGATAACGAAGAGCTTGCCAGCCTAGAGCCACAGACGCGCTTTGTTCTCGTTGGCGACTTTAATGCTGCAGATATTGGCGACAAATACAGAGAAGGTGTTATTGAGCAATTGACGGAAAGCCCACTCGTTAACAATTCTGTGATTCCAATGAGTAAGGGCGGTGCTGAGGCTTTTGAGGAAGTCTACAGCGATCGCTATACTGCTTATTGGGGGGCGAGAGCTGATTACGTATTACCTTCAACTTATGGTTTTGAAGTAAAAGCATCAGGTGTGTTTTGGCCACATAAAGACAGTGATCTTTATCGTCTGGTTGAAGATAGAAATGCCAGCTCTGATCACAGATTAGTTTGGGTTTCTTTGATGTTGGCCGATAACTAGATATTAAGGTGCGATAATGTATCGCTTAATATTGTGTTTATCGTTATATTTAATGGGATGGCAACTTTTGATTAAGCCATCCTTAGCGGTATTATCGAATATGTCTAAGCTGTTGGAATGAGAAGCACTTGAAGTTTGCCTCTATTATAGGTTTTTTATTATTAACCTATTTACCACTATCTCATGCCCAAGGTGTTTCTTCTGGAATTACGCCGCTTAACCGCTATTTTTCCGAAACTTGGGGAACTACTGATGGATTGCCCCACAATAGTATTCATGCATTAGCACAAACCAATAATGGCTACATTTGGGTTGGCACCTGGGAAGGTGTTGCACGTTACAATGGCAGCGAATTTGAGGTGTTTGGACGTGGGGAAGTTACCGGTTTACCTGACTCAGGGATCCGGAGTCTACATTACAATACTGCTGATGATGAATTACTTATAGCAGGTAGTCGCGGTGGTATAACATCACTGGTCAGTGGGAAATGGAACGCTCAAGCGAACTTACCTTCTATGGTTAATCATGCCTTCAAAGACAGTCAACAACGTAATTGGTTTGCTTTGGAAGATGCCGGTGTCATTCAAAGAATGCCCGATGGAAGTGAAAAACAATATTTAGCCGATGCTAGTGCATATCGAATTGCAGAAGACAAGCGCGGCATAGTGTGGTTTGCGACTAGCCAAGGGCTTTTTCAGTTCTCTAAGAGCGGACTTCACCCAGTATCATCTTCGGTTAATGCATTGCATAACCCTTTATTTGCAGTTGAAATTGACCCCGAGGGGCGAGTGCTTGTTGGCAGCGAGCAAGGTGTTTGGAGAGAGACTAGCGAGGGGTTTGAATCTCTTCATGCAGGGTTAAAAGACGAATCGATTTCTAGTTTATTGGTTGATCACCAAAACAGTATTTGGGTTGGAACAATTAACCACGGAATTTATAGATTTAGTAGTTTGGGGTTAGAAAAACTCGATGCAACAGCAGGTTTGCCCAACAACCGAATTTTTTCTCTTATTGAAGATACGGAAAAAAGTATTTGGATTGGTACAAACGGTGGGCTCTTTAGGCTTCGCCAAGCGTTGTTCACCACTTTCACACAAAGCCAAGGTCTTAGCGGGAACTTCATTCGCACAGTGCTTCAGGCAAAAAATGGCAGCATTTTTATAGGTGGAAGCAGTGGTGTCGATGTATTTGAAAATGATCAGTTTTCATTTTTAACATCTCCGTTTCCGCGGCCCATTTCAGCTCTTAGCCTGGCCCAGTTGAATGACGATATCGTACTTGTAGGCACATATACAGACGGTGTTTTAAAGCACGAAAATGGCAAGCTTTCTCCTTTTCTTGACAGAGAAAGTGGTTTGCCTAGCAATGAAGTAAGAGCATTGCTGGTGGCTAGCGACAACAGTATATGGTTTGGCACTGCGCAGGGGTTAGCGCGTCAGAAGCCCAACGGTGAACTGGTTTACTTTAATGAGTCTAATGGATTGCCCGCAAATTTCATTATGGGCCTGACGGAAGACTTAAATGGTCGAATATGGGTAGCCACAGGTATTGGTTTGGCCTATTACGAAAAGGGCAATATTTACACAGTAACCTTTCCTTCAGATTCTGATGTTGGACATGCTTTTAGCTTTTTTGTGACAAGTAAGGGCACATGGATGGCAACAGACAGAGGCGTTGCTTATTTTGACAACAACACAAAGCAAATTCACGTCATTGGCAAATCACAAGGTTTGCCTGTCGATAAAGTATTTGCGGTGGCTATTGATGATGCTCAAAGGATGTGGGTTAGCTCAAACCAAGGCGTTATGCTAACGAGCATGCAACAGGTGACTGCCTATTTGAAAGATGATTCCAACACTGTGGTATTTGATCATTTCAAAGCAGAAGACGGACTAGCCAGTATTCAAATTAATGGAGGGTCGCAGCCTTCATTGGATATTGATGGGCACGGCAATGTTTGGTTTGCCACTGCGAAAGGTCTTGCAACGGTCAACCCCAGTAATCTAGAAAGAATTAGTGATTTTTCAGTCCCCGTTATTATTGAACAAGTATTACTAGATGGTAAAAGTTCACTCTTAGGAAACACTTCTGACATCATTCATGTTGCTTCTGATATTACGCGAGTGTCTTTTAAATATGCAGGGTTAGGGTTTGCTATGCCGTCTCGAGTCGAGTATCAAGTAATGCTGGAAGGGTACGACAACAATTGGGTCGACCGTCAAAAGTTACGGTTAGCCGAATATACCAATTTGATGCCGGGAACGTACACTTTTAGAGTTAAAGCACGCTATGTAGGGGGAGATTGGCGAGAGTACGATAAACCGGTAAAGATAAATATTCGGCCCAAGTTTTACCAAACAATTAGTTTTATAGTTGTCGTAATAATACTACTTTGTATGGCTATATTACTGTTTTATAAGGTGCGTTTTCAGCACTTAAAAAAGTCGGAAGCGAGACTTAAACAGCGCGTTGATGAGCAAACCAAATCTTTAGAACTGCAAAATAAGCGGTTTGAGTTTCAAGCAACTCACGACCAACTCACTGGTTTACCCAACCGACGAGCTTTTGATGGTTGGCTAGCTGAATATTTTTCCAAGGCGAAAAGTGAGAGCAAACCATTATGTTTAGCACTAATTGATATCGAGTTTTTTCAAGCAAGTCAACGATGAATATTCCCATTTGGTAGGCGATAAGGTGTTGGAACGGGTTGCGCAACAACTTAAAGAGCTTTCGCCTGCTAATGCTAAATATGCGAGATGGGGAGGGGAAGAATTTACCTTGCTGCTGCCGGAACATTCTCTAGAGCAAGCTATTAATGCCGTAAGAATTATTCAACAGTCAATTGAGCAACATGATTTTAGTGATCTTGCTCCTTTACTAAACATAACGGTTAGTGTTGGCGTTGCCAGTGTCGAAAATGCCGGTGATTACAACCGACTATTAAACCATGCCGACCAAGCGTTATATCGCGCTAAACAAACAGGACGAAACAAAGTTGAGTCTGAGTTGTCCTAACGCGAACATAAATGTTAAGCGGGGGTACTTCACTATGCGATTTCTTTTACTTGTCAGCGTTTTCTTGTTAGTCGCTTGTGGCGCCCCGCTTCAAGAGCCCATTCCATCTTTAGAAGAGATTGAAAAACTAGAGCAAACTGTTGATACGTCATTGCCACTCGTACAACAAGCCTATTCTATCGAAACTGAAAAAGTGTGTTTGCGCGAGGGTGGAGAATGGAAAAAACGTTGGTCGCCAGCAGGCCAATGCTTGTGTGCTTCCCGCCTCTGATGCCGGTAAGGCTTGCCAAAATAGTGATGAATGCGAAGTGGCGTGTGTGGCGGAAAATTCACAAGTTAAGGCAGGCAAAAAAGTACAAGGAGTGTGCCTTGAATCAACGAATTTGTTTGGGTGTAGAGCATATATCTCAAAAGGTATTGTAGAGCCCACATTGTGTGTTGATTAAGCCTCAACCCTACCAATTAAATTATGTCGCTCAAAATCGACAAGTTTCTATCAAATAATCTATCAATGCCCGAGTTCTACTGGGCACTTGGCGACGCGAGGGATATATTAAGGTAAAGACGAGTTTATCACTGCTCAAGCTCGGGCATATCTTAACCAATTCACCTCTTTCAATTTCGTTTTTACCGTCGAAGGCAGTAATGTGGCTATTCCTAGCCCTGAAATTACCATTTCTTGAACTAAATGTGGCGAGTTACACATTTCATAGTACTTTGGCTTAATTTGAAAAGGCTTACCATCAAGCTGCAAATATTGCTGAGTAGATGTGTTTAACTGGGATAATAAAATCCACGTATGCTTGCTTAAATCTTCGACAGTGAGCGGACAGCCGTGTGTACTTAAATACTGTGGGCTTGCATAAACTGCAAAGCGTTCTTCATAAAGTACTCGACCCACCAACGAATCATCTCTTGGTAACCCTATGCGAATGCCCACATCAATGTTATTCGATACCAAGTCGAGTTTCTCATCACTGCAGACAATATTGAGACTCACTTCTGGATAACGCAGTTTAAATTCAGGAACAAGAGGAAGCAGAAACTTGTGAGCGATGTCGTGGGTTACTGTAATTGACACTCGGCCATTTGGTAGACTTTGCGACAAACTTTCATCGATATCATCCAAAATATCATGGCATTTCTTTGCATGTTCAAATACTCGTCGACCTTCATCTGTTAGCGCTATTTGTCGTGTAGTGCGGTGTAAAAGTCTAACGTTTAACGCCGTTTCTAAATTGGCGACTTGCTCACTTACTCGCGAGCGACTTGATTGCAAGCGCCGAGCTGCTTCAGCAAAGCTTCCTGCGCTTACTACTGTCGCGAATATAGCAAGGTTTTTCAAAAGGGCGGGCTCAATTGTACTCATTTTCAAGACAATCCATTCTGAATTGGTAGTCTTATCATAGCAATAATCGGCATACATAATACAACTTGTTTCATCATTCACATTGTCAAAGAGGAAAGATCATGATTGCTGTTACCGGTGCCAATGGCCAGCTAGGTCGAAAAGTTGTTCAAACATTGCTAAAAACCGAAGCGCCAGAAAATATTATTGCTATTGTTAGAAATGCGTCGAATGCTCAAGTACTCAGAGCAAGTGGCGTTATTGTTCGAGAAGCAGACTACGACAAGCCTGAAACATTAGTTCAAGCACTGATTGACGTTGATAAATTACTTTTAATTTCAAGTTCTGAAGTTGGTAAACGTATCGCTCAACACAAAGCTGTTGTTGATGCTGCAATGGAAAACAAGGTATCTCTTTTGGTGTATACCAGCCTTCTAAAAGCGGGTAACTCGCCGCTTTTACTTGCCAATGAACACGCACAAACAGAAGCGTATCTTAAGGAAGTTAATGCGCCTTATGTCATTTTGCGCAACGGCTGGTATACAGAAAATTACAGTGATAATGTTAATCATATTCTCGCTACTAAAACGGTGGTTGGCGCTGCAAAGCAGGGAATTATTTCCAGTGCGAGTCGACAAGACTATGCAGATGCCGCAGTATGTATTCTTACTGATGCTAACTCTCATATTGGAGAAACCTATGAACTAGCAGGTGACAAAGGTTTCTCATTGAAGGGGTTTGCGGAGGAAATAAGTAACCTGACGAGCACTTCACTTAATCTTGTTGATATGGATGCAAAAGACTATTGCCAAGCGTTAACTGATGCTGGGTTACCTGAAGGAATGGCAACTGCAATTTCAGACGCTGAGCTGCATGCTGGAAGTGGGTGGTTGCATGATGATAGTCAAACACTTTCAAGGTTAATCGGTCGACCCACAACTCCTCTTAAAGAAAGTCTTATTGCCTCTTTAAACCGTTAAGTTATTATTTTGCGAGAGCACGTCGTGCTCTCGTACCCCTTTATTTTTTCTGTCTTTTAAGCGTCCGCAAATCGTGACACACTGGTTCTCTGTATTTTCAAAGAGAACCAAAATGCGTGAAAATATTGTTTATTTTGCCAAGAATATTGTGTCGTCATTAGTTGTTATTTACTTGACCTTCGCTATTCTCGATTTTCTATGGCTCGGCGTCATTGCCGATAATTGGTACCAAACAGAAATGAAATCGTTAATGCGTAATCAGGTGGTCACCTGGCCTTGGCTCGTTTTTTATTTGATGTATGGTGGTGTTGTATTTGTACTTGCTGTTGTCGCAAATAGAGATAAGTCTCTACTTTACGCGGGGATAGATGGCGCATTACTTGGGCTTGCCAGTTATGGCGCATACAATTTAACAGCTTATAGCATAATTGATGGTTTCTCTGTATTCATAATGGCAATAGACTGGATATGGGGGGTATTTATTACAGCATCAAGCGCAATGGCGGGGTGGCTTGGTTTTCGTCTAGTTGGAACATCAAAGGACTGAATGCTAGAATCTTAGTGGTTTCTTCCCTGATAATTTAACGTTAAGAAGTCCATTCGAGCGCCGATAATAATTATGCAGTTGAACATGTTAACAATATAGATGCTCTTATATGTACTTCGTACGTTAGCCAAACGCTGCATTGATATATATGAACACGTGTAAAAGACGCCTGATGTGAGTAAATTACTACGAAAAGCGTGCAGCGCTTTTTTTATGAAACGCGTATTCTGTAACGTCAGTTTAAGGTTACGGCAATTTACAATTTCATATACGTGAGCATCAGCTACTCCCTATGAGCTCTACATAAGAACTGGGTATTCGAAAACATGATTGATGCACTTGTATCACAAAACGCAATTGCAGATGATATAGCGTTGAAAAAATGTAATGTTCTCGTTGTCGATGATGACGAGATAAGCGCCGATATCATTTCACATATTATCTCTGATATTGCACAGGTGCATTACGTGTGTAACAGCCTTGATGTTATTGATAAATGTCTTTTACTTAAGCCTGATTTAGTCATTTTAGATGTGAATATGCCGGTCAAAAATGGCTTGGAGCTTTGTCGCGAGTTAAAAAATACGCCCGAGCTAGAAACTATTCCAGTCATTTTTGCAACCGCTAGTGTTGAGCATGAAACACAAAAGGCCTGCTGGGATGCGGGTGGTGTTGACTTCATTGTTAAACCTATCTTAGCGATGACACTTGTGCATCGCGTCAAAAATGCTCTTACCAATGAACTGAGAATTCAGTTTCTTCGTGCAATTTCCTTCCGTGACCCACTCACGGGTTTATGTAATCGCCATTACTTGAATACTGAAGTGCATGGTCTACTTAAAAGTGCTGTGCGTAACAATGAGCTCTTCGGCGTTATTGTCCTTGATCTGGATTACTTCAAAGCCTTCAATGACAACTACGGTCATTTGGCAGGTGATCAATGTCTGCGTTCTGTTGCTGATGTCATCATGCAATCTATTCATCGCCCAGGGGATACAGTAATTCGTTTCGGTGGAGAAGAATTTATCATTGTACTGCCAAGGACCGATAGGCAAGGGTGTGAGTTAGTTGGAAAAAATATATTGGCGTCGATAAAAGCACTTAATATAGCGCACTCGGCAAGTAGACAGGGGGTGGTGACTGCAAGTGCCGGTTATATGGTTGTTCGACCCACGTTAGAAACAACTTTGGATGATGTCATTGGTCAAGCTGATTTAGCGTTATACGAGGCAAAACATAACGGAAGAGATAGGCTTTGTGGATTTTCTGATACTTATCAAAGCTTGTAGATACTGCCCATAAATGTACTTGTTAAGGCCCACTAAACCGCGTACATTTGCAATCGCCTGAGTAAAAAATGACTCATGAAAAATTTATGAACAAAGATAAACAGGCTCTTGTATTGTTATTACGTTTTTTGTCGCTTTCTATTTCGAAATAGCCAACTACTTATTCCTAAGGCCATGGATAGAAATGACAGCAGATGCCATAGTGAAGAAATCTGCACGCCATCCGGGCATTGAAGCGTGGTAGTAACGCCTGCCAAATTATCACATTCAATGACAGGGCCCAGAGCCAGAAACATTAGCCCCAACAATATTCCTATTACTGCATTTGAAAAGTAGTTTATTGACATAGGGTTCCATCGCTAATTGAAGACACAAACGAATATCCATTTGCAAGAGTGCTATAGCAGTAATGGGTACATTTTCCTTTCAAACAAGTCTTTAAAATAAATTCGCCTTATTTTCCTCGTTTTACGGGTACTTAATTCTCTTCTTTAGTTTTTCTTAATGCACTTATTAATATTCATGTAAATGATAATAAATATCGTTTGTATTGACGATTGTTTTAATGCCAAGTAGTATTCCGGCCACTTAATGAGAGGCTCACACTCAATTCTCTCTAGAAAACGGAACAAGAATAAGGAAGCGATACCTTGAAAACACGTTGCACTGCAATTACCAGCGCATTAATCGCCGCATTTATTGGTAGTCCTGCCATATCACAAGAAAATATCGAACTACTGCCTGATGGTAGTCAAATAGAACGTATTGTTGTCTCAGCGACAGGTTTTGAACAGAAAATCACAGAAGCACCAGCCAGTATTTCGGTCATTACTAACGAAGATTTACAGACCCGCGCGTTTATAACCTTACTTGATGCAGTTCAGTTTCAAGAAGGTATAGATATCGGTACCACACGAGATAAAACCGGCCAAGGTTCGGTAAGTATGCGCGGCTTAACCGGTGAATATACCCTTTTGCTTATCGACGGTATTCGTATGAATAATCACGGCGATATCTATCCAAATAACTTTGGTGGAAATGCATTTGGCCACGTTCCGCCAATGGAAGCAATTGAGCGTATTGAGGTTATCCGAGGCCCGGCTTCAACGTTATATGGCGCTGATGCACTTGGTGGTGTTATTAACGTCATTACTAAGAAGCGCTCAGACGAGTGGGGTGGTTCAATTAACTTCGGAAGAAGTTTCCAAACCGATGATCAATTTGGCGATGACATTACCTCTGATTTCTTCGTTCAAGGGCCACTCATTGAAAATGTACTGACTTTAGGCGTACGAGGCAGTGTTTATGAACGACAAGCATCATCGCCAGAGTTTGAACCAGCAGTAGATCCAAACGGAGATATACATGTTCGCGAGCTGGGTTTTGGTAGTGGCGGTAGAACTGTTGATAGTGACAGTGAACAGGTTGGCTTTACACTGTTCTATACCCCTTTCGAAAACCAGAGCATCAAGTTTGACTATGACAACTCAAAGCAAACTTACGACAATACGCCTACTTACAATGTGGAAACAGGCAGTATCTCCTATCCGTTGGGTACCAAAGACAACATCGATGCGATTTGGGCTGCTCGACGTGGTGTAGTTAACCCTCGCGCCGGGTATGCTGAAGACCAGCAGTTTAATCGCGAGTGGTGGTCTATTGCACATGAAGGCCAGTGGAACGGCTTTTCAACCATGGTTGCGTTGTCACATGTTGATACGTCTAACGATGGTCGTACATTGCCACTATCAGTCCAGGAGCGTTTACTACTGCAAGACATGTACGATGGTGTTGGAGCATACGAAGGGCTGTCTGAAGAAGCACGTAAAAATATTGCGGAAGAGACCTTTTTACCCCGTCCTAAACGACCACTAGAGAGCAGTCAATACACCCTTGATGTGCGTGTAGATATTCCGGTTGATGACTTCTATGGCACGCATAACGTGGTATTAGGTGGGCAAGTAATTGATGGTGAGTTACTCGATGGTGTTTTTGGTCTTGAAGATGGCATCGCGGGTGGCGTTCAAGAGCAAAAGATGTGGTCTTTATTTGCAGAGGATAACTGGAGCTTTAATGACTACTTGACGCTAACCGCTGGTGTGCGTTACGACGAGCACGACGCGTTTGGGAGTCAAGTTTCTCCGCGTCTCTATGCGGTGTATAACCTTTCTGACAATTGGACAGTCAAAGGTGGCGTAAGCACAGGTTATAAAACACCTAACACGACCGACCTTTACGACGGAATTACAGGGTTTGGTGGGCAAGGCACATCACCTTTCGCCGGTAACCCAGACTTATCACCTGAAACCAGTGTAAACAGCGAAATTGCCGCATATTGGAACAGTGACGACGGACATAACTTCAACCTGACGTACTTTAATACCCAGTTTGAAGATAAAATTGCCAGCGGCGATAGAATACAAAGCTGTGAAGCGACAGGTGGTGTTCGTCCTTGTGTGAACTTAGGCGAATATGACCAGTTAGGTTATGACTCTTACAGTCAAAAGATAAATATCGATGAAGTTGATTTGCAAGGTGTTGAAGCCGCGGGTCGACTACAGTTTAACAAAAGCTGGTTCGTGACAGCTAACTATACTTGGACAGACAGCGAGCAAAAAAGTGGTCCACAAGAAGGGCAACCTTTAACTAATACTGCAGAGCACATGGCAAATGTTACAGTGAATTGGGATATCAACGAAGCATTTAATTTGTATCTGCAAACCCAATTTCGTTCCGATCGTTACCGCGGTTGGGATAGCACGCTTGACAAGCCATTGTACTTTAAGAACTACACATTGTTAGCGTTAGGTGCACGATACACTATCAACGAGTACGTCACAGTAAATGCAAGAATTAATAACTTGCTGGATGAAGATTTCAC
This sequence comes from Alteromonas sp. KUL42, assembly GCF_006538325.1. Taxonomy (GTDB): domain Bacteria; phylum Pseudomonadota; class Gammaproteobacteria; order Enterobacterales; family Alteromonadaceae; genus Alteromonas. The sequence continues at coordinate 407,939 of NZ_BJKK01000002.1, forward strand.
TTCATATAGTACAGAGTACAACGACCTTAACAACGATGGTACTTATGAGTATTTGACCGGTCGTGGTGTGGTTAGTGAAGTGGTGTTTCTTGACGATTACAACATAAAAGATCGCGCGCGCAACCTATGGGTTGGGGTTAACGTTAAATTCTAAGTTTTTAAGCTTTTAGCTTTGTTTGTACCCGCAGAGTCAGTGGTCGCTGACTCTGCGCATATTTTCTCTTACCCCTATCAAAATTCCCATAAATTCGGTACTATCCGCGGTCTAAATTTTTTGAGAAATAAGCGGACTATGTTTGAGATAAATCCCGTTATCAATGCGATAAAAGATATTCGCGAGCGCACTGACGCGCTTAGGGGGTATCTTTGACTTTGATGCAAAGTCAGAGCGCTTGGAAGAAGTTAGCCGAGAATTAGAAAGCCCTGATGTTTGGAACGAGCCAGACAGAGCACAGGCACTTGGCAAAGAAAAAGTTGCCCTTGAGCAAATAGTTGAAACTATCCACAAGCTCGACCAAGGTAGTGAAGATGTTGAAGGTCTTGTGGAACTTGCTGTTGAAGCAGAAGATGAAGATACCTTTAATGAAGCGCAAACTGAACTTGAAGGCCTAATCGAGCAATTGGAAGTGCTTGAATTTCGTCGCATGTTTTCAGGCCCCAATGACGAGAATGACTGCTATATTGATATTCAGTCAGGCTCTGGTGGTACAGAAGCACAAGATTGGGCAAATATGTTATTGCGCATGTATTTGCGATGGGGCGAGGCGCACGGCTTTAAAACTGAACTTATCGAAGTATCTGAAGGCGAAGTTGCTGGAATTAAAAGTGCCACGCTTCGTATGCAGGGCGAATATGCGTTCGGTTGGTTGCGCACCGAGACAGGCGTGCATCGCTTAGTGAGAAAGTCGCCATTTGACTCGGGTAACCGCCGTCACACGTCATTCTCTTCGGCGTTTGTATACCCAGAAATCGATGATGATATTGATATTGAAATCAATCCTTCTGATTTGCGAATTGACACTTATCGCGCATCTGGCGCTGGTGGTCAGCACGTAAACAGAACAGACTCTGCGGTGCGTATTACGCACGAGCCAACAGGCATTGTTGTGCAGTGTCAGAACGACCGCTCTCAGCACAAGAATAAAGATCAGGCGATGAAGCAGCTAAAAGCCAAACTTTATGAGTTTGAACTGCAAAAGCAAAACGCCGAAAAACAAGCGATGGAAGACAGCAAGTCAGATATCGGCTGGGGAAGTCAGATACGCTCTTACGTATTAGACGACTCTCGCATTAAAGATTTGCGCACAGGCGTGGAAACACGTAACACTCAAGCCGTTCTAGATGGCGACTTGGACAAATTCATTCAAGCCAGCCTGAAATCTGGGCTGTAAACCGAACTACGAAGTGACAAGGTTATGACTGACCAACAAACTGACGATAACAAATTGATTGCAGAGCGCCGTGCAAAGCTAAGCGCTATTCGCGAACAGTGCCGTGCAAATGGCTTCCCAAACAGCTTCCGTCGTGAAAACTACGCTGATGAACTTCAAGCTAAGTTCGGTGAAATCGACAAAGAAACCTTGCAAGAGCAAGGTAACAAGGTAAGCATTGCTGGCCGTATTATGGCGAAACGTGGTCCATTCTTGTTGCTACAAGATATGACGGGCCGTATTCAAGCTTATGCTGACAAAGATACGCAAAAAGATCTTAAGGCCAAATATGGCGCATTGGATATCGGCGACATCATTGGTGTGGCGGGTGACTTGCACAAATCTGGCAAAGGCGATTTGTATGTGAACATGGCGCAATACGAACTGCTCACTAAAGCACTTCGTCCATTACCTGAAAAGTTCCATGGATTGAGCGACCAAGAAACTAAATACCGCCAGCGTTATGTAGACTTGATCACCAGCGAGCAAACGCGCAAAACTTTTATGATCCGCAGCAAAATTGTTAATGGTATTCGCAAATACCTAACAGAGCGTGATTATCTTGAAGTTGAAACGCCAATGCTACAGGTTATACCAGGTGGCGCGACGGCGAAGCCTTTCGTTACACATCACAATGCGTTAGATATCGACATGTACTTGCGTATTGCGCCTGAGCTTTACCTTAAGCGTCTTGTGGTAGGTGGTTTTGAGCGTGTGTTTGAAATTAACCGAAATTTTCGTAACGAAGGTTTATCAACCCGTCACAACCCTGAGTTTACTATGCTTGAGTTCTACCAAGCGTATGCTGACTACAATGACTTGATGAACCTTACTGAAGATATGCTTCGCACATTGGCTGAAGACATTCTCGGTACGACGGTTATCAAAAATACCACGAAAGATTCTGAAGGCAATGTAACGTCCGAAGTTGAATATGACTTTGGTAAGCCGTTTGACCGCTTGAGCATGGGCGAAGCTATTCTTAAGTATTGGCCTGAAGCTAATGAAGCGGCTATTCGCGATCCAGAAGCGAATTTAGACGCACTAAAAGCAATGGCAAAGCAGCTACATATCAAAGAACCTGAGGTTGATGGCATTTGGGGCGCGGGTAAGTATTTGTGTGAAATCTTCGAAGCAACAGCAGAAGAGAAGCTTATTCAGCCTACCTTTATTACCGAGTATCCGTGGGAAGTGTCACCACTTGCCCGTCGCAATGATGAAAATCCATTTATTACAGACCGTTTTGAGTTCTTCGTAGGCGGTCGCGAACTTGCGAATGGCTTCAGTGAGCTTAACGACCCTGAAGATCAAGCAGAGCGTTTTGCGAAACAAGTTGAAGAGAAAGATGCGGGCGACGATGAAGCTATGCACTTCGATGATGACTATATTCGCGCACTAGAATACGGCTTACCGCCAACAGCGGGTGAGGGTATTGGCATTGATCGTTTGGCGATGCTATTTACAGATAGCTCTACCATTAAAGACGTTATCTTGTTCCCGCACATGAAGCCACAAGTATCAAAAGAGAGTCAGGGCGAAGACGAATAATTGTCACTAAGCGCATTGATCTTTTCTGTTAAAAGGGTATTTACGGGGACGTGAATACCCTTTTTCTTTGCTTGCGTCACAAGGTAACCGTTGATCGCATTTATCTCAGTGACTCTTTGGTGCATAACATCCTGATGCATGCTGGAGTAGTTTTCACCTGTTGCATTGGCAACTGCTAACACATTAGCATGCACCTGCTCCACATTAAACGAAACACCACAGGCCGCTGCAACTTCCACAAATTCTTCACAAATCGCCTGACGTAAATAACTAAATTGATCGTCTACAACGCGCTTATTTTGGATACCGTTTAATGCCGTGACCGGGTTGATAACAGCGTTAACTGACAGCTTATTCCACAAGGCTTTTACTATGTCATCAGCCAACTCAACGTTAGGTAAGACTGTGTTTAGTAGTGTAACAACCTTGTCTATTACTGAAGTAGGTAGGCTAGAACTGATCTTTGTACTTTCGCTTGGCACACCTATTTGTGTAGTGCCTTTGCCGGTATAGCGCACATATGTGTTATCTTGCTGATCTCTACACTTCAATGCACCGTGACTGGTGGTTGCCAGCATGAGTGGGTAATCACTACCAAGTAGTGAGTATGCTATCTCTTGGCCGCCCATGCCATTGTGCATAAGCACTATCACGGGTTTGTTTATCAAGAAGGGTTTCCAAGTGTTAAGCGCCACTTCTAATTGATGAACCTTTAAAGGAAAAATCAAGATGTCATCGCTGTGTAAAGGCGTTAAGTCGGTTTTAGGTGGCTCTAAGGGGACCTGTTTGTCGTCTATCCAACGTACGTAGGAAGGGACGGTTGTTATATTACGAGGGTAGCGACTGTAAGTCACTGAGCGCTGTTGTGCTCCCGCTGCCAATAAGCTCCCAATAGCACCTGAGCCGACAATATGAAGATGGCTCATTGAGAGGTCTCGGTATTTTCGTTTGACTTACCATGTTTGTTTTTATGCTGTTGCGCTTCTTTTGTGCTGTGAGCGTCGTCACTTTCTCGCATTGAGGTATAGCGTGTGGGAATAGTGGGCCACGGATAGCGAGTTGGTTCAGGCAAAGACGATAGCCATTGTTTCACCACATCGTGTGTAAAACCTTCGCCGTCATCTACGTCTGCTGTAACCACAATGGTACCAGTGGAAAAAGGTAAATGAAGTTGCCACGCGTGCAAATGCAACCTGTCAGCAGATGCGCCGCCGTATAATTCATCACCAAGAATAGGTGCACCCACGCTTTTTAATGCAACGCGAATTTGATGAGTTTGCCCTGAGTAAGGCTTGACGACAAATCCTCTAGTACCAGGTTTCGCAGCATGACTGAAAAACTGCGTAATGGCAGGCTTTTCTGTACTTTTTAATAAGATGCGCTGACCGCCGCGGCGATTCTTCATATCGCCGATAACACTGCCTTGTTTCTTTTTGGGTTTATGTTGGCTTAGCGCCAGATAGAACTTGACGACTTGCCGTGAAGCAAATAACTCTCCAACCTCGGCTGCGGCCTGTGGTGATTTCGCCAAACATAAACAGCCAGAGGTACCTGTATCTAAGCGGTGACATAAATACAAATCCGAACGATTTAATTGTGCTTTAAGCCTTGTGACTATACCCTGATCTTCAGTGCACCGAGCTTCTGGGCCCCAATCTTCTTCCCCCAAACTTTCAGGGTCTCGGTTTTTTAACGCAGTGCTGCTAGTTGAACGACTTGCTGAATTTTCGTTAGTGGGACTTTTGAAACGGTGGCTATCGGCAGCGTTGTGCATGCCAATACCAGAAGGCTTATTGACAATGATGATATCGTCATTCTCAAACAAGATGGGAATAGCGTGCATAGCTGCCTTTTGATTTTATTGTATAACTGTTTAGCGGTGGTTGAACTTTGTGCATTCGCAAAGAAGCACGAGTGCGATTGTTTATGCGTCGTGCTTGTCTTGGTTCTATTGACTCTTATGACTCTTATACAACGTCAAATTGACTCTAATTCTGCAATAGCTGCTTCGTAATCCAATTCGTCAACAGCGTCAATTATGGCTGAGCGTTTCGGGTCTGCTAGCCCGATTGAGTCAATCCATCCATCCAGCTTTTCTTGAGAAATAAACTCACTGGCTTTTAATGCAGCAAGCAGTTGTTTCTTAGCTTGCTGTGCAGCTGCGCTATCGTTTTGGGGCTCGCTGGCTTGTTCACTATCACCAGACGCGTCACCTGTCAGTGCATCAACAGCGGCTATGGTTTCATTTAACGTACTTAGAAAGCTTTCATAATTGTCAGAAAGGCGCTGTTCATTTCTAAAACAGCTTTCCACGGGTTTAGACGCATTGTGCAAAGCAAAAAGTCCCAAGTTACCCGTAACACCTTTTAAAGTGTGTACTAAGGAATAAGCCTCGTTGAACTCATTTTGCTCAACCATGGATTGCAACTTCGCTTCGGTAGAGCGGTATTCCTCGGAAAATTTCTCTAATAGCGTGAACAGCAGTTTTTTATTCCCGCTTAATTGTGACATGCCAAAATCAAGGTCTAACACAGTTGTTGAATTTTCCATGCATGTTTCCTTATTAACACATTTTCCGATTCTCTTTTTAATTCAAGAGAAGCTATTGAGCTTTTGAACTCATTCGTTCAACGATTTTGAGTAGCATTGAACTTACTAACCAAACACTCTTTTACTTAAGTGTATTTCACAAATACATAAATTAACACAATCAAAGCAACGTCAACGCAAGTAAAGCGCAAAAAAGTTTGGTAGTCTTCCAGCATTCTGTAAGAGTAATCCATTTGGGTTCTCAGGATCTATTGGCCCTTGGTGTTAAATTTAAATGTCAAAACTCACAAGGCCTCGCTGTCGATGAAAAAAATAAAAGGAAAAAATATGTCAGGAAAGCTGGCTACTCGTGCACTTATATTAGTACTGGGTGCGGTTCTGGTTTCTGCGTGTCAGCGCACGCAAATGGAACAAACCGCCGATGTTAATTCAGTATCAATTGCCTACGAAAAGTACACGTTGGACAACGGCCTAACGGTTATTCTTCACGAAGATCATTCTGATCCTTTGGTTCACGTAGACGTGACCTACCACGTGGGATCAGCAAGAGAAGAGGTGGGTAAATCTGGTTTTGCTCATTTCTTTGAGCACATGATGTTTCAAGGTTCAAAACACGTGGCTGATGAGCAACACTTTAAAGTGATTACAGAAGCCGGTGGGAACTTGAATGGTACAACTAATACTGACAGAACTAACTATTTTGAAACGGTACCCGCTAACCAACTTGAAAAAGTACTATGGCTAGAATCAGACAGAATGGGGTATTTACTCGACGCCGTTGATCAAGAAAAATTTGAAAATCAGCGCGAGACAGTTAAGAACGAACGTGCTCAGCGGGTAGACAATCAGCCATATGGATTGCGGTTTGAGCTAAATGGCGAAGCCTTATATCCAGAAGGTCATCCTTATTCTTGGTTAACCATAGGGTATGTGGAAGATTTAGATCGCGTAAACGTAGATGACCTTAAAGCTTTCTTTAAACGTTGGTATGGGCCAAATAATGCGGTTCTAACCATAGGTGGTGATATTGACGTGGCGCAAACTAAGGCATTGATAGAACAGTATTTTGGTGAAATTCCTGCTGGTCCTGAGGTAGAAGAGCCTCAACCGCAACCTGTTACCCTTAATGAAACCCGGTATGTGACCCTTGAAGATAATGTTCATTTGCCACTTCTGCAAATTACGTATCCAACGGTATATGCACGTCATGAAGATGAAGCGCCTCTTGACGTACTCGCAGACATTTTAGGTGGTGGGAAAACCTCGCTGTTCTACAAAAATTTAGTTAAGCAAGGTATGGCAGTACAAGCGGTTGTCTCTCATCCTTGTCGAGAGTTAGCGTGTGAGTTTCAGCTTTTGGCGTTAGCGAACCCTTCAAAAGTTAACCAATTAGCGCAATTGCAAAACATATTGGAAGCGACGCTGGCAGAGTTTGAAACTCGTGGAGTGACAAGTGATGATTTAGCACGTACCAAAGGACAAATTGAAGCAAGAACCGTGTTTGGGTTACAAAGTGTTTCGGGTAAGGTATCTGAGCTTGCTGCGAATGAGACATTCCATCAAACTCCAGACCTGATTGCGCAAGATATCGCGCGTTACAATGCGGTAACTGCCGAAGATGTAATGCGAGTGTATAAGCAATATATCAAAGACGCACACAGTGTGGTGTTAAGCGTCGTTCCCAAAGGACAAATCGCCCTTGCCGCAGCCCCCCAAAACTTTGAACGACCTGTTCGCAATATCCCTGCTCCGCAAGCTGAAGAAAATGAAGGTCGGGTAGAGGAAGAAACGTTTACCAGTGCACCTTCGAGTTTTGATAGAAGCAAAGTTCCAGCAGCGGGTAAAGCGCCGGTGGTGGAAGTGCCTGACTATTGGAAAGCGTCTTTAGAAAATGGAATTGAAATACTGGGGGTAACGAGCGATGAGACACCAACTGTGACGCTCACGCTTGGTTTAGACGGCGGCATGTTGCTCGACCCAGAAAACAAAGCGGGTACGGCTTACCTTACCGCGCTATTAATGAACGAGACTACCCAAAACTACACCAACGAGGCATTGGCAAATGAGCTTTCAAAATTGGGGAGTTCAATAAGTTTCAGTACTGCAGGAAGATACACACAGGTGTATGTATCAACACTAACAAAACACCTTGATGCAACGCTAGAGCTACTGAAAGAAAAGCTCTTTAACCCAGCTTTTAGTGAAGATGACTTTACGCGCATGAAAGAGCGCGTCATTCAAGGGCTTCAACAACAAGCAAAGACACCATCAAGTTTAGCCCGTCGCGCAAGAGACCTAGTGCTGTTTGGTGAAGAAAATAGAGTGAGCTTACCTGATGAGGGCACGTTGCAAAGCGTTCAAAATATTACCCTCAATGATATTAAGGCGTTCTATGAACGCTACTATTCCCCGGCCAAAGCAAGTATGGTTGTGGTAGGAAACCTATCTAAAAATGATATGCTAAAAGCCATAGATTTTGTCGGTAAGTGGCAAGGTGAAGATTACGAATTCACTGATTACAACGCGTTTCCTGAATACGATAAAACGAACCTTTTCTTTGTGGATAGCCCACAAGCTGTTCAATCAGTGGTATACATTGTTGAAAGAAGCCTTCCTTTTGATGCAACGGGAGAATACTTTAAAACACGTCTGATGAATTTCCCTTTAGGCGGTGCGTTTAACAGTCGCATCAATCTGAATTTACGCGAAGACAAAGGTATTACTTACGGTGCCAACAGTGGCTTTATTGGCGGTAAAACGCTAGGTTGGTTTGAAGTAAGTACAGACTTGAACGCGGATAGCACGGCGCAAGGGATAACAGAGATTTTCAAAGAAATTGAAAACTATCGCATCGAAGGCGTCAACGAGTCAGAAATTGCATTTATGCGCAATGCATTTACATTGAGTGATGCATTGGAGTTTGAAACCCCAACCAGCAAAGCGCGCTTTTTGAGACAGTTGTTAAGTTACGACCTAGATAAAACGTATCGCAACGAGCAATTAGACATTATTAACAGCATTGATAAAGCCACAATTGACGCGTTAGCAAAGCAATATTTGAATATGGACAAGATGCAAATTATTGTAGTAGGCGATAAAGCTAAGGTTCTGCCTCAGTTGAGCGCGTTATCAGTACCAATTATCGAGTTGTCAGTAGAGCAAAACACCCGAGAAACGTTAAACTGATTAATTGATTTTTGTTGAATTTATAGGATTGCCCCCCATAACAGGGGGCAGTAATGACATAACGGACCATCATTTTGACTGCAAACTCAGCCCGTTTCGAAGCGCGTATTGACGCGCTACAGTCCTCTGCATTTCTTAATGCGCTTAAAGATATTAAACGCGGTGTGGAAAGAGAAACTCTGCGTATCAACCCCAATGGTACACTAGCTCAAACGCCGCACCCAAGACCCCTAGGTTCGGCGCTGACACATGAGTCTATTACCACTGACTTTTCTGAGTCGCTTCTAGAATTCATCACGCCACCTGAAAATAGTGCTGCCAAGACAGTGGCGCAGTTAAAAGATATTCACAAATTTGTAATCGACAATATTGGCGATGAGCAAATTTGGCCATTGAGTATGCCTTGTTTTATTGACGATGAAGCACACATCCCCATTGCCTATTTTGGCGAATCGAATGTTGGGAAGATGAAACGTGTTTATCGTATTGGTCTTAAAAATCGTTATGGCAGTATGATGCAGGCCATTGCTGGTGTGCATTTTAACTTCTCATTTCCAGATAGCTTTTGGGAACTTTGGTCAGAACTAAATGGCAATGCGCATTCGCAAGAGCAGACTTCTGCGGATTACTTCGGACTAATTAGAAACTATCGTCGGCTTTGTTGGTTAATACCTTACTTGTACGGTGCATCGCCAGCACTTTGTGGTTCGTTCTTAAAAGGTAAAGAACATGCTCTGCCATTCAAAAAGGTCGGTAAAGGTACTGTTTATATGCCTTATGCCACGTCACTACGAATGAGTGATTTGGGATACACCAGTGCAGAGCAATCGTCACTTAAGATATGTTACAACGAATTAGACAACTATGTGCGTTTGCTGCGCGGTGCAATGAGCACACCTTCAACGCGATTCAGTCAGTTCGCTGCTGGTGAAGAAGGGAACTACCAACAACTTAGCAGAAACATCATTCAGATTGAAAATGAGCTTTACTCGCCAATTCGCCCTAAACAGCCTACCCAATCTATGGAAAAACCCACAGATGCATTGGTGAGAAGGGGGGTGAATTACATTGAAGTTCGCGCTTTAGACGTTAACCCGTTTTCACCGATTGGGATTTCACAAACGCAGTTTGATTTTCTAGACGTGTTTTTACTTGCCTGTTTGCTGATACCGAGTGCTGACTTGGACGAGGCGCAGATAAACGAAGCAAAAGAAAATATGAACAAGGTGGTGCTTGAAGGACGAGATCCTGCGTTGCAGCTTTTGCGAAATGGAGATGAAGTTTCCCTGCGTGTATGGTGTGATGAGTTATTCGGTTATTTCAAACAAGCTGCAGCATTACTCGATAAAGCCAATGAAACGGCGCGTTATAGCGAAGCGGTGAGTGTTGAGCTTGAGAAAATACATAATCCAGATCTAACGCCATCGGGACGGTTGCTAAATGAATTGCTACAGCACAACAAAGACAATGGTACATTGGGCTTAGAATTGGCTGAAAAGTATCAAAGCGAAATGAAAGCTTTTGCTTACAGCTATACAGATGCGAGTGGGTTTGTTGAGCAAGCAGATGCTTCATTTAGCGCGCAACAAGAAATTGAAGCCGCTGATAGCAAAGACTTTGACACCTTTATTCGTGATTATTTTGCAGAACCGCCAGCTAAAAAAAATGCCTGACAAGGGTCAGGCATCGAAGGGTTCCAGGGAAACACACACTTTACTAGAACATTAATTAAGACAAGCTATGAACCAAAAGTTCAAAAAATTGGTTAGTTTTTTTATCAACTTTTATCGTCCTGTTTCCTCTTTTCATCGCGGGGTGTGCCACCACACCCCCAAAAGATATAAGCAATCTGTGCGAAATATTTTACGAGAAAGACGACTGGTACGACGCGGCCGCGGATGCTCGTGATAAATGGGGGGTGCCAATTCACGTGCCGATGGCCATGATGTATCAAGAAAGTTCGTTCAGGCATGATGCATTGCCGCCCCGTGATTACGTGTTTTTTGGCATGATCCCGTGGGGACGCGTGAGTTCAGCGTATGGGTATTCTCAAGCTAAAACACCTACATGGGCTGATTATGTGCGAGAAACGGGTAATAGCGGTGCTGATAGAGACGATTTCGAAGATGCCATTGACTTTATGGGCTGGTTCATCCACAAGTCACAAAAGGTAAATGGCGTATCTAAATGGGATGCATATGCGCAATACCTCAATTACCATGAAGGGTGGGGGGGCTATAAGCGTCGTTCTTACGATAAAAAACCGTGGTTAAAAAAGGTAGCCTCAAAAGTGAAAGCGCGTTCTTTGCGCTACGCCACGCAACTTAAAACCTGTGAAGAAGACCTTCAAAAAGGTTGGTTTATGAAGCTGTTCAGTTAAGACTTAAACGCAAACATACAATTAAAAGGTTTTAATACTGCCCGGCTGATTAAAAAAAGCTTTCCCTGATTGTTCAAGCAAGGCGGGAATGTTGAGGGGAACATGGACGCCCACGGTTTCTTCAATGTGCATGATATCGTTAAGTATGTAACGCCCTTCTGCACTGGTAAGAAACCAATAGGGAGGAAAGCCCAGTTTTGTTTTGCTTGCGTCCCACAGTGCGTTGTATGGGACATAGTGTGAAGTAAGTGGATCAGCATCCCCCATATGGATCACCGAATTGGTATCATCAAATGCCAATCGAAACACCATGTTCTCAACATCAGCACGTCTTGGCCAGCCAGCATGTGGAATGCGTACCGCGTCAAATTGTATCCCCTTTACTGTTTTTTGCCATGGAGCATCACCAAAGGACATACTGACACCGAGAAGCCTATTCGTAACACTGGCATTGTCGGTGTGTGCTTGTATTTGCGCTATAGCCTGAGATGGACCAACTAGGGTTACCTGAGGGAATTGGTTTAGATACGTAACAATATCTTCTGCAGAAAAATGATCTTCATGGGCATGGCTTATCACTATGACGTCGATATCATTAAATGGCGCTATGCCTTTAAACATTTTTTCACGTAAGTGTTCGGGTACTTTTTGATAAAATCCGAAGTCGTTGTGTAAAAAAAGGGTCAAAAAGTACCTTATGCCCACCGTGAATTACAAGTAACGCTTCATTACCTAAATAATGGGCTGAGCCTTGTTTATCTTCATTTACCTGATGTGTATTTTCATGCGTTTGATGCGCCTTAACTTGAGATAACGATAGTAATGCACAAAGCATAGCTGCACTAAACAAAACTACACTCAGTACTTTCTTCACAATGTAATTCCCCATGTCTTTCTCAGTATTGATCATCATTATTTACGCGTTTTTTTTATTGCTGAGCATTGTGTCCGCGTAGAGTTCGGACAGAAATAAGTGTCCGACCCGGACACTTCTTAACAAGGTTTTTTATTAAATTGCATATAATTCAATAGATTAAATGTTGGCATGTAATTCGTATTTCGTTTTATATATGTACTTTATTTAGTACGGCTATTCATTAACGTATAAAGAGAATTTGTCATGATGATGTTGCTTCATTATATCAGCCTCCCAATCTTGGTGTTTGCCTTTGGTGTGATACTCGCCAATGTTGAAACCACATTTGGCTGGGAAAAACGATGATTCAAGATACTAGTAAACAAGATGTTGTTGTAAAACCCAAACGAAGAACAAAGCTTTGGATTTTGTCTTTGGCGTCTGTCTTTGTTTTGGGTGGGTTGGGGTATGTATTGGCGTCGTCACCCGCAGCGGATATTTCAATAGAAAGAGAATCGCTGAAAGTACATACCGTTTCAAAGGGTAACTTAGTTCGCGACATTATTACAACAGGTAAAATTATTGCGGCAAATGCACCCCAAGTTTATAGCCCTGAGCAAGGTTATGTTTCACTAAACGTGATGGCAGGCGACTTCATCAGCGAGGGGGACATTGTTGCCATTGTCGAGTCTCCTGAATTGCAAAGTGCGCTTAAACAAGAGCAACTGGTACTTGCTAGTTTGCGCAGTGACTTGGCAAGACAAGAGCTTGATGTTAGACGGCAAACACTGCTGTTAAACAAACAAGCTGATTTAGCAAAAGTCGAGCTTGATGCAGCTATCCGCGAGGACAAACGCGCAGCGTTATCCATAAAGAATAACCTCATTAGCCAAATTGATTTTGAAAAAGCACAAGATGATCTGGCGCGTGCACAAGTTACTCACAAACACGCGATGAGCGAAATTGAACTGGCCGAAGACACCCTGGCCTTTGAACTTCAAACAACGAAGGAAAAAGTGTCGCGTCAAATGTTAGTGGTACAAGAGCTGGAGCGACAACTTGATAACCTGCACATTAAAGCCAGTGTGTCCGGCGTTGTGGGTAATGTATTAACTACACCCAATGCGCTAGTGGACAAAAACGAGCCTTTAATGACATTAGTTGACCTCTCTGCCTATGAAGCTCAGTTATCAGTTGCCGAGAGCTATGCCGGTGACATAGGTATTGGGATGGATGTTGAGCTAACGGTAAATGGCCAAACAATTATGGGGAAATTGGCATCTATTTCGCCTGAAGTTGTTGAACGACAAGTAACTGCGCGGGTTCGCTTTCCTGAAAACAGCATTCAATCTATTCGTCAGAACCAACAAGTATCGGCACGTATTCTACTGGAAAATAAAACGGGTGTACTCAAAGTGGCCCGAGGAAGCTTCTTACAAGCCGGTGGAAACACTGCATACCTTATACGCGGAGATATTGCGCAAAAAATAGCTATTCAAATTGGCGCGACCAGTATGCGCGAAGTTGAGATTTTAGAAGGTTTACAGGAAGGCGATGAAATCATCACTTCCAACTACGACAGATTCAAGCAGGCACCATCGGTGTTGCTGAGATAAGACAAGGAATACAACAATGTTGAAAATGCAAAATATTAGCAAGGTATATCAAACTGACAGTGTCCAAACCCACGCACTACGCGATTTTTCGCTGGAAGTGAAAGAAGGTGAATTTATTGCGGTGACTGGACCTTCTGGCTCAGGAAAAACCACCTTTCTTAATATGGCTGGGATCCTCGAGCCTTTCACATCCGGTCATTATTCATTAGATGGCATTGATGTCGGTGGTTTATCTGATAATCAGCGCGCTGACTTAAGAAATCAAAAAATTGGATTTATTTTTCAAGGGTTTAACCTTATTCCTGACCTCAGCCTTTTTGAGAATGTGGAAGTGCCATTGCGTTATCGCGGTGTACCGGCCAAAGAGCGCAAAAAACGAATTGAAGAATGCCTTGAGCAAGTAGGGTTAGCGAGTCGTGCCAAACACTTACCTCAACAGCTTTCTGGTGGGCAGCAACAGCGTGTTGCTATAGCGCGAGCACTTGCAGGAAAACCTCGGTTTTTGCTAGCCGATGAGCCCACAGGGAACTTAGATACGTTAATGGCGCGACAGGTTATGGAGCTTTTAGAAGAAATTAACCGCAACGGTGCCACTATCGTTATGGTTACACACGACCCAGAACTAGCACGACGGGCGCCGCGTAACATACAGGTGGTTGATGGCCAGCTTGCAGACTTTACCTTATATCAAGGTGTGCCTGAAGCGAGTCAACCAGTTGTTGATACGCGAATTAAAGCAGAGGTGTAACATGTTACTTCACTATATTGATTTAAGTTGGCGTAGCATACGAAATACCCCCGTAATTAGCTTTCTGATGGTGTTTGCTATCGCCATTGGCATAGGGATAACCATGACCAGTTTGTCTGTGTATCACATGATGTCGATGGATCCTATTCCCCACAAAAGTGACAAAATCCATTATGTGCAGTTACAAATAATGGACGAAGGTAATGAGTGGAATACAGACGACAATTTACCTCGCCAGCTTACCTATCAAGACGCCGTTAATTTATACAATGCAGACATTGATGTACTCAGCAGCCCTAGTTTTAGAACAGGTTTTTCTGTGCATTTAAACACCCCTGATGTAAAGCCAAGAATGGAGCAGGCTCGCTTGGTTAATAAAGAGTTCTTCGACATCTTTGAACGGCCGTTTATTTTTGGCGGAGCGTGGACCAAAGACGATCAAGATAACAAACCTTATGTGGTTGTAATTTCCAAATCAGTCAATGAGCGTTTGTTTAACGGTGAAAACTCGATTGGGAAAGAGATTTTTTTAGACAATAAAAGTTATCGCGTGGTGGGGGTAACAGAAGATTGGGAACACCACGTGAAATATTACGACGTAAACAATGGTGCATTTAATCCCGCTGAAGCACTGTATATTCCCTTCGCTATCGCCCCTCTAGAGGAAATTGGTACGTGGGGAAATATGAATGGTTGGAAATTGGAGCAGATGAGGGGATATCAGGACCTAATTATTTCTGAGAAGGTATGGACGCAATTTTGGGTTCAATTAAATACGCCAAAACAAAAGGAAGAGTACGGTCGATTCTTAATGGCATACATGGAAGATCAAAAGTCTCGAGGTCGTTTCCAACGAGAAGAGTTGATTTATAGTCTGCGTAACGTGAATGAATGGTTGGCATACAATGAAGTGATATCTGAAGATAACCGTATCTTGGTCGCTCTTAGCTTTATGTTTTTGATGGTGTGCGTTGCAAATATCCTTGGCCTATTGCTAGCTAAATTCCTCAAGCGTGCGCCAGAAGTGGGAATTAGACGGGCACTTGGAGCAAGCAAACAACAAATCTTTTTACAGCATATTGTTGAAGTATCTGTCATTGGCTTCTCTGGTGGGTTACTGGGCATTGCTATCGCACAACTTGGTTTGTGGGGGGTACGTGAAACGAATAGTTATTATAATGCATTAGCCACTATGGACGTATCTATGTTACTTGCTGCACCCGCAATAGCTCTTCTCGCGAGCTTTGTCGCAGGGCTCTACCCAGCATGGTTAGTGTGCAAAACACAACCTGCTATCTACCTTAAAAGCCAATAGGAGTGTCAAACATGTTTGAAATTAAACCAATATTCAACGCACTTTGTCGCTCTAAAGTGGGTGCGGTATTGCTGTTTCTACAAATAGCGTTAACCACAGCTATCGTGAGCAATGCTGCTTTCATGATCAATGACAACTTATCTTATCTCCGCGAAGATACCGGTTTTACACAAGACGAAATCTTCAGTTTTACGGTAATGACTTTTGGTAAAGATCGGGACCTAAGACAGCAAACTGAAATTGACGAAGATATGATACGAAATATTCCCGGTGTCATTAACGCTACTATGTCACAAGCCGTTCCTTTGTCAGGTGGTGGCTCCTCTTCGTCTGTAAGACTCAAGCCTTTACCTGAAGAATCAAGACAAGCGCGGTTGAATTATTACTATGCGGGTGAACATGCTCTTGAAACATTAGGAGTGAAGCTTATTGAAGGAAGAAATTTTCGACCAGAAGAAGTTATCATTAGTAGCAACTACCACGAAAAAGGTCCAAGCACGGTAATTGTATCTAAAGCGATGGCAGAATCGATGTTTGATGATGAACCCGCACTTGGAAAGTCAATTTACTTAGCCGGAAGAGCACTTGAAATTATTGGCATAGTGGATGTCATGGAAAGTGCTTGGCCAAGAGCCCAAGATAGCGGTACAACAGGGATTGTTCCTTTTATTAACGCTCAAAATTACCAATATTTTTGGGTGAGAACAGAGCGTGGCGAAAGGGCTAGCGTGATGAATATCATCGAAGAAAAAATGCTTCAGGCTTACGACAAGCGTGTGGTTATCAATATTGAAGGGCTTGATGACACTAAAGAGGCTTACGATGCTACCGATGTATTGATGATGCGCATGCTAATGGTGTTGGTGGTTATCTTGGTACTAGTAACGGCGCTTGGTATCTTTGGCTTAACGCAGTTTAATATTAGTAAGCGCACCAAACAAATCGGTACCCGCCGTGCACTGGGGGCAAGAAAGTCGGCGATTGTGCGCTACTTTTTAGTGGAAAATGCCATGATATGTACAGTAGGCTTGGTAATAGGGAGTATTGCTGCCATATTCTTGGGCCGTGTTTTGATGCAAGCGTATTCGATTGATGCTCTTGAATTGGAGTATGTTATCGCAACGGCAGCTTTTATCTTTATGATGAGCCTTCTCGCGGTTATTGTACCTGCAACGCGAGCGGCAAATATATCGCCAAGTATTGCAACTCGCACAATATAACCAGCGTTATGAATGTGTGATGCCTAAGGCGCTTTTCTCTTCCCTCGCAAAGTGTTCTTTCGGGGGAAAGGGAAAGGTCAACACGCTCTAATTATCGACCGACTATAAATAAACTGAGAACGGATCCACTTTTTAATGACAAAGATATTATTGGTAGATGACAATATTGCGGTATTAGAAGCCTTGTCATTGTTGCTTGAAATTCACGGGTATCATATTGTAACTGCAACAACGCCTAAAGAAGCGTTGCAGATTGTAAACTACCAATCAATTTCTCTTGTGATCCAAGATATGAACTTCAGTGCTGATACTACATCGGGCGATGAAGGGCGTGAGTTGTTCAAAGCATTACGTGCCTTAAATCCACTACTTCCTATTATTTTGATAACGGCATGGACCGAATTGGCCCATGCCGTTGAGTTGGTGAAAGCTGGTGCAGCCGATTACATTCCTAAACCTTGGGACGATGCTAAACTAGTCACAACGGTGAATAACTTAATTGCGCTAGGGCAGGCGACAACGCAAAACAAGGTGTTAAAGCAACAATCTACAGTTATAGAAAGCACTAAAGATGCCGCTCAACAGGTGGGGTTAGTTTACGAAAGTGCTGCAATGCAACGCATAGTGGACATGGCTGTTCAAGTGGCTAAATCGGATGTACCTGTACTTATCACAGGGCCAAATGGCAGTGGTAAAGAGAAAATAGCAGAGCTTATTCAGTCTAATTCTTCTTTAGCGGATGCGCCCTTTGTTAAAATAAATGCAGGAGCATTACCGCAAGAACTAATAGAAGCTGAATTATTTGGTGCCGAAGCTGGGGCATTCACTAGTGCCAACAAAACGCGAATAGGACGCTTCGAAGCAGCTAATGGCGGTACTTTGTTTTTGGATGAAATTGGTAATTTACCTTTATCAGGCCAGATAAAGCTGTTGCGGGTGTTACAAACTGGCGAGTTTGAAAAGTTAGGCTCGGTTAAAACGCAGCAAACCAAAGTTCGAGTGTTGTCTGCCACAAATGCAGATTTAGCGTCTGCCATTGCCAGTGGAGACTTTCGCGAAGATTTATATTACCGATTAAATGTAATTGAAATTCGCGTTCCCCCATTGCGTGAACGAGGCGATGACGCATTGGCACTCGCTAAGCACTTTCTTCCTGAAAGAGAATTCAGTTTAACGGCTCAACAAGCTATAACACAGCACCCGTGGCCAGGCAACGTACGTGAATTGGAAAATGCTTGTCGTCGCGTTTCTATTCTTCATCCAGATGGAATACTAGATGCTGAGCATTTTGGTTTGCAAACAGGTACTGAATTGAATTCAAATATCGGTATAGCGAAAACGAGTATTGAGCCAAACAGGGCAGAAATAGAAGCGGCACTTGTTGCCTATAATGGCGTTATTGCTAAGGTTGCCAAGCACTTTGGTATGTCTAGACAGGCGTTATATCGTCGGTTAGATAAATACTCAATAGATCACAAATCGTGAAAAGTGTAAGAAGCAAACTCATTACAGCGGCGCTATGTGCAACGACTATAAGCATAGTGCCCATACTCTACTGGGTTGATTTATCAATTGGAGTAAAAGCGGCCATTTTACTAGGTTCGATAAGCTTAAGTGGGCTGTGCTTTATTGTACTAACGGCCTCAATTAATAAGAGTTTACAAGCACTCAATGTGGGGTTACTCAATTTCAAAGACGGTGAGTTTTCTTCCACATTAGTAAATGATTCTAAAGATGAATTTGGTGAACTCTGCAGCCTATTTAATGCTACAGCTGACACTCTTAGGAAAGAAAAACACTGGTTACATCAACGAGAGTTGATGTTGGACAAAGTACTACAAAGCTCACCCGACGTATTGTTATTGGTAAACGACCAAAATCAAATTGTATTTAGTAATTATCAAGCCAGAGACTTCTTTAACGTTACCCACAGATTAGAAGGTTGTTTACTTGAGACACTGCTACACACTAAACACAGCGCACTCAGTGGCATGATGCAACACAGCCAAGAGGGACTCTTCACACTGCCTCTAGAAGAAAAAGGGATTGAAACCTGGCATTTAGCAAGAGGAACATTTCTTTTAAATAATCAGCCACATAGGTTGTTCATCCTTAAACAGATGACGCGGGAACTAAACCGCCAAGAAGTCTCGGTGTGGAAAAAAGTAATACGCGTTATCAGTCACGAGCTGAATAACTCTTTAGGGCCAATTTCTAGCTTATTGCACAGCGGTAAAATTGTAGGTGAGCAAAATAACGATCCGCGGTTAGTACGCGTATTTCGCACGATTGAAGAACGCATTGACCACTTAAATCAATTCGTTCAGGGCTATGGAAAGTTTGCTAAACTTCCACCTCCTGTATTCGAGGCTATCCAATGGACTGATATTTTATCGCAATTGCGTCAGCAATATGAGTTTAATTTAATCATGCCAGAACCCGTGCAGTTGCAAGCCGACGCTGTGCAGCTAGAGCAGCTTCTTATCAACTTACTTAAAAATGCCCACGAAGCTGGTGGTGACACCAAACATATAGAACTAGCGATAAAACAAAATGCATCTCAGGTTTACGTCGAAGTCTTAGATAGAGGAAAAGGCATGTCAGAGAGTGTTATGGCCAATGCATTAGTACCTTTTTATTCCACCAAAGCAACTGGAAGTGGATTGGGGCTTGCATTGTGTCGTGAAATCACTGATGCCCATCATGGTAATTTGATAATTCAAAATCGCCCTGATGGCGGTCTTTGCGTAAGAATTGTTTTTGAAAAAAATGAGGGATAGACGGGCGTCTATCCCTCAGCGACGCTAAGCCAAGACCGTTTTTTACCCAACGTCGAACAGGCATTTACAATGTATTGCAAATGAGAATTATTTGCAATACATATTTTGAAAAAATTTCACCTCGGTAATAATGCGCGCCATTAAAACCTCATACATCAGTTGTAATAATGGCCTTGCAGCGACTAAATCCTCACAGAAAATTGACGTAGATCAAACTCGGTAACGCTCCTGATAATCGCCAAAAGGGATGTTGATCTGGATCATGTATGGCGTGTGAATGTTCTTCTACTATCAGTACAAGTCAACGAGGAGAGCAATTATGTTGTGGACAATGATTAAAGATCCAGTGGTATGGGGTTCACTTTTAGGTATAGGCATTATTGTTGGTATGATGGTCTATTACACTTATTTGTTCATGCACAACAGTGCAGATATGGATAAGTAGTCGATTAAGCTGAAAGTGAGCTTAACGTTTATTGTTGAAAAGCGGTACATCAATAAGTACTAATAATGCAGCTTGGCCGCCATATTCTAGCGGTGCTTGGTGAAATGCTCGTACATGAGGATGCTGAACTAAGTAATGCGGAAGTGCGGCCTTGAGTACGCCTTGCCCAAAGCCATGCATTATACTCACGCAGTCAATTAATTCTTTACGTGCAGAATGAATGAGTGCCGCGAGTTCTGATTTCGCCATCTCTCTGGTTAATCCATGAAGGTCTAGCATCATCTCTGGTGAGTAGTCTCCGCGTCGAAGCTGCTTTAAAATATGTGTAGATTCACCCTCACGGCAATAACGCATCGGGCCTTCCTGCGGTAGTGCCGCTTGATACATATCTGAAAAGTCAAATTCAGCAGCTAACTGCTTGCTATGTTTTAAGTTTTTACCCGATACCTGTTTTTCTTTTTGCCAACAATACGTTTTTGTCGGGTACTATTTTATCTTGGGTGAGTGGTTTGACGCCTTGCATCGCGTCAGCAAATGAAAACGCCTCATCTTTCGCATCGTCAGTCGTTACTTTAAAAGCGTGCTTTTTTAAGGCTTTTAGTTCTTTTTTAAACGTTTTCATTATGAATCAATGTATAAATTTACGCGGCTAGATTGTGTGAATTGGCAGTAAATGTGGGTATGATACCAGCTTTAAAATTTTAGATGTACCCAAACACCATGACCGACAAATTTTACCTCGAAGAAGCCATTAGCGATCTGCATACTTTGCTAGACATGACAAGGTGGGCGACCAGCCGTTTTAATGATGCAGCGTTATATTTCGGGCATGGTACAGACAACGCTTGGGACGAAGCAACAAGTCTTGTAATGCAAGCGCTTCATTTGCCTCATCCAATACTTGAGCAAGTAGGTGAACACTTACTTTCATCTCGTCTCACGAAAAGCGAACGCGAAAAAATTGCCGAATTAGTTTTAAAGCGGGTTCAAACCCGTATGCCATTGCCTTACATTACTAATGAAGCATGGTTCTGCGGCATGCCATTTTATGTTGATGAGCGTGTGCTTATACCTCGTTCGCCTTTTGCTGAACTTATTCAAAATGACTTCTCGCCATTTGTTACTGAAAGTCCAAGTTCTATTCTTGATATGTGCACAGGTGGCGGTTGCATTGCTATTGCGTTAGCCAACGCCTACCCAGAGGCTCAAGTAGACGCCGTGGATATCAGCAGTGACGCACTTGAAGTGGCGGATATTAACATTCAAGAACACGGGTTAAGTCATCGTGTTTACCCTATTCAATCAGACTTATTTTCAAGTCTTGAAGGTCAAATGTACGATCTCATCGTTTCTAACCCGCCCTATGTCGATGCACAAGACATGGCAGACTTGCCTGAAGAGTATCACCACGAACCAGAACTAGCCCTAGCCGCTGGTGAAGA
Organism: Alteromonas sp. KUL42; assembly: GCF_006538325.1. GTDB lineage: Bacteria > Pseudomonadota > Gammaproteobacteria > Enterobacterales > Alteromonadaceae > Alteromonas. The sequence continues at coordinate 429,455 of NZ_BJKK01000002.1, forward strand.
TGGTCTTGAATTAGTTGATATCATGCTGCGCGAAGCGCCCACTTACTTAAATGACGGTGGTTGGCTATTTGTTGAGGTGGGGAACAGTGAAGTGCATATGAATGTGCGTTTCCCAGGCCTTGAAGTGGTATGGCTAGAGTTTGAAAATGGCGGCTCAGGTATTTTCGCGGTGCGTAAAGAGACACTGGTTCAGTATTTTAGTAGTAAGGATTAACGGTTTATTATGTCAGGTAACAGCTTTGGAAAACTTTTTACTGTCACCACGTTTGGCGAAAGTCATGGAATTGCTATTGGTGGCGTGGTCGATGGTTGTCCTCCTGGATTAACAATCACTGAAGAAGACTTGCAGGTTGATTTAGATCGCCGCAAACCCGGTACTTCTCGATACACAACGGCTCGTCGTGAAGACGACGAAGTTCAAATTTTATCGGGTGTATTTGAGGGAAAAACCACAGGTACCAGTATTGGGTTGTTAATTAAAAACAAAGATCAACGCAGTCAAGATTACGGCAACATAAAAGACCGTTTTCGTCCAGGTCACGCAGATTATACTTACGATCAGAAATATGGAAGCCGTGACTATCGTGGGGGAGGGCGTTCTTCTGCCCGCGAAACTGCAATTCGCGTTGCTGCTGGTGGTATCGCTAAAAAATACCTAAAGGAGCAGTTTGGTATTGAAGTACTGGGGTATTTGTCGCAGCTAGGCCCCGTCACCGTAGAAACCGTTGATCACGCCATCACTAATACCAACCCATTCTTTTGCCCAGATGCCAGTAAACTCGAAGCACTTGATGAATACATGCGCGACTTGAAAAAATCTGGTGACAGTATTGGCGCCAAAGTTTCTGTGGTCGCGAAGAACGTTCCAGTAGGTTTAGGTGAGCCGGTATTCGACCGATTAGATGCTGAGATTGCTCATGCAATGATGGGCATAAACGCGGTAAAAGGTGTAGAAATTGGTGATGGTTTTGATGTTATTACCCAAAAAGGCAGTGAACATCGCGACACATTAACGCCAGATGGATTTACCTCCAATCACGCAGGTGGTGTTCTAGGTGGTATTTCTACCGGGCAAGATATTGAAGTGCACATGGCTCTAAAGCCAACGTCGAGTATTTCAGTACCTGGAAAAACCATCAACAAAGACAATGAAGAAATCGATATTGTCACCAAAGGACGTCACGACCCTTGTGTTGGTATTCGCGCTGTACCCATTGCTGAAGCCATGCTAGCTATTGTATTGATGGATCATCTTCTTCGTCACAGAGCGCAGAATGCGGGTGTTGTTTCGACTACTAAACCAATTGCCGGGCAGATTTAGGCTAAGTACTAGACCTTTGTCATTTACTTGTAAATGGCATTTATCACATTACATTCACAAAGATTGATGCAAAGGCCAACACGCTCTAGCACTTTGCATAAATAACACTAAAATTACTGTACGCCACTAACTTGTTTTAGTGGCGTATTTGCATATGGAGATGTGCATTGACACAAAAACATACACCGGTAAGTAATGATCCAACCAACATCGGTAAATCATCATTAATCATATTGGCGGTAACCTATTGGCTTTATTTCGGCCAACTCGGTGTACTTGTGCCATACCTTGGTATTTTTCTCGATGGAAGAGGTTTTTCATCCGCAGAGATTGGTGAACTTTTTGCAATTATTACCCTTGCTCGTATCTTAGGTCCTGGTCTGTGGGCAGGTGTAGCCGATAAAACCGGTAATGCCATTGGCGTTATGCGTTTAGGGTGTTTGCTGACCGTACTGACTTTTAGTTCGGTACTGTACTTCACGAGCTTTTGGGGTTTAACCCTGTCTTTTGGACTAATGATGATGTTCTGGACAGCCGTACTCCCCCAACTTGAAGTGATCACTATGAACTCGGTATCAAAAACCAATGTCACTTACGGCCAAATTCGTTTATGGGGCAGTGTTGGTTTTATTTGTCTAACCGTCATGGTTGGTAAAGCACTAGATATTTTTTCAACCGAGACGCCTGTTATCGTGAGTCTTGGTGTGTTGGTTTTACTCTTTGTAAGTACTTTGTTTATTAATGCTCCGCCAGAAAAAGTAACCGAGAGTCACGCCATAGGCAGTATATGGGGCTTTGTTAAGCAGAAACCCTTTGCGGTATTTATATTCGCCTCTGCGTGTTTACAAATTAGTTTTGGCGCGTTTTATGGCTTTTTTGCATTGTACATGAGGGATTTGGGCTACAGTGGCCAGCAAACTGGTATTTTTATTGCCCTTGGCGTGTTAGCTGAAGTAGGTGTTTTTATTATTGCGCGAAGACTTATTAGTCGATTCGGCGTTTGGAATCTACTCTTCGCTAGCTTAGCGTTAACGGCGCTGCGTTGGTATTTTATGGCCGCTTTTGCAGATTACTTTGCAGTGATCGTTTTAACGCAACTCATTCATGCATTGAGTTTCGGCCTTACCCATGCGGTGTCAGTTCACTTCATCCATCAGTTTCTACCCAAAGCTTTTCAAAGTCGCGGACAAGCGGTTTACATCAGTATTGCGTTTGGTCTTGGCGGCGCTTGCGGCAATTATATGGCAGGGCAGCAGTGGGCGCAGGGAACAAACGCATATGAAACCTTTATAACCGCCGCAATATTTGCACTACTTGGAGCGCTATCGCTGCTGTTATGTTCAAGGAAGTCATTGGACAAGCCACCACAACCTGTTTAGTCAGGATGTGGTGCTCGCTTGCACTCACAAATGACGGAAGTGTCACCGTTTCCGTTGTCTTGTTCTAGACGTACATCAAACTTCCAGAGTCTGTGTAAATGTCGCATTACCTCATCTTTCGAGTCGGCGAGTGGTATGCCTTTTTGCGGCGTGTAGCGCAGAGTGAGTGAGCGATCGCCTCTCACATCCACATTGTAAACTTGAATGTCTGGCTCTAAATTGCTCAAGTTATATTGGGCAGAAAGTTTTTCTCGGATAGTGGCATACCCCATTTCATCGTGAATTGCACTAACACTGATATAAGGTTTTTCCGCATCATCCTCTAGAGAAAACAACTTAAAGTCTCTGATCACTTTGGGCGAGAGAAACTGGCTAATAAAGCTCTCATCCTTGAAATTTTCCATTGCGAAATGCACAGTTTCCAGCCAGTCTTTGCCTGCGATATTGGGCAAATATCGGTAGTCTTCTTCGGTTGGCGACTGACAAACCCGTTTGATATCCATGAACATAGAAAACCCCAATGCATAGGGGTTTATGCCTGAATAGTAAGGGCTATTGTAGTCGGGTTGCATCACTACACTGGAATGACTGTGTAGAAATTCCATCATGAAACGGTCACTTACCAACCCTTCATCGTACATCTCATTTAAAATATGATAATGCCAGAAACAGGCCCAGCCCTCGTTCATCACTTGGGTTTGTTTTTGAGGATAAAAGTATTGGGATATTTTTCTTACAATACGAACAATTTCACGTTGCCATGGCTCTAAAAGCGGTGCATTTTTCTCGATAAAATACAGAATGTTCTCTTGAGGCTCTTGAGGAAAGCGTACCTTCTCTTTACTTTTGTGATGAGAGCTCTCTGGCAGCGTGCGCCACAATTCATTGACCTGTGATTGCAGATAAGCTTCACGCTCTTTTTGACGGCTTTTTTCTTCTTGTAGCGATATTTTTTGTGGGCGTTTATAGCGATCAACACCAAAGTTCATCAATGCATGGCAAGAATCGAGCATATTCTCGACTTCATCATAGCCAAATTTTTGCTCACATTTTGCGATGTAATTCTTGGCAAAGACTAAATAATCGATAATTGAACCGGCATCAGTCCAAGTTTTAAATAGGTAATTACCTTTAAAAAAGGAATTGTGGCCGTAACAGGCATGTGCCATTACCAGTGCCTGCATCGTAATGGTGTTTTCTTCCATTAGATAAGCGATGCACGGGTTGGAGTTAATCACAATCTCGTAGGCAAGGCCCATATGACCCCGTCTATATTGCTGCTCAGTTTGGATGAACTTTTTGCCAAAAGACCAGTGTGTGTAGTTCAACGGCATACCAATACTGGCGTATGCGTCCATCATTTGTTCAGCAGTTATGACTTCGATTTGATTAGGGTAGGTGTCGAGCTTAAATTTTTGCGCAATACGATCGATATGTTGCTCGTACTCCTCAATTAACGGAAACGTCCAGTCAGGACCATCGTGTAAACGATGACGAGGCGTGTCTGACAATACAGCGGTATCTTTGTGCTTAGTGTCGGTCATCATTATCGGCTCTCATTTTAATCTACTCTTAATTAAAAACTACTGTGAACGTGATTCATTTTCAGAGCGTTTGAAAAGCTCTCTGAAAACCGGATAAATATCAGACTGTGTTTGAATATGCTTACACACAAAATTATCGTGTGTTTGGGCTACCTTTTCATATTCTCGCCACAGGGTTTGATGCTGTCGTTCGGTAATTTCTATATAGGCATAATAGCGGGTGAAGGGCAGTAATTTAGAGACTAGTAATTCCCGACACTGAGGCGAATCATCAGCCCAGTTATCACCGTCTGAAGCTTGAGCGGCGTATATATTCCAGTTACCGTCTTTGTAACGCTCTTGAACGATGTCATCCATCAATTTCAGTGCGCTAGACACAATGGTGCCGCCGGTCTCTTGAGAATAGAAAAACTCTTGTTCATCAACTTCTTTGGCTTGAGTGTGATGGCGGATATAGACCACTTCCACATTTTCATAGGTTCGGGTAAGAAACAAATACAGCAATATATAAAACCGCTTTGCCATATCTTTGGTAGCTTGATCCATAGAGCCTGAAACATCCATTAAGCAAAACATGACAGCTTTGCTGGAAGGGAGTGCTCGACGGTCATAGTTCTTAAAGCGCAGGTCGAACGTATCTATAAATGGAATACGCGCAATCTTGGCTTTTAGGGTTATGATTTCCTCCTCTAATGCAAGTACCGCTAGCGTATTGTCGTGGGGGTCGTTAAGTAAGTCCTCTAGCTTATCTTCACATTCTTTCAGTCTGCGTTTATCAGTAGCGCCCAATGCAATACGTCTTGCAACTGAGCCCTTCAAGGAGCGCACAATATCGAGATTACTCGGCACACCATCGGTTTGATAACCCGCGCGATAGGTCTCAAATTGTGTCACTTTATCAAATTGATTTTTTTGTAAATTGGGAAGGGCAAGGTCTTCAAACAGCAAGTCGAGGTATTCATCTTTGGAAATTGAGAACACAAACTCATCTTGTCCTTCACCTTCATTGCTGGCGTCACCTTCACCTGCTCCATTAGCACCTCCGCCTGGTGGCCGATCAATTTTGTCACCAGCAGTGAATTGATCGTTTCCAGGGTGTACTCTATCTCGGCTACCACCTCTCCCAGTATGGAAAATTGGCTCTGAAATATCACGTGAAGGAATACTGATCTGTTCTCCTGATTCCACATCAGTAACAGACCGCTTTCCTACTGCATCGGAAACAGCGCGTTTTATTTGCTGCTTATAGCGCTTAATAAAACGTTGGCGGTTAACGGTACTTTTTCCCTTGCTGTTAAGCCTTCGGTCAATAAAATGTGCCATAAACACCTGCTTGTCTTAACGTGTACTTCGGATATCAGTGCAAAGCGCCGCTCTGTTTTCCGCTCTCTGGGCCGCACATAGTGCCGCTTTATTTACTGTACACGATTTGTTGTACAAGACGGCTTTCTCTGCGCTATTGCACCACTTTGATCTATGCGCCCTGCATAATGCTAGGACGCTTTGCGCACACGTAAATACCACTCACATAGCAAGCGCACTTGCTTTTTGGTATATCCTTTTTGGGTCATACGATTTACAAAGTCGTCGTGCTTCTTCTGCTCATCTGCCGACCCTTTGGTATTAAAGGAAATAACCGGAAGTAGGTCCTCAGTATTTGAGAACATTTTCTTCTCAATCACAGTTCTGAGCTTTTCATAGCTTGTCCAAGAAGGATTTTTACCGGCATTATTCGCACGAGCTCGCAATACAAAGTTAACAATTTCATTCCTGAAATCTTTAGGATTGCTGATACCAGCCGGCTTTTCTGTTTTTTCAAGTTCGGCATTCAATGACGCTCTATCAAAGAGCTGACCGGTTTCTGGGTCTCGATATTCCTGGTCTTGGATCCAAAAATCGGCATAAGTTACGTAGCGGTCAAATAAGTTCTGGCCGTATTCAGAATACGACTCTAAGTAGGCGGTTTGAATTTCTTTACCGATAAACTCAACATAGCGAGGAATCAGGTAACCTTTTAAAAATTCTAAATACCTGTCGCTGGTGTCTTGTGGAAACTGTTCACGCTCAATTTGACGTTCGAGTACGTAAAACAGATGAACAGGGTTGGCCGCAACTTCTTGATGATCGAAATTAAAAACCCGAGACAATATCTTAAACGCAAAGCGCGTCGATAACCCTTCCATGCCTTCGTCAACACCGGCGTAATCTCGGTATTCTTGATACGACTTGGCTTTGGGATCGGTATCTTTCAGACTTTCACCGTCATAGACTCGCATTTTAGAAAATAAGCTAGAGTTCTCTGGCTCTTTCAAGCGCGACAATACACTGAATTGTGCCAAGCACTCTAAGGTATCTGGTGCACAGGGTGCACCGTGTAATTCACTGCTATCGAGCAGTTTCTTGTAAATGCGAATCTCTTCACTGACGCGAAGACAGTAGGGAACTTTTACGATATATACTCGGTCAAGAAAGGCTTCGTTATTTTTATTATTCCTAAATGCCTGCCACTCAGACTCGTTCGAGTGCGCTAATATAAGCCCGTCAAAGGGCAGGGCAGAAAAGCCTTCTGTAGGATTATAATTGCCTTCTTGCGTGGCGGTAAGCAGTGGATGTAGCACTTTGATTGGTGCCTTAAACATCTCTACAAATTCCATCAACCCTTGGTTGGCTTTACACAGTGAACCTGAATAACTGTAGGCATCAGGATCGTTCTGGGCATACTGTTCAAGTCGTCTAATATCTACTTTACCCACTAATGATGAAATATCTTGGTTGTTTTCATCACCGGGTTCGGTTTTGGCAATACCAACTTGATCTAGCACCGACGGATATACTCGTACTACTTTAAACTGTGTGATATCACCGTTGAACTCATGCAGCCTTTTACGTGCCCAGGGTGACATGATGGTTTTCAAATACCTTTTCGGTATTCCGTACTCGTTGGCTAAGATCTCGCCATCTTCCTTTTCATCAAAAAGACAGAATGGATGGTCATTAACGGGTGACCCTTTCAGCATATAAATCGGTACATTCTGCATGAGCTCTTTAAGTCGCTCGGCAAGGGAAGATTTACCGCCACCCACAGGACCAAGTAGATAGAGAATTTGCTTTTTCTCTTCAAGTCCTTGAGCGGCATGCTTCAGATACGAAACAATCTGCTCAATGGCCTCTTCCATGCCATAAAATTCTGAGAAAGCTGGATAACGAGAAATGACGCGGTTTGAGAAAATACGGCTTAAGGCCGGGTCGTTGGCTGTGTCGATAAGTTGCGGTTCACCGATTGCGTTAAGCAGCCGTTCGGCTGCATTGGCATAGGCGAGTTGATCCTCTTTGCAAATTTCAAGGAACTCCCCAATGGTGAACTCTTCTTGTTTTCGCTCTTCGTAGCGATTTTGATAGTGTTCAAAAATACCCATGAATACTCCTTAAATACGGAACCCCGTATTTTCAGCTTAGTAGGTATTCTCAAAAACGTTAGTAATTATTAGTAAACTTTTGTATAGGACGTTAAGATTTGGTCTATTGAAAAATGCAACTTAATGAAGAATTTAGTGTCACTAAATAGATGCGTTTGGTTGATGCAGTAATAGAAAGAAGCAATAGAAAAATGTGGCATAAAAAAGCCCCGCTTATGCGAGGCTTCTATAGCTTATATACACGCTTTGATTATGCGAAGTTGCTGTTAGCAAATTCCCAGTTAACCAATGCCCAGAAGTTCTCTAGGTACTTAGGACGCGCATTACGGTAATCGATGTAATAGGCGTGTTCCCAAAGGTCAACAGTAAGTAGTGGCGTAAGTTCGTCACCTGAAATTGGTGTTTCAGCGTTGCTAGTGTTAACGATGTCTAAACCGCCATCTGCTGTTTTTACAAGCCATGTCCAGCTTGAACCGAAGTTATTTACTGCTTTGTCGTTAAAGGCTGCTTGGAAGTCAGCGAATGAGCCCCACTTTGCGTTGATAGCGTCAGCTAGTGCACCAGTTGGCTCACCGCCACCATTTGGGCTTAGGCTATGCCAATAGAAAGTGTGGTTCCAGATTTGTGCTGCATTGTTGAAAACACCGCCCTCAGAAGATTTGATAATTTCTTCTAGGCTTTTATTTTCCATGTCAGTACCTTCAACTAGGCCGTTAAGCTTGGTGACATATGTAGCGTGGTGCTTGCCGTAGTGATACTCAAGCGTTTCAGCAGAAATATGCGGTTCTAGTGCATTTTGTTCGTATGGTAATGCTGGTAGTTCAAAAGCCATGACGGTCTCCATGTTTGGTTTAGTATTTTTAATCAATTGGCACAATTGCGATGCCTGTTCGAAACTGCGCGTTGGGTATTCACCCTAATTAAAACTCTTAGAGCATATCGTAAATGTGGGGATAAAGTCCTCTAACACAATGACAAAAATGCGATTTTTTTTGCTCTTACTCATAACGTATTGTTGTAGACAAGACTTCTTAGGCATAACAGGTGTGAAAAGATCAATCTAACCTGCGTTATTAGCCCTAAAAATTATGCTATTCTGCCTCTTGATAATTTGTTCACGCATTCCCATTTACATGGAATACATTTTTCTGCTGAGAGGATCCAATGGATAATACAGAAAGCCAATCGACGCTAGATAGAATCAAACAGCAAATCGAAGAAAACCCAATTCTTCTTTACATGAAAGGCTCTCCAAAACTACCTAGCTGTGGTTTTTCATCACAAGCGTCACAAGCGCTAATGTCTTGCGGCGAACCGTTTGCTTATGTTGATATTCTGCAAAATCCAGATATCCGCGCGGAACTTCCAAAATATGCAAACTGGCCAACGTTCCCACAACTTTGGGTTGACGGTGAACTTATTGGTGGATGTGACATCATAATAGAGATGTTTCAGCAAAATGAATTGCAACCGCTTATCAAAGAAACGGCTGATAAGTATAAAGAAGCTGAATAAATTCAACATCTGAAATTTAGATTTAAAAGCCGGCTTCTAGTCGGCTTTTTTAATTTAAAAGCCACGAAAATACCCTATTTATTTTTCCCGTAAATATCTATAGACAGACCAGAAATCGAAATCCTCTATGGTCTGAAAATATATTTTTATTTTGTCAAAAAAGGTTTGTTTTTTAATATCTTGCGTTCTATAAAAAAGCATGCTGACAGGTCGTTAGTCAGTGTTGAAGGTATAAAATAACAATCATTCTAACGGCTTATTTCACCCCAAAAACGGTGTGAAATAAGTACAAGAGAACATCCGGGAAACCACCATGAATACATCCTTGTCTTTATTGACTAAAAACGTACGTGGCGTGCTAGCTGCATCTGCTGCGTTTTCAGTAATGGCGACGGCACCTGTTTTCGCGCAAGAAGCGGAAGAAAGTGCAAAAGCTGAAGATTTCGAACAAATTGCGGTTGTAGGCTCACGTGCAGCGCCTCGTTCAGTTGCAGACTCAGCAGTACCCATTGATATCATTTCAGACGAAGAATTTAAGCAGCAAGGTGCCACTGATATGGTATCCATGATGCAAACTGTTGTTCCGTCTTTTAACGTAAACGACCAACCTATTAACGATGCATCAACACTTGTACGTCCAGCTAACTTACGTGGAATGGCATCGGACCACACTCTTGTGCTTGTGAATGGTAAGCGTCGCCACCGTTCGGCGGTAATCACCTTCTTAGGTGGCGGCTTGTCAGATGGTGCACAAGGTCCAGATATTTCGGTTATTCCAGCCGCAGCCTTAAAGCAAGTTGAAGTACTTCGTGACGGTGCTGCTGCACAGTACGGTTCAGACGCTATTGCGGGTGTTATCAACTTTGTACTTAACGATGCTGCCGAAGGCGGCATGTTTGAAGCCCGTTATGGTTCATACTACGAGGGCGATGGCGATATGATCCAGCTTTCAGGTAACGTGGGTATGCCACTATCTGATAAAGGTTTCATTAACCTTTCGGCTGAGTATCGCACCGCTGATGACACGTCGCGAAGCGTTCAACGTGCTGATGCCGCTGGTTTGATTGATGCAGGCAATACTGCGGTTGCAGATCCAGCGCAAATCTGGGGTTCACCGGAAATTAAACACGACATCAAGTTATTTGCTAACTTGGGTTTAGAGCTTTCCGATTCTTCCGAAGCGTACTTATTTGGTAACTATGCTGAGCGTGAAGTAGAAGGTGGATTCTACTATCGTAACCCACACAACCGCGGTGGTGTTAACGATGGTGGTATTGACCCAGCAGACCTTGATGGTGATGGTGTTATTAGTGAAGGTGAAGGTTATCAGCTACTATTAGTGGGCGATTTGACGGGGGATATGTCGGGTAATTGTCCAACAGATATTCGTGTTGGTGATAACGTGCTTGAAAACCCGCGTTACATTAACGAAGTTCAGAATAACCCTGACTGTTTCGCGTTTAACGAAATTCTACCTGGCGGTTTTACTCCACGTTTTGGTGGCACCGTGACTGATATGTCATTGGTGTTTGGTACACGAGGCGAGCTAGACAACGACATCACCTATGACGTGAGCTTAAACTTAGGCCAAAACGAAGTTGATTTTGCTATTAGCAATACGATCAACCCGTCGTTAGGTCCAGATACACCGTTTGAGTTTAGCCCAGGTCGCTATACACAGTCTGAACAAACACTCGATATCGATTTCACTAAGCCGTTTGATGTTGGCCTATACGAGCCGCTATTCGTAGCGACTGGCTTCCAATATCGCAACGAAAGCTATGAAAGCTTCGCAGGCGACCCTGCGTCTTATGAAATTGGCCCGTTGGCGACGCAAGGTTTTGGCATTGGTTCTAATGGTTTCCCTGGCTTGGCGGCCAATAGCCAAGGCCGTGTGTCCCGTAACAATATTGCATTGTATATCGATGCAGAAGCGTACATCACAGAGAACTTTATGTTAGCCGGTGCGCTACGTTATGAAGATTACTCTGACTTCGGTGATACGACTAAAGGTAAAATTGCTTTCCGTTGGCAAGCACTTGAGAACATCGCTTTCCGTGGTGCATTCTCAACTGGCTTTAAAGCACCTACATTGGGTCAAAGTAACGTGCGTAACGTAACGACGGCATTTGGTACGGGTGGTCAGTTAATCGACCGTGCAACATTACCTCCTACAGATCCGGTATCTCAGCTTAAAGGTGGTGAACAGCTAACGCCTGAAGAGTCAGAAAGTATCACATTCGGTGTGGTTGCAGACTTTGACAATGGCCTATTCATTACCGCTGACTACTACAACATTGAGCTAACTGACCGTATTAGTACAGCGTCGGGTATTGAGCTTACAGAAGAAGATATTGCAACGTTACTTGCACAAGGTATCAGCGATGCATCAAGCTTCTCTGAAATTAGCTTCTTTACCAACGACTTTGATACTACTACTGAAGGCGTTGACGTAGTAGCAAACTACAGCATGGAAATGCTGGGTGGCGATACTAAGTTTTCACTTGCTTATAACTGGACATCAACAGAAGTTGACCGCGCCTCAAAAAATATCTCTGATTTCCGTATTCGCATGTTAGAAGACAACCTTCCTGCAGTGCGTTACAGCGCGACAGCGAACCATACTAATGGCGACTGGCGTTTCCTTGCTCGTGTGAATTACTACGGAAGCATCTTTGAAGATCACCTAGATTCAGCATTACCAATTGAGAAGGTGGGTTCTGAAATCACGGTTGATTTAGAAGTTGCTTATAACTTCACTGAAGAGTTTACGGTTACTATCGGTGCGAAGAACGCATTTGATGAATACCCAGATGAAAACAATACGGATGCAGGTGGCATTACTTACGCGCAAATCGCAGGTTCTGCTTACCCAACAACTTCACCAATTGGTATCAATGGTGGCTTCTATTACTTGAGAGGTGTTTACACCTTCTAAGTGGCAAAAAACAAAGGGAGCCTCGGCTCCCTTTACTCGTATAAACAATCAACGGAATGTAATACGCAATTTATCTTTTACTATTCATTCCTCGGTTTTTACTGATGCTTATTTCACATTGGCTGAAAAAGCGTGAAAATTGACAAAAACCTAGGCATTATTAACCCTTTTGTAAGCAAAACGACACACAACAGTTTTAAAATTATGACGCGAAAGTCGACAGTAGCTGAAACCTTTTTAAAATACCGCTCCAAGTTAATGCGTGCGGTAGGGTCTATTGTTGGTGCAGATGACATCGAAGATATTGTTCAAGAAGCGTTTATCAAAAGCTATGAAGCAGAATTAAAACAAGAAATTCAATTCGAGCGCACGTACATGCTCAAAACAGCACGAAATCTCGCGTTGAATCATGTAGCCAAAGCAGAAAATAAAAACAAGCAGCAGCTCGACGATATGGATATTTTACCATACGAACTCGTTGGGCACAGTTTAGAGAAAAATGTAGAAAGCAAGGAGCGCTTCATTCACTTTTGTCGAGCCACAGATACATTGTCTGCGGACGTGAAGCGCGTTTTTCTACTTAAAAAAGTATATGGCATGCGACAAAAAGAAATAGCAGAACTTGTGGGGTTAAGTGAAAGTACTGTTGAAAAGCATGTCGCTAAAGGTTTGATGATGTGCTCTAGATATCTAGCTGAGCTGTCAAAAGACAGTGGTTCCCCTCATACCATTGCAAACGGAACTCAGGACATAAGTCGTAGTTAACATGAATAATATTCGCCAGTTTTCCAGCAAAGAAGATATCCAAGAGCAAGCGTGCTTATGGATAAGTCGTCTCGACCGCGGGTTGCACGACGAAGAAAAAGTCATTTTAGATGAATGGTTAGGTGAAAGTAACGCTCATCGACAAGCACTTTTAGATGCCGCTAACTTGTGGGACGACATGTCGGTGCTCAATGAGCTAAGTGGCTTGTTCCCTCAACCGCGACGTACGTCGAAGAGAGAATCGACAAGCAACCGTGTGATGTGGAGTTTAGCTGCGACTTTTTTTGTGGCAGCAGTAGCACTGAGCGTAATTGTTCAGCGAACTTGGTTTGACTCCGCCCCACAATATGCTTCTGTCAGTGAGAAAGTTCAAACGACCGTGGGTGAGCAGAAGAATGTTACTTTGGCAGATGGCTCGAAACTCCATTTAAATACCAACTCGATTGTTACTGTAGATTTCTCTTCAAATGCGAGAAATGTGGTTCTATTAAGAGGCGAAGCGCATTTTGAAGTGGCGCACGACAAGAGTCGCCCTTTCTCAGTAACCGCTGGCAATAACACCGTTACCGCAGTTGGTACTGCATTTAACATGCAATATGTCAATGATGATGCTTTTGAACTTGTTGTAACTGAAGGCAAAGTTTTGGTAAAAGACAGATTCAGCATTGCTTCAAATGATCTACTTTTCGGTAAGAAACCAATTACTGAAGAAGGTCTATTAATGTTTGCCGGCGAAAAGGCAACTGTGAAAGGCAAAGTGGAAGCACGTGAAAACTTGTCCCAAAACGACATTGATGATGACCTAGCATGGCAACAGGGAATGATTGTCTTTAAAGGTGAACCGTTAGAGGCTGTTTTAGCCGAAATAGGTCGTTACACACCTGTCCGTTTCAATATATCCGATGATAACTTGCGCAAACGTCGTGTGGCGGGCTATTTTAGGGTAGGGGATATTGATGGATTGCTTTCTGCTCTTAAAAGTAGCTTTAATATTGACTATGAGAAAGTAACGGAGAATAGTATCCAATTGTCAGTAGCTAAAAGTTAGTTCACTACTGATTAAAGATCCATTTAGGCTTCCTGATTGGCATCATATTATTTAATGTGACAATATAATTCAAAAATAATAAGCACATCGAATTTAACACTTGCGACACTGCAAAACTGTACAACAAAAACAATTACAACGAATACAGAATAGGCTTCGCACTATGGTGCGACTGGCGCAATTTCGCACGCAGGTGGCATCTACTTATAAAGCTAGCGCTAACCAAGAAACTTACTTATGCCTTGTTAAAGCATCATTACTATTCTGTGGCGTGACTGCGACGTTTTTTTCTCATGCACAGTCCGCGACATCTGAAGAATCAAAGCAACCACTAAGACAACTTGAGCAAGTCCAAAAAAACGCAATAAACCAATCCGAATTGCAGTCTGAGCAAAACAGAAATGACGGGGCGTTTAGTTTTTCAATTCCCGCACAAGATGCTAATGAAGCGCTAACTGAACTCGCTAAACAAGCCAATACCACATTACTGTTTCCGTTCGACCTTGCAAAACGTGTCAAGACTAGAGCATTAGAAGGTACTTTTACCCTTAATGAGGCTCTAATGCAGTTGTTAGAGGGAACCGAACTTGCCGTTGTGCTAGATGAATCTGGGGCCTTGAGTATTCGTTCTCGCTCTTCTTTGATGGCAAAACAGCCTGTTGAACAGCAGGAAAACGAACCTGAAGATACCAGTACGTCATTAGAAAAAATTGCCGTAGTAGGGACGCGAAGTACCCCAAGAAGCGTGGTTGAATCTCCTGTACCCCTCGACATTATTAGTGCAGAGAGCCTTAATTCACAAGGGAATTCTGATGTGTTGTCTATGTTAAGTGTGATGGTGCCATCGCTTAATGTAAACGACCAGCCCATTAATGATGCCAGTAGCCTTGTTCGGCCTGCAAACCTTCGAGGCATGTCATCAGATCACACATTACTGCTGCTAAATGGCAAAAGACGCCATCGGTCTGCGGTGATAACGTTTTTAGGTGGTGGATTATCTGACGGTGCTCAAGGGCCTGATATTTCAGTCATTCCGGCTTATGCGCTTAAACAAGTTGAAGTATTGCGTGATGGTGCATCTGCGCAATATGGCTCAGATGCCATCGCAGGTGTTATTAATTTTGTTTTAAAAGATGCCAGTGACGGTGGTAGTGTTGCCCTTAGAACTGGCCTTTATACAGAAGGCGATGGTGAACTTTTTCAAATTCAGGCTAATAAAGGCATTAGCCTAGGTAGTAAAGGCTTTTTAAATACTACTGTTGAATATCGCCAGCAAAATGGTACATCTCGCTCGGTACAGCGTGATGACGCGACCTCGTTAATTGAGCAGGGGAATACATTCGTGAGCAACCCGTCCCAAATCTGGGGGGCATTAGATGTTCATGAAGACATCAAGCTTGCTATAAATTCTGGGTATACCTTGTCGTCTAACGCTGAGTTTTACAGCTTTATTACCGCGGCCAGAAGACAAATTGCGGGTGGCTTCTATTTTAGAAACCCACAGTCAAGAGAAGGGGTATTCAGTCGTACCAATCCAAGCACTGGGGAGCGACGATTGATTGTTGCCGACCTCGATGGATTAGACAACGGCATTGCTTGCCCGTCTGTAGTATTAAGCGATGAAAACGTACTTAACGACCCTAATTATCAATTAATTGCGGACAACTCTTCTGCACTGGGTGCGAATTGCTTTGCATATAATGAGTGGTTCCCTGGAGGATTTACGCCTCGCTTTGGTGGAACAATTACCGATGGTTCGGTTGCCTTTGGTATGCGCAGAGAATTGCCTCAAGGGTGGGCAGTGGATACCAGTGCCACTATTGGGTATAGCGATGTTGACTATAGCATATCAAATACTGTTAACCCCTCGTTAGGCCCGCTTACACCCACCACATTCTATCCTGGTGGCGTCTCGCAAGTTGAGCGTACTATCAATATTGATTTTGCCAAGTTGATTCAAACCGTTTTCGAGGATCCCGTCAGTATTGCAGTGGGTTTTGAATGGCGAAAAGAAACCTATTTTCAAAAGGCTGGCGATGAAGCCTCTTATATTGCAGGGCCTTATGCACTAGAGCCTCCATTGGGTCTTGCTCAAGGCTTTTCTATTGGCTCAAACGGTTTTCCTGGTTATCAACCACAATCGGCAGGACATTGGAGCCGAAGTAATTGGGCGGTTTATGCGGATCTTGAATTTTATCTCACTGACGCCTGGCAATTTGGCGTAGCCACTAGGGTAGAACACTTCAGTGATTTTGGTTCAACATTTGATGGAAAGTTGAGTACAAGATATAAATTCACTGACCAGTTTGCACTTCGCGGCTCTATTAATACCGGGTTTAAAGCGCCCACTGTTGGGCAAAGTAATGTGATAAACGTAACGACCGCCTACGGAGTTAATGGGCTTGAAGATCAAGCAACGCTTCCACCCACTGATTTGATATCAATCCAACTAGGAGCGACACCGCTCACCCCTGAAGAATCGGTCAACTTTAGTTTAGGTGCGGTGATGCAATTAAATCAAAACTTCTTTGCCACAGTCGATTATTTCAATATTCGTTTGTCAGATCGAATCAGTACTACATCAGCGATTCCTCTTACTGAAGAAGATATTAATGCGCTATTAGCGCAAAATCGCCCTGACGCGGTGAAGTATAATGCTGCCAAGTTTTTTACTAATGATTTTGATACTAGAACCAAAGGGATAGACATTGTACTTAACTATCACTTTCCTTTTCTAGAGTGGCAAAATACGTTATTGCTGGCGTATAACTGGACTGATACTCAGGTTGAGCGAGTGACCTTGTATCCCGCAGTGATTGATAATGAAATGACGTTAGTGCCGAATTTAACCTCAGCTCGAATACGCATGCTTGAAGATAACTTGCCTGCACATCGCGGTAATATTACGTTAGAGCAACTCAAGGGTGATTGGGCAATAACGTGGCGCTTAAATTACTATGGTGAATTTTATGAAGATCACCTCGATGCCTCTGCGGGAATGGACATTTTCGGTAGTGCGTTGACAACTTTTGATATTCAGCTGTCGTGGCAATATGATGCACAGATAAGAGCAACCTTTGGCGGTCAAAATTTGTTTAATGCTTTGCCTGATACCAACCCTTTTCGAGGTGAAGTCGGTGCGCTCTACCCCCCAACGTCACCAAGCGGGATTAACGGGGCTTTTTACTATCTAGGGCTTGAATACACTTTTCAGTAGTCTTGCCAGTCGTTTAGCAATGCTGGTAGCAGTCAATTTTGACGTGGTGCTTCGTACGCTCAGTCGATGTGAGTAGTGAGTAATTTGAGGATCAAATGCTAATTATGCGATCAACGCAAGTTACCACAGGGTCACAAGCATACTTTAGTGGATATACTTCAAGGATATGAATTCGAGGAATTGAGGCTTTTTGTTCGGTGTGAATTATACGAGTTTTCTGACGTAAGTGTTAACCCACGTCTTTGAACAGAGATTCATCAACAATGGTTTGATCGATAATTTGCTGTGCCATTTGAATACACTTGCCACATTGTGCGCCTAGTTCAATATGTTGACGTAACTCGCGCATATTCCCAACACCATGGCTCTCAACCGCGGCTCGGATGCTCTTATCTGTTACCCCATAACACATGCACACAAACATTAAATGTACTCCTAATGAATCTGCAAATGATAATAATTGTTATTCTTTATTTTGGCAAGAAAAGATTGAAAGCAAATTTTAATGAGTTGTCCAAATGTGTAAAGAACAATGGACTGAGATAGTCGGGGAAGAGACAAGGTGCGAAATACGTTATAAACGGTCAAAAGCAGCAATAAATTAATAGCATACGAGAAATTCTGTGTTTTAAAGTATTGTTATACAACGAGCGATCTAAACTCAATAAGAAACGTAAGAATAAACGGTATTTCAAGGGTATGCAGGCTCCAGAGCCTGTTTACCTTTGTTCATAAATCGTGCATGAGTCATTTTTTAGTCAGGCAATCGCAAATGTACGCGGTTTGGTGGGCCCAAATAAGTACATTTGTGGGCAGTATGACTGAAAAATGGCCATGCCCCTATGGGGTTGGGGCCAAAATTGCCCTTCACTTTGTTGTTACTGGTTTATTTGGGCTACCAAACTACACAAGTAACGCCTTGCGATGGACAATTTTGACCGCCAACACAAAAAATGAACAAAGATATACAGGCTCTAGTAACGAGCAATAAATATAAGTAAAACAATATGGTTAATATAAAACATACTCGATATATCTTTATCGCAGTGGTCGCATTGATTGTGGTCGTTGCGGTTTACATAACCTTCTTTGCCAAGAAAAGTGCGCCTGACTTTTCGCTTTACGAAGCTGGCCCTGAGAGAAAAGCCGCATTCTTTAATTACTTCCAACCTATCGTTCACAGCATTAATAGTGAAATTCTTTCCGACAGAAAAAAGGTACAGAAGGAATGTGAGGCCAATAATGACAGTACATCATTGGGAAACATGGCGAAAAAATATCGCTTAGACAAGCAGGATGTACTCAATGAACCCATGTGCAACATTCTGCTAAGACGTGTCGATGTTATTCCTGCCTCACTTGCGTTAGCGCAAGCCGCTAATGAAAGTGCATGGGGTACATCGAGATTTGCAGTAGAAGCCAATAACTTTTTCGGGCAATGGTGCTTTATGAAAGGGTGTGGCGTTGTGCCAAACAAGCGAGATAAGAATAAAACGCATGAAATAGCAGATTTCAGAACACCGAAAGACTCGGTAAAAAGCTATATGATGAATTTGAATACACATGAAGCATATCGCGATATGCGAAAAATCAGACAGGCGCAAAGGTTACAGGACGTGCCTCTATCAGGGCTAACGTTAAGCCAAGCGTTGTTGAACTATTCAGAGCGAAAAGAGGAGTACGTGGAAGAAATCAATGCCATGATCCGCTTTAATAACTTACAACGCTTCGATGACGTTATAAACTCTCTTCAAGCAGGGCACTAGATTGAACAATAATGGTACGATCAGTAAAAAACAATTGGTTTCATATTGTTATTTTTAGTTTCGTACCTATAACCCACTGCAGAAGGTATTCGTACCAAGGATCATCGCGTGAAGCGGCGATTTATTAATATTACAATCCAAATTTAAAATGGAGAGACTCATGAGCGTACTAGTAGGCCGTCCAGCGCCAGATTTTACAGCTGCTGCAGTGTTGGGAAGTGGTGAAATTGTAGATTCATTCACACTAAGTGAAGCAATCAAAGGCAAAAAAGCGGTAGTTTTCTTTTACCCACTTGATTTTACATTTGTATGCCCGTCTGAATTGATTGCGTTTGACAAGCGTTACGACGAATTCAAGAAACGTGGTGTTGAAGTCATTGGCGTATCAATTGATTCTCAGTTTTCTCACAATGCGTGGAGAAATACGCCAGTCAATCAAGGTGGAATCGGCCCGGTTAAGTACACATTGGTTGCTGACGTTAAGCACGACATTTGCCAAGCGTACGACGTTGAACATCCTGAAGATGGCGTTGCATTCCGAGGCTCGTTCCTAATTGATGAAGACGGGCTAGTGCGCCACCAAGTAGTTAATGATTTACCTCTTGGTCGTAACGTTGACGAAATGTTGCGTATGGTTGATGCGCTTGCTTTCCACCAAGAGCACGGTGAAGTATGTCCAGCAGGCTGGACAGAAGGCAAAGCGGGTATGGATGCATCTCCTGAAGGTGTAGCGAAATACTTATCTGAAGAAGCTGACAAACTGTAAGCGTTTTTATTCAGATGAAAAAACAGCGCCTTTGGCGCTGTTTTTGTTTGGGTATATATTTGTACGAAAATTTTTATCTATTTTACTCTGCGTTTTCTGATGCCAGTGGCCATCCACCCAGTGCTTTGTAGCGATTTACCATCAAGCAAAATAGCTCAGTAGTTTTTTGAGCATCGTAAAGGGCGCTGTGTGCTTCACTTTGGTCAAAGGCAATACCTGCTGCTCTGCACGCTTTTACCAACACAGTTTGGCCCAAGGTTAACCCTGCTAAGCTCGTGGTATCAAAAGATACAAAAGGGTGAAACGGCGTGCGTTTTATATTGCAACGCTCGATAGCTGCGTTGACAAAACTCTGATCAAATGTGGCGTTATGGGCCACAATAACTGAACGCTGACAATCTGCATCTTTTTGCGCTTTTCTAATACCTTTACATAGTGCCTTCATGGCTTCTGTTTCATCAATAGCCCCTCTCAGTGCACAGTGGGGATCTATGCCATTAAACTCCAATGCCGCGGGCTCTAAATTAGCACCTTCAAAGGGATTAATATGAAAGTGAAAGGTCTGATCGGGCACTAAGTCTCCGTTGTCATCCATTTTTACCGTTACCGCTGCTAATTCGAGCAGAGCGTCGGTTCCCGCGTTAAAACCGGCTGTCTCTACATCAATGATAACCGGAAAGTAACCTCTAAAACGATGAGAAAGAAGGGGAGGAGTAGAAGACATAAACACTCTTGTGAAACAGATTCTTAAAGACTCGTCGATATATAAAACTTGGCTAACAGGCCTTTATATCAACGCGTGAAGTTGTGAATTATCGCAAGGATAGTGGTGAGTTGCCAGAGAGAATTTACATTAACACATTCAACTACGAGTACACTTTACCTCGTGTTTAGCAGTCAGTATTTTCTTTTTAATGTAAAGGTGAATCAGAAAAACTGGTTTGACGTAGATTTAAACACTAAACTTTTCTACACTTTGGGCGATAGAATAAGTACGCAAATACATTAGCGTGCATAGGTTCAACTTTCGGTTCTTGTCATTTAGGTCTTCACTATGGTGTCGAAATTAAAATATGTTGTTTTGGTAGGACTATTAAGCTCACTATCAACTCATGCGGCTATGCGACAGTATTCGGCCACTATTGAGAGTTCTAACTGGAAAGTAGACAACAAGAGTCGTTTACAATGCACGCTTAATCACGAACTGCCTGGCTATGGGGAAGCATTCTTTACTAGTGTAGCGTCTAAACAACTCAATATGGAATTTGAGCTTGATATGTACTCGCTGCCCAATAAATTCGAAATTGCTTCAGTTTATTCTGTTCCCCCTAATTGGATGCCTGGTGCTGCGCCTAAACCCATCGCAGATATGTCATTGCGCAAGCAGTACAATGGCGATTTACCCCAAGACGCAGCGTGGACCATGCTCTCTGAATTGGAAAAAGGGTATTGGCCGACCATTTATTATCAGGATTGGTACAACAAATACGACACCGTAAGTGTGGCGCTTAATGCCAGCAACTTTACTGGTGTATATCGTGACTTTGTGAAATGTGTATCGAACTTATTGCCTTATAATTTCGACGATATTGCTTATACCGTTTTATCGTACAAAAATAATAGTACTGAATTGACCAAGTATTCGCAGAAGCGCTTAATCATGATCGGTGAATATCTCAAAGAAGATAGCGAATTAGAGTTAGTCCTGCTTGATGGTTATACCGATAGTTATGGTGGACGCTGGAACAACGAGCAGTTGTCTATTCGCCGTGCCGATGAAGTAAAAAACTACCTTACCGCACTTGGTGTTCCTGAAGAGCGCATTCAGCTAACAGGGCACGGCGAGAAACGGCACATTGCACCTAATGACACGCGAGAGAATAGGGCGCAAAACCGCCGGGTTGTCGTGAGACTGTCTAAATCCTAGCGCAGCGCAGCCACACTTACGAGTAAAATAATTAGCACAAAGAAAGCTCTAACGAGGGCTTTCTTTTTCTTGCTTACGCCACAATTGCACTGGTGGAATGTGATCAGTAAATACACCATCAACGTTGAGTACGTCTTTAAGAGTATTTAAAAGTTGTGTGCCTGTCATGCCTTCAGGTAATGCATCGTGTCGGTATGTGTAGGGGTGAATAGTCAGTTGATATTGATGGGCGTACGCAAGCCAATTAACAGGCTTTATAGTACCTTGCTCATAAGCTGCTTCATCTAGTAAGTGTCCTATCCATGGACCAATGCCATTTGCATATTGCGCAACCGTCTTTAAACCTTCTTCGGTACGAAGCCAGTCGTAGTCCGTGTTACTTTCAGCCCAACTGTTTTCTCCAATCAGCATAACTACTTTGCCTGTGTAGTTAAGGGTTTCCCGAATGCGCTTTACTTCATTCAAGTCAAAGCATTGAAGATAACTATTTCCCTTAGCACCGCCAAAGCCATATTCATCTAAAGCATCAATAACAATCTTACTTGCATCCACACCTTCACTTAAGTGAAAAGCGGGCGACTTTACTTCGGGATAAACCCCAATATTCGTATTGAATTCGCGATTGAGTTCACGAATTAACTCAAAGTGTTCCATAAGTGTAGCAATGGTAAAACGTGCGTTAATTCCTGAATATCGATGGGGAAAAACTTGTTTTCCATTGTAGTTTCTTCGCTCTACGAGGTTTAGTTGACGAAGCTCGTCTAACGTAAAATCTCGCGCGTAATAACGCTTGTCATCTCTATGACGTTTTGGAAATAAAGAGGCTACATTAGACACAGTTTCAAGATGAATATCATGAAGTACCACAGGAATATTGTCAGCAGTAATAACGACATCTTGTTCAATAAAATCTGGACGCTGTGCAAAGGCGAGTGTTGTTGATTCAAGTGAGTGCTCTGGAAGGTAGCCCGGTGCACCGCGGTGGGCGATAATGGTAAAGTCACGCTTAGGTGAAGTACGCTTCGCGATCCCATCGTCTGCAAAACCAAATGAACTAACTACCATAGGCAGAATGAACAGTGTGGCTTTAATTGCAATCCAACATTGCCTTTTCTTCTTTTCGATAAAACTAGTACACATGTAACATTCAGTCCTTTTCAATATGATACTTTAGAGCGTATTGACCTTTGCTGTAAAAACGTACCGAAATGCTCAATAGGCTCTAGATTCGTTCTTTTTTATTTTGAACGTCAAAAGTTAAGGGTTGATTACAAGTGTTTATTTCCTTCAAATTATTCCCAATACGCGCTAATTGTTTTTGTTTTGAATTAGCTCAATGGCATAGCCGTCAGGATCTCGCACGAAAGCAATAACAGTACTGCCGCCTTTTACTGGGCCAGGTTTTCGATAAACATCAGCGCCGTTCGCCTCGAGGTTTTCACAGAAGCTATAAATATCATCAACCTCAATTGCAATATGGCCATATGCGGTTCCCTTCTCATAAGTGTTCTCACCCCAATTGTAGGTGAGCTCAAGCACAGTACTTTCGCTTTCATCGCCATAACCTACAAAGGCCAAGGTGTACTCATAAGCCTTATTTTCAGATTGGCGTAACAAGCGCATGCCCATTAACGTAGTGTAAAAATGTAGTGAAGCTTCCAAGTTTTCAACTCGAAGCATAGTGTGTAGCATTCGCATTTTTTGTTCCTTTGTTTTAATTACTTTGTCTTAATTATTTTGATAGTAGAGAACGCTTTCTTACTTGCTCGATTTATCAATTGTTCAAAAAATAGCGCAAAAAATAATCTAAAAAGCACTGGACTTAATTCAAGATACAGGGTATCTTCCCCGCGCTTTAGATATGTTTTACGCTTTTCCTATTACTGCGCTGTACCTTTCTTTTATTCCTTCAAATTGAAGTTTTATTCAGATAGATATACATCACTTTAGTGGTTCGGTTATGTCTACAGCTATTCCGGTGCTTAGCACCATCACATCAATTTAAAGGTTTTTTATTATGTCTAATTCAGTAAACGGTACAGTAAAGTGGTTTAACGAAGAAAAAGGTTTTGGTTTTTTAACGCCAGAAGCTGGCGGTAAAGATGTATTCGTACATTTCCGTTCAATTGCATCAGATGGTTTTAAGACGCTTTCTGAAGGCCAAGCAGTTAGCTTCGAAGTAGAACAAGGTCAAAAAGGCCCACAAGCTGCGAACGTAATCGTTCGATAGTTTAGTTCTAGAGCGTTTGAGCGCCTAAAAACTTAGTGCGCTCAAACGACTTTAATGTAGATTCTGCAACTATTTAAATGCTACTTCACTGTCAGCCAACAAGTATATGGCGGCAGCGTAAGCCGCAATATTTTGCGCTAGCTCATCTGGGTCTATTTTATCCAACGTATCATCAGGCGTGTGGTGTAAGTCAAAATAGTCTCTACCATTTTGTTCCAAACGTATAGTCGGCACACCTTTTTTTGCTAACGGGATAATATCCGGACCACCACCAACAACATCTGAACCCCCTCGTATAATACCAAGAGGCGATAGCATCTTTGCAATGTCATCAACTAATGCAGTGGCATCTTCATTGACATTAGAAGACAATTGCCAAATGGTTTGTGCACCAAAATCAGACTCCGTCGCCAATACATGATTGGCCAAGTTTTTCTCATGTTGCTTGGCATATGCAAATGCACCTAAAAGCCCCACTTCTTCTGCGCCAAACATGACCACGCGAATAGTGCGTTTAGGACGTGTAGGCAGTGTTGAAATAAGTGCTGCTGCGGCAGTTGTAATAGCAATACCTGCGCCATCATCCACTGCGCCAGTGCCTAAATCCCAACTGTCTAAGTGACCACCAATTAGCACAATTTCTTCAGGCTTTTCGCTGCCGACAAGGTCTAAAACCACATTGCCGCTACTTACTTCACCTTTCCATTTCGACTCAGAGTGCAGTGACAAAGACAATGGCTTACCTAAATTGTGTAAACGGCGTAGGTGGTCGGCATCGGGGTTAGAAATAGCAACAACGGGGATGTCTGCCCATTTATTACCTTCCTCACCACTGTTATTTGCACTCATCATTCCAGTATGTGGAAAGCGGTGAGAATCAGAGCCCACAGAACGTACTACTAATGCTTGTGCACCACCGCGTTGTGCATGTTGCCAGCCTATGCGACGACGTTGATTAGCTTGCCCATAACCTGCTCCAGTTTGGCTTTTTACCATAGGATCACCGTCTACAAACGCAATTTTACCTTTAAGCGCACCATCTTCTACATCAGTAAGTGCGTGAATATCTCTAAAGTAAACAATATCAGCGTTTATCGCCTTTTCAGATGGTGCACCTCCACCTAAAGCTGTGCCGTACAAATCTTGTTTGTAAGGCGAAGTGAGTGAAATGTGTAAATGACCTCTATCCCAGAAAGGCATAGTAAATTCTTCTATGCTGACTTTGTCAAAGCCCAGTTGCTTTCCTAGTTTAACCCCCCAGTCACGAGCCCGTTCTTCTGCTTCTGAGCCACCTAATCTAGGGCCAATTTCTGTAGTTAAAGATTCGACAATTTCAAAGCCTAAGTCACTCTCTAGAGCTTTCTCTATTAACTCTTCTGCCGTTTTTTTTGCTGTGGTGTGATGTGGGATGGGTTAGCTGCAAGGCCAACGCTCAGCGTGCTTAAAAGCGCGAAGGTTAACCCTTTCGCAATACCATTTACCTTTAGCATGTGTTCTCCGTTTATAGATATTATTTTTAACTATCATACTAACGAATAACGGTTGAGGATACGATGCACTTCATCAGTGATTTCGTGAATATTACCGAAGGCGAATGTAATACGGCAAAGCGCTGATTGGTAATTTAACGCTTTTTCGTGATGTTTCGCTGTAGCTTTTTCTCTTGTTCTCTTAGTACTTCATTAATGAAACTTTTTCTGCCGTACTGCTTTGTGATAATACACTTATCCAACGAAAAGCCTCGTGCTGGGCAGTATTCTCTTCCATAGAAGATAATTTGTAAGTGCAAATCGTTCCACTTTTCTTTAGGAAATAGGCGCTTAGCATCACGCTCGGTTTGTTCTACACTTTTCCGTTTGAAAGGCCCCAGCGGTACATCAGGCGATGAATATGCGTATCAACAGGGAAAGCGGGAATGCCAAAAGCTTGCGACATCACAACAGACGCGGTTTTGTGACCAACACCTGGCATGGCTTCAAGTGCGGCGAAGTCAGCTGGTACTTTCCCGTTGTGTTGTTTGATTATCATATCCGATAGGTGCCAGATACCTTTTGACTTCATAGGGGATAAGCCACAGGGTCTGATAATTGCCTGAATTTCTTCGATGGTTAGTTGCACCATATCATAAGGATTATCGGCTTTAGCAAACAGTTTTGGCGTTATTTGATTTACTCGTTCGTCAGTACATTGGGCTGACAATAATACGGCAATAAGCAAGGTGTAAGGATCTTTGTGATCCAAAGGTACAGGTACTTCTGGATAGAGTTCGTCGAGAATTGCAATAATGGCGTTTACTTTTTCTTTTTTGAAATCGGCTTGTGTATATCGGTCATTATTAAGTCGTCCATCGCGAACTCATCGTTATAAATATGTGGTGTGTAATTTATAGAGTATTAAGCATTATGTATTAAGCAAACGTTAGCTTTCAGCGGTTACTCGAGCGCGCTCTGCTTTAACTGCGGGGGCTTTTTCTTTAGAGGCTAATTTGGCATCTATAGTGTTCTTTACTGCAATCAGTAAGCCCATTCCTAAGAAAGCACCGGGGGGCAATATTGCAAGAATAAAAGGGTTTTCTGTGGCGAACAAAGTAATTGTCCAATGTTTTGCCACTGAACCAAATAATCTGTCTGCACCAGCAAAGAGTGTTCCGGCCCCTAAAATTTCGCGCATACCGCCAAGAATAACTAATACAGCAGTAAACCCTAAGCCCATCATTATACCGTCATAGGCGGCAGCTAGCGGTGGATTTTTGGATGCAAATGCCTCTGCACGGCCGATTATGGCACAGTTAGTTACAATGAGTGGAATGAATATACCTAACGCTAAATAGAGATCATACGTATAGGCATTCATTAACAATTGCACAATAGTGACAAACGCGGCGATGATCATGACAAAAACCGGTATGCGTATTTCATTTCTCACCACATTGCGCACAAGTGAAACAGTGACATTGCTACCAATAAGAACAAGGGTAGTAGCAATACCTAAGCCCAAACCGTTTATAAAAGTTGCTGTAACCGCGAGTAGTGGGCAAAGCCCGAGTAGTTGCACTAATGCAGGGTTGTTCTTCCACAAACCTTGAAGCGAAAGATCTCGATAATCAGTCATGTGATGAACTCTCCAAACGCTCAATATTTTTTGGACTCTCTGTGCTCTGTGTACTCTCTGTACTTGACGTATTAACCGCTATTGAAACAGCACCACAAGCATTGGGCTGGCTAAATAAGCTATCGCGATTAGCTTGAGCAAAAATAAGTGCGCGTCTTACTGCATTCACTACCGCTCTAGGGGTAATTGTTGCGCCGGTAAACTGGTCGAAATCCCCACCGTCCTTTTTTACTTGCCACGATGACGTATTTTCATTATCAAATTGTTTCCCGGTAAACGACGTTATCCAGTTACTAACCGCAAGTTCAACTTTGTCTCCCAACCCTGGCGTTTCTTTGTGATCGACAACGCGTACACCCAGTACCGTCATATCTATACTTACACCAATAACCATATCGATATTACCGCTATATCCATCAGGCGCGGTGGCTTCCAACACTAATGCTGAAGGAGCTCCCTGCATTCTTGCGCGATAAATTTTGTGTGGTTTTTGTATGTCACCTTTAGAAGAGCCTAGTTCAGGGGCACTTATAATGGTGCAGTCTGCATAGAGGGCATTGTCGTGATAGGTATGGGGAACCACATCATTCAATATGCTCAAGAGCTTTTGCTTCTTTTGCTGTTCTATTTGGTCTTGTGTACTGAAGAATGTTAGTGCAATTAGACCGGTTGTAACTACCGCAAACGCACCAAGCATTCCGCCGTTTTTCAATAAACTATCTTTAAGCATAGGTGACTACCTCACTTACGTTTGGCATGGGCAACGGACTTGCCATAAACACGAGGGCGTGTGTAATAATCGATAAGTGGTACGCACATATTCATAATGATAACGGCGAAGGCGATAGCATCGGGATAACCCCCAAAAGTGCGAATGATCACTACCCAAAAACCAATGGCTGCACCAAAGATAATACGTCCCTTTGGCGTTGTTGATGCAGATACAGGGTCGGTGGCAATAAAGAAGGCGCCAACCATGACAGCACCATTTAATAAATGGAAGAGAGGAGAGCCATAGTAATCGCCATCAATTAAGTGTAAAAGCGCAGCACACAGTGCAACACTGACTAACATGCCTCCTGGGATATGCCAGCTGATCACGCGGGTTTTCACAAGAACAAGGCCACCGAGTAAATAGGCTAAGCTAACGATCCCCCAACCTGCGCCAGCAGCATCAAACACACCGCCATCAAATACCGGCTTCATTAACGATTCAGTGTACGTAACGCCTTGTGTTAGCCCCGTTTTAACCGTATCTAGAGGCGTTGCCATAGTTACGCCGTCAGCAATGGTTTTTAACTGCGTAACATCATAGCCACTGGTGGTGAACCCGGTAAAAATAAGTGACAACGAATCAAAAAAATCAGGTGAAACTGAAGCATGGCTTGCCGGTGGTAGCCACAAACTCATCGCAGCCGGAAATGAAATAAGCAACACTACGTAGGCTATCATTGCAGGGTTGAATAGGTTAAAGCCCAAACCGCCATAGACTTGTTTGGCTACCGCAATGGCAAAGAACACACCGATAACCGTCATCCACCAAGGAAGGGTAGGTGGAATACTGATGGCGATTAGTAACCCAGTTAATACCGCACTATAGTCAGTTAACGTGCGTTCAATAGGACGCTTGCGCAAAAATAGAATAATTCCCTCAATTACCAATGCGCTGACAACAGCAATAGTTGCTTGAATGAGCATTCCCCATCCAAATATGACAGATTGAGCAAGCATTCCCGGTAGCATGGCGTAAATTACCAAGCGCATAACTTGACCAGTGTCGCGTTTAACCCGTTGGTGAGGGGAACTTGAAAGGCTTAACTTCATTACGATTCGTTCTCTTTTTCGGCGGCTGCTTTTTTAGCTTTTGCCTTTGCTATTGCTGCGGCAATTCTCGCTTTTTTCTCATCGGCTTGATTAGTTGAAGCACGTTCTGAATGCGTATCAGGTAAGGTTGAACTCAACGATTCATCAGTAGGTTTCGTTGTTTGGTTTATTGCTTCCTGTGCCGCTTTTTTTGCCTTTGCTTTGGCAACGGCTGCAGCAATTCGTGCTTTTTTCTCGTCTTCAACCCCATTGGCTTTCTCAAGTGACGTCGCCTTTTCTACTTCCGGCGTTGAATTTGGCATTTCATCGTCAAGTGATTGCTCACTTTTGGTTAAATCACTACTTGAATCTGGCGCAGACAAAGCTTCTTGAGCGGCTTTTTTGGCCTTCGCTTTGGCCACTGCAGCGGCTATTCGCGCTTTCTTTTCATCATTGCGCTGTACTGTTTCAGCACTGTGTTCATCAGCTGCTGAGTTCCCACTGGGCGTACTCATATTGTCTGACATTGAGCTATCAGCTTCATCTTTTGACTGATCACGCTGTGGGCCACTCTCGTCAAGCTGCTGTGCCTTTTTGGCCTTTGCTTTGGCAACGGCTGCGGCAATACGCGCTTTCTTTTGCTCAGCTTCTGATACTTGATGAGAAGGCTGCTCGTTACTCAATTCGTTATTTTGTGTTGACTTACTATTTGATACACCGGTTGTATCTGAACCATCTTTGTTAGCGGCTTGGGCCGCTTTTTTCGCTTTTGCTCTGGCAATAGCGGCTGCGACTTTTGCTTTCTTGTCGTCTTGTTCGGCACTTGCGTTATTTGTATCGTTTACACTATTCGCATCGCTTAGACTATTTGTATCGCTTACATGCTTAACATCGTTTGTGTTATTCGCGTCGTTTTCGCTAGTTGTTGCTGCATTAAGCTGTGCTTGCTTTTTCGCTTTTGCTCTCGCGATAGCGGCTGCAACCTGCGCTTTTTTATCGTCAGCAGCTTGTACCTTATTAGTATCCGTACCAGCTTGAGAAGCCGAATTGTTACTAGCAGTATCGCTATTTGCCTGCATGGCCGCTTTCTTCGCTTTGGCTCTGGCTAATGCTGCTGCCACCTTGTCTTTGGCAGCACTATCACTAGTGTTTACTTGTTCTGAAGAAGCTTGTTCTTTCACTTTGTTGGCTGCTAAACGCGCTTCTTTGGCTTTGCGATGTTTCGCTTCTCGTTCAAGCTTTTCTCGCTCTAGGCGCTTTTTACGTGCTTCAAAACGCTGCTTAGCCTTTTCGGCCTTATTCTTTTCGTCGCGCTGAAGTCTAATTTCTGACTTGGCTTGTCGGTAATAGTGCACTAACGGAATTTCACTTGGGCACACATAGGCACAAGCACCGCATTCAATACAATCGAATAGATCGTAGTCTTGTGCTTTCTCTAATTCTTTAGCTTTGGCGTGCCAAAACATCTGTTGAGGTAATAATGACACTGGGCATGCATCGGCACACGCACTGCACCTTATGCAAGGGCGCTCAGCATTGTCATCAACCAATTCTTTTTTTGCCGGAACCAATAAACAATTGGTAGTCTTTACAACGGGTATTGTCGCATCAGATAACGTAAACCCCATCATTGGACCACCCATGATCACTTTGGGCGATTTCTGCTTACGCGCTTGATATTTTGCTTCGTTGAGCAAGTGTGATACTGGCGTACCAATGAGAGCTTTGTAGTTGCATGGGCTTTCCACGGCTTCGCCCGTTACCGTAACAACGCGCTCTATTAGAGGTTTGCCATGTAAAATAGCATCAGCAATTGCATAGCACGTACCCACGTTAAACATCATCACGCCAACGTCAGCGGGCAAGCCATTACGAGGAACTTCTCTACCAGTTAATACTTGGATTAGTTGCTTTTCGCCACCTGCGGGGTACTTGGTTTCGACAGTGACTACGCGGTATTCCTTCTTATCCTGACAGGCAATAGTCAACGCTTCTATGGCTTCGGGTTTATTGTCTTCAATAGCAATAACAACGGCTTTAGGGCCTATAAGGTGAGAGAGAACATCCAGCCCTTGGCGAATTTGCCAAGCATGCTCACGCATTAGTCTGTCATCAGACGTGATGTACGGTTCACACTCAACACCGTTTAATACCAAAAATTCCACAGGCTTAGATGTAGAGGTTTTAATATGAGTTGGAAAACCCGCACCACCCATACCTGATATACCCGCTTGGCAAATTATTTCGATTAATTCGCTTTTACTTACATCCAAGAAGTTTGAAATAGGCGTTAATTCGCACCATGTATCTAATCCGTCTGGTCTAATAGAAATACACATTTCTGTAAGGCCGCTAGGATGAGCGACGACATGCGGCGCGATTGCTATAACTTCGCCGGAAGTTGGTGCGTGAACCGGCACAGAAAAAGGGGAAGTACTGTGTGATAACACTTGGCCTTTGAGTACGTTATCACCCACTTCCACACAGCTTGCACCTTCAGCGCCAATATGTTGGCGAAGTGGTATAACAAGCAAATCAGGAAGGGAAGGTGTTGCAATCATCTGTGTATTTGACAACGACTTTTTGCCGTCAGGATGAACGCCGCCAGGGAAAGTATGCATTTTCCCTGCTTCTAGGTTTTTTAAAATCGATTCAAAACTTGGATACATCACAATCAAGACACCATTTTAACTGGGATATCGCCTTTTGGAGACGTTGAGAAGTCCCACTTCCACGTGGAGGTAGATTGTACAATAGGTACCATATCAATACAGTCAACAGGGCATGGATCTACGCAAAGGTCACAACCTGTGCATTCTTCTGCGATAACTGTGTGCATATGTTTAGCAGCACCTAAAATAGCGTCAACAGGGCATGCTTGAATACATTTAGTACATCCAATGCACTCGTCTTCGCGAATAAAAGCAACTTTCTTTGTGTCTTCTTCGCCGTGGGCAGCATCAAGTGGTTTAGGCTCGACACCCATCAAATCAGCGAGCTTTTTAATTGTCGCTTCGCCACCTGGTGGGCACTTATTTATTTCATCACCGTTGGCGATGGCTTCTGCATAGGGTTTGCAACCTGGGTAACCACATTGCCCGCATTGGGTTTGCGGTAACACGGCATCAATTTGTTCTACTAACGGATCTCCTTCTACTTTAAAGCGAATACTTGCGTAGCCTAGAATAAGACCAAATAGGAGCGCCAAAACACCAATTGCTATAATGGCAATTACAATAGCTAAAGAAACTGTCATTAGAGCTTCACCAATCCACTAAAGCCCATAAAGGCGAGTGACATCAAACCAGCCGTTATCATGGCAATAGAAGCGCCTTTAAATGCAACAGGTACATCTGCAGCTGCTAATCGTTCGCGCATAGCAGCAAACAGGATAAGAACAAGCGAGAAGCCCACAGCAGCACCAAAACCATAAATCAAACTTTCCATAAAGTTATGCTGCTCGGTTAAATTTAACAGAGCTACACCTAGCACAGCGCAGTTAGTCGTAATAAGCGGGAGAAAGATACCCAACAATCGGTAAAGGGTAGGGCTGGTTTTATGAACAACCATTTCGGTAAACTGCACTACCACGGCGATAACAAGAATAAATGCGAGTGTGCGTAAATAGCCAATGCCTAATGGCGCGAGCAAATATGTTTCTACCAAGTAGCTTGAAGCTGAGGCAAGGGTAAGTACAAAAGTGGTTGCCATTGACATACCCATTGCGGTTTCCAGCTTGCCTGAAACCCCCATAAATGGGCATAGACCAAGGAATTTAACAAGTACGAAGTTGTTAACCAGTACTGTACCAATTAATAGCAGTAGAAATTCAGTCATTACTTACGCAATTCCTTTAAGGAATTCTGACGGACATCGCCCGTGATTTAAAAGAAAAAAGGTTGCGCCTATTATCCCTTTTTAGAACGGGTTTAACAACTTGATTGAATTAGGGTTATTTAATCTATGAAGAAGTTTGCGTAATGATGTAAAAAAGGGAGATAGTATATAGAGGTATTGAGCCAACTAAGTGGCTCCCCGAGCCCTCCTTACTGGGAACTATTAACGTACCTATGATTGAATTTAAGCGTAAGTTGCCGTCACGCTTAGTAAAAGCTGCATAGCTGTACGTTTTTTAATTAGTTCCCCTAATATTAATTTGCCCTAACGCTGCGTTTTCTGCTGCACCAAAATGGTGGTATGAAAACGGACAAAAGCAAGTTTTTAGCCCCACGCAACGACATTACATTTAAATGTGGTGTGTGTTTGCATGTGTGGGATTCTGAGCCTGAAGAAGTCATTGATGACGATATTCTGTCTCATCCCTATCGATATTTTTCTACTTGTCCGTCTTGTAGAGCCCGTTCACAGCAAATACCTTGGCAGCGAGGGTTATTTAGTAGCTATGTAAAATCAACAGGCCCGAAAACCCTAGAAGGAAAAGCGGCCTCTGCTGCAAACTTGGATGGTCACCCCACACCAGAGGAAGCGTTAAGAACGCGATTCAATGCGTTGAAACACGGCGCAGCGGCAAAGCAAGCTCTCTATTTTCCTGCTAAGCCTGGCAAATATGACGCGTGTGAAACATGTGATATCGATTTTGACTACTGTAGCCAGCAAGTGGCATGCATGCGCAAAACTGAATTATTTATGCGCCATCTGATCGCCATTGAAAGTCACGACCCAAAAATGTTGCGTGAGCACCAAGCGATGCAACAGGCTAACTTTGCCTCGTTAATGGATGACATGCTGATAAGCGTAATTAATAAAGGCGTCGTGCTAGAAACACCGGCATTCTCATTTGATAAAGACGGTGGCTTTCACCTTGCTCAGTACACTGATAGTGAAACTGGTAAGAAAACCACCATTATGGATACGAAAGCCAACCCACTGCTTAAGCATATCTTCGACCTAATGAGTAAAAACAATCTTACGCTTGCTGATTTGGGTATGACGCAAAAAGTGCGTGAAGAAAATGAAATTCAAATGGGCCGCTTACAGCAAGAAGGGAAAGATAAGCAGAGCTTGGCTGACTTCCAAAGCAAACAGCATGAATTACTTGATAGCTTGCGCGAAAAAATAGTGAATTCTCAGAATGCGCTTAGCCAAGATGAAATATTGCTAGAACATAAAAAAGCGAACGGCGATGGCTGAACGTGTTACAGCAAAAGAAAGACAGCGCCTGCAGCATTTGGCTGAAGCTGAAATTATGCGTTACAAGGGCGACCATTCCCTTTGGCATAAGCATGTTCACGATATAACACTAGATCCAATGCAGGTACTTAAGTGTTATGAAATGGATAGGTACCCAAACACCATTGACAATAGTTGTCGTCGTACAGGTAAGACCGCAGTTAAAGAAATGTGGAACCTTGAATACCTGGCAACGAATCCCGACCAAGAATTGGGCATTGTGGCGCCCAAAGAAGCACAAAGCCTGGTTAACCTTAATTACCATCTAGACGCTATTCGTCGGTCTGAAATTCTCGGTAACTTTATTGAGTACCGCAATGGCCGTAAGCAAATGAGCGATACTTATTTTAGGTTCTGCAACCGAAGCATAGCGCGAGGCTACGGTATATTCTCCCAAATCGACGGGGGCGATTTAACCTTGGCTTCTATCGAAGAAGTCGACGACTTGGACCAAGAGCGCCTTAACTCCCGTTTCCTTCTTACAATGGGTTCAACACGCCGTTTAGGTGCAGATGAAAACGCCAAAAACGAACCGATAATTAGAATTACAGGTGTTTTTAAAGGTGCGTCGGTACTTTCAAACTTGTTAGAAACGAAGAAGTACCACTTATTGCCGACGGTCGATTGTCACTTAGGCGTAGAACTTGGGATCCTAAACGGTAAGTTTATCGACGACATGAAAGTGCAGCTTTCACCCGAAGAATACATTCGCCAGCTGCTGTGCATTAATACCAGTTCTACCAACTTAATTTGGGAAAAGTATATTCGTGCAGCCATTCAGATGGGCGCAAAAACCAACATTGAAATGGTTATCCCCGAGCCTGGTACCAGATATAGAAAACGCGGTTTATTAAGTTTTGGCTACGATGCTGCAGGCCATGGCGAAAGCGCTACCGCCTCAAAGCACGCTTTTATCGTTACTGAGCAAGTGGGCAACTATGTTGTTTTCGTGTTTGCCAAAACATGGGCCGCAGGTACCGACGATTCGGTTGTTAAAAATGACTTACTTGCGTTCTGGCGTTACTTTCGCCCCGACTACGCAATAGGCGATGCTTACGGCTTAGGTATGCTTACCCAGTTAAACCACGACCTTTATTATGAAGGGCTCACCCCAGTTGATATACGAGCGATTAATGATGGTGAGTCGAATGCTTCAGCATGGAATGATTGGGCCTTTGCACCTTTGCGTTTTGAAGGCTCAATAAAACACAGCATGGCGCAAGCCTTAAGAGGAGTTTTCCACCACGGCCACGTCGTTATTCCCTACGTTGAACATTTAGAACCGTCGGGCTTAGATATCGACAGTTTAGCAATTTCAGATATGAAAACCTTTATTAAGCAACTATCGAACATCAAGCCAGAAGAAACCAGTAAGAGTTATTCAAGTTACGTCATGGTGCTAAAGAAAATAGGCGACGACTTATTTGACGCTGCTATGGCATCTGTGTGGGCGCTAGCGACAAGAGGCCAGCCGAAACCAAATACAGCCGTAATGACATCTTCTCGAAGTCGCGAAGATTTACTTGGCACTACCATTTTATTACCAGGGGTATAGAAAGTATGGGAATTATATCAACAATTAATCGAGCAATTGGTCGCCATACTTCCTCGGTAGACGCTGTAAGTAAAAGTGAAGAGTTACAGCACAAACAAAACACGCGTGGTGGAACCACGGTTAATACTGAAAACTATGTAAGACGTTTATACAACGAACTATATGTTTCCCCTGATTATAAAGCGTCAGTTCACCACATTAGAGAAATGGACCGCACTGACCCCCGTGTTAAACGAATTCATAGACGCATGGCCAGAGATGCAACAAAGAACGGTATTCGCCTGCAATGGAATGGAAAAGAAAACGACCGTATAAGTCGGCTATTCAAGTTATGGGTTAATCGTCTTGGCCTCAATAACCCTCAAAAGCTGCACTCTGACGCAAGAGGTGCAGTGATGGAAGGTGCGCTTGCAATGCAGTGGGTTGTGAATGACCAGCGAAACATGGTGTCTGGCCTTCGCATGCCAGCAGAAACCATTCTTGCTGATACGTTGCCAACTGGGCAACTTAAAAACATCGCCGCAGCGTATAAACAATTAGACCCCGTCGGTGGGTACCAGATTATTGCTGAGTTTGCTTTTTGGCAGCTTTCCGTTGTCAGAATTGACCCCGACAACTACGACGACTTTGGTTCTAATGGTCGACCTTATTTAGATGCAACACGAAAAACGTGGAAGCAGCTGCAAATGACAGAAGACGATCTAGTTATTCGCAGACGAACACGCGCCCCCCAGCGCTTTAGCCACGTTCTTGATGGTGCCACAGCGGAAGAACTTCAAAAGTATAAAAACGGCATTGAAAACGAAAAGGGTTTAATGACCACAGATTTCTATTCAAACAGAAAGGGTGGGGTAACTGGGGTTAATGGCGATGCCAACCTAGACCAAATTAACGACGTTGTGCATTTGCTCGATACGTTCTTTAGCGGCGCCCCAGCCCCAAAAGGGTTATTTGGTTATTCAGATGGGTTAAGCCGAGACATTCTAGAAGACCTTAAAAAAGACTACTTTGAAGAAATAGAGGGCCTGCAAGATACCCTTTCACAAGTTTACTTTGAAGGATTTCGCCTGCAGCTACTGTTAGCCGGAATTAATCCCGACTCTTATAACTTCAATGTGCAGTTTACCGAGCGTAAAACAGAAACTCGTAATCAGAAAGCAGACTTGGCGCTTAAGTATCAAGCGCTGGGTGTACCAGATTCACTAGTATGGGAAACGGCAGGCTTCGAACCTGCTTATGTTATGGATAAAATTAAAGACCAGAAATCAAGTGGTGATCCTTATCCTGGCGAACAAGACGATGATGATGGCACTCTAACCAATGATAGCCCAAAACTTCGTGTTAAAGTTACACCTGGTAATGAGCCTAAAGGTGAGTCTGCAACCTATGTCCGAAACGCTTAAACCCATTGGTGATAATTTAGTTGTTACTGATGAAAAAACAGTTATGTCGTCTGTTTTAGAGGTTATTGACAGTCGCCCGTCAAACCTAGCCACAGTGTTAGCTGTTGGCGAAGGTCGCGTGCTTAAAAACGGTAAACGGGCGCCGATGATAGTTAAGCCAGGGGATAGAGTTTTACTAGGTAGGTATGCTGGTTTTAGGTATGAACTTGCTGATACCACGGTTCGCCTGCTTTCTATCAATGATGTACAAGCCATATTATGAGTGAGTGATCATGAGTGAATTATCACGCAAGAAAGCAATAATAAAACGGGCACAGGCATTGGCTTTAAAAGAGTACTTTGCCCTCGACCTTAGCACGCTGGCTGAACTGCAAAGCTACTACGAAAGCAGCTTAGAAGAGGTGATAAGCATTCTCCTTTTCTACGCTGACAGTATTGGCATTATTCGCTTGCAACAGCTTTCCGCACTACGGGCCGACATAGAACGTGCACTTAATAATTTGGCAAGCCTACAAACCGAACTGCTAAACAGAAGTTTGTTGGCATCGGCCAATATTGGTGTAAAACCTTTTTTGTCACATTCAGCAGCTGAATCGGCGTTAGATATTGCCCAGCGAACAACGCGTTTCGTTAAACAATTCACTGGTGAAGACGGCTTACAGTTATCTGACCGACTTTGGATAATTAACGATAACAATAAGAATAAAGTGCTACGAGCGATAAACAGCGCGGTTATTCAAGGGCATTCAGCCAGAGAGGCCGCGGCCAATTTAGTAGCCAACAACGAGCTGCCCACTAAAGAAATTCAAAACAAGGTTAATAATGCATCTGCAGAGAAGATAGGAAACGTGCTCAAAGCACAAGGTAAGGATGAAGATGCAGCTTATTGGCAAGCCAGGCGTTTGTTTAGAACAGAGATAAATCGCGCTCATGGCATGGCTTATCAAAATAGCCTGGCAGACGATGACGACATTATAGGTACACGCTTTATACTTAGCCCCAATCATCCAAGAGTGGATATTTGCGACATGCATGCAAGCGTGAATCGATTTGGCCTAGGCAGAGGTGTTTACCCAAAAGGCAAAAATCCGTGGCCTGCTCACCCGAATACCCTTAGCTATGTAGAAGCTGTATTTACCGATGAAGTGACCGACGAAGACCGAGCCACCAAGCAAGACCGAATAGAGTGGCTAAGCAATCAATCGGGCAATATTCGCATTGGTGTATTGGGTGTTTATAAGAATAATTTACTTAAAAATGACCTGTTAAAAGAAACCATGATCAGGTCAAAAGTTAAATTATTGAAAAAGAGGTTTGGGAACTGATGTATCGGCAAAGACGGATTATTTTGTCAATCTATACGGTGAATAATTGCCACCCAACTTTCTAGAAAGCGCCGAATAATACATGTTCGCATTTAGGCACGCTGATTGCTGGTATTTATTTCCAAAGGTCAACATAAGGACAAGACCAAAATGAAAAAATCAGTAATTGTTTTAAGTTTGAGTATTTTCGCTTCGGGGCTATTTTCATCTGAAATTGCAGTGGCGGGAGAGAAGAAAGTAACAGTTAAAAAAACATCAACTGTTACTATTCCTACTACAAAAACAATCAGGCCAAAAAAACCTGATTTAGGGTTTTAGATCACTCTGATTTTTGTCCCAAGTCATATAGCGACCTAAACCTATCGCGTCAGGTCGCTTGTTATCTTTTACCACTCTATGAGCCAATAAGATTGCCAAAGTTGCGTCAGCTAAAATAACGATACTGTCGTATAGAAAATAAATGTTGATATGATTATTGGAAGCAAAAGCAGTAGTTACTTTTCCATCCGCTGGGACATCATAGTAAAGCCCATAAGCTGTAGAATAAATCGCTATAGTAAAATCTAGAACCATCCAAAACGATGCATAGCAACTTAGCATAATACCTAAATTTGTGCTTTTAATTGGGCCTACAATTTTATCTGCCGTTTTATCGCTGACACCTATTTTTTCGAAAAAATTAAGTAATGTTGCTTGTATAGACGTGTAATAAGTGAAGGCCAAATACATGGGCGTACTTGCTACGAAAAAAACCCATAGTTTTAAGTAGATTAATTCACCAGAAAGCTCTAAGAAAGCATAGAATAAATAGTGATTCACAACCAAAGTTACCCCTAAAAGAAACACGTAGCGGTTGTTTGCTTTTCCTTTCATAAAAACGCCAGCATAAAATATCACCCAAAGGCTGACGTAAAAAATTGCATATTCAATTATTGACTCTGAAGTGAAATCTCCAAGTGAAGGGCCAATACTGATTAAGCTGAAGGACAAAAATACAAAACCTATTAAGCGCACGGGTATATTAAAAGAAAACATAACTTACCCCTTCAGTAGACCTAAAAATAAATCTTTCAATTGCGATGCAATTGTTTCGTTGTCTTTGTCCTCATCAAGGAAAAATCCTGTTTTTGAGATATATAGTGACCTAATTGCACGCATTAATTTAACTTCCTTGTCAGCAGTAATCTTAGTTTCCCCAGCTTCTAGATATTGATACGATCTTAATGACATTCCTACCGATTGGGCCACTTCTTCCTGAGAGAGCCCGAATGATTCTCGTCGTTGTTTAACTAGCTTAGCTAGCGCCTTATTTCCTCTATCCATAGCCACACCTCAACCTTTTTGTATTGCGCAAAATATAACAAAAGCGCAAAACTAACAACGCAGGAAAACTGCGTTACTTACTGAATATCCGCATAAATATTGCGCTGCAATAAATCAGCGTTAATAAATTTATCTATTTTAGGTAGAGTTTTTTGCGTTATTAAACCCAAGAGAAATTCAGGGAAGAGAAAAGTGTCATTGGTTAGTTGTGCCAAATTGATGGTTATATATCTTAGAAAATTGGTTGGTCATTTTTGCCCTAACGCTGCGTTTTATGCGCTGCCACACTCAAACTAGGTTAATAATAGTTGAGTATGGACATGAGCCAACACAACCGAAAAATCCAATTGGAAGCACCTACTCCTGCAAAAACGGTGCGCTTTCTTGCCTCTGCAGTTTCGGTGGATGCCGAACAAAAAACCTCAGTGGTTACCATTACCCGAACGGGTAGATTTTATGATCCTCGCTACGGCAATTTTGAAATTAGCACCACTATGTTGCAAAGCATGGTGGACAACTTCAATAAAGGTGTTTTTGGTCAGGATATATTCATAGATAAAGCCCATAACCCAAGTGATGGTGCAGCAGGCACAATTACACGCTTATTCCTGGATGGGAACAAACTGCGTGGTGAAGTGGCGTGGACGCCTTTCGGTCAAGAACTGATTGAAAAGAAAGGTTATCGCTACTTGTCAGCGGAATTTATTGAAAATTTCGTCAGCAACGAAGAGCCCCATACCGAATTTGGTCCCACGCTTTTAGCGGCTGGTTTGGTGGTTCGCCCCTGTATTAAAAATCTAGACCGTGTAGAGCTATCAGAAAGTGAAAACTTTGATGGCATACAGCTAATTTCACAGCAGCTGGCGGTTCAATTCTCTAAGGAATCAAACGTGGATAAGTTAATTAAGTTATTTAAAGAGGCGCTTGCGAATAAAAAGCTAAGCGAATCGGCCATTGCAAAATGGGTAGAAACGGCCAAAAAAGTGCTTGAGGGAATTTCCGATGAAACCCAACAAAAAACACTCATGGCTAATTTGCAAGAAACGGCGTTAGCACTTGCTGAATCTTCACCAGAGAACGTTCCTGTTATTAACGTAACAAGTAAAGGTTTGTCTGAACCCGAAGTTAAAGCGTTGTTTGAGCAAATGGAAAAAGACAAAGCCAAAGCGTTGTCAGACACTGAAGCAAAGCGCGCTGCAAACGTTAAGCTGTTCACTGAACAGGTTAATGGAACTGAAGGCCTTTCTGATGGTGTAAAAGCGAAGCTGCTAAAATCGGCTGACCTTATTACTGCCGATATGACAGACGCCCAAGTAAAAGCACTGGCAACACAGCAAATTGTGCTGGGTGAAGAGCTAGAAGCGCAAACCAAACTGGCAGGCATGGGTTTCCAAGGCAGCAATGGCCCGATGGGCTCTGTTGTACTGGCGTCTGGTCACAATGCCAACGCAATGAAACTTGCCGAAGATGTGCGTAAGCAGCTTAAGCAAACGTCGTCATTCTCGAATGGTGCTATTCGTTTATCTGAAACTGTCGACCCGTTTGTAGATAAAGTGCTTTCTCTTTTTGATGGGCAGTATAACCAGCAGCTAAATCGCGAGTATAAGGTATTAAGTGGTGAAGAAGGTGGCATTTCTGACACATCACTGCCATATGCCTTCCGTCGTGAAGTAATTCGCGAAGCACTACATGATATGAACATTCTTCAGCTGGTAGCAGCAGAGACAGACCCTGGTGCACAAGCAACTACACAAATTCCTTATGAGCAGCGCAAGGCGTTCAAAGGCCGTAACGACGGGATAGTCTTCGAGCGTGGCGGTATTCCAAAGGCTGGTGTTACTCAAAAAATGGACATGGCATACATTAACGCAATGAAGATTGCCTTTAATGTTTCTAATGAAATGATGCACTTTACCCGCGTTAGCAATGTGAATTGGGATTCATGGGGCCGTCACGTTGCTACTTGTTCTCGTATTTTGCGTGAAATTGTTGTGCGCCGCTTAGCTAATGAAATGCTGCGTATTTCTGATAGCTTGGCAGCTGTAGCTGTAAGTGCAGAGAATATCGCTGCACAACTAGATGGCTCAAACACGGTAGTTAAGACAAGTGCGTTCCCTGTTGTTCGCCCACATCAGGTTTTCGACCTAGAAGGTAATACGGTAGGTAATACATCTAACCCTATAACCATTATGTTTGGTGCAACTGAAATCTTACCTTTTGATGGTTCAGGTAAGCAGGCCGCTGGCACTTACTACGTGCTAGCAAACTGCAACCTTGGTTATATCCAGTTTGTGGATGAAACCGGTGAAGTGGTTACGCCAAATGAAGCAACAGCCACTATTTCATATAGTCGCGCAACCAACGTTGCAATGTTCGACATTGATCTGCCAGCTGACACCAAGCTTGAACAGCACCTAAACGGTTTGTTACGTAAAATTGGTAACCGTAAAGCGGTAATGAAAGATGACCGTTTCCAAGCGCCTAACTTCCTGCTTATGAGCAATACCCTAAACGACATGTGTACTAACGCAGAACAATTCGTGGTTAGCCTTAAGCGTGACGGTAGCGACACCAACGGTATGGGCGATTTGGCGGCCATTAAAGCAATGCCAGCATGGTCAACCAATGCACCTGGTATCGATTTAGGAGACGAACGTATCTTAATGGGCCAGCGTGGTACTACTCACTATCGCGTAGCAAAAGC
Source organism: Alteromonas sp. KUL42 (assembly GCF_006538325.1). Classification (GTDB taxonomy): domain Bacteria; phylum Pseudomonadota; class Gammaproteobacteria; order Enterobacterales; family Alteromonadaceae; genus Alteromonas. The sequence continues at coordinate 471,701 of NZ_BJKK01000002.1, forward strand.
GTTTGCTATGAGCGAAATGCAAGAAGGGCGCGACCCTGAAACGGGTGAAATGAACGGTACCAAAGAAGCATACGGCGAAGAATACAATGCTATTCACACGCCTAAGCCACTGGCCGACCGTTACACTTCGGTTGTTGTGTACTCAGCTACTGGCCGCTAAGCCAGACATGTAACCCCAAAAAGGGCAGGCCATATTTGCCTGCCCTTTTTATTAACTGGCTAAAAGGTAAAAACCATGAAAGCAAAAGAAGCTATTACAAATACCAGTGCCGCAATAATGTTTGTAGCTGGTAAAATGATTCAACCCGGTGAAACCCGTCTTGTTGACGTTTTAAAACCGTCAAAATCACCTCAAGTGGCCACAACGTTATTTGATGCCAAAGCTACCCTGTCGACATCGGTAACTAAGTTAAAAGAGCAGTTTGAGCTGTTTACACAAGACCAACTTCATCAGCTTCATGCTGAAGAACAGCAGGGCCAAAACAGAAAAAGTGCATTAGATGCCATTTCTGATGAAATTCAGTCTCGTGAATACAGCACCGAGCTAGAAGAATTTGCATTAGCACTTTCAAGCGTTGAAGACCTAGATGCCCTGTTGCTTGATGTAGCTAACGACGACGCCAAGGTAGCAATGGTAAAGGATGAAATAGCAAAACGGGCAGAGCAGCAAAAGAATGGCAATAAATAAAGCGGACCTTGTAGCAAGCTTATTGGCATCGGTATCAAGCAGTACTAAGCTGCTTGATACTGCCGATATCACGGTAACTGATAACATTGTCGATAATGCATTAAATGCACTATCTAGGTTAGCGCCAGCAACGGGCATAGATACCATTTCATTGCAGCCTGGTGTACAAGTTTATGCCGCACCAGACAACCTTTGGGCATACAAAGAAACGTCATGGGGATTCGACCAAACTGTTGCACCATGGGAACCTGGTTATGTGTCTAGAATGCCAGATGTGACATACAACGAGGGGAATATTTACTTCAGCTTTGCGCCAACCGCGCAAATGATTAGTAATTTAGGCAGTCGATTTACCTATTTTTACTATGCTCGCTATCAGGTAAACAATGGCGCCATAGAGATAGAGCCGCGAAAACAGGCATTGCTACTTTTACTTTGCCAAATGGAAGTAATGAAATTATTAGTGCTTCGAGAGCCAGGTACGCAAGTTACTACCAAAGGAAATGCAGGTAAAATTCAGTACGGTAGCCCTAAATTAGCGTTTGATGCGTTGGAAGAGGAAGCCCACCGCGTAGCTAAATCGCTATGAATGAAATTATTCTAGACCTTAACACTCGCGCTCTTATCAACTATTTAGAGCGCAGTGTTAACGCCATCGATGGAACCACAGCAAAATTGCTTCGCCGTTTATCGCAAGAAGGTACCAGAGAAGCGAAGCGCCACACCCCTAAGGCAGAAAGTACCCTCACTAATTCAATTCGCGCTAAGCAGCAATCCGCTAGTTTTCATCAAGTGGTAGCTGGTGTTCATTATGCCAGGTATGTGGAAGAGGGCACGGGCCGCGGAGGATGGGTACCAGACCAAACTATTTTAGATTGGATGGACGTTAAAGGTATAACCCCCGACGACGAAGACATGAGCATTGAGCAGCTGGCTTATCTCATACAGACCAAAATTTTCAATCAAGGCACCCCAGCGCAGCCGTTTATGAAGCCAGCGTTTGAACATATAAAAGCGAAAGCGCCAAGCCTTGCGTTGACCTACTTTAAAACTGCATTAGAGGTTAAAACAAAATGACCCCCGAACAGCGGCTTAATACGGTTAAAGATAGCCTTCAGCAAATAGTTGGCATTCACTATGTCACACGAAATTACAGCGATTTAGACACCGAAATGGACAAGCACGAACGCATTTATGCCGTTTTGTCTTCTGGCTTTCCGCAGTTCGGTAGCTTGTACGACACTGAAGACGAAGTGCATAACTTTATGATAGTGGCCCAGCATCTGGTGAACGAGAGCACCACTGGCGAACAAAAAGAAGCCATGGAATTTTCTATGCTCGAGGTAATTAAAGAATTAGTTGCCCAAGATGGTGAAGCGAACGAACCGCTTAACCTTGAACTGGTCAGTGCCAGAACCTCGCGCCAGATGGACCCGATACACGCTTGGGTGCTATTCGAGCTACGTTTTAACGACCTATAACTTTTGCCCTAACGCTGCGCCCCCCTCATTGCCAAACTGAGCACTACAGCAAAAGGGGGCGATCATGCCTATTACAGTTACCAACTCATCTACTAAGCCAGTGCGTAGTGCTGGTGTTAACTTCGCACCAGGTGCAAATACGTTTGAAGATGGTGAGCTTTCCCATGCCCAACTAGCCCAGTTAGAGCCAGTTACGGAACTAAGCCTAAAGCACACCCAAAAGCAGGCACCTGCTGCTAAACCAGCAAAGGAGCCTAAACAATGAGCGCTAAGTATCAAAAGTATAAGGTAAAACGTCTGCTGTTAAGCATGGCGGTGTTTAACGCAGCAGCTAACCCAGCTTTAGTCGCTGGTGAAGATTATATTGCTGCAGGTGAAACGCCAAAGCATATACAAACCAAGAACGCTGAGCTTTCGCTAGAAATTGAAAGTATCGACCGGGAATTGGATGATGCTACATTGGGTTATAAACCCCAGTTGTTGGTAGGCCAGCATTTTACTATTTCAACCGAAGTGGAAATTGCTGGTTCTGGTACCGCAGGCACGGCCCCCACTTATAACGACCTTATCAAAATTAGCGCTTTCTCTGAAACAGTGAATGCCGGTACTGATGTTGAGTATGAGCAGTTAGACGATGACAGCTGGCCCGATGCCACCATTTATTTTTTTCACGCAGGTAGAAACCATAAGGTACTTTCTGCCCAAGCTAACCTAAGCGTAACAATTGCAAACGGTGCACTTCCTACTTACACCCTTACTATTACCGGTACCTATGGCGGCGTACTGAAACAAGCTATGCCCACACCATCGTTCAGCCAAATTAAGCCTGTGAAAGTGGGTAACCAATACACCACGTTTACGCTAGATGGTAGTGAATATGTGCTGGTTAACTACTCTTCTGACCAAAACAACGAAGTGAATTACACCGACTTGCCTGGTTATGAAGGTGTGAGTATTGATGATATTGCGCCAGAAGGTGAAATTGAAATTCTTGCACCTGATCACGCTGACTTCGACCCTTTCGCCATTGTGAACAGCGAAGCGGAGGTGTTTCTACCTTTCTCGCTTCAACACGGAACCACAGCAGGCAATATTGTTACCTTTTCCAACTCCCAGTTACAAATTCTAGGTGTGGGCTACGGTGAATTTGAAGGTAAGCGCACGTTCGTGATGCCGTATGGCGCCATTGGTAAAAACAAAATTACGGTGAGCTAATGCAACTTAAAATTAAACGCAAAGAAAGTGTGGTATGGCCGGTATTGGTAAATATACCGGCAGACGGTGGTGAACTTGAAGAACATCGTTTCTTCGTTCGATTTAAACGCCTATCTGAAAAAGAGTTCGACGACGCAGGCAGTAAAGGCCAAACCCCCTTACTGAAAACGGTACTGCTAGAAGCGGGTGAAACTGAAAGCGGCCTAGAAAAGCTAAGTAATGAAGACAAAACTTCGCTGCTTTCAGATACCAACTACCGTGTTGGTCTTTATAACGCCTATTTGAAAATGGATGCAGGCGTAGCGGAAAAAAACTCCTAGAGGCCGCCCAGTTTTGGGTAGGCCCTAGCGTTACACGTAGCGATAAACAGGAATACATAGCGCAACTAAAAGACGGTTACGGCATGGATGAAGCGCAAATTAACGCGGTTCTCCAAGAAGATGACGATTTCAAGGACCGAGAGCTAGAACTTCTTCCTGAAAATCAGAAAGCATTTTACTGGTTTTTAGATGTTGATGATCTATGGGTTTACACCGAAGGTTTCAGAGTCGCGCTAGATATTCCAGCAGTAATGGCCGATGCACAAGCAGTAGGCCGCAAGTACAGCAAATTGGACTACCAAAAGTTAAGAATTCTTAGCCGCCATGTAGTCTCTACACTTAACGAGCGTGCCAGTGAGCAAAAGTGACCTAGATATAATGATTAACTTACTTGCCAATACCAAAGGTATGCGCAAGGAGTATCAGCAGGCCATTGCACAGCAGGTAGCCCTCAATAAGGAGCTTACCCGTGGTACCTCGCAAGCCACAAGCCAAGCAGGCAGTTTTACCACTTTGGAAAACGCGGTTGGTAAGTTGGATAACCATCTAAAGGAATTAGTGAGCCAACAGGCCGCACTTAACAAGGAAGTTAGCCTTTCTAAGCAAAATACCAATGCTGCCCGTGACGGCTTAGACCGTTATGAGCAAGTGTTAGAGCAATTACAGCGTGAAATGCGCGATGTTATTTCTAGTCAAAGTAGTTTGTCTCGTAGTTTACGTAATACTGACGCGTCTGCCGGCGCAGCAAGCCGAAACATAAAGCAGCTTGAAGTACAAAGCCGAAGCCTGGGCGCAGCCGTTCGGCCACTGGGTGGTTACATTGCTGGCGCTTTTGGAATATTAGCCGCACAAAATGCGGCAATTGGCATCAAAGATACCTTGGCTGAATACCAGCAATTCAGTACTCGCCTTCGTTTTTTAAGTGAAGATACCCAAGACTATGCTAACTCGATGAGCTTCTTAACCCAGCTTGCTGAGGATCATGGCAAGTCGGTGCTTGTTATGGGTGAGAGTTATGCCAGTTTAGCGGCGCTTCGTAAAGGCGACATTATTAGTCAGCAGCAACAGTATGATTTAATGACAGGACTAAGTAATGCGCAAAGCGCATTGGGCGTTAGTACCGACCAGCTGGGCAACCTAATGTATGGTCTGGGCCAAGCGCTTTCACAGCCCACAGTGCAAACCGCAGAATTTAACCAAGTGATGGAGCCAATACCTGGTTTAATGCAGGCCATTACGAAAGCAGCTGGTTTACAGGGCAAAACATACCGTGATTTGGTTTTAGAAGGCGAAGTAACCAGCGCCACGTTCCGTGATGATCTGATTAAGGCATTGGGAGAATACGACGGTGCTGCAAAAGCCAATATCGACAACATTACCGCACAAGAGAACGCACTAGAAAATTTACGTGTTCAGACCATTGCGGCCTTTGAACAGCCTATTAATGATACCTATGGCGCTTTGCTTGAAACCACAGGCGAAGCGTTAACTTTCGTAAGAGACAACGCCGAAACACTCACTACTGCTGTTGAGACATTAACAGCAGTTGCGTTAGTGCGCGGTGCAGCTGCTGTTAGCAATTATGGTATTGCAATAGGCAGAAAAGCCGTGGCCCAGCAAACTGCAACCGCTGCCACCCTGGCAGCGGCCAAAAAACAACACGAACATAACCTATCGTTGCAACTGGCAGCCAAACGTTCACTTGACGTTGCTAGTAATGACACACTTAGAGCTGGCGCATTAACGCGTTTAGCAGCAGCAAACCAAGCCGTTATTGCTAGCCAAAAAGCGCTGAATGTCGCCACTGCGCAATATTCAGTGGTAGGCCGAGCCGCTACAACAGTTGCCCGAGGTTTGTGGGCGGCAATAGGTGGTATTCCCGGTGTTGTACTTTTAGGTACCTATGCATTGTATGAGTGGGCTAGCTCTTCTGACGATGCTAAAAACAGCACTAAGCAACTTAACGATGAAGTAAAATCTCTTCACAACACGTTGAATCCGTTTTCTAAATACACCAAAACACAAGCAGTGGGCGCGCTACAGCGCTATACGGGACAGTTGGAACTTGCCAAGCAACAAGCAGAAGAACTTCGCAAACGGTTCGATAACCCTTATTTCAAAACTACTACGGAAGAAGTTATAGCCGCTGAAAAAGAAGTACAGAGGCTGACAGAAGTTATTGCACAGTTGCAGGCTATTCTTGCCAAGGGCAACGCATCTAACGACCCTGTTGTTAATACCACAGAAATATCAGAGCAGCGCGAAGCAGCTGCACAGCTTTTAGCTGACTTAGAACGCCAGCGTGTACTTTACGGCCAAGTGGGGGAAGTAGCCCGTGTCTCTTATGAGACCACACACGGCTCACTAAAAGACTTAACAGCAGCTGAAAAAGAAGCGCTCATTCTTGCCGCTAAAAAACTCGACTCACACAAGAACGACATTGATGCACGCACCCAACAGAAGAACGCTGCCACGGCGCTAAAAGATGAAGTCGACAAGTTACTAGCGAAGCAACAAGAAGAAATTAGTCTTTACGGTGACTCTAGCCGTGAAGCGCAGGTGAAATATGACATTGAGTTTGGTGCTCTTCAGAACGTTAACGAAGAGCTCAAAAAGAAACTACTTTTACAAGCCAAAGAGCTAGACAACTTAGCACAAGCAAAAGCCCTGCAGTCTCGTGTTGAAAGTATTGCCGTTGGCACCATGACGCCACAGCAAAGAGAACAGACCAACCACAAGAGCAATATCAGAGATTTAGAAACCTATCGAGACAGTCTGCCAGAAAGTGATCTAGCGAAACGCCAAGAAGTTAACCAGCTTATTGAAGCTGAGCAACGCCGTCACGCTACAGCGATGACCGAGATACAAGCTGGTACTAAATCCGAAATCGATGCTATGTGGTCAGATACATTCGACCGATTTGCTTCTGGTATCGGCACTGCAACTGCAGATGCGCTTTTTGAAAGTGAAAATTTGGGAGATGGACTTAGAAATGTTTTCCTCAGCATGGGAAAACAGGTTGTTGCAACGCTTGTTGAGATAGGTGTAAAGCGTTTAGCTTTGGCTGCAATAAACTCTACTGCAGCCACTACTGAATCAGCAGTCGCAACAAGTACCGCCACTGCATCTGGTGCAGCAATTACTGCAGCAATGGCCCCAGCTGCAGCGGCAACCACACTTGCAACGGCGGGTACAAACTCTATTGGTTCAATAGCGGCAATTGCCGCTGTTGGTGCAGCTATTGCCGCTATGTTTGCAGGGCTTTTCGATAAAGGTGGTCACATTCCATCGGGTAAGTTCGGTATTGCTGGCGAATATGGCCCAGAGTTTATCAAGGGGCCAGCCACAGTAACCAGTCGCGTAGATACCGCCAATATTCTAAATAGACACGCCGCTAACGATGGCGGTGGTAGAACGGTTGTCATAAACGACAATAGTACATGGAATGTATCGGGGGGAGACTCAGATGAGGTTATTACAAAACTAGCCCCGTTACTTAAAAAACAAGAAGAAACATTGGCAAGAGCTGGCATGCAACTTAAGCAGGGTAAAGGGCCTGTGTATGACGGCTTTAGGATGGCGCGATGAGTATACCTATTTTTCCACGTTATATTCTGCCCAGTAGTTTACAGTTCAAAATAATCCCAAACAGCATGGTTAATTCCTCGCCTGGCAGAGTGTCGGAAGTTTGGACTCGCCCAGGAGCTTACTGGGTTTTTAGTGGGACCTGGTCACGAATTAGATATGCAGACGGCAGAGTGCTAAGCAATTTTATTGATGCACTAGACGGAAGTGCTGGCGAGTTTATGATGTGGGACTCTACCCATACGCAACTAGGCAGTTGGGCCGGTACCATTGTTACAGACGGTACTAATCAATCTGGCACAGTACTTAGCATTAGAGGTGCTGTGCCCAACACTCTTATAGCCCCAGCAGGTGATAGGTTTCAACTAGATAACTATTTATACAAATTGGTTGAAGACGCCGTAGCTGACCAAAATGGTGAGTGCACCCTGCGCATTCGTCCTCAATTATTTACTGTGCCTACCGATGGCACCGGTTTGGTTGTCAACGACCCTATGAACAAAATGATGTTGCCAGATAATCAACAGGGGTTGAGTTTTGCTAACCGAAAACTGGTAATTCAAGACTTTGGCATTAACGGCTTTACGAGTATTCGCCCATGAGACACGTAGATCCACAAATAGAAAACCTACTTTCATCTGACAGTAAAATGGCGTGCATAATGGGCGAAATAGAATGGCCTACTGGCATAGTAAGGTTTCACGATGGAGTGGGCACGCTAATTTGGCAAGGCGAGAGCTACTATGGCCTTGGTGGGGCTGGTAGTGTGGATATCATTAAAGAAGGTACTGCTCCAACCATAAAACTGAACCTACAAACCAGTGATGCAGCGTTAGTAAGCGAAGCCATAAAAGACGATGCTGCCGGCGGAGACGTTCGTTTATATTTGGGCGTGTTCAACGAAAATCAGCAGCTAACAGCACGACAGCTTGTATATGCAGGGTTAATTAACAAAACCCCAGTGCGTTACAGTGCTCCCCCCACAATATCGGTTGACGTAAACAGTTATGCGCACCGTTGGAATCAACCAAAGCGCTACACCACATACAGCAAAGCAAGCCAGCGCTCAGTTTATCCAAATGACAGTTTTTTTGACGATGTAGAGGCGGTAGCGAAAGGGCCCTTATCAAGCTACAGCGGAAGCAACTCAGTTAGCGGTGGGCACAGATTCCAACACCCCACTAGGAGTCGATAATGCAACGTTACACGGACTGGGCTACTAGGCTCACACAGTTTATGCAAAGCAGGCAGTATTCAAAATTTCAGTGGGGAAAGCACGACTGCTGCCTATTTGCCGCTGATGCGGTACTGGCAATGACAGGTCACGACTATGCAAAGGCGTTCAGAGGGCGCTACCGCACTTCTAAAGGGGCATTGTTGGCGCTTAAGCGCAAAGGGTATGCAGGTATTGACGAAGCATTGACTGCTATTTTGGGTGAGCCTTCGCCTCGTTTATCGGTACGCCGTGGTGATGTTGTGCTTATAAAACACAATGGTGAAGATACGGCTGGCATTATGTTTGGTGATGTTGTGGTACCAAGTACATTGCACTTGGAAACCGTATCTCCTCTGTCTATTCAGAAAGTATGGAGGGTTGGGTAAATGCCTACAGTTGTTGTTGGTGCGGCTGTAGCATTTGCCGCCAGCAGTGTTGTTAGTGTGGGAGTGGCGTTAGCCATTGGGGCTGCCAGTGCGATAGCCTTCGATGCGCTTATGGATTCAATGGTTCCTGACGCGGGCGGTGTTAGCACCGGAAACCAAGATTTAAGAACAGAAAGCAACCCCAACCGACTTATGATTGTTGGTGAAGCTGTAACTAGTGGGCCGATCACAAAATACGAAAAAAGGACGTTCAACCAAAAAGAGTACCATCTGTTTTTTACACCACTGGCGGCGCATCCGTGTGAAAGCGTAGAGCTATATCAATTAGATGGAAAAAGTAGAACGTCGCTATCTGGTTCAGGGTATCGAATTGAGGTCGCATTAGGCCTTCAAACCACAGCGAACCAGTCTGCCATGACAGAAATGGTCAATATTGATGATACGTGTATTGGGCATGGCGTTACGTATGCGTACCACAAATATGAAGTAAACCCCGATATATTTCCCAATGGTGTGCAAGACGTAAAATTTAAAGTACGCGGCATACGTTGCTACGACCCGAGATTAGACAGCACAGCAGGCGGCATTGGAGCCCACCGCGCTGATGATGAAAGCACGTGGGAATGGACTGATAACGCAGCGTTAATCAATTTCTACTGGAAGCGCTTTGGTGGTGCAATCGTTCTACCAATAGAAATGTTCGATTTAGCCAATATCGCATTGGAAGCTAACTTGTGCGACGAAGAAGTGGCATTTATTGACAAAAATGGTGTAACGCATACTGAAAAACGTTGGACATGCAATGGTGTAATTGACCTGTCAAAAGGGCAAGCCTCTGTAGAAGAAGAGTTATTGCGCTCCTGTGGTGCACGTTGGGCAGAAGCTGGCGGTAAATTTTGGCTTATTACTGCAGCATATCGAGGACCTGCAACTGTTACATTGACCGATGACGATCTCAAAGATGACATAGAACGAGACCCTTATACCCCTCTTGAAGACCGTTGCAATGCAGTTGTCGCTGCTTTCATCGACCCAGAATCATATTATCAGCAAACGAACTGCACTGAAATTTACAGCGAGTACTATAGAGATGTGCGCGATAAACGCTATTTACAGCATGCTAGGGAATTAGGCTATACCAATAGCGACACTATGTGTCAAAGGCTAAACCGTATTTATATGGAGCGTGCCGCAGCTGGTGATACGTTACGTGTTGTTGTGGGGTGGAAAGGTATTAAATGCCCCCCTGGTAAAGTTATAAACGTAAACTTTAACGAACACAGTATTATCAATAAAGAGTATGAGGTTTTAGAGTACGAGTTTGATAGTGAACAATTTCTTTGGACATTAATATTAAAAGAAACCACGTCGGCCATATTTGACGACACTGTCATTCCTTCTGAGCGAGATTTAACACCAAATACAAATATTGATAATACGTTTGTCGAATCACCAGTGGATATTACATATCTAACTACGCCAAATGACTCATATCGCCAAGGTACTATTACATGGGCTCATGAATCACCAGAGAGTATTCGTCGATACGTGGTACTCATTACAAAGATACCAGCAGATGAGTTTTCCAAGGTTTATTATCCTACACTACCAACACAAGACATAAACAACCTTGAGGCTGGTAGCTACACTGTTGCGATATCGGCTGAAAATCGTTTTGAAAAGCGAAGTGTCGCAACGTCTATTAACTTCAATGTTAACGCGGCATCTACTCCAACAGACAGTGTTCAGGTAAATGTTTTGCCTGGTCGCGTAATCATTACTGGCCCTACATTACCTCACAACCTGGCGACATATGAATGGCGATACTCGTTTGTTGGCGATTCCGCGTCTGATTTTGATGCCGCACATGACGCCGGTGAAAATACCACTATTACTATCACCAATACCCCACATGACGGTACCGTCTATATATGGTACCGAATAAAAGATGGTGACCATGTTGATCCCAATTGGCGAACGCTAACCATACCCGACCTTGTAGGGGTTAATTCTGAGCAGCTAGACCCCGTCAATATTGTTGAGGCACTCGAACCAACCATAGCGCCAATACAAGCCCAGCTGGACGACCTAGAAGTTAACGTTGAAGACATCAATGTTAACATCGGCGAGATAACATTAGATATTGGCGAGATAACAACTGATATTGCTGAATTAGTGCTGCGCAATGGTGAGTTTGAAGCGCAAACGTTGGCGGTTATGCAGCAGGAGCGTTTTGACCGAGAAGAAACCGAAGCGCTGTTGCTACAAAGTATCAGTGAGAACGCAGCATATCAGCTTGAACTTGCACGTCGCATTGAAGCTGGTGAAGAGCTTACAAATGCGCTGATATATCGGGACCCGTCCCGCGGCTTAATTGTGAACCGCGCCTTTGAGTACTCTGACGAGAAATTCACACAGGCTGCATTGGTGATTGACGGGGTTTCTGGTGAAGTGTCAGCAGTGTCACAGCGTGTAGATTTTGCTGAGGATAACATCAGCAATCTGGTCTCTGAATTAGAGCTGGTACCGGGTTTAATTACAGCACGAGCAACCACAATTGTTAGTGAATCGATTGCTGCGCTTGAACCTGCGTATGCCTTTAATTTCTTTGACTCTGCACAAGACTGGGTAGCCGTAAATGGCACTGTAACCGCAGGTGTTAATGAAATTAACCTAACCTATGGCGATATTGAAAACGCGGCGATTAGTTATAGCGCAGATAACAATAGACTAATTCGGGTTGCAGTAGAGCGTTTAGCCGGTAATGAATGGAATGGTACGGTTATCATTGAGCGTGACGACACAACGACTGAAACGTTTGAGAACTTTGTCGATGAATCACCACTACTACTTATTGATTTCACTGGTATAGCATCGTACAGCGGCACAATTACTCGGTTGCGTTTGATTTTAGGTAACTCTGTTGCTGATGAGTTTTCAATAACATCAATCACCATTGGCAAAGCAGATGCAACAACCGCAGATTTGGCGAACCTTACGGGGCGTGTTAATCAGGCTGAAATAGCTATAGATGCAAATAATGCCCAAATAGCACAACGGGTGACCACATCGTATTTTGATGATAATGCAATTACGTTTTCAAACGTTGAGCAAACTATTGATGCATTAGAATCAATTATCCAATTACAGGCCATGCGCCAATCTCTGATTGACGGCGATATTATCCAGAAATCAAACAGTGCTGCGCTCTTCATTAACGGTCAGACTGGTACTATTCAACAAATTGTACAAACGTTTGAGCAGGATATCGAAAACGTTGAAACGACCATTACGGATGTACAGTCGCAAATCGATGGGCTAGGTATTACTGACCAAGTGGTTGGTCTGTCATCACAGCAACTTGAAAACTACGATTTACACGCAGCGCTGTTACAGCAAATTGCCAGTGACCTGGATGACTACTTGCGTGATGCCGAAGAAGACCAATCTGTCGCGTTAGCGCTTAATCAACTGACAATTGATGTTTCACCGAGTGGCGCAATTGCTACGGATGTAGAGTCATTGCGCACCGCTACTATACATAACGGTGAACTGATTACCGCAACAAATGCGCGATTGTCTCAGGCGCAAACTGACATCGAGGGCAATGCGTCTGCCATTGAGCAAGTTAACCTATCAGTAACGGGGTTAAACGGTGCATTGACGAGCGCTATTTCACGGATTGACACTGTCGAGATTGATGCTGATAACAACGCAACGGCAATTAGTTTGCTACAGGGCCGTGCTTCGAGTTTAGAAGATGAGGTAACCGCTAATTTTTCATTGCTACAACAGGCTAGCACTACAGCAGAAGAAGCGGATGGGCGTTCGACCACCAACGCTACCGCCATTACCCAAATTCAAAACGAAGTCAGTACATTAGATGGTGCGGTGACCGCTGCGGCCAATCTGGCACAACAAGCTAATACCACAGCTGAAGAAGCTGACGGGCGTTCGACCACCAACGCTACCGCCATTACCCAAATTCAAAACGAAGTCAGTACATTAGATGGTGCGGTGACCGCTGCGGCTAATTTAGCTCAGCAAGCTAATACCACCGCTGAAGAAGCAAATGGGCATTCAACAACCAACGCGACTGCTATTACCCAGATTCAAAATGAGGTTAGCACATTAGATGGTGCAGTGACCGCTGCGGCTAATCTGGCACAGCAGGCCAATACCACAGCAGAAGAAGCGGATGGGCGTTCAACAACCAACGCGACTGCCATTACCCAAATTCAAACGCAAGTAAATCATGCAAGTACAGGGCTTAGCGCGACAAACACGTTGGCGCAACAAGCAAAGATTATTGCTGAAGAAGTAGAGGGAAGTTCAAGCGTAAACGCATCAGCGATAACCCAGCTGTCATCGAGTGTCGAAACAGTAGATAGCCGCGCAACATCCGCGTTGACACTAGCTACAGAAATAAACACGGAGCTTGATGACTATCGTGCAGTCGCACAGTTGGCGGTTGATGCAAACGGGAATGCAGCACTAATTCAATTGGGGGCTACACCGGAATCATCAGAAATTCTGTTTAGGTCGCTTAAGTTGATTATTCAAAACAGCGCCGGTGAATCAAAGCTGTACCTAGATAACGCGAAAGACGAACTCGTCTACCGTGGCGATATTTACGCTGAAGGAGGTTACTTCAAGGGTACGTTGCGCTCTGCAAAAGAGGAGAGTATTGGTGAAAACTTTATGTTCCTACAAGACGTCGACGGCTTTGGTCCCGACGACTTAACACTCTATCGCGGCCCCAAATTCCTAGATGCCAACAACAATGTTGACTATTCGAAGGTAACGAAGGCCAACGCTACAGAATGGCGAGATATTGAAAATAATGCGTACTTTGGTGGTTCGTTGAGTGCCGGTATTCCGAAAAACTCAGGCAGAACCACGCTCATTACATTAAACCCGAGTATTGAGGTAGGTCCGTTCGGCACACTGGGGTACCAGAAGCAGATTGTTTTCACTGTAGCCTGGCGTGGACGCCTAACACAAACTGGCCAATGTCCTAACGTCAACTTCACGCCTACCTGTACAGTGAAACTTCAAAGAAAAATCGGTACTGGGGGGTGGGTAACACTGCAAACAAATACCGCCAGTGGCTCATTAACACATACGTATGTCGGTGAGCTTAACCGGTGCACGTCCAATGAAATTGTAGATGCAAGTTGGACATTCACAGATACCAGTCATCGTCAGGTTGATGGGAATGGGCAGGAAACCATTATCACCGACAATTACTCATACCGCGTTTTAATCAGTAACCAGCAACGCTATCACGCATCGCAGTTTATCACTTACCAAGAGGTGAGTGTCATCTGTACCGAAGATACGACTAACTCAGACGAGACAACGAACTAAGGGGTTGATAATGCCAGCAACATTCTGGACAGGTTCAAACCTGTCATTCACAAACGGGAGTAAAACCGTCACGGTAAACACAGGTTCACCGTTAACCAGTATTCGGCCTAACTCGTCACTTACGACCAGTAACTACAATGAACCTGTAGAAATTGAAAGTGCCGTTGGAAATACAATTACGCTCTATTCGCCATGGCCTGGCAGTACAGGAACCTTCGCCGCTACCATTACGCCGAGTGCAGCTACGGTCGCAGCAGCTGGGCAAGCTGCACAAGAAGTCGTTCAGGAAATCAAAACGCTTGTCAGTGGCTCAAGTGTCGCAGCATCAGCGAACAGTTTTGTAAAGCGTGATACGAACGGTTGTGTAAAAACAGCAACTCCTGAGGAAAATGATGATGCGGTGAATAAAGGGCACTTAACCTCACAGCTTAACAGCGTCGCTCAAAGTTTCCCTGTTTCATCCCCCAATAGCCAGGAAGCGTATGTGGGTAAAGTCCTCTACGGTGGGTTTGGAGCTGTCACGACAGGAGGTGTGGCCGATTGGAATGATGTAACTAATGCAAGGCCTGGTTGTGGGTATAGTCTGCTACGAGGCGACCAGGCTAACGGAAATGGAAACCCTGCATTTTTTCATACATTCTCGTTCGAATATGCATCGAAGGATGGTACTGGAAACCTAGCCCAGTTCGGTGTTGGTTATAATTCTCCAGAACTAATTATGCGCAATCGATTTGGTGGTATCTGGGATGGCTGGGCGCGATTTTTCAACGACAAAAACCTAAATGTAAGCACATTTGGCGACCTTATCGGCTCGTTGGTATTTCATGGTTACAACGCGTCAGTGTCGACATCTGTAGTGTATCAGTCGTTAAACTCTCGATTTGGACCAACGGGGATTAGTGTCGTTGGAACGTTCTCGTTAATAGGCGCTAGTGGCGCAGTAATCCGTTCAGGAATAACGTCAGCAGACATAGTCATGGCAGTTCAGTCTGGCAATCGTCTATTAAAACTATTTGTGAATGGTTCAACAGGTCTAACAGTTAATGAGCCTGTTGAACTGCGCACTGAATCAAACGCCTCAAGAATTACGGTGAATTTCTAATGCTAAAATTTATTAAAGAAAGTGACTGGGGTCTTGTAGACTCCTTTAAAGAAAATCCAGACGGTTCAGTAGCATGGACATGGAACGAGGGCGTGGGAAAACCTGCGCATTCTGGTGTTATTTTCAACGGGCTATTCCGCATTGATGAGAACGAAACCACAATTGATATCTGGCAAACCATGCTAACCAAAGAAGCCAATAACGAAATTTACATACAATGGCTATCTACTGAGCAGCGTGAAGATATTCAGGCAGAAATTGACGCAAAAGCAGCAGCACAGCAAGAACGCCTGCAAAAGCTAGATGCATTTACCTTTAAAGGTGTGAGCTGCTCAGTATGTGAAGCCGACCAAAATGGCTGGGAAGTTATCACCGCACGCATGACGCGATTACTCGATGCTGGTACAGCATGGCGCGACATCCCATTTTTTATGGAAAACGGGAATCATGTTATTTTGGAATCAGAACAAGAGTGGCATGATTTTGTAGAGCAAGGCTGGCAGGCCCGTGAAGCGTTGATGATGGCGAGACTGACCCAGTAAATCTGGGTCATTGCGGGAAGTGAAATTCATAGCAGTTCATTTCTGTTTGCAAGTCTCTTCTTCAATATTGCTAACCGCTCTTTGAGTATGGATAGCTCGATATTCTCAGAGTTGATGGTCGCTAATAGATTACCGGTTTTGTAGTGCATTAATAGCGACTCCAACTCGTTTATCCTTATCTTAATTTGCTCAGCTGACGCTTTAAGCTTCTCTTTTTGCTTTAGCTGTAAACTTATAGCCCAGGTTGATAGTAAGCAAAGGGTGAAAACAACCACCAGTTCAGGGATCTGTTCGTTGATACCCCAAAAAATAAAGGCACCCAAAAAATAACAAAGGCGAATTGCGTTACCGTAGTTTACACGCAGCATATAGACTGGCTCCTTAGCATCTTCTAGTTGAAGAAAATTCAAACAATGAAGTGATCCTAACCTGCTTTTCAGCAGCGCAAGCTCATCAGGATGGCAAAAAATGTCGTTCTGATTAAATAATCTACCTTTTAACGATTCATTTGCCCTAACACTGCGCCAGTCAATTATCAACAATAGCCCTAGTAAATCTCTTTGATGAATTGACAGGTAATACTTATGACGACAACTGAAAAGCTAGGGCCAACAAATTGGCTGTACCACAATTCAGGAACGTTAATACTGTCGTTACTTATCTTCTTAACCCAATTTGTTTTTCAGGATATCCAGTCAAAAGACAGCCAGCTTCAAGAAGAAGTTAAGAAACTCAACATTCAAATGGCTGAGCTAAAAACCAGCATTGGCCCCATGCTTTCCACCTTTAATCTTGTTAACCAAAAGCGCTATACCACCGAAGATGCTGCACGAGATCAAGAGCAGTGGCGTCGTCAGTTTGAAGAAGTAAAAAGCCAAATGCGTGAACAACAGTTGGTGAACAAAGACCTAAACGATCGCCTTGTTAAAGTAGAGCTTAAGTTTTGAACGTTGAACTTTTACGGCACAGTACCGATGATGAAGGTACACCAGGTCATATTTACATTGGCCCATGGACAGCTCACACACTTGAACTACCATGGCGCAACAACCTTCCAAATCTTAGCTGCATTAGCTCAGGTACATACGCATTACGCTTAGTTAAAACTCGTAAACCCATTGGCGGTCGGTCTCACCTTTACCTCATAGAAAACGTGCCACAACGAAGCGGCATTTTGGCGCATGCGGGTACCTTTGCAGGTAACAAGGAAAAAGGTTTTAAAACCAGTGTTTTGGGTTGCCTGTTAATCGGCTACCGCATTGGTACCTACCAAAACCAACGAGCAATATTTGATACACGCAGGGCAATAGGTGACTTCAACAATATTCTAGCTGGAAAGCCAGCTAGCATAACAATTACCAATGCATGGGAGAAAAATCATGTTTGAGTGGATAGGTGATGCGTTAATGGCAGTCGTCGGTGGTGGCGCTACAGGTATTTTGGGTTCTGCAGTACAAAGTTATTTTCAGTTTAAAACCAAAGTACTGGAAAACGAACAAGAGAATATCAGGCTGGCTCACGATGCAAAAATGGTAACAATTGAAGCTGATGCCAACTTAAGAATTGCACAGCAGGAAGCAGCTGCTCAAGCTGATAACAATGCATTTATCATGCAAACGGCCAGTTATGAACATGACAAACGAAATTATATGCCAGAAAATGGGGCGCCAACATGGATTGTTGCAGCACTGGGTATAGTAGATGTGATTCGCGGCCTTGTTCGTCCGTCATTAACAATTTATGTGGCAGTCGCTACCACGATTATTCTAGTGGAAGCAAATGGACTTATTGAATCGGTTAATGGAATTGGTGCAGACGTAAGATTAAACGCAGCAATGGAAATTTGGCGGATGGTGGCGTATATCGCCACCACTATTTTCTTTTGGTGGTTTGGCCAACGCCCACCTAAAAAGTACTAGTGCACACTGGCCCGTATTGCGAATTCTAATTCGGTAGGCGTTATTTGGGATACGGGCTTGTGCATCTCTTCTAGTGTTTCAACAACCTCTAACTTAGTTTTTTTATCTAGTTTGTCCGCAAGATCATACTGTTCAGCAAAGTCGATAATTTTGTTTAAAACTTCGAGTTTGTCATCCATAGAGAATGTGAAAAAGCCGGTAGTGCTGTCGTTCTCAACTTTATTAAAGAAATTACTGATATCTACATTGATAACGTTTGTTGAGCAGTTGTTTACCAGACCTTTGTGGTTGTGATCACCCAACAACTTATAAGTCCCAAACTGACCCCGACCAAATGCACTAGCATTCAACGCGGACATTTCGAAAGGTTTAATATTGCAGCCTGTTAATGCTGCTGAAATGACTTGAGGATTATCGTAAGGGCCCAAAAGTGTTTCGATGTGGTTGTAGTCTATTTTCTTACCCTTGAACTCATATGATGCGGGTTGCACCAATATCACAGCAGTTGTATGGCTACGCTCGTTCATATTTATATAGGCATCATAAGGCGCATCTTGCGCGTGAACACGAAGCATATTTTCAAATTCTGCTGCGTCGGTGTAGCTATCCAGCATAAATGGCGAGCCCTTACCTTCTAACAACCAATTTAGGTTCACATGCTCAGTTCGCATGATAGCAGTCAGTATGTCAGTACCCGGTACAACATTGCTAAGCAAACGCGCAGCGGTTCCCGACGACAGGCCTAATTTCTTAGCCCAAGGCGTAATTTTTCTATCAGCTACTACCCATTCTAGGCGTGCTGTAAATTCATTTTCGTGTGAATGATGCATATTTTTATTCTAAAACGGTATTAAAAAACCCAAAAAATGAATTTAAATCCCAATTTTTGAACTTATAATGATTTGTGTATTTACTTGTATACATATTAACTCAAAAAAGAGGATTTCGCAGTGTCTAGTGCAAATAACACCCCTATGTGCTTTCGCCCCAGTGCTGATTTGAAGCAGCGCATTAAAGCCGTCGCAAAAAAGGAACGACGTTCTAGCTCTCAAATTATTGTATTGGCTATTGAAGAAGGTATTCAAAAGCTTGAATCAGCATCTTTCGCTACTACAGCAATTCAGGAGTAAGTCGTCATGTCTTCACTTGTTGAAGTAAAGCACAGTGCGCCTGAAAGCGCTGTAAGAAAAAAGTCTAATAATTCACATGCTCTTAAAGGTGTATTACGAGTAAAACTTTCTCTAAACACAGTGATTGAGAGGGATAAAAACGGATATAGCCTCACTAACATGGAAGCGAACCGTTACCACATAGCCTACGGTTTAACCCTCAAAATTAGGAGTTTTAAGGTTGTTTTTAAGGACCAAATAATAAAAAAGGCAAGCATGTTTTTAATGCTTGGTGACTGTATTTCTTATGTTCAGTCTATTTCACTTGATGATTTCCGCGCACTTTTCCACGCATTTAAACCAGAAGTTGTAAACGATGAATTGAATTTGCTTTCAACAAGCGAAGAAGAAGTGATTGCCACGGGCACGGACCAGGTGCCCATGGCAGGAACTAACAATGCATAACCATGAGGATGATCTAATGCAAAGTCAGCGTAACTATAACGCAGTTTTACATTCTGCGCACCTGTTGCTCAAAAGCCACCCACAAGCTGCTGAGCTATTCGCTTACACCTTGGGTAAAACAGCGAATACCGTTAGAAATGAATTAAACCCTAATTTACCCAACCACAAACTAGGCCTTATTGATGCCATCGAAATGATGGCAACAACTAACTGCTTCAGCTTGCTCTATCAAATTAACGCCCTGTTGGGTTTTGTGGCTGTGCCTGTTGAAGCAAGTGCAAAAACGGAAGGTAAGCTTCTTGACCAGTTCTGTGAATGGCAGGCATCCGTTGGTCAAACCTGCCAAAGCATTTATGACGCCATTGAAGATGATGTCATTACCCCCCTTGAATTAAACAGCATAACACGTGCCGGAAACATCAAAGTTGCACACTGGTTCAAGATGCAAGTTGTTCTTCAAAACAAAGCGGAGGCAGACCATGCAGCATTCAAACGTTAAGCCGTTGCCAGTTTATGAGACTGAAGCTTCACAAAGAGAGAGAGGCGACATGTCACCATTTCAACTTCAACTCATTATAAAGCGTCAAAAAGTTCAGCTTTGTCTTCAAGAGACCATGCTTAAAGCGCTGCTCAATTTACAGTACGCAGACTTGGACGAGCGCCAGCGAAAAGGGTTTAACGAGGTGGTTCGCATTAACGCCAACATGCTGAAGATGGAGCTTCCTAATGACTGATGTTTACAGTGTTCCAACCGCTTTGCGAAAGGCAGGCATTCACTCTGTGAGTACTAACCGAAGTGCCAATCAAACCCTTGTTCTGAAGCCTGGCGCAATTGGTTTGTTTTTTGGTGAGGAACTAGCAGAACGCTTATTAGCAAAACAAAAGAACAAGGAGTGCGCTAATGGCTGAGGTTAAAAGTTTCACAAGAGAAGAGGAAAAAATGCTGTTTAGCACAATACGCAAATTTAAAGACATTGAAGCAGAGCGAGACCTAAATTGGATGCTGCTTATGCGTTATACCGCTCGTCGTGTTGAAACAGTACACCTGCTAAACGAAGAAGATGCCCTTCAAGCACTAGATAAAGGCTACCTGCACATTTCATCACACATGCAAAAGGGTGGAAAAAAAGGCAATAAACGCGGTTTGAATAAGAAGCAAGAAATCTACCTTGTTGACGCAGCTAGAAAAGCCCTTGAAGCGTTGCTTCGTATCCGTAAGAAAATGATATCTGTATCACCCGAAAAGCAATATGACGACAAAGCACTTATTTTATCCCGTCGTAGAAATCGCATGAGCATTCGCAGTTATCAAGAGCGAATGACTCATTGGTGCAATATGGCCGGTATCGTCAAGGCATCCCCTCATTGGCTTAGACACACGTGGGCTGTTAGACGACTTCAGAACGCAACAACCGGCACAGCATTGAGAGAGGTACAAGAAGTTCTAGGTCATGAGCATATAACAACTACCCAAGTTTATACCCAGCCAAGCCGTGACGATTTACGCAAAAGTATGCAGGAGGCAGCACTATGATTTTTGTAAAGAAAGCATTCAAGCCACTGCGTGAGGAAATAGCGAGTCAGCGAAAACGACTGTTAGCTGACGCCAGACGACGTGAAAAAGAAGACAAGCGTTTATTAACTCAATGCAACGAAGGAGCTGGTGAACATGGAAGATAACTACATTTACAACCAGGACAAAAACCTACGTACCACATTGGGAATGGTGAATTATTTTCCTATGCACATGCCAGGTATGGGGCCGGTATGGTTAACCATTGTTAATTGCGAAGATAAGTGCTCTGGCAATTGGAATATAAAAAAAGTTACACAGGCTTAGTAACTGAAAAGCATAACACTCAAGCCATTCAACAAGTCATGCACACAGGATCAAGCACTAGCACTATGAGCGAGTGGTTGCGTTTGGAGGGGCGTTAGAAATGTCTATCAGTAACCCCTTTAATCAGTGTGATGTTCAACAGCTAGAAGCGCAACTAGCCATTGCTGAAGCAGAATTAATTAAGCGCTTGAAAGTACAGAGAGCTAAGCAAAAAGGTGAATGGTGTGAACTATTGCCTAATTCAGAAGCGCTAAGCGATTTCATAGTGAACAACACCGACATTGTTGAAACCTATGCAGAACTAATCGTTATTAAGTCTCTGGTCAATATAGCTATTAGCTTAGCTAAATCTTCACCGCTTAACTAAAAAAGAGGTAAATAATGCTGACGCTAGATCAGTTAAAAGAGCACGTGTCTTTGCAAAATGCCGCAGAGAGAATGGGCCTTATTAAAGTAAGCGATAACGGTGAACAGCAACTGTGGAAACGAGCAGGTGCTGAAAGACCTGAAATAAGCATTGGTGTTAAATATCAGGTATGGCGAGACCGCAATAACCAAAATGGCGGACATGTCATCGATTTGGCCATGTGGGTATTTGATATCGATTATCCAGCTGCGAACAAAAAAGTACATCAATTGTACTTTCTACCATTTTTAACCCTTCCTGAAGAAACCGAAGATGCCACAGACGACATGGCTAAGCTGGCATATATTGCTGGCAAGAGTCTAGAAGACCAAGAGCGCTGCCGTGTTTACTTAAAAAATGAGCGTGGTATTCCCGATCACATCATTAGCGAAGGTATCAAACAAAAAACGTTAGGCTGGACAAACTACACCAACCCGAACGTTGCCCAAGGCGAACCCCACTGGGGTGGCGAAGCGGTAAGCTTTATTACGTATCAGCCAAATACCAAAATGTTAGCTGCTGTTGATTATCGTTACTACGTACCTGAGCTAAACGGTGGAATGAAAACTAAATCACTAGGCCAAAAGAATGGCGTGTTTTGGATGTTAGACCCTCGTGCACTTCGCCAAGCAAAAAACGTTTATGCTGTTGAAGGGCCACTAGATGCATTAAGTATTGAGGCAGCTTTTAGCAACGACCCCACTACTTGTGCCATAGCGCTAAGAGGAACCCAAGTACAAGTTAACTGGCAACTATTCTTGGGCAAAACCGTAATAAGTTGTTACGACAAGGATGAACCAAAGCCAGATAAAAGAAACCCCACCGGACCTGACCGTTGTTATTCTGCAGAGGCCGAGTGGCGCATTCACGAAGGTTGTCTTGCTGCAGGAGTACCTTGCTTTTTTGTTGACCGTAGCGAATGGGAATACGGTCAAGATGCTAATGATGTTTATAAAGACGCTAAGAGCAAGGTACCTTTTACGAAACGTGAACCATGGTTAATACCAGGCTTAGCAGGAAACAGCGAAGATAAACCCCACAAACCACGGTTATGGTTGCCGACTCACGACTACCAGCAATATTGGAAATTCAGGGTAAAAGACGACTTTACCAGTTTGGCTAAAATGTCGAGAGACGATGACGGCCAAGAGAAAATAGAATTTGTTGATGTGGCTGGCTTCAGAGTAGCAGGTATTAGCCGTGTTGAAATTGCCAGTGCTAGTGCAACCACCACGGGAGAGCATGACGACAGCCCTCACGTACAATTTGTTGCCATGTATCAAACAGCCAGGCATGACGAAACGCTGCAGCGCAGAGTAATGAACGACGAGCAGCTGCATAACCTGGATACCTGGCGTAAAAGCGGCCCAATTTATAACCCCCGTGCGTTTTCTCGCATGCTGAATATTTTCGAACGCACCATTGGCATAGGCAGTGTGCAAGCTGCCAACTTTGTGGGGCTGTGTTACCTAGCAGGTAAGCCGAAAGTTAACGAAGGCAAAGACTGCTTTTTCACAGAGCCAGCGCAGCAAAGCCCATATCACAACTTTGCATTCCCTAGAGGTATGCGTGGTCATGCTGGGCAAGTGGTTGAAGCCTATCAAGAGACATTCAAAGACAACGCTGCAGCTAGGGCGTTGGTGTGGATTGTTGGCGCACAATTGAAACTTTATCTTGGTTTTTGGCCGCATTTTATAATGCAAGCAGGCAAGGCCAGCGGTAAATCAACGTTACTTAAGCGCTTATCACGTACCACAGGCATGAAAATTCTCAGTGGGCAAAGCATTGGTACCGAGTACCGATTAATGACCTCTGTATCAGGTACTAGCCACCCCGTAGGCTGGGAAGAACTGAGCGCGAAAAAAGCAGATGTTATTGCACGAGCCGTCTCATTACTGCAAGAAAGCTACAACTACACTGAAACAACCCGTGGCAGCGCACAAACCCCGTTCCTTATCGCGGCGCCTGTATTGCTGGCAGGTGAAGACGTGCCGGTAGAAAGCTTAACGGGTAAAACTGTGCGAACCGACTTAAGCAACCGCAAAGGCCCCATGCTTAACGAAAGCTTACCTAAGTTCCCCATGTATGAATGGATGGAGTGGTTAGCGAAGCTAGGCCGTAAAACAGTTCAAGAAAACTACGAAATAGCCCAACAAAAATGTAAAGCCTACAACCGTGCACAGGAAAACGACAAAGGCGCCGATCGGATGGTAGATAACTATTCTGCCCTGATGACAGCGTGGCGTTTGCTAACGGTTTTTGCCGGTATTGAGGACATTAACGGCGACTTCGAACGTGACTTAATTGCTGAAATGAACAGCCATATTTCAGACACCACTAACGACCGCGACCCATGGATTTGGATTGTTGAAATCATTATGGACGAAATTGCCGCTGGTCGTTACGTGTACCCCTATGTGTTTGAATGTGAGCCATACAACGACAAAGAGCCACGTTACCTATGTGTGCGTGTAAAACACATGATGGCCCATTTATCTACCAGCGTGGCCCTACGTGAAAAGTACAACAACATGCCTGTGAAAACAGCGCGAGTGCTTAAACACCAAATGGAGCAAGCAGGCGTTATTCACAACGACAGCGTAGTGCGCAGCATTAACGGTACCCGTAGCGGCCACATGCAACAGCTAGACGTTAAAAAACTTGAACAATACGGCATTAGCGTAACTGCACCAGAGAAGCTACGTGCACATAGAGAACCGATGTTATGAAAGCCCAATACTTCAATAAAACCTACCCAGTAGGTACCCAATTTAAGTACTTCCCAATAAAGGGGAATTACAAATTTGAAATTGTAAGAACCTCTTCACCTGCATGGGACATCCCAAGTAGTCGCCATGCACTTGTAAAACTATCTGGCCGTAGCGGGGGTGTATGCGTGTCACATCTTAAAGTGAACTAACAACAACCATTGAGGAAATTTTATGTTGGCGTTTTTACCAAACATCGGGCGAATGCCCGTAAATGAAAATCAAAATGTAAGTGTGATTTTGCAAGACGAACGTTTTTTTGAAGGTCCTGCGAAAGACTTTAACTGGGAAGGCAACGGTCCTGACGTAGTAGAAGGTTGGCGAGAAATGCTACCAGGTGAAGTACTGCACAGTGAGCACCGCTTACCTCACCGCAGAACGCGTGTCTTGAAAAGGGTTTTTAAGTAATGGCTACCAAGGGGTTAAACAAGGTTCAGATTATTGGCAACTTGGGTACAGACCCTGAAGTTCAATATCTACCAAATGGTAAGGCGAAGTGCGTAGTTAACTTGGCTACAACCGAAATTTTCAAAGACCGGAACGGTAACCCAAAAGAGGAAACCGAGTGGCACCGCGTCATTATTTGGGGCAAGCGCGCAGAGATTGTCGGGCAGTTCAGAATGAAAGGCGATCAGCTGTATGTGGAGGGCAAGAAGAAAACGCGGGACTACAAAGATAGCAACGGCCAAGAACGAACTATTTGCGAAATCATTGTAGATCAAAGCGGCGACGTGCAGCTGCTCGGCAAAAAAGAAGCACAAGGTATTTAACACCCATGCCCGTGGACCAGACGGGCTTAATTTTCTAAGGAACTAATAATGCAAACTGAAACAGATACAGCCGAAATTGTTGTATGCACTGGCCTGTTAGGCGTGTGCGTTTTAAGTGTCACCTCAGATTCGCCAGACACAATCACCGGCGACATTGAGAACTGGGGAACCGACGACTGGTACGACCGCTTATCAAAGCATGTTAAGCCAGAAGAAGGTGTTTACACCATCAAAGCCGAAGTGACTTACCTAGAAGATACCGACGAATGTAAATACAACATTCTAGAAACTTCGTGGAAAGGCAAAGCTAACTAAAAGGATATATAAAATGTCGAATATTTACACATACACAGTGGACCATGGTGAAGAATCACCACCTGTAAGCACTGTTCAGGAAACCATAACAGGTCGAGTTACGGGCGTCTCATTCCAAGACGTGCTAGCGAACAATCAGAAAGTGATTGAACTCATTGAACACGCTCAATGGGAGGATGAAGACATAGAAATTAGTTCGTCTGCACACGAGCTTTTAGAAAAAATAAAAAACCTTTTGTAACTAATCCCGTGGACCAGACGGGCCAATTTATTAAGTAACCAAGGAACTAGCAATGATTGAAGAAAACCCATTTTTACAAGTAGGTTCACTGCGCAACCGAAACGGCAACACACTTCCCAAGCGCTCGAAAGAATCTAAGAAAGTGACTAGGGCGCAGCGCCACCGCATTGAATATTTCGAGATGGCAAAGCGAATGGGCTTGGATATTTCAGATTTTAGCCAGTAAAACCTAAAGGAAAAAGAACTAAAGCCCACAAGTTACAGCGGGCTTTCTTATTGCGCTTTCTGTCATTTAACCTTAACTTGTACTGCCCATTTACTAGAAAAGGATGTCAAGTTGAAGCATGTCACTGTCGAAATTTTTCAATAGCTATTTTACTTATTATCAGTGAAAAACTTGATATCCCAAGAGATTAGGGTATCGGTACTACGTAAGTGCCTGTTGAAAACTATCTCATAATCCTATCTATTCAAAAGTGTGGTACCCAAGTAGTGCGTTTATATTGCACTTACATGACTGGGATTAAGTTTCCCGATAGTATTTTAAGAATAGCTAAATCTAATAAGAATTAAAGAGTTAGTAGAGATGTGGAAGGAAGAAATATGGATAAAAAATTATCACTTTTAATTAAAAAACTGAATGAATTGAAGGATACCGTAAATAACGCGAACATTGACGCTAGAGGCTTTCAAGCTCATGGATGGAATATTGTTCACCTGAATAAGAATCAGGTCATATATTTGATATCCAATAAAATTTCTATGTTGGAGAGTTATGGAAATAAAAGTGTTTCTGATGGTTTTGCAAATGTTATAGATGACCATATCGAAAAAATTGAAAGTCTAAATAATACTTCAAAATCTTATTTCACTAACAATCAACAGCATCTCGTTCATATAATACCGGTTTTTCTGCTGACGCTTCAAACCATATTTAGCGATATAGACCATGAATTATTTTCTTACGAAAATCTACAAGACAAAAAGCTTCTCCCAAAATCATTATCTGCTCGTTTGAGAGGTGTAAAGAACAGTATTGATAGGATTGAAGAGTCAAGCGAAGGTCTAAAAGGGAAGGTTAAGTCAATAAATGACGCTCATGAAGCTGCAGAAAACTTGCCAACTGATTTAGAGAGCTTAAAAGAAGCTCGAGCCGAACTTTTAGAAATGACATCTACGGCTAAGAAAGAGTTCGAAACCACAAAAAAGGAATTGTCACAATTAAAAGATGAAGCTGCATTGATGAAAAATAATGCAAAAAATGCAGCACTAGAAATAGAAAAACTTAAGGAAATAGCAAGCAAACACGAAAATCAAGCTTCTAAACTTGTCGAAAAATGTGACGATGCACTTCAAATAACAACTACTCAAGGTCTGGCTGCTGGATTCGATCAAAAAGCTAAAGAACTAAAAAGTTCTATTTGGATTTGGATTTTTGCTTTGTTGATTGCTTTAGGTTCTGGGGCTTGGCTCGGAGCAGAAAGAGTGAACGAGTTCACAAAAGTTTTAGGTGAGCAGCTTACTGCTGGGCAAGCTATCTTGCACACAATAATGGCTATTTTCTCAATTGGAGGTCCTCTTTGGTTAGCATGGCTAGCTACTCAGCAAATAAATCAAAGGTTTAAACTATCTGAAGATTATTCTTATAAAGCAACTGTAGCGAAGTCATTTACAGGTTTTAAGAAATTTGCGGAGCGGTTTAGTCCAGATACTGAAGAGAGGTTGTTCAACTCTACATTGGACAGATTTGACGAAATGCCCCTACGGCTAATAAATGGTAAAGATTACAATAGCCCGTGGCATGAGTTTATCGATTCTGAAGCTTTTAAGAATGCAACGAAAGCATTTCCAAACTTAGTAACAGAAGCTGGTAAGTTTGCGAGCAGAACAAAGCTAAAAGAAAAGCCAAAACCTCAGAAAGATTCCAATATAGATAAACCAAAATTGGAAGAATAAGCTAGGCTTAAGTGTATCGATATATAAACGTGATTGACTAACAATCCGCTAGATTGGAAAAGTTCTAACTTGACCTTACAAAGTACGAAAGTAGAGCTTAATAAATTATGAAAGCTCAGCTTTTAGTCGAAAATGGGCATACACCGAGAAAATAGACATATTTGTTAAAGCGGAACGCTAAATAAGCTAAAGCCCACTGATTAACGTGGGCTTTTTTATTGCGCTTTTTGTTTTGATTGTATTACTCTGAGTTTTTAAAGCACGGAGTAAAATTATGGAAGATGAATACCAAAACAAATATGACAACCAATCAATGGTGCCGGACGGGTTAAAGTTCGTAGCCTTTTTAATGCTATTTATGTGCTTGGTTTTTGCCTTTGTATTTCTCCCTGAATATGAACGCGGCCAAGAGAGAGAACTAATTCACTATATTTTTTCTTTATCCTACATGCTTACTGGTTTGTTCCTGTCCTCAATTATATTTGGCATAGCATTTATTTGTGAATGCCTAGACAAGAGTGTTAGAAAAGATTCGTCCCAAACTAATCAAGAAACAGCTAGCACTACCAAATAATATAAATTATAGAGTTGTTGGGGTTATTTTTGTTGCTTTTTGGGGGTTATTGGGGGTATAATTTTTGTAGTGGGGCAGAGACCTTACACTTTAGACCGTGTTGATCGAAAAATTGGAAATTTGAATGAATTCAAAAGATCTGATTAAAACACTTATTGAAAACGGATGGTACGAAGTCTCGGTGAGAGGATCTCACCATTACTTTAAGCATCCAAATATAAATAAAAAATAACAGTGCCACATCCTAAGAAGGATTTACCTGTGGGAACGCTGAGAAAAATATTAAAAGATGCCCAGCTATAAAGCTGGGTACTTTTGATAATGGTCAAAAAATCGGATTGGGAGAGTTGTTGTGAAAAGAAAGTATCCTATTGCAGTAGAGCTTTCCGGAAGTGATAACGCGTATGGTGTTGTGTTTCCGGATATACCTGGGTGTTACTCAGCTGGAGACACATTAGACGAAGCTATTGAAAATGCAAAAGAAGCATTGGAGGGTTTTTTAGAGTTAAGTTTTGCGGATGGTGACGAAATACCAGAGGCAGGAAGTATAGATAGCCATAAAAACAATAAAGACTTTAAAGATTTCATTTGGTCGTTTGTTGAGGTGGACTTAACTCCTTATCTAGGGCGTTCTAAGAAAATTAACGTTACCTTACCTGAATATGTAATAAAGCAAATTGACAGTTTAGCTAGTTCTAAACCTGAATATAAAACCCGTTCTGGCTTCTTGGCCGCAGCTGCAGTGCATGAATTGCAAACATTAAGTTAGAGTTTTAAAAGCCGCTTTTTAGCGGCTTTTTTCATAGTTACATTAGATTGGATTAGTCGTCTTAGCCTGATACTTTAAAAGATAGAGCGAGACCAAATATGGCAGCCTCTTGTGTACGTGAAGCAGCCGCTCGTTAATATTTGTTGTCATGAGCGAAAACAGGTACTAACGAAAAGACACAACCTACATTTCCTAGTTACTAGGGCACACTGATTCCTTGGTCTTTATCCAATTCATAACTAAACGTCCATACTCTGACTTTAAAAAATGAGACTTAGAGGGATATCTTCTCCCTTTTGTCTTCCTGTTACTACCTGGTGGATGTGGTTTAATGGGCAATAAAACATGCATGCTGATTAAGTGACTAGTATTTATAGCAAATAGCGAGTCATTTTTTAACGACCAAAAATATGTTTGAGTTCCTGCTTGGGTAATAAGCGCTAGGCAGTCTACCGATTTAAGATCTTTACCATATTCAATTGTAACAATACCGTTATGGCCACTTTTGATTCCTTTTACACTATCACCATAATTCCGTGAATATTCTTCCCATTCTCTAGGTTTATAGCCTCGAACTTCAACTGGTAAATATTTTTTTAACGGAGTCGATAACATAATGATAAATATCAATAAAATTATCAGCATTACTGCTGATATGACCATTATCAGCTTTTCAAAATAGTTCGCACGATGCCAAATTAAAACTAAATTCTTAAAACTTAAAAATTTCTTTGGTATCAATAGTATTGTCGTCAAGCCAACTATAAAGGGAAAAACAATGTGGAACTTAGACAAAGAGGCTCGAACATAGTCCTCTGTATTTGCAATATCCAAATAAGGTATGCCAAATTCCCTAAAGTAGAAGTGAGCGATTATTAGGCCTATACATAGGCTAATAAAAAAGCTTATTGCAGCAACTGCTCCCGTTATTTTAGTTAGCTTCTCTGCAATATAGGAAATCCCCATATGAGAGGGGGATTTAAAGATATCTGTTCCAGGGTATATTCGAACTTTAGGTTTTTGAGACATTTATGCCTACATCGACGATACTTATTACGTAATGTCCAAGCTACAGAATGTTTAGCAGCAGTCAAACACTAATTTTAGGGCAGGAAAATGATTATCTAAGCATAAGATGTCCGCTATGTACACATGTCAAAAAATTCAGTAACGCAGTACTGACCGTCCGCTTATTGTCTTGAGTTCAATTGGTGAGTGCAACGATATCCTTATTTAAGGAGAAATGTTGCCATGAAACAAAGAAAATATTTCTTCTTAATTTACCTCAAACATTCATTGCTTCCGATATTGATTCAGTCTGGAAATGTTACCTGCAAGTTCAAAGCGGCTTTTCGTCTATTTAGCCAGATAAATACCATTCCATTAGGGGGTAAAAATGTTGGACATTGGACAATTTTAATATTAATTGTGTGCTTTTAATTTAAGTTGCTGTTTTCGTTTGTTTATTTTTTATTGCACTTTTTATTGTTGTCAGTTTTTTACTTATTCCTGTCCGTTTTCATCCGACTTCTGTCCGTTTTGTGTTTTTCTGCGTTTCATCGTTTATCTTATTATTATTATTTTTCTTTAAGAATTAATAAGATAAAAAATATATATAAAGGGAAGCTGTCCGGTTTTAAAATGGTAACTGGTCGGAACTGTCCGAAAAAAAATAGCCTGTCCGTAAATTTTGGACAGTTTCGGACAGGCCTTTGCCCTTGTTCTGCGCGGCCTACATCGATAAAAAGGGCTAAATGTCCAAATGTCCGTGAAAATATGCCCTTGGGGACCCTATAAAATGCAGATGTTGGTAAATGAGTGGTTGCAGTTTAAACAGCTGAATGAAGCCCGTTCAGTCGAAACCATTAAGAAGTACCGCTACTACTTAACGCTGTATCTTTCATTTTGTGAAAAGTCACTAGTTGACCCCTACCAGCCTAAACCGTTGCAGCTTGAGCAGTTCACCGGTCTATTTCTGCACCAAATGAAGTTGGTACCACAAAGTAGACGAACCGCTGTGGCTGCACTTCGTGGGTTCTACGAATACCTATTTGATAAAGGGCATACTCGTTCCAATTTTGCTGCATCTTTACCTTACCCAGCATCGTCACAAAAAATACCTGTTGCTATGGGGTTACGTTCTTTCGAGCAGCTGCTACAGAGTTGTGACTTAGAAACATTTATCGGAATTCGAGACGCAGCGATTATCGCGCTTATGGGGGGCTGTGGTTTTCGCTTGGCCGGAATTGTTTCACTTAACCTTTCAAATATCGTTGCATTCGAACACGAGGGAGCTGACCGTTTAGCTATTCGTGTTATCGAGAAGGGTAAGAAAGAGCGTCAGGTTCCTTTGCCAATGGAAGTGCAGTTATTCCTGCGTGTTTACATTGGTCATCCTGATTTACGTCATATTGACCGCACATTACCCAATGGTGATCAGGTGTTATTCATTAGCACCAATAACCGTCGTGTTAAGCCCTGGGATTATTACGGCGAAAACAGAAGAATATCACCGCGCACTATCCAGAAGATGATTAATAAGCGAGGCGTTGCAGCTGGGGTTCCTGCCAATCAGGCCCACCCTCATGCATTACGTCACCTAACTGGTACCGAATACGCAGAGGAAGACTTAGACATTATCACCAGGCAAACACTGTTAGGCCACAGTGACCCTAAAACTACAGAGATATACACTCAACTTGCATTACGGAAGCTTACCAAGCAAGTGGATAAAGGTAACCCATTAGGAAAGATTTCTACTGCAGTAACACCACTTCTTCACGCCCTAAAGAAATAACCTTCCTACATTCTTACCATTACTATAGCACTGGGCCAATTCCCTCAGCGCTATAGTAAACCCCTCTCTCACTAGAACATAAAATTTACCAGAAAGCTTTACACAGACATGCCTTTGGTTCTTTTTTGGTGCGTGGAAATTATATAGTCTGTACCACCAACTAATAGATAATGAATGTTTGCAGGTGTGCGCAGCACCCTTTGAAACTCTCTTTTATAACGGACAATAGCATTTAGGTGCGTGGAACTATCAACTGCGCTTTATATACAAAATACGCAATACACAACCAATCCACCACGTATGAACAACGCCTGCAGCCACACGTATTTAATAAAAAGCGCAATAAAAAATAGAAATACAACTTAAACACACACTTACTGCTCGAATATCCTGCAATCCACCTCCTTCATGCATTACTATTAGAGGGGTGGGGGCTCGGCAAGTGTAAAGAGCTTCTTGAATAGGGTAGGGCGGGTACCAGCATATCTGCACTGATTTTAAACTCTGTTATAAGGCAAATATAATGAGTGAAAGCACAGCAGAAATAGATTCACTGAAAATGGCCGAATTGGATAAATTGAACTTACCTAAGTTTTGGCGAGAAATTGCACACATCGCTGGTCCAGAAATGTTCATAAAAATTTGGCGTGCAGCAAGCTGCCCTGAAAACCAATGGAAGCAGGATAAAATTTACGTCCCTTCCATAAAAAAATACCAAGAGTACCAGTGCGTACAAATCATTAAATGCTTTATAGAACGAAAAATGTCATGCACCGAGATAACCAAAGAACTTGAAAAGCACGGAATGTCACGCTCTCCTGATACCATTAGACGAATAGCGAAAAAATACGAACTAGGGGAAGTGCCCCTTAGATAGTGATTTTAGGAACTAACAATGACCACTTGTGTAATATATGCGCGTGTTTCCACTGCGAAACAGGCCGAAAAAGAACTTCCTGTTCAAAGCCAAATAGACAAATGCTTAGCACACGCCGAATCCCTTGGTGCAGATGTGAAGAAAGTATTCACCGACGAAGGTATTTCTGGCGCCACTGATAACCGTCCTGCATTCCAGCAAGCCATTTCATACTGTGAAAACTTCGACGTTGATTACTTTATTTGTTGGAGTACTTCACGCTTTGCTAGAAACGCGCTTGAAGCAAAGCTTAATAAGCGACGATTAGCCAATAGCAGTACCAAAATAAGCTATGTGTCTCAAAATATCGATAAGGGCGATTCAGGCTTTATTTACGAGGGGATTTTAGAATTATTCGACGAGTACTATTCTCGTCAAGTCTCACAAGACACAAAACGTTCAATGATAGCAAATGCTCAAAAAGGCTATTTCAATGGAGGTTATTTAACATTTGGATACCAGGTAGAAAAAGTTCTCGGTGAGAAAAATAAGACCAGGCTCATTCCAAATCCGATGGAAGTTGGCACTGTTAACAGAATATTTGAACTAAAGCTTTCAGGTTACGGTGGAAAACAGATAGCTGAGCTACTTAATGCTGAAGGACGTCTTAACCGTGGCAAAAAATGGAATAAAACCTCTATTCTTGGCTTACTGCGTAACGAACGCGTTGTTGGCAGAATTGCATTTGGTAAAAAGGGCCGTGAGGGTTCATTACCCCGTTCTGAATGGATTGTAGTAGACAGTCACGAACCCATTGTTTGTTACGAACTATTCGACGCCGTTCAAAAAACAATGGACAGTCAAACTCAAAAAGCAGTGAAAGAGGGCGGTTCGCCCAAAAGCACTCGTTTCTTCACTGGCCTACTTAAATGCGGAAAATGTGGTAAGTCGATGAAGATAGAGAAAGCGAAAGGCGCCACGAAGACGTATTACTATTACAATTGCAGTACAAAACAGGCTGGATTGGGCTGTGAGGACCGTCGAATCAATTCAGCTATATTCGACCCATGGATGACTGACGTTATATGCTCAGAAGTGCTTACAGAGCGAAATTTAAAAGATTTGCTGCTACAGCTAAATGATCTTTGTGGCTCTTGGGCGCAGAAAAAGCGAGACAGGTGCAATGAAATTATTCAGCAAATAAAAGAGTATGAGCGAAAAAACTCGCGCTTGTATGAGTTGTTAGAGGACGATTCTGGTATTTACAACTTGCAAGACCTTGCACCGCGTTTACGTTCTAACAACGAAACTATAAGAAAATTAAACACTGAATTGGCTGTAGCTGAAACAGAAAAACCACCACAGTTGGAAATTTCTGAAACTGATCTTAGTGATCTAAGTGAACTGCTCCTTGATATCATCAAGACTTCAAGTAATCCTGGAAAAGTTCGGGAGTTCTTCAAAACGTTTATCCACAGTATCGTACTGCAAGATAATGAAATTAAAGTCAAATACAGACCGGAGGCACTTATTTCTGTGAACTCTGAAATAGTTCCCAGTGAAGTTAAGTGGCTCCCCCTCCCCGACTCGAACGGGGGACCTGCGGATTAACAGTCCGTCGCTCTAACCAACTGAGCTAAGGGGGAATCGACACCTAAGTTGTTGCTGAAGTTGG
This sequence comes from Alteromonas sp. KUL42, assembly GCF_006538325.1. GTDB lineage: Bacteria > Pseudomonadota > Gammaproteobacteria > Enterobacterales > Alteromonadaceae > Alteromonas. The sequence continues at coordinate 506,066 of NZ_BJKK01000002.1, forward strand.
CTCCCCCTCCCCGACTCGAACGGGGGACCTGCGGATTAACAGTCCGTCGCTCTAACCAACTGAGCTAAGGGGGACCTGTGCTTCAACGGAGGCGAATATTAAAGACGTACTTAGTTGCTGTCAACAATATAAATGAAATATTTGTACTGACTGCGCAAAAAATAGCTTTTTAGCACTTTTATGCTCATTATCTCATCAATAAGACAAAAGTAATGGTTAATTAGTAGCCGTTAATTTAGTTTGAGTAATTTAAAGGGTTTAAAGACGGTGTTTATCTCATTGAACAAATGTTGTTTAAACATATCTCATATTATTCAAAGTTAATAACTAAAAAGAATAAAAAAAAGCTTTAATACTGATAATATGTACAGCGTTTAATAATTCTGTAACCTGTACTTAAGTATTAAAAGGTTAGTCATCACTTACGTCTTTTTCTGATTGAAGTGCACAACATCGCGCCAAATATGGTCTAGCGTTAGTTATCCACTAAATCTGTGGATAACTATGTTGATAGGTTAATTTAAGCTACTACTTGGATGAGATCTCTGCGTATAAGATCATTATTCACAAAGCGCTTTTTTGGTAAAAAATTCAATTTAAATCAAATGTTTATGCGGTTTTTGCTGATCGTTTTCAGTGATCGGTATTGATCAGTAGAACAAAAAGTAGCTTGTGTGTTAATTCAACGAATGATTAAAAGCTATTCAAGGTGCAGAGTGTTGATTCTTAGTAAGTTACATTTTATTAACGATTTAGCGTCAGTACTAAAGGTGTAGTGATGTAACATAAAGTAAGTTTATTATTGAAAATACATGTCTAATAAACGTATTAAAAGTGCAACCGAACTGTCATTTTACAATTTTCATGAAAATAACAGGGTAACAAGTGCAAAGTACTACTTTCTCTTTGTTCGGTAAAAATTTGAAGAATTCGTTATATTTCATCAATTCGGCTTAGTAATAAACGTTGCCCTTGTTCATTGCTGTGTTTGTCGATTAAACATAGCCAATAAGAGCCCGCTCTTTTAGACTACACACATTAATGATAGTAAATTTAACGTAATTATGGACGCTGATCTTTTGTAGTGTCTGAGAGCTTCTAAGAGTGTCTTGTAGCTAATATTATGCGTCAAATAACGAAATAAAATACTGAGGCTTTAGTGACAAAAAGTGATGTAAGTAAGCGCTCGTCTGATTTGCTCGAAGGAGATATCAGTACAACACTAAAAAGAATGACCATACCCATGATACTCGGTATGGTCATGATGATGAGTTTTGGATTGATCGATACGTTTTTCGTCAGCCTGTTAGGTACAGACCAACTCGCAGCAATTAGTTTTACCTTTCCTGTAACTTTTACCGTCATTAGTTTAAATATTGGTTTAGGTATTGGCACGTCAGCCATTATTGGAAAGTTACAAGGCAGTAAAGCGCTCGCCAAGTCTAAGATTTACGCGACTGGCTCTGTCATGCTGTCGGTATTATTAGTAGGGACATTAGCATGTATTGGCTATTTCACTATTGAGCCGATTTTTAAACTGTTAAATGCATCGGAAAGGCTCATGCCGTTTATTTCGGATTATATGGGGTTGTGGTACTTATCGAGTATCTTCTTGGCCATGCCAATGGTGGGTAACAGTGTGCTTAGAGCCTGCGGTGATACGCGCACACCCAGTATGATTATGGCTGCAGGTGGCGGACTTAATGCGTTACTCGACCCTTTATTTATATTCGGATTCGGACCAATACCCGCAATGGGGATAAAAGGTGCAGCACTTGCGACATTTATTGCTTGGATAGTAGGGGCGTTATGGATTTTATACATATTAGCCATACGTAGAAAGCTGATGCTACCTCGCTTATTAACGCTAGAAGAGCTTAGAGAAAGTAGTAGTGAAATTTTAAAGATAGGTCTGCCTGCGGCTGGCGCTAATATGCTCACACCAATCGCTGGTGGTGTCATGACCGCAGTGGTGGCGAGCTATGGAGCGGAAGCCGTCGCTGCGTGGGGAGTAGGGAATAGAATGGAATCTATCGCCAGCATAGTTGTGCTGGCTCTTTCAATGACATTGCCGCCTTTCATTAGTCAAAATGTTGGTGCTATGCAGTTAGAAAGGGTCAAAAAAGCATACGCAACGACGCTAAAGTTCGTTCTTGTCTGGCAATTTATCATTTTCGTAATTATGTGGCTTTTATCAAGTTGGATTGCTGTTGCGTTTGCAAATGAGCCTGAAGTTAGTGCGCTAATTCAACTATTTTTGATGATTGTGCCGCTTGGTTACGGTATGCAGGGAGTTATTATCCTTACAAATTCATCATTAAATGCAATGCATCGCCCGATGACAGCGCTTTTGCTCAGTGTCATCCGCTTGTTTGTATTTTTCGTACCGATAAGTATTGCTGGAAGTGTGATGTTTGGTTTGAATGGATTATTTGTGGGTAATGTCATTGCAAATATCGTCATGGCGAGTGTGTCTTTTGTTGTTTTCAAGCGCGCAATTGCGCAATTTGAAGCAGATCACGAAAATGCTTAATAAGGTTTTGAAATGAGTAGAGGATTCGAATTACATTCGAAATATCAGCCTGCGGGTGATCAACCGGCCGCTATAGAAGCCTTGGTTGATGGACTTGATAGTGGGGTGGCAGGGCAAACTCTATTGGGGGTAACGGGGTCTGGTAAAACATTCACTATGGCAAATGTTATTCAACAGGTGCAGCGCCCTACATTGATCCTTGCTCATAATAAAACGCTGGCTGCACAGCTGTACGGGGAAATGAAAGAGTTTTTTCCACATAACGCGGTTGAGTATTTTGTGTCTTACTATGATTATTATCAACCCGAAGCCTATGTGCCCAGTACGGATACCTTTATAGAAAAAGACGCATCTATTAATGATCACATTGAACAGATGCGTCTTTCTGCAACAAAGGCGCTGATGGAGCGCAGAGATGTTGTGATAGTGGCGAGCGTGTCAGCTATTTACGGCTTGGGCGACCCTGAGTCTTACATGAAAATGCTGTTGCATTTACGACAGGGCGACACGATGGATCAACGAGATATCTTGCGTCGTCTTGCTGAACTCCAATATAAGCGCAACGATTTAGCTTTTGAGCGCGGTACATTTCGTGTAAGAGGAGATGTCATTGATATTTTTCCCGCGGATTCTGAAAAGCAAGCGGTACGCGTTGAACTGTTTGATGATGAAATTGACAAAATAAGCCTTTTTGACCCACTGACAGGTGCGGTGGACAAATCGGTTATTCGCGCAACTGTATTCCCCAAAACGCATTACGTAACGCCTAGAGAAAAGATTCTTAATGCTATTGAGCATATAAAAGAAGAACTTGTTGAGCGTAAAAAACAGCTCCAAGAATCCAACAAACTCATTGAAGAGCAGCGTATATCTCAGCGCACGCAGTTTGATATTGAGATGATGATGGAATTAGGCTATTGCTCAGGAATAGAAAACTATTCTCGTTATCTTTCCGGTCGCGCACCAGGCGAACCCCCACCTACGCTTTTAGATTACTTCCCCGCCGATGGGCTTATGTTTATCGACGAGTCTCATGTAACGGTTTCACAAGTCGGCGCCATGTATCGCGGCGACAGATCCAGAAAGGAAACCTTGGTGGAATTTGGTTTTCGTTTACCTTCTGCATTGGATAATCGCCCGCTAAAATTTGAGGAGTTTGAGCAAATTTGCCCACAAACCATTTATGTGTCTGCGACACCGGGTGACTATGAATTGAAGAAGACTGAAGGTGAAATTGTCGAGCAAGTCGTACGTCCAACTGGACTGCTTGATCCTGTCATCGAAGTCCGTCCCGTGGCCACACAGGTCGACGATGTGTTATCTGAAATTCAAAAACGCGTGGCGCTTGATGAAAGGGTACTGATCACGACGCTAACAAAGCGCATGGCAGAAGACTTAAGTGAATATCTCAATGAGCACGGTGTGAAGGTGCGTTATTTGCACTCAGATATTGATACGGTAGAGCGAATTGAGATCATCCGCGATCTGCGTCTTGGTAAGTTTGACGTATTGGTAGGGATTAACCTGTTACGTGAAGGGTTAGATATGCCCGAAGTATCATTAGTGGCAATACTTGATGCAGATAAAGAAGGTTTCTTACGGGCTGAACGTTCTCTTATTCAAACCATAGGCCGTGCAGCACGCCACATAAATGGTAAGGCAATTTTATACGGTGACACCGTGACTAAATCTATGCGCAAAGCAATTGATGAAACCGCCCGTCGCCGAGAGAAACAAGAAGCACATAATAAGGCCAATAATATAACACCGATGCGCCTTAACAAGCCTATTACCGATATTATGGATTTGGGGGAATCGGCCCATCCAGCGTCTGGTAAAGTCAGGCTGCGCAAAGTTGAAGAGAAGAAGAAGCAACAAAAGACAGCGTCGGCAACCGAGCTCATGGATAAAATATCGGAGCTTGAAAAGCAAATGTTTGAATACGCCCGAGAGCTCGAGTTTGAAAAGGCTGCGAGTTTACGCGACGACATTGAGGCTCTGCGTAAGCAAGTTGTCACACTTTCTTAGTAAGTGTAGTAATATTTCCGTACACATACCCTTTTCTTCGACATTCATATTGGCGTGTCTCATCCTCGTGTAGGGTGAGCTACACCAATGTTGTTTGTATGTTTTCTATTCAGTTTTTTGGTATCCTCTTTATTCTTCTCTATTTCGTATTAATCGAGATAACTCAAAAATGCACCAAGTAGCGAAATTATTGTGTGATTTGGGTTCAAAAGCCCTAATTTGTCGTTGTAATAACACCAGTAGTTTCATATAGTTTTAGTTAGAGTATCAATAACTATACCTATAAACAGGTGCTAACATGCTAAATCGTCTTCAGGAGTCGGATATAAAGTTATTGCGCGTATTTTACGCCGTAGCGAGCTGCAATGGATTTACTGCGGCAGAGCCCGTGTTGCGCATGCAACGTCCTAATATAAGTGCTGCGATAAAAAAGCTAGAAGAGCGCTTAGATTTAGTTTTGTGTCACCGCGGCCGTGGTGGCTTTCAGATGACCAAAGAAGGCGAAGTGGTTTTTCAAGAAACCAAGCGTATCTTTAACGCTTTCGACAACTTTGTTTTTAACCTCAAGTCATTACACGACGACTACTCTGGTCATATTACCTTGGTATTAATGGCGGGTTTACCGCTATCTATGCATCTTGCTGTGAGTAAAGCGGTTAAGAGCACTATGAAGAAGTTTGATGATATTCACGTGAATATTCAAACTCGTCTTTACAATGAAGTAGAACACGTTGCCTTGTCTGGCGAATGCCACTTAGTGGTCTCTACGTATGACATGGTGAAGCCTGAATCGGTTACCTTTCATCCCATCGGTATAAAGACACCTGGTAGGTTGTACTGTGCACCCACACATCCACTTGCCAAGTATCGAGACTGTGAATTGCCTAGTGGGGTTAAAATTGAAGATTATCCCGCTATTGGTATTTCAGGTTTGTCTTCTGCAAATTATATAGAAGATGAATCTCGCTTATCTATTCAGACGTTCTCAGATTCATTTGATGCGGCTATGTCAGCAATTATGACTGGTGAATATGTAGGTCTATTGCCAGATTATATGGCAAAGGAGCAAGGCGCAGCATTGGGACTTGTTCCTATTGCAAACGGAAGTCTGTTCAGGTTCAATCATGAACTGTTTGTTATGAATGGAAAAAATACTCGCTTGAACCCTGTGTTACGACACTGCATTAAAGAGTTGAGTTATTTCATCGCAGAAAGCCAGAAGTAGGAGCTTTTCGCTCTAGTTTTGTTTTCAAAAAATATGAATTGGAGCGAACTTTTCTTGCAAGAGAAGAGCATAAAATCACTTAGTATTTTTTACATCATCAAGTTTATCGCATTTTTTTGTGGCTTTTACGGCTGTTTTTTACTTCATCAAGAACTACACATTTCTGTGGTAATAAGTGCCTGTGTGGTAGGACTTGCAGGCACGTTTGTGCCTTATTCAAGGGCTTTCCACTACCATCCGCAAGCCGCTATTTATACTGGTGCATTCGCGGGTATGTGCTCATCTGGCGTCATTCAAAATATATATGAACTAATCGCTGTCAGCGTGGTAGGGGCGCTTATCTATACGTTATTGCGTAATAAATTTGTGGGTGTAGGCGGAAAGCTTGGTGCAATAGCATTTACTGCTGTGGCAAGTGTTGTCTTAGTCAAAGGAGTCGCTTGGTAAGTGCTTACTATCGCTTTTGCAATTTTAGGTGGCTATGCAACGTATTTTCTCGCGTATTTGCCAAAAATGGGCGCGATAAGAGCGAGCGCGTTGTCTACACTGTTATGCTATGCCGTGTTATTTGTGTGCTTCAAAAGTGACTTCGCCGAACTAATGAGTGCAATATTTTTCGGCGGCAGTTTTGTTGGAATGAGTACACAGCAAAGACTGTCTTGGAAAGGAATTGGTATCGCGTCTTGTATTTTTGGTTGGTTGAGTGCGATGTTATTGCCTCTCATCGAGGGAATTGGCGGCGCATTGGGTATTTGTGCTTTCCTATCAGTTGTAATCGTTTATGTTAGTTTCAATCTTCTTCGTTTACTAACAGTGCGTTGAACCTGTAGCAAACATAATTCGCTATTTATATGGCGCGTACTCTATGCGCACATAGAGGGGCGTTTACACGGCATTTTTAAAACCAAATGCAAAGCCCCTACATAGGGTAATTACTGAGGAATACTACTCGTACTCTAATGGGTCGGTGGCATTATTATCGCGAAAAGCTTCAAGACGCTCTTCACACGCGCCACATTTGCCACACGCTTTTTCCCTACCGTTATAGCAAGTCCATGTTTGACCATAGTCTAAACCCATTTTTAGCCCATCAGTTAATATGGCACTTTTGCTATCGTCGATATACGGGGTCATGATTTCTACCGGTACGTAGTTGGCAATGCCACACACATCATTCATCTTATGAACAAACTCAGGGCGGCAATCTGGGTAAATCGCATGATCGCCAGAGTGGGCACCATAATAAACTTCGTTAGCTTCAAGGCTTACTGCATAGCCCACAGCCAGAGATAGCAAAATCATATTGCGATTGGGAACCACAGTCTGCTTCATACTAGGTTCTTCGTAATGACCCTCGGGCACATCAATGTCTGAGGTTAATGCTGAACCTCCAATAAGCGTATTAATCGCGCTAATATCAACTATCTTATGAGGAACATTAAGTGACTTACAGACGTTCGCTGCATAATCGAGTTCTTTCTTGTGGCGTTGGCCGTAATTAAAACTTAGGGCGTGTACGTTTTTCCCCGCGCGCAATGCTTTATGCAAAACCGTGTAGGAGTCCATGCCGCCTGAATAGATAACAACAACGTTTTCTGACATAGTTTTTCAAGTATTGATAAATTATGCCCGAATTTTATGTGATCCTTGGTAAAATCCCAACATACAATCGTTAAAGGGTATCAAATTGTCTGAATTATCCGCATTAAACATCAATGAGATGTTCGAAACTATACAAGGTGAGGGAGCTCATACGGGCATCCCCTCTATCTTTGTTCGCTTGCAAGGTTGCCCAGTTGGGTGTGCATGGTGTGACACAAAACACACGTGGGAAATAAAAGCAGATTTAAGCGTTGCGCCGCAAGATGTGATTGCCAAAAGTGCAGAATCAGAAACCTACTTTATTTCTGATGAGACTTCGCTGTTGGCGTTATTCGAACGACAAAATTACGTTGCTAAGCATGTTGTGATAACGGGAGGGGAGCCGTGTATGTATGATTTACGCCCTTTAACAACACTGCTGCACGATAATGGCTTCTCTACACAAATTGAAACCAGTGGTACGTTTGAAGTTCAATGTGATCCGCGTACATATGTAACGGTATCTCCAAAAATAAATATGAAAGGCGGTTACGAAGTGTTGGTAAGTGCACTGGAACGCGCTAATGAAATTAAACATCCTATTGCTATGCAAAAGCACATTGATGAATTGGATGCGCTATTGGCAAATGTATCAAGTCTTGAAGGAAAACAAGTGTGTTTACAGCCAATTAGCCAGCAGAAACGGGCCACGGAGTTAGCGGTTCGTACTTGTATTGAACGCAACTGGCGGCTATCTTTACAAACACATAAGTACATTGGTATTGAATAAGTTGACCGTATTTAAGTGTCGTTCAAAAGTCGGATTGAAAATGTCCATACTTAAAAAAGTGCGGGAAAAAAAGGTAATGAGCATGGTAAAAACGACAATTGTAGTTTTATTTTCGTTGCTTTTAATACCCAGTGTAAACGCAGCTTTATGGACAATCACGTATCCTCGCCCATTAGATGATTCTGATGAAAGGTCACAGTATCCTATTGACTTATTGACGTTAGCTCTCGACAAAACGGGCGTCAATTATGAACTTCGCCCTTCCGATCGAATATTGCTCACGGGCAAAGCCATGCGACAGTTAAAAGAGAATAGGGAAGTTAATATTGTCTGGAGCATGACAGATACGCAAAGAGAAAAGGATTTAACGCCAATACGCATTCCAATCGCGAAGGGGCTCATTGGCTTAAGAGTATTTGTAGTTAACAAAGACAAAGAAGAAAACTTCAAGCGCGATTTGTCGATAACTGACATGCGTAAACTGGTTCCTGTTCAAGGTGAAGAGTGGCCAGATACCAAAATACTGCAAGCGAATGGGTTTAATGTATTTACTGTTCCTGAGTTTCGTGAAGCGTATGATCTAACAAAGCAAGGGAAAATCGATTTCTTCCCTCGTTCTGTTATCGAAGTTGAAGCAGAATTAGCGGAAGAGGGGAGAAGTGGGAGTTTGGCTCTCGAGCCTTCATTGGCACTTTACTACCCAACTGCTATGTACTATTTCGTTAGTGCAAGTAATAAAACCTTGGCAAATTTAATTACTACTGGTTTAGAGCGAGCAATCGAAGACGGATCGTTTGATGCGCTTTTTTATGCGACTTATTCACCAATTCTAGAACGACTAAACGTGAAGGAGCGCAAAGTATTCACGCTTGAAAACCCGTTGTTGCCGTTAGAAACGCCATTAGAAAGTGATGCGTTGTGGTTCAAAAACGACTTCACAAATAACTAGAGCCTGTTTATCTTTGTTCACAAATTGTGCATGAGTCATTTTTTAGTCAGGCAATCGCAAATGTACGCGGTTTGGTGGGCCCAAATAAGTGCATTTGTGGGCAGTATGACTAAAAAATGGCCATGCCCCAGTGGGGTTGGGGCCAAAATTGCCCCTCACTTTGTTGTTACTGGCTTATTTGGGTCACCAAACTGCACCAGTAACGCCTTGCGATGGACAATTTTGACCGCCAACACAAAAAATGAACAAAGATAAACAGGCTCTAGAATCCCTCTTGCTACAAATAACGTGCTGCAAAGGTTAATACTCTCCAGAAAAATGTAAAAAAACGCGGCCTATGAAATAAATAGAGCCGCGTTTTTAACATTCTTAACGAATATACCGTAAATTACGATTCGCCAGCGTGAACGCCTTTCATAGAGCGGCCCGATGGGTCAGCATTGTTTTTAAAGCTTTCATCCCACTCTAACGCCTCGACAGTACTACACGCAATAGATTTACCACCTGGTACACAACGAGCTGCACTTTCCTGAGGGAAGTAACTTTCGAAAATTGTGCGGTAGTAGTAGCCTTCTTTCGTATCTGGCGTGTTAACCGGGAAACGGAATTCTGATGTCGCTAATTGTTGGTCGCTAACTTCGTTTTCAACGAAATCGCGAATAGAGTCAATCCACGAGTAACCAACACCGTCACCGAATTGTTCTTTTTGACGCCACAATACTTCAGCAGGAAGTGTGTCGCCATTGTCGAACGCTTTACGTAGGATCCATTTCTCCATTTTTCCATCAAGACACATTTTGTCTTGTGGGTTAAGTCGCATAGCAACATCAATGAAGTTTTTGTCTAAGAAAGGAACACGTGCTTCTACACCCCATGCCGAGGTCGCTTTGTTTGCGCGAGCACAATCAAACATATGTAGACGGTCTAGTTTACGCACTGTTTCTTCGTGGAATTCCTTCGCATTTGGCGCTTTATGGAAATATAAGTAACCACCAAAGATCTCGTCAGAACCTTCACCTGACAATACCATCTTTATCCCCATCGCTTTAATTTTGCGAGTCATTAGGTACATCGGCGTTGCTGCACGGATGGTGGTGGTATCGTATGTTTCAAGATGGTAGATAACATCACGAATAGCGTCTAAACCTTCTTGAATAGTGAAGTGAATTTCGTGGTGAACTGTGCCAATCATATCTGCAACTTTTTTCGCTGCTTTCAGATCTGGCGCACCCTCAAGACCCACAGCAAAGCTGTGCAGGCGAGGCCACCATGCATCGGTCTTGTCTTCGTCTTCTACGCGTTTAGCCACGTACTGCGCGGCAACAGCTGAAACCAATGAAGAATCAAGACCACCTGAAAGCAATACGGCGTAAGGTACATCAGACATCATGTGTGACTTCACGGCTTTTTCGAATGCAACTTTGAGCTCTTCTAAATCGCTGGTGTTGTCTTTTACGTTCTCGTATTCCATCCAGTCCCGTTTGTAGTACTTAGTGATTTTTCCTTCTTTACTCCAAAGATAATGACCAGGAGGGAATTCACTGATGGTTTTACAAACGCCAGCTAACGCTTTCATTTCAGACGAAACATAGAAGTTTCCGTGTTCATCGTAACCTGTATAAAGTGGAATGATACCAATGTGATCACGCGCAATTAGATAAGCATCTTGTTCTTCATCATAAAGAATAAACGCAAACATACCTTCTAGCTCATCGATGAAATCAACACCTTTTTGCTGGAAAAGCGGAAGAATAACTTCGCAGTCTGAGCGCGTTTTAAATGGATACGGTTGGTCTAAATCCGCTGCTAGTTGCTTGTGGTTATAAATTTCACCATTAACCGCAAGAATTTGTTTATCGTTTTGGCTGATAAGAGGCTGAGCACCGGTGTCAACATCAACAATGGCCAATCTTTCGTGACAAAGAATGGTATTGTCATTATTCCAGATACCCGACCAGTCAGGGCCACGGTGGCGCAATAGTTTAGATAAGTCGAGGGCTTGGGTTCTGAGTTCAGACACATCGGTTTTGATATCTAAGATACCGAAAATACCACACATAAAACGGATTCTCTCTGTTCACTTGTTGAAAAAATAATGAGGCTTTTTCTGTCGGGTACTCGCGTACGAGTGAGCGAAGGTTTTTGTTTTATTCTTTTATCGCGTGCCTTGAATGTGCCAGTCTGACAGGAAATTGCAAGTATATTATGATGAGAAAATGGAAAATCTTATTCCAAAACGCTAATTTTGCGTTATCTCTATCCTCATTCTCAAGCGTAGTGGTATCCAGATCTAGATTGTTGTTTGTTTATTGTACATTTGGTTTTCTGAGCACACTACAAAAGAACGAGTTATTATTCATCACAAAGATAAACAGACTCTCGAGTTACAAGTAAAATTTATCGTCGTCACCATCATGTTTTTAACGCATAAAACTCCTATTATCGAGTGAAATTTGAGCGCATAATCTCGCCGATTTTTAATCTTACTTGGTTTATATATGCAATTCTCTAATGACCGCGTGTCGGGCTTTATTATTCCAGATGTGGAAATTCCCCAAGATCTCATGATGAGCTTGGGGTCACGCTATCGCGATGCAGTACAAATAGATGTTTTTGGCGGCGAAGCATGGCTATTCGAATACGGTGTTATTGTGTTTTGGGGCGTTGACGAAGATGAAAAATTAGCACTAATACGCAGGTTACAAGTAAATGATACGGTGCTAACTGGCGACCATCAGGAGCATTTACGCTTTGTTATTGAGGGAGACAGCCTGAAGTTTCAGCGTGATACGATCTCTTTGCCCAGCAAAGACGAATTACTACGTTTGTCCATAAGTCACGCATTGGCGCAATCAATCAAGCTCAATGAGTACGAAAAGAAAGCGCAGGACACAATTTCAGAATATGGCTATTTGCCCAAAGCATTGGCAGAAACAGGGAAAATACAACTAGGACGCAAAGCACTTGCGAAGATCCGCGGCCATTTGTTTAGCACGAAAAGTGATATCTTTTTGCATTATGGTTTGTTGGATACGCCGGAGTTTTTCTGGGAATATTCTGAGTACGAATACGCTTACTCGCATACCGCGCGTTATCTTGATATCAAACCACGGGTTGAACTATTGTCTAACAAACTGGATGTTATTCATGAGTTGTTTGAAATGTTGGCGGATGATTTAAACCACAAGCACTCTTCATTTTTGGAATGGATCATCATAATCCTCATTGCGTTCGAAATAGCTACATTCGGTGCTGAAGAGCTAAAGGCTCTGTTGATGTAACAGATAGTGTGGCGGTACTGAAACAAAAAGGCCCCATAGTAAGGGGCCTTTGTATTCACGAACAAGTGAGCTCTAAATGATCATTTTGCACGTTGAAATTCGCTAGCTTCATTCCATTTTGGCCATGCTTCAGCGTTTGCTACATTAACGCCAACATCAAACAGCATCTGTGTATCTTGGACGATACCGCTTAAATCCCAGTCTTCACGATATTCGTCACAAACTTGGTGATAGCAACCTGTTACAATCACGTTCATACGTTTGCGGTATTTAGCGGTTTCTTCATCAGCTGGTTCATCACCACCTTCCGCATACAATGCAGGAACACCTTGCTTTGCAAAGCTAAAGTGGTCTGAGCGATAATAGTATCCTGCTTCTGGACGATCTTCTTGCGTTAATGTTCTACCTTGTTTAGCCGTTGCAGCTTCAAGATAGCTTTCAAGTTCAGATTTGCCCATGCCCACAACGGCCACATTTTTTGTTTTCCTAATACGTTCATGGCATCCATGTTTAAATTAGCAACGGTCTTGTCCATAGGAATAACAGGGTGGTCTGCATAATATTTACTGCCTAATAAACCTTGCTCTTCAGCCGTTACTACTAGGAATGAAACAGAGCGCTTAGGTGCAGGTGAAAGCCCACTATAGGCTTTTGCCATAGCAAGTATTGCTGCTGTACCGGTAGCATTGTCATGTGCGCCATTGTAAATTTGATCGCCTTCTTTGCTTTCATCTTTACCCAAGTGGTCCCAATGCGCGGTATAAATTACGTGTTCATCAGGAAAGGTTGAGCCTGGGAGGGTAGCAATGACGTTGTTACTTTCTGATTTTTTAAACGTGTTGTTTACCGTTACCGAGGCAGCAATGTTCATGGGCTTATGATAAGGTCCTTGCATTGCTTTCGACTTTTCTTCATCAAAATTTAAGCCTGCATCAGTAAATACTTTTTTAGCGGCGTCTAAGGTTAACCAACCTTCAACCGCCACGCGACTCGCGCCCTTGTCTTTACTTACTAAACCGTATTGTGGGCCGCTCCAGCTATTAGCGACAACCGACCAACCGTAAGATGCCGGTGCTGTTTCATGAACAATAATTGCACCCGCTGCACCTTGGCGGCTAGCTTCTTCATATTTGTAGCTCCAGCGACCATAATAAGTCATTGTGGTGCCTTGGAACTTACCACTTTCTGGATTTTCGAAGCCGGGGTCATTCACTAAGATGACAACGGTTTTACCCTCGACATCAAGGCCTTCGTAGTCATTCCATTCATATTCTGGCGCGTTAACACCGTAACCTACAAATACAAGTTCAGAATTCTCTAGCGATATGGAGTCTTGTTCTCGTTTAGAGGAAGCAACCATATCCTCTTTATACGCAAACGTATTATCGCCAATCGTCATGGTCATATTCGGATCGGCGGTTATTTCCATCAGTGCTACTTTTTGAAGATAACTGTCGCCGTTACCTGGCTTCAAGCCTACTTTTTGGAATTCACTAACCAAATAATCAATGGTTTTTTTCTCACCTTCAGTGGTAGGTAATCGGCCTTCAAATTCATCTGACGCGAGAATTTTTAAGGGTTCGCGAATATCAGCATCAGATATATTGTTGTAAACACTGTCGAAGTTAGAGGACGTGGAAACTGCTAACTCTTTTGAAGCATCAGAAGCTGTTGTTTTACTGTCGTTTGAGGGGGAACATGCACTGACACCAAGAAGGGTCGGTACAAGCAATGGCAAAAACATTTTTTTCATTGTTGGTCTCTGTTTGCTCTACAATAAGCACCAGTATAGAGAAAACCCCAATTTGAACCAATAGTTGTTATGCAATCAGCGCTAATACCTTTTAGTAAAACCTACTTAAATCAACATACAAGTTCGCCAGTTACTCAATTACTCAGTGAAGTAGGGTTGTTAGACTGTTCTTCATTCCCAACCGTAGCGCAACTCAATAATGCCATTAACCGTTTTCAATGTAATTGGAACGGACCGTCATTCAAAGGCCAAAGTACATTCAGCCCTGACGAAAAGCGCTACTACGAAACGATTATCAGTGAGGATAATGTTGTGCCTACACGGGAAGACAGCTGGCATGACTTGTTCAATGCATTGATATGGCTTCAGTTCCCGAAAACAAAACAACTGCTCAACACGCTGCATATCGAGGATATTAAGGCGGTGGGAGCCAACCCTCGTACACCTCGAAGAAATAGAATTACCCATTTTGATGAGTGTGGTGTGGTACTTGCCGTGGAATTTAAAGGGGATCGTAAAGGGGAGCTTAATAGGGAGAATGCAGCTAAGTCGAATATTAATATTTCTAAGTGGCTAGATGACTTAGCACATCACAATTGGCAGAGCGTATTTGTTGAACATAGAACAGTGTGGCATCAGTGTGTAACACCGTTTGTGTTTGGCCATGCCAATTTGGAAATGATGCTAAACCCTTTTATTGGTTTAACCGGTAAATGGCTGGCTGTTGCGGTGCCAGAAGGTTTTCATGAGCAGTCACCTTGGCAGCAACGGGCTATTCTTGATGACGCTATGGTTGATAGAATTAACAAACTTGGGTGTTTTCAGCATTCACCTTTGCTAAAGCCGCTTCCCCTATTAGGGGTTCCCCATTGGTATGACAATCAGACAAGCGAATTCTATCAAAACACAGAATATTTCAGGCCACTTAGGGAAAACGCGAAGGCAACTATTCAATTGCCCCTTTAAGCAAACAAGCCCTGATTGATCAGGGCTTGTTTGTGGTCAGCTAAATATGCTCAAAGCATTATCAATACTTCGTTTTTATGAAACCAAAAGCGCCACTAGCCAGATAATGTAAATAATAGCGTAGGGGGCAATGGCGATAATTGCCGCTTTTTGGCGAGAAAATGAAGTCCACTGGCTAATACCTACTATAGCTAGGTAAATTCCCCAAAATAGCTCTAGTCGAATAGCTTGTGTAAAAGCAAACCAGCTAGAATCCATAGGCACACTTAGAATAAAACTCAGTGAAGTAGGGGCCAATATGGCCGGCGTTGTCTGGTGATCACCAGAAAATAAAAGGAGCGCAACGCCAATGAGCAAAGTGACAACATAAGGCATTGATAACCACCAAGAGAAACCGTACCAATCGGTAAACCCAAACACATGACTATCATCAGAACGCGTAGCAAGGTTTACATAAACGGCATATATAGCGTTTACAATGATTAAAACAAAAAAAGCGCCAATAAGTTGAGACCACAGTAACGTGTCGCGAGTAAAAAAGGCACGCATTTGCTCTTCTTCTGCGGGGCTCATAGCACCCTGTGCGGCAATATTAATATTCGCAAACCACTCAATATCAACAAAGTTCACGTAAAGGTATTGCGACGCTAGAGTGATCCCCATCACCAAAAGAAATGGCATCCAGCTCCAGTTATTGTGCTCGCCCACGGCTTTAAACACGCCATTAGGCTTAAAAAATATATCATTGCAAGCTTGAAACGGGTTAGTTACGTTGTGCATCCACTGCTCCCTATGATGTTCTGTGTTGTTTAATTACCATCTTAAAACGTGGCAAATTTTGTAGTTCTTTTTATAGGTTACTTAGACACTAAATCCTTGTACAGAATAACTTATTGAAATTGGGATTTATTTGTAAAAGTCTGTGTCGGTGTATGACGGTAGCCGAGTTATAAGTAGGTCCACTTAAGTAGGGTTAGCACGATCACACTGTACATAATTGAGATGGGTAACCCCATACTTATGAAGTGTGAATACTTGTAGTTGGCAGCATTAAATACCAATAAGTTGGTTTGATATCCAAATGGGGATATAAAACTTGCACTAGCAGCAAATGCTACAGCAAGTGCAAAAGGCATAATAGGTGCCCCTATTATTTGTACAAGCCCATATGCAAATGGAAACATTAAGGCAGCGGCAGCGTTATTGGTAACAAACTCTGTTAGTAGTAAGGTAACTAAATATATAACTACCAAGGCCATGAACCAATCTGCACCAGATAGCAAAGGCATAAGCGCTGATGTTGTTATAGCAATAACACCTGAGTTCTCTAACGCCGTAGCAAGGCTTAATGCGCCCACTATGACAACAATTAAGTTTAAGGGTAAATTGCGTTTCATTTCGCCATTTGATGTCACTTTTGCAGCGATTAATAGGGCTGCCAAAAAGAGTAAACCGATTGCAAGAGAGATAACATTCAACGCCGCTAGAGCAATAGTAGTTAGAAAACCTCCTAGTGTTATCCACTCCTGCTTGTTGGTAAGAGGGCGGTTTATTTTCTGCTCAGAGAGTACAAAGAAATTTTTACCAATATTTTGACGAGTAGCAAAGTCAGGCCCTGCTGCTAAAAGTAAAAAGTCGCCTGCTTGAAGTTTTATTTCGCCGAGCTTTCCTGATAATTGCTCTCCATCACGTCTTATGGCCACGACGGCCGCATCAAATAAGGCGCGAAAGCCAAGCTTTTTAATTGTTTGCCCGATAATTTGTGCGCGATTTGCTACCACTACTTCAGTCAAACTTTCTCGCAAGACACCATCAGTTTCTGCAAACATACTTAACCCTTTTATATGGCTGAGGTTATCTAACTTTTGCACATTTCCAGAAAAAATAAGTTTATCGTTTTCTACAATTACTAAATCTGGACTGACCGGCGAAATTAAGTTGCCATTGCGAATGACTTCTACCAGAAAAAGTTCAGGCAAGTTACGCAAATGATTTTGCTCTACGGTTTTACCAATCAGCTCTGAGCCCGCTTCAACTTCAGCCTCCACCATATACTCGCGGTAATTAGTGTTCTTACTGCCAATGCTAGGCAATAAGGGGAGCAACATAAACATAAGTAAACCGCAGCTTAATCCTGCTATTGCACCATATAAGGTAAAATCGAAGAAATTAAAACCTGGATGACCGTGTTCTTGTAAAAAACTGTCGACAATTAAGTTGGTAGAAGTACCGATAAGCGTAACAGTGCCCCCTAAAATTGCAGAATAAGACAACGGAATTAACAATCGCGATGCGGGGTGATATTGATTTTGTTTTATTGGCCCAATAAGGCTTGCGACAATCGCCGTATTATTGAGTAGCGCTGAAGATAAAAAGGTTAGGGAAAATAGTCGCCAATAAGATTGCGTAAAATTGGTATTAACTAATTTTCTTCCAAGACGCTTGATCAGTGCAGTTTTGTCGATAGCACTACTAATCAACAGCAACAAAATAAGGGTAATAAGCCCTTTGTTGGTTAAATTTAAGAGAATGTCATCAAGTGACAGTTGTTGAGAAACCAGAAGACCTAGCACGGCACCTGAAAACACCGTGGAAGGGCGCTGATTTGTAAAAATCAGCGCTAATATCGTACTGGCAAAAATTGCCAGTACGATGAACTGGGTAACATCCATATAATGCCAGTCCTAATTATAGCTTGCTAATATCCACAGCGTTCCAATGAGGGAAATGCTTGCGAACAAGGGCATTAAACTCAAGCTCAAACTCAGAAAAGTTTGGTGTGTCGTGCTGTGCATCGGTTGCTAACTTATCAATAATCATCCCCGCACCCACCGTACCATTGGTTAAGCGATCGATAACTATAAATGAGCCTGTAGGGCGGTTACGCTTATATGGGTCACAGGCAACGGGTTGTGTAAACTTAACGTCTACAACACCAATTTCATTAAGATTAAGATGCATCGCATCTGTCTCTTCAAGCGTATTCACATCAATCTGATTATCGATATGAGCGACCACTCCTGGCGTTGATTTGGTAGCAAATTTAAACAAGTATTGCTTGTTTGGCATTAGTGGCTCTTCTGACATCCAAACAAGGTGTGTTTTAAATTGCGTACCTAACATAGGAAGGTTGTCTGATTTTACAATCATATCACCTCGAGATATATCAATTTCATCTTCTAAGGTAAGCGTAACTGCTTGTGGTACAAAGGCGCGTTCTTGGTTGCCCTCAAAGGTAACAATCTGCTTAACTTTAGAAGTTTTGCCTGAAGGAAGTGCGGTAATTTTATCACCTGGCGCGACTTGACCTGAAACCACTGTGCCCGCAAAGCCTCTAAAATCTAAATTAGGGCGATTTACATATTGTACTGGGAAGCGGAAATCATCATGGTTATCGTCTTCACCTATTTCAATGTTCTCCAACATTTCCATTAGCGGTGTACCGTTAAACCAAGGCGTTTTTTCACTCTTACCTACTACATTGTCGCCTTCTAGCGCAGAGATAGGTACAAACTGAATGTCTGGAATATCGAGCTGCTCTGCGAACTTCAGATAGTCTTCCTGAATTTGCTTATAGACTTCCTCGGAATAGTCCATCAAATCCATTTTATTGATAGCAACAATAACGTGTTTGATACCCAACAAAGAGACTAAGAATGAATGGCGCTTTGTTTGAACCTTAACACCGCCTCGTGCATCAACCAGTATGATAGCGAGGTCACAAGTAGATGCACCGGTTACCATATTACGGGTGTACTGTTCATGTCCTGGAGTGTCAGCAATAATAAACTTGCGTTTGTCCGTAGAGAAATAACGGTAAGCAACGTCAATGGTTATACCTTGCTCACGCTCCGACTGAAGACCGTCTACCAAAAGTGCAAGGTCTACTTTTTCACCGGTAGTACCCATTTTCTTACTGTCTTTTGTGATGGCAGCAAGCTGATCTTCATAAATCATCTTTGAGTCGTGAAGCAAACGCCCAATTAGGGTACTTTTACCGTCGTCTACGCTGCCGCATGTTAGGAAACGTAGCATGTCTTTCTTTTCGTGTTGTTCTAGGTAGGACAGTATGTCCTGTCTTAATAATTCGTTTTCGTTGTTCATGTTATGCGCTCACAAGGAAAAAGGGGTTTAACACAGACTCTTTTTGGTTGTAAGTAAGAGCTTCAGCGTTATCATCTAACGGGTTGTCAGGGTCTAGTACGGTGACATTAGCACCAGCAGCTAATGCTACGGCATGCGCCGCGCCTGTATCCCATTCTGATGTTGGACCTAGACGTGGGTAAAGGTGCGCTTCACCCTCAGCCACCAAGCAAAGCTTAAGTGAACTGCCCATCGCTACTAGCTCGGTTTCACCTTCAAGCTGTGACAATAAATTTTGGATTTCCGGACTTTGGTGTGAGCGACTGCCGACCACTTTCCACACTTCAGCACCGTTGTGTTTACGAGCGGAGATAGAGTTGAACTCGCCATCTATTTCAGTCCATGCGCCTTCGCCTACAATTCCTACGTAGCTTTTGTTTAGCGCAGGTGCATAAACTACACCCATCGTTGGTTTTCCGTTTTCTATAAGTGCAATATTTACCGTAAACTCACCGTTTTTCTTGATAAATTCTTTCGTACCATCAAGAGGGTCAACCAGCCAATATGAAGACCATGATTTGCGCTCATCCCATGAGATGTTGGCGGATTCTTCGGAAAGGATTGGCAGATCCGACGTGGCTTCAAGTGCTTCAACGATAACGTTATGCGCCGCAAGATCAGCTTCGGTCAATGGGCTCGTGTCTTGCTTTTCGTAAATAGCGAAGTCTTTCTGGTAAATCGCCATAATTTTGTCGCCAGCTTCTTTAGCGATTTTAAGCACATTTTGTGCGAGTGAATTAATAGGCTGTGTCATTACACCAATCCCTTTTGTTGAAGCAAAGCATATAAGCGCTCAGCAGTTTGCTCTGCCGACTCTTCTTGGTAGGTTAAGTGAACTTCTGGGGTTTCAGGTGCTTCATAAGCTGAATCAATACCCGTAAAGTCTTTAATTTCACCGCTACGCGCTTTCTTGTAAAGTCCTTTAGGATCGCGTTTTTCACATACTTCAAGTGGTGTATCAACAAACACTTCTACAAACTCACCGTCACCTAGTAGGCTGCGACAGTAATCGCGATCAGCTTTAAATGGCGATATAAAGGCTGTAAGTACAATTGTACCTGCGTCAACAAAAAGCTTTGCAACTTCACTAATGCGACGTATGTTCTCAACGCGATCTTTATCACTAAAGCCTAAATCGCCGCATAAGCCGTGACGGATATTGTCACCATCAAGCAAGTAAGTATGCTTGTTTTGCTCATGCAGCTTTTTCTCTAGCAAATTCGCTAACGTTGACTTACCTGAGCCACTTAAACCAGTAAGCCAAAATACTCGTGGCTGCTGATTGAGTTTAAGAGCGCGAGTGGTTTTATTAACTTCGTGTTTGTGCCAAACAACGTTGTCAGTGGCCATTAAAAATACCCTTCCATTTTCTTTTTCTCCATTGAGCCCGCGCTGTCATGATCGATAACTCGACCTTGACGTTCTGAGGTTTTGGTAAGAAGCATTTCTTGGATAACTTCAGGTAAGGTTGCTGCCTCAGACTCGACTGCGCCGGTAAGTGGGTAGCAGCCTAATGTGCGGAAGCGTACGGAACGCATCTCTGGTACTTCACCTTCCTCCAATGGCATACGGTCGTCATCAACCATAATAAGAATACCATCACGCTCAACCACAGGGCGCGGTTTAGACAAATAAAGCTGAGGGATATCGATATTTTCTAGATAGATATATTGCCAAATATCAAGCTCAGTCCAGTTAGACATTGGGAATACACGAATGCTCTCACCCTTGTTAATTTGCGAGTTGTAGATATTCCATAGTTCAGGGCGTTGATTTTTAGGGTCCCAGCGGTGGTTACTATCACGGAACGAATAAACACGTTCTTTTGCACGTGATTTTTCTTCGTCACGGCGAGCACCACCAAATGCAGCATCGAACTTATATTTGTTCAATGCTTGCTTAAGTGCTTGGGTTTTCATGATGTCAGTGTGTTTGGAAGAGCCGTGGCTAAAAGGGCCCACACCAGCCGCAACACCTTCTTCATTAATATGAACTAGCAAATCAAAGCCGTGCTTTTTTGCTTGCTCATCACGAAACTTAATCATCTCTCCGAATTTCCACGTAGTATCAACGTGTAAAAGCGGAAAGGGGATTTTACCCGGAGCGAAGGCTTTTCGCGCTAGGTGAAGCAACACAGAAGAGTCTTTTCCCACGGAGTAAAGCATCACTGGATTTTCAAATTCAGCTGCAACTTCACGGAAAATTTGGATACTCTCGGCTTCGAGTTGTTTCAAATGCGTTATAGACGGGATACTGGCAGTCATGTTGAAGTCCGAATTTTATTTAATATATAAAAAACGTTATATGCGGGTTATTTTTCTGCATAGAACGATAGCACATTTAATTTCAAAAGTAGTATGCGATTTTGCTATTTCAAATAGCTATCTTATTCCAACATATTTAAATGTTGTGCCATTGAAGCATAAGTACCTTTTATTATGTCCTGTGTATTAAAAAGCCCCATTTAGAAAACTAAACAGGGCTTGATAATTACCATCTCTATTATTGTTACCGGAGTAACGTGATTACATTTTTATTTTTCGTTTAGCTTAACTTGAAAAGCGTCAAAAGTATCGAGTACCCCCTCACGAGGAGAGCCTGATTTACTGAGTATCATTATTGTTAGGCTAGATAAGATGAATCCAGGCACAATTTCGTACATCCATTCGCCGAGTCTTTGCCCCCCAATTTCAATGGGCAGGTAGATCCAGAGTAATACAGTAACCGCACCAACAACCATGCCTCCAAGTGCTGCTCTGCGAGTCATTTCTCGCTTGAACAAACTAAATAGAACCAATGGACCAAATGCTGCACCAAAGCCGGCCCATGCGTTACTAACCAAAGTTAAAATAGTACTGTCTCTGTCATACGCTAGGAAAATAGCGACCAATGCCACTGCGACAACACTAACGCGACCCGCAATCACAAGTTCTGCGTCTGATGCATCACGACGTAAGAAGGCTTGATAAAAATCGCTGGTTAACGAGCTAGATGTCACCAGTAACTGAGATGAAATTGTACTCATAATAGCAGCTAATATAGCGGCTAAGAGGAATCCTCCCACCAAAGGATGGAAAAGAATTTGAGACAAGTAAATAAATACGGTTTCTGGGTCTATTTCATTGCCATTGCCCGTAACATAAGCCAATCCGAATAAACCTGTCATTAGAGCACCAACGATTGAAACAATCATCCAGCTCATGCCGATATTACGTGCTCTAGGAATATCTTTTACTGAACGAATGGCCATGAAGCGCACGATAATGTGGGGTTGCCCAAAGTAACCTAACCCCCAGGACATAAGAGAAATGATGCCGACAATAGTTAAGGTGTTATTTGTCGATGCATCCATAAATGCGTTAAATAGCGCTGGATTGATATTATCTAGTGCATCTATTGATGCGCCAATTCCACCTAACTCAGAGATAACTACAATAGGCACTAATACAAGGGAGACAAACATGATACAGCCTTGTACGAAGTCGGTCATACTCACTGCCATAAACCCGCCTACTAACGTATAGGCAACCACCACGCCAGCTGTTACATAAAGACCCACTTCGTAAGAAAGGCCAAAAGAAGTTTCAAATAATTTACCGCCAGCCACAACGCCCGATGAGGTATAGAGGGTGAAGAATACTACGATAACAACCGAAGCAATTACGCGAAGCAGGCGCGAGTTGTCAGCAAAACGATTTTCGAAATAGTCAGGTAGGGTAATAGAGTTGTTGGCTACTTCAGTGTATACCCTTAGTCGTGGGGCGACTAAAAGGTAATTGGCTAACGCGCCTAATGTTAGTCCAACAGCAATCCAGCCGGCAGATAGGCCTGATACATACATTGCACCAGGTAATCCCATAAGCATCCAACCACTCATGTCAGAAGCGCCCGCTGACAAAGCGGTAACCGCTGGGCCTAATTGACGGCCACCAAGCATGTAGCCTTCTACATTGGTATCAGTTTGCCGATAGGCAAAAAGTCCTATCCCCAACATTACAATAAAATATAAACCCAACGAGATTATCGTGCCAGTCGCCATATGAATTACCTTTGTTTTTTCTTTTATGCTAACACCTTAGGCGTTGACTCTCTACGTTAGTATTCCGCGTTGAACAGTATCTGAACAATTAGAGTGTAAAAAAACTTGGCATTAAGTGGGGAGTTTATGAACCGTTTAACTGCAGATGTGATAATCATTAAAGTTTTGCACAAATACTAAAATCGGACCTGTAACAATTTTTAAGATAGTCAGATGCTGCTTAACTCTCTGACAAAAATTGTGTATCGGCTTTACACAGGGGATATGGATTGTGTGTTTGCGACAGCATTACCCTTGTTTTTTGCGCCTTCTAGTAGCTTATGGCAATACTTTAAGACATGCTCCAAATTATTATCACCTTTTAGTGTTACTACGCCAGACGAAAATGAGGTGGTAAAAGATTGCTCCGTAAATTTCCACCATTTTTGCTTCGCCATTAGGTTACTGAGCTCATCAAGTATGCGCTTCACTTCCTCCTCATTCGAATTTGAAAAATAAATTAAGAATTCTTCGTTGCCAAAACGGCAAAATTTATCTGTCTTTCGAATGCGTTTTTGTATTGTTTTTCCAAGTACAGAGACGACCTCTTCGCCTACTCTGTACCCATACGTGTCATTGATGCGTTGGAAATGGTCAATATTCAACAGCGCCATACATGAAGAACAGTCTTTTTTTAGAGCAACGGTTAAGCTTTTCAACATAGCGCTGCGCGTAAGTGAACCTGTCAGCTCATCGTAATTTGTTTGTGTCTCATTCCTGCGATTATTTAACCATAACCACATAGCAAGTAGGGATAGAATTGCTGTAATAAGAAGAAGTACGGTAGATTGAAGCTTTCCGTTGTCTTGATTTAGTCCCATACGCTCTTTGCGTAAATTGTCTAATTCTTGTTGTCTGAATTTAGCAAGTTCTATGTCTTCGGACATAGATGCTTTTTCCAGTTCTTCGTTGTAACTAAACTGGTCTGCATTAAATTTTACCAGTTCGAGTTCAAATTTCTTCTGGTATGCATAAGCGTTCTCTAGGTCTCCTCTTGCTCTGTATAATTCCTGTAAAGTAGTCAGGGCATTAAGGCTCGCATCTCTCGGAAAAGGTAGTAATTTATTTTGATACTCTGTCACTTTAATAAATTCTGTAATTGCTTTTGAAAACTCATAGTCGCTTCCAACTAAAGCTTGATAAAAAGCGTAAGAATATGGCTGTATGTCAATTAGGCGTGGTGGAATGTTTTCAATTTGCAAGTTGATTACTGCTAGAGACAATTCTTTGATTTGCTCTAGATTATCTTTGGTGTTGATTTTATTTAATGTGCTTAGTTCAAGAGCATATAGAATAAGTTGCTGAATTTTATTATCTTTATTGGTGACGGACTTTGCCTCTTTTATATATTCTAGAGACTTCATAAATTCTCCAAGGCTATTCGATGCTCGAATTGGTAAGATAAAATCCCATGCGGAAACAGTTTCATTTTGTGCTTTCAAGTTAACAAGAGTTTGAGCATACTTTAGCGCTAGACTTGGTACATTTAATTCCAAGTAGCTTGAAGTCAACCAAGCTAGTGCTGTGATTTTGTCCAATTCCGTTTCTAAGGGATTAAGCTTTGATTTTATAGGCAGATGCGGCAGGGCGTATTGTAACTCGTTAATGGCTCTTAAAGGCGATGACTCAGAGTACTCCATTGCTAACCACATACATACAGTTGCTACAGCTTGCTTATTGCCAGTTCTCAGCATTTCGTCTTTTAGCCTGAGCATGGCTGGAATAGTAATAGATGTACGTTGAGTAGATCCATTAAAGCTATTTGAGGCTTGTATGTATATGTAGTACGCATAGGTGTATGCGTATATTTCTGGAGACATTGATTTCAAGCCCAGCCAGTATTTATTGAGTAGTGGCTGCTTTATATAAACTGGAATTCTAGGGCTATCAGCATTATCTGTCGTACTTAGTGCCATAAGATGTCGGAAAATAACACTTATCTCAGAGTCGACGTTTTGTATTTGGCTTTTTTCTAAGTTTGAAACAATATCTTCATTTGATATTTCTGAAGGATAATTCCAATCGTAAATTACGTTATGTAACAAGCTTGCGTATGCTTTCAACTGAGATTGAGCAGAGGAATTATTCTCATCTGATAGCGAACGTTCTGAGACCAACAATAAAGTAAAAAAAAGCAAGATTGAGATAAGCGATTTGGTAGCTAGAAAATTCTTCATCATTGCATGAATCCTCCCGAAGGAAAATACTAAATGGTTATTCAGGTTGGTGGCAATCTCAAGTATTAAGTTTGGAGTATAAGGTGTTATAAAATTTGTTTCACGAAAATTACTAATAAAAATACCGCCACTAGGGCGGTACTTTGTACGAAATTAATGTATCTGAGCTAATATTATGCAGAAAATTGGAGGCGTGATGTGACTGCTTTTTTCATCTCGCTTAAGTCAGCGCCTTTTTCACCCACAATCATGATCTTTGCATGCTCCATACTCATTCCTTCTCCATGAAACTCCGAATCTGAGAACTCGTTAGGCACAGATATATCATTGCGTTCAGGTACCACAAAAACAGACATTTTTCCTTGTGGCGTATTCACAATTAAATGCAAGCTGCGGATAGAGCTCAAATGACAATAATTGGCCACTTCCACACCATCAATCATATCACTGAAGCTAGCACCAAAGCTCGCCAGCTTTGCGTTGACCATGTTTAAGTCAACAGGAAGCTTTGAATGCGCTTGTTCTACCTTTGCATACTGCATGTGGGCAAGTGCTTGACCACCGAGGCTAAGCGGCTGGTGGTACCACATGGTTAACCCAATGCCGATAGTAAAAGCGACAGATGCAGCCATCGCCATGTACCAACGATTTTTGCGTTTATAGCGAGTAAACTCGTCAACTGACTGCTGCCAAATGAGTTTATTGGCTAAATCGTCGGGCACATCTACTTTTAAAGCCTGCTTAAGTTGTTGATCTAGTTTCTTTTGCTCATTCCAGAAATGGCGCTTTTTTTCATCCTCTTTTGCCGCTTCAACAACATCACTGTCAGTCGTTTCTGGATCGGCGTAAATTCTACGCCTAAATTCTAATTCATCCATTAGCACGACCCCTCTGTTCATTTTGCTTTTCGAGTGCTTCTTTAAGTTGATTTCTCGCTCTGAATAACCGAGTCATCACAGTATTTTTGTTCAAGCCTAATTGGTCCGCAATTTCTTCACCGCTAAAACCAAAGATGATTTGCAGAATTAAGGGTTCGCGATATTCAATACTTAAGCCACCAAGCAATCGCTGAAGCTCTCGGTTGCTCACATCATCGTCGGCTTGTTGAGTTTCATCTTGAATGCTTACATCGTCGATATCTACGGTTTCCAATTGCTTGCGTTCGAAGCGCCTAGCATTTTCTCTTCGCAATATTGTGATAAGCCACGATTTGGCCGCTTTTTCGTCGTTAAGTGCATCTAAAGATCGCCAAGCGCGCAAAAATGTTTCTTGCACGATGTCTTCTGCCACACTTTGGTCTTTGACTAACCAAAAGGCATATCGATATATATCTGTGTGAAACGCTTTAACCAGCGCCTCATATCGGTGATGTTTTGCTTTCATAACCGATAAGACCTGAGCATTTTCGGTTTTCTTTCGTGCAAACATGAAAAATTCCAAAAATAATTTTTTTCACTATGCCATAAAAAACGCGTCCGATCCTCAATGGTAAGACGCGTTGTTAATTTGGCTATTAAGTTTGAACGATTGGGTTAAATTGTTTTTTGCGCAGCAATCCACTTATCAATGTTTTCTTCCAACAATGACAATGGCACAGGACCGTATTTAAGTACTTCGTCATGGAAACCTTTCCAGTCAAATTTATCTCCAAGCGCCTGCATTGCTTTTTCACGCAACTCCATAATCTTTAATTTACCGATCATGTAGGCGGTGGCTTGCCCAGGCATTGCTATATAACGTTCAATGGCTTTTTGGGCGTCATACTGAGGGTTTGGTGTATTTTCAACTAAATAGTTAACGGCTTTTTCTCTTGACCATTTCTTAGCATGAATGCCGGTATCGACAACCAATCTACAAGCGCGCCATAACTCCATCGCGAGGCGCCCAAAATCGGAATAAGGGTCTTTGTAAAAGCCCATATCCTTGGCAAGTTCCTCGGTATAAAGTCCCCAGCCTTCAGTGTAGGCAGTAAAGCTAAGAAACTTCTGAAATTGAGGCACGCCTTCAAGCTCTTGTGCAATACTGCGCTGCATATGATGCCCAGGAATACCTTCATGGTAAGCCAGTGCTTCAAGCTGATAGGTTGGCATCGCTTTCATGTCATATAGGTTGGCGTAGTAAATTCCAGGTCGACTACCGTCTTGCGCAGGGCTTTGATAGAAGGCTTTGCCAGCAGATTGTTCTCTAAACGCCTCTACGCGTTTTACCACAATAGGCGCTTTGGGCAATATGCCAAAATAGTCTGGAAGCGCTTCACGCATTTCATCAATGACTTGTGTGGCAGTATCTAAATATTCCTGTCGACCTTCAGGTGTAGATGGAAGATAGAATTGGTCATCTTCGCGCATGAACACGAAGAATTCTTGCAGAGTACCTTCAAAACCCACTTGTTGCATGATGTCGCGCATCGCGTTGTGAATGCGATTAACGTTATCTAAACCAATTTGATGTACTTCATCAGCACTTAAATCTGTTGTTGTGAACCAATTCAATCGGTTCTGGTACCACTTATCACCGTCAGGTAAGCGCCAAACACCATCACCTTCAGGTGAAATTTCTCTCTGGTGAGCTAACGCTTCAATGAACTTTTCATACGCAGGCATGACCGATGTAATCAGAGCAGCTTTTGCTTCCACAAGAAGCGCTTCTTTCTCTGCCTTGTCTAAAGTGAGGGCCGATACTTTACTTTGGAAATCTTCCCAAATGGTTGAGGATTCATCGCTGGTATCAAATGGCGCCCCTGAGATTACATTCCTTGATGCGTCAATCATTTGATCATAAGCCCAAGCCGGAGGAAATACGCCTGCTTTTTCTCTTATTGCCATTTGCTCGATAACTTGGTCGAAATAGCTTCTTACGTTGTCTAGTCGGCCAATATAGGCTTGTGCATCTTCTTTGCTTTTAACACTGTGAATATTTATTAAAAAACTAGGTACTTGGGTATGTGCCGCGCGAAATTGATGCACAATATAGCGATGGTGGCGGAATTCGTCATTCGCTAGGTCTCTTTCAATGCCGAGTTTATACAAACGCAAACTCAATTTTTCTTGTTCATTCAGTTTTGATGTGTCGAATGAAGAGAGTGTTTCAAGGCGATTTTTGGCGATGGTGATTTGAGCGTCAGCCTCTTTTTCACTGATGTCATCCCATTTGTCATAGTCCCACTTCTTACCCAAATAGCTTTGAAATAAAGGGGAGCGCTTTAAATCTTCTTCAAACGTTCTTTCAAAAAATGCAGAAAGCCTTTCTGATTCTGATTGACTGGCAGTATGTTGAATTTCTTCAACAGCTGTTTCTGCGGGCTTCGTATTATTTGCCGGTGAGCATGCAGCTAATACACCAATTGCTAGTGCGATAGGTGTTAACTTGAGTATTGTTTTGTTCATGAGTTTTCCTGTGCGTAATACTTGTGAAAGCGTGAGTGAATGCACTCTGCTAGCCAAGTTTATTGTTATAAATTGCAATGTTGTTTTGGCCCGTTAAGCACTTCTTTTTATTAACGCTCAGCGGGCTTTTCTATTTATAGAATGCAAACTTTGCGCATGATAGAGGTGTTAATAAATATCATGCAACAATGCAAGGTCTAATGCGGTTTACGTAACAGGATATAGGTTAGATAACCTATTTTCGGTTTTATCTCGCTTAGCGAGCGACTGTTTACGCACATCATGAAGGGATTTCTCTAATGCACTAAAGGTACTTTTAAGGGCACTAGCGTCGCTACTTTTTTGCTTCGCGTCTTTGGAAAAGCGCAGTGCTTGAAGTGCATTAATATGTGTCGTTAAAGGTTGAGTCTCTGCAATGTCGCCGGGTACGACCTTACCTTTTCCATTATTGTTCATTACACGAAGCCAATTTCCAAGTGCTCTATCTAACTGGTTAATATCGTTGCGCTTGACCACTTGAATAAGCTGATTGAATGCATCTTTTTCACTTTGTGTGTTTGTAAAATTCGCGCCGCTAACACCACCAAAGCTATTTGTCGCAGCGTTCATATAGGAATGTTGTTTGAGTTTTCTGCGCGCTACATACCATGCCACAAGGGTTATTAACCACAAAATGGCTAACACAGTGGTAACTATAATAAATAATGGCGATTTTATGACACCCTGTGGATTATCATGTAGGTCATCGCTTGCTTGATCACTAATTCCATTATTTGAATTACTCAAGGAATTAGGAGTTTGCGCGGGTACAGAAGCTTGTTCTTGATTGTTCGTGGATGTTGAAGTAGACGTATTTGGAGCTTGCCCGTTACTCGCTTGGCCGCTTGCCGGTGCCACGGTAATCGTTCTCGCTGGGATAGTGGCATACTCGGTTTTTTCAGTCAGTGTATTAAACCAAGGGATTGTGATCTCTGGTAATACAAATGAACCTGGTGCAGTAGGGATAATCGCCAGCGAGCTTTGACGCTGAGATATCAGGTTTTGATCTTTTTCCACCGTTGCAGTGGTTGACTGGTCAGGGTAGAGCTTAAAGTTTGGTGGATAAAACTCTGGAATGTCAGGCAGCTGTTCTTCAACAACGCCTAAAGCGGTAAGTGTGATAATACGTGTCACTGGTTCACCTGCAACAAAGTTATCACCTTGGGGCCACTCTTCATCTACCCTTACCATTTCTGAGGGTAACCAAGCGTAGTCAATGTTTTGTGGAATGGGTTTTATATTAACCGTGATATCAGGCCCTACACGGTTAACTTGTTGTGTACGATTAAAAAAGCCGAATCGTTGATTGGTGTTAGGTGCCATGACCTCACCAGTAAATATTGGACCTCTGAGCGTGAATTCCCCAGAGGCTTGCGGCACCACAGCAAATTGTCTTTCTATAATTTGATAGCGACGACCGTTAATAATGTCCGTGTATTGCTTATCTTCACCCAGTTGGGTAATTTCTGCGTTCTGCATTTCAGGTGCCTGCAAACTGCCACGCTCAATATTACTCGATAAAAAGAGTTTAACCGTGTACAGCAATTGCTGGTTTAAATAAGCGTCCTTTAGGTCAATGTCGGTAGTGACAAAGTAATCTCTCGCTACATTATCTTGTGCCTGTACTGGGATCACTTCAACTTGAATGGGCTTGGTTTGCTTGTTTTCAACCGCGAGTGATGGAATGGTAAAAATGCCTTCCTTGCGCGGAAATAGGGTGGTTGTCCAGACGGTAGTGCGCTTAGTGTCAAAATTCACAATCGACGTTTGACTGCTCACTGAAGTTCTGCCCACAACAAAATCTTTTAAAAGTGGTGAGCTGTCAAATGCGTCTCTATCCGCACTGCCATCCGCGGTGACGGTTAACCGAATTGCTTCGTCAACCATTACGGGGTTTTTATCAATGGTGGCTTCTAGGCTATTGATATCAGCGAGCGCGGATGCACTCATTAAACTTAACAGTGTAAAAATAAAAAATGTAGATACAGAGAAAAATTTCATCTACCAATCACTCCGGTTTGAAGGCATACGCTGACGTTGTCGTTTTTGAGCTTCCAGTTGCATTTTTCGTTTAAGTAAAAAGGCGGGGTCATCTGGAACACGGCGCATTAGACTTTCCATACGTTGCAGTTCTTCTTTCTCAGCATCGGAAAGCTCACCTTGCTGTGGTTGCATGGCTTCAGCCGTGCGTTCATCGTTCTCATTTTGTTTTTGCTCATCAGACTCTTGTGATGAGTCTTCCTGCTGTTTAGAGTCATCTTGGTCCTGTGCGCTTTGATCAGATTGCTGTTGATTGTCGTCATCGTTAGACGAAGAATCATCCTGCTGAGAATTTGGTTCGCTTTCATTCTCATTGCTTTGTTGAGAAGAGTCGCTATTTTCATCTTGCTGTTGTTCACTATCAGAGTCTTGAGATTGTTGATCTTGTTGACCCTCATTGCTCTGCTGATCTTCAGATGATGAGTCTTGGTTTTCACCATCTTGTTGGTCGTTAGATTGCTGACCATTGTTATCTTTTTGATTTTGCTGATTCTGTTGTTGCTCCAATAAGTCTTCAATTAGCTTTTTGTTTAACTTAGCATCTTGCATATCGGGCGCCATTGCCAATGCCTCTTCGTACTTATCAATAGCTTTTTGAAGTTCGCCAAGCTTTGCGAGGGCATTTCCTTGGTTGTACAAACTCTCTGCGCCAGGTACTTGTTCATAGGCTTCAAGTGCGGCCTCATAATTTCCGGCTTTGTACAATGAAGACGCCTTCCACTCAATATCATCAAACTGACTGGCGGCCTCGCTGTATTTTTCGCCTTGATAGTGTGAAAGTGCTTCTTGATCGTCGTTTAAAAAGGGCCTTTTCCACCACGGAATATTATTAGGTGTTGTCGACGTAATTTCTTCTGAAGAAGACGATGGCAATTGCTGTGCATAAACGGGTTTGTTGCTTGAAAACGACAAAATGCCAACGAGCACAGCAAATATCAACCCTTTGCGAAACGCGTAGGCAGCAAAAGGTAGAAGGAAAATAATCACATATGGACCAACTTCTCGCCATTGATCACCTTGTGCATCAGTTTCATTGTCTTCGTCTTCAGCGCTGTCTCTGTCGAGCATTGATAAGGTCGCTAATGCATTGATATCTCTGTCATTCGAAGTAAATGTTTGGAAGTTACCTCCATTGGATTTAACGACGCCACGCACTGCACTATTATTGAGTTTCGGAATAACGATACTACCAGTTGAGTCTTTGAGTAGTTCGCCGCTAAGTTGTCTAATTGGCGCACCTTGTGCTGTACCGACAGTTAATGCGTTAACGGTAAAAGGAAGGGAGGAAACATATTCTTGTAATTCCTTTTGTTGTTCAAAATCAATACCATCAGTTATCCAATAGATCATCCCTGAATTATAACCCGCATTGGTAAGTAGCTCGGCGGCACTTTGAATACCAAGTAAAGGATCACTACCGGGAACTGGCATAATTTCGGGTGCCAAACTGGGAAGCAATGTTGTTACGTTTGCGGCATCTTCTGTCAACGGACTAATGACAAAAGCATCACCCGCATAAGCGACTAAGCCCATTTCTCCTTCACCAATGGCGTTCACCAAATCAATCGCTTTGTACTTAGCTCTTGTCAGTCTATCTGGAGTCATATCAGTAGCGCGCATAGAAAGCGACATATCCAATACAATCACATGGCCCATTTTTAACTGGTAGACCGGTTGAGGTAATCTCTCCCATGTAGGTCCGGCAAGGGCTATAACACTTAAACACCAAACAAAGCTTAATAGCCAGAAGGGAGGGCGTTGTCCTTTTTCGAACTTTCCCGTCACCATATGTTGATAAAGATGTGAAGGGATAACCGATTGCCACCCAGATTGCTTGGATGTGCGTCGTCTGATCCACGTTGTTAGTAATAACAGGGGAATAATGGCGACAAACCAGAGTGGGCGTAAAAAGTGAAATTCGCTCAAATCCGACAGGTTAGGTAATGTCAATAAATCCATTATTCATTACCTCGCTCTGTGACGGTATCGCTGCGGCGATATTGAAAAAGGTCAACGATACTCTTTAACACTAAAACCAGTGCCCACAATATGGAAAGCGCCAAAGCTATTGTTAATGGATAATAGAATAGTGCTGTAAGTGGGCGCATTTTTCTCGTTTCGCCTTCGATAGGTTCCAGGGCATCTAGCTGTTGGTAAATCGCCTGTAACTCTTGTGCGTTTCGCGCTCTGAAATATTGCCCTCCCGTTGACGTTGCGATATCTGTGAGCATATCCTCATCAAGTTCTTGTGATGGGTTGACTTGGCGACTGCCGAAGAAGCTCTGTATCAGCATTTTGTCTGCGCCCACACCAATGGTATAGACCTTTACACCTTTATTTATCGCAAGTTCCTTGGCCTGTTCGGGGGTAATATTACCTGCGGTGTTTTGTCCATCGGTCAGCAGTATAAGCACGTTGTTAGACTCTTCTCTTGCATCAAAGCGTTTGACAGCAAGGCCAATAGCGTCACCTATGGCTGTTTGTTCGCCCACAAGACCGATCACGGCTTCACTCAATAGGGTAGAGACGGTATCTCTGTCATAGGTAAGTGGTGCTTGTACGTAAGCGGTATCGGCAAATAATATAAGTCCTAGCCGATCGCCAACCCGGCGTTGGATAAAGTCATAAACTACAGATTTGGTCATGGTAAGTCGGTTAACTTGACGACCATTCAGTTGCATGTCGTCAATTTTCATACTGCCCGATAAATCCACAGCCAACATCATTTCTCGGCCTTCATTTGGAATGCTAATTGGCTCACCCAGCCATTGAGGGCGTGCGGCTGCGACGACAAGTAATAACCATATTAGGCAACACGCAATTAATGGCAATCGACTCTTGGTTACTTGCTCTTCCAGCCCTGAACTTCCGGGGCGAAGGCTTGGCACTTTTAGTGCTGCCATCTGGGCTTCAGGCGCTGCAGGCCATAAAAACCGCACAAGTAAAGGTAAAGGTAGAAACAAAAATGCCCACCACCAAGCAAACTCAAGCATGGTTTACCTCCTTGGTGTGCACTTTGCCATATGACTTACTTTTGGAAAATGTGGCGTTCGTAATCCATGTTCTGACGGATTGTTGACAGAGTTCGAAATCAGCATCTCGCGGTGTTTGTCGATAGCTGTTCTCCAGCAACAAACTAATACCTTGTGTTATTTTGCTATTGTCTTTTTTCATTGTTGAATGAAGAAATGTTTGCCATGCATCACCGTGTAATTGTGCGACATTATCGTTGGGGAAATAAGATAATGCTGTACGTTTCAATAGCGTATTAAGTGCTAGTGGCCAATTATCCTGGCTCTGCGATATTTCGTTTAGCAGTTTTAGTGCTTGTTTTCGAGGCTTATTGAAACGAATGTGGGCACAAATGGCTTTGACAGTCCATGCAACGACGATGATCACTGCAATGGCTAAACACCACCAGCCCCAGTCTAGAGGCCAAACACTTACCTCATTGGGTACGTGAATATCGCGAAGTTGGGCTAGCGGATCTTGCCCTGAAGCCACATTCGACGGTGTAATTCCTTGTGACTGCATTATAGTTGTTCTCTTTGCATACTTTGAAGCTGTTCATCTAGCGGCGCACCAGCAGACACAGCATAGCGTGAAATGTTGTTCTGCTTCAGTGAATCATTGATAAAACGATTCTGCTCATCACGCCACTGCTGATAAAACGCCTGCTCTTTACTGTCTCCCAACATCCACCGTTGCTGAGTAAAACCGTCAGAAACACTTACTGGTTGCGGAGACTTTATCGAGGGAAGGGCGTGCTCAATAGGATCGTTAACAATGACTGCTCGCACTTCACAGTGACGCGTTAAATGGTTGAGATGACCTATCGCTTGTGAACTCAAATGTTGAAAGTCAGACACCAAGTAGACAAGACTTCCCGGGCGAGCAAGACGTCGTGCGCGAGCGCATGCTTCTATAAATGCCTGCTCATCATCCGCCTTGTTCGGTTTTAGATGCTGACTGTCAACATGTAACGCCATGAGTTCATGACAAACCCGAAGTACGGCGTTTTTTTCGTGTTAATGGCTTTATTTCTTTGTGCTGTTGTTGATTGAAAATAAGTGCACCAACTTTATCTCCTCGTGCCGCAGCAGACCAACTGATCAACGATGCTACATGTGCAGCTTGTACTGATTTCGTTAGTAACTGTGTACCAAAAGCCATTGAAGGTAGGTAATCGCAGAAAATGAAAACAGGGCGCTCTCGCTCTTCACGATACACTTTCGTATGGGTTTTACCCGTGCGCGCAGTAACCCGCCAGTCAATAGCGCGAATATCATCTCCCGGTTGGTAATGACGAGCTTCGTCAAACTCCATACCACGGCCTTTGTGTTTAGTTAAGTAGCTTCCAGCAAGTCGAGCTTGAGGCGCACGCTTGGGGGCAATACTGAAAAGCTTTGCGAGTTGTTGATATCTTAGCAACTCGCCGGTAGACAGACTCACCCCATTGCTCAGCAACTTTTGAAGCTGTGCTTGTACGTTTATCATGAGTTACGGTACTGCTACAGTGGCGACAATTTTATCCAACACATCATTTACAGTAACGCCTTCGGCTTCAGCCTGATAAGACAAGATAATACGATGGCGAAGTACATTGTGAACCACTGCTTGTATGTCATCAGGCCCGACAAAATCTCTACCGCTTAACCAAGCATGGGCACGGGCACATCGGTCTAAACTAATAGTGGCACGAGGGCTGGTTCCCATAGCAATCCACTGAGCTAAATCATCACTGAAGGCTGCTGGTTGACGGGTTGCCATGATCAATTGGACAAGGTATTGCTCTAGCTCCGGCGCCATATACAAAGACAGTGCTTCTTTGCGAGAAGTAAATATATCGTCTTGTGTAAGTGTTGGTGGCGTTACAGGTGGCTCAGATAAGGCCTCGCCACGGGTTAAGCGAAGAATTTCTAACTCCGTTTCTGCACCTGGGTAGTCGATATCAACGTGCATCAGAAAACGGTCTAGTTGAGCTTCAGGTAGCGGGTATGTTCCCTCTTGCTCAAGTGGGTTCTGCGTTGCCATAACTAAGAAAAGGGGTGGAAGAGGGTAAGTTTTACTTCCAACGGTTATTTGACGTTCTGCCATGGCTTCAAGTAAGGCTGATTGCACTTTTGCAGGTGCACGGTTAATTTCATCAGCTAGCACAAGGTTGTGAAACAACGGGCCTTTCTGGAATACAAACTCGCCTGTTTCAGGGCGATATATGTCGGTGCCTGTTAAATCTGCTGGCAAAAGATCCGGAGTAAACTGCACACGGTGAAAATCGCCATCCACACCGTTGGCCAACGCATTTATTGCGCGAGTTTTAGCTAGACCTGGAGGACCTTCCACAAGTAAGTGACCATCTGCTAACAGTGCGATTAAAAGGCTTTTGGTTAGCCCATGCTGACCTATAATTTGCTGATCTAAATACGCATGTAGCTGTTGAAACTGCTCTGCTGCCATATTGCAATTTTCCGTTTGAGTTCTCGTTATAAGGAAGTGTCTGTGAGACATAAGTAAGCTTAAGTTGATGATAAGAGATAGGCTTACCCGTTGTTACAACGTTATGTTCTTTAATTAGCTGCCCACAATGACACAAAACAGACTATGGTTTCCATATAAGGTTCATTCTATTGTTCTTCAAGACGTTAAATAGCAAGAAATTTACGATGTTTTGCATTTAATTGATTTTACAGCGCAATATCCCTTTGCGTTGTGAACTTATGTTACATTTTCCTCACCTGTCTTGCGGCATAATTTGCTATTTTGTTCATTGTTTGTAAAAATCAGGTGTATTACAGGTCAGACCACTTTGTGTGGGCCTTTCCGCTCAACTAAAAATGGTCATTAATTTAGGTGCATTATGGCAACAAAACAATCAGTTACTACCCGAGAGGGTGATCGCATCGCCATTGTTGCGGGGCTACGTACTCCGTTTGCAAAGATGGCGACATATTTCCACGGCGTACCTGCAGTTGATTTAGGTAAAATGGTCGTCAACGAACTTCTGGTTCGTCATGGTGTTCAAAAAGAGTGGATTGATCAAGTTGTTTACGGTCAAGTAGTGCAAATGCCTGAAGCGCCAAACATCGCACGTGAAATTGTGCTTGGAACCGGCATGAATATTCACACTGACGCATACAGTGTGTCTCGGGCGTGTGCAACGAGCTTTCAGTCTACCGTGAATATTGCCGAAAGTATGATGGCGGGTAACGTGAAAGTAGGCATTGCAGGTGGAGCCGATTCAACATCAGTTTCGCCTATTGGTGTATCTAAAAATTTAGCACGCGCTTTGGTGGACCTTCAAAAGACGAAAACACTAGGCCAGAAACTCAATATCTTTAAGCGTCTTAAGCTTAGAGATCTTGCTCCAGTGCCACCAGCGGTGGCGGAATACTCTACAGGCCTATCAATGGGCCAAACTGCAGAGCAAATGGCAAAGACGCATCAGATTTCTCGTGAAGAGCAAGACAAACTTGCACATCGTTCACACAGCTTCGCTGCAAAAAGTTGGGAAGCTGGCAAACTCAACAGCGAAGTAATGACCGCGTATGCAGAACCTTATAGAGGCGCATTAGAACGCGACAACAATGTACGCTTCGACTCCAAACTTGAAGGCTATGCAAAGCTTCGTCCCGTTTTTGACAAAAAATACGGTTCAGTAACTGCCGCTAACGCTACACCGTTAACCGACGGTGCATCAGCTGTGTTAATGATGACAGAAAGCCGTGCCAAAGAGTTAGGTTATACGCCTCTTGGCTATATTAAAAGCTATGCGTTCTCAGCGATAGATGTGTGGGAGGATATGCTGATGGGGCCATCTTATGCAACGCCGATTGCACTTGATCGCGCAGGTATGACTCTTAACGACCTTACATTAATTGAAATGCACGAAGCATTTGCCGCGCAAACATTGGCGAACGTTAAAATGTTTGCCAGCGACAAGTTTGCCCAAGAAAAGCTGGGTAGAAGCAAAGCAACGGGTGAGATCGACATGGATAAATTCAACGTAATGGGGAGTTCCATTGCCTATGGACATCCATTTGCCGCAACAGGTACGCGCATGATCACGCAGATGTTGAATGAACTTAACCGTCGTGGCGGTGGTACAGGCCTTCTGACTGCTTGCGCAGCGGGTGGTTTAGGTGCAGCTATGATTGTGGAGACAGAATAAGATGAGTCAGGATCAAGTAACAACAAACGAGGCGAAAGACGCTTCAGGTGCGTTTACACTAACCAAGCAAGATAATGGTGTAGCAATTCTTAGCATGGATGTGCCTGGCGAAAGTATGAATACCTTGAAGGCTGAGTTTGGTGACGAAATCTCAGCCATGCTTGATGATATCGAGCAAGATAACAGCATTAAAGGTGTAGTGTTAACAAGTGGTAAGCCAAGTTCATTTGTAGCTGGCGCCGATATTACTATGTTGGCGGCGTGTAAAACTGCTGAAGATGCCACAACTATAGCAGCGGGTGGTCAAGCTATCTTCGATAGAATTGAAGGCATGAAAGCAACGTTCGTTGCAGCCATTCACGGCCCAGCCTTAGGTGGTGGTTTAGAATTGGCATTAGCGTGTCATTACCGAGTTTGTACCGATTCACCAAGTACGCAATTGGGCCTTCCTGAAGTACAGCTAGGTCTTTTACCTGGTAGCGGCGGTACCCAGCGCCTTCCTCGTCTGATTGGTATTCAACAAGCCATGAAAATGATGCTAACTGGTGCACCCGCAAGAGCAAAGCAAGCGAAGAAGTACGGCATTGTTGATGAGGTGGTTCCACATAGTGTGCTAATTAAAGTGGCTGAACAGTTTGCACTAAAACGCAAGCCAGAGCGCGACGCGCCTCAGAAAGGTGTTATGAACAAGTTGCTTGAGAACACCGGACCTGGTCGTGGTATGTTGTTCAAAAAAGCACGTGAAGCCACATTTGCAAAAACCAAAGGTAATTACCCTTCGCCTGGCTACATTATTGATGTTATTGAGACAGGTATGAATGATGGAATGAAAGCCGGTCTGAAAGCTGAAGCAGAGGCGTTTGGTAAGTTGGTAATGACACCTGAGTCCTTCCAATTGCGTCAAATTTTCTTTGCAACCACCGAAATGAAGAAAGAAAACGGTGTTGAAGGTGTTAAGCCTGAAAAAATGAAGAAAGTAGGTGTATTGGGCGGCGGTCTGATGGGCGGTGGTATTGCTTATGTAACTTCAACGAAGGCGGGTGTTCCTGTGCGAATTAAAGATGTTCGCGCTGAAGGTATTGCTAATGCTATGAAGTACAGCTATGACATTCTGAATAAGAAAGTCAAAAAGCGCTTTATGCGAAACAGCGAAATGCAAAAGCAGCTTGCTTTGTTAACTGGAACACTTGATTACAGTGGATACCAAGACGCAGACATCGTGGTTGAGGCGGTTTTTGAAGACTTAGATCTGAAGCAAAAGATGGTTGCTGATATCGAGTCTAACTGCAAAGAAACTACAATTTTTGCCTCAAATACCTCGTCTATTCCAATTACACAGATTGCTGCAAAGGCAGCTCGACCAGAAAATGTTATTGGCCTTCATTACTTCTCGCCAGTCGATAAGATGCCATTAGCTGAAGTTATTGCTCACGACAAAACGTCGGACCAAGTCATTTCATCGACCGTTGAATTTGCTAAAAAGCAGGGTAAAACACCGGTAGTTGTTAAGGACGGTGCAGGCTTCTATGTAAACCGAATACTTGCTCCTTACATGAACGAAGCAGCAAGCCTTATTCTTGACGGTGAACCTATTGAGCATATTGATAAGTCGTTAGTGAAATTTGGCTTCCCAGTTGGTCCAGTGAAGCTACTAGATGAAGTGGGTATTGATGTCGGTACCAAGATAATTCCTTTCCTAGTAGAAGCTTTTGGTGAGCGTTTTACAGCACCAAGTGCCTTTGATAAAGTGCTTGAAGACGGACGTAAAGGTAAGAAGAACCAAAAAGGTTTTTATTCCTATGAAGGTAAAAAACCAGGAAAAGAAGTCGATGAAAGTATTTATGCTTTATTAGGGCTAAGTCCTTCTGCAAAACTAAGTGAGAAGGAAGTGGCTGAGCGCTGCGTACTTATGATGCTAAATGAAGCGGCACGTTGTCTGGATGAAGGCGTTATCCGAAATGCGCGTGATGGAGACATAGGTGCTATTTTCGGTATTGGCTTCCCTCCATTCTTAGGTGGACCTTTCCGTTATATGGATACCCTTGGCGTGAAGCATATAGTGGCAAGATTGAATCACTACGCCACAGCGGTGAGTGATAAATTTAAGCCTGCCGACATTTTAGTGAAGATGGCTGAATCTGATCAATCATTTTACTAAAATGT
This sequence comes from Alteromonas sp. KUL42, assembly GCF_006538325.1. Taxonomy (GTDB): domain Bacteria; phylum Pseudomonadota; class Gammaproteobacteria; order Enterobacterales; family Alteromonadaceae; genus Alteromonas. Next base: position 546,366 of record NZ_BJKK01000002.1, read on the forward strand.
AAACAAATGGTTAAAAACCGGGCTTTGCCCGGTTTTTTTATGTCTAATTGTTATTTTTGCTGGTTTATTGCTCTATTTTGAGTAAAATCTGCGCTGTCTAAATTTTGATACATATGCTCATTAACGCTATATGCCAAGCGAAAGTGTAGTTAGTTTGGTCAAAGATTGTATTTGCTTGTAAATTGCCGGAGGCAGTGTGATATCACTTATTTTTCTGAGCGTTTTATTTTCGATTTATTTTTATATTGAAGCGTTTAAGTGGGGAATGCACGCTAAAAAGTGGGCTGTTGCTGGATTGCTTTTGGGGCCAATTCTTTTGCCGATGTTTTCTATTGCCAGACATGTACACTGGCGAAATGCAGTAGGCTTCAATAACCTTTATATTGCGGCTTAACACCGTCTGATTAATATTATTGGTTATAAAAAGTAAAAAAGAGAGCTAGGCTCTCTTTTTTACTAGAATACTCTATTAGAAACCTACACCGTATCCACCACCAGACTCTGGCTTAACGGTTTGTGGCTGCGTTACTACTTCTTTTTGTGATTCAGGAGCTTGTTTAGCACCTTCTTGCTTATCAGCAGCAACAGGCGTAGCGGTAGAAAGTACTAGTGCAACGGCGTACTCTTTTAACATATTGATTTCCTTTTTTATTTTTTGAACAAACAAACAAACCCAATGCATCATTAGTGGCATTGGTCGCATATAGAAAGCTAATTTTGTGCCATGATTGTTTTTTTGTTTAAAAACAGTTTGTTAGGTGTTTTTTGAGAGGCGGCTGCCATTGATTTGACACTAAAGTATAATGAGAGTGATTGCCGTCTCGGCACTTCTATGCCGACTTCTTTTTGACGGAATTTTTAATGTGCATGAACGTGCGTTGAAAGCACGCTCATATACAAATTTTTTCAGAAAGGAATTAGGGTATTTGGTCTTAAAAATTACTTTGACCAAGCAGTGTATGCAGTTTTTGATTCTCTGATAGCAGTTTTTCAAAGCGCTCTGCGTTTAGCGGGCGACTGTACAAAAAGCCTTGTAGCATCTCACAGTCATAACGGCGCAAAATATTGAGTTGCGCTTCTTCTTCAACGCCTTCTGCAACAACTTTTAGGCCTAGGTTATGTGCAATATTGATAATTGCCGCAGCCATGTGTCTATCCACATTACGTTTTTGCAATATCATCTATAAATGCTTTGTCTAGTTTTTAATGTGTTTAGCGGGAAACGCTTCAAATAGGCTAACGACGAATATCCTGTGCCGAAGTCATCTAATGCCAGATGTATGCCGCGCTCGCGTAATCGGCTCATCATTCGCAACCCATTTTCAGGGCTTTCCATCAAAGTACCTTCTGTAATTTCGCACTCTAAATGCAATGGCGACAAGCCAACTTCAGAAAGGATCTTATTAATACGTTCGTCGAGATCGGGTAATTCAAATTGCTTAGCGGATATATTTACTGCAACTCGACCACTGAATAGCCCCTGATTTACCCAGCGCTTTGTATCGGCACACGCTTTGCGCAGTACTTGCTCACCGATTTCTATAATCTGTCCCGTTTGTTCTGCGAGAGGAATAAACTGACCTGGGCTGACAATACCTTTTTGCGGGTGTTCAAAGCGAACAAGGGCTTCCATACTGACTAATTTGCCAGAAGCAATGTCGACTTTCGGTTGGTAGTAAACGGTAAACAAGTCGTCTTTGATACCTTGCCTGATCAAGTTCTCAATTTGAAGTTGGCGCACCGCATTTTGGTTCATTTCGCCACTGAAAAACTGATAGCTATTCCCACCATTGTTTTTGGCAAAATACATTGCAGTGTCGGCATTCTTGAGCATTTCTTGCGGTGAAGTGCCATCATCAGGGTAAAACGCAATACCAATACTTGCACCAAGCACGAATTCTTGCTTGTTAATAATAAAAGGGCGGGACAATGTATCGAGCAAGCTTTGTGTATAGTGCGTCACCGTATGAATATCAGCACTGTCTTCCATCAATATACTGAACTCATCACCGCCTAGTCGGTAGCAGGTAGCGTTTTTACCCGTGATACGTTGTAGTCGTTTAGCGATTTGTTTAATTAAAATATCGCCAGTTTGGTGGCCTAAAGAGTCATTTATTTTTTTAAAGTTATCCATGTCTAGACACAATAATGTGTGCTGAACACCTTTTCGAACAAGGTTTTGATGGCTAGCTTGAAAAAACGAACGATTAGGCAGCTCAGTAAGTGGGTCGGTGTTAGCGAGTTTTAGCAGTTCTTTCTCAGTACTCTTACGAGAGGTAATATCACTAAAAACACCTACGAAATGACTAATTTTTCCATCTTCGTCGTGCACCGCATCTATGTTTAATTCCATTTCATAACGTTCGCCATTAACACGTACACTTTCCACTTCACCTGACCAATTTCCTTTTGTTTTTAGTGTCTTCTTGATTTCTTCGGTAAAGGCATCTGGGTATAGGTGGAAATGCATATAGCTGGCCAGTGCTTGGTCACGGGTTTCACCAGTGTAAGTGCAATAAGCATGGTTTACGCTTATGAACTTAAACTGGGTATTCGTGATAAAAACACCTTCGGAGATATTTTCAATAGAGCGTTTAAACAGGTTTAATTGCTCTTCGGCTTCTTTTAAATGATTAATATTTTTAAGCGTTCCAGTCATTCGAACTGGCTGATTGTTATGATCGCGCTCTACCACTTTTCCTCTATCAAGGATCCAAATCCATTGATTTTTAAATGTCTTAGCGCGGTATGCTAACTCGTAAAAGTCACTTTTTCCTTCTAGGTGTTCACGTAACACTTCTTTGACGCGATTAATATCATTTGGGTGAATATTGGCATCGAACGCACCAGAAGTACGTATATCGTCTT